>NZ_WLYK01000001.1:0-1200000 GCF_009707545.1 Nakamurella alba | reverse complement strand
GCGCAGCCCGAAGTCCCAGGCGGTCGGGTAGTCGTCCAGGCCGGCGATGTCGCTGCCGACGCAGAACGACCGCCCGGTGCCGGTGAGCACCGTGCAGCGCAGCCCCGGATCGGCGTCGACCGCCTGCAGATGCTGCTCCAGTGCGGCGGTCATCGCCGGGGTGAGCGCGTTCAGCTTGGCCGGGCGGTCCAGCCGGATCACCGCCACCGCGCCGTCGACGTCCAGGGTCACCTGCCCGTCCGGCTGCGCCGGGGAGTCGTGCGGCTGCGTCATCGCTGCGGTCCGATCGTGAGTGGGATCCCCGGTGGCACACACACGTCGGCCCGTCCGGTGATCGGCACAGTAGCGCCGCAGTGCGGCTTCTGCAATCCGTAAGTCCGACACTTTCGTAACTTCGTCCGATGAACACTCTTGACGCCGCACCGCCGAGTCCCTACCTTTCTCATCACGAGGCGCACGGTGAGGTGCGCTGTTTCCCCGGTAGGAGGAGCGCGGGTGCGCATCGTCCGCTATCTCGAGACCCCCACCGCCCCAACGCCTGCGATCGGTGTGCGGGACGGTGACACCATCACCGCACTGCCCGGCGACCTGGCCGGTCTGCTGTCGATGTCGCTGTCGTCCCTGCGGGACGTGGTCGACGCGGCACTTTCCGATGCCGCGGCCGTCCGGGTGGCGGCGGCGGACGTGCAGCTGCTGGCGCCGGTGGACGGCGCCACCGAGGTGTGGGCCGCCGGTGTCACCTACCACCGTTCGCAGCAGGCCCGCATGGAGGAGAGCGAGCGCTCCGCCGACATCTACGAGCGGGTGTACGACGCGAAGCGGCCCGAGCTGTTCTTCAAGTCGGTGGCCTGGCGGGCGGCCGGCCCGGGCCGGCCGATCCAGGTCCGCGAGGACTCCGAGATCAACGTGCCGGAACCGGAACTCGCCCTGGTGCTGAACTCCGCGGCGGAGCTGGTCGGCCTGACGATCTGCAACGACGTGAGCTCCCGGTCCATCGAGGGCGAGAACCCGCTCTACCTCCCCCAGGCCAAGGTGTACCTCGGCGCCTGCGCGCTCGGGCCGTGGATCACCCCGATCTGGGACGTCGCCGATCCCTACGCACTGGGCATCTCGATGGAGATCGACCGTGGCGGCGCGACCGTGTGGTCCGGAACGGCATCGACCGCCCAACTGCACCGCACCTTCGACGACCTGGTCGAGCACCTGTTCCGGGCCGACGACTTCCCCGCCGGCGCGATCCTGTCCACCGGCACCTGCCTGGTGCCGGACCTGCCGTTCACGCTCGACGCCGGCGACACCGTGCGCATCGGCATCGACGGCATCGGCAGCCTGGAGAACCCGGTGGTGCGCGGGAAGGTGGCGGCGCGATGACGGCGTGGGCGGACACCTCCCGTGCGGAGCGGGCGGTCGTGCTGGACCGGATGGCGTCGGCACTGGAGGCCGCCGGCGAAGGGATCATCGCCCTGGCCGACCGCGAGACCTCGCTCGGCTCCGCACGTCTGGCCGGCGAGCTGCGCCGGACCTGCTACCAGCTCCGGTTCTTCGGGGAGGTGCTGCGCGACGGCGGCTACCTCGAGGCGACGATCGACCATGCCGGCGACACCCCGATGGGCCCGCGCCCGGACCTGCGCCGGATGCTCGTCCCGATCGGACCGGTGGCGGTGTTCGCCGCGAGCAACTTCCCGCTGGCCTTCTCGGTGCCGGGCGGCGACACCGCCTCCGCGCTGGCGGCCGGTTGCCCGGTCGTGATCAAGGCGCACTCCGCCCATCCCGGCACCTCGGCCCTCTGCTTCGAGGTGCTGTCCGGCGCCGCCCCGGCCGGTGTCCTCTCCATGGTGACCGGGCGGCAGGCGGGTCGGGACCTGTTGGCCGATCCGGTGATCCGGGCGGCCGGCTTCACCGGCTCGGTCGGTGCCGGACGGGAGCTCGCCGCGATCTGCGCGGCCCGACCGGACCCGATCCCGTTCTTCGGCGAGCTCGGCAGCGTCAACGCGCTGGTGGTCACGCCGGCCGCGGCCGCCGAGCGCGGCACCGCGATCGGCCAGGGGCTGGCCGGTTCGTTCACCCTGGGTGCCGGTCAGTTCTGCACCAAGCCGGGTGTGGCTTTCGTCCCGGCGGGTGTCGAGGGTGACGCGGTGCGGGATGCGTGTGTGGCGGCCGTCGCGGGTTCGTCGTTCACGATGCTGACGCCGCGGATCCTCGAGGGCTTCCTCGCGGGGGCTGCCGGGGTCGGTGCGGACGGTCGAGGTCCGGACGGCGGTGCGGGGGCGGTCGTGGTCGAGATCGACGACGTGGCCGGCTTCCTCGCGCGGCCGGAACTGCTGGAGGAGGTCTTCGGACCGCTCCTGGTGATCGTCCGGTTCGCCGATCCGGAGAAGCTGCCGGAGGTGCTGGCCGGATTGCCGGGGGCACTGACGGCGTCGATCCAGCACGGGGCCGGGGATCCGGACCTGCGGGCCCTTGTCGCGGCGGTACTGGGGGTGGCGGGGCGACTGGTCTTCAACGGTTTCCCGACCGGGGTCGCCGTTTCCTGGGCGCAGCACCACGGTGGCCCCTGGCCCGCCACCGACACCCAGCACACCTCGGTCGGGGCCACCGCCATCCGGCGTTGGCTGCGGCCGGTTGCCTTCCAGGACGCTCCCCCGGACCTGCTGCCGGCCGAGCTCCGTGACGGGCCGGTCGACGTGCCGCGGCGCGTCGACGGGGTCCTGCAGCTCGCCTCCTGAACCACCCGCACCAGCATCACCAGCACGCATCAGCACGACAAGTCCACCGTCACAACGAAGTACGGAGAATCGATGAAGCCGAACCCGTTGTTCCAGCGCCCCATCTCCCGCCGCACCCTGCTCCGGGCCGGCGGCACCCTGGCCGCCGCCGGGCTGGCCGCTCCCCTGCTCGCCGCCTGCGGCTCCGACGACTCCGGCGGCGGGTCGGGCACCGCCACCAGCGGTGGCGGCGGCGGAGGTGGCGGCACCATCAAGCTCGGCATCGTCCAGGCCTGGGTGGAACCGATCCAGCCGACCATCGACGCCTTCACCAAGGAGTCCGGCGTCAAGGTCGAGATCGTCCCGCTCTCCGGCTCGTCCGGCGTCGAACTGATCCAGCAGTTCACCCCGGGCTTCGTCTCCGGCAAGCCCGCCGTCGACGTCATGGTCATCTCCGACGAGGCCACCCCCGGCTTCGTCAAGGCCGGCTGGTTGGAGCCGCTGGACGACATCGGCAACGCCGAGTACTGGTCGGACTTCCCGACCTTCGTCAAGGACTACGCCGACACCTGGTCGTCGCAGGACGGCAAGATCTACCGGCTGCCGACCTCGTTCACCATCTGCCTCTACGTCGTCCGGCAGGACGTCCTCACCGAGCTCAAGGCCGACGTCCCGGCGTCCTGGGACGACCTGAAGGCGTTGGGCGAGAAGGCGAAGTCCAAGAACATGTTCGCCTTCGGCGACGCCCTGTCCAAGCCGGCGCTGGCCTCGGTCGATGCCGCCTGGCTGTCGCTGCAGGGCGGCGGACAGGTCTTCGACTTCGATGCCGGCACCAAGGCGGCGTTCGAGTTCGCCAACGACATGCTGACCACCGGCTACATGCCCAAGGACGGCCTGGCCTGGACCTACGACCAGAGCAACGCCGCCTACACCGGGGACTCGCTGTTGTCGATGCGGCAGTGGGACTACTTCCTCAGCGTCTCCGCCGGCACCACGCCCTGGTACTCGCCGGACAAGGTCGTCGTCGTCCCGCCGCCGGCCGGCACCGGCGGCCAGGCCGCGACCTACGGCGGTGGCTGGGGTCTGGCCGTCCCCGCGGCGGGCGAGAACAAGGACAACGCCAAGGCTTTCGTCGCCTACATGACCGGCAAGGACCAGGCGGTGGCCCTGGCCAGCGCGAAGAACTCGCAGTTCTCCGTCATCCGGAACACCACCCTGGACGCCCTGCCGGACCGTCCGCAGTACATCGCGCTCGCCGACTACAACAAGGCGAACGTGGTCAAGCCGCGGCCGTTCCACCCGAAGATCAACGAGGCACAGGGCATCCTCGACGACATGTACACCGGCTACCTGTCCGGGCAGCTGTCCATCGACGAGGCGATGTCCAACGGCGCATCGCAGATCAAGGCGCTGGGCTGACCGATGAGCACGACGCACCCCGGACCGCGCACCGGGATCGAGGTGGCGGGATCCTCGCCGTCGCAGAAGGTGCCGGCGGCACGACCACGCCGCCGGCGCAATCTGCGGGTGGTCCTGTTCTGCTTCGCCCTGGTGGCGCCGGTGGTGCTGATCCGGGTGTTCACCGCCGGCTACCCGATGGTGCAGACCGCCGTCACCAGCCTGCAGAACGACAACCCGACGCAGGGACCGGCCACCTGGGCCGGGTTCGACAACTACACCTACCTGGCGGAGAACCCGCAGATCCAGGGATCACTGTTCTTCACCGCGGTGTTCGCCGTGGTGTCCACCCTGCTGGAGATCGTCATCGGGCTGGCGCTGGCGGTGCTGCTCAACCAGAAGTTCCGCTTCCGCCGGCTGGCCCGGGCGGTCAACCTGCTGCCCTGGGCCATCCCGGCGGTGGTGGCCGGCGTCGCGTTCAAGTTCGCCCTCGACCCGCAGTACGGCGTGATCGCCGGGCTCCTCAACCTGGTCGGCTTCGACGGCGTCAGCTGGCTGTCCGAGGTCAACCCGGCCCGGGTCTCGGTGATCGGCGTGAACGTCTGGCGCAACGCGGGTTTCGTCGCGGTGCTGCTGCTGGCTGCGCTGCAGACGATCCCCGGCGAGCTGTACGAGGCGGCCCAGGTGGACGGCGCGAACGCCTGGGGCCAGTTCCGCCGCATCACCCTGCCGCTGGTGATGCCGGTGGTGCTGTCGGCCGGCATGTTCATGCTGATCTGGCAGGTCGCCTCGTTCGACCTGGTGCTGGCGATGACGGGCGGCGGCCCGGGCACCGCGACCAGCGTGCTCGGGTACTCCGCCTATGTCATCGGATTCCAGAACTTCAACTTCGGCCGCAGCGCGGCCGTCGCGATGGTGCTGCTGGTCTTCGTCTGCATCATCGGCACCGTGTTCTCCCTGGCCCGCCGGAGGTACGAGAAGTGAGCGCCACCACGGTGTCCGAGCTGCCGGTCACGACCCGGCGGCGGAAGCGGCCGATCGGCCGGTGGATCGGGCTGACCGCGCTGTTCCTGGTCGCGTTGTTCCCGATCTACTGGATCGTGGTGTCGTCGGTGACCCCCGGCGGCAAGCTGCTCACCGCACCGCCCCGGTACCTGCCGACCGAGTTCACCTTCGACAACTTCGTCCGGCTGTTCACCCAGTACCCGGTGGGCAAGGCGATGGCGAACTCGCTGATCATCTCGATCACCTCGACGGTGGTGTCGGTGGCCATCTCCTACCTCGCCGCCTACGCCTTCGCCCGGTACTCCTTCCCCGGCAGCAAGCTGTTGCTCGGGCTGCTGCTGCTGAGCAGCTCGCTGCCGCAGATCGCCACCGTCATCCCGCTGTTCGACGTCTTCGGCGACCTGGACCTGGTGGACAGCCTGACCGGGCTGAACATCCTGATCACCTCGGCGATCACCCCGTTCACCGTGTGGATCCTCACCACCTTCATCCGGCGGGTGCCGGTGGAGGTGGAGGAGGCGGCGAAGATCGACGGCGCCAGCATGATCGGCGTGATCTTCCGGATCACCCTGCCGCTGACCATGCCGGCGGTGGCCACCATGCTGGTCATCAACTTCATCCACTGCTGGAACGAGCTGTTCTACCCGCTGATCTTCGCCCAGTCGGCCGACAGCCAGCCGCTGGCCCTGGGTCTGCTCAACCTGTCGGCCAGCGTCGCCAACGCCGGCAAGCCCTGGGACCTGATCAGTGCCCTGACGGTGATCATGATCGCGCCGATCATCTGCGTGGTGATCGCGTTCGAGCCGTTCATCACCAAGGGTTTGGCAGCTACAGACAAATGAGCATCCGGCTGCCGAGGTTCGGGCTGGGGGCGGCGCCGTTCGGGGGTGCGTACCGGGCGGTGGACCAGGCCGAGGCGGACGGGGCCGTGCGCGCCGCACTGGAGCTGGGCATGACCCTGCTGGACACCTCGCCGCACTACGGGGACACCAGGTCGGAGACCGTGCTCGGCCGGGCGCTGGCCGGGATCCCGCGCCAGGACTACCTTCTCGCCACCAAGGTCGGCCGCTACGGCGACGCCGGCTGGGACTTCTCGGCCGGCCGGGTGCGGCGCAGCGTCCAGGAGAGCCTGGACCGGCTCGGCGTCGACCGGCTGGACCTGGTGCAGTGCCACGACATCGACTGGGGTGACGAGGGTCAGGTGCGGGACGAGGCACTGCCCGTGCTGCGCGAGCTGGCGGCCGCCGGGGTGGTCGGGGCGATCGGGGTGACCGGCTACCGACTGGACGTGCTGGAGCGGGTCGCCCTGGCCGAGCAGGTGGACACCGTGATGGCCTACTGCACGTACCAACTGCAGGACCGGCGACTGGCACCCGTCGCGGCGCGGCTGTCCGCGGCCGGGATCGGCGTGATGAACGCCGCGCCGCTGGCGATGGGGGCGCTGACCGCCGCCGGGCCGCCGGCCTGGCACCCGGCCGGGGCGGAGATCCTGGCGGCGATCGGGCGGGCGGCCCGGGTGTGTGCGGAGACCGGGGTGGACATCGCATCGGTGGCGCTGGGGTTCGCCGGGACGGCGCCGGCGGGCATCAACTGCACGGTGGTGGGGGCGGAATCGGCGGAGCTGGTGCGGCGGACCGTCGCGGCACTCCGGACGGTGGTCGACCCGGGGTTGCCGGCTGCGGTGGAGGCCGAACTGGCCCCGGTGCTCAACCGGCCGTGGGAGTTCCCGGTGCCGGCCGGGGCGGCCTGAGGCTCGTCCACCGATTGCGCGCAACCGGACCGCCGATCCGAACGCTGTTCTGCCCGACTCCGTGACCGATGCACTGCCGCGTCGAAGGTGGGCACACATCCGTGGACTTCCCGACGCCGTCGAGTAGGCTGAACGGGCGAACGCCGGTGTCGGTGCGATCCGAAGGGGAACGCGGCCACCGAGCGTACGACCGGAAGCAGACCCGGGAGGACTCGGTGAACAACTCGACAGGCAGGCAGGCGAGCGGTCCGGTTCCGGCGAACCCGTTCGCGCCGGCGCTGCTGCTGCCGACCCGCGGCTTCGACGCCGTGAGTGAACAGGTGGTCGGCTACCTGAGGTCCGTCACCCCCATGAAGCAGTGGGCGGTGACCCGCTTCGCCCACGGCACCGAGACCATCCTGACCGCCAGCCCGGAGTTGGACGGGTTCGGCGTGGCGCCCGGTGACGACTTCCCGTTGGACAAGGCCATGTGCCACCGGATGAGCAGCGGCGACGGACCGCGGATCGCCCCGGACACGCGGGCGGTCCGGGTCTACGACGAGGCCTACCGGTACGCCGCCGACCAGGGCATGACCATCAATGCCTACGTGGGCACGCCGATCGTCCGGCCGAACGGCGAGGTGTTCGGCTCCATCTGCGGTCTCGACCCGGAGACCAAGGACGACTCGCTCCGTGACCTGGAGCCGCTGCTCGACCTGCTCTCGAGCATGCTCTCGGCGGTCCTGGACGCGGACTCGAGTGCGACCGAGGCCGCCCGGGACCTGGAGCAGGCCCGGCACGATGCGGACACCGACGCGCTCACCGGCCTGCTGAACAGGCGCGGTTGGGAGCGGTTCATCGAGCACGAGGAGGCCCGGTTCCGCCGGTTCGGCGATCCGGCCAGCGTGGTGATGATCGACCTGGACCGCCTCAAGTACGTCAACGACACCCAGGGGCACGACGCCGGGGACCGCTACATCCAACGGACCGCGGACGCGCTGCGCGCCACCACCCGGGACTCCGACGTCGTGGCCCGCCTCGGCGGCGACGAGTTCGGCATCATCGCGGTCGGCGCCGGCCAGGAGCGGACGCGCGAGATGATCGCCCGGATCAGCCAGGCGTTCGAGGACGCCGGGGTGGCCGGGTCCATCGGCTACGCCCCCTTCACCGTGGTGGCCGGGTTCCCCGGGGCCCAGCGGACGGCGGACGAGCGGATGTACGAGGCGAAACGGCGGCGGCGGGAGCTGCTGGCGGAGCACGTGTCCTGACCCGCACGTGTCCCGAGCCGAACGCCGGGTGACGTCCGGCTTGCCCGGAAACGGCAGGTGCGTTACGGTTCGTCCACCACCACGGGGGATGCGCACTTGGGGCGCCCCGCCAGGTTCAATTCCTGGGTCCTCCACCAGATGCCGAAGGCCGGTCGCGAGCGCGACCGGCCTTCGGCGTTCCGGCCGTTCAGCCCGCCGCGTCTTCCTGCAGCAGATTCGGGATCGATGACGCCGGGAGGGCCGGGGACCAGTGGTAGCCCTGGCCGTCGTCGCAGCCCAGGCGCCGGGCCAGCACCGCCTGCCGCCGGCTCTCGACGCCCTCGATGCACGTGTGGAAGTCCAGATCCCGGGCCAGGGTCATCAGCGCCCGACCGACCGCGTCGCCCACCGTCGTCCCCAGTGATGCGGCCACCGCCCGGTCCAGCTTGATCCCGTCGATGGGCAGGCGCAGGACGTGTCCCACCGACGAGAAGCCGGTGCCGAAGTCGTCGAGCACGATCCGGAAGCCGCGACTGCGCAGTTCGGACAGGAAGGCGCGGTCGTTGGGACTGGCTGCCATGGCTGTGCTCTCGGTCACCTCGAGGCTGACCGCACCCGGGTCGACCCCGGCGTCGACCACGGTCTCGGTGATGCGGTCGATGCAGTCGGCGTACTCGAAGTGCCGGGCGGACAGGTTCACGTTGATCCGCAGGTCCGGCCGGATCGTGAGCCACCGCCCGAAGTCGGTCATCGCCCGGCCCAGCACCGCCAGGTCGAGATCGATGACCAGGTCACTGCGTTCGGCCCGCGGCAGGAACTCCGACGGTGGCAGTACCCCGTCGTCGGGATGCTCCCAGCGAGCCAGCGCCTCGACGGCGGTCAACCTGCCGTCGCCCAGCCGGATGATCGGCTGGTACCACGGGACGATCTGGCCGGCCTCGGTCGCCGCCGCGAGCTCCCTGCTCTCGGCGACCGCCCTGGTGTGCTCGCCCTGCTCCCGTCGGCGTAGCTCGAGCTGCTCCTCGACCACCGCGGCCACGTCGTGGAGCTCACGGAGCTGGTCGGATCCGAACTCGCGGGGCACCGTGTCCAGCAGGCACAGTGCCCCGACGGGGAGGCCCTCGCGGCCGCGCAGCGGAACCCCGACGTAGACCCGGTACGGATCGGCCAAGCCGCCGGGAGTGATGTCCGGGACGACCACCGGCGCGCCGCTGTCCACCACCCCGGCGCACATCGACAGTTCCCGCGGGATGACCCCGAGCTCGGTCCCGTGGGCGGCGATGGTGTGCTGGAACGCCTGGTCGACGATGTTGACCTGTGCCGACGGGAAGTCGAAATGCCGTGCGGCCAGCCGCACGGAGTGGTCGATGGCCGAGGCGGGCCCGTGCCTGCCGAGGTAGTGGCGGGCCGAGATGTGCTGCCGGCGCCTCGCTGCGTTGACCTGTGTGGCGCTGATCGGTCTCACCCCTTGCAACCTTGCACTGTCGGGTCGGTCCGCCATTTCCTTGACGATCGTCCGACGGATTTCACCGTACGTCCGCGCAACCGTTGCGGCCGACTCACGGCCACCACCTTCGCCCGACCGGTCCCCTGTCGCCACGCTTTCTCCGTACCCCTGTGCACCCCCCGTGTGGCGAACGTGTGCCGCCGCACGCCCGCCACCCGATCTGTGCCACGTCGGGACAACGCTGTCACCCGTCGAGCGCACGGGTCTGTTCCATCGCACCCGGTGAACCGATGTTTCGTGCGTTACGTGCGGGTGTCGCCGGAGCATCTGCGGTCACCGACGGGTGACCCGGGCGCACCCGTCCGGGGAGTACCACGCCACCGATGGGTCGCGCGGCGCCGGATGACCGGTGACGGCGGGCCGTGGTTCACTACCTCCGGCGGGCTCGTCAGCGTGGTCAGGTCGCCGTCGGAGGCAGTCACCGGCAGTCGGGGGTTCGTGCCGGCCACCGATGTCCCTGCCGCCGGCTCCTTGCCATCCCGGCTTGTCGCACCGTCTCACGGTGCACGTCAGTGGAGGACGTCCATGCCCAGTGCCATCCGTCGGGGCCGTCGGCCCCGTTCGCTCGCCGCGGTCGCCGCGCTGATGTTCCTCGGGGCGTCGCTGACCTTCCTCACCCCGGCTGCGGCAGCGGTTCCCGCGGTGCCTGCGGTCGAGGCAGCGGCGGCAGCGGCCACGCCGACCCCGGCGGTGCGCAGTGTGCAGGCCGACCTGGCCCCGGTGAGCGCAGGATCGGGCAAGGCCTGGCCGTCGACGGGTCCCGCGGTCGCGGTGCTGGACACGGGTGTCTACCCGCACCCCGACCTCAACCTGGCGAAGTCGATCGACTGCCTCTCCGGGGTGGCGAAGGAACTACCGGTCACCGACCTCTACACGGACCTGAACGGGCACGGCACCGGGGTGTCCGGGGTGATCGCGGGCAAGCCGAACACCGCGAAGGGTGTCACCGCCGGCGTTGCTCCGGGCGCGCCGATCGTGTCGATCCGCATCCTGAACGCCAAGGAGCAGGGCACGGTGCAGACCTTCCTGTGCGCCCTCAACTGGCTGAACACCTATGCCGCGGCGAACCGGATCAAGGTCGTCAACATGTCTCTCGCCGCCCCGGGCAGCGACGACGGCAACTGCGGCCGCACCAACAACGACCCGATCCACCAGGGCATCTGCACCCTCTACTCCAAGGGCCTGGTCTTCACCGGTTCCGGCGGCAACGCCAAGTCCGGCCAGTCGCCGCAGCCGCTCTCCACGCTGATCCCGGCCGCGTACAACGAGGTCCTCGCCGTCACCAACGCCGCCGATTTCGACGGCCGCCCGGGCGGTACCGCCCAGGCGCCCGGCACCTGCACCGCGCCCGACGGCGGTGACCGCGCCTACTACACCAGCTACTACGCGGCCACGGCGGCCGACGCCGAGCACACCATCGCCGGCCCGGGCGTCTGCCCGTACACCACCCGCAAGGGCGGCACCTACGGCTACATCCAGTCCGGCACCTCGATCGCCGCGGCCGCGGTCAGCGGCGTGGTGCTCAACTGCTTCAACGGTGGGTCGTGCGTCGGCAAGACCGCCGCGCAGGCGATGAAGATCGTGCTGAACCAGGCCGCGGTGGCCGGTACCAAGGGTCATGCCATCACCGGTGACCCGCTGCACCCGGTCGCCGGCAAGTACTACGGCTTCATGGCCTCCACCGTGCCGGTCGCGATGAGCACCGCGGGCGCCTCTACACCGCGGTCAACCCGGCCCGCATCATGGACACCCGCAGCGGTTGGGGCGGCTACCGCGCCGTGCCCGCCAACGGCTCCGTCGTGCTCCAGGTGGCCGGTCGCGGCGGCGTCCCGTCCTCCGGTGCCGGCTCCGTCCTGGTCAACATCACCGCCGTCACCCCCGGATCCACCGGCACGGTGACCGCCACTCCCGGCGGCGTCATCGGCGGCACCGCGCAGCTCAGCTTCGTCGCCGGCCGCAACTCGACCACCCAGGTGGTCGTGCAGCTGGGCAGCACCGGCGCCATCCGGCTGGCCGACAACTCGCCGCGCAGCATGCACATGGTGGTCGACGTGATCGGCTGGTACCGCGCCGGGACCGCGACCAACACCGGCGCCACCCAGGGCGACACCTCGGCCCGGGTCTTCGACACCCGCACCGGTGCCGGCACCGCCAAGGGCGCCATCCCGGCCGGCGGCACCCGGGTGATCAGCGTCCGCGGCCGCGCCGGCATCCCGCTCAACGGGGCGCAGACCGCGGCGCTCTCGGTCACCGTCGCCGGGCCCACCGGCTCCGGCAGCCTGAGCGTGTACCGCGGCGACATCGGCTCGCCCGGCAGCGCCGACATCAACTTCCCGGCCGGGGTCAGCACCACCTCGACGGTGATCGTGCCGGTCGCCGCCAACGGCACCATCCGGGTCACCAACAACTCGTCGCGACCGGTCCACGTGCTCGCCGACAACAACGCGCACACCCTGACCGGGGTCCCGGGGCAGAGCAGCACACTGCACTCGCTCACCACCAAGCGGATCGTGGACACCCGGACCGGGCTCGGTGCACCCAAGCGGGCCGTCGCGCCGGTCGCGTCGATCGGCGTGCAGGTGGCCGGCAAGGGAGGCGTGCCGACCGCCGGGGTGAAGGCCGTGGTGGTCAACGTGATCGCGGTCGGGCCGACCCGCACCGGGCAGGTGATGGCGTACCAGTACGGCACCTCGCGGCCGTCCGCGCCGACCCTGAGCACCACCGCGGGCGTCATCACCTCGAACACGGTGATCGTCCCGGTGAGCGCGGCCGGGAAGATCACCCTGACCAACAACTCCACCGGCTCCACCCACCTGGTGGTCGAGGTCTCGGGCTGGATCCAGGGCTGATCCGGAACTCGCGGCCACCGACCGGGTGGTTCTCCCCGGCACCGGTGGCCCGCGGCGGTACTTTCGCACTGCGGTGAACCACAGGCGTGCCGCGGCCCCGACGGAAGAAGGCCCGATGTCCTCACCGGACGAGTCCCGCCACGACCAGCAGGCCGACCGGCCCGACGCCGGATGGGGCGGATCCGCGGACGAGACCCAGGTGCTGCCACCGGGTTCCTACCAGCGCCCGTCGAGCGCACCGAGCGGGCCCATCGCGGATCCGGGGGCACCATTGTTCTCCGGACCGACCGAGCAGTACACGCCGATGTCCGGCAGCTCCGGGACGACCAACGACGACCCGGCGACCAGCTACCTGACCAAGCAGCCGGACACCGGTGCGCAGTACGGGTACGGCGCACCCGCGTACAGCGACGTGGAGGCGGCGCCGCCGCCCACCGCGACCTATCCGCCGACGCCGGCCGTGTCCCCCTCGGCCGCTCCCCCGTACGCACCGCAGGGCTACCCGCAGGCGTACGTCCCGGTGGTGGCGTCCACCCCGCCGGTGGCGCCGCCGGCCGCGGCCGCGTCGAGCGGATCCCGGGTGCTGGCCGGCTTCCTCAGTGCGTTGATCGGATTGATCCTGGTGGGCGGCGGGCTGTTCCTGACCGCGCGCTACGGCGCGAACGTCTACACGACCCTGTTGCAGGGCGTGGACACCCCGAAGATCGCCGACCTGATCCTCACCGGGCTCGGGCTGGTCCTGCTGTTCGGCGCGGTGCTGCTGAACAGCTGGTCGCCGTGGGCCACGGCGGTCCCCGGGGTCGCCCTGGCCGGGCTCGGCGCCTGGGCGATCTCCACCCGGTCCGGACTGGAGACGGTGTCCGACTGGAGCGAGAAGGTGCTCACCCGCGGCGAACTCGCCGTGTGGCACGCCGCCGGCTGGACGCTGCTGCTCGGCCTGCTGCTGCTCGGCGCCTCGATCGCCACCGCGGTGGCCAGGGGTGCCGGGCGTCGTGCGGCCTCCCCCGCCCCGCTGACCTGACCGGGTTCAGCCCAGCCGCAGCAGGTGCGGCAGCATCTTCTCGATGGCCCGCCCGCGGTGCGAGAGCCGGTCCTTCTCGGACGGGTCGAGCTGGGCGGAGGTGCGCGCATCGCCGGCCTCGTCCGACTCGGTCGGCACGAACACCGGGTCGTAGCCGAACCCGTTGGCGCCCAGCACCTCCCGGATGATCCGCCCGCGCCACTCACCGCGCACCAGCACGGTGTCCGCACCCGGGACGGCCAGCGCCAGGGCGCTGACGAAGTCGGCGCCGCGGCGCTCGTCCGGCACGTCGCGGAGCTGGCCGAGCAGCAGGTCCACGTTCGCCGCGTCGTCGCCGTGCCGGCCCGACCAGCGCGCGGACAGCACACCGGGCATCCCGTTGAGGGCGTCCACGGTCAGCCCGCTGTCGTCGGCGAGCGAGGGCAGCCCGGTCTCCCGCGCGGCCTGCTCCGCCTTGTCGGCGGCGTTGGCCTCGAAGGTGGCGCCGGTCTCCGGCAGTTCCTCGAAGGCCGGCACGTCGTCCAGGCCGAGGACGGTGACCCGGCCCTCGAGGATCCGCCGCAACTCCTTGAGCTTCTTGGCGTTCCGGGTCGCCAGCAGCAGGGTGCTCACGCCGTGCCCACCCCGGGCAGTTCCTTCGGGTACGGCTGGGCCAGCACCTCGCGCTGCAGCGCGGTCAGCCGGTCGATCCCGGTGAAGGCCACGTCCAGCAGCCGGTCCAGGGTGGACCGCGGGAAGGTGGCGCCCTCGCCGGTGCCCTGCACCTCGACCAGCGTCCCGGTGTCGGTGGCGACCACGTTCATGTCGACCTCGGCCCGCGAGTCCTCCTCGTAGGGCAGGTCGAGCCGCACCTTGCCGCCCACCACACCCACCGACACGGCGGCGATCTGGCAGGACAGCGGCTGCGGGTCGGTGAGCGCGCCGGCCGCACGCAGCCAGGTGACGGCGTCGGACAGTGCCACGTAGGCACCGGTGATCGCCGCCGTCCTGGTGCCGCCGTCGGCCTGGATGACGTCGCAGTCGACGGCGATGGTGTTCTCGCCGAGGGCGGACAGGTCCAGGCAGGCGCGCAGGGACCGGCCGATCAACCGGGAGATCTCGTGCGTGCGGCCACCGACCCGGCCCTTGACCGACTCGCGGTCGGACCGGTCGTGGGTGGAGGACGGCAACATCGCGTACTCGGCGGTCAGCCAGCCGAGCCCGGAACCCTTGCGCCAGCGCGGCACCCCGGTCGTCACCGAAGCGGCGCACAGCACCTTGGTGCCGCCGAACTCGACCAGCACCGAGCCGGCCGGGTGGGACTGGAAACCTCGGGTGAAACGGATGGGGCGCAGTTCGTCGTCGGCACGACCGTCGGAGCGGGACATGGCTCCAACCTATCGGTCGCGCGCGGTGCTCCCGGTCAGAAGCCGGTGGGCAGCTGCGGTGCGGCCGCCGGGTTCACCTTGGGTCGCCGTGGCCCGTCGGCCTTCGCCACCAGGAACGCCGCCAGCACACCGCCGATCGCCCCGAAGAGGTGACCCTGCCAGGAGATCCCGGTCTCACCGGCGGACAACGCGACCGAGATGATGCCGGTCCAGAAGATGCCGCCCCAGATCGCCAGCAGCAGCACACCGAGCAGGATCTGCCCGACGCTGCGGTTGAAGACGCCGCGGGCCACCAGGTACGCCAGCCAGCCGAAGACCAGGCCGGAGGCGCCGACGGTCACGGCGTTCGACGGCCCGAACAGCCACACCCCGAAACCGGAGATCAACCACACCAGGATCGTCACGGCGACGAACTGCCGCACCCCGCCGACCATGATCAGGAAGCCGAACACCACCAGCGGCACCAGGTTGGACAGCAGGTGCCCCCAGGACCCGTGCAGGAACGGCGCCGTCACGATGCCGAGCAGGCCCGATCCGGTGCGCGAGACGATGCCGTACTGACCGAGCTTGTAGCTCATCAGGGCGTTGACCACCTGCACGACGACCAGCACCACGGCGAAGGCGCCGACGGTGATCGCGGCCGGCTTCACCGCGGGCATCAGCGACGACGAGTCCTTCGCCTTCGCGACCGGCGCGGGATCGGACGGGAGCGGCAGTGAGCTCATGTCACCAGGCTAGCGATGCAGCGGCGCGGGTGACTCAGGGTTCACCCCGGTTTCAGGCCCGAAGGATCAGGCCCAGAAGGATCAGGCACAGCGGATCAGGCCCACAGCTGGCCTTCGAGGCCCTCCGCCGCGGCGGCGTCGTCGCCGGCGCCGTACACACCGGTGGACAGGTACTTCCAGCCGGCGTCGGCCACCACGAACGCGATGTCCGCCCGGCGGCCCTGCTTGACCATCCGGGCCGCGATGCCCAGCGCCGCGTGCGCGGCGGCACCGGTGGAGATGCCGGCGAAGATGCCCTCGACCTCCAGCAGCTCCCGGGTACGGCGCACCGCGTCCTCGGGCCCGACGGAGAACCGCGAGGTCAGCACCGACTCGTCGTAGAGCTCGGGGACGAACCCCTCGTCCAGGTTGCGCAGCCCGTAGACCAGCTCCCCGTACCGCGGTTCGGCGGCGACGATCGAGATGTCCGGCACCTTCTCCCGCAGGTACCGGCCGACGCCCATCAGGGTGCCGGTGGTGCCCAGGCCGGCGACGAAGTGGGTGATGGTCGGCAGGTCCGCCAGCAACTCCGGGCCGGTGGTCGCGTAGTGCGCACCGGCGTTCCCCGGGTTGCCGTACTGGTAGAGCATCACCCAGTCCGGGTGGTCGGCGGCCAGGTCCTTCGCCATCGCCACCGCGGCGTTCGACCCGCCGGCGGCCGGCGACGGGATGATCTGCGCGCCGTAGGCCCGCAGCAGCATCCGCCGTTCCTCGGAGGTGTTCTCCGGCATCACGCAGATCAGCCGGTAGCCCTTGACCCGGCACACCATGGCCAGCGAGATACCGGTGTTCCCGCTGGTCGGTTCGATGACGGTGCAGCCCGCGCGCAGCCGCCCGTCCGCCTCGGCGGCGGCCACCATGGCCAGCGCCGGGCGGTCCTTCACCGAACCGGTGGGGTTGCGGTCCTCGAGCTTGGCCCAGACCCGGACCTCGGGCGAGGGCGACAGCCGCGGCAGACCCACCAGCGGCGTACCGCCGACGGCATCCACCAGGCTGTCGTACCTCATCGCAGGATCAGACCGCCCCGGCCCCACCCGCAACGGCGGGCAGGATGGTGACCTGGTCGCCGTCGGCGATCGCGGTCTCCAGGCCACCGGTGAACCGGACGTCCTCGTCGTTGACGTAGATGTTCACGAACCGGTGCAGCGCACCGTTCTTCACCAGCCGGTCGCCCAGCCCGGTGTAGTTCGCGTCGAGATCGCTGATCACCGCGGCGAGTGTGTCGCCGGTGGCCGTGACCGACTTCTCGCCCTTCGTGACCGGACGCAGGATGGTCGGGACGGAAACCTTGACGCTCATGTCGGGTGCTCCTCGTGGTCTTCTTCGGGGGTGTTCTTCTCTGGGGATCTTCAGCTGGTGGCAACGTCGGCAGGGGGCGCGGACATTTCCAGTATCTCGACCGGCTCCTCGGTGACCTGGCCGTCGACGATCCGGTAGGACCGGAACTCCTCGGTGTCCGGCTCGCGGGTGGAGACCAGCACGTAGTGCGCCTGCGGTTCGCCGGCGTAGGAGATGTCGGTGCGGCTGGGGTAGGCCTCGGTGGCGGTGTGCGAGTGGTAGACGACCACGACCTCCTCGTCCCGGTCGTCCATCTCGCGGTACAGCTTCAGCTGCTCCCCGGAGTCGAACCGGTAGAAGGTCGGCGACCGCTCGGCATTGGTCATCCGCACCAGCCGGGTCGGGGTGTCCGCACCCTCCGGACCGGCGATGATCCCGCACGCCTCGTCGGGATGGTCGGCCCGGGCGTGGGTGATGATCTCGTCGACCATCGATCGGGGGATGCGCAGCACGGGGTCGATTCTATTGGGCCGTGTGCCGTGGTCGGTCCAGCGCCGGCTCAGTCCAGCATCTGCTCGACCAGGGAGTCCTGGACATAGGTGAGCCAGCGGTAGGTGTGGAACATCGCCTGTTCCGGCTCCGGGCGCTCGCCGGCGGTGTCCATCACCGTGTCGGTCTCGTCGGTGATCTCCAGCCGGACGCCGAGGGCGAGCCGGACGTCGTTCAGCGCGGCGATCCACTGCCGGGCCTGGTCCTCGTCGAGGTGCACCGCACCACCGCCGGGCGGCAGCGAGTCCAGCACGGCGACCGCGGCGGAGTCCTTGCCGGCGATGATCTCCGGTTCCCGGAGCGCGCGCAGCCCGGCGGAGAGCTCGGGATCCTCGCGGTGGAAGTCGGGCAGCAGCCGGGCCAGGGCCGGATCCTCCGGAGTGGTCGAGGGCGCGGTCGCGATCCCGGTCATGGCGACCAGCGGGTCGTCCGGTGCCTCCGACCGGCGGCCGGCGAGCAGCTGGCGGACCTGGTCGACCAGGTCGGACAACACGGTGACCTCGACGGCCTCGAACGATGCCCGGTAGCGGCCGCCGAAGCGGCGGAACGGGCGCACGTCAGCGGTCCTGTGCCAGGGTGGCCCAGAGACCGGCACCCTGCAGCTTGGCGACGTCGGCCTCCATCGCCTCCCGGGTGCCGACCGAGACGGTGGCCCGACCGCGCCGGTGCACGTCGAGCATCAGCTTCTCGGCGCGCGGTTTCGGGTGGCCGAGCAGCTTCTGGAAGACCCAGGTGACGTAGGACATCAGGTTGACCGGGTCGTTCCAGACGATGGTGACCCACGGGCTGTCCGGCGCGGTGATCTCGTCGGTGACCTGCTCGGGACTGCGCGTGGGCGCGGTGGCAGACATGACGGCCGCCATCGCCCGGACCGCCGGCCCGGTCGTGTCCGCCGGAAGGGTCACAGCACGCACCCCTCCAGTGTGGCACGCATCCAGGTGGACGCAGAGTGTCCGATTGATGACCGAACGGAATGTCACACGGCTGTAGAGGAACCCGATCGGCCGGGCAGCCGGGCGCCCGTCCGGAAGCACCTTCTAGGCTCGGCGGATGGCCACCACGGCATCGACCGCGCTCATGACCGACCAGTACGAGCTGACCATGCTGCAGGCGGCACTCGCCGACGGCACCGCGGACCGGCGCTGCACCTTCGAGGTGTTCGCCCGCCGGCTGCCCTCCGGCCGCCGGTACGGGGTGGTGGCCGGGACCGCGCGGGTGGTCGACGCGATCGCCGACTTCGTGTTCGACGAGCAGACCCTGGAGCGACTCGCCCCGATCCTGGACGAGCGCACCCGCGAGCACCTGGCCGGCTGGCGCTTCGACGGCGAGGTCGACGGCTACCCGGAGGGCGAGCTGTTCTTCCCGGACTCCCCGATCCTGTCCGTCTCCGGCAGCTTCGCCTCCGCGGTGATCCTGGAGACGCTGGTGCTCAGCATCCTCAACCACGACTGCGCCATCGCATCCGCGGCGGCCCGGATGGTGACCGCCGCCGACGGGCGTCCGCTGATCGAGATGGGCTCGCGGCGCACGCACGAGGAGGCCGCGGTGGCCTCCGCCCGGGCGGCTTACCTGGCCGGCTTCGGCACCACGTCGAACCTGATGGCCGGTCGCCGCTACGGCATTCCCACCGGCGGCACGGCGGCGCACGCCTTCACCCTGCTGCACGACAGCGAGGAGGCCGCCTTCGCGTCGCAGGTCGCGGCCATGGGCGCCGGCACCACCCTGCTGGTCGACACCTACGACATCACCCAGGGCATCGCGACCGCCGTCGAGGTGGCCGGGACCGGCCTGGGCGCCGTCCGCATCGACTCCGGTGACCTCGGCGTGCTGGCCCGGGCGGCCCGGCAGCAGCTGGACGAACTCGGCGCCACCTCCACCAAGGTCGTGCTCTCCGGCGACCTGGACGAGTACGCGATCGCCGCACTGCGCGCCGAGCCGGTCGACATCTACGGCGTGGGCACCTCTCTCGTCACCGGGTCCGGGGCACCGACGGCCGGGATGGTCTACAAACTGGTCGAGGTCGACGGCCGGCCGGTGGCCAAGCGCAGCCTCAACAAGGCCTCGCACGGCGGCGCGAAGACCGCGCTGCGCCGGCACAAACCGTCCGGCACCGCCACCGAGGAGATCGTCTTCCTCAAGGCCGGCCCGGCGCCGGAACCGGAGGACGGCGACCGGGTGCTGCCGGTGCCGCTGCTGCGCGCCGGGGCACCGGTCGACGGCCTGCCGGACCTGACCGCCGCCCGCGAGCGGCTGCGCGCCGCGCTGGTCACCCTGCCCTGGGAGGGACTGACCCTGTCCGAGGGGGACCCGGCGATCCCGACCACCCTGCTCGGCCCCTGATCCCCCGACCCGCCCACACCCCCGGAGACCGCTCCCATGTTGGACCACTCGCCCACCTCCGCACTGATCGTCGTGGACATGCAGCACGACTTCGCCGACCCCACCGGGTCCCTCTACGTCAAGGGCGGCGAGGAGCTGCTGAGCCCGATCGTCGCCGAGATCGAGGCCGCGAAGGCTTCCGGTGCCCTGGTCGTCTACACCCAGGACTGGCACCCGGAGCACACCCCGCACTTCGCCGTGGACGGCGGGATCTGGCCGGTGCACTGCGTGATCGGTTCCGCCGGCGCCGAGTTCGTCCCCGGCCTGCCGGTCGAGGGACCGGTGGTGCGCAAGGGGTCCGGACCGGAGGACGGCTACTCCGGTTTCTCCGTGCTGGATCTCGGTTCGGGGAAGACGAAAGGCACCGAGCTGTCGACGATCCTGGACGAGCACGGGATCATGTCGATCTCCATCGTCGGCCTGGCCGGCGACTGGTGCGTGAAGTCCACCGCGGTGGACGGGGTCGGCCTGGGCTACGACGTCACCGTGCCGCTGTCGATGACCCGGTTCGTCGAGCTGAACCCGGGTGACACCGAGGCCGCCGTCGCGGCGATGCGGGAAGCGGGAGCCACCGTCCTGGACTGACGTGTCGCGCGCGCCGGGACCGGCCGCGTACCGCAGACTGTGCCGGTGCGCGCTCCCGCGGTGGTCCACGAACTGGCCGGTCCGGCGTTGTCCGGGCTGCCCGCCCATCGGCGCGACCTCTTCGCGCTGCAGCTGGACCGGTGGTGGGACGACCTGGCGGACGGGCTGACCGCGGCCTACCCGTCCGCGGTGGCGGACGAGTTGATCACCCGGCTGGTCCCGCTCGCCGCGGCCACCTTCGCCCAGCGGCAACCGGACCTGGCCGCCCTGGACATGGAACGGGTGCTGCAGCCGGACTGGTTCCAGCAGGAGACGATGCTCGGCTACGCCGCCTATGCCGACCGGTTCGGCGGCACCCTCGCCGGGGTGCAGGAGCGCATCGGCTACCTGCGCGAGATGGGCGTCACCTACCTGCATCTCATGCCCCTGCTGGAGCCGCGTCCGGGCGACAGCGACGGCGGGTACGCGGTCGCCGACTACCGCAGCGTCCGGGCCGACCTGGGCACGATGGACGACCTGCGCGCCCTGTCGGCCGCGCTGCGCCGCAACGGGATCAGTCTGGTGCTCGACCTGGTGCTGAACCACGTCGCGAAGGAGCACGAGTGGGCCCGGCGGGCGCTCGCCGGCGAACAGCGGTACCGCGACTACTTCCACCTCTTCCCGGACCGCACCATGCCGGACGCGTACGAGCGCACCCTGCCCGAGGTGTTCCCCGACTTCGCCCCCGGGAACTTCACCTGGCAGGACGATCTCGGCTGGGTGTGGACCACCTTCAACTCCTTCCAGTGGGACCTGAACTGGACCAACCCGGACGTCTTCTGCGAGTTCGCGGAGATCGTGCTGTTCCTCGCCGATGCCGGGGTCGAGGTGCTGCGGCTGGACGCGATCGCCTTCATCCACAAACGACTGGGCACCAACTGCCAGAACCAGCCCGAGGTGCACGCGATCACCCAGGCGCTGCGCGCGGTGGCCCGGATCGCCTGTCCGGCATTGTGTTTCAAGGCGGAGGCGATCGTCGGGCCGGCGGACCTGGTGCACTACCTCGGTCAGGGCCGGCACCACGGCAAGGTCAGCGACATCGCCTACCACAACAGCCTGATGGTGCAGATCTGGTCCATGCTGGCGGCGCGCGACGTCCGGCTGGCGGCGCATGCGCTGGGCAACCTGCCGGTGGCGCCGACGACCACCGCCTGGGTGACCTACCTCCGGTGTCACGACGACATCGGTTGGGCCATCGACGATGCCGACGCGGCGGCGATCGGCGCGACCGGGCACGGGCACCGGTCGTTCCTGTCCGACTACTACTCCGGCGTCTACCCCGGATCACCGGCGCACGGGCTGGTGTTCCAGGCCAACCCGGTCACCGGTGACCGGCGGATCAGCGGCATGGCGGCGAGCCTGTGCGGGATCGAGAACGCCTGGCACAGCGGCGATCCGTCGATGGTGGACAGCGTGGTGGGCCGGATGTTCCTGGCCTACGCGATCGTGCTGGGCTGGGGCGGGATCCCGGTGGTCTGGCAGGGCGACGAACTGGCGATGACCAACGACGAGCACTGGGCCTCCGAGCCCGGCCACGAGGGTGACAACCGCTGGACCCATCGGCCGGTGATGGACTGGTCGCTGGCCGACAGCCGCGCCATTCCGGGCAGTGTCGCGGCCCGGGCCTTCGGCAACCTGGTCCACCTGGCCCGGGTGCGGGCCGGGATCGAGCAGCTGCACGCCTCGGTGTCCTCGGAGATCGGCACCGTTGCCGATCCCGGCGTGCTGCCGGTGATCCGCCGGCACCCGATCGGCCCGATGGTAGAGCTGTACAACGTGACGGACTCCTGGCGCCCCTACCCCGCCGGCCTGCTCGCCGAGGCGGGGATCACCGATGGGGTGGACCGGATCTCGGGCGAGGAGGTCGTCGCCGGCAGCGACCACAACGTCTGGCTCGCGCCGTACCAGGCCCTCTGGATCACGGCGGCGGACTGAGCGGTCGCCGGAGTGAGGATCGCAGGTCCGGAGCGAGGTACGAGTGCAGGACCGAGGACCGGAGCGCAGAGCGGGCCGCGACCATCAGGCACCTCGCGCTGGGGCATGGGCGGCGACGGTGACGGTGCCGGGCGGGACCTCGGTGAAGCCGGCATCCCGGACGGCCAGCAGCTTCTCGGAGCGCCAGGCCTCGCCGGGGTCGGCGAGCCGGGCCACCAGGGTGTCCCATGCGTCCGGGTGCAACAGTCGCGCCCGCGCGGGCAGGCCGGCGTCGATCCAGGCCTGCAGCGCCGGCGGGTCGGTGGCCAGCAGCGCGGCGGCGATCATCCCGGCGTGCCCCGCCTGGGCCATGGTCTTGCCGAGGGTCATCGGGTGGTGCGGGTTGATCCAGACGCGCAGTTCCGGCGTCGGCGGGCCGACCTCGGGTGCCGGGTCGACGTCGACCGGCGCGTCCGTGCCGCCCACCTGCAGCTTGGACACCCGCTTGTCGAGCTCGGCCACCCGGCCGGGCAGCAACGCCCGGACCTCGGTGCCGGCGTCGGCGAAGGACAGCCCGGGCAGGTCGGCGGTCGCCTCCCACTGCGCACCGCGACCGCGCCGGGTGACCTTGCGGATGTGCCCACCGCAGTAGTCGGCGATCGCCTCGTGCCACTCGCCGCCCGGTTCGGCCCGCGGGTCCAGGCAGAGTGCGGCGGCGCCGGACGCGGCCATCGCCAGCGCCCGGTGCCAGGACGGCGGGGCGTCCCGTTCCATCCGCAGCAACAACTGCATGGCCCGGATGTCCTCGGCCGCCTCGTCCCGATCGGCGAGCACCTGCTCCGAGTCCAGCCCCAACCAGTGCGCGTACCGGGCCCGCAACGGGGCCAGCGCCTCTCCCGTCATCTGCCCTGCACCTCCTGACCTGCGTGGATCATGTTCGCCCGCATGTCATCACGACCTTGAAATGGGACCGGTGTGACAGGAGGCAACGACTTCGCCCCTGCAGGCCTACATGATCCACGCCGGGAGGTGGGGGTCAGCCGAGGGGGACGCGGCGGAGCTGGCCGTCGGCGGCGTCGGCGGCCTCCACCTCGGCCCGGGTGATGCCGAGGATGAACAGCACCGGGTCGAGGAACGGCTGGTTGAGCGCGGTGTCGGCGACCTCGGCCAGCACCGGCTTGGCATTGAAGGCGATGCCGAGCCCGGCGGCGGTGAGCATGTCGATGTCGTTGGCCCCGTCGCCGACGGCCACCGTCTGGGACAGGCCCACCCCGGACTCCACGGCGAACCGGGCCAGCGCGCGGGCCTTGCCCGGCCGGTCCACGATGTCACCGATCACCCGGCCGGTGAGCCGGCCCTGCTCGACCTCGAGGGTGTTCGCGGCGACGAAGTCCAGGTCCAGGTCCTCCACCAGGTGCTTGGCGACCTGGGTGAACCCGCCGGAGACGATGCCGCAGCGGTAGCCGAGCCTCTTCAGCGTGCGGATGGTGGTCCGGGCTCCCGGCGTCAGCTCGAGCGAGCGGCCGACCTCGTCCAGCACGGCGGCGTCCAGCCCCTCCAGCATCGCCACCCGGGCCCGGAGGGAGTCGGCGAAGTCCAGCTCGCCGCGCATCGCCGCGGCGGTGATCTGCTCGACCTTCGCGCGGGTGCCGGTCCGGTCGGCGAGCATCTCGATCACCTCACCGGTGATCAGCGTGGAGTCGACGTCGAACACGATCAGCCGCTTCGCCCGCCGGGCCAGGCCGGCCTTCTGCACGGCGATGTCGACGCCGTGCGCGCCGGCCAGGTCGGCCAGTGTGCTGCGCAGCCGGTCGTCGTCCGGGGCGGTGACCTCGAGTTCGAGCCCGGTGACCGGGTAGTCGGCGATCCGCTTGATGGTCTCGATGTTCACGCCGATCTCGCCGAACGCCCGGGAGATGACCGCGATGGCGCGGGCCTGCAGCGGGCGGCCCAGCACCACGACGACGTGCGTCGCGACGGTGCGGCTGTGCGCCCCCGGCGGGTTGACCGCGACCCGGACACCCATGCCGACGGAGGCCATCGCCTGCTCGACGTGCTCCTGCACCGACTCGGGGTCGCCGGCCGACTCGACCAGCACACCGAGCGTGAGCCGGCCACGGATCACCACCTGGTCGACGTCGAGCACGTCCACGTGGTGCGCGGCGAGCGCGGTGAACAGCACGCCGGTGACCCCGGGCCGGTCCTCGCCGGTCACGGTGATCAACACGGTGGACAACGGTCGCTTGCTCATCTGCCGGCCTTCCCGCCACAGCCGCGCGGGCCGGCGCCCGGTGTCCCGGACCCGGCCCGCGCGGCGGGTGGAGCTGGTGGTGCTAGTGGCTCGTGGTGTTCGAGTTCGGGATCTTCAGGTGGTCGCTGGCCTCGATGTCGGCGAGCGGTTCCCAGTCCCGGTGTGGGTGGGCCTCGGTGCGCATCCGCTCGATCATGTGCGGATGGTGCAGTTCGAAGGCCGGCCGCTCGGAGCGGATCCGGGGCAGCGAGGTGAAGTTGTGCCGCGGCGGCGGGGTCGAGGTGGCCCACTCCAGCGAGTTGCCGTAGCCCCACGGATCGTCGGCGGTGGTGACCTCGCCGTAGCGCAGCGACCGGAAGACGTTCCAGATGAACGGCAGGGTCGAGGCACCCAGCACGAACGCACCGATCGTGGAGATCATGTTCAGCGTGGTGAACCCGTCGGTGGGCAGGTAGTCCGGATAGCGCCGGGGCATGCCGATGGTGCCCAGCCAGTGCTGCACCAGGAACGTCAGGTGGAAGCCCAGGAACGTGGTCCAGAAGTGGAACTTGCCCAACCCCTCGTCCAGGAACCTGCCCGTCATCTTCGGGAACCAGAAGTAGATCCCCGAATAGGTGGCGAACACGATGGTGCCGAAGAGCACGTAGTGGAAGTGCGCGACCACGAAGTACGAGTCCGACACGTGGAAATCCAGCGCCGGCGCGGCCAGGATGACACCGGTCAACCCACCGAACAGGAACGTGACCAGGAACCCGGCGGCGAAGAGCATGGGTGTCTCGAAGGACACCTGGCCCCGCCACATCGTGCCGATCCAGTTGAAGAACTTCAGACCGGTCGGCACCGCGATCAGGAACGTCATGAAGGAGAAGAACGGCAGCAGCACCGCGCCGGTGGCGAACATGTGGTGCGCCCACACCGCCACCGACAGCGCCGCGATCGACAACGTCGCATACACCAGGCCGCGGTAGCCGAACAGCGGCTTGCGGCTGAACACCGGGAACACCTCGGACACGATCCCGAAGAACGGCAGCGCGATGATGTAGACCTCGGGGTGCCCGAAGAACCAGAACAGGTGCTGGAACAGGATCGCGCCGCCGTTGGCCGGGTCGAACACGTGTGACCCGAAATGTCGGTCCGCGGCCAGGCCGAACAGCGCGGCGGTCAGCACCGGGAACGCGATCAGCACCAGGATCGAGGTCACCAGGATGTTCCAGGTGAAGATCGGCAGCCGCCACATCGTCATGCCCGGGGCACGCAGACAGACCACCGTGGTGATCATGTTGACGCCGCCCAGGATGGTGCCCAGACCGGACACGGCCAGACCCATGATCCACAGGTCACCGCCGACGCCGGGCGAGTTCACCTCGTTGGACAGCGGCGTGTACGCGGTCCAGCCGAACGCGGCCGCGCCGCCCGGGGTGAAGAAGCCGGACACCGCGATCAGCGAGCCGAACAGGTACAGCCAGTAGGAGAACGCGTTGAGCCGCGGGAACGCCACGTCCGGCGCGCCGATCTGCAGCGGCAGCACGAAGTTGGCGAAACCGAACACGATGGCGGTCGCGTAGAACAGCAGCATGACCGTGCCGTGCATGGTGAACAGCTGGTTGAACTGCTCGTTCGACAGGAACTGCATGCCCGGCCGGGCCAGCTCGGCGCGCATGAACAGCGCCATGACGCCGCCGACCATGAAGAAGAAGAACGCCGTGCAGATGTACATCTTGCCCAGCGTCTTCGGATCCGTGGTGCGCAGATACCCCAGGAGCGCCACGCCGGGGCGGAGCTTGTGGACCGGATAGGCCCTCTCCACCACGGGGCGGGGTGCAACAGCGGTCACGGCGGTCCCTCCAGCAGTTTCGTCGCACGCGCCGTGATTCCGACCCGGCGGGGCAGGAACGGCGCTAGGGGGAGCTTAGTCCGACAACGTGTAGAACTCGCCCCGGGGGCACCACCAATTCTCATGATGGGGGCGTACCGGCCGACCCGCCGCCGGTGCGCCGCGGTCCCGGCCGGGCCCGGGAGCCGGTCACCGGCCGGCGGCGTAGCCCTGTGACCCGCGGGGATCGGCCGCGGCGTGCAGCAGGCCCGCTTCCGGGTCGCGCCGGACGGCGCACATCCGACCCAGGGTCCACGGTCCGGAACGGATCACACGGTGACCGAGATCCTCCAGCGTGTCGAGCACCTCGCTCCCCCAGCGGTCCTCCGCGACGACCTCGAGCGGGGTCGCGGTGCGGGGGTGGAACGAGCTCGGCATGTGGGTGCTGTGGAACATCGGCGCGTCGATCGCCTCCTGCAGGTTCAGCCCGGCGGCCACCCGGAGGAAGAAGACCAGCTGCCACTGGTCCTGCTGGTCGCCGCCGGGTGTGCCGAAGGCGATCTCGACCCGGCCGTCCCGCAGCGCCATCGACGGCGACAGGGTGGTCCGCGGCCGGCGTCCCGGGGTCAGGGTGGCCGGCAGGCCCACCTCCAGGGTGGTCATCTGCAGCCGGGATCCCAGCGGGAACCCGAGCTCCGGGATGACCGGGGAGGACTGCAGCCAGCCACCGGACGGCATCGCCGCGACGGTGTTGCCCCAGCGGTCCACCACGTCCACGTGGCAGGTGTCGCCGCGGACCACGCCGGAGCGGGCGATCGTCGGCTCCCCCGACCCGGCGAACCGCACCGCGGCGCCGGGGAAGTCCGGCAAGCGGGGCGTGCGGCCACCCGGGGATCCGGGCCGCAGGTCGCCGTCGGCACGCTCGCCGACCAGCGCCACCCGCTGCGCGGTGTAGTCGTCGGAGAGCAGGTCGGCGAGTGGCACGTCGGCCGAGTCGCCGTACCAGGCGTCACGGTCGGCGAAGGCCAGCTTCGCCACCTCGGTGACGGTGTGGACGAACGCCGCGCTGCCGTCCGGGACCGCTCCCGGCAGGCCGAGCCGCTCGAGCATCCGCAGCTGTTGCAGCAGCACCGGGCCCTGCCCCCAGGCAGGGGTCTTCGCCACGGTCCAGTCGCCGAACCGGGCGGTGGCCGGCGCCTCGTACCCGGGCCGCCAACCGGCCAGGTCGGCGCCGGTGATCACCCCGGCGTGCGGGGTACCGGAGGAATCCATCAGCTCCTGCCGCGCGAAGGCGTCGACCGCCTCGGCGACGAACCCCTCGGTCCAGGCCCGGATCGCGCCGTCCAGCTGCTGCTCCCGGCGCGGCCCGGCGGCCTCCGCCGCGGCGAGCAGCCGGCGGTAGGTGCGGGCCAGCACCGGGTTGCGCAGCACCGACCGGGCGGCCGGGGCCGCTCCCCCGTCCAGGTACACGGCCGCCGAGGTCGGCCAGTGCTCGGTGAAGAGCTCGCGCACACCGCCGATCGCGGCCGAGATCGTCGGAAGCACCGGCACCCCACCCTCGGCGAGGTGGATCGCGTACGGCAGCACGTCCGACAGCGCGAAGGTGCCGTGGTCGCGCAGCAGGGTCAGCCAGGACACCGTCGATCCCGGGATCGCCGCTGCCAGCAGACCGGCACCGGGCACCAGGTCCAGCCCCAGCGACCGGTAGTGGGCAGCGCTCGCCGCGGCCGGCGCCGGTCCCTGGGCGCACAGCACGGTGGGCAGACCGTCCGGGCCGGCGAAGAGCAGCGACATGTCGCCGCCCGGGCCGTTCAGGTGGGGTTCGGCCACCTGCAGCGCGAAGCCGGCGGCCACGGCGGCGTCGACCGCCGTCCCGCCGTGCTCGAGCACGGACATGCCGGCCGCGGTGGCCAGGTGATGGGTGGAGGACACCATGCCGAAGGTGCCCCAGAGTTCAGGTCGGGTGGTCCACACCCGGACCATCGTGCGCCTGCCGCCGAACGGGCGCCGCACCGGCCCGGAAACGCCAGAACCCCCGACCGGATCCCGGTCGGGGGTTCTGTTCACGGGTGGAGCTGAGGGGACTCGAACCCCTGACCCCCACACTGCCAGTGTGGTGCGCTACCAGCTGCGCCACAGCCCCGTGAAGCTGCCCGAAGACCATACCAATTCCGGCGACCGCGATCCTAATCCGCTGGTCAGGACGGCACGACGGGCTCCGGGCAGCTCCGCCGGCTCAGCCGACCAGGTCGGTCAGCCAGGCGGTGTTGTTGGTCGCCAGCGGCGCACCGTCCTTCAGCACGGTGGGCGTCGCCACCCGGCCGACCGCGGCCTGCAGCACCGCGTTGCCGGCGGTCGCGGCCGCCTCGGCGGAGGCCACATCGGTGCCGGCGGTGATGCAGGAGACCGCGGTGGACGGCACGTTGTACCGGGCGGCGATCTCACCGAGCTGGGCGTTGGTCAGGTCCGCGGACCCGCCCTCCGCGGGCTGTGTGCCGTCGGCGTAGAGGCCCTCCATGAACTGCATCCAGGCACCCTTGGGCGTGGTGGCGTCCTTGGCGACGCACTGCAGCGCGGCAGAGGCCCGGGTGGAGTAGTCCTTCGACGCCGACTGGGGGTTCAGGAAGTTGAGGGTGTGGTAGCGGACGGCGAGCTTGCCCTCGTCGACGGCCTTGTTGATCTGCTGCCCGTACTGCTCCTCGAACTGGGCGCAGATCGGGCACATCATGTCCTGGAAGACGTCGATGGTGACCGACGGGGACCCGTTCGACACAGTCACCACGTTGTCGGCGAAGGTCGCGGTCGACTGGGTCGAGGGGCCGTAGTCGGTGACCGGAGCGGCCGTCTGCTGCTTGTTGATGACCAGGCCGATGGTGATCACCGCGGCGATCAGCACCACGGCGACCGACCCGATGATCACCTGGGTGCGGTTGGACCCCGGCTTGTTCCGGCGGACGGCCGCGACGGACTGCCGGCCGGCCTGCTGCTTGGCGGAACCCGTGCGGGCGGGGGTGTTCTGCCGGGCGGCGGACTGACCGCTGCGGGCCGGACCGCTCTTCCCCGGTCCCTTGCCGTTCTTCTTCCCGCCCTGCGCCACGTTCCGTCCTCTCGTCGGCGGACGTCACCGCCCGGCGCCTCGTGCGCCGGGGACGTGCGTCCTGCCCGTTTCCACGTCCGATCTCCTCGAACGGTTCCGGGGTCGGGAACAGTGTGCGGCCTCCGCACGTGAAGAACATGGGAAGCACCGGCCCGGACCTGCACCGGGAGTGCCGGCGCGGAGTCCGGGATCACACCGCGCTCGATCACACCGCGTCAGATCAGACGGTGGCGTCGAGGCGGGCCTGCACCCGGGCGATGTCGGTGTCCGACGGCATCTCGTCGGTGACCTTGGTGATCAGGACGGCTATGTCGGGCACACCGCCGCCTTCGCGCAGCACCTCGTCCGCCACCCACCGCACCTCGTCGTCGGTCAGCCGCCGGCGCAGCAGGGCGACCAACGGGATGTAGTCGGTCGGCGGCACCCCTTCCGGGTAGCCCTTGCGCAGCCAGTCGACGACGGATTGCAGCACCGACGGCCTCTGCGCTCCGGTTTCCGCCGGGTTCCCGGCGTCGGCCAGCGGCCAGCCGGCCGCGGCCAGCCGGGCGGAGACCCGGCTGATGCTGTCGGCGTCCGGGACCTGGTCGGTGACCCGCTGGACGGCCGCCGCGATCGCCGCCCGGTCGGCCGGCAGGTGCCCGGACGTGGTCAGGTCCTCGACGATCCCGTCCAGCTCCTGGTCGGTCAGTTTCGGCCGGAGCAGGGCCAGCAGCGGGAAGTAGTCGGTCGGCGGCACGCCCTCCGGGTAGCCGGTCCGCAACCAGCCGAGCACCGAGGCCAGGAACCCGGTGCGGGTGGGTGTCCCGGTGCGGTCGTCGGTCACGACAGGCCGAACCGGGCGAGGAACGACTTCGACGCGGTCAGCACCACCAGGCCGAGCACGACGGCGAGCAGCACGACCAGGAAGCAGACGCCGGCGCCGATGCGGCCGGCCGGCGTGGTGCGCACCGCCCCGTCCGGTCCGGCCCCGCCGGCCAGCGAACGCAGGCCGAGCGCGAAGATCGCGGGCAACCCTGCCCCGAGCAGCAGGCCGACCAGCACGACCTTCCAGATGGGGGCGAGCGAGGTGAGGATCGTCGACATCTCGTGGCTCCGTTTCAGACCGAGGCGGTCGGGCGGTCGGCGGCCGGGGCGGTGGGGGTCCCGTTGGACGACTCGTCCCACTCCGCGTTGACGTTGCCGGCGTGCACCGGGGTGCGGCGCGAGCGGAGGTAGATGGCCGTGGAGACGGCGACCAGGATCGCGAAGACCAGCAGGATGCCGAGCAGCCCGTCGGCCGGACCGCTGAGCAGGTCGGCGAGGAACCAGCAGATCGCGCCGACGATCGCCGCGACCGGCAGGGTGATCAGCCACCCGACGGCCATCCGGCCGGCGACCCGCCAGCGCACCTGGGCGCCCCGTTTGCCCACCCCGGAGCCGAGGATCGACCCGGTGGCGACGTGCGTGGTGGACAGCGCCATCCCCAGGTGCGAGGACGTCATGATGACGGCGGCGGAGGCGGTCTCGGCGGCCATGCCCTGCGGCGAGGAGATCTCGACCAGGCCCTTGCCGAGGGTGCGGATGACCCGCCAGCCACCGATGTAGGTGCCCAGTGCGATGGCCAGGGCGCAGGAGGCCTTGACCCAGAACGGGATCGAGTCGGTCGAGGTCAGCGACCCGTGGGCGACCAGCGCCAGGAAGATCACGCCCATCGTCTTCTGCGCGTCGCCGGTGCCGTGCGCCAGCGAGACCAGCGACGCCGAACCGACCTGACCCCAGCGGAAGCCGCGCTCCCGGGACCCGTTCGGCACCCGGCGGGTGATGGCGAAGACCAGGAACGTGCCGGCCGCGGCGATCAGGCAGGCGATCACCGGGGACAGCACCGCGGGGATCACGATGCTGGACAGCACCAGCGTCCAGTCGACGCCGCTGGAGAACCCGAGACCGGCAACGGCGGCGCCGATCAGGCCGCCGAACAGCGCGTGCGAGGAACTCGACGGCAGGCCCAGCAGCCAGGTGGTCAGGTTCCAGAGGATGCCGCCGACCAGACCGGCGAAGACGATGGTGATCAGCAGGTGATGGCCACCGGGCGCGTCGAAGAACGGCATCGGCTCCCCGGCGTGGTGGATCACGGTGCCCGAGGCGTCCTTGACGTCGCTCGTGTACTGGATCTTCACCACCTTGGCGACGGTCTTCGCCACCTCGATGGACAGGAAGGCACCGACCAGGTTGAGCACCGCCGACAGGGCGACGGCCACCTTCGGTGTGAGCGCGCCGGTGGCGATGGAGGTCGCCATGGCGTTACCGGTGTCGTGGAATCCGTTCGTGAAGTCGAAGGCCAGCGCGGTGCCGACGACCAGAACCAGGATGATGAACTCGGTCACGGCGTGAATGGTGCTGTGCCGCAATGCATCTGTCCAACGGTGTCGTCACGCTTCCGGGACGGTCGCCGGGCCGCGACGTGCAGCTTTGCCAGGCGAAACAACCTGGTTCACCAACTGTTCATCTTCCGGATGCCGTGCTGTTGCCACTTTCCCGGTCGTTCGCGCGTTGCGGGTGACCCCCTGGCTCCCGCACCACCACCGGAGGCCGTCGATCGGCGGAACTCGGCGCGCTCCCCCGGTGAACGACGAAGGCCCCGCCCGCGGTGTGGCGGGCGGGGCCTTCGTGGCCGTGCGGTGGATCAGCCGGTCTTGGAGACCTGGGCGACGATGTCCATCACCGCAACCGCGGCGGTCGAGGTCTGGCCGGTGGTCGAATCCGACGTACCCGGCAGCAGGATCATCACCCGGCTGCCGATCGGCACCCCGATCAGGCCCTCGGTGACGCTTTCCTGTCCATCGGTGCCGACCGCGGCGGTGATCTTCTGCAGGCCCTTGGTGGACGGGTCGGCACCGTCGTCCGTCTCGCTCGCCCAGGTCGAGGTGGTCTGTGAACCGTCCCAGGCGGTGACGACCAGCTGGCCGACGACGTCGCCGGCGACGACCTTCTCGCCGGTACCCGTGGCGAGGACGATCACCTCCGCCTTGGTCGGCTCCGGGGCGTCGCCGATCTCGATCGTCGGCTCCTCGCCGAGCTTGCCGGTGACCTTCGGGATGCCGGTCTTCGGCAGGTCCTTGTTGGGCGTCGCGTCGGTCTGGCCGGTGGCGTCGGACTTGATCACGTTGATCACGTCGATGACGAACACGATGGTGTCGGTGCCCTTGATCGACCCGTCGGAGTTGCCGGTGGCGCCGTAGCCGTCGGCCGGCGGCAGGCTGAGCAGCACCCGGCTGCCCTGCTTGACGCCGGTCAGGCCGACGCTCCAGCCGGAGACGACACCCTCGCCGATCTTGAAGGAGAACGACTGCTTCTTGTCGTAGGAGTTGTCGAAGACCTCGCCGCCCCAGACCTGACCGAGGTAGTTGACCTCGAGGTAGTCGCCGGCCTCGGCCTCTGCTCCCTTGCCCTCGGTGAGGATCTCCCGCTGCAGGCTGGGCACCGGGTTCCCGGCCGGGAACTCCAGCGTCGCCTTGGTGCCGAAGTCACCGGTGGCGGTGGGCAGCTCGGCGGCCGGCACGGCCGCGGCGAGGGCCGTGGCCGCCGGGACGTCCGGGCCGAGGGTCGCGGCGGTCACGGCACTGCCGGAGGAGGACGCCGACGCCGAGGTGGTCGGGGTGGCCGAGTCGTCGGTGCCGCACGCGGCGAGCACCAGGAGCGACAACGGCAGGGCCGCGAGGGCTGCCCGGATACGCATAGGGAGGGATTCCTTCGTCGGGTACTGGGTCTTCTCAACTGCGGGGTCTGCTCCGCCGTAGCCCGGTGAAGGGTGTCCGGCCTGGACACCCTACGTGCCGGGGCTGTCCCACCGGTGTGAACCCACGATGGGAGACGGCCGGGAACTGCTGGGTCACGGCATGGGGAAGTAGCGGAGGCACCGGGCCCTACAGTTGCGGCGTGGCTGGTGCAACGAGGGTCTTCGCGGCCCAGACGGTCGGTCTGCCGGTCTACGGACCCTCGGGCGAGTCGATCGGCAAGGTGCGCGACATCGTCGCCGCCCTGCGACTGGACCGGAAGCCACCACGGGTGCTCGGCATCGTGGTCGAGTTGCCCACCCGGCGGCCGATCTTCGTGCCCATGCTGCGGATCACCTCGGTGGCCGGCGACGGCATCTCGCTGGCCACCGGATCGGTGAGCCTGCGCCAGTTCGAGCAGCGCCGGACCGAGGTGCTGGTCAGCGGTCAGCTGATCGGGACGAAGGTGCGGATCGCGACCACCACCGCGGCGGCGACGATCGTCGACGCCGCAATCGAGCAGACCCGGACCCGGGACTGGATCGTGGACCGGATCGCGGTGCGCGAGCGCAGCGGCATGCTCACCCGGCGGGCCCCGGTGCAGGTGCTCGGCTGGACGGACGTGCGCGGGCTGGATCTCACCGACTTCACCGACTCCACCAACCTGCGCACGGAGCAGTTGCTGGCCTCGTTCGAGGGCATCCGCGCCGCGGATGCCGCCTCGGCGATCCGCGAGCTGCCACCGGCCCGGCGGTACGAGATCGCCGACGCGCTCGACGACGACCGGCTCGCCGATGTCATCGAGGAGCTGCCGGAGGACGACCAGAAGGACCTGCTCGCCCACCTGGACGACGCCCGGGCCGCGGACATCCTGGAGGCGATGGACCCGGACGACGCCGCCGACCTGCTCGCCGAGCTGCCGACCGGGCTGTCCGAGCGGCTGCTGGAGCTGATGGAGCCGGAGGAGTCGGCCCCGGTCCGCCGGCTGCTGCAGTACTCCTTCGACACCGTCGGCGGTCTGATGACCCCGGAGCCGATCGTGATGACCCCGGACGCCACGGTCGCCGAGGCGCTCGCCCGGGTGCGCTCCCCCGACCTGACCCCGGCACTGGCATCGATGGTCTTCGTCTGCCGCCCGCCGCAGGCCACCCCGACCGGGCGCTACCTCGGTGTGGTGCACACCCAGCGGCTGCTCCGGGAGGCGCCGTTCGGACTGGTCGCGGCCGCCATCGACACCCAGGTCGCCAGGCTCTCCCCCACCGGGACCCTCGCCGAGGTCACCCGTTTCTTCGCGGCCTACAACCTGGTCTGCGCCCCGGTGGTCGACGACGAGGAACACCTGCTGGGTGCCGTGACCGTCGACGACGTCCTGGACCACCTGCTGCCGGACAACTGGCGCGAGGAAGGGATCGGCGACATCCCGAACCGCCCGCGGTCCACCCCGCGCCTCAAGGATGCCGGCCGGTCCTGACCGCCTCTACGTCTACTGGTCCGACCTGCAGCACCGGCGCCCCGATGGGTACCGCGCTGGTCCGATACGGCGGCACTCTTCCGCCGCCGCGGCCGGTCCGGGCGGGTGAAGCCCGACCGGAGCAGCTGCGCGGCGGTCTACACCCCGCCGGCGGCTCCGGGAATCACCCGATCCGGGACGCTGATGCGAGGCCTACGGGTCGGCGGACGGGCGCATTCCGCACTTCCGGACCATTCGGACAGAACGGGCGGGACAACGATGTTCGACCGATCGTCACCGATCTGGCACGATCAGTCATGCGAGCGGGTGACGAAACGTCTCGATTAGAACAACGTTCGGCCAATGTCCTCGCTCCGCCGAAGCTTGAAAGCCTCTGTAGGTGTCGGATTCACCCGTGCGCCGGAACACAACGGTTCGCCATTTCGTGGTAATTTGCCGCGGTGCCACGACCGAAACTCCATGACGCCGACCTGCGCGCCCGCCTGCTGGACCGCACTGCGCAGACCGTTGCCGACCACGGGATCGGCGCGCTGTCGCTCCGCACGCTGGCCGCGGCGGAGGGCACGTCGACGACCGCCGTCTACTCACTCTTCGGCGGGAAGCCGGGGTTGCTGGCGGCCCTGCACGGCCGTGCCTTCGCACTCTTCAGCGAGGCACAGCACCGGATCCAGCGTGACGAGGACCCGATCCAGACCCTGATCTCGATGGGCCTGACGTACGGCGAGTGGGCGCTCGCGAACCCGCACCTCTACCAGGTCATGTTCGGCTCCGGCCTGGCGCAGTACGTCCAGGATCCGGACCAGATGGCGATGAGCGGCGGCACCTTCGACGCGCTGCTCGACCTGGTCGGCGAGGCGGAGGCCCGCGGCGCGCTCGTCGGCGACACCAGGCTGATCGCGTTCGCGCTGTGGAGCACCATCCACGGGTCGGTCTCGCTGATCATCGCCGGCTTCGGGCCGCAGGAGTCCGATGCGGTCCGCAAGACGATCCAGGGCGTCGTGCGCACCACGATCCGCTGCTACCAGCCGAACCCGGCCCCGTTGCGGCCCAACGCACCGCACCCCGGTGTCCCGCACCCGTCGCAGACCCACCACCCGCGCAACCACACCGAGCAGGGTCGTGTCGACACCGGCCCCATCGGCCGGCACTGATCTCAGCCGGCGCGACCGGAACCAGAACAACAGGTCCCCAACACCAAAGAAGCCCCCGACCGGGCAGGTCGGGGGCTTCTCGTGGAGGTGGCGGGAATCGAACCCGCGTCCAATGTTGTGTTGTGAGGACTTCTCCGGGCGCAGTCCGCTAGGTCTCTACTCGGCCCCGATGATCATGCGAACGTGCCATCGTGACAGGCCCAGTCACTGTGAGATGTCCCGCCGGACCCCGTGACCGGGTCCTTTGGTGATCCTCCTGATCGACGCCAGGATCCGAGCCGGAGGCGAGCTCGGTCTGACGGAGTCGCTACTCGCTCAGGCGGCGAGGGCGAACTCGCGCTGACTGTTGTCGGCGCTTGATTTTTTTGCAACGGATCGTTAACGAGATGATCGTTGCCTTCCTCGGCCCGCTTCTCCTCACTCGACAGACACTGTCGAAACCGATCACCCCCGTGCGGGGACTGCTCGGGTACTGCTGGTGCTGCTCCGTACTGCACAGGTGGAACAGCGGAGTCAGTCTACCTGTTCCCCGCTTGTTCGAGGACGGGTTTTCCGGCCGGTCAGTCCCGGTAGCCCTTGGCACGGCGACCGGCGGCGACGGCCATCTCCCGGTCGGCGTCCCGCTTGGCCATCGACTGCCGCTTGTCGTACTCCTTCTTGCCGCGGGCCAGGGCCAGTTCGACCTTGACCTTGCCGTCCAGGAAGTACAGGGACAGCGGCACCAGGGCCAGCCCGCCTTCGCGAAGCTTGGCCAGCAGCCGGTCGATCTCCGCGCGGTGCAGCAACAGTTTCCGGGCCCGGCGCGGGGCGTGGTTGGTCCAGGTGCCCTCGGCGTACTCGGCGATGTGCAGGTTGCGCAGCCACACCTCGTCATCGGTGACCGTCGCGAAGGCGTCCACCAGGGAGGCGCGGCCGGCCCGCAGGGACTTCACCTCGGTGCCGGTGAGCGAGATCCCCGCCTCGAGGACGTCGATGATCGAATAGTCGTGCCGGGCCTTGCGGTTCGACGCGATCAGCGACTTCCCGGAGGCCCGCTTCTCGGTGCGCCGTTCTGCGCGTCTGTCGGTAGCCATGGCCCGACCAGAGTACTCAGCCGCGGCCAGTGATTTCCCGGGCGCGACCGTGCACCGTCGTCATCAGGCCGAACAGCTACATCCGGACGTACAGCTACATCCGGACGTACAGCCGCAGGGTCGTGTAGGCCGAGACCGCGGCCAGCGCCACCCCCACCGGCACCAACCAGTACGCGGCCCAGACGATGTCCGACCCGTCGATGGGCGCCAGTACGTTCGCGTTGATCAATGTGCCCAGCACCCGGTCCAGCAGGCTGACCTTGGCCACCACCAGCCCGCCGATCGCCAGGGCGATGCCGACCACCGCGGCGACCACCGCCTCGATCATGAACGGGAGCTGGGTGCGCCATCGACTGGCGCCGACGAGTCTCATGATGTTGGTCTCGGTGCGTCTGGACAGCGCCGCCACCTGGACCATGTTGGCGATCAGCAGCACCGCGGCGATGCCCTGGATCGCGGCGATGATGATCGCGGCGAGCCGCACCGAGTCCAGGAAGCTGAAGATCTTGTCGATCAGCTCGCTCTGGTCGTTGACCGACTGCACACCCGGCTGGCCGGTGTACTGCTCGCTGATCACCCGGAACCGGGTCGGGTCGTTCAGCCGCACCTGGAACGACGCCGGCAGCGCCTCCTTGCGGGCGATCTCCAGCATCTCCGGCTGGCCGGCGAACTGCCGCTGGTAGGCCTCGAACGCGGCGTCCTGGCTCTGGAAGTCGACCGTCTGCACCTCGGGGTTGGCCTGCAGCGAGTTGAGCAGCGCCTGGCAGATGTCCTGGCTGCAGTTCGGGTCACCGGTGGACAGCTCGGTGGTCAGGTAGACCGACACCTCGACCCGGTCGCCGAAGATGTCCCGGGTCTTGTCGCTGACCTTGGCCAGCACCAGGCCGAACCCGAGCAGCAGCAAGGAGATCGCGGTGGTCAGCACCATCGCGATGGTCATCGTGATGTTCCGGCGGATGCCGGTGAACGCCTCGCTGAAGATGAATCCGGCGCGCATGTGTTCCTTTCGCGGCTGCTCCGCTCTGTTCGCGGTGCAGGTGTGGATCAGGCCGACGGGCGGCCCGGGGGGGAGGGTCAGCGGCCGACGCCGTAGACGCCTCTCGCCTCGTCGCGGACGACCTTCCCGAGCTGCAGCTCGATGACGCGTCGCCGCATCGAGTCCACGATGGTGTTGTCGTGCGTGGCCATCAGCACCGTCGTGCCGGTCCGGTTGATGCGCTCCAGCAGCAGCATGATGTCCGCGCTGGTGTCCGGGTCCAGGTTGCCGGTGGGCTCGTCGGCCAGCAGCAGCAGCGGCCGGTTGACGAAGGCCCGGGCGATCGCCACCCGCTGCTGCTCGCCACCGGACAGCTCGTGCGGCAGCCGGCGCGACTTGCCGTCCAGGCCGACCAGCTCGAGCACCTCGGGCACGATCTTGTTGATCGCGGCGCGCGGCCGGCCGATCACCTCGAGCGCGAATCCGACGTTCTGCTCGACCGTCTTGTTGTTCAGCAGCCGGAAGTCCTGGAACACGCAGCCCAGCCGCCGCCGGTGCACCGGCACCTTCGACCGCCGCAGCTTGACCAGGTCACGCCCGGCCACCTCGATCTCGCCCTTGCTCGGCACGTCCTCCCGCAGCAGCAGCCGCAGGAACGTCGACTTGCCGGATCCCGACGGGCCGATGAGGAAGGCGAACTCGCCCTTCTCGACGTCGACGGAGATGTCGTCGAGGGCGGGACGGGTCGATGTCTTGTAACTCTTCGACACGTGGGACAGGTGAATCACAAGCGGAGACTTTACGGGTCCGGCTCGTTATCTCCACGTGACCTGGCCGTACGGGATGTCGCGCGGGCCGAGCACGCGGTTATTCGTCGTCACTGCTGGTCACGGGGTCCTCACCCGTCGGCCCCGCGGCATCACTCCGCGGGCGCGAGGGTGGCCCGGGCGATCTCGTGCAGTGCGCCGTTGGTGGCCAGCGCGCTCACGCTGCCCGGCCCGATCGGGGCGCCGCCGACGTCGGTGAACACCCCGCCCGCCTCCCGCACGACCGGGACGAGTGCGGCCAGGTCCCACAGGTTCAGCTCGGGTTCCGCGGCGATGTCCGCGGCCCCCTCGGCCACCAGCAGGTAGGACCAGAAGTCGCCGTACCCGCGGGTCCGCCAGGCGCTCGCCAGCAGCGCGTCGAACCCGGCGATCCGGCCGGCGCGGATCCACTCCTCGCGGTCGGAGTAGGCGACCGAGGCGTCGGCGAGATCGGTCACACCGGAGACCTTGCAGGGCACCGCGCCGCGATCGGCGAAGCTGGCGAAGGCACCGAGACCGGTGGCGGCCCACCAGCGGCGGGCCAGCGCGGGGGCGGACACCACGCCGACCACCGGCTCGTCGCCGTCGAACAGCGCGATCAGCGTGGCCCACACCGGCACGCCGCGGACGAAGTTCTTGGTGCCGTCGATCGGGTCGATGACCCAGCGCCGACGGGCGGTCTCGTCCCCGGAGCCGAACTCCTCGCCCATCACGGTGTCCTCCGGCCGCACCTGCTCCAGCAGTGCCCGGATCTGTTGCTCCACGGCCAGGTCGGCATCGGACACCGGGGTCAGGTCGGGCTTGGCCACCACGTGCAGGTCGGCGGCGCCGAACCGCTCCAGACTGATCGCGTCGGCGGCATCGGCCAGCCGGAGCGCGACCGCGAGGTCGTCCTGCAGGGACGGGGTGCCGACGGTCTCGGGCGTGGGATCGGGGGCGGTCACCTCCGCAGGCTAGACGGTCGGCGCAGCTCGGCGCGGAGCTGGTAGAAGGCGAACAGACCCGGGCTGCGGGTGAACGCCTCGTACCGGCGCACCACCTCGCCGACGAACACCGGCAGCTGTCCGGGCGGCAACCGCGCCCCCCAGTCGGCGAACCCCACGGTGCACCAGTCGGCCAGCGCCTCCCGCGACCCGAACTCCCACGACCGGTCGGTGACGGACAGGTCGACCAGCTCGAAGCCGGCGTCCACCGCGTCCGACCCGAAGTCGCCCGGGTCGGCGTGGAAGAACGGCGACCGGAACCCGGCGAAGGCGGTGGCCCAGGCCGGCTCCTCGGTCACCTCCATGGCGACGTCCTCGATGCCGCGACGCGGGCCGGCGCAGACCATCAGCAGCACCGCCCGGCCGCCGGGCCGCAACGCCGCGGCGATCTGCCGGAGCGCGTGCGCCTGGTCGCGGACCCAGTGCAACGCGTTGAAGGAGACAGCGAGATCGAACTCGGACCGGAAGGGCAGGTTCATCACGTCGCCGGCCTCGAAGGACAGCCGCGGATCACCGGGCAGTCGCTCGCGCGCCACCTCGAGCATCCGCGGGCTGGGGTCGATGCCGAGCACCGATCCGCCCGTCAGCTGCTCGGCGATCCGTGCGCTGACAGCGCCGTCCCCGCAACCGATGTCGAGCACACGTTCGTCCCCCGTCAGCCGTACCGCCGCCAACGACGCAGCGGCCATCGCCTGCTGCAGTCCGTTGATCCCCGCGTAGGCCGCCCCGTCCCAGTCCGCCACGCCCCCATCGTCAGGTCGCCGGTGCGACAGCCGCAACCGGAAAGACGGTGCATCGGGCTCAGATCACATGGCGCGCCACTGCCCAGCGGTGGTGGTTGTGCAGCAGGTAGCCACCGTCCGGCCGGCGGAAGGGTGCGGCCGCGGCGAGGACGACGGGGGCGCGGTCGCTCATGGTGCCCTCGAATTCGCCGAGCAGGACGCCGTGCACCAGGTCATGGTCGTCGGCCGGCTGCCACGGCGTCGCGATGATCCCGGCGGCCAGAACCTCCAGACCGGCCTCGGCGAGCACGTTCTCCAGTCCACCCGGACGGCGCAGTTCGCCGTCCGGGGCGAGTGGCTCGCCGGCCGCGTCGGCCACCGCGCGCTCCAGCACGTCCAGGTCGTTGCGGGCACCTTCCGCCCAGTTGGCCACGGCCACCATCCCGCCCTGGACCAGCACCCGGGCCCACTCGTCGAGGGCGTCGAACGGGTACGCCGCGAACTGCAGGGCGTTGACCGCGGTCACCACCTCGAAGGAGTTGTCCTCGAACGGGATGTCCTCGGCATCGCCGGGATGCACCTGGCCGCCGGGGACCCGTCGCCGGGCCAACTCGACCATCCCGGGCGCCGGGTCCACCCCGGCGACCAGCACCCCGTCCGCCACCAGCCGGGCCAGGAACTCCCCACTCCCGCAACCGACATCGAGCACCCGCATCCCGCCGCGGATCCCGGCCGCCTGGATCAGCACCTCGTGCACCGGAGCGGTCGAGGCGCCCCAGTACCGGGACCAGCCGTCCGCCAGCCCGGACCAGGTGTCCGCGTCCGCACCGTCGACCATGCTCCCGATCCTGCCCGACAGGTGGGATCCGGGCGTAGGCTCATCCGCAAGGGGAAGGGATGGATCCGGGGGCGGGTCCGTCGCATCGAGGGGGAACGATCATGGCGGCACCATCGGCGATCACGGCTGCGCCCGGCACGGACCGGGCCACCGCACTGGACCACGTCCACGACGAGGTCCGAGAACTGGTCCGGCGCCGCGGCCTCGACCCGGTCACCGACCACCGCGGAGCCCGCCGGCTCATCGACGAGGTCATCGCGCACTACGAGGAACGCGCCGGCAGCAGCGCTCTCCCGGCACTGCACGACCGGGCCGCCGTGCACCGCACCGTCTTCGACGCGCTGGCCGGATTCGGCCCGCTGCAACGCTATTTCGACGACCCCGACGTCGAGGAGATCTGGATCAACCAGCCCGGCCGCGTGTTCGTGGCCCGGCACGGCCGGTCCGAGTTGACCACCACGGTGCTCACCGGCGACGAGGTCCGTGACCTGCTCGAGCGGATGCTCAAACCCTCCGGCCGCCGGATCGACCTGTCCTCGCCTTTCGTCGACGCCCTGCTGCCCGACGGCTCCCGGCTGCACGCCGTCATCCCGGACATCACCCGCGACCACGTCGCCGTCAACATCCGCAAGTTCGTCGTCGCCGCCCCCGGCCTCGAGGACCTCGTCGCCCGTGGCAGTCTCACCGCCCAAGCCGCGCGCTTCCTCGAGGCCGCGGTGACGGCCGGGCTCAACATCATCGTCTCCGGCGGCACCCAGGCCGGGAAGACCACCCTGCTCGGCGCTCTCGTCAACTCCGTGCCCGCCCGCGAACGCGTCATCACCGCCGAGGAAGTGTTCGAGCTCAAGCCCGAACTACCGGACGTGGTGGCGCTGCAGACCCGGCAGCCCAACCTCGAGGGCCACGGCGAGATCCGGCTGCGCCGGCTCATCAAGGAGGCCCTGCGCATGCGGCCCAGCCGCATCGTCGTCGGCGAGGTCCGGCAGGAGGAATCGCTCGACCTGTTGATCGCGCTCAACTCCGGCCTGCCCGGGATGTGCAGCGTGCACGCCAATTCCGCCCGGGAGGCGGTGGTCAAGCTGTGCACGCTGCCGCTGCTGGCCGGCGAGAACGTCACCGCATCGTTCGTGGTGCCGACCGTCGCGTCCTCGGTCGACATCGTGGTGCAGGCCGGTCTGGAGCCGGACGGGTCCCGCCGCGTCCGCGAGATCGTCGCCCTGCCAGGCCGTGTCGAGGCCGGTGTCGTCGAGGTCGCCGACCTCTTCATCACCCGGCACGGGCGACTGGTCCGCGCGCAGGGCTTCCCGCCGCACGAGGACCGTTTCGCCCGGCACGGATTCGTCCTCACCGACCTGCTGCGCGAGGACACGGACGACCGTCAGTCGTGATCGAGCGTGTCACTTGTGCCCGCAAGTGACACGCTCACATCCTGAGCGTGTCACTTCCGGGCTGCGTCAGATGGTGCGCGGGGCGATGGCGAGGTTCGAGACCAGCTCGTCCTTGGTCTGCCGCACTACGTAGGCCGGGCGGTCCCGCTCGACCCGCCAGGACTCGGACAGCGGGCCGACATTGACGGTGTCGAAACCGAACTCGTCGTACAGCCGGGTGACGAACTCGACGGCCTCGTCGGAGTCGCTGGAGGTGGCGAGGGCCCGGCGGCCGGGTGCGCCGGCCGGCGCGACGTCGGTGGTGATGTCGGCGGCCATGATGTGGTTGAAGGCCTTGGCGACCTTCGAGGTGGGCAGGTGCTGCTGCAGCAGTCCGGAGACGGTGGCCTCACCCTTCTCCAGCTCGTCGATCCGGCCGTCCCGCTCCCAGTAGTAGTTGTTCGTGTCCAGCACGATCTTCCCGGCCAAGGGCTCGACCGGGATGTCCTGGTAGGCCTTGAGCGGCACCGTCACCACGGCGACGTCGGCGGCGGCCGCGGCATCGGCGGCGGTGGCCGCCTTGGCCTTCGGCCCCAGCTCGGCGACCAGGTCGTCCAGCGTCTCCGGCCCGCGCGAATTGGCGATCACCACGTCGTAGCCGTGTGCCACCGCCGCCCGCGCGACCTGGCTGCCGATGTTCCCTGCACCGATGATTCCCAGAGTTGTCATGGTGCGTGCAACGCAGGAACGGCCCGGCAATTCCGGCTGTGACGCAGCAGATCCCGCGGAACGGTGTCAGCGGGTCCGCTCGGCCTGCCGCCGGTGCAGCTCGTACATCCGCTGCTCCAGTTCCGGCGCCGGACCGCCGATCTCGACGCCGGGCGCGACCTGCCGGATCGACAGCGGGACGACCGGGCCGAGGGCCGTGCCCCAGTCGGTCCGCCAGCCGACCAGCTGCGCGGTCGACACGGCATAGACGATCCGGCCCAGCCCGTTCCAGGCGTGCGCCGCGGAGCACATCGCGCAGTGCTCGCCCGAGGTGTAGACGGTGCACCCGGCCCGGTCGGCCGGCGCCACGTGCGCGCCGGCCCACCGGGCGATCTCGAACTCCGGGTGCCGGGTGCCGTCACCGCCGGAGGTGCGGTTGTGGTCCTCGAACAACACGTCGCCGCCGGCGCTCACCAGCACCGAGCCGAACGGCTCCTCCCCCGCGGCGAACGCCGCCTCGGCGAGCTCCGCGCAGCGGGTCAGGTGACGCAGGTCGGTCTCGGTGAGGTTGCACATCCCACCACTGTGCACCGACGACGAAGCGTCGTCCACCGGTCAGAGGGTGACCCAGCCGGTGCCGATGGGCCGGGCCTCCGACCGCCCGCCGGTCAGCTCGGACAGCCGCAGCTGCAACAGGTCCCGCTCGTCCTCCGGCACCGCCAGCGTGACGTCGACCTCGGCCGCGTAGTGCGCGCCGAAGATCCAGCCCTGCTTGCGGGCCTCCGCCTCCAGCGACGAGGCCGCGGCGTAGTCGACCGACACCATGTACTGCAGCCGCTGCGCCCGGGTGATCACCCGGGCGTCCTCGATCGCCGCCGCCACCGCCGCCCGGTAGGCCCGGGTCAGGCCGCCGGCGCCGAGCAGGATGCCGCCGAAGTAACGGACCACGACCGCGGTGACGTCGCTCAGCCCGGCGGCGACCAGCGTCTCCAGCATCGGCGTGCCGGCCGTGCCCGACGGCTCGCCGTCGTCGTTGCTGCGCTGCAGCTCCTGCCGCGGGCCGATGACGAACGCGGTGCAGTGGTGCCGGGCCTTCGGGTGCACGGCCCGCGCCTGCGCGATGGCCAGCCGGGCATCGGTCTCGTCGACGCTCGGGGTGAGCAGCGCCAGGAACCGGGACCGCTTGATCTCCAGCGCCGCCGTCGCCGGTGCGGCGAGGGTCCGATAGCTGGTCACCCTCCTACCGTAGGACCACCCGGGCCAGATCCCGCCCGGCGAAACGCTGGTGCTCGCACTCCTCGCGCAGCACCACCCGCAGGCAGCGCAGCGTGCTGACCGGGTCGCCTGCCCAGGGCGGGGGCGGGATCTCCGTGGCGAGCACCGCGGCATCGGCGTCGGCCAGCAGGTCCCGGACCAGCTGCATGCGGCCGGCGCGCACCTCCAGCAGCTCCGCGAGCGGCGGGTCGGCATCGTCGTCGAGTCCGAGATCGGTGCCCTCCGGCACGAACTCGCCCATGTCGGTGAACGCCAGACCCCACGGGTGGAACCTCGGTCGTTGCCCGAGCACCTGGCCGAGCCAGGCGTCGGTGACGAAGACCAGGTGCCGGGTCGTCTGCCGGAACGACCACTCACCCTCGACCGACACGGTGTCGGAGCCCGCCGGGAGGTCGGCGAGCATCGCCACCAGCCCGGCCCAGCCGCGCTCCACCTCGTCCCACGCCGCCCTCAGGTCGGCCGGGTCGTCCGAGCGCAGCAACACCCGGGCCGGTTGCCGGCGCTCCAGCTCGGCCAGCACCAGCGGCATCACGTCCACGCCGTTGATCGTCAGACCTGCCAGATCATCGGCCTCGCCGTCGATCTCGGCACCGGCCAGGGCGACCGACCGGAGCATCGCGCCGGACAGGTCGACCATCCGGAACCGGGCGCCGGTCAGGTCGACCCCGGTGAACTCACGTCCCTCATCCATGACGGCACCGTAGCGGGGGTTCCGGACAGTGCATGTCCGGAACAGTGCATGTCCGGAACCGGGTCCGGTGTCAGGTCCCGGAGGAGATGTCGTCGCGCAGCACTCGCTTGAGCAACTTGCCGCTCTGGTTCCGCGGCAGGTCGGCGACGAAGTGCACCCGCTTCGGGATCTTGAACGGCGCCAGCGTGGAGCGCGCGTGCGCGATCAGTTCCGCGGCGAGATCGTCGTCACCAACACGCCCCTCGCGCAGCACCACCACCGCCGTCACCGCCTCGATCCACCGCTCGTCCGGCTGTGCGATCACCGCCACCTCGGCCACCGCCTCGTGCGTGTACAGCGCGTCCTCCACCTCCCGCGAGGCCACCAGCACCCCACCGGTGTTGATCACGTCCTTGATCCGGTCCACCACGGTCAGGTAGCCCGCCTCGTCCGCCCGCACCATGTCCCCGGAATGGAACCAGCCGCCGGCGAAGGCCTGCTCCGAGGCCTCCGGGTTGTCCCAGTACCCGGTACACAGCTGCGGCGACCGGTACAGCAACTCCCCCGACTCCCCGGCCGGCACATCCGCGCCCTCCTCGTCCACCACCCGGGTCTCGACGAACACCACCGGCCGGCCGCACGATTCCGGCCGCTCCGCGTGCTCCTCCGGGCGCAGCACACACGCCAGCGGGCCGATCTCCGACTGTCCGAAGCAGTTGTAGAAGCCCAGCCCCGGCAGCTGCTGCTGCAACCGCTGCAGCACCGGTACCGGCATGATCGACGCCCCGTAGTAGGCCTGACGCAGCGACGACAGATCGGCGGTCGCCAGGTCCGGGTGGTTGGCCAACGGCACCCACACCGTCGGCGCCAGGAACAGCGCCTCGATCCGGTGCTCGGCCACCATTCCCAGCACCGCCGGGACGTCCGGCCGTGGCAGCAGATGGTTCGTCATCCCCACCATCAACCCCGGCAGCAGGAACACGTGCATCCCCGCCGAGTGGTACAGCGGCATGCACACCAACTGGCTGCCCACCGCAGTGAAGTCCAGACCGACCACACACGAGAGGTACTCGTGCACCAGCGCGCGATGCGTCATCATCGCGCCCTTGGGCAGCGCCGTGGTCCCCGACGTGTACAGCAGCTGCACCAGATCGGTGTCGACCACAGCGGTCTCGAGCTCCGGGACGGGACCTTCCGCCCAGCCCTCCAGCACCGCACCCGGCGCACCGTGCAGCACCAGCACCTGCTCCACCGCGGTGTCCGCCCGTACCGATTCCACCGTCTCCCGCAACGCCGGGTCCACCAGCGCGACCCGGCTCCCGGACTGCCGCAACAGGTACGACAGCTCACCACCGGTCAGCGCGTAGTTCACCGGCACATGCACCAACCCGGCCCGCGCGCACCCCAGGAACGCCAACAGGTAGGCGTCCGAGTTCGCGCCGACCGTCGCCACCCGGTCCCCCTTGACCAGTCCCAACGACAACAGATGCGCCGCAGCCCGGCTCACCCCGGCGTCCAGCTCCGCGTAGGTCCAGCTGCGATCGGCGAACACCAGCGCCGCCCGGTCCGGGTGCCGGCCCGCACTGCGCCGCACCACATCGTCCACCGTGCTGGACCGGGGATCTGCTGCCGCTGTGGTCATCGTCGACTCCTCTTCGCCTGCGCCGCCCGCAGGCTACCGCCCGGTCCGGACGGACTGATGTGCAACCATCGGTTGCACATTGGGTCGATCCTTGCCGCGATGGGTCGACACCCAGGCCTGCGGGAGAGGAACGGTCGGATGCGGACACGACGGAGCGCACCGGTGCTGGCGACGCTGTTCGCCGGCGCCTTCGTCATGGGCTGCGCCGAGATGCTGGTGGTCGGGATGATCGACCTGATCGCCGCCGACCTGGCCGTCACGGTGGCGGCCGCCGGCGCCCTGGTCACCGCCAACGCCCTGGGCCTGGCGGTCGGCGGACCGCTGCTGGCCCTGCTGACCGCCCGGCTGGACCGCCGGCCGGTGCTGCTCGCCGCCCTCGTGCTGTTCGTGCTGCTGGATCTGCTGCCGGCCCTCGGCGCCGGGTTCGGCACCTTCGTGGCGGCCCGGGTCGTCATCGGTGCGGTATAGGGGCTGTTCATCGCCGCCGCGATCAGCACTGCCACCTCGATCGTTCCCGCGGCCCGGGCCGGACGCGCGATGTCCGTGGTGATCTCCGGTTTCGCCACGGCCAGCGCGCTCGGCCTGCCGCTCGGCACGCTGCTCGGCCGCTGGGTCGGCTGGCGCGGATCCTTCGTGGCGGTGGTGCTGATCGGGCTGCTCGTCCTGGTCGCCGCGGCGGTGCTGCTGCCTCGGGTGCCGGCGGCCGCCCCGGCAGCGGCCGATCACCGGCCCGCGACCGTCCGGTCGGCCTTCGCACCCCGGGTGCTGGCGGTGCTCGCGGTGGGTGCGGTGATGTTCGCCGGGATCCAGTCGGCGCTCACCTACCTCGTCCCGTTCCTCGAGGGCACGAGCGGGGTGACCGGGCCGGCCGTCGGCCTGTTCCTGCTCGGCTACGGGGTGGCCACCACAGCCGGGTCGGCCGTCGGCGGCCGCTTCGCCGACGCCGATGCGAGCCGGGCGATCGTGGTCGGCACCGCCGGGGTCACGCTGTCGTTGCTGCTGCTGTCACTGGGCGGTACCTCCCCGGTGGTCGCCGGTCTCGCCGTGGTCGGCATCGGTCTCTCCGGCATGGGGATCGCGCCGTCGATCCAGCACCGGGTGGCGTCGCTGGCCGGGCCGGCCGCCGCCGTGGCCGCATCGCTGCCCGCCTCCGCGGTCAACCTGGGTATCGCGCTCGGCGCCTCCGCGGGCGGTGTCGCCATCGGCATCGCCGGCATCCCGGCCGCCGTCGGCACCGGCGTCGTCCTGGCCGCGGCGGCGGTCGGGATCGCCTGGCTGAGCCGGACCCTCGCACCGCCGGAGCGGGTCAGCCGGTAGCCAGCACCCGGCCCAGCGCGGCCAGGAACAGGTCGGCGTGCTCCACCCGCCAGGTCAGCGGCGGCCGGATCTTGAGCGTCGCGCCGGTCGGCCCGGTGAGGCCGGCCAGCACCCCTTCGCCGACCAGCGCCTCCAGCAGGTTGCGTGGTACGACCGGCCCGCGCAGGTCGACGCCGGCGATCAGTCCGACACCCCGCACCTCACCGAGCCGGGCGTCGGATCCCGCCAGCGCCCGCAGCCCGGATCGCAGGTGCTCGCCGACCACCGCCGCCCGCTCCGGGATCCGCTCCGCCTCCAGCACGTCGAGCACGGTCAGCGCGGCCGCCGCAGCGACGGGGGTGGCGGCGAAGGTGGAGAAGTACTCGTAGCGGGCGGCCAGGCGGTCGGCGATCTCCCGCCGGGTGATGACCGCGCCGATCGGGTGGCCGGCGCCCATCGGCTTGCCGAGGGTCACGATGTCCGGCAGCACCCCGGCCTGCGCGAAGCGCCAGAGTTGCCCGCTGCGGCCGTAGCCGGCCTGCACCTCGTCGGCCAGGAACAGTGCGCCGGCCTTCCGCGCGCCGATCGACAACCCCTGCAGGAAGCCGTCGTCCGGCAGGATGCCCTCGCTGGTGAACAGCGTGTCGGCGAGCACCAGGGCCGGCCGGTCCCCGGCCGACCGGAGCAGCTCGGTGGCCGCGGCCACCCGGTCCCGGGCGGCGCCGACAGCCACCTCGGGAGCGAGACCCCTGGGAGCGGCGAAGGTCCCGACATGCTCCGGCCGGTGGTCCGGCGGCCACTCGTTGGAGCTGAGGTCCGCCGTCCACTTCGTCGACCCGTGGTAGGCGTGCTCGGCGATCACCGCGGCGGTGCCGCCGGTCCACTCGGTGGCCAGCCGCCACGCCAGCTCGTTGGCCTCGGTGCCGGAGGTGGTGAACAGGCAGGTGTCCAACTCCGCCGGCATGGTGGCGAGCAGGCGCTCGGCGAGCTCCACCACCCCGTCGTGCAGGTATCTCGAGTGCGTGTCCAGTTGTCGCAGCTGCAGCGAGACCGCCTGCGCCACTGCGGGATGCGCGTGTCCGATCACGGCGACGTTGTTGTAGGCGTCGAGGTAGGTGCGCCCGTCCCGGTCGTGCACCCAGACGTCCTGCCCGCCGACGATGTCCAGCGGGGCGCGGTAGAACAGCGGCGACAGCGGCCCGCCCATCACGGCCGCCCGGCGTTCGCGCAGGCCGTCGCCGGTCACCGGCGGGTGCGACCGGGAGGTGCCGGCGGCCCGGCCGACCCGCCGGCGGAGGTCGTCCGGCGCGATGCCGGCCAGCAGCCCGAGCACCCGGCGGTTGGCATCGTCGTACTGCCCGATGTACGCGGTGTTGTCCGGGTGCAGCGCGGCGCGGGTGTCCGAGATGACCTCACTCAGCACCAGTCTCGCCAGCACCAACTCCCCCAGCAGCTCTGCCTCGGCCGGCTGCAGCGGCCGGACTCGCTGGTATCCCCGCAGCACCGCCGCCAGCAGGCCCCAGCTGTCGACGGGCTGCTCGTCGGCGGTGTTGCGCAGTACGGAGGCCACGGTCACCGCCAGGTCGCAGACCGTCGCGGTGTGGTGCATGTCGCCGAGATCGACCAGCCCGCAGACGGTCCCGCCGTCGGCCAGGACATTGGTCAGTGTCACGTCGGCGTGCTGCAGGCCCGAGGGCAACGCCGCCGTCGCCGCCAGCGCCGGCAGCACCCGGTCCACCAGCGGTCGCAGGCGGGCCGACGAACCCTGCGGCAACGGCAGGTCCGGGAGTGCCCGCATGTCCCAGCCGATCCGCCGGCCACCGGCCGGGTGGAAGAAGCCTTGCAGCGCCACCGATGTGCGCGCACCGATCGCCCCGACCTGTTCGGCCACGCCGACGGTGATCGGCGAGCCCTCCAGGTGCGCGCCCGGCACCAGGCCCAGGAAGCGGACGGCGCAGTGCCGGCCGAGATCGTCGATGAGGGTGAGCGAGGCCCGGCCGTCGCCGGTCCGCAGCACCCGGGGTACCGGCAGCCCCGGGTCGACGGCGCCGAGGTGGTCCATCGCCCGGATCTCCATGTCGACCACCGCCGGGTCCTCGGCCGGGTTCGACACCTTGAGCACCCCGGCCCCGGGGATCAGCACGTTGACGTCCCGCTCGGACCCGAGCCGCCGGGTGTCGGTGGCCCGGACACCCCAGCCCCGGAACAGGATGTCGCCGACCGCGTCGGCGTCGACCTGTGGCGCCGCGGAGGTCAGTACATCCGGCTCCGACATGCCGCTCACGCTAGCGTGGGGCCGATGGACACCGCGCGCCCCCGCATCCTGGTGTGCCCGGACAAATTCAAGGGCACGATGACCGCCCCGCAGGCCGCAGCCGCGATCGAGGCCGGGATCAGGCGGGTGCTCCCGGAGGCCGAGGTGCACCGACTGCCGGTCGGCGACGGCGGCGAGGGCACGGTGGACGCGCTGCTGGCGGCCGGCGCACTCCCCCGCACCACCACCGCCGCCGACCCGCTGGGCCGGCCGGTGCCGGCGGTCTGGGCGGTCCGAGACGGCACCGCGATCATCGAGCTGGCCGCGGCTTCCGGACTGGCCCGGATCGTGCCCACGGACGAGACCGCCCGCACCGCCGACACCTTCGGCACCGGCGAGCTGGTCCGCGCCGCCCTCGACGCCGGGGCCACCGGCATCGTGCTGGGTCTGGGCGGTTCGGCGGGGACCGACGGCGGGACCGGGATCCTGCGCGCGCTGGGCGCCCGGTTCTCCGACGCGGCCGGAGATCCGCTGCCGCCGGGCGGGGCCGCACTCGTCGACCTGGCGGAGGTCGACCTGTCCGGCCTTGACCCGCGGCTCGCCGGGGTGCCCGTGGTGCTGTGCAGCGACGTGCAGAGCCCGCTGCTGGGCACGTCCGGCGCCGCCCGGGTGTTCGGGCCGCAGAAGGGTGCGCTGCCGGGGACGGTCGAGGTGCTGGAGGCCGGGCTGGCCCGGCTGGCCGCGGTGCTGCACCGGGTGACCGGCCGGGACGCGGCCGCGCTCGGTACCGGCGGCGCCGCGGGTGGTGCCGCGGCCGGGTTGCAGGTGGTGCTGGGTGCGACGCTGCGTCGCGGCATCGACCTGGTCGCCGAGCTGATCGGGCTGGACGACCGGCTCGCCGGCGCCGACCTGCTGGTCGTGGGCGAGGGATCGCTGGACGAACAGTCGCTGGCCGGCAAGGCACCGGTCGGACTGGCCGCCCGGGCCGCCCGGCAGGGGGTACCGACGGTGGCGGTCGCGGGGCGGCTGGACGTTCCGCCGGAGCTGCTGCGGGCGAACGGGATCGCCGCTGCGGCGGCTGCCGTGGAACTCGCCGGGTCGCCGGCGGATGCGATGGCCGCGCCGGAGCAATGGACGACCGCCGCTGCCGCGTCCCTGCTGCGGCAGGTGCTGGACGACCCCGGGCTGCTGTCATTCCCATATTGATCGTGCAGGAACGTGCAGGATCAGGTGCTGCTGTCGATCAGGCGCGGAGCACCTTCATGCCGGCCGCCACCAGCTCGACCACCGTCGGATCCGCGGCGGGCGCGTCGGTGATCACCCCGCTGACCGCTTCCAGCGGCAGCACCCGGTGCGGTGAGGCGGCACCGATCTTCTCGGTGCTGCCGAGCACGTAGGTCTCGGCCGCCCGGGCCGCCAGCGCCCGTTTCATCGCGGCCTCGTCGGCGTCCCCGGTGGTCAGCCCCTGTCCCGGGTGGATCCCGGTGACCCCGAGCAGGAAGAGATCGGCGGACACCGCGGCCGCCGCCTCGACCGTCGCGGCCCCGCAGGCGACCGCCGAGTGGCGGAACAGCCGACCGCCCAGGATCAGCACCTCCACCTCCGGTTTCCCCAGCAGCGCAACGGCGATCGTCGGGCTGTGGGTGACGACGGTGAACGACAGGTCGTCCGGGAGCGCGTCGACGACGGCAAGGGTGGTCGTGCCGCCGTCCAGGATCACCGTGCCGCCGGGCCGGATCAGCTCCACGGCCCGCGCGGCGACCCGCCGCTTGCTGTCCGGTTCCACCGACCGCCGGGTGTCGTAGTCCGCGGCGGCCGGCGAGGCCGGCAGCGCGCCGCCGTACACCCGCTGACACAGTCCGGCCGCCGCCATCTCGCGCAGGTCCCGGCGCAGGCTGTCCTCGGACAGACCGAGCTCGGCCGCGAGGTCCTTGGCCACGATCTTGCCGTCGGTCCGCAGGCGCTCGAGCAGCAGGTCCCGACGCTCGGCTGCCAACATTTCTTCACGATCCTTCCCATTGCTGCACGTTTGTGCGTAGTCTACCTGCATGACCACGCAGACCACCAGCACCATCGACACCACAGCGACCACCGGGACCCCAGCTCACCGCCCGCTGCTGATCCTCATCGCCGGGCCCTACCGCTCCGGCACCGGTGACGACCCGGACAAGCTCGCCGCGAACCTGCGCCGGCTCGAGGAGGCGGCTTGGCCGATCTTCCGGGCCGGCCACATCCCGATGATCGGCGAATGGGTCGCCCTGCCGGTCCTCGCCGGCGCCGGGGTCACCGCACTCGACGACCCGATCGCCGGCGAGGTCATGTACCCGACCGCGGACCGGCTGCTCCGGCACTGCGACGGCGTCCTGCGGCTGCCCGGGGACTCCACCGGAGCCGACCAGGACGTCCGGCTGGCCCGGGATCGCGGCCTGCACGTCTGGTTCTCCCTCGACGACATCCCCGGCATCGGCTGACCGTCACCCCACACCCGACCGACCGAACACGACACCGACCGAACACGACAAAGGAGCACCCCATGCCGTACCACCGGCGCCCCCGCGCCAGCACCGCACACCCGCGTCGCCCCGGACCCGTGCCGCGGCGGGACACCTCGGCGTGACCGGCCACGTCCGGCCCAGGTCCCGGCACCCTCGATCGGCCACCCGTGACATGCCGACGGAGGAAATCCGGGTCACACCTGGGATCGCATTCATCCCCGTGGTCCAATGAGGTCACGCAGTGCAACGTCCGGCGCGGCTCGCCCGGACCCGGCCGGTGAACGTCTCACCGAGGCGTGACGAAGGGCTCCACCGGTGGATCTGGGCATCCTGTCCCTCAGCGACCTCCAGGTCGACCCGGTCACCGGGCGACGCCAGGACCCCGGCCGCCGGGTCCAGGACATCGTGTCGTACGGCATCCTCGCCGACCGGCTCGGCCTGGACGTCGTCGCGCTCGGCGAGCACCACACGCTCGACTTCGCGGTGTCCTCGCCGGCTGTCACCCTCGCCGCCATCGCCCAGGGCACCCGCCGGATCCGGCTGAGCAGCGGGGTGTCGGTGATCAGCGCACTGGACCCGGTCCGGTTGCACGAGGACTTCGCCGGGCTCGACCTGCTGAGCGGCGGCCGGGCCGAGATCATCGCCGGGCGCAGCGCTTTCGTGGAGCCCTTCGACCTCTTCGACGTCGACCTGCAGCACTACGACGAGATCTTCGCCGAGAAGCTGGACCTGCTGCTGCAACTCCGTCGCTCGGAGCGCGTGACCTGGTCCGGTGCCTACCGGCCGGCGCTGCGCGACGCCCAGATCGCACCCCGCCCGGCGCAGGACGAGCTGCCGGTGTGGGTCGGTGTCGGCGGGTCCCCGCAGTCCGCCATGCGGGCCGGCCGCCTGGGTCTGCCGATGATGCTCGGGCTGATCGGCGGCGACGTCCGTGGCGCCCGGGCGATCACCGATCTCTACCGGCGCACCGCGGCGAAGGCGGGCGCACCGGCCGCCGGCACCAGGCTCGGCGTGACCAGTCACCTCTACATCGCCGAGACCTCGCAGCAGGCGATCGACACGTTCTTCCCGTACTACCGGCAGTACAGCAGACCGCGGGGTCGGGACCGGAGCTGGGCGATCGACCGCGACGGCTTCGACACCCTGGCCGGGCCGCACGGCGCGATGGCCGTCGGCAGCCCGGCGCAGGTGATCGACAAGCTGCTGCTGGCGCACGACACCCTGGACCTGGACCGGTTCCTCGGCCAGGTGGACCTCGGCGGACTGCCGTCCTCCCTGGTGCGCCGTTCGATCGAACTGTTCGCCACCGAGGTGGCACCGGCGGTCAGGTCGGCACTCGCCACCCGGACCACCTACCGCGCGCGCGAGCGGGAGACCTTCCGGCTGCTCCCATGACAACGTTGCCGGTGAGATCGTTGCCGGGCCGGGCGACCCTCAGACCTTGACGAGTTTGCGGTGGCGCACGGTGTAGCCGGCGGGAAGGGTGCCCTCCGCGAGAGCACGCAGCGGGCAACGGCCGCAGCGGGGCTTGTCGACGCAGCACTCCTTCTTCGGGAGCTTCACCTTCCCGGGATTGTTCTTCCCGGACCCGTTCGCCTTCTTGGACTTCCCGGCCTTGGTGCCCGACTTGCCCACAGCTCGTCCCCGCCTGTCCTGGTCCACCGCACCCGGGCCCGGACGATCAGATCCGGCCCGCCTTCGGGAAGGCTAGCCTACGCACGCAGGGGCCGTCCGACCGGAGTTGTCGGACGGCCCCTGCGCAGTACGTGGATCAGTGGTGGCGGACCGCCCGGCGACGGCCGGCCAACAGCAGACCCGCTCCGGCCAGCGCCATCAGCGCGCCGATCGGCAGCAGGACGCCGGCATCGGTCCCGGTGGAGGCCAGCTGCGGGTCGACGTACCCGCCGCCGGAGTACCCGGCCGGCTGGGAGGCATCAGGCGTGCCGGCCGTGGTTCCCGCGGCGCCGGCCGAGGCCAGGTCGGTGCCGGTGGCCGCCACCGGGACCGCGGTCACCGGGAATCCGCCGGCGGCGGTGGATCCGGTCGGAGCGGCAGGCGCAATGGGCACCGTGGTCACAGTGGTCACAGAGGGCACCGTGGTCACGGTGGTGGTGACCGGTGCGGATGCGGACAGCACCTGCACCACGGTCTGCGAGGTGATCCCCGAGGTCAGGCCGGTCAGGGTGAGGGTGTACTGCCCGGCCGGCATCCCCGCGGGGACGGTGAAGGTGGCGGCCACATCACCGTTCTCGTCGGCGATGAGGGTGCCCAGCGACCCCGGTGTTCCGTCCATCGCCAGCGACACCTCCTCGCCCGGCTCGAAGAAGAAGCCGACCACGTCGTAGGTCAGACCCGGGCGGACCTGCGGGACCGCACCGGCCGCGAAGCCGGGCAGGTACATCTCCGCGGGCCCGCTCTCGAAGGTCAGCTTCACCGGCTCGTACTCGAAGCTCGAGTTGTAGCCGCTGCAGAGCGCGCCGATGGTGAACACCACACCGGCGACCGTCTCGCCCGGCGGGTACGTCACGGCCCAGGTGCCGTCGGGCTGCACGTCGACCACGTCGATGATGGTCTCGTCCGCCGGGGCGGACCCGCGGACCTCGGCCACGGTCGACGGCACCGGATCGGTCGGCTCGGCCCGGCTCGTGGCGATCACCTGGTCCGTCGGGGCCGACGTGCCCTTGGTGGTCCGCACGGGGACCACCGGTTCGCCGTTGACCGCCAGGATGTAGAGCAGCACCTGCGGATCCGGCTCGCCGAGCTCCATCGGCAGGCAGCCGGTGCCGGCGAAGGTGAAACCGCCGCCCGGTGCGACCGTGTCCGGGGTGACGGTGAACTCCCCCAGCGGGGCCGCCACCGCCGAACCGGCCGTCCCGACCAGTACGCCCGCCGTGAGCACCGCTGCCGCCAGCGCTCCGCCTGCCAGTCCCCGCCACCGCGTTGCGGTCATCGTCGTCCTCCCGTAATTCGTCGCCGGTTTGCGGTCCATCACCTGTTCGGACGCAGCCAGATGTTCACACGGACCCGACATGTGACACCAGGGCACACAATGGTATTCACTCGAACTCGCCCATCACGCTTTCAGCACAGTCACGTTGGGTGCTGTTGATCGCCTGGACGAGTGAGGCGCCGAAGGATGCGCAGCCGTCGCACAGACCACCGGTGAGAAGCCTCACCGCTCGATCTCCCGTCGCTCACCGTCATCCGTGCTCCCCTGGAATGACAGGACATGCACCCGGAAGGAGACCACCCGACGATGATCCCCACCCCCGGCACCCAGCTGGCCGCCGAGCCCGACGGCCTGGTCGCGGACGCCGAGAGCCTGTTCCGCGCAACGGGTCTGCCCATCCTGATCACGCTGGCCGCGGCGACCGCAGGCTTCCTGCTGGCCGGCGTCCTCGCCCGTACGGCCCTCCGGCTCACCCGTCGCTGGTCGACCGTGGCCGCCTCCGCCGGCGCCGCCCGACGACCGCTGCGCTGGACCCTGTCGCTGGTCGGCGCGCAGATCGGCGCGCACGCGACGACGGCACCGGCCCGGTGGCGGGAGATCACCGACCGGGTGTTCACCCTGGCGTTGATCGCCGGGATCACCTGGCTGCTCGCGGTCGCCGTCATCGTCGCCACCGAGCTGCTGCTCACCCGGTTCGACATGTCCCGCGAGGGCAACCGGCAGATCCGGCGCATCCGCACCCAGATCACCCTGGTGCGGCGGATCGTGGTGGCGGCACTGGTGGTGCTCGGGCTCGGCGCCGCCCTGCTCACCTTCCCCGGCGCCCGCATCGCCGGGGCCGGCGTGCTGACCTCGGCCGGCCTGATCTCCATCGTCGCCGGCCTGGCCGCGCAGAGCGCCCTGGCCAACGTCTTCGCCGGGATCCAACTGGCCTTCACCGACGCGATCCGGGTGGACGACGTGGTCGTGGTGGAGGGGCGTTTCGGCAACATCGACGAGATCACGCTGACCTACGTGGTGGTCCGGGTGTGGGACGAACGCAGCCTGATCCTGCCGTCCACCTACTTCACCACCACCCCGTTCGAGAACCTGACCCGGCAGCAGGCGGGCATGCTCGGCACCGTCGAGCTCGACCTCGACTGGACGGTGCCGGTCGACGACGTCCGCGCGCGGCTGCGTGAGCACCTGGCCGGCAACAGCCGGTGGGACGAGCGGGTCGGGATCGTCCAGGTCACCGACGCGGTGTCCTCCTACGTCCGGGTGCGGATCCTGGTGTCGGCCGCGGACAGCCCGAACCTGTTCGACCTGCGCTGCGACATCCGGGAGGACCTGGTGCTGTTCCTGCAGCAGCACCACCCGGCCGCGCTGCCGCGGCTGCGTGTCGTCCCCGGTGTGCCGCCGCTGCCCGGCACGGTCCCGGCGCAGCAGGCCTCACCCGTCACGGTGGGCTGATCGCGCTGCCGCGATGACCAGGGTCAACTGGTCCTGCGAACGGTGGTGGGCGGAGAACACGTCGAAGCCGTAGCGGTCCCGCCGCTCCGCCAGCACCTGCACCGCGGCCTCCGGGGATCCGGCCAGCAGCAGGAACGGCGACTCACGGACCTGCGCCGGGCTCATCGCGCCGTCCAGCTGGGCGGCGAACCCCGCCGCCGCCTCGTCCGGGTCGCGGTCGACCGAGACCAGTTGCAGCAGCACCTCGGAGGCGTAGGGCCGGTCGCCGTGCGCCCGCCGGATCCGGCGCACCTCCGCCACCCGTTCGTCGGTCTCGGCCGGCGTCACGAACCCGAACTCGCCGAGCCGGCGCCCACGCAGCTGCCGCAACCCGGCGAACGCGACGACATCGGCCTTGCGGGCCGCGATGTCGAGTCCGGCCGCGGACATGGCACCCACCATGACCGGTATCGGCCGCTGTACCGGCGGCGGGTCGTGGTCCGGTCGGTCCAGGTGCGCCGCGGTGCCGTCGATCAGCTGCTCCAGCAGGGCGATCCGCTCCGGGAACGCGAACCAGGGCAGCCCGGCCAGGTCGTGCTCGGCCTTCATGTGCCCGGCGCCGACGCCGAGCTCCACCCGGCCGCCGCTGAGCACGTCGACCGTGGCCAGCTCCCGGGCGAGCATCGCCGGGTTCCACCAGGTGGCGTCCAGCACCGAGGTCCGCAGCCGGACCGTCCGTGTCGCCATCGCGGCGGCGGCCAGCATGGCGAAGGGTGACGGGGCACCGAGATGGTCGGGCATCGCAAGGATGTCGAACCCGGCGTCCTCGACTCCGCGCACCTGCGCCGCCAACGCGTCCGCCGGCAGCGCGCTGCGCAGGTTGACCCCGAATCTCACGTCGTCCATCCCGGCATGCTGGCACCGACCCGCCGCAACCGCAGGCCTGTCCGCCCACGGCAGACGACTGCCGGACGATCAGCGGACCATCAGGCCAGGCGCAGCACCACCGCGCCGGCGGCGATCAGCACCGCGCCGGCGATCCGGTAGCGGTCCACCTTCTCGTGCAGCAGGACCGCGCCGACGACCGCGGCGACGATGATCGACGTCTCGCGCAGGGCGGCCACCGCCGCCACCGGCGCCAGGGTCATCGCCCACAGCACCAGCCCGTACGCGCCGACGTTCCCGGCGCCGCCGGCCAGCCCCACCCACCACCGGCCGCGCAGCGCCGGCAGCAGCCGGCCGCGGTGTTGCACCGCGCCCATCACCAGCATCGGGACGGCGGTGAGCAGGAAGATCCAGGCCGTGTAGGTCGCCGGGGAACCGGACGCCCGGGACCCGGCACCGTCGATCAGCGTGTAGGTGGCGATCACCCCGGCGTTCACCAGTGCCAGCAGCACGCCGCGCGCCGAACTCCGGCCCGGGCCCCGGTGCAGGATCGCCCCGCCGCCCACCGCCCAGATCCCCAGGCAGATCACGCCGATGCCGATCCACTGTGCGGCGCCGAGGATCTCGCCCAGCAGCGGCGCACTGACCGCCGCGACGAGCAGCGGCGCGGTGCCGCGCATGATCGGGTAGGCGACGGTCATGTCACCGGCCCGGTAGGCCGCGGCGACCAGCGGATAGTAGATCGACTGCGCGACCACCGAGCCTGCCACGTTGGGCCAGGCGGCCGGCGCGATCGGCGGCAGGAAGGGCAACGCCACCGCACAGATCAGCGCACCCCCGGCGGCGATCACCACCGTGGCCAGGAATCCGTCGGACTCCCGCTTGACCAGGGTGTTCCAGAAGACGTGCAGCACGGCCGCGAGCAGCACCACCAGCACCACACCAGTCGACACAGCGGTCAGTATCGCGGCGAACGCGGCACGAACGGACCATTGACACCCCATGACCTCCCGGATTAGATAGGGAAACTTCCCTAACCAATCCCCCCGGCGATCCTCCCGCCGGGAGAAGCGAAGGAGCATCGATGATTTCTGCGCGACCGGCGCGCACCATCGGCACGGCGATCGCCGCGATCGCCCTGCTCGCCACCGCCGCCTGCGGCTCCTCCACCGACAGTGCGAGCACCAGCACCGCGGGCACCACCGCCGCCGCGACGAGCACTGCCGCCTCCAGTGCGGCGGACACCGGATCCGCGGCCCCGACCAGCGACGCCACCGGATCAGTTGAACCCACGTCTGAGCCCACTGTGTCCGAGCCGGCCACCCTGCACGTCTGGATGCAGGGCGACACCCTCAAGGACATCGACATCCAGGCGCTGAACGGCGAGTTCGAGGCCGCGCACCCCGGGGTCACCGTCGACCTGCAGGAGCAGACCTGGACCGACTACACCACCAAGGTCACCACCGGCCTGGCCGACACCTCCGGCAGCGGGCCGGACGTGCTGGAGCTGGGCAACACCCAGGTCGCGCAGTTCGCCGGCGCCGGCGCGCTGATGGAGCTGGACGCCGCCGACTTCGACAACTCCGACACCTGGCTGGAAGGCCTGAAGGAGTCGGCGACCTACGACGGGAAGCTCATCGCGGTGCCCTACTACGCGGGCGTCCGGGTCGGCATCTACCGCACCGACCTGGCCGAGACCGCAGGTGTGAAGCCGCCTTTCAACAGCATCGACGATCTGCAGGCGGCCGCGGTCAAGCTGATGGAGGGCAAGGACGACAGCTACTCCGGGCTCTACTTCCCCAGTCAGTACTGGTACGAGGGTGTCTCCTTCGTCTGGGACGCCGGCGGTGAGATCGCCACCCAGGCCGCCGACGGCACCTGGACCGGCGCGCTCGACTCCGACGCCGCCAAGGCCGGCCTGACCCGGCTGAAGGCGTTCGTGGACGCCACCTCCCGCGGCGGCGAGGGCCAGAACGAGGCCGACGACGCGCTCGTCATGGCCCAGGACCAGGCCGCGATGTTCATCGACGCCTCCTGGAAGCCCGCCGTGGTCAGTGACCCGACCAGCGGCAACCCGGATCTGAAGGACAAGGTCGGCATCTTCGTGGTGCCCGGCACGAAGCCCGGCACCGTGATGCCGCAGTTCCTCGGCGGCTCCGACATCGCCATCAGCGCCAAGTCGCCGAACGCGGACCTGGCCAAGGAGTACACGAAGATGCTGACCGGCCAGAAGTACCAGGCCGTGCTGGCGGGCAAGGGCTACATCGCCAACTCCACCTCCTTCGAGCCGAAGGCCGGCGACGCCAACGCCGAGGTCGTGGTGCAGGCCGCGTCCACCGGGCGCTTCGTGCCGAACTCGAAGAACTGGACGAAGGTCGAGGACGGGCAGATCCTGCAGAACATGTTCGACGAGATCCTGACCGGCTCCTCCTCCATCGACGACGCCACCGCGAAGGCCAGCCAGGAGATCACCGAGATCCTGAACAGCTGATCGCACCGGCCGGGGGCGACCGCACCGCAACCCACAGCGGTCGTCCCCGGCACCGGCACGTCGTTCCCAGGAAGGTTTCACCCATGACCGTCAGCGCCCCACCGGCCCCGCCCGCCGCACAGCGGACACCACCGGCACCGGCCGCACCCCGCCGCCGCCGGCCGATCGCCCCCTACCTGATGGTCGCGCCGCTGGTGCTGGTGCTGGCCGGCGTGCTGCTCGTCCCGCTGGTCCGGCTGATCGTCGTGTCGTTCCAGAAGTACGGGCTGGACCAGCTCGTCGGCGGCCGGCCGAGCGAGTGGGTCGGCCTGGACAACTACGGCGAGGTGCTGGCCGCCGAGGAGTTCTGGAGCTCGCTCTGGCACACCGTGCGGTTCCTGGTGATCGCCGTCGGCCTGACCATCGGCCTCGGTCTGCTGCTGGCCCATCTGCTGGCGAAGGTCTCCCGCTCGGTGCGGGTGATCATGCTGCTGGCCATGGTGATGGTCTGGGCGATGCCGCCGATCATCGCCATGCCGATGTGGCGCTGGCTGATCGACCAACGCTTCGGCGTGCTGAACTACACGCTCTTCCACGCCGGGGTGCTGCCCACCCGCAGCTTCAACTGGTTCTCCTCCCCCGTCACCGGCTGGACGGTCATCTGCGCGATCGTCGTCTGGGGCGCCCTGCCGTTCGTGGTCATCTCGCTGCACGCGGCGCTGACGGCCGTCCCCGGCGAGCTGGTGGAGGCGGCCCGGCTGGACGGCGCCGGCGCCTGGCGGGTGTTCACCGCCGTCACCTTCCCCGCCATCAAGCCGACGGTGCTGATCATCACCGTGCTGTCGATCATCTGGGACTACCGGGTGTTCGCGCAGATCTGGCTGCTCCGCGACATCGGCGCGAACAAGGACACCTACTACACGATCGGCATCTGGTCCTACGTGGAATCCTTCTCCAACAAGAACTTCGGGCTCGGCGCCGCCATCTCCCTGATCAGCGTCGTGCTGCTGGGCGCCTTCTCGATCTTCGCAGTCCGCTCGGTGCTGCGTACCGCCCAGGCCGCCGACGCCGAGGCGGACGCCCGATGACCGCCACCACGACCCTCGCGCCGCAGACAGCTGTGCTGCCCGCCGCCCGGCCGCCGCGCGGCCGCCGGCTGCGCCGGGGCGGCTCCCGCACCCTGTGGAACCTGCTCGGGCTGGCCATCGCGCTGGTGATGGTCTTCCCCGTGTACTGGATGGTCTCGAGCTCGTTCAAGACCGGCATCAACCTGCGCCGGGTGGAGCCGCAGTGGTTCCCCTCACCGTTCACCCTCGACTCCTACCGCCGCGCCTTCGAGCAGCCGCGGTTCGTCGGCAGCCTGGTGAACAGCCTGGTGGTGGTCACTGCCACCGCCCTCGCCGCCCTGGTCATCGGGTTCCTGGCCGCCCTGGCGCTGGCCCGGTTGAAGTTCACCGGCCGGAAGATCCTGATCATCATGGTGATCACCATCCAGATGGTGCCGGTCGAGGGCCTGATCATCCCGATGTACCTGATGCTGAACCAGGCCGGCCTCACCGACTCCGCACTGGGTCTGACCCTGGCCTACCTGTCCTTCGTGCTGCCGTTCACCGTCTGGATGCTGCGCGGCTTCATCGCCTCGGTGCCGAGGGACCTGGAGGAGGCGGCGTGGGTCGACGGGGCGTCCCGCGCACAGGCCTTCCGCCGCATCATCCTGCCGCTGGCGGCGCCGGGACTTGTTGCCACCACGGTGTTCTCGGTCATCCAGGCATGGAACGAGTACCTGTTCGCCTACGTCCTGCTCAAGCAGAACGACAAGCAGACGGTCACCGTCTGGCTCGACACCTTCATCACCACCAAGGGTGTCGACTGGGGCGCGCTGACCGCCGCCTCGACGGTGGTGGCGCTGCCGATCGTGATCCTGTTCGCGATCATCCAGCGCAAGGTGGCCGCCGGGATCACCGCCGGGGCGGTGAAGGGGTGACCCGCAGCACCATCGGCACCCTGCAGTCGCTGGCCCACGCCGTGCTGCTGCCCGGGTTCGACGGCCTCACCGCGCCGGACTGGCTGCGCCGCCGGCTGGACGAATCCCTCGGCGGGGTCTGCCTGTTCGCCCGCAACGTCGCCGACCTCGACCAGCTCCGCACCCTCACCGACGACCTGCGGTCCGGCCGGCCCGATCTCGTCGTCTCCATCGACGAGGAGGCCGGGGACGTCACACGTCTGGACGCCGCCGCCGGTTCCCGCTTCCCGGGCAACTTCGCCCTGGGCCGGGTCGACGACGTCGCCGCCACCGAGGCGATCGCCGCGGACGTCGGCCGGCTGCTGGTCCGGGCCGGCGTGACGCTCAACCTGGCACCGTGCGCGGACGTGGCACTGGACCCGGCCAACCCGGTGATCGGCACCCGGTCGTTCGGCCGCTCCCCCGATCTGGTCGCCCGGCACACCGCGGCCTTCGTCCGCGGGCAGCAGTCCGTCGGCGTCGCCGCCTGCGTCAAGCACTTCCCCGGTCACGGCGACACCGGGACGGACACTCATCTCGGCCTGGCCACCCTCGACGAGTCCTGGGACGAACTGGAACTCACCGCGCTGCCGCCGTTCCGGGCCGCGCTGGACGCCGGCGTGGCCGCGGTGATGGCCGGTCACCTGCTGGTGCCCGCGGTGGACGCCCTGCCGGCCACCGTCTCCCACCGCTGGCTCACCGGGATCCTGCGCGGGGACATGGGTTTCACCGGTGCCGTGGTCACCGACGCGCTGGAGATGGCGGCCATCGCCGCGCAGTACGGCATCGTCGACGGTGCCGTCCGGGCGCTGGCGGCCGGCGCCGACCTGCTCTGCTTCGGCGGCGAGGACGCGGGCGAGGACCTGGTCGACGCCGTGGCCACCGCACTGGTGGAGGCGGTGCGGCAGGGCCGGATCAGCGACGAGCGGTTGTACGAGGCGGCGTCCCGGGCCCGCGCGCTGGGCCGGCCGGCCCCGGACGCCGGGGATCAGGCCGCGCCCGCCCTCGCCGACGAGATCGCCGACCGCGCACTGCTGGTCAACGGGCCGCTACCGGCGCTCCCGGGCGCCGGCGGGACGCTGGTGCTGCGCTGCCAGCCGCAGCGCAACATCGCGGTCGGCCGGGTGCCCTGGGGTCCCGCCCGGCCGGAGGCCGGACTGCCCGGCCCCGTCACCGAACACCTGGTGCTGCCCGGGGCCGCGCTGCCGGCCACGGAGATCGCTGCGGCCCGGTCGGTCCTGCTGATCACCCGGGACCGGCACCGGCACCCGTTCATGGACGAGACAGCCACTGCGTTGCGCCGCCTGCGTCCCGACGCGGTGCTGGTCGAGATGGGTACCGCCGCACCGGATTCCGCACCGGCCATCGCCAGCGCCGGTGCCACCCTGGCCAACAGCCGGGCCGTCGTGCGGGCCCTGCTCCGGGTGCGGGCCGGGACAGGGACAGAATGATCCGCATGTCCGGACCCGACCCCGCCGGTGACCGCCGCGGCGCCGACTCGCCGCGCCTGCTGCGGGAGATCAACGACCAGGTGGTGCTGCACCTGCTGCTGGAGCACGGGCCGTCCACCCGGGGCCGGATCGGCGAGCTCACCGGGCTGTCCAAGCCGACGGTGTCCTCGCTGCTGGCCCGCCTGGAGGGCAAGGGGCTGGTGACCACCACCGGCGTGGTGGCCGGCGGGCCCGGCCCGAACGCCCGCATCTACGCCGTCGACCCGGGCGCCGCCTACGTGATCGGCGTGCACATCGAGCAGGAAGGTGCCGTCGCCGGCCTGGCCACCCTCACCGGCGAACTGATCGCCACCCACCAGGTGCCGGTCGCCGCCCGCCGCGAGTCCAGCCCGGTGGGCGAGATCGAGCTGGCCGTCGGCGGTCTGCTCGACGGCGCCGCCCCGGACCGCTCCCGGGTCCGCCGGCTGGTGGTCGCCACCCCGGGCGTCATCGACCCGGTCACCGGGCACCTGCGGCACGCCCGGCACATCCGCGGCTGGGAGGCGCCGGGTCTCATCGACACCATCACCGACGCGGTCGGCATCCCGGTCGCGCACGGCAACGACGTCAACCTGGCCGCGGTCGCCGAGGGCGCGCACGGTGCGGCCAAGGGCTGCGAGGACTACGCCCTGCTCTGGCTGGACCGAGGTGTGGGCCTGGGTCTGGTGCTGGACGGAGTACTGCGCACCGGCGCCCACGGCGGCGCCGGCGAGATCGGCTACCTCGGCGTGCCGGGGATCGAACCGCCGCGCGCCGACCGCGGCGGCACCGGCGCCTTCCAGTCGCTGGTCGGCGGGCAGGGGCTGCGGGCACTGGCCCGCCGGTTCGGCCTGCGGGCCGGGGAGCCGGCGGCGATCGTCACCGCCGCGCTGACCGCCGGGCCCGCCGGGGACGAACTGCTCACCGAACTGGCCGCCGGCATCGCCGTCGGTGCTGCCGCGGTGACCACCCTGCTGGACCCGTCACTGCTGGTGCTGGGCGGACCGGTGGCCGTGGCCGGCGGCGAGGCGCTGCGCGAGCGGGTGGTCGAGCGGCTGGGCCAGCTCTCCTTCGTGCGCACCCGCGTCGCCACCTCCACGCTGTCCGGCGACGGCGTGCTGCAAGGGGCGGTGGAGACCGCCCTGCGCAGTGTGCGGTCCGAGCTCTTCGGCCCGGTCGGCCTGTCCGGACCGGTCAACGGCCGCGCCGGCTGACCCCTCCTCCCATCGGCAGCGGCTCGGGTCGCGCCCCTCCTCCCATCGGCAGCGGCTCTGGTCGCGCCGGCTTGACATCGTTGTCATACTCCTTCTGACAACGGTGTCAGAGCCGTCATACCCGGAAGGAAGCCCTACCCATGACCCAGTTCGACGGACGCACGATCCTGGTCACCGGTGCCAGCGGTGGCATCGGCGGCGCCACCGTTCGCAAGCTGGTGGCCGCGGGCGCCACCGTGCTCGCCTCCGGCCGCAACGAGGAGAAGCTGGCCGCCATCTGTGGCGAGACCGGCGCCACCGCACTGCCTTTCGACCTCACCTCCGAGGACAGCATCCGGACCGCCATCGAGGGCCTGACCGAGCTGTACGGCGTGGTCAACTGCGGCGGTGACGGCGGCGAGATCGCCACGCCGCAGGACACCGACATCGACGTGTTCGACCGGGTCATCAGCATCAACGCCCGCGGCTCGCTGCTGGTCACCAAGTACGCCGCCCGGCTGATGATCGCCGGCGGCAAGGGCGGTTCCATCGTCAACGTCTCCAGCCAGGCCTCGCTGGTCGCACTGACCGGGCACATCTCCTACGGCTCCTCGAAGGCCGCCCTGGACAACATCACCCGGGTCAGCGCGCTCGAGCTCGGGCAGTACGGGATCCGGGTGAACAGCGTGAACCCGACCGTCGTGATGACGCCGATGTCGGCCTGGTACTGGGGCCGCCCGGACATCGAGGGCCCGTTCCTGGAGGCCATGCCGCTGCACAAGTGGGCCACCGAGGACGACATCGCCGGTCCCATCGTCTTCCTGCTCGGTGACGAGGCCGGGATGATCACCGGTGTCAGCCTGCCGATCGACGGCGGCTACTCCAGCCGCTGACCCTTGCCGGCGGGGGTGGCGCGGGCCCGGATCAGTGGGCCTGCGCCGCCACCAGGTCGGCGTGATGGATCGCGGCGACGTCCGGGTGTGCCCGCAGCCGGCTCTTCAGCGCGTTGGCGCCGTAGGTGTCGAAGATCGGGTTGTCCGGGTCGGCGGTGACCCCGGCCGCCTCCGCGGCCAGCTCCGGCGGCAGCGTCAGCAACGGGATCCGGGCGGCCAGCGCCGGGTTGAAGAAGTACGGCACGGAGATGCGGTCGCTGCCCACCGGCGGCGACTCCACCCGGTGCACGGTGGCCTTGAGGTAGCCCCCGGTCGCGACCTCCAGCAGCTCGCCGATGTTGACCACGAACGCACCGGGCACCGGCGGGGCGTCGATCCAGCCGCCGTCGTGCTCCACCTGCAGACCGCCCTTGCCCGGCTCCACCAGCAGCAGGGTGAGCACCCCGCCGTCCTTGTGTGCGCCGACGCCCTGCTTCGCCTCCGGCTCGGGCCGGGCCGGATAGCGGACGATCTTGATCAGTGTCGAGGGCCTGTCCGCGAACGCGGCGTCGAAGACGTCGGCCGGCTGACCGAGCGAGACCGCCCACGCCGCCAGCAGTGTCCGGCCGAGATCGGCCAGCGTCGCGTCCCAGCGTTCCATCACCTGCTGCAGCTCGGGCAGCGCGGCCGGCCACTGGTTCGGCCCCTCCAGCACCTCGAAGTCCGGCACCCCCGGGCCGGCCGGGACCGCGGGCCGCTCCGGGCCGATGTCGATCTGCTCGCGCCAGTCGGTGCGGCCCTGGGTGCGCTCGCCGCCGACCCGGGTGTAGCCGCGGAAGTGCGGGCTGCGCAGGTTCTCGATGGCCAGCTTGTCGGCCTCGGGCAGCGCGAAGAACCGCCGGGAGACATCCATCAGTTCGGCGATCCGGTCGTCCGGGATGCCGTGGCCGACCAGGTAGAAGAACCCGATCCGGTGGGTGGCGTCGCGCAGACCGTCCAGGAACGCGACGGATCGCTCGCTGTCCGGCACCGCCGGATCCCACTGCGACAGATCGACCACCGGCAGCGATGTGACCGGATCCGCTGACGTCCTGGCGTGCGTTGACATGGCATCCATCATGCTCCCGGGCGGGGCGGGTCAGACCGGCAGGGCCCGCAGCACCTGCTTGACCTCCGGGATCCGGGCCGGCGCGACCGACAGCTCGTGCACCCCACGGGCCACCAGACCCGGTACCTGGTCCACCATCCCGGCGATCTCGCCGCAGACGGCGATCGGCGTGCCGGCGGCGTTCGCCTGCGCGCAGAGCTGGTCCAGCAGCCGCTGCAGGGCGGTGCCGTGCGGGTCCAGCAGGTCGGCGACCTCCGGGTTGGTGCGGTCGGCGGCCATCAGGTAGCCGGTGAGATCGTTGGAGCCCACGGAGACGAAATCGGCCACCGCGCAGATCTCGTCGGCCGCCAGCGCCGCCGCCGGCACCTCGATCATCACCCCGACCTGCTCCGGCGCGGCGAACGCGACGCCCTCGGCATCGAGCGACGCCACCGCCCGGTCCACCGCGGCCCGCAGCGCGTGCACCTCCGCGGCCACCGACACCATCGGCGCCATCACCGACACCCGGTGCCCGACCGACGCACGCAGCACGGCGCGCAGCTGCAACTGCAGCAGATCCGGGTGGGCGAGCAGGTACCGCAGCCCGCGGACACCCAGGAAGCCGTGCTGCACCGGATCGAGAGCCAGTGCGGTGACCGGCTTGTCGCCGCCGGCGTCGAGCAGCCGGACCACCACCGGCCGGTCGCCGAGCACCTCGAGGATCGCCCGCACATCGGCGCAGTGGGTGTCCTCGTCCGGGAAGGTGTCCCGGTCCAGCAGCAGCAGCTCGGTGCGCAGCAGGCCCACCCCGTCGGCGCCGTTCGCCACCGCGGCCCGGGCGTCGGCCAGCGACCCGACGTTGGCCACCACGGCGATCTCCCGGCCGTCCGGCAGCACCACCGGTGCCGCCGCCAGTGCGGTGAGCGCGGCGCGTTCGTCGGCCAGCGCGGTGATCCGGGCCCGGGCCGCATCGGCCACCTCCGCCGACGGATCCACCTGGACGGTGCCGACGGCGCCGTCCAGCACCAGCACCGTGCCGGCCGGTCGACGGGCCAGCAGGTCGCCGGCCCGCAGCACCATCGGCAGGCCCAGCCCGCGGGCGACGATCACCGCGTGCGCGGTGATCGAGCTGCGGGCCAGCACCACACCGGCCGCGCCGCGTTCCACCAGCACCGGCACCTCGCCCGGCCCGAGGTCGTCGGCGACGATGATCGCCCCGTCCAGGCTCGCCGGGATGCGGTCGACGTCCAGGCCGAGCTCGGTGAGCACGGCGGCGCCGGCCTCCCGGACATCGGCGCCGCGGGAGGCGACCAGTTCGTCCGGGTCGGCGGCGAGTTCCTCCGCCCGCGCCGCGATCACCGACCACCAGGCCGCCGCGGCGTCCAGGTGGTCCTCGGTGATCCGGCGGCCGGCCGCGGCGGACAACTCCGGGTCGGCCAGCAATGCGGCGTGCGCGACCTGGAACTGGTTGCCGGCGGCCAGTTTCCGGCCGGCCGCGGCGATCGCAGCGGCCAGCAGCGTGATCGCCTCGGCCGCGGCGTCCGCATCGGTGCCGCGACCGGCGGCACCGGTCACCTGCACCGGCGCCCGGTCCAGCCGGACGAGCCGGCCGACGGCCAGCCCCGGCGAGCCGGGGACCGCGGTGAGCACCCCGTCGTCGATCCGGGCGGCGACCGCGGGCCGGTTGGCCGGCGCCGCACCCAGCCGGGCCGGCGCCGCGCCCATCGACGACGGCACCAGCCGCACCCCGGTGCCGACCTCGCCGAATCCGCCGGTGATCAGCCCGGCCAGCACGTCCAGCACCGGGACCGCGTCCGGACCGGTGGCGGCCAGGTCGACCGTCTCCCCGCCGCGCAGGGCCAGCGCCACCACCCGCAGCACCGCGTGCAGGTCCACCGGGGTGCCGCCGGGCCGCGCCACGGTGACCACCGCGTCCCAGCCGTCCAGCGCCCGCACCAGTGCGGCCACCGGCCGGGCGTGCAGGCCGAGCGGGTTGACCACCAGCACCGACCGTCCGGCCTGCGGGCCGTCGCCCACCGCGACCTGCGCCGGCTCCACGGTCGCCCAGGAACCGCCGGACCGCCCGGCCGCCTCGGCGACCCCGTCCAGCCCGGCCCCCGACTCCGCCGCCACCGCCGCCGCCACGGCCCCCTCCACCAACGGCGCGTCCACGATCCGGATACGCTCCGCGGCCTCGGGATCGCTGAACTCCAGTGCGGTCTCGGCGGTGAGCAGGGCACTGCCCAGGTCGTAGAGCAGCACCGCACCGTCGCCGGAGTCGGCGGTCGCGATGGCCGCCATGATCGCGTCGAAGGACGTGCCGATCGACCCGTCCTCCGTGCCGCCGGCCTCGGCGATGGTCACCGACGGCGCCATCTGCCGGGCCAGTGCGGCCGTGCCCTCCGCCAGCGCCCGGCTGTGCGAGACGACGATCAGGCCGACGGACATCAGCCGGCCGGATCCTGGTCGTGGTCCTGGTCGGTCGCGGCCGCCCGCTCCGCGGCGCGGCGGGCCAGCGACTCCAGCAGGAACGCGGTGCTCCGGGCCCCGGGATCCACGTGGCCGACCGACCGCTCCCCCAGGTACGACGCCCGGCCCTTGCGGGCCTGCAGCGGTGAGGTGGCCGCGGCGCCGGCGGTCGCCGCCTCGGAAGCGGCGGCCAGCACCCCGACCAGGTCGGCACCGCCGTCGGCCGCGGCCCGGGCGGCGGCGGCGGCCGGCGCCAGCGCGTCCACCATCGTCTTGTCGCCCGGTTCGGCCTTGCCGCGGGCGACCACGCCGTCGCGGGCGGCCTCCAGCGCGGTCGCCACCATCGGCCCGTCGATCTCGGTGGCGCCGCCGAGCGAGGAACCGGCCCGCAGGAACGCGGTGCCGAGCAGCGGTCCGGACGCACCACCCACGGTCGAGATCAGCGTGGTCGCCACGAGTTGCAGCACCGCACCGGGCGTGGCCGGCTCGGTGCCGGCCAGCTTCGCCAGCACCGCGTGGAAACCGCGGGCCAGGTTCTCGCCGTGGTCGCCGTCGCCGATCTCCCGGTCCAGCCGGGTCAGCTCGGCCTTGTGCCCGGCGGTGGTCGCCGCCATCGCCTGGACCGCCCTGACCACCGATGCGGTGTCGACCGCCACCCTCACACGCCCTTTCGCAGTGCCGCGGTCCGCACGGGCGCGTCCCACAGCTCGATCATCTCGTCGTCCAACTTCAGCACGGTCAGCGACATCCCCTGCATCTCCAGCGCGGTGATGTAGTTGCCGACCAGGGACCGCTCGACGGTGATCCCCTTGTCCTGCAGGCTGTTCCGCGCCGTGTTGTAGGCCAGGTACAGCTCGGACAATGGGGTGCCGCCCATGCCGTTGACGAACAGCAGCACCCGGTCACCGGAGGAGAACGGCAGGTCGGCCACGATCGGGTCGAGCAGCAGGCCGACCAGCACATCGGCCTTGGCGATCTTCCGCCGCTCGCGGCCCGGCTCGCCGTGGATGCCCACCCCGAGCTCGATCTCGTCGTCGCCCAGGACAAAGGACGGTTCACCGGCGTGCGGCACGGTGCAGGCCGACAGCGCCAGGCCCATCGACCGCACCTGCGCGTTGACCTTCGACGCCAGCGCCGTGACCGCGTCCAGGTCGTCACCGCGCTCGGCGGCCGCGCCGACGATCTTCTCCAGCAGCACCGTGCCACCGACGCCCCGCCGGCCGGCCGTCCAGGTCGAGTCCTGCACCGCGACGTCGTCGTCCACCACCACCGTGGTCACCCGGGTGCCCTCGGCACCGGCCAGCTCGGCGGCCATCTCGAAGTTGAGCACGTCGCCGGTGTAGTTCTTCACGATGTGCAGCACGCCGGCGCCGGAATCGACGGCCCGGGTCGCCGCCACGATGGGGTCCGGGGTCGGCGAGGTGAACATGGCCCCCGGCACCGCCGCGTCCAGCATCCCGGCGCCGACATAGCCCGCGTGCAGCGGCTCGTGCCCGCTGCCGCCGCCGGACACCAGGCCGACCTTCCCGGCGACCGGGGCGTCCACCCGCACCACGTACAGCGGGTCGTCCACCACCCGCACGATGTCGGAGTGCGCGGCGCCGAACCCGGCGAGCGACTCGGTGACCACGTCGGTGGGGTCGTTGATGATCTTCTTCACTGCGTCGTCCTGTCCTGTGTCGCCGGGACCGTGCCGGCCTCCGCGACCCCGGCCGGCGGCACCCGCAGCCGGACGGAGAGGCAGGTCACGCAGCCCTCGAGCTTCTCGAACTCCTGGATGTCCACCGGGACCGGTGTGTAGCCCAGATCGGCCAGCAGCTCCGCCGATCGGGGCGCCGATGCGGCGACGAGCAGGCGCCCGCCGCCGAGATCGACGACGTGGGCACCGGCCTCCTCGGGCACCGGCCGGAAATGCGGGAAGAACGCCGGGTCGTCGACCAGCGGCGGGTAGCCGACGATCGTGCCGTCGGGCAGCGCGGTGACCGCCGACTTCAGGTGCAGCACCTTGCTGATCGGGACGGCGACGACCCGCCGGCCCAGCGGTTCGACCAGTCGGCGGAACTCGGCGACGCCGGCCGCATCGGTGCGGCCGCCGCGGCCGACGTAGACCACGTCGCCGACCTTGAGCACGTCGCCGCCGTCGAGCCGGCCGGAGGCCATCCGCCGCACCGGATGTCCGAGTGCGGCCAGGGTGTCCGCGGTGGCGTCGGGCTCGCCGGCCCGCTCCGGTGCGCCGGGCCTGGTGAGCACCGCGACCTCACCGACCATCACCACGGTGTCCTCGACGAACGCCGAGTCGGCGAACTCCGGGGCCGCGGCCACCTCGACGGTGCTCCAGCCGGCACCGGTGAGCGCGTCCACGTAGCCCTGCCACTGGACCAGGGCGGCGGCCGTGTCCACCGGGGTGCGGGTGATGTGGGTGATCAGCCCGTCCGCGAGGTGCGGCGAGGGCCGCCGGACGAGCGCCGAGGGTGCGCTGGACATGCTTCCTTCCCGCCGTACCGGTGTCGGGAACGACCCTAGCGCCGCCCGGTGTCTACTGCCCGCCGGTGCTCCCCTGACTGCCGGCCCGGGACCCGTCGCGCTGGTAGACATCCGGGATGCCGTCGTGGTCTTCGTCCACCTGCTCCTCGGCGCAGATCCGCCGGTAGTGCCGGTCCCGGATGCGCAGCAGCACGGTGGCCAGCAGGGCGGCGATCAGCGAGCCGACCAGCACCCCGACCTTGACGTGGTCGTCACGGACCGTCCCGGCCCCGAACGCCAGCTCACCGATCAGCAGCGACACGGTGAACCCGATCCCGGCCAGCATCGCCAGGCCGAGCAGGTCCCACCAGCTCATCCCGTCGGCCATCCGGATGCCGAGGACCTTCGAGGCGATCGCGGTGCCGGCCAGCACGCCGATCGTCTTGCCGGCCACCAGGCCGACGACGATGCCCAGCGCGACGGTGTCGCCCAGCGAGTCGGTGAGCCCGGACCAGCCGCCGAAGGCGACTCCGGCGGCGAAGAAGGCGAACACCGGCACGGCGAACCCGGCGGACAGCGGCCGGATCCGGTGCTCGAAGTGCTCGGCCAGACCCGGCCCGGCCTCCGGCCCGCCGGCCGCCTCACTGCGCACCACCGGCACGGTGAAGGCCAGCAGCACCCCGGCCACGGTGGCGTGCACCCCGGAGGCGTGCATGAACGCCCAGGTGAGCACGGCGAGCGGCAGCAGCAGGTACCAGGAGCGCACCCGGCGCTGGACCAGGAAACCGAACAGCGCGAGCGGCACCAGCGCGAGCGCGAGCCAGAGCGGCTGCAGCGAGCTGGTGTAGAAGCAGGCGATGATCACGATCGCCAGCAGGTCGTCGACCACCGCCAGGGTCAGCAGGAAGGTCCGCAGCGAGGTCGGCAGCGAGGTCGAGATGACAGCGAGAACAGCCAGGGCGAAGGCGATGTCGGTGGCCGTCGGGATGGCCCAGCCACCCAGGGCGCCGTCGCCGGAATTGAGGTTGAACAGCACGAACAGCAGTGCCGGGACGGCCATCCCGCCGACCGCGGCCGCCACCGGGACGGCCGCACGGCGCGGGTCGCGCAGGTCGCCTGCGACGAATTCGCGCTTGAGTTCCAGTCCGGCGACGAAGAAGAAGATCGCCAGCAGTCCGTCGGCGGCCCATTGGGCCAGCGTGAGGTCCAGGTGCAGCGCGGCCGGCCCGACCCTCACCTGCCCGAGCCCGGTGTAGGCATCGCCCCACGGCGAGTTCACCCAGACCAGCGCCACGACCGTGCCGATCAGCAGCAGCACACCGCCGACCGTCTCCCTGCGGAGCAATCCGGCGATCCGGCTGGCCTCCGGCCAACTACCCCGGCCGAGCAGGGTGAAAGGGGTGAGCGCACGGCGCACTGGCGGAACCTCCCGGGTTCGAGGGTCGATCGATTGCCCGCCGACCAGACTTCCCGGCACACCTGACAGTCATTTTACCGCACAGCCGCGTGCCGGGCGCCTACGCTCGATCGGGTGGAGGAACTCCCGAGCCGCAGCCGCCGGCTGGACCTCACCGGGATCCCGCCCGGTGCGGTGCGGCGGGCGCTGGTCTGGTCGTCGAGCGCCTCCGGCATCGTGCACCGCGGATTGCCCTCGCCATGGATCACCGTGGTCGTCCCGTTCGGCGAGACCGTGGTCCCGGTCGGCATTCCCGACACCGGCGGGCACCGGGTGCAGGAATTCCGGACCCTCGTGGGCGGGCTGCACGACCGGTCGGTGCTGCTCCCCCAGGACCGTCCGCAGGCCGGACTGCAGCTCGACCTGCACCCGTTGGCCGCGCGCGCCCTGCTCGGCCTACCGGCCGGCGAGATCCACGGCAGGGTCCTCGCTCTCACCGATCTCGACTGGCCGGAGCTGGCCCCGGAGCTGATCGCCGGCCTACCGGCGGACGTGGTCCGCGATCAGATACTGGCCGGTGTCCGCGCCAGACTCGTTGCCGCGCAGGCCCCGTCACCGGAATTGACCGAGGCGTTCCGGTTGGTGGTGGCCGGACACGGCCGGCTCCGCATGCCGCAGGTGGCGGACCTCGTGGGGTGGTCCCGGCGCCGGCTCACCGAACGCATGCGGTTCGAGACCGGGCTCGGTGCGAAGGAGCTGTCCCGGATCGCCCGGTTCACCGCCGCAGTGGCCGATGCGCGGACCGGTCGTGCGCTGGCCGACATCGCCCACCGGCGTGGGTACGCGGACCAGGCTCACCTGTCGCGCGACTGGCGGGACCTGGCCGGCTGCTCGCCGCGGGAGTGGCTCGGCGCGGAGGCGCCGCTGTTTTCTTCAAGACCTGAGCCGGTCGACGGGTCCAGACTGACGGCATGACAGACACGGAGCACCTGACCGGCACGGAACGCATCGGCACCTGGCCCGCCCTCATCTACGCCGACGCGGAGGCGGCCCTGACCTACCTGGTGGAGGTCGTCGGCTTCACCGAGTCCATGGTGGTCCGCGGCGACGGTGACCGGCCGATCATGCATGCAGAGTTGCGCTGGCCGGGCGGGGGTGGGGTGATGTTCGGCTCCACCGAGCGCGGCAACGACTGGACCGGCCGGTCCCGGGTGGGCGACAGCAGCCTGTACCTGGTCATCGACGACCCGGCGGTGGTGGCCGAGCGGGTGCTCGCCGCAGGCTGGCAGGTGGTGCGGCCGCTGCAGGAGACCGACTACGGCAGCAAGGAGTTCGGCTTCCTGGACCCTGAGGGCAACGCCTTCAGCATCGGCACCTACGCCGGGGCCCACGCCACGGGGTGAACCTCAGTGGCGGAGCAGCGTCAGCACCGCCCGCTCCACCGTCGGCGCCCCGGCGACCAACGACAGCACCTCGCCGGCCGATTCCTCGTCGACCACGTCGGGCAACGTGTCGGCGAGGGTGCGGGTGGCCCGGCGGACTGCGGAGCCGACGGTGCGCCGCTCCTCGAACGCCGAGATCACCCGCGGGTCGATGTAGGAGGCCCGGCAGACCGCCGGGGTGTTGCCCAGCCGCTGCGAGACCGCCTTCACCGCCTGCCGGACCGCCCGGTCGACCGCACGGCGGGACCACTGCTTCCCGGCGGGGTTGTCCTCGGTGAGCTGGGCCAGGGCGACCGCACCGAGCACGGTGCCGTGCCAGGTGCGGAAGTCCTTGGCCGAGATGTCCGGCGCCAGCACGTCCTTCAGATAGGCGTTGATGTCGGCACTGCCGATGTGCTTCCACTGCCTGCCGTCCCGGTAGGCGAGCAGTTCGTCGGGGCCGCTGCGCCGCAGCTTCATCGCGCCGATCACGTCCAGCAGGTCGGGGTCGGTGATCCGCTCGATCCGGTGCAGGCCGGACTTGGCGGTGTAGTCGAAGACCAGCGTCTTCCCCTCGCGCCGCACGTGCTCCTGCCGCAGCGTCGACAGCCCGAAACTGCCGTTGGACTCGGCGTATACCTCGCCGCCGATCCGGAAGTGCCCGCGGTCCAGCAGCCGGAAGGCGCAGGCGAGTGCCTTCTCCCGCGGCATGCCGTCCTCGTGCAGGTGGGTGGTCACGGCACGCCGTGCGATCGGCAGCCGGCGGCCGAAACCGACGACCCGCTCGAACTTCTGGTGGTGCCGGCCGGATTCCCAGTCGGCGTGGTAGCGGTACTGGCGGCGCCCCGCGACATCGGTGCCCACCGCCTGCAGGTGACCGTTCGGCCACCGGCAGATCCACACGTCGGTCCAGGCCGGTGGGATCACCAGAGCGGCCAGCCGGTGCCGGATCTCCGGGTCCGTGATGGCGGTGCCGTGCTCGTCGAGGTACTCCCAGCCGCGCCCGCGCCGCCGGCGACCGTAGCCCGGCTGCCCGGGATGACTGCGCCGCAAGCGTGCCACCGTTGCTCCCGTCCTCCCGCGGAGCCCAGCCTGCCCTGTGCTCCTGGTGACCGCTGTTCCCCCGTCGCGCGAGGTCAATCCGGACAGCGGACGCACAGCCTCTGACCTGCGGGTAAGGCAGTACTACCTTGCTGGCGCAGGCTGTTTCGGGGGTCTAGCGTCGAGATCGACGGCCTGCCGCTCCGCCGCGCGGCAGGCCGTCGGGACACGCCGGACCAACCGGTCGGGCACCGACCCCAGGAGGTACCGATGACCGCCGCCGTCGACATGCCGAAGATCTCCGAGTGCACCGTCTCCGGGTGCTCGTACAACGACCACTCGTCCTGCCACGCCTTCGCCGTCACCATCGGCGGGGCGAACGGTGACGCCGAGTGCGCCACCTTCATCCCGCTCGCCGACAAGGGCGGTCTGCCCACGGTGACCGGCCAGGTGGGCGCCTGTCAGCGCGCCGACTGCGTACACAACGAATCGCTCGAGTGCACCGCGGGCACGGTGAAGATCGGTGCCGGTCACGATCTCGCCGACTGTCTGACCTACGAGAAGGGCTGACCCGCAGCTGTTCTCCACAGTGATTCTCCTGATCGATCAGGAGACGGCGGTGCCGAAGAGCCGGCCGATGGCGTAGGTCACGACCAGCGCGACGGCACCGCCGATCACCACCCGGATCACCGCCTTCCGCGGTCGGGCGCCGCCCAGCCGCGCGCTGATCACCCCGGTGAGCGCCAGCGCCAGCAGGACGGCGACGGCCGTCACCGGAACCCGCCAGGACCCGTTCGGCAGCAGGATCGCCACCAGCGGCAGCAGCGCACCCACGGTGAACGACAGCGCCGACGCGCCGGCGGCCTGCCAGGGTTTCGCCAGTTCCTCCGGGTCCAGGTGCAGCTCGGCGTCCAGGTGGGCGGCCAGCGCGTCGTGCGCGGTCAGTTCCTGTGCGACCTGTCGGGCCGTCGCCGGCCGCAATCCCTTGGCCTCGTAGATCCCGACCAACTCGTCGAACTCCGCCTCGGGATCCTCGGCCAGCTCCCGCTTCTCCAACGACAGCAGCGCCTTCTCCGAGTCCCGCTGGCTGCTCACCGACACGTACTCGCCCAGCGCCATCGAGACCGCGCCGGCCACCAGTCCGGCGAAACCCGCGGTGAAGATGACCCCGCGGTCCGCCGTCGCACCGGCCACGCCCACGACAAGTCCGGCGGTGGAAACGATCCCGTCGTTCGCCCCGAGCACACCGGCACGCAGCCAGTTCAGCCGGGAGGTGTCGTGGTGCGGTTCGCCGGGGTGGCCGCCGGGCGGGTCGGTGTCGGTGCTCACCCTGTGAGACAACCATTCTCGCGACGGAAATCCAAACGGACCCACCGGTGTCACGGACGCACGGCAGGCCGGCCGACCGCCGTCACCCCGACCTCCACCTGCGGACTGCCGAACAGCTCGCCGAACACGACCGGCGCGAGCCGGGCGCACTGCACCGTCGCAGCCCCGGCCGACACCGAGACCTGCACCCGGACATCGGCATCGCGGGTCGAGAGGTAACGCAGGGCTGCGGCCGCCGCGGCGGTGGCCGGCCTGGGTCCCGGGCCACCCGTCTCCGACGGGCGCACGGTGTCACCCGCGGCAGCCGCGGCCCCGTCGCAGAGCGCCTGCAGCTGTTGCCGTTGCAGGAACGCCGACCCGGCAGCCGTGACCGCATAGCCGAGCACCAGCAGCACCAGCGCCATGCCGATCACCAACGGCGCCACCGATCCCCGGTCACCGACAGGCCCGCGCCCGCTCACCGGCCCTCCCGCAGCTCGCCGACATGCCAGGTGAGCACTCCGGTCGCGGTGTTGGCGGTCCCGGACAGCATCGAGGGCACGCCGGGCAGGGTCACCGTCGCCCGCACGCAGACGTCGTAGACGGCGCCCGGCCGCAGCGAGGGAACCACCGGCGGCGCAGCGCATCCCGCACCGACCGGCACCACCGACACGACCATCCCGTCGGTCCCGATGCCCTGGTCCTGCAGCGCGACGCCGGCGACCAGCCGGGCCCGCTCCATGCCGATGCCCACCGACGGCGCCGCATCCAGCGCCCGTACCGCCTGTCGTACCGCCTGGTCCACGCCCAGCGATGCGGCCTGCAGCCGGAGCAGTGACAGCAGGATCCAGGTGACCGGCAGCAACACCAGCACAGCCAGTACCAGCACCTCGATGACCGCGCGGCCGCCGTCGGTGTTCTCGGCTGTCAGGGGCGTTCGCGCAGGGCGTGGCCGGTCACGGTGATCTCCGGCAGCGCCCCGTCCAGCGGTGAGATCAGTCCGGGTGCGGTCATCGTGCAGCTGACCCGCACCAGCAGCCCCTCGTCGACCGATTCGCAGCGCAGCGTGCCGGAGGTGGAGGCGAGCAGGCCGTCGCCGAGGGCGGCCCGGACCCGCTCGGTGGCGGCCGCCACCGGCACACCCTCGGCGGCCGCCCATCTCGCCGCATCGGTCACCGCAGAGGTCAGCATCACCCGGACCCACGCCCACAGTCCGACCGACAGCAGCGCCAGGAACAGCGTCAGCAGCAGGACCAGCACCATCGAGAACTCGGCGACGGAGGACCCCCGGTCCCGGCGGCCGGCACCGCCGCGCCGGTCGATCAGTCGCCACCCTGCCGGACCTTGTCGAACGCCTCGGTGACCGCCTCGGTCACCTGGTCCCGGAACACCACCAGCAGCGCGACCACGGTGATGGCGGTCATCACCGTGATCATCACCCACCCCGGCACGTCCCCGCGGTCCCGCTCCCCTGTCCCCGACCCGCGCACGTGACCGGCGACCTGCGTGAACAGCGCCCACCATCCGATCACCAGCGCCGTCACGACCCGGCTGATCCGCCATCGCCCCGCACCTGATTCCCCCACGAACTCTTCCCCTCTGCCGTTGCTGTTGACATAGCAGGGCGGACCGCGGGCACCGCCCCCCGAACGCGACGCGGTGCACCCCCGACCCCGAGCGCGTGGCGGTCCCCCGACCGCCCGCGATCCACCCCTGCCGCGAAGGGTAACCACCCGATCGACGGCACGGCAACACATTCCGACCAGCACGAAGGGGTGAAATCCTCACCGACCGTCACGCACGGGCGTGCCCGCCAGGCATCCGGATGGCGAAGTGTCCGGTCGGTGTTGCCGAGAGTCACCGAACCGCGGACGTCGGTACGGCCAGGCCGTCGATCCGTGGGCGAGAGTAGAGGTCCCGGTGGTCGTCGGCACTGTGGGACGAACGACGAACACTGTGGGACGAATCGGACATGACGGTAGGGTGCCGTGACGATCGAGATGGGGTGATGGGCCTGACCACCGTGGACGCCCTCACCGACGGTGCCGACAGCGCCGGCGGCCCCGTCCCGGACCCGGCGGAGAATCCGCTGCCGGTCCTCACCCCGGACGCCTTCAAGCTGGTGTTCGACGAGTCCCCGGTCGGTATCGGCCTGGCCGACGGACAGGGCCGTTTCCTCGCGGTCAACGCCGCGCTGTGCCGGCTGTTCGGCCGCCCGCAGTCGGAGCTGCTGGGCCGCAACAGCATGCCGTGGACCCACCCCGACGACCGCGCCGCGCACGGCAGCGCCACCGTGCTGGTCGAGAACGCCTCGGACGGGGTGGCGAAGGTCGAGAAGCGCTACGTCCGACCGGACGGCAGCATCCGTTGGGCCTGGCTGTCGTTCAACCATGTCCCCGGCCCGGACGGCGAGACCTGGACGCTGGCGCACATGCAGGACGTCACCGAGCGGAAGGCCGCCGAGCAGGCGCTGCGCGAGTCGGAGTCCAATCTCCGGCTGGTGGCTGCCGTCATGCGGCGGATCGGCGCCGGCGACGACGTCCGGCCGGCGATCGTCCGGGCCGCTCGCGAACTGGTGGGCGCGGACCGCGCCGAACTGGTCGAGAGTTCCACCGGGAGCAGTGATCTGGAGGTTACGGCGGAGGTCTGCGATCCGGCCGGTTCCGACGACGCCACCCCGATCTCGACGCCGAAGGCACTCGAGCACGTCCGACGCACCGCGAACCCGCTGTTCCTGGACGAGCTCAGCGGCCGGGACATGTTCCTGCCGCAGGTGGACCGGCGGTTCCGCGGCGCCCTGCTGGTCCCGGTCTGCGCGGACGGCCAGGTGGTCGCGGTCCTGCAGGTGGGCTGGCGGGAACTTCCCGGGCTGTCCGCGAGCAAGGCCACCGAGGCGCTGGCCGTGCTGGCCGACCAGGCCGGCATCGCGCTGCACCAGGCCAGGATGGTCGCCGAACTGGAGCTGCTGGCCGGGACCGACGAGCTCAGCGGCCTGCCCAACCGGCGTGTCTGGGACCGTCGGCTGCCCGAGCTGATGGCGCAGGCCGTCCGGACGGGATCCCGTCTCACCGTGGCGATGTCGGACTTCGACCACTTCAAGGAGTTCAACGACCGGCACGGTCACCTGTCCGGCGACCACCTGATCCAGGCGTTCGCCGCGAACACCCGGAGCCGGTTCGGCGACGACGCGCTGGTGGTGCGCTGGGGCGGCGAGGAGTTCGCGCTGGCGGTCCTGCACGCCGCCGGGGCCGACGTGCACGCCGTCGTCGAACGGTTCCGCACAGCGGTCCCCGGCCCGGGCACGGCGAGCGCCGGCTACGCCACCTGGGACGGTGCGGAGAACCCGACCGCGCTCATCGGCCGGGTGGACGAGGCGCTCTACCGGGCGAAACGGGCCGGCCGGAACCGGTCCGAGGGACTGTCCGCCTGACCCGCCGGCCCGCGCCGGGCCTATCATGAACCGGTGTCCGGGAACCGGGGTGTGCGCCGTCGTCCTGCGCTGACCTCCCGACGCCACATCGACCTGCTCCGGGTCTGCAGCAGCGCCTGTCGCTGATCTCCCTGCGCTGAATCCCCAGTGCTGAATCCCCTGCGCTGAATCCCCAGTGCTGAATCCGCGCCTGCCCTGTTAGCCCTGATCTTCCCGGAGCCCTGATGTCCGCCCTGTTCAGCTTCCCCAACCCCGTCAACGAGAAGGCCGCCCGCAGCGTGGCCGGCCTGGTCGTCGTGCTGGCGACCGTCACCCTGGTGCTGCGCAGCGAGGTGCTGGTGGTGCTGCTGGCCGCCGGGTTCCTCGCCCGGGTGCTCACCGGCCCGACCCTGTCCCCGTTCGGCCAACTGGCCACCCGGGTGATCGCCCCGCGGCTCGGCCCGCCGAAGCTCGTCCCCGGCCCGCCGAAGCGCTTCGCGCAGGGCATGGGCCTGGTGATGACCGGCACCGCGGCCGTGCTGGCGCTCGTCGGCGTCGGGGTGGTGCCGTGGGTGCTGGTCGGTCTGGTGATCGTGGCCGCTCTGCTGGAGTCGGCCTTCGCGATCTGCCTCGGCTGCATCGTGTTCGGCCGGCTGCAGCGGCTCGGCCTGATCCCGGCGTCGGTCTGCGAGGAGTGCGCGAACGTCGGGCAGCGCTGGTCCGCGACAGCACCCGCGGCGTGAACCTGCAGGAACACTCCGGCGCATGATGGAGCGCACCGTGTGTCATCACGATCCGTCACCACCCGCCCGGTGCCACCTGCGCGGGTGAGACCCGCCGGACAGTGGCACGGCAGGCTCCGCCGACTGTCACCGACAGTGACGAGCGGTCCCTCCGACGAGCCCGGCGCCCATGATCGATTCACTCATACTGGGTGAGTCGTGCTCCACCGGAGGGGATCTGGGCACGACGCCTTCTGGCCGTGATCCTCACCGGGAGTGACCTGACATGCGTGCCGTCCCGCGCCGCACCCGCCGACTGGTCCGGCTGTTGCTGCCCCTGCTGCTGGTCCTCGGCGGCCTGGTCGGGATCTCGTCCGCGTCGTCGGCCGCCGCGGCCGCCCGCACCCTCTACGTCTCTCCCGCCGGCAGCGGCACCGAGTGCACCCCCGCCCGTCCCTGCGCGCTGACCACCGCCGTGTCCGCCGCCACCGCCGGGAGTGTCGTGCAACTGGCCGGCGGTTCCTACGGCAACGTCGACGTCCGCGGCGGCAAGGCCACCACCACCGCCCCGGTCACCGTCCGCCCCGCCACCGGCGCCACCGCCACCTTCGGCCGCCTGGGCACCTACGCCCCCAACCTGGTGTGGAAGAACGTCACCGTCACCATCACCTTCTATATCTACTCCACCGCCACCGGCACCACCGTCGACGGCGCCCTGCTCGACGGCGGCGGCATGTTCCTGCGCTCCAACAACGTCACCGTCCGCAACTCCGAGTTCCGCGACGGCTCCTCACTCGACGGCATCCAGATCTCCCGCGCCACCAACGTGCTCGTCGAGAACAACTACGTCCACGACTACAACCAGACCAAGGGCGGCTCCACCGGCTACCACGCCGACTGCATCCAGATCTACGACGCCAACAAGATCACCCTGCGCGGCAACACCCTGGCCAACTGCTACAACGCCGGCATCATCTTCTCCCCCGGATCCGGCTGGGGCGTCAACGACGTCCTCGTCGAGTCCAACTTCGTCCAGGGCTGCCTGGTCAAGTCCGCCGCCTGCAACGGCGGCACCAGCATCGACCTGCGCTACACCAAAATGACCGGCATCACCGTCCGCAACAACACCTTCCTCGACGGCGCCGCCCGCATCACCACCCCCGGCGCCGTCTTCGACCGCAACATCGTCGACTACCTCTCCGACTGCGGCGCCGTCATGACCAACACCGTCGTCGCCCGCTGGAACCTCGGCCTCTGCCGCGTTCCGTCTGCACTGGGGAACAACGGGAACCGTTACGGTGTCGTCGATGTGGTCAACCGGACCAGGCACGACCTGCGGCCGGTCGATCCGGCGCAGACGGTGATCAGCCCGGTCGGCGCGAGGAAGAGCGCGGCGCTGGACCGGAAGGGGACCGCGCTCGCCGGCACGACGGCCGGTGCGACGGCCGGTGCGGTGGTGGAGGTCTCGGCCACCTCGTCGCGGACGGACGGCGCGGACGGACGGGCACCGGACGTCCGGGTCACCTCCCCCACCCGCGGCTCGAGCGCGTCCGCCACCCGGTCGGCCACCTTCACCGCGTCGGCGACGGACGACAAGTCCGGCGTGCGTTCGGTCCAGATCCTCGTGGACACCGTGCCTTTCGGTGCCGCGACGCTGTCCGGCGGGCAGTGGAAGCTGCCGGTGAACACCCTGGCGCTGACCAAGGGACGGACCTATCACGTCGTCGCCCGGGCCACCGACGCCGCCGGCAACACGGCCGACAGCGTGGCTGTGCCGTTCAGCGTGCGCTGACCTCCGGCACCGGGCGGGGTCCCAGCAGGGCCAGCCCGTCGGCGAGCCGGCGCAGGGCGCGCCGGACGGCCGGCCGCACCGACGGGTCCAGGTGGTCCAGCGACTCCGCGACATCACCGGCCGGACCGCCGTTCTCGTCCGCCCGGACGTCGACCAGTGCCGGGACGTCGGCCAACCGCCGCGCCTCGGTCGCCAAGGTGCGGGCGGCCTCCGCCAGCTCCGGGCGCGCGGTACCCGGCGTGCCGGTCGCCACGGCCAGGGTCCGGGCCGCTGCCGCGCAGCTGCTCAGCACCGACACCCGGTGCCGGGTGGCGACCCGGTCACCGCCGAAGAGCCGACCCCGGGTGAGTCCGCGGCGCAACCGGATCAGCTGCCGGGCCGCAGCATCCAGGCCGACCACCCCGCCGATCAGGTCGTTCTCCGGTGTCCGTCCGTCGAGCGTGTCCGCGACCCCGTCCAGCAGACCGCCGAGCTGGTCCAGGAAGTCCTTTCGCGCCACCCTCAGGGTGGCCCGACTGTGCGTGGGCAGCACCAGCAACGAGACCAGGATGCCGATGACGGCACCGGCGACGGTCTCCTCGAGGCGGAGTTCCAGCAGCTGGCTCGAGAAGGTGCCGAGCAGCGTGTAGAGCTGGCCCAGCAGCACGGTGACGAAGAAGATCATCGCGGTGTACGACACCGGCTGCAGGAAGAACGCCCCGAAGATGCAGACCGCGATCACCACCAGTGCGGGCACCGTGCGGCCGTCCACCAGTTCGGCGACCCAGACCGACGCGACCAGCCCGACCAGGGTGCCGGAGATGCGGGCCACCCCCTTGGACAGCGTCTCGCCGGAGGTCGCGGTACCGGCGAAGGCGATGAATGCGGCGATCACCGCCCAGAAGTAGCGCTGCGGCGAGATCGCCTCCCCCACCACGATGGCCAGCGCGGCGGCGAGCCCGGCCTGCACCGCCTGCCGGGTGGTCAGCCGCAACCGGGAGGGGCCGAACCGCGGGGCGCCGTCGCGGTCCAGGGTGCGCTCGGCGAGGGCCGCGGATCCGGGCAGGTTGCCGCCGACCAGGGTGATGACCGGCTCGAAGTCACCGTCGTCCAGGCGGTCCCCCGGGTCACCGCGCAGTACCTCGCCGGAATCCCACTGCTGCACCGCGTCCAGCAGGAACCCGGCAGCGCCGGACAGCCGCCGCACGGCCGGGGTCTCCTGGAACGGGTCGAGCAGGCGCAGGGCGTCGCGGGCCTGCTCCGGACCGTCCCAGCCGAGTGCGGTCAGCGCCCGGCGGACGGCGTCGAGGAGCTCCGGCCCGAGCACCGCACTGCCGTCGGCGATGTCGACCGCGGCCGAGCAGAGCTCGTCCATACCGATCTCAATGTCGACGGTCCACCGGCGCATGCCGCCGGGCGAGGCGCCCTCGGGCAGCGACCGTTCGTCGGCCAGCTGGCCGTCCAGCAGCAGCGCCACCTCACGCAGCTGGATCAGCTGTTTGCGCAGCGCCAGCACCTTGCGCCGGTCCCCCGGGTCGTCGATGACCTCCAGGGCGGCAGCGACACCCGTCCGCGCCCGGGCCCGTAGCGCTGCGACCACCCGGCGCAGCTTGGCCTCCGGATCCTCGTGCAGGACGGTCAGCAGCAGGGCACCCACCCAGACGCAGGCCAGCAGCACGGCGAGCAGCAGGAACGGCAGCTCCTGCACGGGCGGATCGAGGAACAGCGCGAAGAAGAAGCTCTGCCAGGTCAGGAAGCCGAGGGTGAACCACCGCGGGCCGAACCGGCGGACCCACACGGCCGCGAAGGACACCAGCACGAAGGTGACGAGCCCGAGCAGGTGCACCTCCGCGGTCAGCACACCGAGGGCCACGCCGCCGACTGCGGCCACCGGGCAGCAGAGCACGGTGACCAGCGCCGCTCGGCGGCGGCCCTCCTTGACCCCCGAGGCCATCAGCACCGCGACGACGGAACCGATGAGCATCGGCAGCATCGCCGGTCGGCCGAGCAGCGCGGCGAGGCCGGCCTCCAGGGCGATGGTGCTGGCGAGCGCGACCAGGGCGCGCAGCCCCTGCCGGAGCCGGGCCGCGCCGGGATCGGAGGCGATGAAGCGGTCACGGGTGTCCCGCAGTTCCTGCCGGATGCGGTCGGAGCCGCTGTCGAGCAGGTCGGAGGCCCTGGCCACCGCCGAGGTCATCGGCCCGTCTCCGGCTGCATCACCGGATTCTCTCAGCCGCGCACACGACCGCGGCGCCACCCCTGGGCGGGGCGCCGCCGCGGCGGAGTGAGCTCACCCCTCGGGAGCTCCGGCACGGCCGTCAGGCCGTGGAGACCAGGGTCGCGTAGGCCACGATGTTGCTCTCGTAGGACCCGGCGTCGGAGTCGAAGACCCCGCCGCAGGTGATCAGCCGCAGGCCGGCGTGGTCGAGGTTGCCGTAGACCGACAGGGTCGGGAAGTCGTCCTTGGGGTAGGACACCACCCGGTCGACCTTGAACACGGCGGTGGTCCCGTCCTTGCGGGCGATGTCGATCTGTGCCCCTGGCTGGAGGTTGCCCAGTTCGTAGAAGACACCGGGGCCGTACTTCTTGGAGTCGACGTGGCCCAGCACGATCGACGGACCGAGACTGCCTGGCGCGGGCGACTTGTCGTACCAGCCGGCCTTGGAGTCCGGATCGTCGAGCGAGGGCACCTCGATGGTGCCGTCGGCGTTCTGCCCCAGGTCCAGCAGCGAGGACTGCACCCCGATCGACGGGATGGAGATCGACGTCGGCGCCGATGCCGGCAGGGTCAACGGTGCTGCTGCGGTGGTCTTCGGCGGCGCGGTCGTCTTCGGCGGCGCCGTGGTCTTCGGCGGTGCGGTCGTCTTCGGCGGCGCACTGGTCTTCGAAGGCGCGGTCGTCTTCGGCGGCGCGGTCGTCTTCGGCGGCGCCGTGCTCTTCGGCGCTGTCGTGGCGGTCGCGCTCGGCGCGGACGTGACGCTTCCGGCGGTCGCGCTGCTCACCCCCGCGGCCTGGGCCGCGTTCGGCTGCGGCGGGCCGGACTGCGAGGAACAGGAGGCGACCACGAGCAGCACGACACCGACCACTGCGAGCAGTGCTGCGAGAAAGCCTGCACGCCTGCGCCTTCCGGCGGAGGAGGCGTCCAGATCGTCCGGCATCGGTTCGGAGCTCATGACCGTCCTTCGTGTTGCTGCCCGTGGAGAGAGGACCGGGTCCGGGTCGCCTCGGGAATGGCGACCCGGACCCGGCGTCTCATGTGCGGATCGACCCGATCAGGAGTGGTCGGATCCCGCGGTGCTGTCGGCCCGGCGGCGGCCGGCGTAGACCGCGGCGCCGGCGGCACCGAGCAGCGCCGCCCCACCCAGGACGAACAGTCCGGTCTCGTCCTTCTCCGCGGTCGCACCACCACCGGTGTCCACCGAACCCGTGGGCACGGAGCCCATCTGGTCCATCAGGAACGGCGCGACCGCGGCCAGGACATCGGCCTCGGCCATCGGGGTCTCGAACGCGCCCTGGTAGACGCCGCCCTCGGCGGGCTGTCCCAGCAGGTTCGCCACGACGGCGGCGTGCCGCGCCTCGACACCGAAGATGCCGGCCGCGGCCTGCAGGATGGCCTTGTCCTTGATGTACCCGGCGGCTCCGAGATACGCACCCACGCCGACGTTCTCGAATGTCACGCTGGTGGTCAGGTACGAATCACGCGAGGCGAACGCGTCACCGAAAGACACACCCGGCTTCTCCACCGGGGTGCCGCCCAGCTGCTGGATGGTCTGGGTCAATGCGGTGACATGTGCCTCCTCGTCGGTCTGGATGGTGCCGACGTACTCGGCCTCCGTCCCCGACAGCAGACCAGCGGCGTTGCCCTGCTGGTAGAACGCCGCCTCCAGGTACTCCAGGGTGAGGGCGTAGTTCAGGACGTCGATGTCGTCCTTGAAGTCACCCCGTGAGGCCAGTGCCCACCGGTTGTTGAGCGCGGTGAGCGCCTGCTGCGGGCTGATCTGGGTCAGTTGACCACGGACGAAATCTGCTCTTTGCGACATGTTCTTCTCCCTCTCAGCCGATCAGCGGCTGGACGACGGCGAGAACCTCGTCCATGGTTGCGTGGGCCTCGACCGGTGCCGGGAACGGCTTCCCGCCGGTGAGCGTGGCGATGACGGCCGCGTGGCGGGACTCCACACCGGCGATCGACGCCGCCGCCGCCAACACATCACCGCTGGAGATGAGCGGCACCTGGCCGTGGTAGGCGGTGACACCCAGCTCCTCGAACACCGAGGCGTTCTTCAGGAACGACTCCTTGGAGTCGAAAGTGCCTGCGGGGTAGGTGATCTTCGGCTTCTCGGCCGGCGTCCCACCGAGCGAGGTCACCGCGGCCGTGACCGCCGTGACGTGCTCCTTCTCGTGGTCACCGATCGGGGTGATGAGCTCCAGCTCCCGCCCGGACAGGAAACCCTTCGCGATGCCCTGGGCGTAGAAGTCCGCCTCCAGGTACTCCAGGACCAGCGCGTAGTTGAGGATGTCGACATCCCCACCCGCGGCGCTGGCCTTCTTGATGTCGGCCGCCTCCGCTGCCGACGGCACGGCCAGCATGCCTCCGCCGGCAAGAGTGGCGCCCACTCCCACCAGCCCCGCGAACTTCAGGAAACTCCGGCGATCGGTGTTGCTGCGGAACTGCAGCACCGACCTCCCACCGAAGAGTTGTCGATCGCCCATCATTCGTTCCTTCCCTGGGAAGTACCCGTCCGGGTACTGGGATGCGCACCGGCGCACGCCTGTCACGGGCGCCGTGTACGTACAGCTGTGCTTCGTTGCGGTGCTGCGCGTCGGTCACCGGTCGCACCCGGCAGCCCGACCCCGTGCGAGGGACTCCGGCGCGCTGTTCGGCCGGTTGGGACATCTGTGCTTCGGCCCCGGTCCGTACCCGGATGGGCCGGACGGCGGAGAAATTCCCCAGCAGATCCACAGGAAAACGTTCCTGCTCTATGCGTTTCAGGTTCCGTCGATCGGGAACCGTGTCACACCAATGCCCAGGATCCTCTACACCAGGCCGGAACTTGGTTGCGCTCAGAACCCGACGAAGGTGCCGACGATCAGCGCCACGTTGAGCGCCGATATCGCCAGGCCGATGAGCAGTCCGAGCCGGCGCACTGCGGCGGAGTTGGTATACGCCCCCATCAGCGCCTTGTCCGACGTGAGCCGGATCAGCGGGAAGATCACGAACGGCAGCCCGAAGGACAGCACCACCTGGGAGATCACCAGCACGTCGGTCGGATCCGCGCCGACGGTGAGCAGGACCAGCGCCGGCAGCAGGGTGATCAGGCGGCGCAGCACCAGGCTGATGCGGGTGCGCAGCAGGCCGGCCATGATGACACTGCCTGCGTAGCAGCCGACCGAGGTCGAGGCCAGCCCGGAGACGAGCAGACCCACGCCGAACAGCACACCGATCACCGGGCCGAGGTCGGCCGACACCGCGGCCTGCGCCCCCTCGAGGGTGTCCACGTCGCTGCGACCGGAGAGCGCCGATGCGGCCAGCAGCAGCATGGAGATGTTGACCGCGCCGGCGAACAGCATCGCCGCGACCACGTCGGTCCGGGTGCTGCGCAACAGGGACACCTTGGCCTCGGGCAGCAGGTCCGCACCGAACCGGTCACGTGCCAGTGCGGAGTGCAGGTAGACCACGTGCGGCATGACCGTGGCGCCCAGCATCGCGGTGGCCAGCAGCACCGCACCGGAATCCGTGAACCCGGGGACCAGGCCGGAGAGGATCCCCGAAGGGCTGGGCGGTGCGACGAACAGGCCGGCGACGAAGCCGATCGCGATGATCATCAGCAGCGCGATGATCACCCGCTCGAACGGCCGTTGGCCGCGGCGGTCCTGCACCACCAGCAGCACCATGGAGACCAGGCCGCAGATGAGACCGCCGAGCGGGAGCGGGATGTCGAACAGGATGGCCAGGGCTACCGCGCCGCCGACCACCTCGGCGAGATCGGTCGCCACGGCCACGCTCTCCGCCTGCAGCCAGTAGGCGAGCCGCCCGCGCCGCCCGAGACGTTCGCCCACCAGTTCCGGCAGCGACCGGCCGGTGACCAGGCCGAGCTTGGCGGAGAGGAACTGCACCACGCCGGCGGCCGCGGTGGCGAGCACGAGGATCCAGACCAGCGAGTAGCCGTAGCCGGCGCCGGCGGACACGTTCGCGGCAACGTTGCCGGGATCCACATAGGCCACGGCCGCCACGAAGGCGGGTCCCAGCAGAGCCAGTCGGTTGCTCCGCCGAGGGTTGGTCCGACGGTTGCTGCGCTGTCGGCGTGGTGTCGCTTCGATGGTCATCGCCGCCTCTTCCCGACCCAGGTCGTCCCTGGGTGTCCGTCGGTCCGTCGTCGGATCGGCGACGGGAGTTCGGAGCACCGGAACCTGCGGTTGGGTGGGAACGAAGTCGCCATCGGTGGCGGGTTCGCAGAGGCTGCTGGGGCCGGGCACACCGTCAGGTGGCCCGGTGATCGAACGGATACGGAAAGTAGTCACTGAACACAAGGAGCTACCATCACACCGAAGGCCTACCCACCCGTGGAGTAACGGGATGATGATCTTCGCTCGGGCGAGTGGATGCGTCTGACTTCAGTGCGCTCGGAGCGACGCCGTTCACCGGATGGTGCCGCAGAACCACACTATTCGGCCCATTGTGCTGCAAGCGTTCCACCCGGATGATCGAAGAAACCGGAGACACCGGTTCACCCAGCTGGACCAGCAGGAGCAGACACCATGAGCACCATCGCACTGCAGGTCGTCCATCGGCCTGCCGGCGACGTCGAGAACGTCCGGGTGTTCACCCCTCCCCTCTGGGCCGGTCCGGACCACGCCTACATCAGCGGTCCCGGCGAGCTGAACTCCGTCTGCGGTTCCTGCGGCCGCACCCTGCTCCGGGGTCTGCGGGACATGCATCACATCCCCGGCCTGCTCTTCGTCTGCCCCGAGTGCCGCGCCTGCAACGCCATCCCCGGCCGTCCCCCGACCCGCCGCCACCGCTGACACCCTTTTGGGTGCCCACCGCCGTCCGATCCTCGGACTGGCTGCCGCGGATACCACTGTCCCGCATGGAACGAACGGCCGATCCTTCCGGCGTGGCGATCCTTCGGTGTAAGGACCCTTCCGGCCTCGTGCCCGACGACTCTTCGTTGCCGTCCCCGCGATGACGTCGAAGTCGGAGAAGAGGCTCCCGCCCGGGTCGCGCTCCCTTACACAGAAGATGGGCCGAAGGCTGCTCCGGGAGTTTTCCCCGGAGCTTCGCCGCCCGTGAGCACCGGTCGGAGGGCGGCACCGTCGGTCAGGGCGCGCCGTCGCGGGTCAGCGGGCGACTCGGCAGGTGGCGGTGCCCTGCTGCAGCACAGTCGCCCGGGCGGCACAGTTGCCCGAGCGGCGAACTCGTGACGAGCCGGCCTCGCAGAACTCTCCGGAGGAGCTGCACCGAGCTCGGGGTACTACCGGACCTCGGCGACAGCCGGCCTCCACCAGCCACCTCGGCCGGGACTACTCCACGAGCCCGGATGCAGCCGGGCCGCGAACACCCACCTGCCACAGCAGACCCTGGGACGGCTGTCGAGAGCCCCCTGGGCTGCAGGGAGTGCGGAGCCCGCAGCGAGTATCCCGAGACAGACTCCCGCCCGCCGGCCCGGCCGGCCCCACGGGGCAGGACCCGGGATGGAGCAGCGAGGTTCGACAGTCGACCGGACGATCTGGTCGCGTGCTTCGGCAGCGACAGTCGTAGCAACGTCACCATCGTGCGGTCCCATGCGGCGCGACACCGGAATCACCTCGGCCACGCCGTCACGATGGCGATCTGTCCTCCCAGGTGATCGATCGGCGACCTCTGGCAGCGCGAACGGACCGCCACGACGCCAAAGGCTCACCTCGAATTCGTGGCACCCCATCGCGACGATCGACGGGACGCTCCCGGGTGATTGTCGGTGGCATCGGTCATGCTTGTCGGGAAGTCAGGACTGTGCGACGGCCGGAATCTTCGAACGCTCGGACAGCGGCCATCGCAGGCCTTGTCGGCGCCACGATGGCCGCTGCCCATTGACGGACACCATCCGTTGACATCTGGTTGCAGAGCGAAGTAGTCACGAACAGATGTTCCAAACTGGTTGTCCTGCTGCTACTCTGAGACCAGTGACCTCCGGGGGGAGGTGGACACAGCAGGTCTCGCACGTCAGGGCGATGGAAGCGGAACGGGGTGGGAACCATGACAGCAACGTCGGAGACGGCGCCGGCAGCACGCCGCGCCGAGGACGCCCTGCACGCGCTGTCCACCCTTGATCCTGCCGAGCTGTCCGGCCGGAAGGTGATCGACGGGATCGCCGCGGGGTACCAGGCGATCTCGTACCTGCAGGCCGTGATGCAGGGCTGGATGGCCCGTCTCGCCGAGCCCGGCGTGATCCCCTCCGCCGAGGACCTCCTCAAGCACCCGGCCAAGGGCAGTTCGGCAGGACAGGGCAGTTCCGCAGAACAGGACACCGCCGAGGGTAGCGGCACGGCAGCGGGCAAGGACTCAGCCGCGTACGAGAACGCCTCTGCGCGTGAGAACGCCTGCGCAAGTGAGGGCGTCGCCGCTGGTCAGGACACTGTATCGGATGAGAACACCGCGACAGGCGAGGGCAACGTACCGGGCGAGGACACCGGCGAGGATGACAACACCGATGCGGGTAGCACCTCGACAGGTGAGGATGCTTCCGCGGGCGAGGGCCTCACCGCCGACGAGAACACCACCGCCGGTCAGGACCACACCGGCGGTGACGGCAATGCGTCGGAGCGGATCTACGATCTGCGGGCGTCGAACCCGGATTCGACGGCCGAGTTCTTCGACCTGATGGACACGCTGGAGAAGGCGAAGGCCCGGCGGGACATGGTGGGTGGGGAGCTCGCGGCGGCGCTGGTGCTCTCGCCCAAGTCCGGGTCGATCTATGTGCAGCGGGCCATCGACCTGGTCGAGGAACTGCCCGACACCCTGGCACTGCTCCGCGAAGGCGTGTTGGACCAGACCCGCGCGTCGATGATCCACAAGTACTCCTGCAAGCTGCGCGACCAGACCCTGCTGTGCGAGTACGAGCGCCGCGCCTTGAAAGTCGCACCCGGGCGGGCGCCGGCGAAGCTGGAGCCCCTGCTCGAGCGGATCATCACCGACCTCGAGCCCGAAGACGCCGCCGCGGCGGAGAAGCGGGCCTTCAACGACCGGCGCACCGGCCGGTACGACCTCGAAGGGGCGATGGCCCGGTTCTATGCCGACCTCACCGCGGAGAACGCCCAGCTGGTGCAGCAGCTGGTGGACCAGATCGCCCGCACCATGGGCAACGCGGGCGGACGGACCCTGGAGCAGTGCCGCGCCGATGCGTTCGCCGCGATCTTCGAACAGCTCCACGCCCACGGCACCATCGACCTGCGCGAGATCCTCGCCGCCGCCGCCCACGTCGCCGCCGGCGGCGACATGCCCGACGACGACGATGAAGTCGAGGCCTTCGACGAGGGAACAGACGACGAGGAAACAGACGGCAAGGGAACCGACAGCGATACCCACGATCTCGCCGATGAGGACGACGCCGACGAAGGAGCAGGCGGCGTGCCGGACGACCGTATCTCCGATGCCGGCGGTGACACCGAGGCCCCGGCCGCCGAGCCCGCCGCGGACACCGATCAGAGTGCCGAGCACCACACAGACGACGAACCCTCCGGAACCACCGGTGCCGAAGCCGATTCCACCGGCACAGGTACAGAGACCGATCCCGCCGACCCTTCCGCGACCGATGACTCCGCAACCTGCGACTCCGACGGCGCGGACACCGAAGTTGATGCTGACGAGGCGGTCGACAACGGTCCGGTGGGTGACGGCTGCGACACCACAGGAGCTACCGACCACACCGAACCCTCCGACACCACCGAGCACCTCGCCCGCACGGACACCGAAGCTGATGCTGACGAGGCGGTCGACAACGGTCCGGTGGGTGACGGCTGCGACACCACAGGAGCTACCGACCACACCGAACCCTCCGACACCACCGAGCACCTCGCCCGCACGGACACCGAAGCTGATGCTGAAGAGGCGGTCGACAACGGTCCGGTGGGTGACGGCTGCGACACCACAGGAGCTGCCGATCATCCGGTCGACCTGATTGCCGACAGGCACGGCGACGCCGCCGAGGCCACGAACTCGCGGCTCGCGGGTGTCAATGCCCCAGCAGGCTCGGAGCCCGAGAACCGTTCCGATTCTGAACATCCGCTGGCCCAGGGAGGCAGCGGATGTTCAGAATCCGAGCCGCCCGACACCGATCCGGCCGGCAACCCAGAGCGCGGCACCGGCGACGGTGGCGCAGATTCCGACGACCCGCCGCCGTTCGATCCCTTCCGGCTCGACGACCCCGACGCACCTCGCCCGTCCGCGCCGAAGTGGAGAGCTCCGGTCTGGCAGGACCGCGCGGTCAACCCGGCGCTGCCCTGGAACGGCGTCATCACCATCTCCCTCCAAGCCCTCGCCGGCCTCGCCGACCACCCCGGGGACATGTCCGGGTTCGGCTGCATCTCACCCGACCTCGCCCGACAACTCCTCAAGGCAGCCAACTCCATCACCCTGCTCGTCATCGACCCCGAGACCGGAGCGCCCGTCGGAGTGTCCGACCGCGTGTACGTGCCACCCGGGAGTCTGCGCCGCAAAGTCATGCTCCTCACCCAGACCTGCTCCTGGGTCGGCTGCAACCGCAAAGCCGAACGCTGCGACGTCGACCACGGCGAACCCTTCGACCACAACAACCCCGCCGCCGGCGGCAAGACAACCCTGCGCAACCTCCGACCATTGTGCCGGTTCCACCACCGCCTGAAGACCTTCACGGCGTGGACCACCACCGAACACGCAGACCGCACCGCCACCCTGGTCAGTGCCCTCGGCCGCACCACCCGAAGACCCCCACCCGCCGTCACCGACCCCGGCGAGTGGGAACCCGCCTGGCAGACCGAGGACGTCGACGACGACACCCCGCCGTTCTGACCGGGAGCGCCGGTCAGCTTCGCGTCAGCGCCTCGATCCCCGCTACCTCGACGATCCCCGCGCCGAGATCCCGCAGCACCGGATCATCGGTGATCAGTGCATCGGCCTGCAGCTTGGCCACGGCGAGATACTCAGCCGCGTCGAGGGTCTCCCAGCCGTTGTCCCGCGCGAGCCGCCAAGCGGTCCCGCGCGACACCCGGTCGCCGAGCAGCCTGATCTTCAGCTCGGTCATCCGCTCGTGCAGTCGCAGCGCGGACTTCTCGTCGAGCTCCCCGGCCTGCACCGCCGCGTACAGCAACCCCAATGCCTGCGAACGCAGCACATTCGGCGCGACCAGGGAGTGGCCGTCCGCGATCTCGACCTCCTCGGTCACGATCCTGACGAGCACCGGGGCATCGATCACGAACCGTGTCATGCCGCACGACTGTACTCAGCCCGCCACCGCTCAGCCCGCAACCACCGTGATCGTCACCAGCCCCGGGTACACGGCAAAGAGGATGGTGATCGGCAGGACCAAGAACACCACAGGCAGCATCATCGCGATTTCTTTGCGCCCGCCGGCCTCGAGCAGTTCCCGCTTCCCCAGCTCCCGCACATCGGCCGCCTGCGCCCGGAGCACATCGGCCAGCGGCGTGCCGCGCTCCACCGCCACCGCCATCCCGTCCAGGAACCGGGCGAACGGCGCCAGCCGGGTCCGGTCCCGGAGTGCGGTCAACGCGGTCAGCAACGGGGTTCCGGCGCGTACATCCGCCAGCAACGACGAGAACTGGTCGACAAGATGCCCCGACGCCAACCGGGTGATCCGCTCGATCGCGCCCAATGGGCCCTCCCCCGCCGTCACCGCCAGTGCCAGCATCTCCGCGATCACCGGGAACTCGGCGAGGATCTCGGAATCCCGGCGGTCCGCCGACCTGGTCAGTGCCCAGTCCCGCGCCAGCACTCCGCCGATCGCGCAGGCCAGCACCAGCACCGCAATGCCCACGACGTTCGACCCGCCGAACAGCACGGCCGGCACCCCGATCCCCATGCCGACGGCCGCCGCGCCAGCACCCCAGATCACCTGCTCCGTCCGGAACTCCTCCACCGTCGTCCCGCCGCCGAGCACTTCCAGCCGCCGGCGCACCGACGCCTGCCCACCGACGAGCGAATCCAGCCGACGGACCAGTTCCTGCAGCACCGGCGCCAGGAGCGCCACCGGCGCCGACACCCGCCGGGAATGCCCGGACGCCAACAACTTCGACGGCAGCACGGCATCCGACAGGTACGGGGCGACCCGGTCGGCGAGCGTCCGCCGCCGCAGCGGCGGCGAGGACAGCACCATCAGCAGCAGCCCCGCCGCGACGCCACCACCGACCACCACACCCCACAGCACGGCGGTCATCGCAGCACCCGGCGGTCCTCGGGCAGCCGGCCGATGCGCACCATCAGTCGGTAGGCCGCCACCGACAGCACCGCACCGATCAGCAGGATCATCGTTCCGGTCGGAGAGTCGTAGGCCGCCAGGGTCTCCCGCTGCGTGGCCAGCAGGACGAGCACCAGCCACGGCGCCGCCACCGCCATCCGCGCCGCGTTCACCGACCACGACTGCCGGGCGAGCAGCTCGGCCCGAGTCCTGGCGTCCTCCCGCAGGAAGCCGGAGAGCGTCAGCAGCAGCCGCCCGAGATCGGTCCCGCCGACCTCCCGCGCCACCCTCAGGGACTCGCACACCCGATCGCCCACCGGGTCGGCCAGTGCCGCCTTCAGCCGGTTCAGGCTGTCGTCGAACTTCCCGCTCGTCCGGTAGTCGGAACCGAAGCGGCGGAACGGTTCCCGCAACTGCTCCGGCCCGCGCACACCGACGGCCGACAGTGCTTCCGGCAGGGACAGACCGGCCCGCACCCCGGAGGTCAGGTTGTCCACCACCTCCGGCCACAGCTCGCGGCGGTCCGACATCCGGCGGTTCCGCAACCGGGCGACGATCAGCCGCGGCCCGGCCGCACCGAACACGGCGAAGATCCCCGACACCGACACCGAGCCGGTCACCACCAGGGAGAGCAACAGCACCACCACAGCGGACCCGGCCTGCAGCATCCCCAGCTGCAGCGGCGACACCGACGTCAACCCCGCCTGCAGCAACATCTCCCGCATCCGCTCGGTCCGCACCCGCGGACGCGGTGCCGCGCGCGACCCCCGCGCACCGGACCAGACCAGCAGCAGACCCACGCCGAACAACGCGCCGATGACAGCACCCATCCCCCACACACCCCTACCCCGTGAACCGCGAACTGCTCCCCACGGCCGATGGTGCCACAGAACACGCCGGTGCGGCAGCTGTTACGGTCAGCACGAGCCCTGAACGGGCAGACCCTCCGGAGGTGGCCGCCGCACACAGGCGCATCGGCACGTGCCGTGCCGTGGACCCACCGGGCCCGGGACCCCCGCGCGGACAGCGCATCCCGCGGCCTTCCCACCCGACCGGAAGGACACCCATGACCATCACGTTCAACCACACCATCATCGCCGCGATCGACCGGCACGCCTCCGCGACCTTCTACCGCGAGGTGCTGGAGGCCCGCGACGCCCCCTCCTGGGGGCCGTTCCTCAACGTGCAGCTGGACGAGGGGGTGCTGTTGCAGTTCGCCGAGCCGTCGGTGGAGATCCAGATGCAGCATTACGCGTTCCTCGTCGACGACGACCACTTCGACCGCGCGTTGGCCCGCATCCGCGAGCGCGGCATCACCCACTGGGCGGACCCGCAGATGCAGCGACCAGGCGAGACCAACACCGAGCACGGCGGCCGCGGGGTCTATTTCAAGGACCCGGCCGGGCACGGGCTGGAGCTGATCACCCGTCCCTACCTGTGACGATCGCCGTTCCGCAGCTCCCCCGGGGTGCTGCCGAGGTGCCGCCGGAACGCGTCGATGTAGCTGCCGGGTGAGGCATAGCCGACCCGCGCGGCCACGGCGGTGACCGGCAGGTCGGTCATCAGCAGCGGCATCGAGGCGAACAGCCGGGCCATTGTCCGCCAGGTCCCGAAGGTCATCCCGCACTGGTCGAGAAATGCCCGGGCAACGGTCTTCTCGCTGCCGAACACGGACGCCGCCCAGGCGGCAAGGGTGCGCGGGTCGGCCGGATCGGCCAGCAGGCCGCGGGCGATCGCCAATGCCCGTTCCTCGGTGGGCATGGGCAGGTCGGTCCCGGCGTCGGGCAGTACCTCGAGTTCGGACAGCAACAGGCCGACCATCGCACCCGCGCCGGCGTCCGCGAGGCCCGACCGGCCGAGGGCGAGCAGCAGCTCGCGGGCGAGCGGGGACACGGCGAACAGGGTCGGCACCGCCGGATCGAACTGCGGACGTCCTGCGGCGAACTGCAGGCAGAAGCCGGTGGAGGCCACGTTGGGCACCACCTCGGACGGGACCCCGGCCGGGATCCACAGGGCCCGGCCCGGGGTGAGCGCCCACCGCCGGCTGCCGATGTGGGCGGTCATCATCCCGGAGTCGATCCAGATGAGCTCCCGGGGCCGACCGGGGAGCTCCGCGTACTCGTAGTCGAACCCCCACGGCTCGTCGAAGACCGATCGGTAGACGGCGAACTCGGACCGGCCGGTGCCGTACATCCGGGCGTGCACCAGCCCGCCGGCCTCGCCCACCAACTCCACGGTCACCAGCTCCTCGCACCCGGACGGTTGTCCGGGAACCGTCACGGCCAGTCCGTCAGCCGGAATGATCATCATCGGACCACCGGCTATGTTAGGCCAGCCTATCCATTCAGGGGTGCCGACCTCCGTGAGAACCAGGAGCGTTTCCCCCGCCGTGACCACCCCGATCCGTGAGACGACCAGAACGACCGTGGGGGTCGTGCTGGCCACCGGTGTCGCGTTGCTCTGCGCGGTCGCGGTCCTCGGCGTCGTCGTGGGGTCGACGCCGATCGGTCCGGGCACCGCGATCGGCGCACTGCTCTCCTTCGACCCCGCGGACCACGACCAGCTGATCGCCCGGTACTCGCGGTGGCCCCGGGTGCTCGGTGCCATCGCCGTCGGGGCGAGCACCGGTGCCGCCGGAGCCGTCATGCAGGCGGTGACCCGCAACCCGCTCGCCGATCCGGGGATCCTGGGCGTCAATGCCGGTGCCTCGCTGTTCGTGGTGGCCGGCATCCAGCTCCTCGGCATCGGCGGTATCTCGGGGTATCTCCCGCTGGCCTTCGCCGGTGCGGCGGTGGCCTCGGTCGCGGTCTACCTGATCGGAGCCGCCGGGCGGGACGGCCCCACCCCGGTCACCCTCACCCTGGCCGGCGCCGCCTTCGCCCTGTTGCTCGGTTCGTTGACCTCGGCCCTGCTGCTGATCGACCAGGACACCCGGTACAGCTTCCTGTTCTGGACCGTCGGCAGTGTCGCCCAGCCCACCTTCGACCCGCTGCTCACCGTGCTGCCGTTCCTCGTGGCCGGGCTGCTGCTGGCGCTGGCCCTGGGTGGGCCGCTGAACGTGATGGCACTCGGCGAACAACTGGCCTCGGCGCTCGGGTTGCACACCGGCGTCGTCCGGGCGCTGGCCGCGATCGCCGTTGTCCTGCTCTGCGGCGGTGCGACCGCACTGGCCGGGCCGATCGGGTTCGTCGGGCTCATCGTCCCGTTCGTCGCCCGGTTGTTCACCGGCCCGGACCACCGCTGGATCGTCCCGCTCTCGGCGGTGCTCGGCGGCATCCTGGTGGTGCTGGCAGACCTGCTGGGGCGCACCCTGTTCGCCCCCGCGGAGCTGCGCGTCGGAGTCGTCACCGCGCTCATCGGCGCGCCGGTGTTCATCCTGCTCGCGCGGCGGCGGCGGGTGGCGGCACTGTGACCGCCGTCCTGACCCGGCCCGGAGCGCAGTCCGAGGTGCAGCAGGTCCGCACGGCACAGCGGGCGCTGCACCGGCGGCACCGGATCGCCGTCGGCTGTCTGGGCACCGTCCTGCTCGCGCTGCTGATCGCGGCGATGTTCGTGGGCTCGCTCCCGCTCGGACCGGCGGCGGTCTGGTCCGGGCTCACCGGTACCGCCGACGAGAACACCGTCTACTCGGTCCGGTCGCTCCGGGTGCCCCGTGCACTGACCGCAGTCCTCGTCGGGATCGCGCTCGGTGCCTCGGGTGTCATCTTCCAGAGCCTGGCCCGCAACGTCCTGGCCAGCCCGGACATCCTCGGCATCACCGCGGGTGGATCCCTGGGCGCGGTGCTCGTGCTGGTGTACACGACCGGCTCCACCGTGCTCATCGCCTGCGGCGCGCTCGGCGGCGCGGCCGTCGTCGCGCTGCTGGTGGTCGCCCTCTCCGCGCGGCGGGGGCTCTCGCCCTACCGGTTGGTGCTGGTCGGCATCGGCGTCCAGGTGCTCTGCGACGCCGCACTGACCCTGGTGCTGACCAGCCGCCGGATGGAGGAGGTCGAGAACCTCTCCCGTTGGCTCGTCGGCAGTCTCAACGTGCGGAACTGGACCCACGTGCTCTGGGCGGTGGTCGCCCTGGCCGTGCTGCTGCCGGTACTCGCCGGGACCGCCCGCACCCTGGCCGTGCTGCAGCTGGGCGACGCCATGGCGTCCGGGCTGGGCGCGGCGACCGGACGTGCCCGGCTCGTGCTGGTGATGGTCGGCGCCGCCCTCGCCGCCACCGCGGTCGCCGTCGCCGGCCCGATCTCCATGCTCGCCTTCGTCGCACCGCCGCTGGCCAGATGGCTGACCGGCCGTCCGCTGCCGATCCTGGCGAGCGCGCTCACCGGCGCCGTCCTGCTGCTGGCCGCCGACCTCGCCGGGCGTGTGCTCTTCGGCGAACTGGTGCTGCCGGTCGGGGTGACCACCGGCCTGATCGGCGGGCCCTACCTGATCCTGCTGCTGGTCCGGGCGAACAGGGTGGGCAGCGGTGGCTGATCGACAATCCCCGGGGATCGAGATCACCGGCCTCACCGTGGGTTACGGCGAGCGGCCGGTGATCGACGGCCTCGACCTGACCGTCCCCGCGGGCCGGATCACCACGATCGTCGGGCCGAACGCCTCCGGGAAGTCCACCCTGCTCGGCGCCGTCGCCCGGACCATCCCGATCACCGCCGGCAGCGTCCGGCTGGACGGCCAGGACGTCGCCCGATGGGGCCGGCGGGCACTGGCCCGCCGGATGGGACTGCTCCCCCAGACCCCCATCGCGCCGGAGGGGATCACCGTCGTCGACCTGGTGTCCCGCGCCCGGTACCCCTACCGGAACTTCTTCGGCGGCGGTGACACGGCGGACGCCGATGATGCGGTGGCGGAGGCACTCTCGGTGACCGGCACGCTGCCGCTGGCGTCGCGGTTGCTGGAGGAGCTGTCCGGCGGGCAGCGGCAACGGGTCTGGCTGGCGCTCGCGATCGCCCAGCGCACCCCGCTGATGCTGCTCGACGAGCCCGGCACCTACCTCGATCTCACCGCCCAGATCGAGGTGCTCGACATCCTGGTCGACCTGCGCGACCACGCCGGCCGGACCATCGTGCTGGTGCTGCACGACCTCAACCACGCGGCCCGCTACGCCGACCATGTGGTGGCGCTCGCCGACGGCCGGGTGGCCGCGACCGGCAGCCCCGCCGAGGTGTTCACCGAGGAAAGACTTCTCGAGGTCTTCGGCCTCCGCAGCCGGGTGGTCGACGACCCGGTCACCGGCACCCCGATGATCGTCCCGATCGGCCGGCACAGCCGACCGGAGCACGAGACCACCCGTCCTGCCGTCATTCTCACCCCCGCCCACGATCAGAAGAAGGTCCGATGAGAACCACCCTCCGCCCCTTCGCCGGCGACCTCGCCGGCATGGCCCTGCTGCTGTCGGCCTGCTCCGGCGGGTCGACCGCCGCGTCGACCTCAAGTTCCGCCGTGACGTCGGGTTCTGCGGCGACCTCGAGTTCCGCGGTGGCCTCCAGCTCCGCGACTCCGTCCAGCTCCGCGGCACCGTCGAGTTCAGCGGCTCCGTCGGGTTCCAGCAGTGCGGTGGAGCGGACCGTCACCATCACCGACCAGTACGGGGAGGTCGAGATCGTCGGCACCCCGGAGCGTGTCGCCACCCCGGGCAACTACGAGACCGACATCGCGCTCGAACTCGGTGTGGTGCCGGTGGCGCAGGGCGAGTTCACCAGGTTCGAGAACGGCATCCCCACCTGGCGGCTGCCGCTGCTGGACGGCGCCGATGTGCCCGTCATCTCCTACAACCCGGACGGCTACGACATCGAGGAGACCCTCGGATTCGACCCCGACCTGGTGATCAACCAGTGGCTGGTCGCCGAGGAGTACGACGCGCTGTCGAAGGTGGTGCCGACCATCGCACCCGCCTACGAGACCTCGATGCGTGACCTGATCACGTTGATGGGCACGGCGCTGGACAAGGAGGACGAGGCGACCGCGCTGATCGCCGACTACGACGCCATGATCGCCGCGGCGAAGGCGCAGTACCCGCAGCTGGAGGGTGCCACCGTCGCCGTGGCCTGGGCCCAGGACGCATCGACCCTGATGAACTACACCGACGAAGGCACCCTGTCGTTCCTGTCCGAGTTCGGCGTCGTACCGGCACCGGGCACCGCCGCCGTCGAACCGTTCGACACCGTCGGCTCCGAGCAGTTCTCGGTCTTCGACGCCGACCTGTTGATCGTCGCCTCCTCGTCGCCCGACGTGCTGGCCGAGCTCGAGGCCAACCCGCTCTTCCAGGCCATCCCGGCCGTGGCCCAGGACCGCTGGTTCGCCTCCGCGGGCAGCAACGACTTCGACATGCTGCGGTCCGGGTCGCCGGCCCAGGCCGAGTACGCGATCGAGACCGTGCTGCCGAAGCTCCCGCTCGCCGGATGACGTCCACCCGGGCCGGACGCGACGTCCTCGCCGACTGCTTCCGGTGGGGTCGGCGCGGCCTGCTCGGCGCCGCGGTCTGCGGGGTGATCGCGGAGCTCGCGGTGGTGGCGATGCCGATGGCGGTCGGGCGCGCGGTCGAACAGCTACCGGGCGACGGGTCCGTCGGTGTCCTGCTCTGGCCCACGGCCCTGGTGCTGCTCGGCGTCGCCGCGGCCGTCCTCACCCGCGTCGAGCAGCGCGGCAGCTGGCTGACCGGTGCCCGGGTGGTGGGCCGGCTGCGGTGCGAGATCGGTGTCGCCGTCCTGGATCCCGGACCGGTCCGGGATCCGGGCGAGGTGGCCTCCCGCATCCAGCGCGACGGCGACCACCTGTGGGACTGGATGGGCGGACTGGTCGGCACGACCCGGGCACTGGCCGGGCTCGCCGGCATCCTCGTCGCCGCACTGCTCCTGGACCCGGTGCTCGGGACCATCGCCGTGATCGCGACGGTGGCATCGGTCGGCGGCGGCGTCTGGTTCGCACCGCGCTACCAGGCCCGCAGCCTGCTGCTCGCCGAGGCGCACGGGCGTGCTGCCTCCCGGCTGCAGGAGCTGGTGGCCGGGCTGCCGGCCGCACGCGGTCTGGGCGTCACCCCGGAGCTGCTGCGGCGCAACCGTTCCGGTGGTGCGGACATCGCGGACCGCGCCGTCGCGGCTGCGGTGTACGCGGCGCGGTGGGACCTGGCGACCCGCGCGGTGCCGTTGCTCGGCATCGCGGCCGGGCTCGCCCTGCGGACCGACGGCGGGCCGGGTCCGGGCGGGCTGCTCGCCTGGATCACCTGGATGGTGCTGCTGTCGGCCACCTGCGGCCGGCTGGTCTCCCAGCAGGAGGTCCGCCGGACCGCCGCCGCGTCGGCCGACCGGCTGGCGGAGCTGTTGGCGGCCCCGGGGTCAGCGGCCCCGGCACACCTGCCGGAGCGGCCACAGCTGTTGTCCGGTTCCATCACCGAGAACATCGCCGTGGGAAGGGCTGTCAGCGTGGCGGAGATCCGGCTGGCCGCTGACCGGGCGGCGCTGCAGGAGGACGTCGAGCGGCTCCCGGACGGTTTCGACACAGTGGTCGGCGACGGCGGCCGGCTGCTGTCCGGCGGGCAGCGACAGCGGTTGGCGCTGGCCAGGGAACTGCTCGACGACCCGCCGGAGCTGGTGCTCGCCGGGGCCCTGGATGCCGTGGACGCCGTCACCGTCCGGCGGATCCTGGACCGCGCGGCGGCCGACGGACGCCGGTTGACCACCACGGAGGGCGCGGCGTGAACCCGCTCCGCCGCCTGCTGGGCCTGCTCGCCGACCACCGTCGGCAGGTCCTGCTCGCCCTGCTCTGCGCCGCCGGCTCGGCCGCGGCCCTGGCCCTGGTCGCACCGGCGGCCGGCGGCCTGGTCGGGACGGCCGGCGGCGGCGATGGCTCCCAGGACGGCGGCCTGGTGCAGGGCGCGGTCCTGCTCGCCGTGGCGGTACCTGCGCACCTGGTCCTGGAGTACCTCGCCGCCACCGTCCTCGCACGACTGGGCGCGGTGCTCGGCCGACGGCTGCGCGACGACCTGGCGGACGCGGTCGCCGGCGCGGATCTCGAGCAGGTGGAGAACGACCGCGGCAGCGACCTGGTCTCGCGCGGGACCACCGAGGTCGACCGGATCGCCGGGTTCGCCTCGTCCCAGCTGCCGGCACTGGTGATCGGCGCCGGGTACCTGGTGTTCTCCACCGGCGTGCTGCTGGTGGAATCGACCCTGCTGTGTCTCGTCCTGCTCGCGGTGCACGTCCCGGCCGCCGTGCTGCTGGCCCGCCGGTACTCCGCTGCCGCGGACAGCGCCTTCGCCGCGGAGGCGGTGACCGCCGCCGCGCTGGCAGGCACCGTCGCCGAAGGGGCGGCTGCGGGAGGCGCGTTGTGGCGGCCGGTGTCCCGCCGGTGGTGGGCGGCCCGGGTGCGGCAACGGGACGCCGAGCTGGTCGGCGCGATCCGGCGGACCATTCGGGCACTGAACCTGATCCCGTGGTTCACCGTCGTCGAGTCACTGGCACTCGCCGCCACCATCGGGCTCGGCGGCTGGTGGGTGAGCACCGGCGACCTGGACCTCGGCGTGCTGGCGGTCTTCGTCGTCGCCTCCGGCACGTTCTTCGCCACCTTCGGCGACATCGCCTCCGTGATCGGAGATCTCGGCGCGACCAAGGCACACGCCGTCCGCTACTTCGACGCACTCGACCGGCTGGTCCCCGCGACGCCGGCGGCCCTCTCCCCCGGGCCGCTGGCGGTCGACGGGCTGACCGTGGGATACCGAGTGGGACACCCGGTGCTGCAGGGTTTCTCCGCCGGGTTCCGGGACGGGGGGTGGACGGCGGTGGTCGGTCCGTCCGGTGCGGGCAAGTCCACCCTGGCGAAGACGCTGGCCGGTCTGTACCGGCCGTGGGCCGGTACGGTCACGGCGCCGGCCGCACCCGTGCTGCTCGCCCAGGAACCGATGTACCTGGCCGGGACGGTCCGGGAGAACCTGCTGCTGCCGGACGGCATCGGCGACGCCCGGGTCCTGCGGTGCGCGGCGACACTGGGCCTGCAGCAGCAGCTCTCGGGCCTCGGAGGGCTGGACGCCCGCATGCCCGGACCGCAGGACGCGGTGGCGCACCGGGTGGTCGGCCTGCTGCGCGTCGCCCTGCGCGACCCGCAGGTGCTCGTGCTGGACGAGTCCACCGCCGGGCTGGACGACGACAGCACCGCCCGGGTGCACGCCGGGATCCGTGCGCTCCGGCCGGACCGCACCGTGGTGGTCATCGCCCACCACCGGGCCGCACTGGCCGGAGTCGATCTCGTGATCACCGTCGACAACAGGAAGGTGCAGGCGTGAAGTACTACAGGGCGCAGGTCCTGCGGACGGCGTACGTCACCCCGAAGATGATCCGGGTGACGCTCGGCGGGGACGAGCTCGCCGGGTACGAGGCCGAAGGCCACCCCGACGACTACTGCAAGGTGCTGTTCCCGCACCCCGGCGAATCCGACGTGGTGGTGCCGGTGCTCGTCGACGGCATCGAGACGGCCCCCGACGGGCGTGCCCACGCGGAGCGGCGCAGCTACTCGATCCGCCGGTACGACCCGGTCGCCCGTGAGGTGGACATCGACTTCGCGGTGCACGACCACGGTCTCGCCACGAGGTGGGCGGCGGGTGCCCGCCCCGGCGACCCGCTGGCGCTGAGCGACGCCGGCGGCGGGTACCACCCGCCGGCGGGGACCACGGAGGTGCGGCTGGTCGGCGACAGCACCTCGCTGCCGGCCATCGGCCGCATCCTGGCGGAGGCACCGGCCGGCCTGCGGATCCTGGCAACGGTGGTGGTGCCGGATGCCGGGGAGGAGCAGGTCCTGCCGTCCGCGGCCGACGTGCACCTGGAGTGGGTGCACGTGCCCGACCCGCGGCAGGTCGGGGCCGCCATGGAGGCGGCGCTGCGGGCCCTGCCGGAGCCCGCCGGGGACAGCTACACCTGGGTCGCCGGGGAGAACACCGCCTGCCGGAAGGGCCGCGCCCACCTCCGCCGCGAACTCGGTCTGCCAGGCCGGCAGTACCACACGCTGGGCTACTGGCGGGTGGACGAAGAGACCTGGTCCGCCCGCTACGAGGAAGTGGGCGGTGTCGTCGAGGAGCGTATCGACGTGGCGGCAGAGCAGATCGCCGACGACGAGGAACTGGTCGACGAGATCGAGAGGATCTACGACGAGGCCGGCCTGGGCTGGTGACCGATGAGTTCCCCGCCGGTGCCCGGTCCACCTACCGGCGGGGACCGAACACACGCAGGAGGACGAGCAATGACGACATTCGGGCCGGTGGTGGTGTGCCTGCCGACGGAGGACCGGGGGCGGGCGCACGCGTTCTACGCCGGCGCGCTCGGGCTCGACACGATCGGCCCGATCGCCGAGGACGGCCTGCCGGAACCACTGCAGTTCGTGGTCAACGACGGGCTGCGGCTGATGCTGATCCCGACCGGGGGGTTCGGTTGGACCATCGGCGACCGGACGGTCGCCGGTCCAGGGGTCGCCGAGGTGCAGCTGTCACTGGCGCCGGCCACCTCCGCCGAGGTGGACGAGCTGCTGGCGAAGGCGCAGGCCGGTGGCGGCAGCGTGGTCACACCCCCGCAGCAGCAACCCTGGGGGTACTCCGGCAGCTTCGCCGACCCGGACGGTCACCTCTGGATGCTGGTCGTCGAGCCGTCCTGATCCGAGCCTTCCCGGGCACCGTCGCCGCGCCGGTGGGCGGCCCGCACCACCAGGTGCGCCGACACCGGCGCGGTGACGAACTGCAGCACCACCACCAGCACCAGCAGCCCGACCACCGCCCACGACCCGACCCGCAGTCCCACCCCGAGCATCAGCAGCATGATGCCGAGCACCTGCGGCTTGGTCGCGGCGTGGATCCGGCTCATGGTGTCCGGGAACCGCAGCACGGCGATCCCGGCCAGCGCCGACAGCAGCGCGCCCAGCACCAGCGCGATGCCGGAGACGACGTCGACCCATCCGGCGGTCACTGGCGCTCCCCCGGCAGCAGCTTGGCCAGCCCGGCCGAGCCGATGAAGCCGAGCAATGCGACCACCACCCCGATCACCAGGGTGGTGGCACTCCGCTCGATCGCGGCGATCAGCACGATCACCCCGGTCACCACCGCCAGCAGCACGTCCAGCGCCACCGCCCGGTCCAGCAGCGACGGCCCGCGCACCAGCCGCACCGCCGCGCCGATGGCCCCGACACCGAACAGCGCGGCCGCGATCACGAACACCACCGTCATGCCCGCTCCTCCGTCCCGTCGTCCTTGCGGGGTCCGTCGCCCAGCAGCACCGTGCTGCCGAGGGTGACCGCACCGCTGTGCATCGCCAGCTCGCCGTCGTCCTCGCCGATCATCACGGCGTCGATCTCGTCCTTGCTGCCCAGTGCCTGCAGGATCCGCTCCTCCTGGTCCAGCACCTGCCGGTGGAAGGCCGACAGGCCACCGGGTTTCACGTCGAGCACGTGGATCACCAGGGTCCGGTTCTCCGGGTCCGCCTCGATGATCAGGCTGCCCGGGACCAGCGACACGGCCAGCGAGACCAGCGTCTGCACCAGGTCGGAGGTCGACCGCAGCTGCACCGTGGTGATCGCACCGGCCGGCGGCCGGGGCCGCACCGCGAGCCAGGCCACCTGGGCACTGGCGACCAGGACGTCGTAGAAGAACCGGCCGATCAGCACGACGGTGCGCCACGGGTGCAGACCGAACGAGAACTCCACCACCGGCAGCGGGAACAGCAGCAGCAGGGCCGCCGAGGCGGCGATGCCGGCCAGTGCCAGCCACGGCGACACCGCGCCCCACAGCGCGAACCAGACCAGCAGCAGCCAGCCCATGGTGATGCACCAGGTACGCCAGCCGCCGGTGCGGTGGCGGACGGCGGACCGGACCCGGCTGCCCTTGCCGCGGATCACGGTCCCGCCCCCTCGGTGACCTGCAGCCCGCCGGTGCCGGAGGAGGCGTCCGCACCGAAGACCGCGGTGATGTACCCGTTCCGGTCGCCCAGGTTCTCCGCCGCCCGTTCCGCCACCCCGTAGATCGGGCCGCCGACCACCGTCAGCACCAGCGTCACCGCCACCACGAAGGTGGTGGCGACCAGCATGCCCAGCGGCAGCCGGGCCGCCGCGGTGCGCAGCGCCGTCCGCCGGGCCTGGGTGGCCGCGAACCACTTCTTGTCCTGACCGGGCCGGATCCTCTCCCCCGGCGCGCCGCCCTCCAGCACCTCCGGATCGGGCCGCCAGAACGCCCGGCCCCACACCCGCAGGATCGTGTAGAGCGTGAGCAGCGAGGTGAGCGCGCCCGCGCCGACCACGACATAGGCCACCGCAGAACCGTTCTCGACCCCGGCCTCGAACAGGCCGACCTTGCCGAGGAACCCGGAGAACGGCGGCACCCCGGCCAGGTTCATCGCGGGGACGAAGAACAGCACGGCCAGCAGCGGGGACGCCGCGGCCAGCCCGGACAACCGACTGAGCTGCGTCGTCCCGGCCACCCGTTCGATCAGGCCCGCGGCCAGGAACAGCGCGGTCTGCACCAGGATGTGGTGCATCACGTAGAAGATCGAAGCGGCCAGCCCGATCTCGTTGTGCGCCGCCACCCCGAACAGCATGTAGCCGATGTGCGAGACCAGGGTGAACGACAGCATCCTCTTGATGCCCGCCTGGGCGAGCGCGCCGAGGATGCCGATCACCATGGTGATCGCGGCGATGATCATCAGCAGGTCGTCGAAGTTGCCGCCCGGGAACAGCAGCGTCTGCACCCGGATGATCGCGTACACCCCGACCTTGGTGAGCAGGCCGGCGAACACCGCGGTCACCGGGGCCGGCGCCGTCGGGTACGAGTCCGGCAACCACTGCTGCATCGGCCAGATCGCGGCCTTCACCCCGAACGCGACCAGCAGCATCGCCTGCAGCACCAGCACGATCCCGACCGGCAGGGCGGCCATCTTGCCAGCCAGATCGGCGAGATTGACGGTGCCGGTGGCGGTGTACACCAGCGCGATGCCGGACAGGAAGATGATCGACGACAGCAGCGAGACCACCACGTACGGCGCCCCGTCACGCAGCCGCTCCATCGTGCCGCCACTGGTGATCAGCACATAGCTGGCGGTCAGCAGGATCTCGAACGAGACGAACAGGTTGAACAGGTCGCCGGCCAGGAACGCGTTGGACACACCCGTGGCCAGGATCAGGAACGCCGGGTGGAAGATCGTGACCGGGGTGTCCGTCTCCTCGCCGTCCGCGTGGTCGGCCGAGATCGCGTAGATCAGCACCGCCAGGGTGACCGTGGTGGACACCACCAACATCAGCGTCGCCAGCCGGTCGGCGACCAGGGTGATGCCGAACGGCGCCGACCAGCCGCCGACCTGGACGACCAGCGTGCCGTTCGCGTCGACCGCGAGCAGCATCGAGATCTCCACCACCAGCTGCAGGATCAGCACCGAGACGGACACGATCCGCTGCGCCTTCGGCCGCTTGCCGAGGATCAGGGTGAGCGCGGCACCGGCCATCGGCAGCATGACGGCGGTGGGCAGCAGTGCGGCGGCGGTCATTCGCCACCGCCCACGGTCTCGCCCCGGTGGGCCACTGCGGCATCGTCCGGATCGTCGGCGACCTCGGTCTCCCTGGTCAGTCGGTAGTTCCGGTACGCCATGGCCAGTAGGAAGGTCACCACGGCCAGGGTGATGACGATCGAGGTGAGGATCAGCGCCTGCGGCAGCGGGTCGGCGAGATCACCGTCGCTGCCGGCGATCGGCGCGATCCCACCGCGGCCGCTGGAGAGCAGCAAAAGGTTGGTGCCGTGCCCGACGAGCAGGAAGCCGAGCAGCACCCGGATCAGGTTCTTGCTCATCAGCAGGTAGACGCCGCAGGCGAAGCTGACGCCGATGATCACCGCGATGGTGACGTTGGAGTCAAGCGCGTTCGGGTTCACCGGGCCACCTCCCGGCGACGGGTCGACGGTGCGCGCACCGTGTCGAAGTGGTCGATGCGGTCGATGCCGGCACCGAGCGACCGGAGCACGTCCAGCACCATGCCGATCACCACCAGGTAGACACCGATGTCGAACAGCGACGAGGTGACGAACTTGAACTCGCCGAGCAGCGGCACGTCCGCCTTGAGGATCACGCTCTGCAGCACGTCCCCGCCGAAGAACAGCCCGCCGGCCGCCGTCCCGACCGCCAGCACGATGCCGGCACCCAGGATCGCGCCGACGTCCCACGGCGCGGCCTCGCCGAGTTCGAACGCCCCGCCGGCGATGTACCGCAGGGTGAGCGCGAGCCCGACGATCAACCCGCCGGCGAACCCACCGCCCGGCTGGTCGTGCCCGACGAACAACACGTAGACCGAGAAGATCACCACGGTGTGGAAGATCAGCCGGGTCACCACCTCCAGCAGCAGCGAGCGGCGCGGCACCCACGGCGAACGCAACCACGGCGTCGGGCTGTTCGGCTTCGGCAGGTTCCCGGCCTCCGCGGACGGCCGGCGCGGGGCGGCGCCGGTGCGGTTCTGCAGGAACACCAGCGAGGCGACACCGGTCGCCGCGGCCACCAGCACCAGGATCTCGCCGAAGGTGTCCCAGCCGCGGGTGTCCACCAGGATCACGTTGACCACGTTGCTGCCGCCGCCGTACTCCACCGCGAGGTTGGTGAGCTCGGTCGAGATCGGTGCCGTCACCCGGGATCCCGGCAGGATCAGCGCGACGGCGGTCATCAGCGCACCGACCCCGACGGCCAGCACCGCGCGGACCCGGTTGCCCGGGCGGGCCTCGTAGAGGGCGGTGTCCGGCAGCCGGCGCAGCACCAGCAGCGCCGCCACCAGGGTCACCGTCTCCACCAGGATCTGGGTCAGCGCCAGGTCCGGCGCACCGCGCAGCACGAACAACACGGCGACGGCGTAGCCGATGCCGCCGACCAGCAGCACCGCGGTCAGACCGCGCTTGCTCCGCAGGGTCATCACGGCCAGGACGATCACGATCAGCGCGATGACCGCCTCGGCCGGTTCCTCCCAGGCGATCACGTGGGCCGGCCCGGCACCGGAAGCGATCAGCATGCTGCCCGGGAACACGATGAGCACCAGCAGGATCGCGCCCATCGAGGACGGCAGCGACCCGCGGTGCGTCAGCCCGGTGAACCGGGCGGCGCCCTCCTCGAGCAGCCCGGTCAGCCACCGGTAGACGGTGCCGGGATCGTTGCCCGGGCGGGCCGGCGTACGGCGGCGCTCGGCGGCCCGCTGCCCGAGGTAGACCGCGGCACCGACCAGCCAGGCCAGCGCGGACAGGCCGAGGGCGAGGGTGAACCCGTGCCACAGCGCCAGCGCGTCGGTGTGCGTCTGTCCCGCCGTGCCGGCGTACGACTGCACGATGCCCTCGAGCACACCGGGGACGATGCCGGCGGCCAGCCCGAGCACGACGAGCAGCTGGGTCGGTGCGGTCATCAGCAGCGGTGTGGCGGCGATCCGGGTGGGGGCGACACCGCTCTTGGTGGCGAAGGCACCCCAGAGGAAACGGGCGCTGTAGGCGACGGTCAGCGCCGAGCCGACGACGATCACCACGGTCGCGACCGCGCCGGCGGTACCGGCACCGGTGGTGGCGGCGAGCGCGGCCTCCTTGGTCACGAAGCCGATCATCGGCGGGATGCCGGCCATCGACACCGCCGCCAGGACCGCAGTCACCAGCAGTACCGGGCGTTGCCGGCCGAGGCCGGACAACATGGTGAGATCCCTGGTGCCGGTACCGGTGTCGATGATCCCGACGACGAAGAACAGGGCCGCCTTGAACGAGGCGTGACCGATCAGCAGGGCCAGCCCGGCGAGCAGGGCGTCCGGGGTGCCGACGCCGAGCACCACCGTCATCAGGCCCAGCTGGGACACCGTGCCGTAGGCCAGCAGCAGCTTGAGGTCGCGTTGCCGGAGCGCCTGCACGGCGCCGTAGAGCATGGTGATCGCGCCCAGCCCGATCAGCACCGGCTGCCAGGCACCCAGGCCGGCGAATGCCGGGGCGAACCGGGCGAACAGGTAGATGCCCGCCTTCACCATGGTCGCGGCGTGCAGGTAGGCACTGGCCGGGGTCGGGGCCGCCATGGCGCCCGGCAGCCAGAACTGGAACGGGAAGATCGCCGACTTGCTCAGGCCGCCGACCAGCAGCAGCACCACCCCGGTGTGCACGATCGCACCGGTCGGCGGCGCGGCGAGGATCTCCGAGATCCGGTAGGTGCCGGCCTGGACGCCGATCATCACGGCGCCGATCAGCATCGCCAGTCCGCCGGCGGTGGTCACGATGAACGCCTGCGACGCCGCCTTCCGGGCCGACTGCTTGCCGGTCCGCAATGCGATGAGCAGGTAGGACAGCATGCCGGTCAGCTCCCAGCAGACCAGCAGCAGGAACAGGTTGTCCGCCAGGACCAGTCCGAGCATCGCGCCGGCGAAGGCCAGCAGCGCCCCGGTGTAGCGGCCGGCGCCGTCGTCCCCGGCCGGGAAGTACCGCGCCGAGTACAGCATCACCAGGGTGCCGATGCCGGCCACCACGAGCGTCAGCACCGCGGACAGCGCGTCCCAGCGCAGGTCCAGGGTCAGACCGAGGGTCGGGATCCAGCTGATCCGCAGCGCCCGGTGCCCGCCGTCCAGCGCGGCCGGCACCATGACCGCCGCCCAGACGGTGGTGGCGGCGGGGAGGAGCGCGAGCGCGATGATCGCCGATCGGTCGAACAGCCGGATCAGCCAGGGCGCCAGCACCGCGGCGACGAAGAACAGCAGCAGGACCGCACCGGCCCAGGAGAAGGGTCCGCCCGCCGTCACGGTGTCGGCCGGTCGGCGTGGGTGCGGCGCGGCGGCTGCGGACATTCGTCGGGCGTGCGTCGTTCGCACCACGCCGACGAGATCCTGCCTGCCGTTGCCACGCCCTGACTCCCCCTCGCCGCGACAGCGGCACTCGTCATTGGTCGTGCCCACGTCCTGCGCCGCGTCTGCGGACGGGTTCGGTGGGCACCTGCTCGGATTGCCGATGCGTCACCGGCAGCACCCAGTTTATCGGCCCGGACGGCCGGGAGCAGCATCGGCTCCCGGGACTGGTCGGAGCGCTCAGCTCCAGTAGCGGTGCAGCACGCCGTCGACCGGCACCCCGCCGTTGCTGGTGTAGACCGGTCGGACCTGGACGAACATGCCCACGGTCGGCGCCTCGAGCAGGTACGGCACCCCGTCGATCAGGCCCAGGTAGATCGCGACATGCCCGTCGTAGCCGATGATGTCGCCGGGCAGACCCTGCGACCACGGGATGTCGGTGCCGGCCGTGCGCTGGGCGCCGGAGTAGTCGGGGATACGGAAACCGGCCTGGGACAGCACGTACCCGGTCAGCCCGGAGCAGTCGAACCCGACCACACCCTGGCAGGAGTTGGACGCGCCGCCGGCCCGGGCACAACCCTGGTCCGCGGGACCGCCGTTGGTGCCGCCACCGTAGACGTACGGCAGGCCGATCGCGGCGAACCCGGCGGCGATGCCCTGTGCCACCCGGGCGTTCGGGGCCTTGATCACGGCACCGGCCGCACCGGCCGCCACCGTCGGCGCGTTCGGGATCGTCACGTCGACACCGTTGACCAGCACGTCGCGGGCCGCACCGCCGCCGGTCAGGCCGAACCACTTCTGGAAGAGGAAGAAGAAGTTGCGGTTGCCGTAGGTGCTGCAGGAGTCACCCACACCCGGGTAGCTCGCCAGCGAGGCGGCGTTCGGCTGGTAGGGCGTGTAGTTGTACAGCGACGCGGTGGCGGTGTTCCGGATGGTCACCGGGGAGCTGCCGCAGCCCGACTCGACGACGTTCCACAGGATGTCGACGGTCTCGCCGGCCTGATAGTTGTACTTCTGCGGATCGACCCGGTACCGCGACCACTGCTTCGCCATCCCGGCGGCCTGGTTGAAGAAGCCGGCGTACTCCGGGTCGCAGTTCGCGGTGCCGCCGGGCCCGGTGTCCGGGCAGTGCCAGCCGTAGGCGGCGGCGTAGCTGGAGGCCGAGACGGAGGTCCGGGTCAGCAGCGCCGACTCCTTCTGCAGCGTCACCAGCATCACCTGGGGATTGATCCCGCAGGCCACCGACAGACCCGCCAGGATCGTGGCGACGTCCTGGTCCGGCCCGCCGCGGTAGGCCTCGCAGTACTGGTCCGCCGCGCGCGACGGGGTGTCGACGGTGAGGTTGCGGAGGCAGTAGGCACCCAGGCAGTTCGCACCCTCGCGGTCGATGAAGTCCCGGATCTGCTGCACCGTCATCGATGTCGAGTCGTAGAACACCTCGTCGGAGATGATCATGCCGGGGTCGAAGGTGGTGGAGCCGCCGATGCCCGGGATGCAGTCCAGCGGGTCCGGGGTGCTGCCGTCGTCGTTCGAGCCGTAGCCGTCGGTGCCGTAGTCGCCGCTGGAGTCGGGCACCGGGTCCGACCCGACATCCGGGTCGTCGTCCGTGCCGGTCGGGATCACCGGGATGTCCGTGTCCACCACCGGCGGGGCGTCCTCGGTCCGCACCGGCTCCGGGTCGGAGCTCGCCACTGGCGCCTGGTTCCCGGTGGTGGGCTTCGCGGGCGTGGTCGGCGTGGTGGTGGTCGGCTTCGCTGTGGTGGTCGGCGTGGTGGTGGGCTTCGCGGTGGTGGTCGGCGTGGTGGTGGGCTTCGCTGTCGTGGACGGCTTCGGCGTGGTGGACGGCTTCGGTGTGGTGCTGGGCTTCGGGGTGGTGCTGGGCTTCGGAGTGGTGGTCGGCGTCGCCGTGGTGGTCGTGCTTGTGGTGGTCGTGCTCGTGGTGGTCGTGCTCGTGGTGGTGGCGCTCGTCGCACTGGTGCTCGTGCTGCCGGTCTCCGACGAGCTCGTGCTGGTGCTCGGGTCGGTGGTCTCGGTGGTGCTCGCGGCGGTGTCGCTGACACTCGGCGCGGTGGCGGTGGTCGGCGCGGCAGTGGTCGACGCAGTAGTGGTCGACATGGTGGTGGTCGACGTAGCGGTGGTCGTGGCATCAGTCGCCGCTGTGTCGGTGGTCGCCGCCGTGGTCGTGGTCACCGACGCGCTCGTGGTGTCGGGGGCATCGCCGAGGACCAGCTGGACCAGCGGGACGACCAGCCCGTCGCCGGATTCCTCGGTGGCGGGCGCATCGTCGGTGGTGGCGTCGGCGGGTCCGCGGAGGGCCGGGACCGGGGCGGCGGCACCGCGCGGGGCCGGGCCGGCCAGCGCGGCCAGCTCCGCGGCATCCGCGGTGGCCAGCGTCTCGGCGGCGGAGCCGGCCAGCACCGCCGGGGCGGAGGGATCCATCGCCCGGACCGCACCGGCACCGACCTTCAGGAACGGGTTGTACGCGTCGTTGAGCGCGTTGGCCACGCCGTACCACTGCAGGGCGTCGCGGCCGATCCGGCCGTCGGTCGCCGCCTCGCCGAGCTCCCAGTCCGCGCGGGGGTCGGTGTCGTAGTCCGGGACTGCGCGCTGCAGCGCGCCGAAGAAGGACCGGGACGACTCGTCGGCGGAGCTCGCGGCGGTGAGGCTGTCCGACGGATTGCTCTGGGGATTGCGCAGTCCGAGGACCGGGCCGACCGCGGGTTCCAGGAAGAGGCCGGCGCCCACCGCGTCGGCTGCGGCCGGATCCAGGTCGGAAGCCTGCAGCGCCACGGCGATGGCCACCCGGACGCCCCGGCGGCTGATGCCCATCTGCTGGCCGGCGTCGATGACCGACTTCGCCGCGGCCACCTGGCCGACCGTGAGCCGGACGCCGTCGAAGGACCCGCCGGCAGCGGTGACCTCGGTGCCGGCCTGTGCCGCCGGGTCGACCGATGCCGTCGCCGGGTCGCCGAGGTCGACCGCGGGCGGGGGGTCGGCGACCGCGGGGTCGCCGAGGTCGATCGCCGGGTCGGGTGCGCCGGCGTCGTAGGACACGCCGTCGACGGAGGTGGTCCAGCAGTCGACGGAGGCCCCTGAGCCCGCCGACGACTCCGTCGACGCGCTCGGAGCCGGCTCGTCGGCAGGGAGCGCGAGGGCGCCGGGGACACCGACACCGAGGGTGAGCACGACCGCCAACGGAAGGGCCAGCAGTCCACGGATCGAGTGCCGGGAGAGCGTCCGGACGGGAGAGGACGGCGTCGATCGCGGCGTCGCGGACACCCTGCCGAATACCTTCACGCCTGCCCTACCCCAATGACCACGAACCGGCACGTCACCAGCACCCTGCTACTCCGAATGGGCGCATGGAGAGCGTACGTCGGATCAGCGCTCCTCGCAGTGCTTTCCACCCGATCGTTTCACCGGAGTTTCCGTACCGTCATTCGTGGTGACACGATGTGATCGCCAATCCGGACGAACGCGGCGTGACGGCCGTGCCGGGCACGCCGATGCGCAGGCGCCGCGCTCGGTTCCGCGCTCGGTTCCGGGCGGGCGCTGGACGGGCACTGGACGGGCTCGGACGGGCACTGGACGGGCTCAGCCCCGGTACCGGCGGTACGGTGCGGCCATGGGCATCTTCGGTTCACTGCGCCGGGGGTCCGGCGGCGGGAAGGCCGGTCCGGAGGAACCGCTGCGCGGTGACGAGCCCACGGCCACCTGGTTCCGGCCGCGGATGGACGGCAGCTACGTCGCCCCGTCCGGCGAGCGGCTGCGTTTCGTGTCGTGGAGCCGGGTCGAACTGGTGCCCGCCGACGGATCGGCCCCGGCCACCGGCGAGTACACCGGCGCCGGGCGATTCACCGTCCAGGCCCGGTTCGAGCGGCCGGTCATCTTCGCGGTCGCGGAACCGGATCCGGGGCCGGAGACCGAGGCGGGGACCGGGACACCCGGCGTCGCCGACCTGCCGCCGCCCGACCACTTCGTGGCCCGGCGGACCGACGGCCGGGACCGCAGCACCGCGGACGTCCGGTACGACTTCCGCCCGGCGGGATCCTGACCGGTACCGACGGGAGCACCGGAGCACCCCGACCGGCCGCGTAGGCTGGTCCGTTGTGAATCCCGACGTCGCCGCCCAGCTCAAAGAGCTCGATACCACCATGTCCAGCATCGAGGCCGTGGTCGACATCGACCGCCTGAAGGCGTCCATCGAGGACCTGTCCGAGCAGGCCAGCGCGCCGGACCTGTGGAACGACCAGGAGCAGGCGCAGAAGGTCACCTCGCAGCTGTCGCACGCCCAGGCCGAGCTCAAGCGGGTGCAGGACCTGCGGCAACGACTCGAGGACCTCGAGGTGCTGTTCGAGCTGGCCGAGGAGGACCCGGACACCCTGGTCGAGGCCGAGGCCGAGCTCACCTCCGTCTCCAAGGACATCGAGGCGATCGAGGTCCGGACCCTGCTGTCCGGCGAGTACGACGCCCGCGAGGCGCTGGTCACCATCCGGTCCGAGGCCGGCGGCGTGGACGCCGCGGACTTCGCCGAGATGCTGCTGCGCATGTACGTCCGCTGGGCGGAGCGGCACGGGTACTCCACCGAGGTCTACGACACCTCCTACGCGGAGGAGGCCGGCATCAAGTCGGCCACCTTCCAGGTCAAGGTGCCCTACGCCTACGGCACCCTGTCCGTCGAGCAGGGCACGCACCGGCTGGTGCGCATCTCCCCCTTCGACAACCAGGGGCGCCGGCAGACCTCGTTCGCCGGTGTCGAGGTGGTCCCGGTGGTCGAGACCAGCGACCACGTGGAGATCGACGAGAAGGACCTGCGGGTCGACGTCTACCGGTCCTCCGGCCCCGGCGGGCAGGGCGTCAACACCACCGACTCGGCGGTCCGGATCACCCACCTGCCCACCGGCATCGTGGTCTCCTGCCAGAACGAGCGCTCGCAGATCCAGAACCGCGCCTCGGCGATGACCGTCCTCCAGGCCAAGCTGCTGGTCCGCCGGCGCGAGGAGGAGAAGGCGGCGATGGACGCGCTCAAGGACGCCGGAAACTCCTGGGGCAACCAGATGCGGTCCTACGTGCTGCACCCGTACCAGATGGTCAAGGACCTGCGGACGAACTTCGAGGTCGGCAACCCCACCGCCGTTTTCGACGGCGACATCGACGGCTTCATCGAGGCCGGGATCCGCTGGCGGCGCTCGTCGGAGTCCGAGAACTGAGCCCCGGCCGCCGGATCCCGTGCACCACGTGCTCCGGCGGGTCGATCGGGTTGTCCGGCTCCAGTGGGCCCCATGCGATCTCGCGGAAACCGGCACGCAGCAGGGCCCGCCGGGAGGCGTGGTTGCCGGCCGCGACCGGGACGATGACGTCGTCGCTGCCGGGATGCCCGGCCCAGCCGTCGGACACCCCCGCCCGGATCATCTCCGCGCCGAGACCCATTCCACGGCAGGAACTCTCGCCGATCAGGTAGTCGATGGACAGCGCACCTGCCGGCACCGAGAGCAGCGGCCCCAGCTCCACCCCGTACTCCGGGTAGGAGTCGAACCGGTAGTGCTGCAGCAGCCCGAAGGGCATCCCCTCCAGGGAGTCCACGTGCGCGAGCAGCAGCCGGGTCGGGTCGGTGCCGTCGACGGCCGCCCCGAAGTCCTTCTCCAGCGACTCCTCGTCGTAGGCGTGGTTCCACCACCGGGCCACCTGCGGTTCGGCGAGCCAACGTGCCAGCAGCGGGAAGTCGTCCCGCTGCAGGTCCCGGAAGACAACGGTCCGTCCCATCAGGAGACGGTAGCCCAGGGCCGTGTCCGGTTCGACGGGTTTTCCCGGACCGGTAACGTCGCCGGTACCAACCCACCCCGGAGTACACCCTGGAGCGAGCAGTGACCGTCCGTTTCGCCGCCCGGGTCGACCGGGTCCGCCCCTCGGCCATCCGCGAGTTGTTGCGACTCGGCGAGGATCCCGAGGTCGTCTCCTTCGGCGGCGGCTACCCGGACCCGGCACTGTTCCCGGTCGACGAGCTGCGCGCGATCTTCGACGACCTGTTGACCCCGGCCAACTCCCGGGTCCTGCAGTACGCCGGCTCGACCGGGCTGCTGCGGCTGCGCGAGCAGGTGGCCGACCGGCTGACCGCCGACGGGACCGCCTGCACCGCAGAGGATCTGCTGATCACCAGCGGTGGCCAGCAGGGCCTGGACCTGGTCGCGAAGCTGGTGCTGGACCCGGGCGACACGGTGATCACCGAGGACCCGACCTTCCTCGGCGCACTGATCGCCTTCAACCCGATGGAGCCGACCTACGCCCCGGTCCGGATCGACGGGAACGGCATGGACACCGAGGATCTCGAGCGGGTGCTGGCCGACTCGCCGCGGGCCCGGATGATCTACACCGTCCCGGACTTCCAGAACCCGACCGGCGTCACCATGAGCCTGCCGCGGCGCCGCCGGCTGATCGAGCTGGCGAACGAGCACGACCTGCTGGTGGTCGAGGACACCCCCTACCGGTCGCTGCGGTTCGAGGGTGACCACCTGCCGACGCTGAGGAGCCTGGACACCCAGGGCCGGGTGGTCCACCTGGGCAGCTTCTCCAAGATCCTGGCGCCGGGGTTCCGGCTGGGTTGGCTGCTCGCCGACGGGGAGGTGCTGCAGAAGTTGTCCCTGCTGAAGCTGGCCGGGGACACCCAGTGCAGCACGCTCACCATGGCGGCCGCCTCGGCCTACCTGGACCGGTACGACATCGACGCGCACATCGCGACCATCGTCGCCGCGTACCGGCGCAAACGGGACCTGGCCCTGTCCGTGCTGGACGAGCGGATGCCGGCCGGCGTCCGGCACACCGCACCGGAGGGTGGCCTGTTCACCTGGCTCACCTTCCCGGACGGCGTGGACACCGCCGCCCTCATGCAGGACGTGCTGCTCCCGCAGGGCAAGGTGGCGTACGTCCCCGGTGCCACGTTCTTCCCGGTCGCCGGTCCGGCCTCCCACGCCCGGGTCAACTTCTCCGGGCTGCCCGACGACGTCCTGGTGGCCGGCCTGACCCGCATGTCGGAGCTGGTCGGCGCGCACCTGTCGGGATCCGGCCCGTCGAACAAGTAGACTCGGGCGCTGCACCGCCGGTGTACCCGGCGGTCGGACCACCACCAGCGGGTCCGTCGGTCGGCTCCGGTCGGCCGGTCCTGCCGACCGAACCACGAAGGTGCCAGAGCGATGAAACTCCTCGTGCAGATCCCTTGCCTCAACGAGGAGCAGACCCTCCCGGACGTGATCCGCTCGATCCCGACGTCCATCCCGGGCATCGACGTCATCGAGATCCTGGTCATCGACGACGGCTCGACCGACCGCACCGTCGAGGTCGCCCAGTCGCTCGGCGTCAAGCACATCGTCCGGCACACCCGGAACATGGGCCTGGCCCGGTCGTTCCGGGACGGCATCGACTACGCCATGGCGCAGGGCGCCGACATCGTGGTCAACACCGACGGCGACAACCAGTACCCGCAGGAGCGGATCACCGATCTGGTGCAGCCGATCGTCAACGGGACCGCCGACATCGTGATCGGCGACCGGCAGACGGCCACCATCGCGCACTTCTCCCCGTTCAAGAAGAAGATGCAGTCGTTCGGCAGCGGCGTGGTCAACCGCGCCGCCGGCACCAAGCTGCCGGACGCGGCCAGCGGCTTCCGCGCCTATTCGCGCGCCTCGCTGTTCCGGCTGAACATCATCACGCAGTTCAGCTACTGCATGGAGACCATCATCCAGGCCGGCAACCGCCGGCTGCGGATCGCCAGCGTGCCGATCGAGACGAACGCCAAGACCCGTGAGTCCCGGCTGTTCAAGAACATCTGGCACCACATGTTCAAGTCGGGCGCCGCCATCGTCCGCAGCTACCTGATGTTCCGGCCGTACGCGATCCTGGCCACCCTGGGCTCCGTGCTGCTGGTCCTCGGCCTGATCCCGTTCATCCGGTTCGGCATCCTGTTCTTCCTGGACGACTCCAACGGCCACATCCAGTCGCTGATCCTGGGCAGCTCGCTGCTGGTGGCCTCGTTGTTCTGCTTCGCACTGCTGGTGATCGTGGATCTGCAGCGCACCAACCGGATCCTGCTCGAGGAGTCGCTGGAGCGGATCAAGCACATGCAGTACCCGACGCTCACCCCGCAGCACGGCTTCGACCCGATGGAACTGCACGCCGAGCAGGGCGCCGAGCGCGTGCCCGAGCAGGTCGGCCGGCTGCGCAGCCAGGCGGGCTGACCCGCCTCAGGCCTGCCGCGGCGCGTACATGATGACCGCCACGCCGACCAGGCAGACCACCGCACCGATGACGTCCCAGCGGTCCGGGCGGAACCTGTCGACGACCATCGCCCAGGCCAGCGACCCGGCCACGAAGATCCCGCCGTACGCGGCGAGGATCCGGCCGAAGTTGGCGTCCGGCTGCAGAGTCGCCACGAAACCGTAGAGACCCAGCGCGATCACCCCGCCGCCGATCCACAGCAGACCCTTGTGCTCGCGCACGCCCTGCCAGATCAGCCAGGCGCCGCCGATCTCGGCCACCGCGGCCACCAGGAACAGGACGATCGAGCGCAGGGTGTTCATGCGGACGATCCTAGGAAGCCCCTGCCTCCGGGCGGAGTGCCGGATCGCTCTCCAAACCGGCGATCAGCAGGTCGACGGTGAAGCGCAGGTAGGACGCGACCCGGCCGCGCAGATCCGGGTCGGTCGCGAACCGGACCGAGTAGTCCTGCAGCTCCTGGGTGCCGGCGGGCAGCGGCCCGGCCTTGGCGATCGAGCGCAGCGCCGCCGCGGTGAGGTCGGGTGCCTCGTTCCCCCGGTCCTCGTTGATGGCGCCGACCAGCAGGGTGCTGTTGAACAGCACCGAGAAGATCTCCGGCGACCGGTCGGCGAACCCGCCGCGGCGCAGCACCGTGATCCCGTCGTCGACCAGCCGGATGCCGGACGCGGTGGCCGGGCCGTTGAGCGACAGGAACCGGACCGTGCCCGGATGGTGCGACAGGTGGGTGACCAGGTCCGGCATGGTGGTACGGAACCACTGCTGCCACGGCAGGTCGGTGCCCGCGCGGGGGAAGGTCGACAGCACCCGCTCGACCACCGCCCACATGATGTCGGGGCGGCCCGGGAGGTGGTGGTAGATCACGGACGGGGAGACGCCGAGACGGCGGGCCAGGTCGCGGATCGTCCAGGAGGTCAGGGCGGACTCGGCGGTCAGCTCGACGGCGGCGTCCACCACCGCCTCCGCACCGAGTCCGGCGTGGTACGGCTTGACCGGGCGGGACGGCGCCGGCAACGGGGGTGCAGTCACACCCCTGTCTTCGGAGCCCCCCTGGCTCGCGGACGGCATTCCGGCACTCCGTTCCAGGAAACTGAGTGACCATCATGCATCAGCGTGCCGCGTGGCGGACGTTCGCCGCGGCTGTGCGGTTGCTCAGGCGGCGGGCACCTCGGCGGTCACCTCCGTGGACAGCGTGGAGATGGCCTTCGAGAGGATCCGGCTGACCTGCATCTGGCTGACCCCGATGACCTCGCCGATCGCCGCCTGGCTCATGTCGTCCCAGTAGTGCAGCGCGATCACCTTCCGCTCCCGGACCGTGAGCCGGGCCCACGCGCCGGCCAGGTCACGGCGGAGCTCGACCCGGTCCAGCCCGTCGTCGCGGACCGGGGCGACCCCGTCCGGGTCGGGCACGCCGTCCAGGGACCCGGGATTGCAGATCACCGCGGACCGTTGCCACTCGCGGATCTCGCTCAGCGGCATCCCGGTGATGTCCGCCAGTTCCTGCGCCGACGGTTCGCGGCCGGTCGTGTGCGCCAGCTCCTCGCGGGCGGTGCGGATCACCGGCGCGGCCTCCTGCAGCGACCGCGGCCGTCGGATGGTGGTCAGGCTGTCCCGGAACCACCGCTTGATCGAGCCGTCCATGGTGGGCGCCGCGAACGCCATGAAGCTCGGCGCCCGGCCCGGCTGCCACCGCCGCACCGCCTGCACCAGGCCGAGCCGCGCCTGCTGCTCCAGGTCGTCCATGGAGGCGCCGCGGCCGCTGTAGCGCCGGGCGATCCGTCGCGCCCGGGGCAGGTGATGGGTGATGACGGCGGTCTCGGCCCTGGTGATCAGTCGCTCGTCGCCGGCCGCGCGGGCGGCGACGAGTTCCTGGAGCAGGACGTCGGCCTGCGGATCGCCGCTCCCGTCGGGATCGTCAAGGGCGGTGCCGGTCTGCGATGCGGAGAGGTGCTGCTGGGTCACGCGGTACTCCTGTGGTCCTCGCCGCCGGTCGGCCGTGGTCTCGACCTCCGTCGGCTCCCACCGTCTGCGCCGTTGCCGGGGCAGGTGGGTCGGGTCCGATCCTGACCTGCACCTGCCCCGGACAGAACAGCGATTGGATCATCACGGCGTCACCGAGACCGGATCGAGATCTGATCATTCCGACCACGACCGCCGGTTGTCCGCCGTGATCGTTCCGTGACCTTCGGCCGGGGCGCGCGTCCGGGACGGGACGGGGCGGTGCCCGGCAGAATGCTGCTCGATCACCACACGGCAGGAGCACGGATGGCGCGCTGGACCCCACCTGCGGTGTTCGACAACCGGTCCCGGCACGTCGACCGGTTCGGCACGCTGCTCGCACTCACCGCCACCTCGGTGGTCTGCCTGTCGTTGTTCGGCGTCGACTCGCTGTCCGACGGCCTGCTGCCGCGGCTCGGCGGCCTGGCGGTGACGGTGTCCGTGGGCGCGACCCTGTTGCTATCGCTGCGCGCGGCGGGTGTCGCACTCGTCTGGATCAGGATCGCGGACGTGGTGGTCGGGCTGTCCGTCGCCCTGTCCCTCACCCTGGTGGTGCTGGGGCTGGTGCACACGGCGTCGCCCGCCGATGCGAACCCGACGGCGGCGCCGGTGGTCTGGTTGGTGCTGTCGCTCGCCGCCACCGTCGTCGTGGTGGCCCGGCTGCTGCGGCACCGGGAGGTCACGCTGCGGACGGTGCAGGGTGCGATCAGTGCGTACCTGCTGATCTCGGTCAGCTACTACTACCTGTTCCGCACGGTGCACGACCTGCAGGACGGCTTCTTCCGGACGCCGGCCAACCCGCCGGAGTTCATGTACTTCAGCCTGAGCAACCTGGCAACGCTGGGCATCGGCGACCTGGTCCCCCGCAGCCGGCTGGCACGGTTGCTCACGGTGTCCGAGGCGGTCGTCGGGCAGGTGTTCCTGGTCACGTTCGTGGCCCTGATCGTCGGACTGCTCGCCGAGCGGTGGCGGCGCCGCGGTGACATCGCCCCCTGATTCCCGGGCGGTGCGCCCCGGATCGTCCGCAGATGCGGATCCGTTGGCGGGACACGGTTCTCGCCACTACCGTGGAGGTCTCACACCCGATCCGGAGGAGTTCCCGTGCGCCTGTCCACCCGCAACCAGCTCAGCGGCACCGTCACCGAGGTGACCGTCGGCGCGGTCATGGCCACCGTCAAGGTGCGCCTGGACGGTGGTGAGCAGGTGATCACCGCGTCGATCACCAAGGAGGCCGTCGAGGAGCTCGGACTGGAGCCCGGCAAGCCGGCCACGGTGCTGGTGAAGTCGACCGAGGTGATGATCGGCGTCGAGTAGTTACCGGTCAGGGCGCGGTGGCGGCGGTGACCAGGCCGGCGAGGATGCCGCGCCAGCCGTGGTCGCCGCCGAACACCGCCCGCATCGACTCGCCGGCCGGCCCCATCCGTTCCAGATGCCGGTGCTCGAGGTCGAGGGTGCTGCCGCCGGCACCGTCGGCGGTGATGACCACCTCGACCTCGGTGACCAGATCCTCGCGGTAGTGCCAGGTGTCGTCGATCTGCCAGGCCAGCACGATGCGGTGCGGCGGTTCCCAGACGAGCACGCTCCCCCAGGTGCACTCGCTGCCGTCCTCCCCGACCTCGTACCAACGGCCACCGGGCCCGGGCTCCACGACGAGATCGGCCATCGGCGCGGCACCGATGCTGTAGGCCCGGGGCCAGAAGGCGCCCATCCTGACGGCGAAGAGGTCGAAGGCGCGCTGCGGTGGCAGCGGCACCGTGACGCTGCGCCGCACGGAGATGCCTGGTTCGGTGGCGGTCATGAGGGCTCCTCGGGCACTGGGCCGCCCCGGGCCTCCGAGGCAGCGAGATCGGCGAAGGCGGCAAGGGTGTCGCCCCACAGGCTGTCCGCCCACTCCCTGACCCGCTGCAGTCCGCGGGCGTCGAGCCGGTACTCGTGGCGGGTGCCGACCACCGTCTCCTGCACCAGGTCCGCCTCGCGCAGCACCCGGAGGTGCTGCGAGACAGCAGGTCTGGAGATCGGCAGCCGCTCGGCCAGCACGCCGACAGGTAGCGGCCCACCGCGCAACGACTCGAGGATCAACCGCCGGGACGGATGACCCAGCGCATCGAGGACAGCGGCGGCGTCGGACACATGGTAAGTGTGCACGAACCGTTCGTGAAGAGCAACCCTTGTTCGCTACCTGTCGGCGAGCACCTCGACGCCCGGTCCCGCGAGCAACGGCCGGGCATCCGGGCGGCCGAGCATGCCCCGGGCCACCGCCAGGGCGGTGCCGCTGACCGGTGCCCCCGACCCGTGGGACCAGCCGGCGTCGGTGACCGTCCAGCGCAGCCCGGCCAGCCGGCCCCGCGGGACGAACCCGAGACGGGCCCGCGGCGAGACCAGGAAGTCGAGCCCGGGCAGGATCCGCGCCGGGTCACCGTGATCGACCCGCTCGTCGCCCAGCCCCCATCGGATGTCCGCGCTGTGCACGACGATGTCGATGAGCGGTGCCGTCGGCGGAAGTCCCGGCGGCCGGAACCGCGTCCCTGCGTTGCTCCGCAGCGCGTCGACCAGGTCGTCCCACGGCCGCGCGGCGAGTTCCCGCGCCGCGCCGTCCATGGCGGCCGAGATGCCGCGGTACCGCAGCATCTTGCGCCCCATGGCCGGCGCGCTCACCAGGAACGGCGTGACCAGGTGACCGAGCACCTGCCGTACTGTCCACCGACCGCACAGGCTCGGCATCGACCACTGCTCCGGTGGCAGCCCCGCCAGCCGGTCCGCCAGTGCCAACCGTTCCGCCCGGACGACGTCGTCAGTCATGTCCGGAAAGTACCGGTTCAGCGATACCGCGTGAAGGTCCCGGCGTGCAGGGCAGCGATGTCCTTCGCCCCGAGCGCGACACCGAACAGCCGGAAGTCGTCGACGGCGCCGTGCAGGTAGGGGTGTTTGCGGTTCTGCGACCGACCCAGGTAATTGTGCTGGGTCGCGCCGATCAGCAACGGTGACATCTGTAGAGCCGGGTTGCTGCCGGACAGCACACCGTCGACGTAGAACTTCCCGCCGTCCTTGCCGAGGGTCACCGCCACGTGCGTCCACGCTCCCTGCGGCAGCGCCACCGCCGCGTCGATGAAGTCCTCCGCCTCCATCCCGCTGAGCTTGAGCGCGGCCCGGGCCTTGTTCAGCCCGGTCCGCGGGGTGAGGAAGAAGTAGCTGTTGACGTTGAAGCCGAGATCGAAGACCCGCGCACTGTTGGCGATGGTGTCCACCCGCGCCCACACCGAGACGGTCAGCTCGGACAGACCTTTCGGCAGCCCGGCCGGCAGCTCCACGTGACCGGCGACGCCGTCCATCACCACCGCGCGACCGCCGCTCCGGCCCGCGGTGCGGGTGGCGCCGGGCCGCAGGATCGCGGCACCGGCCCGCCCCTTCGCCTCCTTCGCCGGGCCGTCCGCCTCGTCGAACCCGTAGGCGGCCACCACCTTCGGCGCCGACGATCGCGGCGGGACACACCAGTAGACCTGGTAGTTCTCGTGGTGCACGTCCATGAACGGGGACAGCCGCACGCTGCGTCCCGCCACCGACAGCGTGAAGTCGTTGCCGGATGCCCGGCGCAGGCTGGTGGGTGCGACGACCGGGATCGCCGGGGTCGGGTTGTCACCGAACCGGCCGGCCAGCACCAGCGGTCCGTAGGCGACGGCCTGGACGGCGGCGTTGTCCGGCGCCGGCAGCCACGCGATGTCCATCGGCAGGTCGAGCCCGATGCGGTCGCCGGAGCGCCACTGCCGGTCCACGGTGGCATAGCTGCCGGGCGTGACCCGGATCCCCGTCGACCGGCCGTTGACCGTGAGCCCGACGGATCGCTTGCGCGAGACCCACGCCGGGATGCGCACCTTCACCGCGAACCGGCCGGACCCGGTGACCGTCACGGTGATCCGGCCGTTGGTCGGGAAGGCCGTGTCGACACGCAGCCGCACGCCCTGCTCCGTCCAGTCGAACTCGCTGGGCACGAACAGGTTCAGCCAGGCGATGCCGGGCTGGGTGAACCACACCGAGTCGGCGAACTTGGAGTGCGTCTCCATCGCCGTGCCGTGGTCGCAGGAGAAGTTGTCGTAGTCGCTGCTGTAGGACCCGGGCGCCGCCTCCAGCCCTTCCTTGACCTTGCGCCGCGCGGTGGAGGCCAGACCGGTGTAGTACGTGACGAACCCGTGCGCCGAGTCCGGGTCCTGCTCCCCCAACATCTGGTTGAGCAACGACCACTCGATGTAGTCCACGTACTCGGTGCGCGACGGGTCCATCAGGAACAGCCGCCGGGACAGCTTGATCATGTTGTAGGTGTTGCAGTTCTCGCAGGAGTTCTCGCCCAGGAAGCTGGCCACCTGGTCCGGCTCGCCGAAGAACTCGGCGTTGGAGTTGCCGCCGATCACGTAGCTGTGGTGGCGTACCACCTGGTCCCAGAAGTAGGTGGCGATGGTGCGGTACCGCGCCTCGCCGGTCATCTCCCACTCGGCCGCGGCCCCAACGATCTTCGCCAGGTCGGTGTTGGCGTGCCGGCCGGCCAGGGTGTCGGTGCGGGCGGCCAGCGGGTCGAACAGCACGTCCTCGTCGAACCGCTGCGCCAGTGTCAGATGCAGCGGATCCGCGGTGATCGCGTACAGATCGGCCAGGGACTCGTTCATCCCGCCGAACTCGATCTTGAGCATCGTCTGCAGCTGCGGGCGGGGCAGCACCGAGGTGCGGGCGTCGACCCAGGAGGCGATGCCGCGCGCCACCTCCAGGGCCTGCTCGTTGCCGAGATGCAGGTACTGGTCGATCATCCCGGCCAGGATCTTGTGGATCGTGTAGTACGGCGCCCAGACGTTCCGGCCGTTCTCGATGTCGACGAAGGCCTGCTCGCCGAACGCGGACAGATAGCCGGGTGTGAACCCGGCGGCCGGCGACGCCGCCTGGCACTCGGCGAGCGAGGACACCAGGTACCGGCTCTTCGCGATCAGCGCGGCGTCACCGGTGTTCCCCGCGGACAGTGCCAGCCCGGACAGCAGGTGCCCCATCGAGTGACCGCGCAGCTGGACGTCCGGCGCCTCCCAGCCACCGCACGGTTCCGCGGTGCTGGGCAGACCCACGTTGGTGCGGAAGGTGTGCAGCATCCGGTCCGGGTCGACGAAGGCGAGGTACGCCGCGGTGCGACGCATGTTCTGCCGGTACCGGCTGTCCAGCAGCTGGACGTCCTTCAGTGCCCGCGCCGACAGTTTCGGGGCGGCCCGGCCGGCCGCCGCCGGAGCTCCGGGCGCCGTCGGGGCCGGGACGGGTGTGGTCGGGACGGGTGTGGTCGCGGCGCCGGCGGCGGTGGGCACCAGCGGCAGCACCGCACCACCGGCGGCGAGCGCGGCACCGGCCTGCAGGAAACGGCGACGGGCCACCGTCCCCTCCGGCCGGGGGTGCACGAAGGGATGATTCGGGGATGCGGGCACGGGAGCTCCTTCGTCGTCGAAGTCGTCGTGGCTCCGGGGTGTCGACGGCCGTAGGAACGGGACCGGATCCGGACGCCTCACTCGGAGGTGAGCGTTAACATACGCAGTCGGACACGGATCGGGCAATACCCCGGGTCGCACGAGATCGTTCGAGATCCGTTGACCGGCAATCGGCTTCGCAAGTCCGCGAAATTCGTTCGTGTGCACTCGGAGAAATCGGACAATGTCGGGCGTTGTGTGCTTTCCGATCGCCGGTGAACCACGAACGGACTATTGACGACTCTTTCCGGCGCCGGTCATGCTGGCGATGTTAGCGTTCACATCGTCGGGTGCTCTGCCGGCCCGCCCCAGGGACAAAGGGGTTCCCCATGCTCTCGCGACGCTCCCTCCGACCACTGCGCACCGGCGTGTCCACCGCGCTCGCCGCTCTGCTGATCGCCGGCCTGGCACCCGGGCTCGTCTCCGCCCAGGCACCACCAGGAGCGGCTGCCGCACCGGCCGCACCGACGCCACCCGGCCTGGATGCGCGCAGCCTGCCGTTCGCCATGCCCGGCTTCAAGGAGCAGGAGTTCAACGGCGCCCTGCTCGTCGGCCAGGGCCAGAGCCGGTTCTCGCTGTCCTTCGACCTGCTCACCAAGGACGGCAAGGTGATCGACGAGAACATGGTGCCCAGCATCGAGAAGTTCGGCCCGGTCACTCCGGACGGTTCCTACTACGAGATCCAGGTGACCACCGGCGACCGGGTGATCACCCAGGCGAAACTCGACGCACTGCAGACCACCATCGACCACCCGGAGGACTGGTCGGCCGAGGAGGTCGCCGCGGCGACCGCGCAGCTGCCCGGGTTCCGGGCCACCTACGAGGCCAAGCAGCGGGACAAGCGCACGGTCCGGATCCGCTACTCCGTCACCGGCGCCGGCGAGATCGTCGGCGCAGCCACCGCTCTCACCGACGACACCACGGTCTTCCTGCAGGCGAGCCCGCCCTGGGCGGAGCCGAGCAGCTACCTCCCGGATGGTGACCGGTCGATCGTCGGCACCTCGGCCGGCGTGCGGGATGCCGCGGTCACCGGGCACTTCCGGCTGGACACCACCCAACTGCCGGACGCCACCGCAGGGTATGCGGGAGTGCCGGACATGCTGGCCGGGATGGTCGGCAAGCCCGCCAACGCCGGGACCGGGGCCTTCACCCAGCGCTTCGAACTGACCAAGGGCGAGACCGTCACCTTCCGGGCGCAGGTCGGCGACTCCCCGACACCGGCGCGCCGGCTCGGCCAGGCGGAGATCCTGCGGATCCTCGACAAGGCCCGGGCCGCCGCGGACACCGGCACGCTGCACGGGTCCGGACCCACCGGCCAGGCGGCGACCTACCTGCGGGATGCCATGTCGCTCAACGAGAACTGGGACGAGAAGTACGACAGGTCCTTCATCATGTGGGGTCTGGGCGGCGGCGGCGACGACATCTTCCTCGGCTGGGACTCCGGCTGGGACGCGATCACCGCGACCAACGTCGACCCGGCCACCGCGCTGGACCACATCCGCGACTTCTACGACCAGGGCGGGCCCCGCTACGACCAGTTGAACGCCGGTCCCATGCACGCCTACGCCGCCTGGCGCGCCTACACCCGCACCGGTGACCGCAGCATCCTGGATCTCGTCTACCCGAAGATGGCGGCCTACATCGCCCGGATGCCCGAGTTCGACACCGACAAGGACGGCCTGCTGGAGAGTCCGTGGGTGGAGGACCGGCCCGGCGGCCGCGGCAACCACCTGGGTCTGGACGACAGTCCCCAGTACTACGGTTATGTCGAGATCCCGAAGGTCGGCGGGACGGACACCCGGCAGAACACGAACCTGACCGACGTCGCGCTCAACTCCTACTACGGCCTGTTCGCCGACACCCTGGCCCGGATGGCCACCGAGCTGGGCCGGCCGGCCGAGGCCGCCTCCTACCAGGCGCTGCACGCACAACTGGCCGAGCGGATGAACAGCCGGCTGTGGAATGCCGACCGCGGTCTCTACCTCAACCGGTACCTGGACGGCAGCTGGGAGCCGACGGTCACCCCGACGGTGTTCTACCCGCTGTTCGGCGGGCTGGCGACGCCGGCCCGGGCGGCCACCCTGGTCAAGGATCACCTGCAGAACCCGGCCGAGTTCGGTGGCGAGTACGTGATCCCGAGCGTGGCCCGGAACGATCCGGCCTTCTGCGCCGCCGGCGACGTGCACGAGTCCAGTGACGCCTTCCGGTACTTCCAGAGCTGGAACGAGGAGGACGCCTGCGAGGAGTGGCAGGGTGCCGCCTGGCCGCCCATGAACGCCACCGTCTACGACGGCCTCAAGCGGTACGGGTTCGACGCCGAGGCTGCGACGCTGGCGTCGAAGTCGACCGCGATGTGGCTCACCACCTGGAAGGAACTCGGCTGGTTCCCGGAGTACTTCGACGCCGAGCCCGGCCAGCTCATCAATTCCGCCGCGACCGACACCACGTGGCGCACCTACTCGTGGTCCAACCTGATGCCGCTGATGAGCACCTCGGAGCTGATCGGTGACGAACCTTGGGGCTCCGTCAAGGGTTTCCGGTTCGGCACCCTGGGCCTGCCGGGACGGAACACCGTGGAGAACGTGCCGCTCAAGGGTCACCTGTGGTCGGTGTCCGCGGACGCCCGCAGCACCCTGCTGCGGCAGGACGGTCGGATCGTGGTCTCCGCAATCGGCGGTCGGATCGTCGCCCGGGACGCGGTGATCGGCCGGACCGGCGGCTTCACCGTCAAGGCCACCGCACCGACGGTGATCATCGTGACGCCGCCCGGGGCGCTGCCGCGGACGTTCCTGGTCCGGAAGGGCACGACCACCGTCCGCTGGTAGGGGTGCCGAGAAGACCGTCGGCGCTACTGTCGCTGCATGGCAGTAGCGCCGGCGGCCGTCGAGCTCACCCGCGACGACGCGCGCCGCATCGCCGTGCAGGCCCAGTTGCTCACCCGGGACCGGCCCACCGACCTGCTCGAAATGGTTCACCACCTCACCCATCTCACGCTCGACCGCACCAACGCGGTGGCGCACAGCGCCGACCTGATCGCCTGGAGCCGGATGGGTGCCACCTACTCCCCCGCGGAGCTGGCCGCCGCGCTGGCCGACCACCGGCTGGTCGAGTACCGCGGGCTGGCCCGGCCGGCGGAGGACATGGCGTTGTACCGGGCGGAGATGGAGCACTGGCGGACCGGCGAGGGCCTGGTCGGCTGGGAGATCAACACCCGGCAGTGGGTGCTGGACAACGACCGGTGCCGGCGCAGCATCATGGTCCGGCTGTCCACCGACGGCCCGCTGACCGCGCGGGAGATCCCGGACGAGTGCGACCGGCCGTGGGCCTCCAGCGGCTGGAACAACAACCGCAACGTGCTGCAGTTGCTGGCCTGCATGGTGCGCCGCGGCGAGGTGGCGGTCGCCGGGCACGAAGGACAGGACAAGCTCTGGGATCTCGCCGAGCGGGTGTTCCCGGACACCGAGGTGGTCCCGGAGCCGGAGGCCGCGCTCGAGCGGGACCGTCGGCGACTGCGATCGCTCGGCATCGCCCGCGGCAAAGGGCCGGAGGCCATGGTCGAGCCGGTGGTCGTCGCGGCGGCCGGGATCCCTGCGACCGTCGAGGGCGTGCGCGGCGCCTGGCGGGTGGACCCGGAGGCGCTGGAGGCCGCCCGCGGCAGCTTCCGCGGGCGGACCGCGCTGCTGTCCCCCTTCGACCGGCTGGTCTCCGACCGGGCGCGGATGGAGGCGCTCTTCGGCTTCGACTACCAGCTCGAGATGTACAAGCCGGCGGCGAAGCGGCGTTGGGGCTACTTCGCCCTGCCGGTGCTGCACGACGACTGGCTCGTCGGCAAGGCCGATCTCGCCGCCGAGCGCAAGGACGGCCTGCTCCGGGTGAACGCCGTGCACGAGGACGTCCCGTTCGGTGCCCGCACCCGGGCCGCCGTCGACCGCGAGATCCGCTCCCTGGCGGACATGCTGGGTCTCGAGGTGGTGTACGGGCGGAAGGAGTGAGCGATCGGGGTGGCGTGGGATACTGCACGCCCATGCAGTGAGGCCGGGCCGCCGCTCCGGCCGGGAGGAGTACGGGCCGATGGAGCAGCACGGGACCGACCGGAACGGCACGTCCGGGGACACCGGCGACGCCGCGGTGGACACCTACGTCGGATCCGGCCTGCTGCCGCCCCGGCACCACCACGTCTCCCGCAACCGCGGCACCTCCGGTCTGGACAGCATCGAATTCGCGGTCGCGGAGATCGCCGACGGCCGGCCGGTCGTGGTCGTCGACGACGAGGACCGGGAGAACGAAGGCGACATCATCTTCGCCGCGGAGCTCGCGACCGCCGGCACCATCGCCTTCACCGTCCGCTACTCCTCCGGGTACATCTGCGCCCCGGTCACTGAGGCGGAGGCCGACCGGCTCGCGCTGCCGCCGATGTCCCGGGTCAACCAGGACCCGCGCGGCACGGCGTACACCGTGACCGTCGACGCCGTCGGCGTGGTCACCGGCATCTCGGCCGCCGATCGGGCGCTGACGATCCGCCGGCTGGCCGATCCGGCAGCCGTGCCGGAGGACTTCCACCGTCCCGGCCACGTGGTCCCGTTGCGCGCCCGCGACGGCGGCGTACTGGTCCGCCCCGGGCACACCGAGGCCGCGATCGACCTGGCCACCATGGCCGGCCTCTCCCCCGCCGGTGTGCTCTGCGAGATCGTCAGCGAGAAGGACCCGCTGGAGATGGCCCGCACCGAGGAGCTGCGGGTCTTCTGCGACGACCACGACCTGGCGCTGATCTCGATCGCCCAGATGGTGTCCTACCGGATGGCCCGCGAGGTGCAGATCGAGAAGGTCGCGGTGGCGAACCTGCCCATCGAGGCCGGGCGGTTCACCGTGCACGGCTACCGGTCCAGGATCACCGGACGGGAGTTCGTGGCGCTGGTCCTCGGCGACATCGGGGACGGCGAGAACGTGCTCACCCGAGTGCATTCCGAGTGCGTGACCGGTGACGTGTTCGGATCCCGGCGCTGCGCCTGCGGCCGGCTGCTGAACGCCTCGCTGGCGGCGATCGCCGCCGAGGGACGCGGCGTGCTGCTGTACATCCGCGGCGCCGAGGGCCGGGGTGTGCCGCTGCTGGAGAAGCTGCGCGCCTACGAGCTGCAGGACACCGGCGTCGACCTGCCGTTGCCCGAGCTCGACGAGCCTGCGGACAGCCGGGAGTACGGCACCGGCGCGCAGGTGCTGGCCGACCTCGGTGTCCGCTCGCTGCGCCTGCTCACCAACCACCCGCAGCGCCGGGCCGGGCACGAGGGCTATGGCATCCACATCGTGGAGCACGTCCCGGTCCCGATCGACTGAGACGGTGACATTGCGAGCTGGCGCTCGCGGGTCGCTCGTCCTTGATGGGATCCCGCGTCCTGCGCTTCTCGCTCGTCCCTCGCTGCGATGCTCGACCGCACGATTCCGACGAGCGACCGGACGTGGCGAGCCGGCGCTCGCGGGTCGGACGTGCCGAGCCGGCGCTCCGGACTCCTTGCTCCTGTTGACTTCTGATCCAGTACGCCTAAACTTTGACTGTCGAGTCCGCTTCGAATAGTTATTCATCTCTCGTTCCCGAAAGATGCCAGAAGCGGGCCCGGTCAGTCATCGTCGACCGAGAAGGGCAGCAGTCTGGTGAGCAGCGAGCAGAAGTTCGGCGCCGGGATCTGGCATTTCGCCACCTACGTGGATCGTTACGCCACGGACGGCTACGGAGCCCCGCGGACGGTGGTGGACGCGATCGAGCTCGCCGGCCAGGTGCCGGACCTGTCCGTCGTCGACCTCAACTACCCGTTCTTCGGCGGCGACTTCACCCGGGAGGACATCAAGGCGGCCCTGGACGCCCAGGGCCTGGAGGTCATCGGCATCACCCCCGAGATCTACACCCGCGTCTTCGCGAAGGGGTCGTTCACCAACCCGGACCCGGGCGTCAGGGAGCTCGCCCACGAGCTGATCACCGAGGCCGCCGACGTGGTGCGCTATTTCGGCGCCGACTACGTGAAACTGTGGCCGGGTCAGGACGGGTGGGACTACCCGTTCCAGGTGGACCACGGTGCGCTGTGGAAGAACTCCATCGACGGCGTCGGCCGGCTGGCCGCGGAGAACCCGGATCTCAAGTTCGTCATCGAGTACAAGCCGCGCGAGCCGCGGGTGCACATGTCCTACAGCTCCGTCGCCCGCACCCTGCTGGGCATCGAGAAGATCGGCCTGCCCAACGTCGGCATCCTGCTCGACTTCGGCCATGCCCTGTTCGGCGGTGAGTCCCCCGCCGACTCGGCCCAGCTGGCCATCGATCACGGCCGGCTGTTCGGCATGGACGTCAACGACAACCTGCGCGGCTGGGACGACGACATGGTCGCCGGCACGGTGCATCCCATCGAGCTGTTCGAGTTCTTCTACACCCTGGAGAAGAACAACTGGAAGGGCGTCTGGCAGCTCGACCAGTTCCCGTTCCGCGAGGACTCGGTCGCCGCCGCCACCAGCGCCATCGACTTCCTCAAGGCCGTCCAGCGGGCGCTGGCCAAGCTCGACTTCGCCGCCGTCCAGGAGGCCCAGGACAACCACGACGCGATCACCGCACTGCGTCTCGCCCAGCAGGCGCTGTTCACGTCCTACTGAGCCCGCAACCGGCCGGCTGCCGGTCCGGACGGGCGCGTCCGGACCGGCAGCTCACCCGTCGAGGCGGGCGCGGTGCTCCAGCACCTCGTCCATGTGCTGCTGCGCCCACTCGCGCAGACCGCCGCACAGCACGTGCAGCGAACGCCCCAGGTCGGTCAGACCGTAGGAGACGGTGACCGGGACCGTCGGCACGACGGTCCGGGTCACCAGCCCGTCACGTTCCAGGGAGCGGAGCGTCTGGGTGAGCATCTTCTGGCTGACCCCGGCCACGGTGCGGGCGATCTCGGAGTAGCGCAACGTACCTCCTGAACCATTGTCGGCACCGCCCAGCGCGCACAGCACCAGCACCACCCATTTGTCCGAGATCCGGTCCAGCAGCTGCCGACTCGGGCAGACCGCGAGGAAGGCGTTGTACTGCGCCGCGGCCTGAGCCTTTCGTTGTGTCGCGGTCCTGGTCGCCATTGCTGCTCCTCCGGATTGTTACGCACCTGCAGGTGCCTACTTCCCGTAGGAGAGTAACCCCAGCACGATGGTCCCGTGGGCCGGCGAGCGCCGGTCCGCAGGAGAGGACCGACATCGTGCACACCCCGACCACCCTTCCCGGCGGCACCTACCAGCTGGGCGACGTTCCCGTCAGCCGGTTCGGCTATGGCGCCATGCAACTCGCCGGCCCATGGGTGATGGGCCCGCCCGCCGACCCCGACGGCGCGATCGCCGTGCTGCGCACTGCCGTCGGACTGGGGATCACCCATGTCGACACCAGCGACGCCTACGGCCCGCACCACACCAACGAGGTGATCCGCCGGGCGCTCGCGCCGTACCCGGACGACCTGCTGATCGCCACCAAGGTCGGCGCGACCCGCGACGAGCAGGGCGGCTGGCCGGTCGCCCGCACACCGGCAGACCTCCGCCGGCAGGTGCACGACAACCTGCGCACCCTCGGCATCGACCGACTGGACCTGGTCAACCTGCGGCTCGGCGATGCGACCGGCCCGCTGCCCGGCTCCCTCGCCGATTCCCTCGGCGCCCTGGTGGAGCTGCAGAAGGACGGCCTGATCAGGCATCTCGGGGTCAGCAACGCCACGACCGAACAGGTCGACGAGGCGATCAGCCTGGCACCGATCGTCTGCGTGCAGAACATGTACAACCTGGCGCACCGCGCGGACGATGCGCTGAACGACCGGCTGGACGGACAGGGCATCGCCTACGTGCCCTTCTTCCCACTCGGCGGGTTCAGCCCGCTGCAGTCGGCGGCCCTGTCGGCGGTCGCGGCCCGGCACGGTGCCTCACCCATGTCGGTGGCACTGTCCTGGCTGCTGCAGCGGTCGCCGAACATCCTGCTGATCCCCGGGACCTCGCGGGTCACCCATCTCCGGGACAACGTTGGAGGCGCGGCGCTGCAGCTCACCTCCGAGGATCTCGACGAGTTGGATCGCATCGGCCGGTGAGGGCGTGATCTCAGGCCTTCGGCCCGAGGCACCGGTCGAGCAGTGTCGCGAAGTCCCGGAGGTACTCGACCCGCCACTGGCTCACCGACTTCGCGCCCTGCCACAGGCCCTCGGCGTAGATCGGGTCCTGGTCGTCGGCGAACCAGCGGGGGTGGGTCCGTGACGGCACGGTCCACCGACCCGCGGGCGGCGCGGTCGCGGTGAAAGCGCCCTGCAGACCGTTCAGATCAGGGTGGGTGCTCTCCACCCTGATCGGCATCGTCCGCGGATCACGCGGCGAGTAGCGGAATCTCAGGCGATTTCCGTCGAGCACACCGTCAGGAAAAGGCCCGCCCGTCCGGTTGTCGACCACGAACCTGGTGGAGTCCTTCGAGGAGTAGCCGCGGGGCGCCCGCAGCGTCCACTCGATCACCCCGTAGGCCTCGACGAGGTCGTCCTCGGTGGTCAGCCGGTCGAAGGCCGACTTACGGCCGTCCCAGATCGGCACATAGCGGCCACCCCAGCTCGGGTAGAGCGGATTGCCGTTGCCGTTGAAGAGCCGGACCACCGACGGTGTGTCCCCCATCTTCACGCCGCCGAGCTGGGTGGCGAAGAAGGCACCCAACGCCCCGTGCCCGGCGACGTGGGTGGTGATGAAGGAGTCGTTCGCCCATTCTCCGGTCTGGTCACCTCCGGTGAAGAACCCGCGATACGCGGAATTCGATTCGATCATCCACAGACGTGGGTGCTTCGTTTCCACGTAGTTGTAGGCGTTCACGCTCCACAGCTTGTTCGGACCGCCGATGTAGAAGACCTTGATCCGGTCGACGATGTCCGGTGCGTCGTGCAGGGCCTGGGCCAGGTCCTCGATGCCGCCCCACACCAGGACGTGCAGCGGACGCCGGTCCCGGGACCGAGCACACCGGACGATCCACTTGGAGCCTTCGGTGGGGCGCCCCAGACCGGTAGGCCCCGTGGCCAGATCGAGGGCACCCTGCTTGGTGATCGCACGGAGTGCGGCCGGCGTCGGGTACTCGGGGGAATAGGTGCGGAGGTTCGGGAAATCCTTCTCGTACTCGGCGATCACGGTCAGGATGTCCGAGGCTCGCCCGGCTCCCCATGGTGAGGACACCAGCCCTTCGAGGTCGAGACGGTGGGCCGACAGCAGAAGGTGGACCATCGACTGGAAGTCGTCCGGGTCGGATCCGCCGATGTCGGTCGACACCAGTACGCGAGGCCGAGCACTCGCATGCGCCGGCCCGGAGGCGTCGGCCGGTGCCGCCTCGGGGACCACCGCGGCGGCCGTGCCGCCGACCGCTGCCAGGGCGCCGGCGCCGGTCACGGCGGCCGCTCCGCGCAGGAAATCACGCCGTCGGAATGTCATGTCGGGCTCCGTTTCGCTCTGGTACCGCTCTTCGATGGGCGGCCTCAAAGGAAAGGTATTACCCAAGGGGGACGACAACAATGAAACCGGCCACCTTGAATATCGAACAGCGCATTGTTCATTCGGATTCCGTAGCGACAGAATTTCTATTCCGACAAATGACCCGGACTGACCGCAGTGCATCCGGAACGCGCCGTGGCCCCGGTCCCCTGCACAGGGCAACGGGGCCACGGGCGGTGCGGTGTGGATCAAGCAGTGTGGATCGAGCACTGTGGATCAAGCACTGCGGATCAAGCACTGCGGCTCAAGCAGCGGGTCAGGACGCGACAGCGAAGTCCTTGACGTCGGCGGCGTTGTCGGCGTTGACCAGGACGCAGTCGATGGACTGCTTCTCCGGCTGGCCGGTGGAGCCGGTCCGGATGAACTGGTCGGCCTGCTGGACCGCCATCTCGGAGATGAGGCTGGCCGGCTGCAGGACGGTGGCCTTGATCTCGTCCTTCAGGATGGAGGCGACGACGTCGGGGCTGCCGTCGAACCCGACCACGATCACGTCGGTCTTGCCCGCGGCGGTGAGGGCTGCCTGCGCACCCAGCGCCATGGTGTCGTTGCCGGCGATGATGCCCTTGATGTCCGGGTGGGCCTGCAGGATCGTCTGGGTGATGGTCAGCGCCTCGGCCTGGTCCCAGTTGGCGGCCTGCTGGGCCACCATCTCCATGTCGGTGTACTGGTCGAGAATGCTGTGGTAGCCCTGGGAACGGACGCCCGCGTTGGTGTCGGTCGGCTTGCCGAGCAGCTCGGCGTACTTGCCGGCGCCGCCCATCAGGGTGGCGAACTCCTGGCCGCCGAGCGCGGCACCCTGCGCGTTGTTGGAGACGATCTGGGCGGCCGCGACGCCGGTCTTGTTGATCTCGCGGTCGATCAGGAACGACGGGATCCCGGCGTCCTTGGCGCGCTGCACGGCGGCGACGGTGGCGTCGGCGCCGGCGTTGTCCAGGATGATCGCCTTGGCGTTGCGGGAGATCGCCGTGTCGATCGCCTGGCTCTGCTTGGTCGGGTCGTCGTCGTGGCTGACGACGAGGGTTTCGTAGCCCAGCTTCTCGGCCTCGGCCTTGGCCGCGTCCTGCTCGGCCTTGAAGAAGATGTTGTCCGGCGACGGGGTGATGATGACGATCAGGCCACCGGCCTCACCGCCACCGGTCGCCGAGCTGGTGGACTCCGCGGAGCTGGTCGACGCCTCGGTGGAGCTGGTCGGCGCCTCGCTGGTGGCCGTGCTGCTGGGCGCCGCGCTGGCCGAGGTGCTCGGCGCGGCCGTGGTGGGAGCGGCGGTGCTCGAGGAGCCGCCGCCGGTGTCGCTTCCGCAAGCGGTGGCGATGGTCAGCAGGGTGACCGCACCGGCGGAGAACAGGACCTTCCGCCATGTGGTCGTCGTTGACGTGATCATGTGGGCGTTGACCCTTTCCGGTCGTGGGGTGCTGCGAGGGGCGACCGGCGGTCGCCGGGCGCAGGGACTGCGGTGAACTCGGGGAACAGCGCTGCTCCGGGAAGCGTTGCTGCTCAGGCGGTCCGGGCGGACAGCCGGGTCTGCAGGCGCACCTGCGCCTGCTCGGTGATGACGGCAAGGATGATGACCGCGCCCTTGACGACGGACTGCCAGAAGGTGGACACGCCGACCAGCACCAGGCCGTCGGTGAGGAAGCCGATGACGAACGCACCCATGACGGTGCCGATGATGGTGCCGCGGCCGCCGGCCAGCGAGGTGCCGCCGAGCACCGCCGCCGCGATCGCGTTGAGCTCGTAGGTGGTCGCCGTGTCCGGGTAGGCGGCGCCGAGTTCCGAGGTGAGCAGCAGGCCGGCCAGCGCCGCGCAGGCACCGGAGATCACGTAGACGGCGATCTTGACCCGGTTGGTGCGGATGCCGGACAGCACCGCGGCCCGCTCGTTGCCGCCGACCGCGAAGACGCGGCGACCGAAGGGCGTGCGGGTGGTCACCAGGATCGCCACCGCGGCGACGACCACCATGATCCACACCGACACCGGGATCCCGATCCAGGAGTCCACGCCGATGATGTGGAACCCCTGGTTGCCGCGCTCCGGGGTGCCGGCCAGATCCGGGAAGGTGCCGCCGTCGCTGCGCAGTTGGGCGAAACCTCTGGCCACGTACAGCATGCCGAGGGTGGTGATGAACGGCGCCACCCCGAACTTCGTGATGATGCCGCCGTTGACGGCGCCGACCAGGGCCCCGACGACGATGCCGATCAGGATGACCAGGGCGGCGGAGAAGAAGATCTCGCCGCCGCCGACGGACAGGCCGTTGTAGAGCAACCCGCCGGCGATCATGCTGGAGAACCCGGCGATGGAACCGACCGAGAGGTCGATGCCGCCGGTGAGGATGACGAAGGTGACACCGATGGCCAGGATCGCGTTGACCGACACGTGTTTGGTCATCGTGATCAGGTTCGACTGGCTGAGGTAGTCGGGCGAGATGATCCCGAAGATCACGATCAGCAGGATCAGCACCACCAGTGTGCGGCCGCGCAGCAGCAGCAGCGCCGCCTGCGCACCGGAGAACGACCGCCGCGCCTTCCTCGGTGCCGGTGGCGGGCCGTCCCCGCCGCCGGTGGTGCGGTCGACGTCGGAATCGACGCTCATCGGATCTCCTCCAGCACACGGTCGGACGCCGATGCGGCGACCAACTTCTCCTCGGTGACGTTCTCTGCGGTGAAGCGGGCGGTGATCCGGCCCTTGGCCATCACGAGCACCCGGTCGGCCATCGCGATGACCTCGGCGAGCTCGGACGAGATGAAGAGCACGCCGAACCCGGACCGGGCGAGATCGGCCATGATGCCGGCGATCTGGGACTTGGCGCCGATGTCGATGCCGCGGGTGGGCTCGTCGAGCAGCAGCACGACCGGCTCGGTGAGCAGCGCCCTGGCGAGCACCACCTTCTGCTGGTTGCCGCCGGACAGCGAGGTCACCTGGGCGCCCAGGCCCGGGATCTTGATCGTCAGGTCCTTGACCTTGGCCTCGGCGGTCCGCTGCACCTCGCCCTGGGACAGCACCCCGGCGCGCTTGAGCTTGGACAGCACGGCCAGCACCACGTTGTCCCGCACCGACATCGGCTGCACCAGGCCGTCCCGCTGCCGGTCCTCGGGGACCAGGGCGAGGCCGGCGTCGAGCCGGCTCTGCACGGTGCCGGTGGTCTCCGGCTCCCCCTTGATCAGCACCTCGCCGGCGCTGACCTCGCGGGTGCCCATCAGGCATTCCATGAGCTCGGTGCGCCCGGCGCCCATCAGACCGTAGATGCCGACCACCTCCCCGGCCGCGACCGAGAACGTGACGTCGTCGACCAGCGGACGCACCGGGCCGGGCGAGGTGAGACCGCGCACCTCGAGCAGGGTCTCCCCCGGGGTGACCCCGCTGCGGGAGAACAGGCTGTTCGGGTCCCGGCCGACCATCTGCCGCACGATCCAGCCGGTGTCGGTCCGGGTCATCGACTCGGTGGAGACCAGCGCCCCGTCCCGGAAGACGGTGACGTAGTCGCCGATCCGGCGGAACTCGTCGAGCTTGTGCGAGATGTAGATGATCGTGACGTCCTGCTTGCGCAGCTCCTCCATCACCTCGAACAGCACGTCGACCTCGTGGTTGGACAGCGCCGAGGTGGGCTCGTCCATGATCAGGATCCGGACGTCCTCCAGCAGCACCCGGCCGATCTCCACCAGCTGCTGCTGGCCGATCGGCAGCTCGGAGACCAACCGGCGCGGATCCAGGTGGCTCTGCCCGAGCCGGGCGAGGACCTCGGCGGCACGGCGCTTCTCGTGACCGAAGTCGACGAAACGTCGCCCCTTGCGCGGCTCCCGGCCGGCGAACATGTTCTCCGCGATGGACATGTTCGGGAACAGGCTCAGCTCCTGATGGATGATGCCGATGCCCAGTTCCTGCGCCGCCCGCGGGCTCGGCAGTGTGACCGGCTCGCCGGCCAGCAGGATCTCGCCGCTGGTCGGCTCGGCCGACCCGGACAGGATCTTCATCAGCGTCGACTTGCCGGCTCCGTTCTCACCGACCAGCACGTTCACCTTGCCGCGATAGGCGCGGAAGGTGACGTCCCGCAGCGCCTTCACCCCGCCGTAGGACTTGGAGATGTTGCGCGCCAGGATGATCGGCTCGTCGCCGAACTCCGCGCCGACGTCGCCGGTACCAGCGGGAACCACATCCAGAGGGGGTACCGAGGCCATCAGGACACCGTCAGCTTCGTCGGGACCACCTGGATCGAGGTCGGCGAGAGCAGGGTGAAGGCTCCCTCGAAGGTCAGCGTCTTCCCGGTGAGGTCCTGGTCCTTCACCGCCGGGACCACCTCGGTCTTGACCTTGTTGTTCAGCTGGGTCCCGACGTTCTGGTAGTCGATCTGGTTCACGAAGTCGCTGAAGTTGATGAAGCCGACGGCATCCCGCAGTGCCGTGCCGATGATGACCGGACCGGTGACCACCTGCAGCTCCGTATCGCCGATCTTCACGGTGATCGGGCCGTTCGGGTTCTCGGTGTCGACGCCGGTCACCGGTCCGCTGCCCTTGACCAGGAACGACGGCGAGCCGCCGGTCGCGGCCGACTTCACCCCGTACTGCTCGACCGCCGCGTCCTTGTCGGCGACCAAGGCCGGCAGCAGAACAGCGGCGTCGACGGCCTTCTCGGACACGGTGGGCAACACCTTGTCCGCCCAGATCCCGTCCACATAGGCGGCGGCGTCGAACGCACCGGTACCGCCGGCACCGGTTCCGGAACCCTCCGCCTCGTAGTGCCACAGCCCGGGCACGCTGCATCCGGTCAGCGCGACGAGGGCGAGCAGGAGGATCGCGGCCACCCGCCGCGGGGAGTGAATAGCTAATCGACACTGATTGAACACTCGGCAATCATGCAACGCAGGTGTGACCCAGTCAATAGGTTCCCGGGGACCAGGTTCGCCGCACCCCGGGCCGGCGATCTCCTGATGTCACCCGAGACCCTTTGTTGCATGCAGGATTCCCGCGCGAACGCGGATCGGACGCGCGTTGACAGCACCGGCCGGCGGCATTACTGTCTGACTAGAGAGTCGAGCATGAATCGCTATTCAACAACGGTGACGCCGGATCGGCGGTTCGCGGACGACCTCCTCAGGGCCCACCCGCTGCACCCAGGGCCCGGCCCCGGACCACATGGATCGAGCACGAGCACCCGCGGACGTGGCGACAACCGCCCCGGGCGGAGCGCGTGGACGGAAGGAACCCGATGAGCACGTTGACGGCGGACCCGGTCCCGGCCGGGGCCTACAACTCCGCCCGCAGGGAACGGGCGGCCGCCGACCCCGCATCCCTGGTGCCGGCCCTGCAGGAGCTGGCCCGCAAGGTCCGGACCAGCGACATCCGGATGATCAACCGGGCCCAGCTCGGCCACATCGGCGGCGACTTCTCGGTCACCGACATCCTGGCGACGCTCTACGGCGCCGTGCTGTCCGTCGACCCGCTGGACCCGGCCGCACCCGAGCGGGACCGCTTCATCCTGTCCAAGGGCCACAGTGCGGGCGCGCTGTACTCCACGCTGGCGCATTGCGGCTTCTTCCCGCTCTCCGAGCTGAACACCTTCGCCCAGCCGCTGTCGGCCCTCAACGGCCACCCGAACCGGGTCAAGGTGCCGGGGGTGGAGACCAACACCGGTCCGCTCGGCCACGGCTTCCCGGTCGCCGTCGGACACGCCCTCGCCGCGAAGCTGCAGGGCTCCTCCCGACGTACCTTCGTGGTGATGGGCGACGGTGAGCTGCAGGAGGGCTCGAACTGGGAGGCAGCGATGACCGCGAGCCACTACGCGCTTGAGAACCTGACCGCCGTCGTGGACCGCAACCGCCTGCAGCAGGGCGCCCGCACCGAGGACACCAAGCAGCTGGAGCCGCTCGCCGACAAGTGGGCCGCCTTCGGGTTCGAGGTGCGCACGGTCGACGGGCACGACATCACGCAACTGCTGCAGGCGTTCTCCGGGTCGACCACCGGCAAGCCGGTCGCGGTCATCGCGGACACGATCAAGGGCAAGGGCGTCTCCTTCATCGAGGACCGCGTCGAATGGCACCACAAGGTCCCGACCGCGCAGCAGGTCGAGGACGCGCTGAAGGAGCTGAACCAGTGACCACCGCCGCCGTGAAGGTGCCCACCTTCGACTGCCGCAAGGCGTTCGCCGAGGAACTCATCGCCCTCGCCCGCGAGGATGACCGGATCGTCGCGGTCTGCAACGACTCCGTCGGATCCTCGAACCTGACCGGGTTCCGCGACGAGTTCCCGGACCGGCTGATCAACGTCGGGATCGCCGAGCAGGACCTGGTCGGCGTCGGTGCCGGTCTGGCCAACGGCGGGATGATCCCTTTCGTCTCGGCGGCCTCGCCGTTCCTCACCGGGCGGGCGCTGGAGCAGATCAAGGCCGACGTCGCCTACAGCCGGGCCAAGGTGGTGCTCTGCGGCCAGAGCCCGGGCATGGCCTACGGGGAGCTCGGCCCGACCCACCACTCGATCGAGGACCTGTCCTGGATGCGCGCGGTCGCGGACCTGCCCATCGTGGTGCCCGCCGACCCGGCACAGACCCGCGCCGCCGTCCGCTGGGCCGCGGCCAACGACGGTCCCAGCTTCCTGCGGATCGGCCGACATCCGGTGCCCGCCGTCCACCCGGAAGGAACGGAGTTCGTGCCGGGCAAGGCGATCCGGCTGACCGATGGTGACGACCTCGCCGTCGTCGCCACCGGCACCATGGTCTCCCGGGCGCTGGAGGCCGCCGAGATCCTGCGGGCCGAGGGCATCGGCCTGCGGGTGCTGAACGTCGCCTACGTCGAGCCGCTGGACACCGACGCCGTGCTGCAGGCCGCGAGCGGGACCCGCGGGGTGATCACGGCCGAGGAGGCCACCACCACCGGCGGTCTCGGTGCTGCGGTGGCCACGCTGCTGGCGGAGAATGCGCCCACCCGGATGCGGATCCTGGGCATCCACCGCGAGTTCGCACCGACCGGCAGTACCGACTTCCTGCTCGACCACTTCGGGCTCAGCACCGCAGGCATCGTTGCGGCGGCGAGGGAGCTGGCCTGATCATGCCCACCGCCGACCTTGTGCTCGCCGTCGACCAGGGTTCGAGTTCCACGAAGGCGCTGCTGGTCTCGGCCGGCGGCGCCGTCGTGGCGTCGGCATCCGTGCCGCTGGCCGCCAGGTTCCCCCGGCCCGGCTGGGTCGAGCAGTCACCGGTGGAGATCCTGGACAGCGTCCGGGCCGCGGTGGCGCAGGTGCTGGCGGGCCTGGACCCGTTGCGGGTGGTGGGTGTCGGGCTGAGCACACAACGGGAGTCACTGGCGCTGTGGGACCGGCGCACCGGGGAGCCGGTGGGCCCCCTGGTCACCTGGCAGGACCAGCGCGGCACGGAACTGTGCGACCGGCTGACCGCCGCCGGGTACGCCGACGCCGTCCGCGAACGGTCGGGACTGCCGCTGGACCCGATGTTCTCGGCCACCAAGGCGGCCTGGCTGCTGGACACCTTCGACCCGGACCGCACCCGCAGCCGGGCCGGCGAACTCTGTCTCGGTACCGTCGACGCCTGGCTGCTGCACCGGCTCACCGGCCGCCACCTCACCGAGGTCGGGAACGCCTCCCGCACCCAGCTGATGAACATCGGCACCCGGCAGTGGGACCAGGACCTGCTCGACCTGTTCGGCGTGCCCGCGGGCGCGCTCGGCGAGATCGCGCCCTCCGCCGGGCCTTTCCCGTCGATCCGCGGGTTGCCGCCACTCGCCGGGGGCACTCCCGTCGCCGCGGTCATGGGTGACTCGCACGCCGCGCTGTTCGCACACGCCGGCTGGCGGCCCGGCACCGTGAAGGCCACCTACGGCACCGGCTCGTCGGTGATGGGCCTGTGCCCGGACGGCATCTCGCCCGAGGCGGCCGGTGCCGGGCTCTGCCTGACCGTCGCCTGGGACGACGGCACCGGCGCCAGGTACGCCGCCGAGGGCAACATCCGGTCCTCCGGCTCGACCCTCACCTGGCTGGCCCGCACCCACGGCACCACCCCGGCCGACCTCGCCGATCTGGCCCGGACCACGGCTGCCGACGGCGTGCACATCGTGCCCGCCTTCAACGGTCTCGGCGCCCCGTACTGGGACCGCGAGGCCGTCGGCATCATCAGCGGTCTCACCATGGGCAGCGGGCTGCCGCAGCTGGCCCGCGCCGCCCTGGAGTCGATCGCCTACCAGATCGAGGACGTCGTCGCGGCGTTCGCCGGCACGGTCGCCGACGTGCACACCCTGCACGCCGACGGCGGTGCGTCGTCCAACCCGGACCTCATGCAGCTGCAGGCCGACATCAGCGGACGGTTGGTGCAGCAGGCCGCGGACACCGACCTCTCCCCGCTCGGCGCCGCCCACCTGGCGGGCCTCCGCACCGGACTGTGGACGCAGGCCGACATCGAGGCGATGCCGCGCGACCGCACCACCTTCACCCCCACCTCCGACGCCGGGCAGCGGGAACGCCTGCTGACCGGCTGGCGGGACGCCGTCGCCCGCGCCCGGCTGCTGCCGGCGCCGGCCGTCGTCCGCTGACCCGGCGATGCCCGGTTGGATCGTGCCGAGTTGAATAGATAGTCAGCATCGGGTAGAAAAGGGGCGCGGACCGTGGCACGCGACCGGATCCGGACCGGGCAGGACGCGGCGTGGCGACAGGAGCGGATGAGATCGATGGCGGGGACACCGACGTCGCGTCCGAGGGCGGGCCGGGAACCGGAGCGGGACCAGCTCCGACTGCTGGGCAAGGTGGCCCGGATGTACTACGAGCGCGGGATCCGGCAGCCGCAGATCGCGGCCGAGCTGAGCCTGTCCCAGCCCCGGGTGTCGAGGCTGTTGCGCCAGGCCACCGAGGTCGGCATCGTGCGCACCGTCGTCACCATGCCACCGGGCACCCACACCGACCTCGAGGACCGCATCCAGGAGCGCTACGGCATGCGCGACGTGGTGGTGGTGGACACCGAGGGCGCCGGGGAGGACGTCCTGCTCGCGCTCGGCTCGGCCACCGCCGAGTACCTGGACGTGACCCTCACCGGTGGCCACGTGATCGGCGTGTCCTCGTGGAGCGAGACGCTGATCGCCGCCGTGGACATGATGCGGCCCAAGAACATCACCGTCGCCGAGCAGGTGGTCCAGATCGTCGGCGGGCTCGGGGATCCCGCCGTGCAGATGCAGGCCACCCGGCTCACCGGCCGGCTCGCCGACCTCACCGGGGCCAGCCCGGTGTTCCTGTCCGCGCCGGGCCTGGTCGGCTCCACCACCATCCGCAAGGCCCTGATGAGCGACCCGTCGGTGCGCGAGGTCGCGGCGCTCTGGAGCCAGATCGACGTGGCCCTGGTCGGCATCGGCAGTCTCGAGCCCTCTCCCCTGCTCCGGCGCAGCGGCAACGCGCTGGCCGAGGGCGAGCAGGAGGAGCTCCGTTCGCTCGGCGCCGTCGGCGACGTGTGCTTCCGCTACTTCGATGCCGACGGGCGGCCGGTGGCCTCGAACCTGGACCAGCGGCTCGTCGGCATCACCCCCACCGAGCTCATGCGCATCCCGCGCCGGGTCGGCGTGGCCGGCGGCAGCCGGAAGTTCTCCGCCATCCGCGCCGCCCTGGCCGGCGGCTGGATCAACGTGCTGATCACCGATCTGGAGATGGCCCGGCGCCTCGCCGACGACTGAGATCCGGGTTCCTCGCGGGCTCGGGTGATGCCGGGATCCGTGATCGAGGCACGGATCCCGGCACCACGTCTCGTTCGCCGGTCAGCCGCCGGCGATGATGTCCCGGGCGGTGGTGACGGCACCGTCGATCGGCACGGCGAAGCCGATCCCGATGTTGCCGCCGCCGCGGGACAGGGTGGCGATCGAGGTGTTGACCCCGATCACCCGGCCGTCCAGGTCGACCAACGGGCCGCCGGAGTTCCCGGGGTTGATGGAGGCGTCGGTCTGCACCAACCCGCCGCCGGATCCCCGGTCGGTGGCGCTGATGATCCCGGCGGTGACGGTGCCGGACAGCCCCAGCGGCGATCCGATCGCGAGCACCGACTGGCCGATCCGCAGGCTCACGGACGACCCCAGCTCCACCGGCCGCAGCCCGGCAGGATCGGCGCGCAGCACGGCGATGTCGGTCTCCGGGTCGGACCCGACGATCTCCGCCGCCACCCGGCTGCCGTCCGGCAGCCGCAGGCTCACCGACCCGGCGCCGTCGATCACGTGGTGGTTGGTGACCACGTGCCCGGCGGCGTCCAGGACGAAGCCGGACCCGCTGCCGCTGCCGGTCCGCACCTCCACCACGCTGGGCAGCACCCGGGCCGCGGCGGTCTCGGTGGCCTCCTGGCCGGCGACCACGGAACCACCGGACGGGGCCGGCGCCGACGGTGCACCGGTCGCTGCGGCCACCAGCGGGGCCGGATCGTCCTGCTGCAGGTAGGTGGCCACGCCGGCGCCGCCGAGGCCGCCGGCCAGCACCGCGACCAGCAGGACCGCCGGCAGCCGCGCACCCCGTCGCCGCGGGGGCTCCGGGACACGCTGCGGCACAGGCCCGTCGGATCCCGGCGGCGGCCCGGTCGTGGCGAAGAGTGTGCGGACCGGTGGCGGTGGGGACGGCGCGGGCGTCCGGGGCCATCCGCTCGCGTTCCCACCGGCGGGCGGGGGTGTGTCGGTGAAGCGCGGGCCGGCCGGGCTGCCGAGCCCGTTCCACGATGCGGTCATCCTCGTTCCTCCTGTTCGTTGCCGTGGTGTCTCACGGCATCCGCGCGAACCAGCGCATGGAGAAGGCTGCGGCCAACAGTCCGGTGCCCAGCGCGACGGCGACGGCGTAGCGGGTCAGATCGACCTGTTCGGTGCGGTAGCCGATGGAACTGCCGATGTCCGCGTACACCTGGGACAGTTGGTCGCTGCTCTCCGCGGTGTACGGGATGCCGCCGCTGGACTCGGCGAGCGCGGCCAGGGTCGCCCGGTCCACCGGCGTACCGACACGTGATCCCTGGGTGGTGATCTCGCCCTCGTCGGTGCCGTAGGCAATGGTGGACACCGGAACTCCCGCCTCCGTCGCGGCGATCGCCGCCGCACCGGTGGTCCGGCCGCTGGTGTTGCTGCCGTCCGACAGCAGCACGATGCGGGCGGGTACCGACTCCTGGCCGGCCAGCCGGGCGTGCACCGCCACCTGGTCGAGTGCGGTGAAAACGGCCTCGCCGATCGCGGTGGAGTTCGACAGCCGGACCGAACCCAGTGACAGCGCTGCGCTCTCGTGGTCGGTGGTCGGTGCGGCGATCACCGTCGCGGTGCCGGAGAACGCGATCACCCCGACGTTGAACTCCTCCGGCAGCGACCGGATGAAGGCGGCGGCCGCGGTGGTGGCCGCCTCCAGCCGGTTCGGCTGCACGTCGGTGGCCCCCATGGACGGGGACACGTCGACGGCCACGATCACCGTGGCCTGTTCGCGCGGGACCTGGGCGGAGACCTGCGGACCGGCGGCGGCCAGGCCGAGCACGGTGAAGGCGGCGACCAGGGCCGCGGCCGGCACGTGCCGGCGCCATCCTGGCTGCTTCGGGACCAGCCGTTCAAGCATGGGCAGCGCCGCGAAACGCACCGCGTACCGGCTGCGCCGGCGGAGCCGGACCAGGTACGCGACGACCAGCAGCAGCACCGGCACCAGCAGCAGCAGCCACCAGGGCGAGGTGAAGGTCATGTGGGTCTCCTCGGGGTGGGGACGGTGGGCGCGGACCGACCGCGCCGGGTGACGTGCCGGGCCAGGTCGCGGACCCAGTCGCGGTCGGTGTGCAGGACGACGTGGGCCGAGCCGGACCCGCGCACCGCAGCCGCGATGGCTTTGCGGTGCGCGGCCGCCAGCCGGGCGTAGTCCTCCCGGAGTCGCCGGGATGAGGTCCAGAACTCCTGCCGGGCACCGGATTCCGGGTCCTGCAGCACCAGCGCACCGACGTCGGGCAGGGTCAGCTCACGCGGGTCCAGCACCTCCGCCACCAGCACGTCGTGCCGGGCGGCCAGCCGGCGCAGCGGTGACTCCCAGTCGAACGGGCGCTCGGTGCGGCCGTCCGGCGGCAGGAAGTCCGACACCACCACGCGCAGCCCGGGCGCGCGGCGCCGCCGGTCGAGCAGCCGGATCGCGGCCGCCAGGTCCGCAGCCGGCTCCGCGCGCTGCCGGCCGCGCTCCGGCCGGCCCGACAGCAGCTGCGCCGCAGCGGTTCTGCTGGTGCGCGGCCGCCCCCACCGGAGGTCCGCCCCGGTGAACCGGGCCACCCCGGTCAGATTGCCCGGCTGGTCGGTGAGCAGCCCGACAGCCGCACCGACACCGGTGGCCAACTCGGCCTTGTCGATCTCGACGGTGCCGAAGGACATGCTGGCGGAGGTGTCGAGCAGCACCCAGGTCTCCAGCTCGTGATCGGCCCGGGTGCGCCAGACGTGGGTGTCGCCGCTGCGGGCGGTGACGTTCCAGTCGATGCGGCGGACGTCGTCCTCTCCGGGCCGGTACCGCGCCACCTCCTCCGGGTCCGAACCGGGGCCGAGCGTCGACCCGGTCTGCAGCCCGGTGCCGCGGCCGCGGACCAGCCGGCGGACCCGCAGGTCCAGCCCGGCCAGCGCGCCCGGGCGGGCGCCGGCGGCCGGAGCCGGTGTCGCTGCCGGCGGCGCGTCCGGGCGCCGTGGGGTTCTCACGCCGCTCCCGGGACGCCGTCGGCGGTGTCCTCGTGCGGCGCCACCCGCGGCCGGGGCACCGCGAGCAGCAGCCGGTCCACGACCTCCCGCGGGCCGATGCCGTCGGCGGTGGCGTCGAAGGTCAGCACCAGCCGGTGGCACAGCACGTCCCCGGCCACGTCGGCGACGTCGATCGGCAGCACGTAGTCGCGGCCGCGCAGCAGGGCCAGTCCGCGGGCTGCGGCGACCAGGCCGAGCGTGGCCCGCGGCGAGACGCCGTACTCGACGACCTCGCGCCAGCCGAACAGGTCGAACCGCTCCGGCTCGCGCGTGGCCATCACCAGGTCGACGGCGAACCGGGCCACCGCGTGGTGCACGAACACCCGGTCCGCGGCCTGCTGCAGGGCCACGATCCCGGCGGCATCCAGCACCGCGCCGGCAGCCGGCGGGTCGACGCTCATCCGCTGCAGGATCGTCATCTCCTCCAGGTCGGAGGGGTAGCCGACGTCGACCTTCATCAGGAACCGGTCGCGCTGCGCCTCCGGCAGCACGTGCACGCCCTCGGACTCGACCGGGTTCTGGGTGGCCAGCACCAGGAACGGGTCGGGCAGCCGGTAGGTGCGGCCACCGATGCTGACCTGCCGTTCGGCCATCGCCTCCAGCAGCGCGGACTGCACCTTCGCCGGCGCCCGGTTGATCTCGTCGGCCAACACCAGGTGGGCGAACACCGGCCCGAGCTCGACGTCGAAGGACTCGGTCGACGGCCGCCACACCCGGGTGCCGACGATGTCGCCCGGCATCAGGTCCGGGGTGAACTGCAGCCGGTGGAAGGTGCCGCCGGTGGCGGCGGCGAGGGTGCGCACGGCGAGCGTCTTGGCCACGCCCGGCACGCCCTCGAGCAGCAGGTGGCCGCGGGCGACCAGGGCCACCAGCATCCGCTCGACCATCAGGTCCTGCCCCACCACCACCCGCTTGACCTCGAAGAGCACCCGCTCCAGCACAGCGGACGGTGAGACCTGGAGATGCTGGGAGTCGGCACGGGAGGCGTGCTGGCCGGGAGCGGTGGCCGGAGTGCCGGCGGGGTGGGCGTCGTGCGGTGGGATCGGCAGGCTCATCGGGTGGGTCCTCTCGTCCTGGGGATCGGTCTCGTGATGCGTGCGGTCGCCGTGGGGCGATGCGGCCAGTGGACCGATGGACGGCGAAAACCACCGGAAGCCGGACCGAAAGGCGGGCGAAAGGGGACGCGCCAGGGCCTGCCTCCGGCGCCGTGGTTCCCCTACCGTCGTGTCATGCGGCTACTGGTGGTGGAGGACGAGGAGGGCCTGGCCTCGGCCCTGCAGGTGGGGCTGGCCCGCGAGGGGTACGCGGTGGACGTCGCCGGTACCCACCGCGCCGCCGCCGAGAAGGTGCAGCTGGTCGAGTACGACCTGCTGCTGCTGGACGCCAACCTGCCGGACGGGGACGGCTTCGACCTGGCCGACGCCGTGCGCACCGGCCGGATCACCGCCCGGTCCGGGCCGGGGGTGCGGATCCTGGTGCTGACCGCCCGCTCGGCGCTCCGCGACCGGGTGCTCGGCCTGGACTCCGGTGCCGACGACTACCTGGTCAAGCCGTTCGCCCTCGCCGAGCTGACCGCGCGGATCCGGGCGTTGCTGCGGCGCGAGGTCCGGGCGGCGTCGTCGGTCGTGGCGGTCGGCGACATCACCATGGACACCGCCCGCCAGCTGGTGCACCGCGGCGACCGCGAACTGCAGCTCACGCTCAAGGAGTTCGCGGTGCTGCGCTACCTGCTGACGCTGCCCGGTCACGTGGTGTCCGCGGAGGAGTTGCTGCGGCACGTGTGGGACGAGAACGCCGACCCGTTCACCCAGACCGTCCGGGTCACCGTGGGCACGCTGCGCCGCAAACTCTCCGTCGACGACGAGCCGCAGCTGCTGGAAACGGTGGTCGGCCGCGGCTACCGGCTCCGGGACGGCGCCCCGGTCCGGCCGATCGCCCCGGTCCCGGCGCCGTGAGGCCGGCGCTCCCGGCCTGGACCCGCACGGTCCGGGCCCGGCTGGCGTTCACCTACTCCGGGCTGGTGTTCGGCATCGCTGCAGTGGTGCTGATCGTCGTGTACCTGGGGCTCGCCGCCGGGCTGGAGGCCGAACCGCTGGACTCGGTCGCGCTGCAGAAGTTCAAGGTCTCCGACGACGGCTGGGTGAAGTTCCTCGACGGCGCCTCCGCCGCCAACGGCAGCCTGGTCAGCGCCGCCGACCTGGACATCGTGCAGCGGGCGGTGAACGAGCGCACCCTGCAGTCGCTCCGGGTCTGGACGTCGATCTCGCTCGGCGGGCTGTTCCTGTTCAGCCTGCTGGTCGGCTGGTGGGTGTCCGGCCGGGTGCTCCGCCCGCTCGGCGCGATCACCACCACCACCCGGGAGATCACCGCCACCGACCTGTCCCGACGGATCGGCAGCGGTGGCCCGCCGGACCGGCCGCACCGCCCGGAGGACGAGCTGACCACGCTGGCCCGGACGATCGACGAGATGCTGGACCGGCTCGAGGGGGCGTTCGACGCCCAGCGCGCCCTGCTCGACGACGTGTCGCACGAGCTGCGCAACCCGGTCGCGGTGATCCGCACGAACGTCGACGCGGTGCTCTCCGACGAGGGGGCCTCCCCCGCCGACCGGCGCCGGGCGACCACCGTGGTGTCCCGGGCGGCGGACGAGATGGCCGTGCTGATCGAGGATCTGCTGGCCACCGCCCGACGGAGGTCCGGCGCGTTCGACGAGACCGACCTTGCGCTGCCGTCGCTGGCCGGGACCGTCGCCGACGAGTACGGCCCGATGCTGCAGGACCGCGGCCTGGTGCTGCACCGGCGACTGGCCGACGGCCCGGTGGTCTACGGCGACCGCAGCACGCTGGTCCGGGCGATCCGCAACCTGCTGGCCAATGCCATCCGCTTCACCCCGGACGGCGGGAGCCTGGACATCGTGACCGGTTCCGTCCGCGGCTGGGCGTTCGTCGCGGTGCGGGACAGCGGTCCGGGCATTCCCGAGGACCGGCGCGGCCGGGTCTTCGACCGTTACTTCAGCGCCCCCGCCGAGCAGAACGGGCAGCCTGCGCGGGAGCGGAACGGCAACGGCGGCACCGGGATCGGCCTGGCCATCGCCCGGCAGGTGGTGGAGGCGCACGGCGGCACACTCGCCGTGCACAGCTCGCCGGGCGCGGGCGCGACCTTCGTGATCTGGCTGCCGGACCGTGCCGTACGGCGCAGCACCGACCGCGACACCCTGCCGCCGGACACCGACCCGCTGGCCTGACGGCCCTGGCCGGGAACTCCTACCCCGGCGGCGGGCCGGTGGTCCCGCGGACGACCAGCGCCGGTTCGAGCAGCACGTCCGGGCCCGGCGGTGTGCCGTCCTCCACCCGGCCGACCAGCGATCCGACGGCCCGCCGGGCCAGCTCCGGCGCATCCTGGGCCACCGTGGTCAGATCGACGTGCGCCATCCGGGCCAGCCGGGAGTCGTCGTAGCCGACCACCGAGACCCGCTGCGGAACATCGACTCCCGCCCGGAGCAGGGTGTCGAGAACGCCCGTGGCGCAGCGGTCGTTGCCGCCGAACACCGCGGTGACCGGGTGGGCGTCGCCGTCCCGCAGCTCACCCAGCAGCTGCTGCGCGGCGCGGATCCCGGACTCCTCGGTGTGGTCGCCGGGCACCACGTCCGGTTCCGCCCCGGCCCGGCGCATCGCGGCCAGGTAGCCGCGCCGGCGCGGGACCGCGCCCGGCCGGCGTCCCCCGTCGACGAACCGGATCCGGCGGTGCCCGAGCCCCAGCAGGTGGTCGGTGGCCAGTGCCGCGCCCTTCTCGTCGGCGCCCAGCACCGCCCCGGTCCCGGTCCCACGACCGGACCGGGAGATCAGGGTGACCGGCACCCGCTCCGCCAGCTGCCGCAGGGCGGTCGCGCTGCTCTCGCTGCCGAGCAGGATCAGCCCCTCGCACCGGGACCGCAGCAGACTGTCCACCGCACGCTTCTCGCCGCGTCCGGGCAGCCGGGCGCCGAGCACCACGTCGAAGCCGCGTTCCTCCGCCGCCGGGTGGATCGCCTCCAGCAGGTCGGCGTGGAACGGGTCGCCGGGATCGAGCACGACGCCGAGCAGGCGTGACCGCTGTTCGCGCAGCGCCTTGGCGGCAAGATCGGGCTGGTAGCCCAGCTCGGCGACAGCCAGCAGGACCGCTTCCCGGGAGGCCGCGCTCGCCCCGGGAGCGTTCCGGATCACCAGGGACGCCAGTGACTTGGACACGCCGGCCCGCCGCGCCACGTCGATGATGGTGACCCGGCGCCCCGGTCCCGCGGTGGACGTCACGCTGTGATGGTGACACGAACCGCCGCCGAATGGAACGTTCCAGCGACACCGGTTGACGCGCACCGGGGGTGGTCCCATACTGAGCCCGCCTGGAACGTTCCAGGCTCGTCGGTACGACCGTCGACCTGGTTCTCGCTGCAAGGGAGCGGCTCGTGGTAGCTCTGGGTGTCATCGGCTGCGGTCGTATCGGTCGGGTGCACGCCGACTCGATCACCGTTCATCCGCGGGCCGACCTGGTGAAGGTCTTCGACCCGATCGAGGCGGCGGCGAAGGAGGTCGGTGAGAAGTTCGGCACCGAGTGGGTCACCGACGCCGACCAGATCCTGCTCGACCCGGCGATCGACGGGGTGGTGGTGGGCTCCCCCACCCCGACCCACGTCGACTTCCTGACCCGCGCGGTCCGCGCCGGCAAGGCCGTGCTGTGCGAGAAGCCGATCGACCTCGACCTGGCGAAGGTGGACGAGTGCCGCTCCGTCATCGGTGATCTCGCGGACCGAGTGATGGTCGGCTTCAACCGGCGCTTCGACCCGACCTTCGCCGACATCCACGCGCAGGTCGGCGCCGGCCGGATCGGGGCGCTGGAGCAGCTGATCATCATCAGCCGCGATCCGGCCCCGCCGCCGGCCGCCTACGTCCGCACCTCGGGCGGTCTTCTCCGGGACATGACGATCCACGACTTCGACATGGCCCGGTTCTTCCTGGGCGACGTCGTCGAGGTGACCGCGGCCGGCTCGAACCTGGTGTCGCCGGAGATCGCCGAGGCCGGCGACATCGACGGTGCCGTCGTGGTCCTGCGGAACTCGGCCGGGGTGCTCTGCACCATCACCAACAGCCGGCGCTGCTCCTTCGGGTACGACCAGCGGATCGAGGCGTTCGGTGAGCTGGGCATGCTGACCGCCGCCAACCAACTGCCGACCAGCACCCGCTTCTCCGGCGCCGATGCCACCGAGGTGGCCGCGCCGTACCTGAACTTCTTCCTCGATCGGTACACCCCGGCCTACCGCGCCGAGATGGACCACTTCGTCACCGGTATCGAGAACGGCACGCCGTTCAGCCCCGGGTTCGACGACGGCCGCGCCGCGCTGGCGCTGGCCGATGCCGGGGTGGAGAGCCTGCGCACCGGCGCCACTGTCCGCGTGGCCGGGGCCTGAGATGCAGATCGGACTGCTCACCGACAGCCTGTCCGGGCTGACCCGCACCGCCGCGCTGGATCTCGCCGCGGAACTGGGCGTGGAGACCGTCGAGGTCGGCCTGGGCGGGACGCACGGCGGCTGGTCGCCGGCGCCGCACGCGGACCTGGCCGACCTGCTGGCCGATGCCGGCGCCCGGTCGGGGCTGCGGTCCGACATCGAGTCCAGGGGACTGCGCCTCGAGGCGTTGAACGCCTCCGGGAACCCGCTGCACCCGGTGCACGGGAAGCGGGACGCGGCGGTGTTGCGCGGAGCGCTGCAGCTCGCCGAGGAGTTCGGCATCGATACGGTGGTGACGATGTCGGGCCTGCCCGCGAAGCCCGGCGACACCTTCCCGGCCTGGATCACCACGGTCTGGCCGCCGGAGAACCTGGAGCTGCTGGAACACCAGTGGACAGTGGCGGAGGACTTCTGGGGCGGGATCGCCGCCGAGGCCGCCCGCCGCGGTGTGCGGATCGCGGTGGAGATGCACGCGAACCAGTTGGTGTACAACGTGCCGGCGTTGTTGCGGCTGCGCCGGGCGGTGGGCGACGTCGTCGGCGTGAACTTCGATCCCAGTCACCTGTGGTGGATGGGCGCCGACCCGATCGCCGCCATCGGTGCGTTGGGCGGCGCGATCCACCACGTGCACGCCAAGGACACCCGGATCGAGGCGGCCGCTGCCGTCACCTCGCACCTGGAGACCATCCCGAACGAGCGCACCGGTGAGCGGGCGTGGAACTACGTGGCCGTCGGTACCGGGCACCCCGACGGCGTGGTCTTCTGGTCCGCGTTCGTCGACGCGCTCGCCGCGGCCGGGTACGACGGTCCGCTGTCGATCGAGAACGAGGACTACACCCTGGGCCAGAGCGAGTCGGTGACCCTGGCGGTCCGCACCCTGCAGGAGGCGATGGCCGCCCGGGTCGGCTGAGGCATCGGTCGTCCGGCGGATCAGGTGGTGACCACGATCTTCCCGCCGGTGCCCTGCTCGAGAACGGCGTGCGCTTCCCGGATGTGGGCGATGTCGAAGACGCGACCCATCCCGCCCATCAGAAGCGGGCGGACGGCGCACCGGGTCGTCTGCTCGGCGCGGACACCGGCCCGGACCCGCTGACCCGCGACCTGCAGCTGCTGCACACCGCGATGCGGGCGGCGACCGCGCCGGAACGGTAACGGCGTCGTCGACGAGGACGACATCTCCATCGGCATCGCGGCCGACCCGGTCCGGTGCCGTCGGCCGGTGGACGGTCCGCCGGTGTCGTCCGGGAGGTGACCCGATGCGTCGTGCGCTGCTGTGCATCATCGTCCTGCTGGTTCCGCTGTTGACCGCGTTCCCGGCCGCGGGTGCCGTCGCCGCCGCGACTGCCACCGGGACGGTGTCCGGCCCGTCGCAGTACCTGGGCGACCGGGTGGGCACGCCTCGGTACGTCGACATCCGGAACACCGGAAGCGTTGCCATCACGTCGGTCTCGATCGCTGCACCCACCGGATGGCCGTTGAGGGCGTGTGTGGGCGCCCCGGCCGGCTGGACCCGGTCGGCCGCCGCGCAGACCTGCCGGTTCACCACGTCCTCGACCGGATTGGCGGCCGGCGCGGTCGGCCGGTTCCGGTTGGACTTCGGCAGCCCGACCGGTTCCCGGGACCTGCTGGGCGGCCTGTACACGCTGGTGCGCAACGGGTCCGGGCCGTGGACCGTGGTCACGCCCGCCGGCTCCGGCCTGACGACGAGGGCCTACTCCCTCCAGATCAGCAGCGTCGGAGTGGCCGTCGGTGGATCCCCGGGGAAGTCCTGCCCACCGTCGACACGGTCGGCGCACGCGGGGCGCAGCGCCACCGTATTGGTGTGCGGGATCAACCACGCCACGGTCCCGGTGACCGCGCTGCGCGGCCACTCCACGCTGGGCGGGACCTTCGCCACCAGAGGCGGTTTCGCTCCGTCGACCGTGCCGGCCGGTCCCGGTGTGGTGGTGCTGGGGAAGTTCGCCGACGTGACTGTCGTTCCGCGGGTGGCGGCCGGTCTGACGGCCGTGGTGCGCATCGCGAGTCAGGACTTCCAGAGCTCCCCGACCGTGACCGCCGGCGGGTTCACCGCGACGAACAGTGCGCCGGTGGCCCGGCAGGTGTCGGCGACCGTGGTGCGCGGTGGCACGGTGGACCTCTCGCTGGTCGCCACCGACGCCGATCACGATGCGCTGTCGTTCTGGATCCGGCCCGGTCAGGGCACGATCACAACCAGCCAGGACCCCTACGACCGCAGCGACGGCACCACCTACTGGAAGGACGTCACCTACCGCGCCCCTGCCGATGCCCCGGGCACCGTCGTCTGGTTCTACCGCGCCTACGACGGTCTGCAGTTCTCCGACCTGCAACGGGTCGTCCTCTCGGTCACCGGTCCCTGAGACCCGTTCAGGACCGGCTCAGGATTCGGGGTTCCAGGTCCGCAACTTCTCCGGGTTGAGCACCAACCAGATGTCCGCCACCCGCTCGCCGACGACGTGGAAGCTTCCGACCCCGACCACCATGTCGCCGCGTCGGATGACGAGTTGTGGTTCCGCACCGTCGTTCTCGAGCTCCGCGACGAGGTCGTCCGACTTGCCGAGGGCACCGAGGAGGAACCTGGCGACGCGGTCCGCGCCGGCGACCACCCGCAGTGCCGCCCGCACGTGACCACCACCGTCGCTGGTCGCGGTCGCGTGGGGATCGAGCAGCCCGACCAGGGCCGCCAGGTCGCCGGAGCGGGCAGCAGCCCAGAACGATCCGACGACCCGGCGTTGCTGCTCGGGATCGGCGTCGCCGGACCGGCGGTCGGCGATGTGCCGCCGGGCGGAGGAGGCGAGGGTGCGGCAGGCCTGGGTGGTGCGACCGACGATGCCGGCGATCTCGTCGAACGGCAGCCGGAAGACGTCGTGCAGCACGAACACCACGCGCTCGGCGGGGGTCAGCGACTCCAGGACGACCATCAGCGCCATCGACACCTCGTCGTCGAGGGTGACCCGGTCGGCCGGATCCACGGGACCGGGGGCGCCGGCGACCGTGCCCGGTCCGGCGCCGCGGGCGGCCGTCGGTTCCGGCAGCCACTGACCCACGTACTGCTCGCGCCGGTGGCGGGCGGACCCGAGCATGTTCAGCGACACCCGGCCCAACGCGGTGGTCAACCAGGCCGCCGGTACCCGGACCGCAGCGCGCTCCTCGTCGGTCATCCGGTACCAGCGCGCGTAGGTGTCCTGCACCGCGTCCTCCGCGTCCGCCCGACTGCCGAGGATGCGGAAGGCCATCGCCAGCAACCTGGATCGTTCGTCGAACAGGTCGGACAGCGACTCGTCCTGCAGGTCGTCGGGCATCGCTGCATCCTCCTGCCGGGTCATGCGGTGCGGTCGGCCGGGTCGGGCAGCGAGTGCAGCGCAGCGCTCACCGAGGCGGCCGGCCAGGGTTCTCCGGCGTGGACGAAGCCGTGGCGGGGGTGCTGCACCGCTTCCAGCGACGCCGTGTCCCGACCGAGCAGCAACGCGGTCAGCCAACCGGCCGCGACCCGGATCTTGCGCTCCCAGCCGGGCACCGCGAGCACGTGGTAGCCGCGGTGCATCAGCCAGGCCGGGAAGCCCTTCACCACCAGCGGGCCCCATTGGAAGACGCCACGTCCCAACCCGAGGGTGGCCACTGCTCCCAGACTGCGGTGGCGGTAGTCCTGCAGCGGGTGGCCACGCAACGAACGGATGATGTTTCCCGCCAGCAGTCGGCCCTGACGGACGGCGTGCTGCGCATTCGGCACCGTGAAGGTACCGGCCCCGCGCGCCAGGTCCGGGACCGCGGCGTCGTCCCCGGCGGCCCACGCACCGTCGACCGGCTCGCCTGCCGTTCCCACCCGCAGATCGGGCCGGACCACGACCAGGCCGCGACCGTCGAGCGGGAGATCGGTGTGCCGGGCGATCACCGGGTTGGCCGCCAGCCCTGCGGTCCAGAGCAGCAGTCCGCTGTCGTACTCCTGTCCGTCGGACAGCACGATGTGACCATCGACCGCGGAGGTCACGGTGGTCCGGAGGTGGATCCGCCCGCCGCGACCCTGCAGCTCGCGGACCACCCAGCGGCCGGTGCGCTCCCCCACCTCGGGCAGGACCCGGCCGGATGCCTCCACCAGGTGCAGCTCGATCTCTCCCGGGTCCAGTTCGGGGTACCGGAGTGCCTGGTCGGTCAACAGCGAGAGCGCCTCGCCGAACGCCTCGACCCCGGCGAATCCGCCGCCGACGACCGTCACCGTCAGCAGCCGGCGCCGCTCCGGACCGGGCGGCAGTGCCGCAGCCCGGTCCAGGCTGCCGAGCAGGTGGTCCCGGACGGCGACCGCTTCTTCCACGTACTTGAGTCCGATCGCCTGCTCCGGCACGCCCGGCACCGGGAACGACCGGGTGATCGCGCCGGCGGTCACCACCACGTCGTCGTAGGGAAGCTCGGTGGACGTCCCGTCGGGCAACCGGACGGTGAGCAGCCGCCGGGCGTGGTCGATCCGGGTCACGTAGCCGGCGAGCAACCGGGTGCGCCGCAGATGTCGGCGCAGCGGGACGACGGCGTGTCTGGCCTCGACCGAACCGGCCAGCACCTCGGGCAGGAACGGCTGATAGGTCATGTAGGGCAACGGGTCCACGACGGTGACCCGGGCCTCGCCGCGCCGCAACCGGCGCTCCAGCCCCCATGCCGTGTAGAAGCCGGCATAGCCGCCACCGACGATCACGATCTCCCGCATCGTTCGCACCTCCGGTCCAGCGCCGACCGGGTCGTTCCCGGCCGCCACCCCTCCGACCGGACACCGGTCGCCGGTGTGAGGGCGACGGGCTGTGACCCGCGATACGTCGATGCCGGCCGGGGTCAGAGATCGAGCCAGCGCAGCGGTCCGTCACCGCACACGGCCAGTCGCGCCCCCGGGGCCGCAGCGGCCCGGAGTCGGTCGAGGGCTGCCGTGCCCGCCTGCGGATGCCGTCCGTCGAGCACGCCGACCCGGATCGCGAAGGCCAGCTCGAACGGCCGGTCCGCGGGCTCCGGGACGAACTCCTCCACCGCCGCCATTCGCACCTCGAGCAGGCCGTCCGAGATCACGTCCGCCCCGGTCCGCCGGGCGATCGCCAACGACTTCTCCGACCGGTCGATCATCAGAACACGTCCGCCTGGCGCCACCCGGCGCGCGACCGCGCAGGCCGCAGCGCCGGTGCCGCCGCCGATCTCCAGCACCTTGAGCCCCGGGCGCAACGGGAGTTGGTCGACGATCGCCAGCAGCCGTGGCGACAGTCGGCGCGTGTCCGTCATCTGCCCAGCCTGCCGGTTCCCGGTACGCCGCGCACCACCCTCTTGTGGTCGGACCACAGCTGCTACCCTGTGGTCCGACCACAGCCGGCCGGGTGCGCGCGGGGCCGGTGCGGTCGGCACGGCGCCGCCGTGCCCAGCTGCCGCGCGGCACCGACGACCGGAGACGTCACCCATGTCGAACGTGAAGCGGCAGATGCCCAAGCCGTCGGACTTCGCCGAGCTGCTGTCGTTCAAGAAGCCCGAGCTCAACGGCACGAAGCGCCGGCTGGCAGCGGCGCTCACCATCGAGGACCTGCGGCGGATCGCCAAGCGCCGGACCCCGCGCGCAGCGTTCGACTACACCGACGGCGCCGCCGACGGCGAGCTGTCACTGGCCCGGGCACGCCAGGCGTTCGAGGACGTGGAGTTCCACCCGTCGATCCTGCGCGACGTGTCCAAGGTGGACACCTCCACCACCGTGTTCGGCGGCCCGTCGGCGCTGCCCTTCGGCATCGCGCCGACGGGTTTCACCCGGCTGATGCACACCGAGGGCGAGATCGCCGGCGCGGGCGCAGCGGCCGCCGCCGGCATCCCGTTCACCCTCTCCACCCTGGGCACCACGTCCATCGAGGACGTCAAGGCAGCGAACCCGCTGGGGCGCAACTGGTTCCAGCTGTACGTCATGCGCCAGCGGGAGATCTCGTTCGGTCTGGTCGAGCGGGCCGCGAAGGCAGGTTTCGACACCCTGTTCTTCACCGTCGACACCCCGGTGGCCGGCGCCCGGCTGCGGGACAAGCGGAACGGCTTCTCCATCCCGCCGCAGCTGACCGCGCGCACCATCGTCAACGCGATCCCGCGGCCCTGGTGGTGGTGGGACTTCCTGACCACTCCGAAGCTCGAGTTCGCGTCGCTGTCCTCGACCGGCGGCACCGTCGGCGAGCTGCTCAACTCGGCGATGGACCCGACGATCTCCTTCGACGACCTCGACGTGATCCGATCGATCTGGCCCGGCAAGCTGGTGGTCAAGGGCGTGCAGAACGTCGAGGACTCCCGCCGGCTGGCCGATCTCGGTGTCGACGGCATCGTGCTGTCCAACCACGGCGGACGTCAGCTCGACCGGGCACCGGTCCCCTTCCACCTGCTGCCCTCGGTGGTCCGCGAGGTCGGGGCCGATGTCGAGGTGGTGGTCGACACCGGGATCATGAACGGCGCCGACGTCGTGGCGAGCATCGCGCTGGGCGCGAAGTTCACCCTCATCGGGCGGGCGTACCTGTACGGCCTGATGGCCGGTGGCCGCGCCGGGGTCGACCGGACCATCCAGATACTCACCGACCAGGTCATCCGCACCATGCAGCTGCTGCAGGTGTCGGAGGTCGCGGAGCTGACACCGGCTCACGTCACCCAGCTGCACCGGCTGGGTCGCTTCGAGGCGCCTGCGGAGGACCTCCCCCGCTAGCTCCATGCGCCGGCGCTCCCGAACCCTTCCCCGCTCACGCAGGAAGCAGTCCGATTCCTACGGGCCGGAGGTCCGGGAGACGAATTCCCCACCCGGCCCCACGGATCGGGGACCGAAACCGTCGCCACGCAATGGTTTCGGTCCATTCTGCGTGGCGGCGTACCCAGGTGCGCGACACAGCTCGGCAGGCCGGGTCGGCGGCCGAGTGTGACTCCGACAACTGCACGACAGATCCCGGACCCCTTCCCGCTCACGCGGGAAAGAGTCCGATCTGGCACTGCACCGGCCGTGCGGTACCCACCTCGGCGCACCACACGAACGGATTCGGGAGCGCGGGGCGCTCAGCCCTTGGCCAGCGCCGCCGCGATCTCGCCGCCCAGCCCGACGTTGCCGCGGTAGACGTCGACGTTCACGTCGAGGCTGCGGCCGCCGGTGACCCGCTGGATGTGGTCGAGCAGGTAGGGCGTGGTGGCGTTGCCGGTGATGCCGGCCGCCTCCGCACCGGCGATCGCCTGGGCCAGCACCTCGGCGTGCACCTGCGGGTCGAGCTGCAGCTCCTCGGAGATCGGGTTGGCGACGAGCACCGCCGAGTCCAGCCCGAGCTCGTCACGGGCGGACGCGACCGCAGCCACCTCGGCGGGATCGTCGACCCGGAAACCGATCTCGAAGCCGGAGTCGCGCACGTAGAAGCCGGGGAAGGTGGTGGTGCGGTAGCCGAGCACGGTGATGTTCAGCGTCTCCAGACGCTCCAGGGTCGCGCCGACGTCGAGGATGGACTTCACCCCGGCGCTCACCACGACGATCGGGGTCACCGACAGCGCCACGAGATCCGCGGACTCGTCGAAGGTCTCGGAGGCACCGCGGTGCACACCGCCCAGCCCGCCGGTGGAGAACACCTTCACCCCGGCGCGGTGGGCCAACAGGGCGGTGGCGGCCACCGTGGTGCCGCCGCTGCGGCCGGTCGCCCGGGCCACCGGCAGGTCACGGATGCTGATCTTGAGGTTGTCCGGGGCCGCTGCCAGCCGGACGATCTCGTCGGTGGACAGCCCCACGACCGGGACCCCGTCGACAACGCCGATGGTGGCCGGTTCGACGCCGGCGGACCGGAGCTGGTCCTCCGCCTCCAGCGCCACCTCGAGGTTGCGCGGCTGCGGCAGGCCGTGGGTGAAGATCGTCGACTCGAGCGCGACGACCGGGCGGTTCTCCGCCAGGGCAGCGGCAACCGGATCGGAGATCAACAGGGTGGGGGGCAACGTCGTTCGCCTTCGTTCGGTCCGCCCGGACGGGCGGAAGGTGATCCGTGGAACCGGGCCGGTTCCGGGATGTGGGTCAGCCGGGAGTGCCGACCGTGTGCAGCAGCGGCAGTCCGCGCGCATGCCGGTCGAGCTGGTCGCGGACCAGGTCGGCGTACCGCTCCCGCCAGTCGATCGCGCCGCCGCCGGTGTGCGGGGTGATCAGCACCTGCGGGCAGGTCCACAGCGGATGGCCGGCCGGCAGTGGTTCGGGGTCGGTGACGTCGAGATAGGCCGAGACCCGCCCGGCGCTGACATGTGCGGCGAGCGCATCGGTGTCGACCACGGCCCCGCGCGCGACGTTGGCCACGACGGCGCCGGCCGGCAGCGCGGCCAGCACCCGGGCATCGACCAGCCCCCTGGTGCTGTCGTCCAGCGGGACCGCCAGCACCAGCACATCCGTGGTCCGGGCCAACTCCGGCAGGTCCGTCGACGGGGCCACACCGTCCCGCGCGCTGCGGCCGACGGTGGTGACCGGGCAGCCCAGCGCCTCCAGCACGGTGCGCAGCCGGCGGCCGATGTCGCCGGCACCCACCACCGTGACCCGGCGACCGCCGAGTACGTTGACATCCAACGGGTCCCAGATCTGGCGCTGCTGCTGCGCGACGGCGTCCGGAATGCGGCGCAGCAGCGACAGCACCCCGGCCAGCGCCGCCTCGGCCGTCGACGCGCCGTGCAGGCCGCGACCGGTGCTCAACCCGACCGTGGCCGGCAGGTCCCGCACCCAGCCCTCGTACCCGGAGGAGCACAGTTGGACGTGGGTCAGGCCCGGCATCCGGGCGTAGAGCTCCGGGCCCGGACCGGCGACGCTGAAGTCCGAGACCAGCAGCTCGATGTCGGCGATCCGGTCGGGCGCCGGCGCGGTGCGCCAGTCCCACGGGATGAGTGTCGTACCGGCGGGTGATCCGGCAGCGATCCTCTCGAGCATGGCGATGTCCGGCACCGCGACGAGTGTCGGGCTCAGATCGAACCACCGGCGGCGGCCGGGCCCTTGCCCTTCGCGACGACGCCGGACACCACCAGGATGGTGATCACGTACGGCGCCGTGAGCATCAGGGCCGGCGGAATGTCGACCTTCAGCAGGCCGAACACGCCCGAGATCGACGTGGCGAAACCGAAGAGCAGCGCCGACGCGGCCGCCTGCGGCACCCGCCAGGACCCGAGGATGACCGCGGCCAGTGCGACGAACCCGAGCCCCGAGCTCATGCCCGCCACGAACTGACCGGCCGAGCCGACGGTGAAGGCGGCCCCGCCGACGCCACCGATGGCACCGGAGGCGGCGGTGGCCCAGAACCGGATCCGGCGCGGCTGTACGCCGGAACTCTCGACGGCGGCCGGGTTCTCGCCGACCGCACGGATGCGCAGCCCGGTCCGGGTCCGGTACAGCACGATCTGGGTGACGACGGCGATGAGCACCGCGACGTAGAACAGCGGGCTCTGCCGGAACAGCGCCGGCCCGATCACCGGGATGTCCGACAACAGCGGGATGGTCAGCGTGCCCAGGGTCTCCGGGGAGTTGAAGGTCGCCAGGTCCGGCACCATCACCTGCTCGGTGAGGAACGCGGTGAGCCCGGCGGCGAGACCGACCAGCACGAACCCGGCGACCACCTGCGACACGGCGTACCGGATGGTCAGGACGCCGAGCAGGCATCCCCAGGCGAGACCGCCGAGAATCGCGGTGGCCACGCCGATCCAGGCGCTGCCGGTGATCGAGGACACCAGGGCCGACAGGAAGGCGCCGATCAGCATCTGACCTTCGATGGCGATGTTGAACGTGCCGGCCCGCTCGGCCAGCACGCCGGAGGTCGAGCCCAGGATGATCGGGATCGAGGCGGTGACACTGAGGGCGAGGATGCCGCTGAGCGAGGCCTGTTCGCCGCGGGCGGCCCAGGCCACCACGCCGACGATCGCGGCGAACACGGACAGGGCCAGCAGCCCACCGCGCAGCCGCCCGGCGCGACGGCCTCCGGTGCCGTCCTGGCGGAAGACCACCACGGCCGAGACCAGGCAGACCAGCCCGGCGACCACCCCGAACACCCAGACCGGCGCACCGATCGGCAGCGAGTTGACCGACCCGTTGCCGACGGCGAGCCGGGTGGACAGCCCTCCTGCGGTGAAACCCAGGACCAGCACGCCGATCCCGAGCACCGCACAGAACCAGGCGGTCTTGCGCCGGGACTGCCGGTCCAGCCGGGCGGTCAGCGACCGGGCGGCGACGTCCCGGTCCGCTTCGTCGGAGGTCCCGACGTGTCCGTCGTCGATCGCGGTCATCGAACACCTCCGAGAAAGCTGGTGCGCAGTCGCAGCCGGTAGATCGCGGCGATCAGCGCCGGCGCGGTCACGAACATGACGATGAGTGCCTGCATCACGCCGGTCAGCTGGTAGCTGACGCCGGAGGCGAGCTGGGCGGAGATGCCACCTGCCTGCAGCGCGCCGTAGAGCAGGGCCGCGGCCGCGGCACCCCAGGGTGAGATGTTGCCGACGAACGCGACAAGGATGGCGATGGTGCCGATGTCGGTGCCGAAGCCGATGGCCAGCTGGTGCGAGACGCCCAGCACCTGGACACCGCCGGCCAGGCCGATCACGGCCCCGGAGATCACGAACGCGGACACGAACACCGCCTTGCCCTTGATGCCGGCCACCGTCGCCGCCCGGGTGCCCGCACCGGCGATCTGCATCTCGAAGCCGAGCCGGCTGCGGGACAGCAGCAGACTCGCGAAGATCACCACCAGCAGCGCCACCACCAGCCCGGCGTTCACCGGGAAGGCGGGGAACATCGACGTCAGCGACGCGGACTCGACAGTCGTCTTGCCGATGGGGTTGTCGATGCCGCGACCCTCCACCTTGAAGAAGGTCGAGGACAGCAGGAAGATCAGGAAGTTGGCCAGGACGTAGTTCAGCATGATCGTGACGATCACCTCGCTGGCGCCGGTCCAGGCCTTCAGCAGACCCGGGATCAGGCCGCAGATCGCGCCGCCGATCGCGGCCGCCAGGAAGGCAAGTAGCACGTGCGGCAACCAGGGCATGTCCGGCCAGCTGAACCCGACCCAGCTGGCACCGATGCCACCACCGACGATCTGCGCGTGCGACCCGATGTTGAAGGCGCCGGCCCGGTAGCAGATGGACAGCCCCACACCGGCGATCGCCAGCGGTACGGCAGCGGTGATCGTGTTCGCGAACGGAGTCAGCGCCTTGCGCCAGTTCGCCGTGCTGGGGTCGGAGAAGGCGGCGCCCAGCGCGGTGGGATCGACGATCGACCCCTTGAACAGGCCGGAATAGAAGGAGCCGAGCTGATCTCCGGTCTTCGACAGGGCGTTGCCCGGGTAGCGGAAGAACCCGCCCCAGGCCACCCGCAACGGCTCGGAGGTGAGGATCACCAGCACCGAGGAGATCACCAGACCGGTGATCACCGACAGCAGCACGATGACCGGCAGCTGCCGCGTGCCGAACCAGGCGAACACCGCCCGGCCGGCCCGGCCGACCGGGTTCTCCTTCGGCGCCGGAGCACCGGTGCCGCCCTCGCCCGCGGGCGAAGGCTTCGTCAGCGAGGCCGCGCCCGTGGCGGCATCGGGAGTGGTTCCTGTGCTCACTTCTCGCCTCCCATCAGCATGCCGATGACGTCCCGGTCGAACGGCGCCTGCACGAACCCGGTGAACCGACCGCCGACGACGACGCCGATGCGGTCGGACACGGCCATGGCCTCGTCGATGTCCGAGGTCACCACCACCACCGCGGCGCCGGAGCCGGCGAGCTCCAGCAGCCGGCGGTGCACGAACTCGATCGATCCGACGTCGAGCCCGCGGACCGGGTTGGCGGCGATCATCACCGAGATGTCCCGCTCCATCTCCCGGGCGATGACCACCTTCTGCTGGTTGCCACCGGACAGGCTGGACGCGGGCTGTTCGGCCGACTGCGTGCGGATGTCGTACTTCTCGATCATCGCCCGGGCGTTCTCCCGGATCGCCTTGGTGCGCAGGAAGAATCCGCCGCGGCCGACGAACCTCGGGTCGTTGCGCCGGTCCAGCACGAGGTTCCGGGAGATCGGCATCGACAGCACCAGGCCCTCGTGGTGTCGGTCGGCGGGGATGACCCCGAGCCCGGCCTCCAGGAAGGCTCGGCCACCGCGGCCGGTCATGTCCGTGCCGGACAGCCGCACGGTGCCCGTGTCCGGTGACTCGAGACCGGTGAGCACGGAGACGATCTCGTGCTGCCCGTTGCCGTCGACGCCGAGGATCCCCAGCACCTCGCCGGCCCGCACCTGCATCGACAGCTCGCGCAGCGGCATGCCGTGCAGCGTCCGGCTGCCCATCGAGACATCGTCGATCTCCAGCAGCACCGCTGCGTCGTCAGGGATCACGGTCGGCTCGCGGCGGGTACCCACCACCTGACGGCCGACCATCAGGGTGCCGAGTTCCTCGACCGTTGTCGCCGCGGGGTCCCGGGTGGCGACCAGCCGGCCACGGCGCAGCACCGACACCGTGTCGGCGAGAGCCAGTGCCTCGCGCAGCTTGTGGGTGATGAAGATGATGGCGCGACCGTCGTCGCGCAACCGGCGGAGCACCTCGAACAGCGAGGCCGACTCCTCGTCGGTGAGCACCGCGGTCGGCTCGTCGAAGATCAGGATCTCCGCGTCACGGGTCAATGTCTTGACGATCTCGACACGCTGCTGCATGCCGACCGACATGTCCTCGACCACCGCGTCGGCGTCCAGCGAGAGCCCGAACCGGACCGACACCTCGCGGGCCTTGGCCCGGGCGGCGTCCCGGTCGAGCATGCCGCGCCGGTTGACCGGTTCCGCGCCCAGTGCGATGTTCTCGGCCACGGTGAACGCACCGACCAGCCGGAAGTGCTGGTGCACCATGCCCACCCCGGCGGCGATGGCCTGGCGCGCGTCGAACCCGGTCACGTCCTCGCCGGCGATGACGACCTGCCCGGCATCAGGGCGGACCGTGCCGGACAGCATGCCCATCAAGGTGCTCTTGCCGGCGCCGTTCTCGCCGACCAGCACATGGATCTCGCCCTTGCGCACCGACAGGTCGATCGCGTCGTTGGCACGCAGGGTGCCGTAGTTCTTGCTCAGCCCACGGAGTTGCACATGCGGTTCGGAAGTGACTGACGGCGCGACGGTCGACAGGGCTGCGTCGGCCGGGACGTGCTCGGGCATGGCGGCGGTCCTCTCTGCGACGACGGGGTCCGGGCGCTCGCGGCGCCCGGACCCCGTCCCCGGATCAGCTGGTGGTGATCGTCCCGGCGACGATGTCCGCCTGGACCTTCACGAGCTCGTCCTTCAGCGCCTGCGGCACGGCCGCGTCGGCGTCGTGGAACGGCGCGATCCCGACGCCCTCGTTGGCCAGCGTGCCTTCGTACACGCCGTCCGGCAGATCGCCGGCCACGGCCTGCGAGACCACGTCGAAGAGGCTGACCTGGATGTTCTTCAGGACGGAGGACAGGAACAGGTCGCAGTCGGCCTCGTTGGTGATGCAGCCGTCGGTGTCCGGCCAGAACAGGTAGTAGCCCTTCTCCGGACCACCGGCGGCGCGGATCGCCTCGGCGCCGCCACCGATCAGCGCCAGCACGATGTCCGCGCCCTGCTGGATCTCTGACTCGACGAGCAGCTTGCCCTTGTTGGTGTCGGTGAAGTTGCCGACGAAGGTGCCGGTCCGTGCCTCGGTGTCCCAGCCGATCGCCTTGACGTCGGCGGACTTCTGCTCGGCGTAGTACTTCACGCCGTTGACGTAGCCGTCCATGTACAGCTCCACCGGCGGGATCGACACGTTGCCGACGACACCGATGGTGCCGGTCTTGGACATGCCGGCGGCCAGGTAGCCGGCCAGGAAGGAGGCCTGGTCGGTCTGGTAGTGCAGCGAGGACACGTTCGGCTGCGGCGAGCTGATCGCGTCGTCGATCAGGATGAAGTCGGTGTCCGGGTTCTCCGGGGCCAGCCGCTCGATCGTCTCGGTGGTGTTGAAGCCCATGCCGACGATCAGGTCACACCCCTCCTGGACGAACTGGTCGCCCATCTGCGGGTAGTCGATCGAGCCGGACTGGGCCAGGTACTTGACCGTGATGCCCAGGGTGTCCTGCGCCTGCTGCATGGCGTCCCACGCCTGCTGGTTGAACGAGCGGTCGGCGACACCGACGCTGCTGACCATGAGGCAACCGGTGTAGTCGACCGGGGCCGCCGCCGAGCCGCTGGAACCGGCGGCGGACGAGGCGGAAGTGGCGGCCGAGTCGGCGGCGGCGCCGGTGGTGGTGGACTCGGTGACCCCGCCGTCCCCGCACGCGGAGATCAGCAGTACGGCGGTGGCCAGGATCCCGGCGAGGCCGCGACCACGGCCCAGCATCCGGAATCCTGTCCGGGAGGACCGAGAGTGCAGATCTGACACGATGTCTCGCTTCCATGAGGAGGGTGGCAAAGGCAGCGCGAAGGAGGGCGGCGGCCCGATCAGGTCGGGCGGGCGGCGGCCGGGCCATTCGTTATTCGCATAACGGAGCTTAGGGAACCGGAGGGGTTCTGACAATAGGCAAACACCCGGGACCTGCTACATCAACGCGGCGATACCTGTGGATTGCCAGCATGTTTCCTGCCCCGTCACGCGCGCTCGGCGTGCAGGTGGCGGTGCCGGGGACGTACGATGCCCGGACACCCGGTGCGATCCGGGCCCGGCGCGGCCGACCGGCCCCGGGCTCCTGGCACCGTCCACCCCTGCCGAGGAGTTCATCGTGTCCGATTCCGCCGTGTCCGATCCCGCCGTGTCCGATCCCGCCGCGGCCGATCCCGCCGTGTCCGATCCCGCCGCGGCCGACCTGCAGTTCGAGCAGGCGGTCCGCAAGCACAAGCTGGTCGCGTCCTACCGCCTGTTCGCCCGGTTCGGCTTCGACGAGGGTGCGGCCGGCCACATCACCGTGCGGGACCCGTTGGACCGGAACACCTTCTGGGTCGCGCCGTTCGGGCGCTGGTTCGGCGGGGTCACCGTGGCCGACCTGGTCCGGGTGGACCAGTACGGCGACGTGGTGGAGGGTTCCGGCCCGGTGAACAAGGCCGCCTTCTTCATCCACTCCGCAATCCACGACGCGCGCCCCGAGGTCGACGGCGCGGCGCACGCACATGCCCTGCACGCCAAGACCTTCGCCGCGCTCGACCGGACACTGCGGCCGCTCACCCAGGACTCCTGCGCGTTCTACGGCCGGCACAGCAGGTTCGAGGAGTTCAGCGGTGTGGTGCTGGACCGCGGTTACGGTGACCGGATCGCCAAGACCATGGGCGAGGATCGGGCGCTGATCCTGGCCAACCACGGGCATCTCACCGCCGCCACCTCGCTGGATGCGGCGGTCTGGTGGTTCATCTCCATGGAACGGTGTTTCCAGTCCGAGTTGCTGGTGCTGGCCACCGGCGAGGCCTCCCCCATCCCCCACGAGGAGGCGGCACTGACCGCGTCGCAGCACACCGTCGAGTACGCGGAGCTGTGCTTCTCCGCGCTCTACGAGCGGATCATGGCCGAGCAGCCGGATCTCGCCGCATCCCGGCCGGTCTGAGAAGTCTTTGCGTCACGGCGTTCCGGAACGCCGTTGCCCTCCGCCCGGACGTCGGGCGGAGGGCAAGAGGGGAACGGGCGGTCAGCCGAGCCGGGACAGCGCGTCGATCACGACGTCCCAGAAGCGGTCGAAGTCGAGGCCCACGCCGGCCCGGTGCCGGCAGTCGTCACCGGCGGGCAGTCGCAGGTCGACCACGGTGCGCCCGTCGGTCAGCCGGCCGGCGGTCTCGACGGCGATGGGCCCGCGGACGAACTCGAAGATGGTCGGGTCGATGAGGCCGACCACCGGGCACAGGTCGTGCACCGGGGCCGACTCGAATCCCTGGTGCTCGAGGTAGCGGGCCTGGAAGAACTCGAGCATCTGGTCCGCGAACACCCCGATATCGGTGCCCAGACCGGCGATCCGGCTGCGGATCTCGGGGGTCGCGAGAGCCTGGTGGGACACCTCCAGGCCCATCATGGTCACCGACCACCCGGCGTCGAAGACGGCCGCCGCGGCCTCCGGATCGACCAGGATGTTGAACTCCGCGGACGGCGTGATGTTGCCCTGGCCGACGGCGCCGCCCATGATCGCCACCCCCTCGACCCGCTCGGCGATCAGCGGTTCCCGCTGCAGCGCCAGGGCCAGGTTGGTCAACGGTGCGGTGGCGACCAGGGTGATCTCCCCCGGCTCGGCGGCCATGACCAGGTCGACGATCAGCTGGTCGGCGGACCTCGGGTCGAGGGTGACCGCGCCGGGATCAGGCAGCGGCGGGCCGTCGAGCCCGGTGTCGCCGTGGATGTCCGGCGCCGCCCGGTGCTCGCGGACCAGTGGGTGCTCGGCTCCCCGGGCGAACAGCACGTCGGTCATCCCGGCGAGACCGCCCACGGCCAAGGCGTTCCGCGTCACCAGGTCCACGGTCTGGTTGCCGCAGACGGTGGTCACGGCCACCAGGTCGATCGCCGGGTGCCCGTAGGCGGTCAGCATCGCGAAGGCGTCGTCGTGCCCCGGATCGCAGTCCAGGATGATCGTGGTGGCCATCAGGGGTGTGCTCCTCAGCTGTACTGGTGGACGGGGTGCCGGTTGGCGGGGGCGGGGTCGACGGGAGGTACGGCCCGGGCGGCGCCGGCGACGCCGAGACTCGCTGCTGCCCAATGGTTACCGCGTTCTGCGGCGGCAACGTGCCCGGAGCCCTGCAGCACGGAAGTGAGGAATCCGGCGGCGAACGCGTCACCTGCACCGGTGGTGTCCAGCACCAGGGCGACCGGCGGCACCGGGATCTCCAGCACCGTGCCGTCGGGCTCGTGCACGAACACCGGGTCCGCGCCGTTCTTGACGACGTAGCAGCCGCCGCGCCCGGTCACCTCGGCGACCGGCAGCAGCGCCGCCTCGTCCTCGTTGGCGAACACCAGGTCCGGCCGCAGCACGTCCAGCAGGCCGGTGAACGTCGACCCGAGGGCCACAAGGAGGTCGGCGGACGAGGCGTCCAGCGAGACCCGACCGCCACCCAGGCGAACCGCGGTGGCGAGATCGCAAACGGTGTCAGCACTGTCGGGGGTCTGCAGGGCGTAGGCGGAGATGTGCAGGATGCCGGTGTCGATCACCCAGTCGCCCGGTACGGCAGCGAGTTCCGCAGCGGCGGCCCGGTCCGGGTACATGGTCCGCCCGGCGGCCTCGTCCACGATCACCACCACGGTGCCGGTGCGTCCGCCCGTCTGCACCTGCACGTCCACCCCGGACTCCCGCAACCGGTCCGCGAGATCGCGACCCACGGCGTCCGCACCGACCCGGCCGATGAACCTCGTGGGCACCTCCGCGGCGGCCAGGGTGGCAACGTTGGCCGCGCTGCCGCCCGGACCGCGGGTGATCGACGAGGGGTTGTCGGTGTCCGGCGTGGAGGGCCCGGTGCGGCGCACGACGATGTCCTCGACGAGATCGCCGACGCAGGTCAGCAGGGCGGTCGGCCGCCGGTCGGCGGAGCGGGTCACGAGAACCTCCCGTGGGCAGGATCAGCGGGTGGGGATCAGCGGTGATGGGTGGTGCGGGTGCGGTACCCGGTCGACATGCAGCGGCGGCTGCGCGGACGTGCCGTAGAACACGAGCAGGTGGTGCCGTGGAGAAGGCCGCAGGCCCGGCGGGTGTCGCCGGCGCAGCAGGTAATTATGCGGTTAACGTAGCAGAACGGTGCGGTGCTGTCAGGGGCGGGACTGCCGGACCTTCCGGCGCGGGGCCGGCGCGGTGGACCCGCGGACGACCAGCGAGGTGGGCAGCTGGACGGACCGCCCCGGCCGCCCGTTGCGGGCGATCTCGTCCACCAGCAACGTGACCGCCTCCCGGCCGAGCGCCCGTGCCGACAGGTCCACCGAGGTCAGCGGGGGTCGGGTGATCATCGACATCAGGTTGTTGTCGAACGAGGCGACCGACATCCGGCCGGGGACGTCGATGCCGGCGCCGGCCAGCCCGGCCAGCACGCCGTAGGCCTGCACGTCGGTGGCGGTGACGATCGCCGTGGCGCCCTGGGCCAGCCAGTCGTCGACCGACCTCGCGGTCACCTCGGCCGCGGCGTTGAGGTCGATCCCGGACCGCACCCGCAGCACCTTCCCCTCGACCGCCACCTTGCGGAACTGGTTGCGGAAGTGCGTGCGGCGCGAGGTGAACGTCGACCGCGGCCGTGTCGAATCCAGGTACACCACCGTCCGGTGACCGAGCTCGGCGAGATGCCCGGCCAGCATGGCCGTCCCGTGCGCGAGATCGAAGTACACCCGGGAGGCGTTGGCCCGCGGCTCGTGCTCGTCGACGACGACCACCGGGAAGTCCAGCAGCTCCGGGTCGTACTCGCCGTCGTCGAGGTTCAGCAGCATCCCGTCCACGCCGAACGAGGCGATCATCGCGACATCCGGCGGGGCGCTCTCGGCGCCACCGGCGCCCAGCAGCACCTGCAGGTCGGCCGGCGCCGCCTCGACCACACCGGCGGCCACGGTGGCGATGAACGGGTTGGTGAGATCGTGCGCGAGCAAGGCGATCCGGCCGTACCGACCGGTGACGAGCGAACGCGCGGACGGGTTCACCACGTAGCCGAGCTCGCGGATCGAGGACTCGACCCGCTGCCGGGTGGTCTCCGAGACCCGCCCCTCCGCCTTGCCGTTGGCCACCAGGGAGACTGTCGCGATCGACACACCCGCATGTTTCGCGACATCGGTAGCCTTCACCCGCGAGCCCCGCCCGGCCACCGCACCCCCGTTGTCGCGGTTCCCCGGATCGCGTTTCACCCCGGCAGCATACGGCCGGGCCTTTCCGATGTTGCAGCACTCCGCCGTTCCAGCGTTCCGCCGTTCCAGCATTCCGCCCACCGGGCCGCGTTGCGGCCACCTCACCCGAAGAGCAGGGAGCTGCCCTGATGTCCGTCCGCCTGGACCCCGCGCGTCTGCGACGCGTGCCCGAGACCTTCTCCCGCGCCGTGGGCGAGGGCCTGCTGCCCGGCTACGCGCTGCGGATCAACCAGGGCACCGAGGTGGTGCTCGACACCCAGGACGGGCTGCGCGATCTCGAGCGGTCGCTGCCCGTCGAGCGGGACACGGTGTTCCGGGCCTTCTCGATGACCAAGCCGATCACCTCGGTCGCGGCGCTGATGCTGTACGAACGCGGCGACCTCGACATCCGGGTCCCGCTCGCCACCTACCTGCCGGAGTTCGCCCACACCCCGGTCTGCCGGACGGCCGCCGGCGACCCCGCCGACGTCGTGCCGATGACGAACCCGCTGAGCGCCTGGCACCTGCTCACCCACACCTCCGGACTGGGCTACGAGTGGTCGGGGCAGAACGGGGTCACCGAGGCCTACCACCGGCACCGCATCTGCGATCCGGACGGCCCCGAGGACCTGGCGACGTCCGTCCGCCGTCTGGCCGGCCTGCCCCTGCTGTTCCAGCCGGGCAGCGCCTGGAACTACTCCATGTCGGTCGACGTGCTGGGCCGGCTGGTCGAGGTGGTGTCCGGCCGTCCGCTGGACGAGTTCCTGGCGGCCGAGATCTTCGGTCCGCTGGGCATGACGGACACCGGGTTCGCCGTCCGCAGTGCCGATCTGGGGCGGTTGGCGACCTTCTACGAGGCGGTGCCCGGCGGCGGGCACCGGCCGATGTCGATCTTCGGCCCGGCCGTCGACGCGCCGCCGAACCTGCTGGCCGGCGGCGGTGGCCTGTACACGACCATCGAGGACTACCAGGCGTTCGTGCTGATGCTGGCCGCCGGCGGCCGGGTCGGCGACCGGTGGCTGATCGGCCCGGAGACGCTGCGCTTCGCGACCACCAACCACCTCCCCGGCGGCGTGGACCTGGCCGCCTTCGCCCACCGCGGGCTGGAGGACGACCTGTCGGGCCTGGGGTTCGGCCTCGGCTTCGCCGTGGTCACCGATCCCCCGGCGCGGCGCATCCAGACCCGGCGCGGCGTGCACTTCTGGAACGGTCTGGGCGGTGGGACCTTCTTCATCGACCGGGAGTCCGGCCTGTCCGCCACCTACCTGATGTCGGTGCGCTCCGCGACCAATTTCGTCTGGGAGGCGAAGCTGCAGCAGCTGGTCCACCAGGCGATCGTCGACTGAGCGGCCGGAGCGGCCCGCTCGCCGGGCGGGAACGGTGCGTCACCAACTTGTTTCGGGTCTGTTTCGGTCCACCGGATCGCCCGGAATCTCGCCATCGACCGTTGCCTTCCGTCCCTCCGCGGGCTAGCGTCGAGTTATACGCATAACGCCAGGCTTCGCGGCCGGCGTTGCACCCGTCGGACCTTGTCCGTCACCGGTCGAAGATCGCCCCGGTGCGGCACCAGAGCTTGAGAGGGCCACTGTGACCTACGTTCCCATCCTCGACCTGACCTCGGACGACGAGACCCTCGCCCGGGCGCTGGACGAGGTCTGCACCGAGGTGGGCTTCTTCCAGATCGTCGGCCACGGAGTGGATCCCGCTGTCGAGGAGCGGCTGTGGAGCACATTGCGCGCCTTCTTCGACCTGCCGGACGAGGACAAGCTCGCGCTGCGCCCAGAGCCGGGCGAGCCCTACGGCTACATCCCGGTCAGCGCCGAGTCGCTGGCGAAGTCCCTCGGCGTCGCGACCCCGGGCGACCTGAAGGAGAGCATCAACCTCGGGCCGATGCAGCCGCCGGCGCACGAGCTGTCCGATCCCGACGAGGCGTCGGTGTACCAGCCGAACCGCTGGCCGGATGCGCTGCCGGAGCTGCAGCAGGTGTGCGCCGACTACTACGCCGAGATGAGCGTGCTCAGCGAGCGGCTGATGCGGCTGTTCGCCCTCGCCCTGGATCTCCCCCGCGACTTCTTCGACCCGATGATGAGCCACGCGCCGAGCGCGCTGCGGGCGATCAACTACCCGGAGACCGACCAGCCGCTGGCGATCGGCCAGCAGCGGGCCGGCGCGCACACGGACTACGGCCTGCTCACGATCCTGCGGCAGGACGCGGTGGGTGGCCTGCAGGTGGTCGACAAGGAGCAGAACTGGGTCGACGTGCCGAGCGTGCCCGGTGGCTACGTCATCAACATCGGTGATCTGATGGCCCGGTGGACGAACGACCGCTGGCAGTCGACCCTGCACCGGGTGGTGAACCCGGTGGGCGGCGCAGCCGCCGCGGCCCGGCGGCAGAGTGTGCCGTTCTTCTTCAACGCCAACTGGGACGCCGTCGTGAGCTGCCTGCCCTCGTGCCTGGAACCGGGTGAGTCGCCGAAGTACGAACCGGTGACCGCCGGCCCCCACCTGATGGGCAAGTTCCGCCGCACCGTCACCGCCTGAACCTCACCACGCTGCACCGTTCCACGGAAGGAAACCCCATGGGCGACAACGAGACCCCCGCATCCGACGACGGCGTGGTGGTCGGCACCCCGCTGATCCCGGTCATCGACATCACCTCGTTCCTGGACGGCACCGACCTGGTGACCGCGCCGGAGCAGGTGAACACCGCGGCCGTGCACTCCGGCTTCTTCCAGATCGTCGGGCACGGCATCCCGATCGAGAAGCTGGACGCCGTGTACTCCAAGTCGATCCAGCTGGCGCAGATGCCGCAGGACTACCGGGACAGCCTGGTGTCGCCGGTCGGCCACCCCTACCGCGGACTGACGACCAACATCGACAAGGCCGGTCAGGTGCGCTCGCTGCGCATGCACGCCAGCCACTTCGACAACTCGGCGCACGCCGAGGCCGCCGGTGTCCCGGCCGCCTACTCGGACTTCTTCTCCCCCAACGTCTGGCCCGAGGAGGTCGTCGGGTATCACGAGGCGGTCCGCGACCTGTTCGAGGCGACCCAGCAGCTCGGCGCGTCGATGATGAAGCTCTTCGCCGTCGCCCTGTCCCTGCCGGACGACTACTTCGATGCCCTGATCGAGCCGAACGCCTCCAGCTGCTCGATCAACTACTACCCGGCCCGGCACGCGCCCCTCACCGAGCACCCGACGGTGATCTTCGACGAGCACTTCGACGGTGGGACGCTGACGATCCTGCACCAGCGCGGTACCTACGAAGGGCTGCAGATCCGCGATCTCGAGGGCAACTGGTTCCCGGTCCCGGTGATCGACGAGGCGCTCGTGATCAACATGGGCGAGCTGATGATGCGGTGGACCAACGGCCTGTGGCCGGCCACCCGGCACCGCGTCGTCGCCTCCGAGGACCCGGAGGGCCACCGCACCACGCTGACCACCTTCCACCTGCCGGCGGTGGACACCGTCATCGAGCCGCTGAAGACCACCTACGGCTCCGAGGGCCCGCAGTTCGACCCGGTCTCGGTCTACGACTGGGAGCAGCGCTTCATCAAGAAGACCTACGCCGAACGCAAGCACCTGGTGACGGGTGACGCCACCGAGGCCTACCTGGAGAAGTTGAACCAGCAGTAGTCGCCTGCTGCGATCCGGTCGGGCGGATGTCCCAGCCGGCCGGATCGCGGTGCACCGCCGCACTTCTCACATCCGCACCACCTCTCACCGCCGATTCCACCCGACCGCCGGTGCGCCGCGCCCGCGGTCGGGCAGCCGACCGCCCGGAGGACCACCGCACCCATGACCACCACCCTCATCGCCGGCGGCACCGTCGTCTCCGCCATCGGCCGGCAGCTGCTGGACGTGCTGGTCGAGGACGAGCGGGTGGTGGCCCTGCTCGAGCCCGGCTCGCAGCGACTCGGCGATCTCCGCTCGACCGCCGACGTGGTGATCGACGCCACCGGGACCTACGTGATCCCCGGCGGCGTGGACGCGCACACCCACATGCAGATGCCGTTCGGTGGCACCACCGCTTCCGACACCTTCGAGACCGGTACCCGGGCAGCGGCTTTCGGCGGCACGACGACCATCGTGGACTTCGCGATCCAGACCCCGGGCGAGCGGCTGCAGGACACCTTCGCGCTGTGGCAGGACAAGGCCGCCGGGGTGTGCGCGATCGACTACGGCTTCCACCAGATCGTCGGCGACGTGAACGACGAGTCCCTCGCGGCCATGGGTGAACTCATGGCCGAGGGCGTCACCAGCTTCAAGCTGTTCATGGCCTATCCCGGCGTCTACTACTCCGACGACGGCAAGATCCTGCGGGCGATGCGGCGGGCCGCCGGTCTCGGCGCGATGATGATGATGCACGCCGAGAACGGCATCGCCATCGACGAGATCGTCAAGGAGCACCTGGCGCGCGGGGAGACCGACCCGATCTACCACGGGATCTCGCGCCCGTGGCAGTTGGAGGAGGAAGCCACTCACCGGGCGATCATGCTCGCCGAGGTGACGGGCGCACCGCTCTACGTCGTGCACGTGTCGGCGAAGCAGGCGCTCGAACAGATCGCCTGGGCGCGCGGGAACGGCGCCAACGTGTTCGCCGAGACCTGCCCCCAGTACCTGTACCTCAGTCTCGAGGAGCAGCTGGGCGCACCGGGTTTCGAGGGCGCGAAGTGGGTGGCCTCCACCCCGCTGCGCTCCCGGGCCGAGGGTCACCAGGACGCGCTGTGGCGGTTCATCCGGACCGGCGACGTGTCCGGCATCGCGACGGACCACTGCCCGTTCTGCATGAAGGATCAGAAGGAGATGGGGCTCGGCGATTTCTCGAAGATCCCCAACGGGATCGGCGGCGTCGAACACCGGATGGACCTGATGTACCAGGGCGTGGTCGACGGCCGGATCACCATGGAGCGGTGGGTGGAACTGTGCTGCACCACCCCGGCCCGGATGTTCGGGATGTACCCGCGCAAGGGTGCGATCACCCCCGGTGGCGATGCCGACATCGTGATCTACGACCCGGCCGGGCACACCTCGATCGGCATCAACGCCACCCATCACATGAATCTCGACCACTCCGCGTACGAGGGCTTCGAGGTCGACGGTGCCGTGCGGACCGTGCTGTCCCGCGGGAAGGTCGTCGTCGACCACGGCCACTACCTGGGTCGTCCCGGCGACGGCCGTTACGTGGCCAGGGGTCTCGCCCAGACCCTCGTCTGACCTCCGGTACCCGACCGACCCCCACCCTCGTCGAAAGCTGGTTCCCCGTGCAGTTCGGTGTTGTCATGCAGTGCGTCCCGCCGGCCTCCCGGGTCGTCGACCTGGCCGTCCGTGCGGAGACCTACGGGTTCTCCCACTTCTGGACCTTCGACTCGCACATCCTCTGGCAGGAGCCGTACGTCATCCACGGCCAGATCCTGGCCTCGACGCGCAACATCGTCGTCGGCCCGATGGTCACCAACCCGCTGACCCGGGACTGGACGGTGACCGCCAGCACCTACGCGACGCTGAACTCGATGTACGGCAACCGCACGATCTGCGGGATCGGCCGCGGCGACAGCGCGGTCCGGGTGCTGTCCGGTCAGCCGTCGACGCTGGCCACCCTGCGGGACTCGGTGGAGGTGATCCGCGAGCTCGGCAACGGGCGGGCGGTCGAGTGGCAGGGCAAGCAGCTGCGGCTGCCGTGGGCGACGAACTCCCGGCTGGACGTGTGGGTGGCCGGGTACGGGCCCAAGGCGTTGGAGCTGACCGGTCGGCACGCCGACGGCTTCATCCTGCAGCTCGCCGATCCGGAGATCGCGAAATGGACGATCGAGCGGGTCCGCAACGCCGCCGCCGACGCCGGGCGCGACCCGATGGACGTGAAGATCTGCGTCGCGGCGCCGGCCTACGTCGGGACCGACCTGGCGCACCAGCTCGAGCAGTGCCGCTGGTTCGGCGGCATGGTGGGCAACCACGTCGCCGACATGGTCACCCGGTACGGGACGGACGGCACCGTTCCCCGGGCGCTGACCGACTACATCGCCGGCCGGCAGGGCTACGACTACAACCACCACGGCCTGGCCGGCAACCCGTCCACCGACTTCGTGCCCGACGAGATCGTCGAACGCTTCTGCGTTCTCGGTGACATCGACCGGCACATCGAGCGGATGAAGGAGCTGCAGGCCCTCGGCGTCGACCAGTTCGGCGTGTACCTGCAGCACGACGGCAAGAACGCCACCCTGCAGGCCTACGGTGAACGGATCATCCCGGCGATGGCCGAACACACCGCAGCCGTCGCCTGACCTACGTTCGCGGCCTCCGCCGGGTCGCCCTCGTTGTTGTTCCCGCCGTTCCCGACAGCACCCGTCAGCACCCCCGGAGGTTTCCGTGTCCGACCAGACCCTCTCCCCCGCCGCGACCCACCCGGGCCGGGATGCCGGTGACAACCGCAGTTTCATCGACGACTTCGTCGAGCTGTCGGCCTTCGGCGCCACCCCGGCCGGCGGCGTCGAGCGGCAGGCGGCGACGGCAGAGGACGGGGAGATGCGGAGTTGGCTCGCCGCCTGGCTCGACCGCAACGGCTTCACCGTCGAGTTCGACCGGGTCGGGAACATGTTCGGGCTGAGAGAGTTCGCCCCCGGCGCCCCCTGGTTGCTCGCCGGATCGCACCTGGACAGCCAGCCGCGTGGCGGGAAGTACGACGGCGCCTATGGGGTTCTGGCCGCCGCCCACGCCCTGCACCGGGTGGTGCGCGGGCACGAGACCGCCGGCACGGTGCCGGGTTTCAACTTCGCGGTGGTCAACTGGTTCAACGAGGAGGGATCCCGCTTCAAGCCGTCGATGATGGGCAGCGGTGTGTTCACCGGCAAGATCCCGCTGGAGAAGGCGCTCACCACCACCGATGTCACCGGGGTCAGCGTCGGTGAGGCACTCGGGGCGATCGGCAGCCTCGGCGCGGGCGACGCCTTCGGCGACGGCACCGGCCGGCAGGTCGGCGCCTATGCGGAGATCCACATCGAGCAGGGCCGCGAGCTCGACAAGAGTGGCATCGTACTCGGCCTTGTCGACTCCACCTGGGGCGCGAACAAGTACGAGATCGCCGTGACCGGGGCGCAGTCGCACACCGGCGCGACGGCGATCGCCGACCGGCAGGACGCGCTCTACGGCGCGGCCCTGGTCGTGGTGGCGCTGCGTGAGCTGGCCGACCGCTTCGGCGAGGATCTGCACACCTCCTGCGGACAGCTGACCGTCTACCCGAACTCGCCGGTGGTGGTGGCCCGCGAGGTATACCTGCACCTCGACCTCCGCTCCCCCTCCGATGACCTGCTCGACGAGGCGGATGCCCTGCTGCGCCGCCGGTTCGCCGAGATCGAGGTGCAGGCCGACGTGCAGATCGAGCGCCGGTTCGCGCACACCTGGAAGGGTCAGCAGTACCAGTCCGAGGGCGTGGATCTCGCCGCGCAGGTGGTCACCGACCTCGGGGTGTCCTCGATGAAGGTGCAGACCCGGGCCGGCCATGACTCCACCAACATGAAGGACACCGTGCCGACTGTGATGCTCTTCGTGCCCAGTGTCGACGGGGTCTCCCACGCCGAGAACGAGTACACCACCGACGAGGATCTCTGCACCGGCGTCGACGTCCTCACCGAGGTGCTGCACCGGATGGCCGGCGGCGCCCTGTCCTGATTTCGCGGTGTGCCGGCCCGTGCGTGGTGGTGATCTCGCGAGCTCGTCGCGCTCAGCCGGCGCTCCCGGCAGAGAGCTGCCGTCTGCGGTCGGCGGTGAGCGCTCCCCACTGCAGGTCCAACACCGCCGCCGCCTGGATCCGGTCGACCTCGAGCAGGGATCCGACGGCGACGGTCGCCGCCTCCCGGTCCGCCGACGCGGCAATGACCGCCATCACCTCCGGCCACCGGCGGAGCGCGGACTCCACGGCGCCCAGAATCTGCAGGCGAAGGAGGTCCGCGACTGCGGCGCCGTCGTGGTCGTCGGGCATCCGCACAGCCTCGCAGGTCAGCGCTCCCACTGCTGACTGCGGGGCCGGGACTGCCACGAAACCGCTGGGTTTCCGCTGGGTTAGGACCTCAGAACAGAAATGACAAGAGCCCCCGACCTGAGTTTCCCCAGGTCAAGGGCCCTTCACTAGTAGCGGGGACAGGATTCGAACCTGTGACCTCTGGGTTATGAGCCCAGCGAGCTACCGAGCTGCTCCACCCCGCGTCGTTGTGGTGACACCACTGTAACCACCGGATGGACGAGGATCCAAATCGCCTGGTGAGGGTGCCGCACGGACGCCACGAGCCGCCGGATGGCGGCCTGCGCGTGGGAAGTTGCTGCCGTTGGGACGGGTGAGGCAGGAGTCGCCAACTTCGTACGCGCCGGCGAAGTTGATCATGGTGGGAACCCCGGCCATCGGCCGCGCACCAGCTGCACACGGGCTGCGCGTGGGAAGTTGCTGCTTTTGGGACGGGTGAGGCAGGAGTCGCCTACTTCGTACGCGTCGGCGAAGTTGATCATCGCGCGAATCCGGGGCCAGGCGGCGGGAGATCAGCGCAGGAACCCGGGGCCGGTGAACGGCGGACGCCGCGCCCGGCCTGAGGGGCCGGACGCGGCGTCCGTGGGTCGTGCGGGGTGGTGCGGGGGGATCAGCCGCCGGAGCTGGAGGTGACGCTCGGGGGCAGGGTGCTGGAGGCCGTGGCCGGGCCGACCAGCCGGATGTAGTTGTCCACGGCCTGGGACAGGTCGTCCGTCGCCTCGGCGATCGCCACCAGGTTGCCGGAACTCTTCGCATCCTCCAGCCGCTGGTTGGCCTGCTCGACCACGGCCAGCGCCTCCGCCGCGTTGGACGGCAACGGCTCCGACGAGGTCGGACCGGTGGTGTCGGTCGTGGTCGGCGGCACGCTGCCGCTGGAGATCGACGCGCTCCCCGACACGGTCGGCGTCCCGTCGCCCGGGGGCTCGACGACTTCGACCGGGGCACTGGCGGCAGCGCTCTCCAGTGCTTCGGTGAGCGTGTCGCCGATGCCCACCCGCTTGTTGAACCAGACCACCACCTTGTTCAGCTGCGGCGCGGCGGAGGTCGAGACACCGCGCAGGTACAGCGGTTCCACGTACAGCAGACCCTCGGACGTCGGCAACGTCAGCAGGTTGCCGTAGATCACCTGGGTGCCCTGGTTCTGTCTGGTGGTGATGAAGTTCGAGAACGACTCGGTGGCGGCGAAGGTCTGCTGGATCAGCAGCGGACCTGGTGTCGTCGTCTCCGTGTTGAGCTGGAGAACCGTTATTTTCCCGTAGTTCTCGGGATCACTGTCCACCGACACGTACGCCTGCAGGAACTGTCGGTAGAACCCGGTCAGCGCACTGGTCAGCTGGAAGGACGAGTCGGCCTGCCCCGGCAGCTGCACCTGCTGGTAGTACGGCGGCTGCGCCGCGGTCACACCGGACTCGGTCGGGTCGTCCGGCACCCGCCAGAAGTTGGAGTTCTGGAAGAAGTCGACGGCGCTCTCCAGGTGGTACTGGGTGAGCAGCGACCGCTGCACCTCGAAGAGGTCCTGCGGGTAGCGGAAGTGGTCCCGCAGCTCCGGGGTCACGTCGGTCGACGGCTTGATCAGCCCCGGGAAGACGCCTTCCCATGCCTTGAGCACCGGATCGGTGTCGTCCACCGAGTACAGGGTCACCGTGCCGTCATAGGCGTCGACCGTGGCCTTCACCGAGTTCCGGATGTAGGAGACCTGCTCGTTGACCTGACCCTGGGCCTGGCCGCTCGCGCTCTGCGAGTTGTTGGTCGCGTCGGACAGGGTCACCTCGCGCGAGTACGGATAGTGCTGCGCGGTGGTGTAGCCGTCGACGATCCAGACGATGCGGCCGTTGACCGCCGCCGGGTAGGGCTTGGTGTCGATGGTGAGGAACGGCGCGGCCTTCTGCACCCGCTCTGCCGGGTCGCGGTAGTACAGGATCTTCGAGTTCCCGTTGATCTCGCTGGAGAACAGGAAGTTGGCCTCGCCGTAGTGCGTGGCGAAGATCAACCGGTCCAACAGGTTGCCGACCCCGACACCACCCTTGCCGGTGTAGGTGAAGTTCGTCGTCGGGGTGTCGTACTCGCGCTGCACGTCGGCCGATTCCGAGCCGACGATCGCGTAGTCGGTGGCCAGCTGGCCGTAGTAGATCCGCGGTTCGTCGACCGGGATCGCGCCCTTGTTGTTGAGATCGGAGACGGTGAAGGCCGGATAGCCGTCGACCACCGAGTTCGCCGGCGCGGCGACGAGGCCGTTGCCGTGCGTGTAGACGAGATGCTCGTTGATCCAGTTCTTCTGCTCGGCCTGCAGCCCGTCCACGTTGAGCTCGCGCAGCGCCACGATGTAGTCCTGCACCCCGCCGTCCTCGGTCGGGTACCGATCGATGGTGAGCTGCTCGGCGAAGCCGTAGAAGTTCTGCTGCTGCTGCCGCTGGGTGAAGGTGTCGGACAGGATGTTCGGGTCCAGCAGCCGGGCGTTGTTGACCGTCTGGGTGCCCAGCAGATCCCGTGGGCTGGCGGCGTTCTCGTCCGGGTACTCGACGTAGGTGACCTTGTCGTCACCGAGCCCGTACGCGGCCTGGGTGGCGGCAATGCTGCGTGCGATGTACGGGGGCTCGCGGGAGATCGCGTTCGGGTTGACGACGACCTGCTGCAGCACCAGCGGCCAGATGCCGCCGATCAGCACCGACGAGAGCACCAGCAGGGCCAGCGCGATCGCCGGCAGCCGCACCGACCGCAGGAACGCGCCGACCACGAAGCCGACCGCACAGATGGCGGCGATGCACATCAGGATGATCTTGGCCGGCAGCACCGCGTTGATGTCGGTGTAGGACGCACCGGTGAAGGATCCACCGCGGTTGGAGAAGAGCAGGTCGTACCGGTCGAACCAGTAGCGGACCGCCTTGACGAGCACGAAGAACCCGACCAGCAGCGAGAGCTGCAGGGTCGCGGCGGCGGAGATCTTGCGGCCCGGACCGGAGACCCGGATGCCGCCGAACAGGTACTGCACCACCAGCACCAGCACGAAGCTGATCCCGGTGAGCACCAGCAGCCAGCCGAGCAGCATCTCCCACAGCGGCAGGGAGAAGACGTAGAAGCCGACGTCGTGCCCGAACTGCGGATCGACCGTGCCGAAGCTCTGCGCGTTCAGCCAGAGCTGCACCGTCTCCCACTCCCCCTGCGCGGACAGGCCGCACACCAGGGCGATGACGATGGCGATCGCGAAGCTGAAGAGCTTCGGCCGGGCGGTGACGACGGTGCGGTACGGGGCGAGCGGGTCGACCTCGTTGCCGGGTACGAACACCGGCCGGGATCGGAATGCGATCAGCAACGAGCCGAGCACCAGTCCGCCGGCCACCAGGGCGCCGATCAGGAACAGGATGATCCGGGTGATCAGCTGGGTGGTGAAGACGTTGCGGTAGCCGACCTCGCCGAACCACGCCCAGTCGAAGTAGATGTTGACGAACTGGAACCACAGCACCGCGAGCACCACGAGCGCGCCGAGCGTGATCAGGACCCGTTTGGCCCGCTTGGACATGGCCGGCATACCGATGGGGGGCCGCTGGGCCACTGACGTGCTCCTGTCGTTGCCGGACCGGTGCGCACCGGCCCTGGGGCTTGCCTGCCGCCGATGACCGGCGACCACACCGCGCAGGTCCGTCTCACGCCGGACCCAGCACGATCACAGGGTCACGGCGGACCCTGATCGATCAACTGTAAGGGGGCGTGCTGGGTTCCCCGTGAGCCGACGCCGCTGACACCAACGAGACACCCACCCCGGGCACAGCAGCGGACGTGCGGGCGGCGCGTGACAGGATCGCCGCATGGCCGATCCCGACCCCGACCGCGACACCCCGCAGCCCGGGCCCGAGTGGTGGGAGGATCCGGACCTGGCCACCGCGGTCGCCGAGGTCGAGGAGTTCGTGGCGAGTGCCGGCTGGGACGCGGCACCACAGCTGTTCGCGCTGGTGGCCAGTGCCGACCTGATCGCCGCGAAGCCGGAGCTCGCCGCCGGGCTCGGCGACACCGCCTTCACCGCGGTGGCCCAGGACCCGCTGGACGCCCCCGACGGCGATCTCGCGGTCGCGCTCTCCCGGGTGTCCTGGCCGCCGGAGGTCTCCGGCTGCGTGCTGGTGCAGGAGATCGTGGTGCTGCCGCCGTCCGCGGTCGCCGACCAGGACGAGCCGCTCGATGCCGCCGCCGCGGCCGGGCACCCCGACCGGCAGGAGGCCCGGTTGGTGGCGGGGGTGCTGCGCGGGATGCCAGGCGGAGCCTGCCTGCTGCGGGTCCGGTCCGCCGACGGCGAGCCGGGCGCGGAGCCGCTGCGCGGCGCCGACCTGGCGCCGAACCTGCTGGTCGCGCTGCAGGCGACCTTCCAGGACTGAGGTCCGGGGTCAGCAGCCGGGCGGGGTGCCGCCGTCGGCGATGGTCTTCAGGGCGTTCATCGCGTCGTCCAGCGTGGCGACCTTGACCAACTGCAGGCCGTCCGGCACCCGGGTCAGCGCCTCGGCGCAGTTGGCCTCGGGGACGAGGAAGATCGTCGCGCCGGCGTCGCGGGCCGCGACCTGCTTCATCAGGATGCCGCCGATCGCACCGACGGTGCCCTTGTCGTCGTCGACCTCCATCGTCCCGGTCCCGGCGATGAAGTGGCCGCTGGTCAGGTCGCCCGGGGTCAGCTTGTCGATGATCCCGAGGGTGAACATCAGTCCGGCCGACGGGCCGCCGATGTTGGCCAGCGAGATGCTGATGGAGAACGGTGCCTTCGGCCGTTCGACCGCGCCGATGCCCAGGAATCCCTGGCTGCCGGAGGTCGCCGGGTCGGCGGCAGCCTGAAGCACGACCTTCTCGTCCTGCTCGGCGCCGTCGCGCAGCACCGTGACCGTCACCGTCTGGCCGGGTGTGGTGTCGGCGAGAGCGGTCCGCAGCGAGGCGAAGTCACTGACCGCCGTCCCGTCGATCGCGGTGATCTGGTCCTGCGGCTCGAGCACCTTCGCGCTCGGCGAGTCGTCCGGGATGGTGCCCACGTAGACGACGTTCGGGTACTTCAGGTAGCGCAGCGCAGCGATCTCGGCACTGGACTGCGAGTCGGAGAACAGCGCCGCGTTCTCCTGGTTGACCTGCTCGACGGTCTTGTCCGGCGGGTAGACCTCCTCCCGCGGCACCAGCGAGAAGTCGCCCTGCGCCCATAGTCCCAGCGCGGAGAACAGCGTCTGGTGGTCGTAGATGGAGATGGTGGTCATGTTGAGGTGACCGGTCGCGCTGTTCTCCTGCACCGAGGCCGGGATGTCGTCACCGGAGAAGCCGATGACCTCCGTGCCGTCGACGTCGTCCAACGTGTTGTAGGTGACACCGGGGCCGAGGGCGACGTACGGGAGCGGCACCGTGAAACCGACCGCGATCAGTGCCGCACCGAGGACCGAGCCCACGATCAGCGTGCGGGCACGCAGCGACCGGGACAGGAACCAGTTCATGCGGCGAGATTAGGGCATCCGGTGTACGGCTCCTGTCGACCCGCGGTGCGCCGGGGCCGGGCACGGACCCGCACAGGGTTCAGCTGACGGCGATCAACTTCAGGGTTGTCCCTCATGCTCTGCACCGACTCGGTCAGTACCGTGGACGACATGACCAACCTGCCCTTCGGTTTCTCCAAGCCCGGCGACGACGAGCCGGAACGCCCCGGCCAGGGCCAGGGTCCCGGGGGCCTGCCGGGCGGGTTCGACCTGTCCCAGCTCGGGTCGATGCTCTCGCAGCTCGGACAGATGATGTCCAGCGCCCAGCCCTCCGCCGGCCCGGTCAACTACGACCTCGCCCGCAAGCTCGCGACCTCCCAGGTCCCAGCCACGCACCCGGCGTCCTCGGTCGACGTCCAGCAGGTGCGCGACGCGGTCGCGCTGGCCGAGGTCTGGCTGCAGGACGCCACCACGTTCCCGGCCGGTGCCCGCACCGCCACGGCCTGGACGGCGAAGCAGTGGATCGACGCCACCATGCCGTTGTGGGAGAAGCTCTGCTCCCCCATCGCCGAGCGGGTGTCCACCGCCTGGGTCGACGGCCTCCCGGAGGAGGCGCGGCAGCAGGCCGGTCCGTTGCTGGCGATGATGGGATCGATGGGCGGCATGGCCTTCGGCAGCCAGCTCGGCCAGGGCCTGGCCCAGCTCGCCGTCGAGGTCCTCACCTCCACCGACGTCGGCCTGCCGCTCGGGCCGGAGGGCACCGCCGCGCTGCTGCCGGTCGCCATCAACGAGTTCGCGTCCGGGCTGTCGCTGCCCGACGACCAGGTCCGGCTGTTCCTGGCCGCCCGGGAAGCGGCGCACCACCGGCTCTACGCCGGGGTGCCGTGGCTGCGGCAGCGGGTGCTCGACCTGGTCGCCGGCTACGCCAAGGGCATCGAGGTCGACTTCTCCGCGTTCGAGGAGCTCGCCGGATCGCTGGACCCGTCGAACCTGGCCGGCATCGAGTCCGCGCTCGGCAAGGGCATGTTCGAGCCGAAGATCACCCCGGGCCAGCAGGCCACGCTGGCCGAGCTGGAGACCCTGCTCGCCCTCGTCGAGGGCTGGGTGGACACGGTCGTCGCCGAGGCGGTCGGCAACCGGCTGCCGGGGGCGGGTGCGCTGCAGGAGACCCTGCGCCGGCGCCGGGCGACCGGCGGTCCGGCGGAGCAGACCTTCGCCACCCTGATCGGCCTGGAACTGCGGCCGCGGCGGCTGCGCGCCGCCGCCGAGCTGTGGAGCGCGCTCACCGCGTCCCGCGGCGCCGACGGCCGGGACGCCCTCTGGGGATCGCCGGACCTGCTGCCGACCGCCAAGGACCTGGACGATCCGACCGGATTCGTCGAGCGGGACAAGGAGTTCAGCGCCCTGCTCGCCGGGCTCGAGGACGTCGAGTCGCTGCCCGACGACGACGGGCCGGCGGCGTCCGGGGACGACAAGGGCGACGCCGGGGACCCGCCGCGCACACTCTGATCCACGCACCGCACGATCCGCACAGCGCACGATCCGCACAGCTGCCGCACCCGGTCGATCCGGGTGCGGCAGCTGTCGTCTCACACTGCGCTGGACTTCGACCAGAGGTTGATCCCGGCCTCCACCGCATGTCCGTCGATCGCCGACAGCTCGTCATCGGTGAGCGTCGGCCCCTGCAGCGCCGCGAGGGAGTCCTCGAGCTGGGCCACCGACGAGGCACCGATCAGCACCGAGCTCATCCGCTCGTCCCGCGCCGCCCACGACAGCGCCAGCTGCGCCAGCGACTGCCCGCGGCCCTGAGCCAGCTCGTTCAGCGACCGGATGTGCCCGATCGCCGCATCGGTGAGCAGATCCGGCGACAGCGACGATCCCTTCGAGGCCCGGGAGCCCTCGGGGATCCCGTTGAGGTACTTGCCGGTGAGCATGCCCTGCGCGAGCGGCGAGAACGCGATGCAGCCGACACCCAGGTCCCCGAGGGTGTCCAGCAGGTCCTCCTCGATCCAGCGGTTGAGCATCGAGTACGACGGCTGGTGGATCAGCAGCGGCGTGCCGAGGTCGGCGAGGATCGCGGCGGCCTGCCGGGTGCGCTCCGGCGAGTAGGACGAGATCCCTGCGTACAGCGCCCTTCCCGAGGTGACGGCGGTGTGCAGGGCACCCATCGTCTCCTCCAGCGGGGTGTCCGGGTCGGCCCGGTGCGAGTAGAAGATGTCGACGTAGTCCAGCCCCATCCGCTCCAGCGACTGGTCGAGGGAGGCGAGCAGGTACTTGCGGGAGCCGAAGTTGCCGTAGGGGCCCGGCCACATGTCGTACCCGGCCTTGCTGGAGATCACCAGCTCATCGCGGTAGGGCCGGAAGTCGTCCCGCAGGTGCCGGCCGAAGTTGGTCTCCGCCGAGCCGTAGGGCGGGCCGTAGTTGTTCGCCAGGTCGAAGTGCGTGACGCCGAGGTCGAACGCCCGGCGCAGCACCGCCCGCTGCCGGTCGAAGTCGTCGACGTCGCCGAAGTTGTGCCAGAGGCCGAGGGAGATCGTCGGCAGGTGCAGGCCGCTGCGGCCCACCCGTCGGTAGGGCATGTCGTCGTAACGCTGCGCGGAGGCCACATAGGTCATGGCGCGATTCTGCACCCGCCGCAGGTGGCACCGCCCGGCATGTCCCGCACCGCCGCCCGCCGTGCTCCAGAGGCGCCGGGTACGGTGAATCGGCCGGGCGCCGAAGCCCGGCACCACAGCCCCGGACCTGCCGGGAGCGGGACAGGAGGCTCCGACGATGGCCGAGACCTACAACGGCTACTGCGTGAAGTGCAAGGAGAAGCGGGACTTCGAAGGCGAGGTCCACGAGACGAACGGCCGCCGGATGGCGAAGGGCACCTGCCCCGTCTGCGGCACCAAGATGAACCGGATCCTGGGCAAGGCCTGATCCGAAAGGCCCGCGCGGCCGGCGCCCTGTGGACAACTCCGCGGCGCCGGCCGCAGACCTGACACCCTTACCTGCGACAGGACGTCGTCCAGGGGGTGGACCGTGCGGGGTGGGCGGGATCAGGTGCAGGCGACCATCGATCCGGGCGGCCGGTTGATGGTGCTGCTGGGGGTGCGGGTGGTGCGCCGTTCGGCCGACGCCGTGCAGATCGGCACCGCACACGACGGCCCGGGGGGCCCGGGTCCGGTGATCCTGCACCAGGCCCCGGCCTGCAGCGTCGACCTGCTGCGCGACCTCGACGGGACCGCCACCGTTGCCGAGGTGCTGCACCGGCACGGCGCGGACCCGGGGGTGTGGTCCCCGCTGCTGACCGAACTGGTTGCCCGCGGACTGGTGGTGCCGCTGGCCGCCCGGGGTACCGGCCCGACACCCGCCGGCGGATGGTCCGAACGCACCGCCCTCGAGCACCGGCACGGTCCGGCCGTGGCCCGGCGCACCCTGCTGGCCCGGGCGGACGCCGTGGTGCGGGTGGTCGGCGGCGGCGACGTCGCACACCACCTCGCCGCCGCGTTGACCACCGCCGGGATCGGGCGGGTCGACACGGCCGCGCATCCCGGGCCCGCGACCCGGCGGGTCGCCGTGCGACCTGCCGATCCGGTGGAGGACGCCGAGGCTGCTGTCGCCGCGGTGCTCCGGGACCCGCAGACCGTGGTGGACACCTCGACCGACCGCTCCTCCGCCCAGCGCCGACCGGCCCGCCCGTCGGCGGTGTCAGCCGCGCCGGTCCCGGTGGCCGCGGACTCCCGGACCGATCTGGTCGTACTGACCGGCACCGCGCCGGCCGCACCGTGGACGGTGATGTCCCTGCTGTCCGGGGGCATCGCGCACCTGCATCTGCTGACCGGGGTCGACGGGTGCACCGTCGGCCCGCTCACCCTGCCCGGCCGCAGCGTCTGTGCGCTCTGCGTGCTGCGGCACCGTTCGGCCCTGGACCCCGGGTGGCCGGCTGTCGAGGCCGGGATGCGGGAGACCGCGGCCCTCTCCCCTGCCACCGTCATGCAGGCCGCGGTGCTGCTCGCGCTGGTCGAGGTACTCGGCCACATCGACGGCCTGCAGGCGCCGGCGACCCTCGACGGCACCCTCGACTGGACACCGGAGCCGGCCCGGCCGCGGCGACGCAGCTGGTCCCGGCATCCGGACTGCGACTGCCGGCGGGTCTGAACGCCGGCGCGGTCCGGCCGTCGGCGTCCGAAAGTCACCGAGGACCACTGCACACCCCTCACGAATCCACTGCAGACCGCCCGCGACCACCGAAGAACCGTTAATGCCACCGGCCGAAGATCGTCGTGAGGAACAATGGGGTCATGTCCGACATCCCCCGCGGCGCACTGGGGCGCACCGCCCGGCTGGCCGGCCTGCCGCTGTCGGCGGCGGGGCGGGTCGCCCAGGGCTGGGGACAGCGGCTGATCGGCAAGGACCGCGAGGAGATCACCGCCGAGATGCAGCGCCGCACCGCGGAGCAGGTGTTCGACGTGCTGGGCACGCTCAAGGGCGGTGCCATGAAGTTCGGCCAGGCGCTGTCGGTCTACGAGGCCGCGATTCCCGAGGAACACGCCGCGCCGTACCGGGAGGCGCTGTCCCGGCTGCAGAACGCGGCGCCGCCGATGCCGACCGCCACCGTGCACCGGGTGCTGGCCGAGCAGCTGGGCGGTGCATGGCGGGAACGGTTCGACAGTTTCGACGACGAGGCCGCGGCGGCGGCGAGCATCGGCCAGGTGCACCGGGCGGTGTGGCACGACGGCCGCGACGTCGCGGTGAAGATCCAGTACCCGGGAGCCGGCGACGCCCTGCGGGCCGACATGAACCAGCTCAACCGGGTGGCCCCGCTGCTGGGGTTGATGCTGCCCGGCGTCGAGGTGCGGCCGCTGCTCGCCGAACTGCGGGAACGGGTGCTGGAGGAGCTGGACTACACCGCGGAGGCCGCGAACCAGCGCGCCTTCGCCAAGGCCTATGCCGGGGACCCGGAGATCCTGGTGCCGAGGGTGTTGGCCAGCGCTCCCAAGGTGGTGGTGTCCGAGTGGGTGGAGGGCACCGGGATGCTCGGCATCATCCGCGAGGGCACGGTCGCGGAGCGCGACCTGGCCGGTCGGCTGCTCACCGAACTGCACTTCTCGGCGCCGCAGCGGGTGGGGCTGCTGCACTCCGACCCGCACCCCGGCAACTACCTGCTGACCGCCGACGGGCGGCTCGCCACCATCGACTTCGGCTCGGTGGCGCGGCTGCCGAACGGGTCGCCGCCGATCATCGGGCGGATGTCACGCCTCGCGCTGGACGGCCGCACCGACGAGTTCGTGGAAGGTCTGCGCGCGGAGGGGTTCATCCCCGCCGGCTTCGACCCGGATCCGGAGCACCTGATCGAGTACCTGGCCCCGTTCGCGGAACCGTTGCGGCACGAGACCTTCCACTTCACCCGTGCCTGGATGCAGGAGCGGGCGGCCCGGATGACGGATCTGAGCAGCAAGGACGTGCAGCTCGCCCGGCACCTGAACCTGCCGCCGTCCTACCTGATGATCCACCGGGTGACCTTCGGGTCGATCGGCGTGCTCTGCCAGCTGGACGCGACCGCGCCGTTCCGCGACATCGTGTCCCGCTGGCAGCCCGGCTTCGGCGACGACGGCTGACCGCTCCCGGGCGGGTCACCACCACTCCTGGTCGAGTTTGGCCTCGATCGCCCGCAGATGGGTGCGGGCGCAGACGGCGCACACCCAGGTGAGGCCGCGCGGCCCGCGCTCGCTCACCCAGTCCAACGGGGTCGCCGCGGCGACGGTGCCGCACATCGTGCAAGTGACCGTGTCCTCCGGAACCCGTTCCACGACAGCAGGATAGGACCGAAAGGCCGGCCGGGGCGGTGACCGCGCCGGGACGGGCCAAGGCCGGAGAAGTGCCGGGCTGAGAGGGCCGGGCTGATGAGGGCCGGGCTGATGAGGGCCGGCGAACCTGGTCGACGATCGGGCCGGGACAGGCCCCGGCAGCAGCGACGTCGGCGAGGTACCCGCGACGGTGTCAGGCGGAGTGCGGACGGCGTGGTGGTCCGGCGAATTCCGGATCGCGAACAGCACGACGACCGGGCCCTGCGGTCTCCCCGCCGGGTCCGGTCGTCGTGCTGTTCGGTGTGTGGGTGAACGGTGCTGGTGCTGTGCTCGTCGGGATCTTCCGGATCACCGCCGCCCGGTCCGGACGGCGCACCTCTTGGTGCGCCTTCCGGACCTGACATGCAGTGCGCTGCAACGGTTCTGTCCGCTGCCGCGGCGGTGCTGCCGGGTGGGTGCTCAGCGCGCGGAGCGCTGCCGACGATGCCGGCGGGCCGTCCGGGCCTGCTCGACGTCGCGCTGCACCTGACGCATTCGGTCACGTGCCAGTTCTTCCAACATGAGTGACATCTCGATGCTCCTGTGTCGTGGGTTGCGCTCGATGCGCGGAGAGTTGTTGGCGTGCAGGCCGTTCCTGCCCGCCGGTGGAGTGCGGTCCAGCTGCCGGACGATGCGCCGGTTGTCGCGGTTCACGCGGCGACCTTCCGGGGCCGGCCCCTGGGCCGCTTCCGGGCGATCACCACGCCGTGGTCGAAGATCTCGCCGCCCCATACGCCCCAGGGCTCGCTCCGCTCGAGGGCCGCCGCGAGACATGCTGCACGCAGCGGACAATCGGCGCAGAGCACCTTGGCCTTCTCCAGGTCCTCGGGCCGCTCGGCGAAGAACAGGTCCGGGTCCCCGGTGTGGCAGGGCAGCTCTCTGGCGAACTGCGGGTCGCCGATGATCTCCTCGATCACCTGAGGGCTGTCGGTCAGTGCGATCACGGGTTGTCACCTCCGTGTGTGTGATCTCTTCGGGTGGATGTGCGGGGTTCCTGCGACGGACCCGCTCGAATCGGGTGGTCGTGTGGTCCGGGAACGCCGAAGCCGCGGTGTCTCTGCTGAAGAGACCCGCGGCCGGGAAGAGATACTCGGAGGTGCTACCTCACAGAGTTCTCCCCGGACCAACGGGGCTGGTTGCCGGCGCCGGCGGCCTCGATCTTGTCGAGGTGGCGCAGGCGCGCACCGACGACGATCGGAGACACAGCGGTGCCCAGGAAACCGGCAGCGCGCGGGGTGCCCAGATCGTCGATCATCGGCGTTATGCTGATCATCATCACCGTGGCACCTCCTTCGCTCTCGCTGCCTGCCCGTCCGGGGAGGCTCCGGCAGTGTTGCCGGGCTGTTTCTGGAACGTGTGTGAGAGTAGTTCGCCCGCGCGGAGGCGCGCAACCGAATTACCAGGATTTCCCGAACTTTTCCTGATCTTCTGACACCGGCGTACTGCCAACGGGTTTCGCGGGCGCCGCGATCCGGGACAGATCCGGCACCGTTGACCCCGCGTTCCGGCCGGGCACGTGCCGCGCGACGCCGTACCGGGTCGGCGGACCCGGAGGCATCGGACTCAGGACGCGGAGATGATGCCGAGGACCTCGCTGCCGTAGGTGTCGAGCTTGGTCCGGCCGATGCCGGGGATGGCCAGCAGCGCGGCGCCGTCGGCCGGCCGGCGCTCGGCGATGGCGAGCAGCGTGGCATCGCTGAACACCACGTAGGCCGGCACCGACGAGGCGGCGCTGCGGTCCTTGCGCCAGGCCCGCAGTGCGTCCACCAGTGCCGGATCCGCGGTGGACGGGCAGTTCTCGCACCGCCCGATCTTGATCTCGGCCGGCGCGGTGAGCACCCCGTTGCACATCCGGCAGCGGCTCTGCCCGGGCCGGGCGCGGGTCGCACCGGCCAGGCCCTCCGGCGCCAGCCCGGTCAGGAAGCGGCTGCGCCGTCGGGTTCGCCGGCCACCCTCCGCACGGGACAGCGCCCAGGACAGCGCGAGTCGGGTGCGGGCCCGGGTGATCCCGACGTAGAGCAGCCGGCGCTCCTCCTCGATCTCCTCCGGCGACTCGGCGTGCTGGATGGGCAGGGTGCCGTCGGTCAGCCCGACCAGGAACACCACGTCCCACTCCAGCCCCTTGGCCGCGTGCAGCGACGCCAGCGTGACGCCCTCCACCGACGGTGCGTGCTGCGCCTCGGCCCGCTGCTCCAGCTCGGCCACCAGCGCGCCCAGGTCGGCCGGGACGGTGCTCTCCAGGGCGGCCAGGTCCTCGGCGACCCCGACCAGGGCCAGCAGGGACTCCCACCGGTCCCGCAGGGCACCGGCGGCCGGTGGCTCCTCCGTCAGACCGACATCGGCCAGCACGGCACGGACCACGTCGACCAGGGTGCGGCCCTCGGGCAGTCCGCCGTCGGCCGCCACCGACGCGCGGCGCAGCGCGGTGAGCGCCTGCCGCACCTCGGGCCGGGCGAAGAAGCGCTCGCCGCCGCGGATCAGATAGGGCACGCCGGCGTCGGACAGCGCCTTCTCGTAGACCTCGGACTGCGCGTTGATCCGATAGAGGACGGCGATGCCGGATGCCGGCTGCCCGGCGGCGATGAGTGCGGCGGCCTTCTCGGCGACGTTGCGCGCCTCGGCCGGCTCGTCGGGCAGCTCGGTGAAGGTCGCCTCCGGGCCGGGCGGCAGCACGGCGGTGAGCTTGAGCCGGAGCCGGGCGGACTGTCCCTGGGCCGCAGCGATCACCCGGTTCGCCAGGGTCACCACCTGCGGCGTCGACCGGTAGTCCCGCTCCAGCCGGACGATGGTGGCGTTCGGGTAGGTGCGGTCGAAGTCGAGCAGGTGGGTCGGCGAGGCACCGGCGAAGGAGTAGATGGTCTGGTTCGCATCACCGACCACGGTCAGCTGGTCGCGCCCGCCGAGCCAGGCGCCGAGCAGCCGCTGCTGCAGCGGGGTGACGTCCTGGTACTCGTCGACGACGAAGCAGCGGTACCGGGCCCGGAACTCCCGGGCCACGTCCTCGTCCTCCTCCAGCACGGCGCAGGTGTGCAGCAGCAGGTCGTCGAAGTCGAGCTGCTCGGACTGCACCCGGGCCTTCTCGTAGTTCGCGAACACCTTCCCGACCAGGTCGGCGGCGACGGGGGTGTCACGACGGCGGCGCGCCACCTCCGCCACATAGGTGTCCGGGGTGATCAGGCAGGCCTTGGACCATTCGATCTCGGACGCCAGGTCCCGCAGGGTCGCGGCGTCGGTGCCGGCATTGGCCCGGCGGGCGGCGGCGGCGACCAGCCGCAGCTTGTTCTCCACCACCGGCCAGAGCTGGCCGCCGACCGCACGGGGCCAGAAGTACCGCAGCTGCTTGAGCGCGGCCGAGTGGAAGGTGCGGGCCTGCACACCGGGCACGCCCAGATCGCGCAGCCGGATCCGCATCTCCCCCGCCGCCCGGGTGGTGAAGGTGACCGCGAGGATCTCCGACACCGGGTGCGCACCGGTCGCCACCAGGTGCGCGATGCGGTGGGTGATGGTGCGGGTCTTGCCGGTACCGGCGCCGGCGAGCACGCAGACCGGCCCCGAGGGCGCGAGCACCGCCGCCCGTTGCCCGTCGTCCAGTCCCGCCAGCAGGTCCACCGTCACGTCGTCCAGTTTCGCACGGATGTACGACGGGCCGGTGCTGCGCCGCGGGAGATGTGGACAACCCGGTCGGGCACCGAGCGGCTCACGGGGTGTCGAGCGCGGCCCAGCCCTCGATCATCCGGCGGGCGATGGAGACCTCACCGGGCAGCAGGATGCCCGGACCGGTGGCCCGGGGGTCGTCCGGGGCGGTCCAGTCGTCGCCGCCGGCCAGGGCGGCCCGGACGGTCGCCCGGTCCACCCACATCGCCTCCTCGATCTCGCCGTCGCGCGGCCGCAGCGGATCACCGGGATCGGCGCGGGCGGAGAAGCCGAGCATCAGCGACCGGGGGAACGGCCACGGCTGCGAGCCGAGGTAGGTGATGTCCTCGACGACCAGGCCGACCTCCTCCTCGATCTCGCGCAGCACGGTCGCCTCCAACGACTCGCCACCCTCCACGAACCCGGCCAGCACCGAGTACCGCCCGGCCGGCCAGATCGGTTGCCGGGCCAGCACCATCCGGTCCGCGCCGTCGTGCACCAGCACGATGACCGCGGGGTCGGTACGCGGGAACTCCTCGTGCCCGTTGGGGCAGTGCCGGGACCAGCCGGCGGACCGAGGCTCGCTGGGCTCCCCGCAGCGCGGGCAGAACCGCCCGGCGCGGTGCCAGCCGAGCACCGAGACCGCGGCGGTCAGCAGCCCGGCATCGGTGTCGTCGAGTGCCGCACCGAGCTCACGCAGGCCGGCCGCACCGTCGGCGACGGTGTCGTCGAGATCACCGGAGAGCGCCCAGACGTCGTGCGCCCCTTCGGTTCCGGCGCGGGTGACCCGGCCGAGCAGCACCGCCCCCGCCGGGGGCACCTCACCGAGACCGGCAGCGGGCAGCAACGCCAGCTCCACCCGGCCGTCGCCGGTCGTGACGGTGCCGACCCTGCCCTTGTCGTCGACCACCAGCACCGAGGCGGTCGCCCATCCGGCCCGCGACCGGTCGGCGTCCCGCAGGTCCTCGGAGCGGTCCGCGGTCCCCCTGGACAGCAGCGGCACCTCGATCGGGAACCACCCGGGCAGCCCCGTCATGCGCGCACCACTCCCCCGATCCGGTCCAGCGCCGAACCGACGGCATCGGCGTCACCCAGCACCACGCCGGTGAAGTTGCTCGGTGCGAGCACCCGCGCCGCGGCGGCGGTCACGTCGTCGACGCCGACCGCCCGCAGGCGGGCCGGGTGCTCCCGGAGCCAGGTGATGTCCAGGCCGTGACCGGCGAGCGCGGACAGCGTGGACGCCAGACCCGCCTGGGTGGACAGCGACGTGGCCAGTGTGCCCAGGGCGTAGTTCCGGGCCGCCTCCACCTCGGCAGCCGTCGGCGGGGTCAGCGCGAGACGTCCGAGCTCGTAACGGGTCTCCAGCAGCGCGGCGGCGGTCGACGCGGTGTTGGTGTCGAAGCCGACGGTGATCGCCGCCCGGCCGGGCCAGAACTCCAGCGAGGAGTGGGCGGAGTAGGTGTAGCCCTTGTCCTCCCGGATGTTCTCCACCAGGCGTGAGGAGAAGAACCCGCCGTAGACCAGGTTCGCCAGCTGGGCCGCGGCGTAGCCGGGATCGGTCCGCGGCACCGCCGGTGCGGTCAACCGGATCTGGGTCTGCACCGCATTCTCGCGGTGGTGCAGCTGAACCGGGCCGGCATCGATCCACGGCGGCGTGGTGAGCGGCCGGGCGGTGCCCCGGGAGGTCCAGCCGGCCAACGCGGTCGCCGCCTGCTCGATGGCCTTCGCCGGGGAGAGGTCCCCGACGAGCACCAGGATCGAACCACGCGGGACCACGCCGTTGCGGTGCCGCTCCCGGACCGCGGCCGGGGTGAGCGCGGCGACCAGTTGCGGGTCGGGCATGTCCCAGGCCGCCGGGTGATCGCCGAAACGCCGCTCCTGCAACAGCATCCGGGCGACCACCGACGGCTGCGAGCCGGAGACCGCGAGATGCTCCAGCAGTCGTTCGCGCTCGCCGGCCACGTCCCGTTTGTGGAAGGCGGGATCTGTCAGCGAATCGGCCAGGACGTCCAGCAGCAGCGGCAGACCCGGCGCCAGCACGGATCCGGAGATGACCAGCCGCTGCGGGTCCAGCCCGGTGCCCAGATGGCCGCCGACCGTGGCCAGATCCGCGTCGACCCGTTCCCGGGATCGGCTGCCGGTGCCGAGCAGCAGCGTGGCGGCGAGCAGCTCTGCCCGTGCGGCCTGCACGTGCGTGCGGTTGCCGAACGGCACCCGCAGCCGGAGCTCGGCCAGCGGTGTACCCGGCTTCCGGACGGCGAGCACCTGCAGACCGTTGTCCAGCACCGCGGTGCGGTAGGCCGGGGGGCGCCGGGTGGGCGTGGTGCGCAAGGCCGGGACCGGGCGCGGCCCGGTGGCGGTCACCGCGATCTGCTCGGCGGAACGGGATCCGGGCTTCGGGGTGCGGGTCCGCGGGGTGCGGGAACGGGGCGGCATCAGCGGTCAGCTCCCGGGATGACCTCGAGGATCGCGCAGCGACCCGGGTCCAGGTGCGCGGCCGCGTCCCGGATGGCCTCCGGCGGGAGGGCGGCGATCATCGCCGGGATCTCGTTGAGCAGTTCGGCGCGGCCGTGCAGCAGCTCGAACGAGCCGAGCGACCGGGTACGCGCCGAGATCGAGTCGCTCTCCCGGAAGTGGCCGGCCGAGAATCGGGCCACCGCACTGGTCATCTCCTCCTCGGTCGGCCCGTCCTGGGCCACCGCGGCGAGCTGCTCGTAGGCCGCCTCGCGCACCGTCTCCCCGTCGACCTCGGCCGGGTGCAGGGCGCCGAGCACGAAGATGTCGGGATCACGGGCGTCGAACGGGCCGCCCATCAGCCCCGGACCGGACCAGATCTCGGTCGCCAGGCCGGCCTCGGCCACCACGGTGGACTGCAGCCGGGACGACTCGCCGTCCGAGAGCAGCTGTCCCAGAAGGACTGTCGCCAGGTAGGAGTCGAGATCGGCCACCGGGTCCGGCAGCCGCCAGCCCACGGCGAAGGCCGGGAGCGGCGCGAGCGGATCCGGGTGCTGCCCCTTGATCACACCGTCCGGTACCGGCTCGTCGAAGGACGGCCGGACCGGGGCCGGGCGGTACGGCACGTCCGAGAAATGTTGCTGCACCAGGTCCGCGGCCTCGTCCGGATCGAAGTCACCGCACACCGTGAGCACCGCGTTGGCCGGTGTGTAGTACTTCTCGAAGAAGTCGGCGCAGTCCGCGACGGTGGCGGCCTGCAGATCGACGAAATCGCCGTACCCGTTGTGCGCGTTGGCGAACGTGGAGAACAGCAACGGCGGCAGGTAGATCCAGGAGAACCCGCCGTACGGCCGGTTCAGCACGTTCAGCCGGATCTCCTCGCTGACCACGTCGACCTGGTTGGCCAGGTTCTCGGCGGTGATCCGCGGTGCGCGCATCCGGTCGGCCTCGAGGAACAGACCGCGTTCCAGGGCCGCGGCGGGCAGCACCTCGAAGTAGTCGGTGTAGTCGGTGTGGGTGGAGCCGTTGAAGATGCCGCCCGAGGACTGCACCAGCCGGAAGTGCTCGAGTTTGGGCAGCGACTCGCTGCCCTGGAACATCAGGTGCTCGAAGAGGTGGGCGAACCCGGTGCGGCCCTCGGGCTCCGACCGGAAGCCGACGTCGTAGTGGACGGCCACGCCGACCACCCCGCTGGTCCGGTCGGGTGCCAGCACCACCCGCAGTCCGTTGTCCAGCCGGAGCCTGCTGACCGGGTGCTCGGCGGTGGGGATCGCCGATCGGCGGCGGGATCGCCGTGTCGGCGTAACGGTGTGGGCCACCCCGCCACACTAACCAGCCGTTCGCCCGGCTCAGGGTCCCACCCACCGTTCGTGTCGCGTCGCTCCGCACCTGTGTGACCGGTTGTCCGAATCCGGTGCCGGTCCGGAGTTCGGGCGGGCGTCGGCATGGGGTTCCGGCGGGCGTCAGGCCAGGGGCACGGGCGATGTCCGGCGCGGTGTTTCCCGGGCGGGATCGAGGCGGTGGTCGAGTCGTCGGGCCCGGCGTCGCCCGGGAGGGACAGGTGTCCGGAGGCATCGGTGTCCGGAGGTATCGGCGTCCGGACACCCGTGTCGGGAGGGATCAGTGTCCGGGGAACTCGTGGCCGCGGTGGGAGAACAGGTCGTCGTCCTGGTCCCCGTCGGCACGGTCGGCCGCCGCGGGTTCCTGGTCGGACAGACCGAGGTCGCCGGCGTCGGAGAGGTCGGACAGGTGGTCGGGTGCCGCCGGCCCGTCGGACTCCTGCTGCTCGTCGGTCGCCCAGGCCGGGCCAGACTCCGGGACCCAGCCCGTCTCCGGGACCCAGCCGGAGCTCGTGGTTCCGCCCGCGGTGAGGTCGATCGGTCCGGTGTCTGCCTGTGCGCCGCCACCGGAGTCCGGCAACCCGACCGGTCCGGTCGTCGCGTCGGCCGGCTCCCTGACGCCGCCAGGGACGGTCGAAGCGACGTCGCCGTCCGGGAAGGTGTCGGCAGCCGAGGCGGGATCAGTAGCAGGCTCGGTGTCGACGGCAGGCTCGGTCACGTCCGGCGCGGTGTACTCCGTCGCCCCGGTCGGCGGCTCGGTGCCGTCGGTCGGCGCTTCGGGTGCCGCCGACTCCGGCACCCACCCGGCGTCGGAGGTAGCCGGCGGGCCCGTAGCCGGATCGACGTCCGCGGCGGTCCCCTGCCCGGGAGCCACGCCGGCCGCACTCGTACCGGCCGCGGCCGACAGAACGGCGCCGGACCCCGGCGGGGCGGCGGACTCCCCACGCGCCCGCAGATCCGCCATCGACACGCGGGTGCCCCGCCCGGAGTGCCGCGACCGCCGGCGTTCGATCAGCTGCTGCAGGGTCGCGGCGACGGCGAGGCCTCCGGTGAGGAGGATGGCCAACGGCAACCAGCGTGCCGCGGACGGCGTGCCCGCCGCCGTCCCGGTCCCGGCGAGGCGCACCTGGGCCGGGTCGGAGGCCAGGTACTGCACCGCGATACGCCGGCCCTCCGGGTACCCGCACGCGTCCATCGTTGCGCGGACCACCGGGTCGGTGCCGGCGATGTCGACGACCGTGCCCTCCCCGCCCGGGCAGGCCGGGGACGACACCACGACCGCGTAACCGTCGACCGGGTCGGCGGAGATCGGGTCGGTCTGCGACCGGAGGGTCCACCACCAGATGCCGAGGCCGATCGCTGCGACCAGCAGCACCACGACGCCGATCAGCACCCACGGCACCCGTCGCGTCGAACGCGCCTCGGGTGCACCGTGTCTGCCCATGTGCGGATCATGGCACAGGGGCTGGTCAGCGGGCCGTCAGCACGCCGGGAGCGGTCGGAACGGCCGCACGACCGGGTGACCGGCCCAGTGAGCCGCGACGGGTCCGGTCGGCGGGATCAGGCCTCCCGCAGACCTTCCCGGCCGATGGCGGCGAGTCCGGCGTACATGTACGCGGTGGCCTCGCACCCCTTGATCAGCCGGTCGACGGCGGTCTTCTCGTTCGGCGCGTGGATCTGGTCATCGTCCAGCATCACGCCGAGGAACACCAGCGGCGCGTCCATCGACGCGGCCAACTGCGCCTCTGGACCGGATCCGCCTTCCCGGGTCAGCAGCACGGTGTCGGTGTCGAACGCCAGCCCGACCGCTGCTCGGGTGGCCTGGGTCGCCGGATGGGTGGTCGACACGTGCACCGGTGCCACACCCGCACCCTCCCACTCCATGGTCACCTCGATACCGGGACTCGCTGCGCCTTCGAGGAACTCGCTCACCAACCGCTGGATCGTGGCCGGGTCCTGATGTCCGACCAGCCGGAAGCTGAGCTTGGCGTACGCGTCCGTCGGCACGATGGTCTTGCCACCAGGACCGGTGTAGCCACCCCACATCCCGTTGATCTCCGCGGTCGGCCGGATGCCGATCCGCTCCAGGGTGCTCCAGCCCTCCTCGCCGACCGCCGCCCGCGAGGACGCCGGGCCGGACAGGAACGCCGACTCGTCGAACGGCAGCGCGGCCGTCGCCGCGCGCTCCTCCGGCGTCGGCTCGATCACGCCGTCGTAGAAGCCGGGGACGGTGATGCGGTGGTCGGCGTCGTGCAGGGACGCCAGGATCCGGGCCATCTCGGTGAGCGGGTTCGGCACCGCACCGCCGAAGACGCCGGAGTGCAAATCGATGTCGGGCCCGTGCACGTGCAGTTGACCGCCGACCAGACCTCGCATGCCGACGCAGATCGACGGGGTGCCGGCGCCGAACAGACCGGTGTCGGAGACGACGATGACGTCCGTCTCCAGCTGGTGCCGGTGCGACTCGAGCAGCTCGGCGATGTGCGCGGACCCGGACTCCTCCTCGCCCTCGACCAGCAGGGTGAGATCGACGGCCGGGGCGGTGCGCCCGGTGGCGGCAAGATGCGCCTGCACCCCGAGCAGGTGCATCGCGATGTTGCCCTTGTCGTCGCTGGCCCCGCGGCCGTACAGCACCCCGTCCTCGATCGTCGGCTCGAACGGCGGATGGATCCACCGTGCGGCCGGGTCCTCGCTCGGCTCCGCCGGCTGGACGTCGTGGTGGCCGTACACGGTGACCCGCACCGCGTCCGGATCACCGGACGGCCAATGCGCCCAGACGGCCGGCAGCGCCGGTCCTTCGTCCCAGACCTCCACCTGCGGGAAGCCGCTCTGCCGCAACCACTCCGCGAGGTAGTGGGCGGAGGCGGCCACGTCGCCGTGGTGGCCGGGGTCGGCGCTCACCGAGGGGATCCGGAGCCAGTCCTGCACCTTGTCCAGCCACTGCGCGGCGCCCTCGGCCACCGCTTCCCTTTCGCGCGTCATGACCTCCACGCTAGGGCAAGGGTGATGGGTGGGTGGCGACCGTGTCAGGCCGCGGTGGCCGTGTTCCGTCGTGACGATTCTCGATGCATCACGGTTGCCGGTGGTTGCGGTCGTCAGCGGTCCCGGTGTTCACGGTCGCGGTCGCGGTCGCAGTCATCAGTGGGGTCGAGGTCGTCAGTGGGTGGCAGTGACCTTGTTCAGTCCGACCGGGCGGTCCGGGTCCATGCCGAGCTCAAGGGTGGTGCTGACAGCGAGTTGCTGCCCGCGGACCACCAGCGGCACCACCGCCAGCGCCTCCCCGAGCCCACCGGCGACCGGCAGCCCGACCGCCGACGGCAGCCCGGACAGCAGCTCCGGCGCCCCGATGGCGATCACCGGTGATCCCAGATCCGATGCCGCGGAGGCGGTGTCGAGCACGTCACCGAGCACCGGCCCGTCGGCGCCGTAGGCGACGACCAGCACCTCGGGTGAGGCAACGGTCAGCGGTCCGTGCAGGAAGTCGGCACTGGAGTACCCCTCGTGCACCCGCCGGGTGGTCTCCTTCGACTTCAGCGCACCTTCCAGTGCTGCGGCGTAGGTCAGGCCGCGCGCCAGGTGGATGCCGACCTTGTGATCCCGGGCGAGAGCCGCGGCGTCCTCCACGGCGGCGGTGTCGTCCAGGACGCCGGCCACCACCTCGGCGAGCCGATTCCATGCCGTCGCGCCTCCCGTCCACCGGTCCATGTCGGCACCGTCGGGCGCCACGGCCTCGGCGAGCAGGGTGACCAGGGCCAGTTGACCGGTCACCGTCTTGGTCGCCGGGACGGCGATCTCGGACCCGGTGCCGACCGACAGGGTCACGGCGGACGCGGCGGCCAGCGGGGAGTCGTCGTGATTGGTCACGGCCACGACAGTCGCGCCTCGGGATGCGAGATGCTCGGCCACCGTGACGATCTCCGGTGTGCGGCCGGACTGGGACAGCGCAACGGCCAGATGGTTCCGGGCCCGCAGCTCCCGGTGGTACCGGGTGACCAGACTCGGCGCGACGAGGCTGACCGGCAACCCGGTGGCCAGCTCCAGCAGGTACCGCGCGTGCACAGCGACGTTGTCGCTGGAGCCCCGCGCGATCAGCGAGATCCCGCCGAGCTCCTCCCGGTCCCGCGGCAGCGCCGCCCGGATCCGTTCGATCTCGACGTCCCGACGACCGGCGATGCCGGCCAGCACCGCCGGCTGTTCGGCCATCTCCGCAGCCACCCACCGGCCCGGACCGGCATCGATCACCGACGACATGACAGCCTCCCTTCTGCTCGTTGTTGCGCACATCGTAGCTCAATCGAGCATATTTGTGCACTGTCTGATCAGTTGCGAGCAGGAGCTGCGGCGCAGCCTTGCCATCGGGTCACTGTTGGCCGGCGACACCAACCCCGACACCCATGGTCTCCATTCGTTGGCCCTCCTGCCGGTCGTGAGACGGCTTTCGGGCCAGGGAATGCCTGCGCCGCAGGGAATCCCACCCTTCCGTGCTGAAGACGGAACCACCCGGCCACTCGGTGGCCGTTGCGCTACAACAGATGTCGCCAGACGGACCGGAAGTCGAAAATCCCGCCGGAAGATGCCCTCCCCGGCCCCACCACGACACCAACCGACACCCGACGACCCGACCCGGCGGCCACGGACCCCTGTCCAGGCGGCAGCGGTAGAACCTGACCACCAGCGCACCGACAGCCAAGAGCCTTCCCGGGCCGTTGCGCTACAACAGATGTCGCCAGACGGACCCGGAGTCGAGAACCCCGCCGGAAGATGCCCTCCCCGGCCCCACCACTACAGGACCGACGCCCAGCCAGCGACCGGCCACCAACGGCACCCTGTCCAGGCAACATTGAACCGACCACCTCGACGCGGATCCGGACGTCGCAAGCCACAACCTGACCCGGCCGACAACGACACCCTGTCCAGGCAGTGGTAGAACCCGACCACCTCAGCAACGGACAGCCGGCAACCATCGTCTGCAGCAACCCGACACAACCGCCTGGAGGAAGACCTACTGCGGGTCGAACCCGAGCTTGCGGAGTTGCTTGGGGTCGCGCTGCCAGTCCTTGGCGACGCTGATGTGCAGGCTCAGGTACACCCGCTGCCCGAGGAGCTTCTCGATCTGCAGGCGGGAGCGCCGGCCGACCTCACCGAGCCGGGATCCCTTGCGGCCCAGCACGATCGCCTTCTGTGAGTCGCGCTCGACGTAGATGGTCGCGTAGATGTCGGTCATCGGGGAGTTCTCCGGGCGGCCCTCGCGCGGTCCCATCTCGTCGACCAGCACGGCCAGCGAGTGGGGCAGCTCGTCGCGCACCCCGTCCAAGGCGGACTCCCGGATGATCTCGGAGATCATGGTCTCGACCGGCTCGTCGGTGACCTCACCGTCCGGGTAGAGACGGGGGCCCTCCGGCAACCGGGCGATCATCAGGTCGGCGAGCAGCCCGACCTGCTCCTGCCGCACCGCGGACACCGGGACGATCTCGGCGAACTCCCGCACCTCGGAGAGCAACAGCAGCTGGGCGGCGATCTGGTCGGCGGAGGCCTTGTCGGTCTTGGTGATCACGCCGATCACCGGCGTCCGGCCGGCCTGCTCGGCGATCTCGGCGGCGATCCGCCGGTCCCCCGGCCCGACCTTCTCGTCGGCGGGCACGCAGAAGCCGATGACGTCCACGTCGCTCCAGACGGACCGGACCAGGTCGCCGAGCCGCTCGCCGAGCAGGGTGCGCGGCTTGTGCATCCCCGGGGTGTCGACGACGACCATCTGCGCGTCGTCGCGGGTGATGATCCCGCGCACCGCACGCCGGGTGGTCTGCGGCTTGTCCGAGGTGATCGCGACCTTCTGGCCGACCATCGCGTTCAGCAGGGTGGACTTGCCGGCGTTCGGCCGGCCGACGAAACAGGCGAAGCCGGACCGGTGCGGCTGCTCCGGAGCAGCGTCCGGCGTAGCGGTGTCGGAACCCGGACCGGCAGGGGCGTTCACCACGTCAGGGTCTCACCGATCGCGCCGTCCGGCCCCACGGCGATCAGCAGCGGCGCCGACATGTCCCGGGCGGCAGCGATCGATACCTCATCCGCGGAGGTGCTGCCGAACAGCACCACGGCCTCCAGTTCCTCCGCCCCGGAGGCCACCGCCGTGGCCACCGCGGCCTGGACCGCGGTGAGTGAGAACGAGGGCAGCCGGACGGTCGCCGCCGCATAGGTGCGTCCGTCCTGGTCGCGCACCGCGGCCCCCTCGGCCGCGCCGGCCCGGCCGCGGGCACCCTTGGCCAGGGTCACCAACTTCTCGTCCTCCGCCGGGAGGGAGGCGGGCTGTGCGGTCACCGATGCACCTTCTCGTCCTCGCCGCTGCGGGACGACCGCCCGCGCGACGTGCTGTCCGCCGCGGCACGCTCGCCGCGGCTGTTCTCCTGATCGGCGGGGTGGCCGCGTCGCCCACCCTCGTCCGTGTCGCCCGCCTCGTCGTCGTCGGTCTCCCCGTCGTCCTCCGGCTCCAGCCGCCGGACGAGCAGGGACTGGACCCGCGGCCGGCCGCGCCGGTCGGTACCCGCTTCGCCGAGCAGGTGCAGGCCGTTGATCTCGGCCTCCGCCCCGGCCAGCGGCACCCGGCCCAGCAACTGCGCGAAAAGGCCGCCGACCGTCTCGACGTCCTCGGCGGGCAGTTCGACGTCGAAGACATGGCCGAGGTCCTCGACGGGCAGCCGGGCACTGACCCGGACCACCCCGTCCTCCAGGTGCTCGATCGGTTCGCGGGCGTCCTGGTCGTACTCGTCGGTGATCTCGCCGACGATCTCCTCCAGGATGTCCTCGATGGTGATGATGCCGGCGGTGCCGCCGTACTCGTCGACCACGATGGCGAAGTGCGTGCGGTCGCGCTGCATCTCGCGCAGCAGGTCGTCGACGTCCTTGGACTCCGGGACGAACACGGGCGAGCGCATGACGTCGACCAGATCGGGACCGCGATCCGCCGGGTCCAGGCTCATGGTGCGGGCGATCAGGTCCTTGACCTGCACCACGCCCAGCACGTCGTCGACGTCCTCCCCGACCACCGGGATTCGGGAGAAGCCGGAGCGGGTGGCCAGCTGCAGCGCCTGCCGCGGCGACTTCCCGGATTCGATCCAGACCACCTCGGTGCGCGGGACCATCACCTCGCGGGCGATGGTGTCGCCGAGATCGAAGACGCTCTGCAGCATCTCCCGTTCGTTCTCCTCCACCACGCCCCGGTCCCCGGCCATGGTCAGCAGCTCGCGCAGCTCGATGTCGGAGGAGAACGGCCCCTCGCGGAAGCCGCGGCCCGGGGTGATCGCGTTGCCGAGCAGGATCAGCAGCCGGACCACCGGGGCCAGTACACGTCCGAAGGCGCGGGTGGGGCCGGCGGCCCGCAGCCCGACCGGGTACGGGTGCTGCCGGCCGAGGGTGCGGGGCAGCACGCCGATCACCACGTAAGTGAGCAGCAGCATCACCAGTACCACCACAACCGCGACCAGCCAGTGGAATCCCCAGGTGGACAGCGCCACCGCGGTGACCAGCACGGTCGCGGTGAGCTCCGCCCCGACCCGCAGGAGCAGCAGCAGGTTGGTGAAACGCGGCTTGTCGTGGGCGATCTCGAGCAGCGAGGCGGCTCCGCGCCGACCCTCCCGCTGCATCTCCTCCACCCGGGCGGCCGAGACCATGCTGATCGCCGCGTCGGCAGCGGCGAACAGACCCGCGATCGGGATCAGCGCCGCCGCGACGATCAGCAGGGTGATGTCGAGGGCGTCCATCGCGGCGGTCAGCTCTCGCCGGGACCGCGGGCGGGCGCGGGGGCACCCATCTCCGCGGCATCGAGCACGGCGGCATCCACCTCGGTGAGCCGGCGCCGGCGCTCGGCATCGGCGCGGTTCTCCCGCCAGCCGTCCAGCAGGTCGTTCTGCAGCCGGAACATCTCGCGTTCCTCGGCCGGCTCGGCATGGTCGTAACCGAGCAGGTGCAGGATGCCGTGCACCGTGAGCAGGTGCAATTCGTCGTCGAGCGAGTGCCCGGCCTGGGATGCCTGGTCCGTCGCGACCGCCGGGCACAGCACGACGTCACCGAGCAGCGCCGGGCCGGGTCCCGACTCGTCGGGGCGGCGGGCGGTGTCCAGCTCGTCCATCGGGAAGCTCATGACGTCGGTCGGGCCCGGCTCGTCCATCCACTTCACGTGCAGGTCGGTCATCGCCTCGACGTCGACCAGCAGCAGGGACAGCTCGGCCAGCGCGTTGATGCCCATCCGGTCGAGGGCGAACCGGGACACCGCGATCAGCGAGGTCTCGTCCACCTCCACCCCGGACTCGTTGGCGACCTCGATCGTCATCGGGCACCGCCCCGGTGCTGCTGCTGGCCGCGGCCGTAGAACCGGTTCTGCCGCTCACCGCCGGGCCCCTGGCCGGGTGGTGGTTGTCGGTCATCCCACTTCGCGTACGCGTCCACGATCGCCCCGACCAGCTGGTGGCGCACCACGTCGGCGCTGGTCAACGTCGAGAAGTGCACGTCGTCGATGTCCTCGAGGATCTCCCGCACCACTTGCAGCCCGGACCGCTGGCCGCCCGGCAGGTCGACCTGGGTGACGTCGCCGGTCACCACGATCTTGCTGCCGAACCCGAGCCGGGTGAGGAACATCTTCATCTGCTCCGGCGTCGTGTTCTGCGCCTCGTCCAGGATGATGAACGCGTCGTTCAGCGTGTTGTGGGTGACCAGGAAGTCGTCCGTCACGTACAGCGAATCTTCGGCCGCGACCTGGATGCACAGGGTGTCCATCACACCCAGCGGTTCGATCCGGTCGACGAACCGCATCGGGCGACCGCCACCGGATCGCTCGTAGAGCGCCGTCTTGCGCGCGAGCCGGAACGGGGCAACACCGGACGGCAGCCGGATGTCGAGCAGATGGGCGTCGTGCAGGTAGCCGACCGGTCGACCGTTGGCCAGGCCCGGCTTCCGGCCCTCGGCCTTCCGGACCCGCCGGTAGCTGACGCCGCCGAGTGATCGCACGAGGTACTCGACGTCGTCCGCGAGCCGCGGCGAGGTGGTCGTGTACTGCACCCGACAGGAACGCGCGATCTGGGTGACAGGTCCGCCGTCGGTGTCCAGCAGTCCCTGGAGCACGGCGAGCCGCACCTGCGCCGAGTTCTGCAGATAGCATTCCGGGACGAACTTCGTCGCCGAGCGGGCCCCGGCCAGCCCCAGCTCCCGGACGATCGCCGTCACCGGGTTCGCCAGCCGCAGACCGGCGCGGGCACCGTTGCGGTTCCGCAGCACCCAGTCGTCATCGGCCTTGTGGGTGACCTGGACGTCCAGAGGTTCCAGCGCGTCCTGCAGCGCCACGGCGAGCTCAGGGTCGTTGGTGGCGAACGAAGGCGTTGTCGAGGTGGTGATGCAGCCGTCACCGAGCAGCAGGCCGAGGGCGTACGGGTCCATCGGTACCGGCTGGGCAACTTGCTGTGCCGGGGCCATCATCGGCAGCTCGTACCGCCGGACATACCCCCTCCGGAGGTTGCCGATCATGTCCGCCGTCGTCAGGGTCCGGGAACGGCCGCGGCGCTTGTCCTCCGGTGTGCGGACGGTCCAGAGGTGCTCGCCGCAGGCGATCGTGCTGGAGCCGTCCTGCGCGGTGACCCGGTAGACCTCGCGTTCGCCCTGCGGGTACACGCCGAGCACGGGGGTGGGCTCGCCGTTCGAGCCGATGACCAGATCGCCGACCTGCAGACTGCCGATGGGCCGGAAACCCTCCGGCGTCAGCACCTTCGCGTCGTACGGTTGCGCGCGGCCACGCATGTATGCCAGGGGCGCGACCTCGATGGTGCCGGCGGCCATCAGGCGCGGGATGGACTCGGGATCGAGCATGTCGTGCAGCGCGTCGTAGAGCGGGCGCAGGTAGGGGTCGATCTTGTCGGACAGAGTTCCGGGCAGGTAGCCGAGCCGCTCGCCCGCCTCCACCGCCGGCCGGGTCAGGATGATCCGGGTGATCTGCTTGGCCTGCAACGCCTGTACGGCCTTGGCCATCGCCAGGTAGGTCTTGCCGGTACCGGCCGGGCCGATGCCGAAGACGATGGTGTTCTCGTCGATCGCGTCGACGTAGCGCTTCTGGTTCACCGTCTTCGGCCGGATGGTGCGGCCGCGCCGGGACACGATGTTCAGGCCCAGCACCTGCGACGGCGACTCCCCCGCCGCGGCCCCCGCCGTGGAGGCGGGGGTGCTCAGCATGCCGATGGTGCGCCGCACGGCGTCCGGGGTGAGCAGCGCTCCGCCCTCCTGCAGGGACAGCAGCTCGCGCACCGACCGCTCGGCCAGCGCGACGTCGGCGGCGGCACCGCGCAGGGTGATCCGGTTGCCGCGGACGTGCACGTCGGCGGCAAGACCGTCCTCGAGAGCACGGAGGTTGACGTCGCGGGAGCCCAGCAGGCCGACCATCGCCCGCTCGTCAGAAATGACGATGGTGGAGGTGGTGGAGTCCGCGGCCGTCGTTCCCGCAGTTCCCGGGTCAGCGGCAGAGGCGGCCGGCCCGTCCGCCGGGTCCGGGGCGTCACCCCGGGCCGACTCCGCAGCTGACACGGCGGCCACGGCCGCCTTTGCCGAAGCGATGGCGGCTGATGGTTTGTCCGGCACGGGCTGCGTGGCCTGCTTCCTTGATGTCCTGCGCGGGTGGCTGTCCTGTACCAGCGCTGCTGTTCCCAGTTTACGACGCACCCACGACAGCGGTCAGGCGCATTTCGTTCCATCAGATAGTGGACAGTGCCGCTATCGATAGCTACGGTATCCATATGCGGATGGGCGAACTCAGCAGCACCACCGGCGTCCCGGTGGCGACCATCAAGTTCTACCTGCGCGAGGGACTGCTGCCGGCCGGCACCGCGACCGCCCGCAACCAGGCCGACTACACCGACGAGCACGTCCGGCGACTGCGACTGGTGCGGGCGCTGCTCGGGGTCGGCGGCATGTCGCTGGCCGAGGTGCGGGAGGTCGTCGACGTCGTGCAGGACCGGTCCCGCCCGGTGCTGGAGATGCTCGGCACCATGCAGACCCATCTGGTCGCACCGGGATCGGCCGGGGTCGGCACCGATCCGTCCGCTGCCGCACTGGAGACCGTCGACCGGCTGGCGGCCGAGAAGGACTGGACCGACTACCCCGGTGATCCCAACCGGCTGCGCCTGGCCGGTCTGCTCGACACCTGGTCCCAACTCACCGATCGCGACCCCGCCGTGCTGCTGCGCGGGTACGCGGCCGCCGCCGAACTGGTGGCGGAGGCCGACCAGGAGCTCGTCCGCTCGGTCGTCCCGGAACGCGACGCGATGGTCGACACCGCCGTCGTCGGAACGGTTCTGGGCGACGCCATGTTCGCCGTCCTGCGCCGGATCGCCCAGGTGCAGGTCTTCGCCAAGCACTTCCCGCGCCCGGAAACCGGGCCGGACACCCTACCGTCACCGGAAGAAGGTCGTGATGAGCGTCTTCACCCCGTTCCGCCAGGATCCGATCGATAAGTCCACCGGCACAGGCGGTCCCGGCCGCGGAGCCCGGCATCTCCCGCTGCGGCTGCTGGCCGCCGCCGACCTGGTGATCGTCATCGGCGCCCTGGTCGGGATGATCGTCGACGACCGCGAGCTGGTCGGCCTGAACATCTGGGACAAGCCGATGAAGTTCGCGCTGTCCATCCTGATCTACGCCGTGACCTGGGCCTGGCTGATCGAGCAGCTGCCCCGGTTCCGCCGGATCGCCTGGTGGTCCGGCACGATCGCCGCGGTCTTCCTGGCTGTGGAGATGGTGGTGATCGTCGGGCAGACGTTCCGGATGACCACCAGCCACTTCAACGTCGCGACACCGTTCGACACCGCCGCGTGGAGCCTGATGGGTGCGTCCATCGCGGTGGTGTGGGGCGCGACGCTGGTGCTGAGCGTGCTGCTGTTCCGGGTGCCCGGCGCCGATCGCGCCCGCACCGTTGCCATCCGCTGGGGCGCGCTGATCGCGCTGGTCGGCATGGCTCTCGGGTTCCTGATGACCAGCCCGACCGCCCAGCAGCTGGCCGCCGCCGAGGGCGGCGCCCCGATGGACATCGTCGGCGCGCACACCGTCGGCGTACCGGACGGCGGCCCCGGCCTGCCGATCCTCGGCTGGAGCACGGTGGCCGGCGACCTGCGCATCCCGCACTTCCTGGGAATGCATGCGCTGCAGCTGATCCCGATCGTGCTCATCCTGCTCGAACTGCTCGCCCGGCGCGGGGTGCGGCAGCTGCGGTCCTCCGACACCCGGCGCCGCCTCGTGCATGTCGCCGCGATCGGCTGGTCGGCGGTCATTGGCATCACGACATGGCAGGCCCTGCGCGGACAGTCGATCGTCCGCCCGGACGGACTCACGCTCGCCGCGCTCGGCATCACGGTGATCGGCGTGGTCGTCGCCGCGGCCGCCGTGCTGCGGGTCGGCCGGACGCGGGTGACCGCGTGACCGGCACCCTGTTCGCGGTGACATTCCCGCTGGCCGTGCCGTTCTGGCTGATGATGATCGTGCTGCCGACCTGGCGCTGGACCGAGCGGATCGTCGGGTCGCCGTGGATCGCGCTGCCGCCGCTGGTCATCTACGCGACGGTCGTGCTCCCGCACTTCGGCGACTTCTGGGCGGTCATGTCGAGCCCCTCGCTGGACGGACTGCGGGAGCTGCTCGGGACGGCGAAGGGCGCGGCGGCGATCTGGGCCCAGTTCATCGCCTTCGACCTGCTCATCGGCGCGTGGATGTACCGGGACGCGCGGCGCCGCGGGGTGTCCCCGCTGCTGATGGCGCCGGTGCTGCTGTTCACCATCGTGCTGTCGCCGCTCGGCCTGCTGCTCTACCTGGTGCTGCGTACCACCGGCGCCGCACGCATCGCCCCGGCCCGGCTCACCGACACAGCAGCTTTCAGATGAGCTGCAGCAGCGAGTCCCGGCTGACCTGCCAGCCGATGTGGCCGGGGTCCACCAGATCCATGTGGCTCACCCCGGACAGTGCCACCAGCCGGGCCGGGTCACCGGCGGCGACCGCGGCATCGACGTAGCGGCGCGACTGCTCGATCGGCACCACGTCGTCGTCCTCGCCGTGCACGCACACCACCCTGGCCCCGTCGCCGACGTGGGCGATCGGGGACGAGTGGTGGTAACGCTGCGGTACCGAACCGCCGGAGCCGTCCATCAGGTCGTCGACCGCGCCGTCGCCGAGATGCTGGGCGGAGGCCAGCTTCAGGTCGAGCACCCCGGCCTGGGACACCGCTCCCCGCAACGGGATCCACGGGGTGGTGTTGTCGATGCTGCCCGCAGTGCCGGCCCGCAGGGTCCGGCGGTGGGTCAGCCAGGTGGCGAGCTGACCACCGGCCGAATGACCGACCGCCGCCACCCGGTCCAGCCGGAGCCGACCCTGGGCGAGATCCTGTCCCACGGTGCCGATCTGGTCGACCGCCCGAGCCACGTCGGCCATCGTGGTGGGCCAGCCGCCGCCGGCGCCGACCCGCCGGTACTCGACCGCGACCGCGGCCACGCCGTAGGCCGTCAGGTCCTCGGCGAGCGGATCGGCCAGCTCGATGCCGTGCTTCGTGCGCCAGAACCCGCCGTGCACCACCACTGCGACAGGCAGGAAGTTGCCCGGCGGCAGGTAGATCCGGGCGAACTGGCTGGGGTGGTGGCCGTAGCGGAACTCCCCCACCTGCAATCCGGTGACGGTCACGAGGTGCTCCCCCAGCGGTCGGTCAGTGCGCCGAGGGCGCCCAGCGCCACGGCGGCCGCGGTCGAGGTGCGCAGCACCTCCGGTCCCAGCCGGGTCGCCACCGCACCCTCGGCGGTGAACAGCTCGAGTTCCTCCGGCGAGATCCCGCCCTCCGGGCCGACGATCAACACCAGCTCGCCGGCCGCGGGCAGCTCCACCGCGGGCAACGAGTGGGTCGCCGCCTCGTGCAGCACCAGGGCCAGGTCCGCGGCGCGGATCAGCTCGGCCACCGCTGCGGACCCCACCGGTGCGGCGACGGTCGGCACGAAGGTCCGCCGGGACTGCTTCGCGGCCTCCCGCGCCACCGTGCGCCACTTCTCCGCACCCTTGACGGCCTTGTCGCCGACCCACCGCGCGACACAGCGTTGCGCCGCCCACGGCACCAGCGCGTCGACGCCCGCCTCGGTCGCGAGATCGACGACCAGGTCGGATCTCTCGCCCTTCGGCAGGGCCTGCACCAGGGTGACCCGGACGGTCGGTGCCGCCGTCGTGCGGTGCGCGCCGACCAGCAGGTCGACGCCCTGACCGGAGACACCGCGCACCTCGGCCGCCGCCCAAGTGCCACGGCCGTCGGTCAGCACCAGACGTTCACCGGCCCGCATCCGGCGGACGGTCGCCGCGTGCCGGCCCTCGGCACCGCCGAGGTGTCCCGGGCCGGGTGCCGGCAACGGGTCGGCCAGGAAGAACGGCACGCCCGGGAACAGCTGCGACGGAGCCGCTGCGGCACCGGACGTGCTCGGATCGGGATGCAGGATCGTCACCGACCCGCGAGCGAATCCCGGATGCGGGAGAAGATGCCGCCGTGCGCCCGGGCGGACAGCTCCGGCTGCTCCTCGCCGCGCAGGGTCGCCAGCTCGCGCAGCAGCTCGGCCTGCCTGCCCTCCACCTTGGTCGGGGTGACGACCTCGATGTGCACGTGCAGGTTGCCGGTGCCGCTGCCGCGCAGCCGCGGCATGCCCTGGCTCCGCAGGGAGATGACGGTGCCGGACTGGGTGCCGGGCTGGATGTCCAGATCCTCGACGGACTGCAGGGTCTCCAGCGACATCGACGTCCCCAGGGCGGCCGCGGTCATCGGCACCTGGACGGTGCAGTGCAGGTCGATGCCCTCCCGGGTGAACCGGTCGTGGGCAAGCTCGCGCACCTCGACGTAGAGGTCACCCGGGGCGCCGCCGCCGGGACCGACCTCGCCCTGGCCGGCCAGCCGCACCCGGATGCCGTCGCCGACACCGGCCGGGATGTTCGCCCGGACGGTGCGGCGGGACCGCACCCGACCGTCGCCGCCGCACTGCCGGCACGGCTCCGGGATGACCTCGCCGTAGCCGCGGCAGACCGGGCAGGGGCGGGAGGTGACGACCTGGCCGAGCAGCGACCGCTGGATCTGCTGGATCTCGCCGGCCCCCTTGCAGGTGTCGCAGGTGACCGGGCTGGTGCCCTCCGCACAGCCGGAACCGTGGCAGACGCTGCACAGCGTCGCGGTGTCGACCAGGATGTCCTTGGCGACGCCGGTCGCGCACTCCTCGAGGGTCAGCTCGACCGGGATCAGCGCGTCGTCGCCGGGCCGGACCCGGGAGCGCGGCCCGCGGGAGCGCATCCCGCCGCCGCCGAAGAACGCGTCCATGATGTCGCCGAGTCCGACACCGGCTCCGCCGAACGGATCCCCGCCGCCACCACCGCCACCGCCGGGTGCGAGCGGATCGCCACCGAGGTCGACGACCTGCCGCTTGGCCGGGTCGGACAGCACCTCGTAGGCCGCCGTGACGTCCTTGAACCGCTGCTGCGCGGCCGGGTCCGGGTTGACGTCCGGGTGCAGCTCGCGCGCCAGCTTGCGGTACGCCCGCTTGATCTCGTCCGGTCCGGCGTTCTTCGCCACCCCGAGCAGGCCGTAGTAGTCCCGTGCCACCTGATCAACTCCGCTTGTCGTTCGTCCGCTTGTGGTTCGTGCCCGGCCGGGTGCGTCGCGCGCCCGGGGCCGTCCGTCGTGTCCGGCCCGGTCAGCCGCCGGACACGATCTCGCCGACGTAGCGGGCGACCGCCCGCACCGCGGCCATCGTGCCGGGGTAGTCCATCCTGGTCGGTCCCACGACGGCCAGGCCGCCCATCACCAGGTTGTTGCTGCCGTAGCCGGCCGAGACCAGCGCCGACGTGGACAGGTTGATGTCGTCGTGCTCCCGACCGATGGACACCATCACCGCGTCCGGGGCCTCCAGCACGGCCAGCAGCTTGAGCAGCGTGACCTGCTCGTCCAGCGCCTCCAGCACCCCGCGCAGCGAATCGGGCTGGTCGGCCCAGGCCCCGGTCACGTGCGAGGTCCCGGACAGCACCAGACGCTCGCCCGGGTGCTCCACCAGCGCGTCCAGCAGCACCCCGGTGACCGCGGTGACGGTCGGCCGGAGCTCCGGCGGCGCCAGGTCGGCCAGGCCGCGGAGCGCGCCGGATGCCTCCGAGAAGTGCCGGCCGGTGACGTTCGCGGCGAGCAGGGTGCGCAGGCCGCCGACCAGTTCGTCGGTGACCGGTTCGCCGGTCTCCGCGATCCGCTGCTCCACCCGGCCGGTGTCGGCGATGACCACCAGGAGCAGTCGGGTCGGCCCGAGCGCGACCACCTCGACGTGCCGCACCACCGAGCGGGTCAGCGTCGGGTACTGCACGACCGCGACCTGGCGGGTGAGCTGGGCCAGCAGCCGGACCGAACGGCGCAGCACGTCGTCCAGGTCGACGCTCTCGGCCAGGAAGGACTGGATCGCCCGGCGCTCGCCGGGGCTCATCGGCTTGACCTGGGACAGCCGGTCGACGAACAGGCGGTAGCCCTTGTCGGTGGGGATGCGGCCGGCGGAGGTGTGCGGCTGCGCGATGTAGCCCTCGTCCTCCAGCACGGCCATGTCGTTGCGGATGGTCGCCGGCGAGACGCCGAGGCTGTGCCGCTCCACCAGCGCCTTCGATCCCACGGGCTCGTGGGTGGCGACGTAGTCGGCCACGATGGCGCGCAGCACCTCGAACCGCCGGTCCTCCGCCGACATCGTCCCCACCTCCCTGTGTTCTCGCCGTCGCGCTCCGCTGCTCCATCCGGCCGGGCACCGATTGGCACTCACGACCTCCGTCTGCCAAGTGTAGGTCGCCCGGGACCGGGTCCGTGGCGCCCGCGCCGTTCGGCGTGCGCCACCCGGTCGGTTGACCTCCCTGCACACCGGTGACCAGCGGGAACTAAGTTGAGTGCGTGTCCATCACCCTCGACGAGCAGCTGCTCGACATCGGCCCGGTCCGGTTGAACTACCAGGTGATGGGTCCGGAGGACGGCCCGCCGATGCTGCTGGTGATGGGCCTGGGCAGCCAGATGGTGGCGTGGCCGGAGAAGTTCTGCCGGATGCTCGTCGACCAGGGTCGGCGGGTGATCCGGTTCGACAACCGCGACATCGGCCGGTCGACGCATCTCGACGGGCTCCCCGGATCCCCGCTGCGGGTGTTCGCCGGGGCGGCGCCGGCCTACCGGATCAGCGACATGGCGCGGGACGCGATCGCCCTGGTCGAGAGGCTCGCGCCGGGCGGCGTCGACGTCGTGGGGATCTCGATGGGCGGGATGATCTCCCAGTCGGTCGCGGCGCTGCGGCCGGACCTGGTGCGCAGCCTGACCTCGCTGTGCTCGACCTCGGGAGCCCGGGGCGTCGGTGGTGCGACGCCCCGGCTGGTCCTGCGCACCCTGCTGCAGAAGCAGGTCCGGACCGAGCAGGAGCGGATCGAGCAGGCCGTCGGCATGCAGCGGGCGCTGAGCGGTGGCGGGTTCCCGTTCGACGAGGAGCTGGTGCGCGCCTCCGCGGCCTGGGCGTACCGACGGGGCTACGACCCGGTCGGCGTCAGCCGGCAGCTCTGTGCCGTGATCACCGCCCCGGACCGCACCGCCGCACTGTCCCGGCTGCGCATCCCGACCCTGGTGGTGCACGGCGCCGCCGATCCGTTGATCGACGTCTCAGGTGGCCGGGCGACCGCTGCGGCGATCCCCGGGTCCCGCTACGTGGAGGTGGCCGGCATGGGTCACGAGCTGCCGGAGGCCTTGTGGCGGCAGCTCACCGACGACATCGGATCGGTGGCCGACAGCGCCGCCCGCTGACCCGGAGTGCCGGATCCGTTCCCGGCGTCACCTTTTCCGGTCGTCGCGCTCCGCTACCCTGTGGTGGCACGAGCGACCGGAGGGCCTTCGCGATGATCTTCAAGGACGTGCGCGCGGGGCGTCCCTACCCCGACCACGGACTGTCCATGCGGGACTGGGCACGGATCCCGCCCCGGCAGATCCGGTTGGACGAACTGGTCACCACCAAGCGCGAACTCCGGCTGGACACCCTGCTCGACGAGGACTCCACCTTCTACGGGGACCTCTTCCCGCACGCGGTCGCCTGGAACGGCGACGTCTACCTGGAGGACGGCCTGCACCGTGCGCTGCGCGCCGCTCTCCAGCAGCGCACCGTGATCCACGTCCGGGTGCTGGATCTCGAGCACCTGCGCGGCCTGGGCACCTGAACGCGGCTGCAGAACAGCAAGCCCGTCAGGGCATCAGCCGCACGGCCAGGCCGTCGGCCAGCAGCCGCCCGCGCAGCGTCAGCACCGCCCGGCCGGCGGCGAGCGCGTCCGGCTCCAGCAGTCCCTCGGTCACCGCCGTCGCGGCCTCGGCGCGGCCGGCGTCGTCCAGCACGTCCAGCGGCAGCCCCTCGGCCAGCCGCAGCCGGAGCAGGATGTCCTCGGTCCGGCGGGCCGCGTCGTCGAGCACCTCGCGCGAGTGCGCCGGCGAACGTCCGGCCGCGAGCGCGGTGGCGTACGCGTGCGGGTGCTTGACGTTCCACCAGCGGACCCCGCCGACATGGGAGTGCGCGCCCGGCCCGATCCCCCACCAGTCGCCGCCCCGCCAGTAGGCCAGGTTGTGCCGGCACCGCGCCGGGTCGTCCGCGGCCCAGTTCGACACCTCGTACCAGTGCAGACCCGCTGCCGTCATGGCCTTCTCGGCCATCAGGTAGCGGTCCGCCAGCACCTCGTCGGTGGTCTCGGCGTACTGCCCGGAGCGCACCTGCCGCGCCATCCGGGTGCCCGGCTCGACGATCAGCGAGTAGGCGGACACGTGGTCGGCGCCGGACCCGGTCGCCGCGGCCAGTGACTCGGCGAACTGGGTGTCGGTCTCGCCGGGGGCGCCGTAGATGAGATCCAGGTTCACGTGCCGGAAGCCGGCCGACCGGGCCTGCGCCACGACCTGCAGTGCTCGGCCCGGGGTGTGCTTCCTGTCCAGCACCGCCAGCACGCCGGGCGCGGTGGACTGCATACCCAGCGACAGCCGGGTGTAGCCGGCGGCGAGCAGGCCGTCCAGCAGCCCCGGATCCGTGGACTCCGGGTTCGCCTCGGTGGTGACCTCGACATCCGATGTCAGACCGAATCTCTCGCGCACCGCAGCGAGCAGTCCGCCCAGCATGTCCGCGCCGACCAGCGACGGTGTGCCACCGCCGACGAAGACCGTCGACACCGGCCGGTCCGGCCCGAGAACCTTCGCCGCCAGCTCGATCTCGGCCAGCGCCGCGGTGTACCAGGACTGCGGCGAGGAGCTGCTGCCGAGCTCGCCCGCCGTGTAGGTGTTGAAATCGCAGTACCCGCACCGCGTCGCGCAGAACGGGACGTGCAGGTAGAAGGACAAGGTGCGGCCCCCCGCGCCGGCGTAGGCCTGGTCGGGCAGCGAACCGTCCGGCGGGACCGGTTCCCCCTCGGGCAGGGTGGACGGCATCGCTCAGCGCCAGAGCGCGACGATCAGGGCGACGGCGACCATCGCCACCAGGGCGATGCTCATCCAGCGACGGGTGACCTGCGGCAGCGGCTTGCTCATGCGGACCGGCCGACCTGTTCCTCCGGCGTCCCGGTCACCGGCACCTCGGCGGCGCGGCGCAGCGACGGGTGGGTGGCGGCCAGCCGCGCCTCCCGGCGGGTGTGCGGCCAGAGGATCTTCTCCACCAGCCGGTCGACGAGACCGGCCACCAGGAACAGCAGCGGGATCAGCACGCCGAGCACGATCGGCACCTGCACCCAGAAGGACTGCCCGGCGATCCAGGACTCGGCGGAGTCGACCGCGGACTTCACGCCGGACCACAGATCGGAGAAGCTCACCCCTCCAGGGTAGGTGAGGAACCGACCTGCCCTGCTCCGTTCCGACTCCGGCCCGGGGTCGTCAGCCCTTGCCGGAGCGGCTGACGACCTCGAACTCCAGCAGCGCCGAACCGGTGGCGACGGGACGCGCCCGCTCCCCGGCGTGCGCCTCCCGGGCGCTGCCGTTCGACCAGGCCTGGAAGTCCTCCTCGGTCGCCCACCGGGTGTACACGAAGTACCGGCTCTCCCCCGCCGTCGGGCGCAGCAGGCAGAACTCCTCGAACCCGGGGGCATTGTCGACCGCGCCCAGACGGGCGGCGAACCGCTTCTCCAATTCGGGGCCGGCGCCCTCGGGGACCTCGATCGCGTTGATCTTCACCACGGACATGAGCCCACCCTAACCGGTTCGACCGAGCAGTCCGCGGGTGCGTCAGGAGCGTCCGGGGCCGGCCAGCAGGCCGGTGATCAGCAGCCGGTCGACGGTCACCAGGGCCCGTACCACCCGGGGTGCGATCCACAGCACGCCGATCCCGATCGCCATCAGCAGCGCCATCCGCGGCACCGTGTCGAGGTAGAAGTCGTGACCCCACTGGGCGGCGCGGTGCACGGAACCGTCGTCGGCGACCTGCTCGGGCAGCCACCCGCGCCAGAACGGGTAGGTCACGGCGCCCACCCCGTAGGCGTACAGGCCGATCGCGACACCGAAACGCAGCGGCGCGAAGGCGATCGAGAAGCAGTGGTAGAGAAACGCTTTCCAGCAGCCGGGGTCGGCGAGCACGCCCGTCAGCCGGCCGATCGGCCCGGTGCCGCGCCGGACGATCGGCGCCGGACCGGACAGCGGCAGGCCGAGCAGCGACCGGCCCAGCGCGAGTTGCGCGAGCCCACCCGCCCTGGCCACCAGCAGGCCGGCGGCCAGCACCGGGAGGCCGACGTAGATCACCGCGGTGCCGATGCCCACCGCGAGCAGGGTGACCGGGACGACGAAGAAGAAGATCGCCGGGGCCAGCCCGACCAGGCAGTACACCAGGTCGCCGAGCGCACCGGCCGGGCTGTGCCGCCGGACGCGCCCGGGGACCGGCGACGACGGACCGGCGCCGTGGCCGTAGCCGGTCGGGTCCGCGAAGGTCGGGTCCGCGAAGGTGGTCGTCCCGGTGATGAAGGTGGTGGCCATGCAGTCACCCTCCCGCTGTGGCAGGAGGTGGGCGAGGACCCTGGGCCGCTGTTCCGAGGGTGGGGAAAGGCCCACCCCCGGATGCCGCTACTTCTTGGCCGCTTCCTTGTTCGAGGGCGCGTCGGTGGAGAGCGCGGCGATGAAGGCCTCCTGCGGGACCTCGACCCGGCCGACCATCTTCATCCGCTTCTTGCCCTCCTTCTGCTTCTCGAGAAGCTTGCGCTTACGCGTGATGTCGCCGCCGTAGCACTTGGCGAGCACGTCCTTGCGCATGGCCCGGATGGTCTCCCGGGCGATCACCCGGGAGCCGACCGCGGCCTGGATCGGCACCTCGAACTGCTGGCGCGGGATCAGCTCCCGCAGCTTGTTCGTCATCGACGTGCCGTAGCCGTACGCGGAGTCGCGGTGCACGATCGCCGAGAAGGCGTCGACGGCCTCGCCCTGCAGCAGGATGTCGACCTTGACCAGGTCGGCCTCCGCCATTCCGATCTCCTCGTAGTCCAGCGACGCATAGCCACGGGTGCGGGACTTCAGGGCGTCGAAGAAGTCGAAGATGATCTCGGCGAGCGGCATGGTGTAGCGCATCTCGACGCGGGTCTCGGACAGGTAGTCCATCCCGCCGAGGGTGCCGCGGCGGCTCTGGCACAGCTCCATGATGGTGCCGATGTACTCGCTCGGCGTGATGATCGTGCACTTGACCATCGGCTCGACGATCGACGAGATCTTGCCCGCCGGCCAGTCACTCGGGTTGGTCACGGTGATCTCGGACCGGTCCTCCATGGTGACCTGGTAGATCACGTTCGGGGCGGTGGAGATCAGATCCAGCCCGAACTCCCGCTCCAACCGGTCCCGGGTGATCTCCAGGTGCAGCAGACCGAGATAGCCGCAGCGGTAACCGAAACCGAGGGCCGCGGAGGACTCCGGCTCGTAGGTCAGCGCCGCGTCGTTGAGCCGCAGCTTGTCCAGCGCGTCGCGGAGCAGTGGGTAGTCCGACCCGTCCAGCGGGTAGAGGCCGGAGTAGACCATCGGCCGCGGGTCCCGGTAGCCGCCGAGCGCCTCGGTGGCGCCCTTCACCGCGGAGGTGATGGTGTCGCCGACCTTCGACTGGCGGACGTCCTTCACCCCGGTGATCAGGTAGCCCACCTCACCGACGCCCAGGCCCTTGGTGGGGATCGGTTCCGGCGAGATGACGCCGACCTCGAGCAGTTCGTGGGTCGCCTTCGTGGACATCATCTGGATGCGCTCGCGCGGGGTGATCTTCCCGTCGATGACCCTGATGTAGGTGATGACGCCGCGGTAGATGTCGTAGACGGAGTCGAAGATCATCGCCCGGGCCGGGGCGTCCGGGTCGCCGACCGGCGGCGGGATCTCCGCGACCACCTTGTCCAGCAGTTCGGTGACGCCCATCCCGGTCTTGCCGGACACCCGCAGCACGTCGTCCGGCGAGCCACCCAGGATGTGCGCGATCTCCTCGGCGTACCGCTCCGGCTGGGCCGCCGGCAGGTCGATCTTGTTCAGCACCGGGATGACCGTGAGGTCGTTCTCCAGCGCCAGGTACAGGTTGGCCAGGGTCTGCGCCTCGATGCCCTGCGCGGCGTCGACCAGCAGCACGGCGCCCTCGCAGGCGGCCAGCGACCGGGACACCTCGTAGGTGAAGTCCACGTGCCCGGGGGTGTCGATCAGGTGCAGGATGTGGTCCTGACCGGCGGCGGGGCCGGTGGTCGGGGTCCACGGCAGGCGCACGTTCTGCGCCTTGATGGTGATGCCGCGCTCCCGCTCGATGTCCATCCGGTCCAGGTACTGCGCCCGCATCGAGCGGCTGTCGACGACCCCGGTGAGCTGCAGCATCCGATCGGCCAGGGTGGATTTCCCGTGGTCGATGTGGGCGATGATGCAGAAGTTCCGGATCAGCTCCGGCGGGGTGAACGTCTGGTGCGCTCGGCTTGCCTGGGTCACTGCCTGTCTCTCGTGGGCATCTCGGACGCGGGGCGCCCTGTCGCGGGATCGGCAGCACGGGTGCGCGGCCGGTCCACCCGTCCCCTGCGGGACCGCGGACACACCATTGTCCCACGACGCGGGCCCCGGTCCGGGCGTGCGCGACGGGCCGGCGACAGCACACCCGCGGGACGGCCGCCGGCGCCCCGGTGTGCCCGGGTCGCCGACGGCCGCGCAGCGGCGCGGATCAGCCGATGATCCGGACCACCTCGGAATGCGAGCCGTAGACCGAGGTCACGTGCACGCTGGTGTTGTTCCGCGGCGGGGCGGCCTCGATGATCTTGCCGTTCCCGATGTAAATGGCGACATGGGTGGTGGAACTCCCGCTGTACCAGAAGATCAGGTCACCGCGCTTGCGTTCCGACCACGGGACCTTGCGGCCCTTGGTCACCTGCTCACCGGTGTACGTCCCGATGTTGATCCCGGCGCCCTGCCAGAACGCGTACTGGGTCAGCCCCGAGCAGTCGAAGCCGTATCGCTGCCGGTCGTCGTAGCCGCTCGGGCTGCAGCACACGCCGTAGCTCGGGCCGTTCTTGCCACCGGCTCCCCAGGAGTACGTGAGTCCCTGTCCTGTCTGCGATCTCGCTGCGGCGATCACGGCGTTGATCTTCTGCTCGGCAGCGGTCTGACCGCCACCACCACCGTCGTCGGTCGGCATCGCCGGCGCCGGTGCCGCCGCCAGTGGCGCGGCAGTGGGCGCGGTCGGCGCAGCCTGGGCCATGGTGACCCCGGTCCCGAGCGCCAGGGCGCCGGCCGCCAACAGCGGCGCGACGAACGTCAATCGGATCTTCATGCGTTTTCCCCGTCCTTGAAAGGTGATGGATACCGCAATGGCACGGCATCCCGGATCTCGCATTCCTCAGCTGATGTTCCTGCCCTCCGGAGGCGCACCGAAAGTATCGCCGTGACGATTCCGCGGTGGCGTATCACAACAATTTCCCCGCCATTCCGCGGAGGGATGCGAGGTTGTCCGGCCGATGTCCGGAACATCCCCGCGCCGGTCACCCCGGGGTGCGCGCCGGGGGCCGGCAGTGCCAGGCTCGACCCGGCGAACGCGACGCCCGGAAGGACTCCGGACGCGGCGGCGGCGCGCGGCAGGTGCAGGACAGGGACGACGGCGAGGAGCGGATCGGGATGAGCGGACAGTCGGTCACGGCGGTGGTCGGGGCACATGTGGTGCCGATCGAGGGCGAGCCGTTCGACGGCACCGTGCTGGTGCAGGACGGCCGGATCACCGCGCTCGGTCCGGACGTGGCCGTTCCGGACGGCGCCGAGGTGGTCGAGGCCGGCGGCCGCTGGCTGCTGCCCGGCTTCGTCGACGCCCATACCCACCTGGGCCTGCACGAGGAGGGCGAGGGCTGGGCCGGCGAGGACACCAACGAGATGACCGACCCGGTGACCGCCCACGTCCGGGCGCTGGACGCGATCAACCCGGCCGACATCGGTTTCCGGGACGCACTGGCCGGAGGCGTGACCACGGTGAACATCAACCCGGGATCGGGCAACCCCATCGGCGGGCTGACCGTCGCGGTGCACACCCACGGCCGGACCGTCGACGAGATGGTGCTGCTCTCCCCCTCCGGCCTGAAGTCGGCACTCGGCGAGAACCCGAAGCGGGTCTACGGCGACCGGAAGCAGACCCCTTCGACCCGGCTCGGCACCGCGGCCGTGCTGCGCAAGGCCTTCGTCGAGGCGCGGACCTACCAGGACGCCCTGGACCGGGCCGCCGCCGACCCGGAGGCGAAGACGCCGGACCGTGATCTGAAGCTGGAGGCACTGGCCGCGGTGCTGTCCGGTGAACTGCCGTGGCGCCAGCACTCGCACCGGGCCGACGACATCGCCACCGCACTCCGCATCGCGGACGAGTTCGGCTACACCCTGGTCATCGACCACGGGACCGAGGCTCACCTGCTGGCCGACGTCATCGCCGGCAAGGGCATCCCGGTGCTGATCGGCCCGCTGTTCACCAGCCGGTCGAAGGTCGAGCTGCGCAACCGGTCGCTGGCCAACCCGGGCCGGCTGGCCGCCGCGGGCGTGGAGATCTCGATCATCACCGACCACCCGGTGGTGCCCATCCACTTCCTCGTCCACCAGGCGACGCTGGCGGTCAAGGAGGGCCTGGACCCGGTAACGGCGCTCCGGTCGATCACCATCAACCCGGCCACGGTGATGGGAGTCGCGGACCGGGTGGGTTCGCTGGCGGTCGGTAAGGACGCGGACCTGGTGCTGTGGTCGGGCGATCCGCTGGACGTGATGCAGCGGGCGCTGCAGGTGTGGATCGGCGGCACCTCGGTCTACCGCTGGGACGAGGCGACGCGCGAGGGGCTGGTCAGCGGCGACTGATCCGGCGAGGATCGGCGTCATGGTCGATGCCGGGGTTCCGCAGGATGTCGTGACCTACCTGGGGCGGCAACCCGCCGCGCTCCGCAAGGTGCACCGCTGGTGCCTGCGGCTGCCGGACACCACCGTCAAGCAGTCCCACGGGTCGCCGACCTACCAGGTGCGCGGGAAGTCCTACGCATCGACGATGCACGATCACCACGCCTCGGGCCGGACCGAGCTCTGGGCGAAGGGAGCGCCCGGCGCCCAGCAGACCTGGATCGAGGAGGACCCGGACCGCTACTACCGGCCGGCCTACGTCGGCCCGAGCGGCTGGGTGGGCGCCTGGTTGGACGTCGACGTCGACTGGCCGGCGATCGCGGAGATCCTGGTCGAGGGCTACCTGGACCGGCTCCCACCGCGGGCCGCCGCTGCAGTGGACGGGCCTGCTCTCGTGGCGGTGCTGCGCAAGGTCCGCTGAGCTCAGGCTCCCCTTCCAGCGCGCAGCGCCCAGGCGATCAGCGGGATCTGCAGCGGCAGCCGGGCCCAGACAGCGACCCGGTACCAGGCGGGCTTCCGCTTGGATCGCAGCGCCATGGAGACGTTCGCCGGGAACACCCCGGCCAGCAGGCCGGCGGACAGCACACCACCGGCGGGCCTGGTGCGCGGCACCGCGAGCAGGCCCGCGCACACGAGCTCGACACCCCCGGACACCAGCACCAGTTCCTTCTTGGCCGGCAGCCGCTTCGGCACGATCGCGACGAACGGGCCAGGGCGAAGGAAGTGCAAGGTGCCGGAGACGGTGAAGATCCCGATCAGCAGCGCCGTGGTCGGTCGGACTCTCGAGGTGAGGTTCACCGGTCCATCCTGCCTGCGTCGTGGTCCGGCCCCCTGCTGATCCGCGACGCGCTTTCGATCCGCGTGGCGGGACGTCGTCCCGTTCCGTCGCGGACCACTGGCTCCGGACGAATCTGGCGCGGGAACGGCGCCGGGCAGGCACGATGACCGCCATGGATCCGACGGCGCCACGCCACCTGCGTTCCCGGATCGTCGCCGCGGTCCTCGGCGTCCTGCTCGGCGGGGCGCTCGCCGCGTGCGGCACCACCACCGCCGGCACGGCGATCGCAGGCGCAGCACGTCCGTCGGCCGGCGCCGCTCCGACCGGCGGATCCGTCCCGGGTGTCGACCCGCGCACCGGAACCCCGACCACGGACGAGCAACCGGTACCCGGCGATCCAGGTTCTTCCGAATCGGAGCCGACCGACCCCGGGTCGACCGATGGCCCCGTCGGTTCGGCCGATCCAGGGGGTGCCGCCGGCTCCGGCAGTTCCGTCGCGCCACCGGGGTGGCCGCTGCCCGACGTCGGGCTGGACGGGGTCAACGACGCGGACTGCGTGCCCACCGCCGACGTCCCGCCGGTGCTGCTGATCCACGGCACCTTCTCCACCGCATCGTCGAACTACGGCGGTCTGGCCTATCCCCTGGTGGAGACCGGGCGCTGCGTCTACGCGGTCGACTACGGCAACCAGGGCACCGATGCCGTCGGGTCGTCGGCGACCGAGGTCGCGGCGGCGGCCCGGCAGGTGCTGGAGTCGACCGGGTCCGCCCGGCTGGACCTGGTCGGCTATTCGCAGGGTGGGCTGATCGTCCGCACGATGCTGCGCGACAACGGGCTCGCAGACCTGGTCCGCGTGGCCGTGCTCATCGCCCCGACCTTCCACGGCACCACCGCTCCGGAGGTGCAGGCGCTGGCCCCGGTCTGTGCGGCGTGCGCCGACCAGGTGGCCGGGTCGGAGTTACTGCAGCGGCTCGATGCCGGCGGCGATCTGGACGGCGCCGTGCGGTACGCGGTGGTGTCCAGTTCCGCCGACACGGCGGTGACGCCGACCGCTTCCCAGGTGCCCGAGGGCCCGGCGGACCGGGTGGTGTCGATCGTTGCCGAGGACCAGTGCCCCGGGCTGGTCACCGACCACGTCGCCATCCCCGCGGACCCGGGCGTGGTGAACTGGGTGATCGCCGCGCTGGAGACCGGCGGGGCACCGCCGCCCCAGGCACTGACCTGTCCCTGAGCGGCCGGGCCGTGGCCGGTCCCGTCGCAGTTCAGGGCGTTTGGGATCACTTCGGGCGGCTGGTACTCTGGACAACCGTGTGCGCTCCGAGGAGTGCACGGACAGACCTGGAACACAGAAGCGGTGCCCGCCTGGGCATCATCCCAGCAGCACCGAGACGAAACGAAGGCAATCCGGCGTGGCCAACATCAAGTCGCAGATCAAGCGTATTCGTACCAACGAGGCCGCTCGGCTGCGGAACAAGTCCGTGAAGTCGGCGCTGAAGACCGCCGTCCGGCGCGTCCGCACCGCCATCGAGGCCGGCGACAAGGAAGCCGCCACCACGCAGCTCGTGGTCGCCTCCCGCAGCCTCGACAAGGCCGTGTCGAAGGGCGTCATCCACGCCAACCAGGCCGCGAACCGCAAGTCGGCGCTGGCCCAGCAGGTCAACGCGCTCTGACCCGGTCGGTCCGGATTCGCCCCGGACCACCGACGGTCGCGAACGGCGTCATCCCCTCGCGGGGGTGGCGCCGTTTCTGCGTTCGCGCCGGTCCGTCGCGCCGATCCTGCAGACACCGTCGAGAGCCGGGACCATCGATGACCGACCCGATGCCGGGCCGGTGACTCACCCGGCCACCGCCGGCGGGCAGGGTCAGCTCAGCCGACGCGCCCGGCCGACCGCGATCACGGCCTTCTCCAGCGCGTAGTCCGGGTCGGCGGCGGCACCTTTCACCTCGGCGTTGACCACTGCGACCGCGGCCGTACCGGCGGCGAGCCCCGCCTCGGACCAGCCACGGGCCACACCTTTGGCCTTGTCGATCTTCCAGGGCGGCATGCCCAGCTGACCGGCGAGCTGGTAGGAGTTCCCACTGCGGACCCCGGCCACCTTCGCCACCGTCCGCACGCCGTCGGCGAGCGCGTCGGCGATCAGCACGTGCGCCACCCCGACGTCCAGGGCCCAGCGCAGCGCCTCCAGCGCCGCCGGGATGTCACCCGCCATCACCAGATCCGCGATCGCGAATCCGGAGACCTCGGCACGCCCGTGGTGGTAGCGGCGGACGGCGGCCTCGTCGACCATCCCGCCGGTGTCGGCGACCAGCTGGCCAGCGGCGGCGGCGAGCTCGCGCAGGTCGGAGCCGACCGCGTCCACCAGCGCGGCCACCGCGTCCGGGGACGTGGTGCCGCCGGCGGACCGGATCTCGTTGCGCACGAAGTCGATCCGCTCCGCGGGACGGGTGACCTTCTCGCAGGTCAGCACAGCGGCGCCGGCCTTGCGAAGACCGTCGGCGAGCGGCTTGTTGCGGGCCCCGCCGGCGTGCTGGACCAGCAGCACCACCCCGTCCACCTGATCGGTGGTGTAGCGCAGCAGTTCTGCGGCGGTCTCCTTCGAGACCTCGTGCGCGCCACGGACGATCACCACGCGTGGCTCGGCGAACAGGCTGGGCGCCACCAGGTCCGCGAACTCGGCCGGGCTCAGCCCGGCACCGGTCGCGTCGCGGCGCTCGACCTCGGGATCGACGGCACGCGCGGCCGCCATGGTCCGGCTGACCGCACGGTCCACGAGCAACCCTTCGTCGCCCGTCACCAGGACGAGCGGGGGCGGTGGTGTGGGGGTCGCCGTCGGCACGTCGCCATCCTGCCAGTCGTCGCCGACAGCCCCGATCCGTCAGGCACTGTCCTCGCGACCGCGCTGCCGGGAGGCCCGGACCTTGGACCGGTTCCCGCACCGCTGCATCGAGCACCAGCGCCGCGCGCCGGTCCGGGAGGTGTCCACGAACACCAGGGCGCAGTCGTCCGCCGCGCACTCGCGGATCCGGTCGGCCAGCGGCCCGCCGAGCACCCGGACGGCGTCCCTGGCCACGTCGGCCACGACCTGGGCGCCGGTGGCCGGCTGCTGCCAGAGCGATCGTTCGGCGCCGTCCAGTACCGGGGCGAGTGGCGGCACGGCCGCGGCCGCGTTGATCGTCGCGAGGTCCGCGTCGGGGATCCGGCCGCCGGCCATGCGCGCCCGGAAGGCCCGCCACAGCGCATCGCGCAGGGCCCGCGCCCCGGCGAGTGCGGTGCCGTCGACGGCGACCGGCGCAACGGCCAGCGAGCACCGGCCGGCCCAGTCGGCGAGGTCCTGCGGAGTGCGGAGGGTGTCCCACACCGCCAGCTCGTCCGGGCCTCCGAGCAGCAGGAACTCCGCGGAGAGCGCTCCAGGATCGAAGGTCCAGACCGCCCCGTCGGACGACCGCATCGTTGACAGACCGTGCATGTAACCACTATACCGGTTACATCGAAGCAGCACCGACGAGCGAAGGAGACGACCATGGACAGCCTCGGACAGACGCCGACGGACACCACCGGACTCACCCGCGACGCGGGCTGGGAGATCGGGGTGCGCAGCACCGTGCCGTACCCGGCAGCGGTGGTGTGGGAGCTCCTCACCTCGACGGACGGCCTGGCCCTGTGGCTGGGCACACCCGTCGACGGAGCACTGCCGACCGATCGTGGCGAAGGGTTCGTGCTGGACGGCGGCGCAAGCGGCGAGATCCGCTCCTACCACCCGGGATACCGGATCCGGCTGACCCTGCAGGACGCCGGCGGACCGGACTCGACGATCCAGCTGACCCTGGACGACCGGGACGACCGCACCGGCATCGGGTTCCACCAGGAGCGCCTCCCCGACGCCGCCGCCCGCGACCGGCAGCGCACGCACTGGAAGCACGTCACCGACCAGATCGCCACCGCTCTCGACACCACCACGAGCGCCGACTAGTCCAACGGCACCGAGTGCCCATGTAGGATCAGCCGCACAACCGAATACACCTCATCCAGAGGGGCAGAGGGATACGGCCCGTTGAAGCCCCGGCAACCGCGTCGGATGATCGCGTTCTTCGAGCTCAGCTCGCGAGGCCATCGACCGAAGGTGCCAATTCCGTCCCGTCACGAACGGGGAAGATGAGCAGAGAGGCCTCGTCATGACTGCTGTCCTGTCCGGTACCGATCTCGGTGCCGCCGTCGCCCTGTCCTGTCGCGAGTGCGGCGCACGGGTCGAACTCGGACCCAGCTACGCCTGTACCGAGTGCTTCGGGCCGCTCGAGGTCGCGTACGAGTTCCGGCTCCGGGGCGACGAGCTGCGCGCGGCCATCGAGGCGGGCCCGCAGAACATCTGGCGTTACGCGCCGCTGCTGCCGGTGCCCTCGCACGTGGCCTCGACGCCGAACATCAACCCGGGCGCGACGAAGCTGGTGAAGGCCGAGAACCTCGGCCGGGAACTGGGTCTGCGCAACCTGTGGGTGAAGGACGACTCCGGCAACCCGACGCACTCGTTCAAGGACCGCGTCGTCGCGGTGGCGCTGGCCGCCGCCCGCGAGCTCGGTTTCAAGGTGCTGGCCTGCCCGTCCACCGGCAACCTGGCGAACGCCGTGGCCGCGGCGGCCGCGCGGGCCGGCATCCGGTCGGTGGTGTTCATCCCGTCGAACCTCGAGCAGCAGAAGATCCTGACCACCGCCGCGTACGGCGGCACGCTCATCGCCGTCGACGGCAACTACGACGACATCAACCGCCTGGCAGGGCAGATCGCCGCCGAGCAGGAGGACTGGGCGTTCGTCAACGTCAACGTCCGGCCGTTCTACGCCGAGGGGTCGAAGACCCTGGCCTACGAGGTGGCCGAATCGCTGGGCTGGCGGATCCCGCAGCAGGTCGTCATCCCGATCGCCTCCGGGTCGCAGCTCACCAAGGTGGACAAGGGTTTCACCGAGCTCGCCGCCCTCGGCCTGGTCGACGACACCCCGTACAAGATCTTCGGCGCCCAGGCCACCGGCTGCTCGCCGGTCTCGCAGGCGTACAAGGCCGGCCAGGACTTCGTGCAGCCGGTCCGGCCGGACACCATCGCGAAGTCGCTGGCGATCGGCAACCCGGCCGACGGCCCCTACGTCCTGGACGTGGTGAACCGGACCGGCGGTGCCGTCGAGGACGTCACTGACGAGGAGGTCGTCGAGGGCATCCAGCTGCTCGCCCGGACCGAGGGCATCTTCGCCGAGACCGCCGGTGGCGTCACGGTGGCCGTGCTCCGCAAGCTGCTGGCCACCGGCAAGCTGGACCCCGATGCCGAGACCGTCATCTTCAACACCGGCGACGGACTGAAGACCCTGGACGCGATCGCCGACAAGGTCGGCCCGACCGCCACCATCAAGCCGACCCTGGACGCGTTCGAGGCCACCGGCCTGGCGTGATGCGCGGCTGACACACGAAGTCTGAGAAACGAAAGAGCGGGCCCGGTCGGAGTTCTCCGACCGGGCCCGCTGCGTTGTCCGGTGCCTCTACGTTGTCCGGTGCCGCTGTGTTGTTCGGTGCCGCTCAGTTGTCCGGTGCCGCAACCATGGGCCCGATGACGCCCGGGCGGTCAGCTGTGCTGGTCGGACCCGTCTGGCAGCCGGATCCCGAAGAGGGTGTGCAGCGCCTGCACGTAGTCCTGGCCGCTGCCGGTGCGGGCCAGCTCGCGGGCCCGCAGGGTCGGCGTGTGCAGCAGTGACTGGGTCACCCGGTGCATGGCCAGCTCGACATCGGCGGCCAGGTCGTCGGACAGGTCCCCGTACTTCGACCGGAACCGGCCCATCTCCTTCTGCACGGCGGACGAGACGTGCTCGCGCAGCGCGACGACGGCCGGGTCCAGTGTGCGGACCGCTTGGTCCTCCTCGAAGCGGGCGACCGCGTCGATGACGATGTCCTGCGCGGCGACCACGGTGTCGTGGTGCTCCGGCGCCACCCCTTCGGCCACGGTGTGCAGGTCGGTGACGTCGACGCCGTCCATCCCGCGGACCCCCGGACCGAGATCCGAGTGCAGCGCGAGATCCAGGACGCGGAGCCGGCTCTCGCGCAGCGCGACGGCCTCGGCCACCACCTCGTCGGACAGGCTGCGGCGACCGGTCCCGCTGCAGCCGATCACCAGGTCGACGGTCGCGACCGCCTTGACCAGGCCGTCGGCGTCGATCGCGGTGGCGTGGTGGGTCGCGGCGAAGGCCTCGGCGCGGCCGCTCGGCGAGTGCACCAGGAACTCGGCGCAGCCGCGGGCCCGCAGCGCGGTGGCGACCACCCGGGCGTAGGCGCCGGTGCCGACGATCAGTGCGGATGCCGGCACCGATCCGTCGGCCAGGGCCAGGTCCAGCGCGACGGAGGCGACGGACCGGCCGGCACCGCCGAGCGAGGTCGCGGAGGCGACCTTCTTGGCCGTGCGGGAGGCCTTCTGGAACAGCGAGTTGAGAACGGTGGTGGCGGCGCCGGCGGCCTGCGACTCGGCCAGCGCCCGGGACACCTGCCCGGAGATCTCCGCCTCCCCGACGACCATCGAGTCCAGCCCGGCGGCGACGGTGAAGAGGTGGGCCGCGACCGGCGCACCGACCCGGACCTTCAACGAGGAGGCGGCGTCGGCGGGATCGAGCCCGGCCACGTCGGCGACCAGGGCGGTGACCGCGTCGATCGCGTCGTGGAACCGGGCGGTGTCGAGATAGATCTCCAGCCGGTTGCAGGTGGCGATCACCACACCGCCCGCGACGGGCGAGTCGTCGGACCCGACGAGCTCGGCGATGCCGGATCGCAGCTGCGCGCTCCGGGCGGAGAGCCGGTCCAGTTCGGAGAGCTCCAGGTCATGGTGGCTGGCACCGAGAACCATGAGCATGTCAACGATGGTAACGCCTCTGACCTGCAAGAACCCACTTAGGGCAGCCTAACCGTGTCGACCCGGGAGGGTCCGGGGGCCGGTCCGGGCAGGTCACCGGCCGGGGTCTGGGACGATGGCAGCACCATGCCCGGAACACCACCTCCCCCGCTCTCCGCCCCCGTCACCGCCGCGACCGGCGGCGGCGACGCCGGCCCCGACGCGGGGGGCCTGCCTGCCACCCACCCGCTCGTCGACGGGCGGACGGCGTCCGCGCCGCTGGTCCGGGCGATGCGCGGGGACCGTCCGTCGACGCCGCCGGTGTGGTTCATGCGGCAGGCCGGACGGTCGTTGCCGGAGTACCGCGCGGTGCGTGCCGGGGTCGCCATGCTGGACTCCTGCCTCCGCCCCGAGCTGGCGTCGGAGATCACCCTGCAGCCGATCCGCCGGCACGGGGTCGACGGCGCGGTGCTGTTCAGCGACATCGTGGTCCCGCTGAAGCTGGCCGGGATCGACGTCGACATCGTGCCCGGGACCGGCCCCGTGGTGGCCGCGCCGGTGCGGACGGCGGCCGACGTGGCCTCGCTGCCCGATCTCGACCCCGCAGCACTCGCCCCGGTCGAGCAGGCCGCCGCGCTGACCGTGGAGCAACTGGGCGGCGTGCCGCTGATCGGCTTCGCCGGCGCCCCGTTCACCCTGGCCAGCTATCTCGTCGAGGGCGGTCCGAGCCGGGAACACTTGCGCACCAAGGCGTTGATGCACGCCGACCCGGAGACCTGGCACGCGCTGGCGTCCTGGGTGGCGGACATCACCCTGGCCTTCCTCCGCGGCCAGATCCTGGCCGGGGCGTCGGCGGTGCAGCTGTTCGACTCCTGGGCCGGGGGGCTCTCGCTCGCCGACTACACGGAGTTCGTCGCGCCGCACTCCGCCCGGGTGCTGGCGGGCGTGGCCGACCTCGGGGTCCCGCGGGTGCACTTCGGTGTCGGAACTTCCGAGCTGCTGGTGGCGATGCGGGACACCGGCGCCGACGTGATCGGCGTCGACCACCGGCTGCCGCTGGACGAGGCGAACCGCCGGCTCGGCGGGACGACCCCGCTGCAGGGCAACATCGACCCGGCCCTGCTGTTCGCCGGACAGGACGCCCTGGAGCGACACACCCGGCGGGTGCTGGAGGCCGGGCGGGCGGCGCCGGGGCACGTGGTCAACCTCGGCCACGGGGTCCCGCCGGACACCGACCCGGACGTGCTGACCCGCCTGGTCGAGTTCGTCCACCAGCAGTGACCCGGCCCGCCTCCGCCGGCGAGGGCCGCCGCCCGGTGGTGATCGGCGGCGGGGTGGCCGGACTGGTGGCGGCCTGGGAGCTGGCCCGGGCCGGACGCGCCCCGATCGTGCTCGAGGCCTCCCCCGCCCCCGGCGGCACCGTCGCCCGACACACCGTCGACGGGCTCGACCTCGACGCCGGGGCGGAATCCTTCGCAACGGCGACACCTGCGGTGGCGCAGCTGGTCTCGGACCTCGGGCTCCAGGACCGGGTGGTCTCCCCGAACCCGGCCGGCGCCTGGGTGAGACACGCCGCCGGTGCCGCACCGCTACCGGCCGGCGGGCTGCTCGGCATCCCTGGTCGCCCACTGGCCGCCGACGTCCGCCGGGTGCTCGGCACCCCGGGTGCCCTGCGCGCCGCGGTGGACCGGGTGCTGCCCCGCCGGACCGGCACCGGCCCGGGCACCCTCGGCGACCTGGTCCGCACCCGGATGGGCCGACGCGCCCTGGACCGGCTGGTCGCGCCGGTGGCCGGCGGTGTCTACTCCGCGGACCCGGACGGCCTGGAGACGCACTCGCTGAACCCCAGGCTGCTGCCCGCGCTGGCCGAGCACGGATCACTCGCCGCTGCCGTCCGTGCCCTGCGTGGCGGAGCGGGTGCCCGCGCCGGGTCCGCGGTGGCCGGCCTGCGCGGCGGCATGTACTCGCTGGTCGAGGCACTGTCCGCGCAGATCGCCGGCGCCGGCGGGGAGATCCGCACCGGCACACCGGCCCTGGCGCTGTCCCGTGCGGGCACCGCGTGGCAGGTGTCGGTCGCCGGGGCACAGCTGCTGACCGACCTGGTGGTGCTGGCCACGGACGCCGGCCCGGCCGCCGCCCTGCTCGGCCCCGCATCGGCGGTGACCCTGCCCACCGACACCACCGACGTCGTTCTGGTCACCCTCGTCGTCGTCGGACCCGATCTGCGCGCCGCTCCGCGTGGCACCGGCCTGCTCGTCGCGGCCGACGTGCCCGGCATCGCCGCGAAGGCACTGACCCACGCCACCGCGAAATGGGACTGGCTGGCGCAGGCCGCCGGCCCGGACCGGCACGTGCTGCGCCTGTCGTATGGCCGCGGGGACCGCACGCCGGACGACGGAGAGCTGCCCGCGCTCGCCGCCCGGGACGCGGCCGCACTGATGGGGGTGCCGCTCGGCACGGTCCACGCCACGGCACTCACCCGCTGGTCGGCGACGGTCCCCCGGTTCGGCACCGGCCACCGGGACACGGTGCGCGCCCTCCGCGCCGGGCTGCCGCCCGGGCTGCTCGCCGTCGGCGCCCACCTGGCCGGCACCGGGCTCGGCGCCGTGGTCGCCGACGCCAGGGCGGCGGTCGCCCCGTTGATCGCCTCGCCGTCGTCGCAGTCCTGAACCGATCGCGACCGAGCCACTCGCGACCTGCACCGCCACCCCGTCCGCGGGACCGGTTCGTGCGACGCCCCTCACCGGGTCACGCTCACCACACCCCGCGCGGCACATCCCACTCCCCGGAGCGGGGAAGATGGGGGCATGACCAGTGACACCGGCGCCGCCGCCGGAACCGGATCACGCCCGGAACGGACCCGACCGACCGCCCGCGAGATCAACGCCGGCATCCGGTACACCGCGTTCACCGTGCTCCGCCGGACCTCCGGACTGCCCACCTCCGCCGAGGCCGCGCTGGACGAGCTGACCGCGCTGGTCGCCCGACTGGCCGAGCAGGACGACGTGCAGATCCGCGGCTTCTACGACGTGTCCGCGCTGCGGTCGGACGCCGATCTGATGGTCTGGTGGCACGCACCGACCGCGGAGGCCCTGCAGCACGCGACGCGGGCGCTGCGACGCACGGCCATCGGCGCGGCGACCGAGCAGACCTGGTCCGCCGTCGGCCTGCACCGGCCGGCCGAGTTCAACAAGGGGCACGTGCCGGCCTTCCTGGCCGGGGCCGGCGCCAAGAACTGGGCCACCGTCTACCCGTTCGTCCGGTCGTACGAGTGGTACCTGCTGCCCGACGAGGAGCGCCGGACCATGCTCGTCGAGCACGGCATGATGGGCCGCGAGTACAACCAGGTGCTGTCCAACACCGTCGCCGCCTTCGCCCTCGGCGACTACGAGTGGCTGCTCTGCCTGGAGGCCGACGAGCTGCACGACACCGTCGACCTGATGCGGCACCTGCGTGCCTCCCGGGCCCGGCTGCACGTCCGCGAGGAGGTCCCGTTCTACTCGGGCCGCCGCGTCGACGAGGCGGGTGCGGTGGAGGTCCTGGCATGACCGCCGGCGGCTACGACGCCGTGCTGCTGGCCGGGTTCGGCGGGCCCGAGGGGCCGGACGACGTGATGCCGTTCCTGCGCAACGTCACCCGCGGTCGTGGGATCCCGGAGGAACGGCTGGTGGAGGTCTCGCACCACTACCAGGCCCTGGGCGGCGTCTCCCCGATCAACGACCAGAACCGGGCGCTCCGGGCCGCGCTGGAGAAGGCTCTCCGGCACCGGGGTCTCGACCTCCCGGTGATCTGGGGCAACCGCAACTGGGAGCCCTACATCTCCGACGTGGTGGCCGACGCCGCCCGGGACGGCCGGCGCCGGCTGCTCGGGGTGGCGACGTCCGCGTACTCGTCGTACTCCTCGTGCCGGCAGTACCGGGAGGACTTCGGCGGCGCCCTGCTGAGCACCGGTCTGGTGGGCGAGGTGGTGATCGACAAGATCCGACCGTACTTCGACACCGCCGGCTTCATCGACCCGTTCGCCGACGGCACCGCCGCCGCCGTGCAGCATGCGCTCGACGACGACTTCGACATCTCCCAGATCGAGATCCTGTTCACCACACACTCGATCCCCGACGCGATGGCGGACAGCTCCGGTGCCGCCTGCCTCGGCGACCACGTTCCCGGCGGCGCCTACGTGACCCAGCACATGGCCGCCTGCGCCGCGGTGGCCGCCGCGGTCGCCGGCCGCTGCGGGGCGACCCCGGCCTGGCAGCTGGTCTACCAGTCCCGCTCCGGCCCGCCGTCGATGCCGTGGCTCGAGCCCGACATCTGCGACGTCATCGAAGGCATGGGTGCCCGCGGGTACAGCGCCGCCGTCGTGGTGCCGATCGGTTTCGTCTCCGACCACGTCGAGGTGGTGTGGGACCTGGACCACGAGGCCCGGGACGCCGCCGAGGCCGCCGGGGTGTGGTTCGAGCGGGTGGCGACCCCGGGCACGGACCGGCGGTTCGTCGCCGGCCTGGCCGCGCTCGTCGCCGAACGGCTGCAGGGCCGCCGCCCGGACCTGACCATCGGACCGGTGTCACTCCCCCAGCGTCCCGACTTCTGCGCCACCGGTTGCTGTGTCAACCTGCGCGGGGCGAAACCGACCACAGCGGGCCAGGACTCGGCCCGCGACTGGGAGGACACCGACGTGTCGGCGGAGCAACTGATCCGCTCCGGCATCCCCGGCAGGCTGCCGGTATGACGGCCGCCCGCCTGCCCTCCGCTTTGCGGATCGGGACCCGGGGCAGCGCCCTGGCGCTCGCGCAGTCCGGGATGATCGGCGAGCAGTTGTCCGCGCTCATCGGGGTGCCGGCGGAGCTGGTCACCATCCGCACCGAGGGCGACGTGAACATGGCGCCGCTGACCGGCATCGGCGGCACCGGGGTGTTCGTCTCCGCGGTCCGCGACGCGCTGCTGGCCGGCGAGGTGGACCTGGTCGTGCACTCGCTCAAGGACCTGCCGACCGCCCCGGCCGCCGGGATCGCCCTCGGTGCCGTGCCGCCGCGGGAGAGCCCGGCCGATGCACTGGTGGCCCGCGACGGACTGACCTTCGCCGGGCTGCCGGCCGGCGCCACCGTCGGCACCGGATCGCCGCGACGGGCGGCCCAGATCCGCCACGCCCGGCCGGATCTGGACATCAGGCCGCTGCGCGGCAACATCGACACCCGGGTGGGACGCGTGCACTCCGGCGACCTGGACGCGGTCGTGCTGGCCGCGGCCGGCCTGCGCCGGATCGGCCGGGTGGACGAGATCACCGACGACCTGTCCGAGGTGATGCTGCCCGCGCCGGCCCAGGGTGCGCTCGCCGTCGAGTGCCGGCTCGAGGACCGGCAGTCGGCCTGGTTCGCCTCCGCCCTCGCGGCCGTCGACGACCCGGCGAGCCGCGCCGAGGTCACGGCCGAGCGGAACCTGCTCTCCCACCTGGAGGCGGGCTGCAGCGCACCGGTCGGCGCCCGCGCGGTGGTGGCCGGCCCGTCGCTCACCCTGCACGGCGTCGTCATGGACACCGAGGCCCGACACCGCTTCCACGGCACCGTCTCCGGGGACGCCGGCGATGCCGCGCGGATCGGCCGGCGTCTTGCCGAGCAGTTGCTCGCCGACGGCGCGGCCACCGCCCTGACGGCGGCACGGGAACGGTGAACCGGCTCGCCGGCTGGCGGGTGCTGCTGCCCCGACCGTCCTCCCGCAGCTCCCGGCTGATCGGCCTGCTGGGAGCGGAAGGTGCGACGGCGCAGGCGATCCCGCTGCTGGCGTTCGAGCCACCGGCCGACACCGGCGCGCTTGACGCCGCCGTGGTCGACCTGGCCCGTGGCGGGGTGGACTGGGTGGCCTTCACCTCGGTGAACGCGGTCGATGCGGTACTGGACCGGGCATCCGCCCTGGCCCTGCACCCGGCGGTCCCGGCGGACACCCGGGTCGCCGTGGTCGGTCCGGCCACCGCCCGGGCCGTCCGGGCGGCGGGGATCGCCGTCGACCTGATGCCCGAGTCCGGTGGTTCGGCGGCCACCCTGGCGGCCATCTGGCCGGCGCCCGGCGAGCACCCGCGGGTGCTGCTGCCGCAGTCCGCGATCGCCTCCGACACCCTCGCGGTCGCGTTGCGCGCCAGAGGGTTCCAGGTACAGGGCGTGCCGGCCTACCGGACGGTCCCGCTGCCGCCGCCGTCGTCGATCGCCGAGGACCTGGCCGACGGCGCCTTCGAGGCGGTGCTGCTCACCTCGCCGAGTACCGTGGCCGCGCTGGCCGGCCTGCCGGTCGCCGCCGGCACGGTGATCGGTGCGATCGGGGCGAGCACGGCGGCCGCGGTCCGCGAGGCCGGCCTCGCGCTGACCTTCACCGCCGCCGATCCCACCGAACAGGGCCTGGTGGACGCGCTCGCCGCCGTCGCCGCCGCCACACCTGCTGCCACACCTGCCCCAGAGGAAGGGACGTCATGAGCTACCCCACCCACCGCCCGCGCCGGCTGCGCCGGACCGCGCCGCTGCGCCGACTGGTCGCCGAGACCCGGCTGCATCCCGCCGATCTGGTGCTGCCGATGTTCGTCAAGGAATCGCTGACCGCACCGGTCCCGCTGCAGTCGATGCCCGGCGTACTGCAGCACACCCGGGAGTCGCTGAAGGTGGCGGCCGCGGAGGCCGTCGCCGCCGGGGTCGGCGGGCTGATGCTCTTCGGCATCCCGGCCGAGCGTGATCCGATCGGCACCGCCGCGACGCAGCCGGACGGGATCCTGAACCTGGCGCTGTCCGACCTGCGGGCCGAGGTCGGGAAGGACACCGTGCTGATGGCGGACCTGTGCCTGGACGAGTTCACCGACCACGGCCACTGCGGCGTGCTGGACGAGCACGGCGAGGTCGACAACGACGCCACGCTGCTGCGCTACCGCGAGATGGCCGTCGCCCAGGCGGAGGCGGGGGCGGACCTGATCGGCACCTCCGGGATGATGGACGGCCAGGTCGCCGCCTGCCGCGACGCCCTGGACGGCGCCGGGCACACCGACACCGGCGTGTTCGCCTACGCCGCGAAGTACGCATCCGCGTTCTACGGCCCCTTCCGCGAGGCGGTGGACTCCGCGCTGCAGGGTGACCGGCGCACCTACCAGCAGAACCCGGCCAACCGGCGGGAGTCCGCCCGCGAGGTGGCGTTGGACGTCGCCGAGGGCGCCGACCTGGTGATGGTGAAGCCGGCGATGTCGTACCTGGACGTGCTCGCCGACGTGGCCGCGACGGTGGACGTCCCGGTGGCGGCGTACCAGATCTCCGGCGAGTACGCGATGATCTCGGCCGCGGCGGCCAACGGCTGGATCGACCGGGACCGGGCGATCGCCGAGTCGCTGCTGTCCATCAAGCGGGCCGGCGCGCAGATCGTGCTGACCTACTGGGCGACCGAGGTGGCTGCGAAACTGGCTGCCGGACAGGAGATCTGATGACCCTCACCGAGCCCGTACCGGGCAGCGCCGAGTGGTTCGCCCGCGCCTGCCAGGTCACCCCCGGCGGGGTGAACTCGCCGGTCCGTGCCTTCCGGTCCGTCGGCGGCACCCCGCGGTTCATGGTGTCCGGGAAGGGCGCCACCATCACCGACGTCGACGGCAACACCTATGTCGATCTCGTGGGGTCCTGGGGTCCGATGATCCTCGGGCACGCGCACCCGGCCGTGCTCGAGGCCGTCGGAACCGCTGCGGCGAAGGGGTTGTCGTTCGGCACCCCGGGCACGGGCGAGGTGCTGCTGGCCGAGGAGATCGTCGCCCGGGTGGCGCCGGTCGAGCAGGTCCGGCTGGTGTCCTCCGGGACCGAGGCGACCATGTCCGCCATCCGGCTCGCCCGCGGCTTCACCGGCCGGCCGGCCGTCGTGAAGTTCGCCGGCTGCTATCACGGGCACGTGGACGCCCTGCTGGCCGCGGCCGGTTCGGGCGTCGCCACGTTCGGCCTGCCGGACTCCGCCGGGGTCACCGCGGCCACCACCGCCGAGGTGATCGTGCTGCCCTACAACGACATCGAGGCGGTCCGCGCGGCGTTCGCCGCCAATCCGGGCCGGATCGCGGCGGTCATCACCGAGGCGGCCGCGGCCAACATGGGTGTGGTGCCGCCGCTGCCCGGTTTCAACGCCGCACTGGCGGAGATCACCCGGGCCGACGGCGCCCTGCTGATCAGCGACGAGGTCATGACCGGATTCCGGTTGTCCCGCAGCGGGATGTTCGGCCTGGACGGCGCCGTCGAGGGCTGGCAGCCCGACCTGATGACCTTCGGCAAGGTGATCGGCGGCGGCCTGCCGGTCGGCGCGTTCGGCGGCCGGGCCGACGTGATGGCGCTGCTGGCCCCGAACGGGCCGGTCTACCAGGCGGGCACCCTGTCCGGGAACCCGATCGCCACCGCCGCCGGGCTGGCCACGCTGCGCGGCTGTGACGACGCCGTCTACCGGCACCTGGACGAGACCGCCCTGCGCGTCGGTGATCTGGCTGCCGCCGCGCTGGCCGAGGCCGGGGTGCCGCACCGCTTGCAGCGGGCCGGCAACCTGTTCTCGATCTTCTTCGCCGACGCACCGGTGACCAACTACGACGAGGCCAGGCAGCAGCACACGACCGCCTTCGCGGCCTTCTTCCACAGCATGCTGGCCTCCGGGGTCTACCTGCCGCCGTCCGCCTACGAGGCCTGGTTCGTCTCCGCCGCGCACGACGACGCCGCGCTCGACCGGATCGCCGCAGCGTTGCCGGCCGCGGCGGTGGCGGCCGGGGCCGCGCTGTCGGTCTGATCCCGGTCGGATCTGTCGGCTGGATCGCGGTCGGATCTGTCGGTCCGATCTCGGTCGGATCTGTCGGTCGGATCTGTCGGCCTGATCGCGGCCGGAAGTCCTGCCTCCCGGGCGCTGTCGGTGGCGGCTGGCAGGATGACGCCATGCCAGCACGCCGCGCCCAGCCCGTCCCGCTCGATGTCGAGGAGCTGCGCCGGCGGCTCGACGACGGCAAGACCGTGCGGGTCGGCGTCAGCCCGTCCGCCCAGTTCCCGGCCGGCGCGGTGGGTCGGGTCCGGCGCATCGGGGACCCGGCGTCGGACGGCGACGAGTTCGTGATGGTCGAGGTGGGCAGCGGCGCGACGAAGGACGTGCTGCCGTTCGCCCCGTCCGACCTGTCGGCGCCGCCCGCACGCGGCGTGCCGACCGCGCCGGACTCCGCTGCCGGGTCGGGTGCGACCACCACATCGGCAGGTGACGCAGAGCCGGCGCGGCGGCCGCTCCCCCGTTCGACGGCCACCGCACCGGCACCCGCACCGACGGCGGTGGATGCCCCTGCTCCGGCGACCGACGGTGCGGCTCCGGAGACCCCCGCCGGTCGCCCGGCGCCCGCCCGTCCGCGCACCGGAGCCACGAAGGGCCGACGCGCGCCGGTGACCATCACCGTCGCCACCGGTCCGGACGAGAACGGCAGCTGGCGCATCGAGGCGAAGGTCGGTGCCCGCACGGTGGTCCGGCCGACCCCGGTGTCGCCGGCCCGGGTCTGGGAGATCGTCCGCACGCTGGACAACGAGCCACTGACGCAGGCGGTGCAGACCCACCTGGAGGACCACCGCCGCGCCGCCCAGCAGCGGGCGGACGAGCTCGCCGCCCAGCTGGCCGCGGTGCGGTCCGAGCTGGCGTCGCTGCCGGACAGCACCGGCTGACCCGATCCGGGCTGACCCGAACAGGCGGGTGGTGACCGGAACCACCACCACCCGCCTGGCCGCCCACTCCCCCGTGTGCAACAGTGGAGGCGAGCCGGGAACCCGGTTCCCGGACGAGGGTTGCCGTACCCGGACAGCGACAAGACGGCTCCTGACAAGGAGCTCGTCATGTCCTGGATCGTTCTCGTCGTCTCCGGTGTGCTGGAAGCCGTGTGGGCCACCGCTCTCGGCCGTTCCGCCGGATTCTCCCGCCTCGCACCGACTGTCGTCTTCGGCGTCGCGCTGATTGCCTCGATGGCCGGCCTCGCGTGGGCGATGCGCAGCTTGCCGGTCGGCACCTCCTACGCGGTGTGGGTCGGCATCGGCGCCGCCCTGACCGTCGGCTACGCCATGGTCACCGGCACCGAGTCCGTGTCGCTGGTGAAGATCCTGCTGCTGCTCGGGATCGTCGGCTGCGTCGTCGGTCTCAAGCTCCTCCACTGACCCGGACGTCCCGCTGCCGGTGAGCGGTGACTCACCCGGTGGCCGGGCCGCTCAGCGGCGGAAGGTGTCGACCACCGCCTGGATCTCCGGCTTGCCGGCGGCGGAGGCCTGGGCCCAGGACTCGAACTCCAGGGCGGCGTCGAAGCCGCCGGAACGGGCGATCCCGACCGCCTTCTTCACGTCCCTGGCCAGCTGCGGGTCCATCGCCGCCCAGCGCGCGGCCGTGGCCTGCGCGTCCGCCACCGGGTCGTCGACCACCCGCAGCGCGAGCCCGGCGGCGACGGCCTCCGGCCCGTCGAGCGCTCCGCCGTCCATGATCATCGCGAAGGCGCGCTGCGGGCCGAGGATGTCGACCAGGAACCAGGTGCACCCGCCGCCCGGATGCAGGCCGATCCGGGTGAAGGTGGCGGCGAACCGCGCCCGCGGGCCGGCGATCCGCACGTCGCAGGCCAGCGCCAGGTTCATCCCGGCGCCGACCGCCGGCCCCTGCACCGCGGCCAGCGTGGGGATCGGCAGCCGCCGGATCCGCAGGAAGCTTTCGTACACCCGATGCAGGTGGTCCCGGGTCTGCGCGACAGTGCGGTCGGTGTCGCCGAAGAGCGCGGGCAGGTCGGCGCCGGCACAGAACGCCGCACCGGCACCGGTCACCACCAGGGTGCGGGCCGACGGATCGGCGGCCACCGCGTCGACCGCAGCGCCCAACTGCTCGATCACCGCCTCGTCGATGGCATTGCGTCGGTCCGGGTCGTCGAGGGTGATCGTCCAGCGCCCGTCCTCCACCGTGGCCCGCACCTTCGGCGGTCGCGTCCCGTCCGTCGTCACCCGGCCACCGCCCGGACCGGCAGCCGTCGCGCCGCGACCGTCATTCTTCGCGCCATTGCGCCCGTCATCAGTCCGCCCGTCATCCGTCCGCCCGTCGTCAGTCCGCCCGTCATCCGTCCGCCCGTCATCCGTGCACCCGTCATCCGTCCACCTCGCCCACGATCCAGTCCCACACGGCGTTCTCGCCCTGCGGCAGCAGCGATCGACCGAGGCCCGCGGCGGTCCGGTCCGGTCCGCCGAACTCGTCACGCCAGGACCAGAGCCGACGGGTGGACAGGTGCAGCCGGTGCTCCCTGGTGATGCCCATCGCACCGTGCAGCTGGTGGGCAGCCCGGGCCACCCGGCCGGCCGCCGTGGCTGCCACCACGAACGCACCGCGCACCCGGTCGACGCCCCCGGCCACAAGGATGTCGCGGTCGATGCCTGCTGATACGGCGCCCCCGTCACCGTCGTCGGCGATCCTGTCGGTGACCGTGCGCAGCGCCGCCTGCGCCAGCTCGAGCTCCGAGATCATCTGCGCCAGTTGCGATCCCACCGCCTGGAAGGCGACCAGAGGGCGGCCGAATTGCTGCCGGACCGTGACGTGCTGCACGGTCGAGTCGACGGCGGCCTCCATCGCACCGACCAGCTGGGCCGTCCGTCGCACCATCCCCCGGGCCCGGACCACGTCCACGTCGACCGGCCGGAGCACCTCGATGGGTGCGGCGTCCAACTGCAGGTCGTCCCGGGGCTCGCCGGCCAGGTTCTGACCGTGGTGCCAGGTGACACCGGTGGCGGCCGGATCGATGCCGACCAGCACCGGGCCGTCACCCGACGCGGCCACGCAGAGCAGGCGGGCTGCAGACGATCCCCACGGCACCCGATCAACGGTCCCGGAGATGCGGCCGTCCGCCAGCACCGGCAGGGCCGCGTTCGCCAGAGCCACCGTCGCCGGGCCGTCCCCGACCAACCCGCCGGCGGGTGCCAGCAGTGCTGCCGCCCAGCCGGTCTCGGCCAGCGGGATCGACACGGAATGCCGACCCGTCGCCCGGAGCAACTCCAGCAGGTCGACGATCGAGCCGCCGGAACCACCTGCGGCCTCGTCGATGCCGACCCCGGGCCAGCCGAGATCGGAGATCAACTGCCAGGTGCCGTCCCCGACCGAACGGTCCGGTTCCCCGCCCTGTCCAGTCAGCACCTCGTCGGCCATGGCCCGCAGCTCCGGACCGCCGACCGGACCGGGAGCGGTCGCGGAGCGGGCGACGATGGTGCGGAGCACCTCGGTCGTGCCTCCGCGGATGGTGAATCCCGGTGCGGACAGCAGGTTGTCGGCGAGCAGCCGGGCGATCCCAGATCCGTCCGGGTCGGGCTCGATGTCTACCAGGGCGCGGGCGATGTCGTTCACCTCGCCCTCGAACGCGGTGCCGAGGTCCTTGAGCACCGCGGCCTCGCGGATCGGCGCCCGGCCCTCGTCGATCATCTCCGCCACGCCGCGGGCCACCCGGCGCAGAGCGGCCAGCCGCGCCAGTGCCGCGCCGAGGGTCCGGGCAGCCACCGGATCCGGATGCTCGTGCGCCGCCATCACCGCGGCCAGCAGTGGATAGCTGGACAGCACCCGCTCGATGCCGCCGCGCTCGAAGGCCAGTTGCTCGGTCACCTGGGTCCAGCCGTTCCCCTCGGTGCCGAGCAAGGCTTCGGCCGGGAGCAGGACGTCGTCGAAGGTCACCTCGTTGAAGTGGTGCGCGCCGCGTAGGTCGAGGATCGGCCGCACCGTGATGCCCGGGGTCGCCATGTCGACGACGAACTCCGACAGGCCGTCGTGCTTGGACCCGATGTCGCCGGTCCGGGCCAGCAGGTAGGCGTGCGAGGCCAGATGCGCGTGGCTGGTCCAGATCTTGCCGCCGCGGACCAGCCACCCGCCGTCCACCCGGTCCGCGCGGGTCCGCACGGATGCCAGATCGGATCCGGACTCCGTCTCGCTCATGCAGAGGCAGAAGGTGATCTCCCCGGCGACGATCCGCGGCAGGTACTGCTCCTGCAGCGCCGCCGAGCCGTGGCGCAGCACCGCCGGACCGATCTGCCGGTCCCCCATCCAGTGCGCCGCGACCGGGGCGCCGGCCCGCAGCAGCTCCTCGGTCAGCACCAACCGGTCGGTGTTCGGCCGGCCGCCGCCACCCGCCGCGGTCGGCCAGGTCAGGCCCAGCCACCCGCGGGCGGCCAGTTCACCGCTGAACTCCGGATCGAAGCCCCGGAGCCAGTTGTCGCACCGTGGGGTGAACCGACCGGCGTCCTGCCAGGCTGTGACCAGCGCCCTGACCTCGGACCGCAGACCGGCGGTGTCCTGCACCCGTACTCCCTCCGCCACGCCCGCGGGCCGGACGATCCGGCGTCCAGCATCCCCCACGGGCGCGTGCAGCGTCAGGGCGGTGGCAGCGCAGGCCCGCGCCGGACCACGAAGAGTGCACCGGGAGCGCCACCGACCGCGACATCACCGTCCAGGTCGGTGCGGCCGACCGCCACCCCGGCAGCCCCCAGCAACTCCAGCACGGACGGCGCCGGATGACCGTAGTCGTTGCCGACACCGACACCGATCAGCGAGATCTCGGGTGTCACGGCCTCGAGTAGCTCCGGGCGGAAGGTGGCCGAGCCGTGGTGCGGTTGCGCCAGGATCTCGGCGTCCAGCGGCCCACCGGGCACCGTCCCGGCCGATCGCAGCAGGTCGCGCTGGGCGTCGTCCTCGACGTCGCCGGTCATCAGCAGGACGACGCCGCCGCGCACCGCCCGCAGCACCAGGGAGTTGTCGTTGGCATGATCCGGGTCGCTGTCGGTCCACGCGGTCACCGGCGGCGGTCGCGCCGGTGCATCCGGCCCAAGGACCTGCAGCTCCAGGCCGTCCAGCTGCCACCGCTGCCCGGGGACCCACTGCACGACCGGGATTCCCGCCCCGCCGGTCTCCCCGGCGAGCGCCGACCAGGCCCCCGCCGAGCTGCGATCGGGGCCGACCGCGACCAGCCCGACCGACCGGCCGTCCAGCGCGCCCGGCAACCCGTCGACGTGGTCGGCGTGCAGGTGGGTGATCACCACCGCGGCGAGCGTGCCGATGCCCAGCCGGTCCAGGCAGCCGTCGACCGCGACCGGATCCGGTCCGGCGTCGACCAGCACCGCGACGCCCGGCCGGTCGGTGGCCAGCACGTACGCCGATCCCTGCCCGACCTCGCACGCCACCACGATCCAGCCGGCCGGCGGCCAGCCGGGCCGGATCACCGCGACCGGGAGCAGGACCGCGGCCGCCCCGACCGCTGCGGCCAGCACCAGGGCGCGTGCCCGCCGCCCGCGCAGTGCCAACGACCCGGCCAGCAGCAGCCCGGTCAGCAGGGTGACCCCGACCGGTGTCGCCGGCCACGGCAGAGCGGCACCGGGCCAGCGGGAGAGCTGCAGGGCGACCTGCGCGATCCACTCCAGCGGTGGTGCCGCGCACCGGGCACACAGCACCGCGGCGTCGGGCCACCAGGGTGCCAGCACGGCGGCCAGCAACCCGAGCAGCAGGGCGGGCGCCACTGCCGGTGCCGCGAGCAGGTTCGCCGGCACGGCGACCAGCGACACGGCCCCACCGAGCCCGGCGACGACCGGCGTGGTGACCAGCGTGGCGGCCACCGGCACCGTGAGCACATCGGCCCAACCCGCCGGCCAGCCACGACGCTGCAGCGCGCGGGACCAGGTCGGCGCCAGGGTCACCAACGCCCCGGTCGCCAAGACCGACAGTGCGAAGCCGGCGGAGGCGGCGAGTGCCGGATCCAGCAGGAGCAGCAGGATCGTCGCCGCGGCGAGGGCCGGCAGTGCCGACCGGGTGCGGCCGAGCACCAGCGCCGCGGTGGCGATCGAGGCCATGACCGCGGCCCGCAGCACCGACGGCTGCGGTCCGACCAGGACGACCAGCCCGCAGAGCACAGCCACGGAGCCGATCGCGGCGGGACGCGGTCCCCAGCGGCGCAGCACCACCATCGTCAGGCCGCAGACCAGCGCGAAGTGCGACCCGGACACTGCCAGCAGGTGGGTGAGGCCGGTGACCTTCGCCGCCGCCTCGAGATCGTCCGGCACGAGCGAGGTGTCGCCCACGACGAGGCCGGGCAGCAGGCCCCGCGGGTACTCCGACAGGGTCGTCGCCACCGCACGGAGCTCGTGGCGGACCACGGCCGCGACCTGCTGCCAGGGTGGGGGCGATCCGGTGACCAGCGGCGGGTCCCGGGCGGTGACCGTCACTGCCGACAGCACGGACAGCCGGTCGGGCGCGGACCGGCCGGAGGTCGAGATCCGTTGGCCCGGAACCACCTCCACCCAGCCGGCGGCGTCGGAGAACACGGTGACCCGCACCCCGGGATCGAAGGTGAGGCCGCCGACGACCACCCGCTCCGGCTCGATCCCCACCCGGTGGCGCGGGGCGGTGCTGCCGTCGGCGGCCGGGAACCCACCGGTCACCTCCTGCGGGATCGACACGACGATGCCCTCGACCCGCACCCATGCGCCACCCGCGGCAGCCTCCACCAACGGGTCCGCTGCGGCGGCGTGCTGGCGGAGCGCCCCGGCCGCGAGCGCCGCGAGTCCGAGCGCCACCGCTCCCGTCGCCGTCACCAGACGCCCCGTGCGGCGGCAGAGCACCAGTGCCACGACACCGAGAACCACCGCAGCACACCAGATCACCACGCCTCCGGTGAGCGCAGCCAGGGTGGCCGCCCAGACGGCCCCGGCGCCGGGCCACAGCCGCAGGTCCCACCGGGCGGCCTGCTCCTCCTCCTGCCACCGGGCCTGCCTCATCCGACCCGGACGAGCGGGGCGATCTGCTCGTACTTCGCCGGCCCGATCCCGGTGACCTCCTGCAGCTGCTCGACGGAGGCGAAGCTCCCGTTGAGATCCCGCCAGGCGACGATGTTCTCGGCCGTGACCGGGCCGACCCCGGGCAGCGCGTCGAGGGCGGCGACATCGGCGGTGTTGAGGTCCAGCGGTGCACCGGGAGCGGAAGGATCGGCAGCACCGGTGCCGCTGCCGCCCGGTGCCGTGCCCGGCGGGGGTCCGGTGATCTGGGCCCCGCCGGCCACCACGACCACGGACCGGCCGTCGGTGAGCGGTTCGGCCAGGTTGATCCCGGTCATGTCGGCCGGGTCGAGCAGCCCGCCGGCCGCCTCGATGGCGTCGGCCACCCGGGATCCCTCCGGCAGCAGGACGATGCCCGGCCGGCGTACCCGACCGGTGACAGATACGGCGATCTCCGCCGGGGCCGCGGATTCCCTCGGCGGGTCGGCCGTCGCGGGCTCCCGGACGGACCCGGCGACGGTCGATGGCGTCCCGACCGCGGCGGCGGAACCCACCGGCTCCGACGGCCCGGCCGGTGCGGAGGCGACGGCGGTCATCTGTGCGGCGACCTGGACGGGCTCGGGCACCGGGCGGGACCGCCACACCCCGATCGCGGCCACCACCGCGGCGATCGCCGCCACCAGAACCAGCACCGTGCTCCCGCGCCTCGACAGCTCGACCCGGCTGTCCCGCAACGGTTCCGGCACCCAGCGCTCGGTGAGCCGGGATCCGCGTGCGGCCCACCGCCGGACCCGGCGGGCCCGGAACCGGGGCCGGCCGTCGTTGGCGTCGATGTCGTCGGGGTCCACACCCGGTTCGTCGTCGGGATCGTTCCCCACATCCGGGCCGTCGCCGGCCGGATCGGCCCGGTTGTCGGGATCGTCGGCCGGGTCCTCCGCCGCAGGCACCCAGCCGGAACGGGAGCGGGGCACGGGGGATCTCACCCGTCCGACGCTAGGAACCCGTGGTCGCGTGGTCGACCGGCACCGGCTCGGCTGTGGACAACGAGCGGTCTGTGGACAACGCCGCACGGATGGACCGCGCCAGCGGGAGACAAGCGGGCCAGCAGCAGGCGACCGGACCAGGAGACACCAGCCGGACCCGGATGCCGGCCGGCCCGGTGACGCCGGCCGGATCGGGAAGGGCCCAGGAGTTCACGAACTCCCCGAGGTCCGGGAGGCACCAGGAGTCCGGGGACAGCGGGAGACCGGGAGACCCGGGAGACCGGCCCTGTATCAGGAGCCCGACCCGTCGCTCCTGTGGTCGTCGGACCGGGGATCGACCCCGACCGCTCCCCTCCGGCACCTGCAAGAGATCGGATCCGGCCGCACCCGGCCGCACCATCCCCACCCCGGTGGCGCGGGCCCCGTGGCGGCCGGGTCCGACCCTCACGCCAGGCCCGGACGCAGGCCATGGCCGCAGGCAATGGCCGCAATGGCCACGGGTCAGACGCCGGCGACGGCCTCCTCGTCCTCGCTGCCGGGCAGCACGACCCCGCCGAGACCGGCGTTGTAGGAGTGCAGACGCCAGCGGCCGTCGAGGCGGTGCAGCTCGACCCAGTGGCAGTTGCCGACGCCGATCAGCGCACTCCAGGAGTCCGCCGGCAGCTCGAGCAGCCGGCCGGTCAGGCCGACGATCAGCCCGCCGTGGGCGACCAGCAGGGCCCGGCCGGTGTCGCCGGCGTCGAGCTCGTCGACAACGGCCGCGGCCCGGGCCGCCACCTGCGACCGGGACTCCCCCTCCGGCGGCGCGTAGTGCGCCGAGGTGGTCCGCCACTGCTGCCACTCGCCGGGCCACCCGGCGACCACGTCCTCCCGGGTGAGCCCCTCCCAGAGACCGAGCGAGGTCTCCCGCAGCCGCTGGTCGACGACGATCTGCTGACCGGTGATCGCCGCTACCGCTCCTGCCGTGGCGAACGCCCGGGCCAGGTCGGAGGACACGATGATCTCCGGCCGCAGCGCGGCGACCGACGGGGCGGCCGCGGCGGCCTGGGCCAGACCGGTGTCGTTGAGCGGGATGTCGCGGTGGCCCTGCATGCGCCGGACCGCGTTCCAGTCGGTCTCGCCGTGCCGCAGCAGGATCAGGTGCTGCAGGCTCACCGCTGCGCCGGCTCGTCGCCCACGACCTCGTCGGCGGGCTCGTCCACGGGCTCATCCGCGGCATCGGCCGACACACCGGAATCGACACCAGCACTCGCGGGAGCAGCAGCAGGCGCGTCCTTGTCGACGAACGGGATGGTCGGGCAGTCCTTCCAGAGCCGGTCCAGCGCGTAGAACACCCGCTCCTCGGAATGCTGCACGTGCACCACGATGTCGACGAAGTCGAGCAGCACCCAGCGCCCGTCCCGCTCGCCCTCGCGGCGCAGCGGCTTCACCCCGGCGGCACGCATCTGCTCCTCGACACCGTCGACGATGGCGCCGACCTGGCGCTCGTTGGACCCGGTGACGATGACGAAGCAGTCGGTGATGGCCAACCGGTCCGACACGTCGACGATGGTGATGTCCGCGGCCAGCTTGTCGGCCGCCGCCTGCGCGGCGATACCGGCGAGCTCGACGGACTTCTCGGTGGCGGTCACTCTGACTCCTGTTCGGGGAACTGCTGGTGCGGGACCGGGGCGGGCGCCCCGGCAGTGATCGGTACGGCGGCCGCGGACGGCCCCGGTGGGAGCGCGGACGGGTAGAGCCCGTGCTTGGCGATGTACTGGACGACCCCGTCGGGCACCAGGTACCAGACCGGGATGCCCTCGGCCACGCGGCGCCGGCAGTCGGTGGACGAGATGGCCAGGGCCGGGACCTCGAGCAGTGTCACCGCGCCGGCCGGCAGCCGGCCCTCGGAGAGCACGTACCCGGGCCGGGTGACCCCGATGAAGTGGGCCAGGTCGAAGAGCCGGTCCACGTCCTTCCAGCTCATGATCGCCGACAGCGCGTCCGCGCCGGTGATGAAGAACCAGTCCGCGTCGGGCTCCTCGGCCCGCAGGTCGGTCAGCGTGTCCCGGGTGTAGGTGGGTCCGACCCGGTCGATGTCAACCCGGCTCACGGTGAACCGCGGGTTCGCCGCGGTGGCGATCACCGTCATCAGGTAGCGGTGCTCCGCCGCGCTCACCCCGGACTTCTGCCACGGCTGGCCGGTCGGCACGAAGATCACCTCGTCCAGGCCGAAGCGGTGGCTGACCTCGGACGCGGCCACCAGGTGGCCGTGATGGATCGGGTCGAAAGTGCCACCCATGACGCCGATCCGGCGTCGGGTGCCGTCGTCCGCGTGTGGGATCACGAGCTCGCCCGGGTCTGCCCGTCGCCGACCACGACGTACTTGGTACTGGTCAGCTCGGCCAGCCCCATCGGCCCGCGGGCGTGCAGCTTCTGCGTCGAGATGCCGATCTCGGCACCGAAACCGAACTCGCCACCGTCGGTGAACGCGGTGGAGGCATTGACCATCACCGCGGCCGCGTCCACCCGGGAGGTGAACGTCTCCGCCGCCTCCAGCGACCCGGTGACGATCGCCTCGGTGTGCCCGGTGCCGTGCGCCGCGATGTGCGCGATCGCCGCGTCCAGGTCGTCGACGACCGCGGCCGCCAGGTCCAGCGACAGGAACTCGGTGTCCCAGTCGGCCGCAGCCGCCGGCACGACGTGCGAGGCACCGGCGGCGATCTCGACGATCGAGGGGTCGCCGTGCACGGTCACGTCGGCGGCGGCCAGCGCGGCGAGCGCGAGCGGCACGAAGACCCCGGCGACATCGGCGTGCACCAGCAGGGTCTCGGCCGCGTTGCACACCGAGGGCCGGCGCGCCTTGGAGTTGACCAGGATGTCGACCGCCATCGACAGGTCGGCGGTGCGGTCCACGTAGACATGGCAGTTGCCGATCCCGGTCTCGATCACCGGCACCGTGGAACCGTTCACCACTGCCTGGATCAGTCCGGCGCCGCCCCGCGGGATGATCACGTCGACCAGCCCGCGCGCGGTCATCAGGTGCTGCACCGAGTCCCGGTCCGTCCCGGGCACCAGCTGCACGGAGTCCGCGGGGAGTCCGGCGTCCGCCGCACCGGCGGCGAGCAGGTCCACCAGCACCCGGTTGCTGGACTGCGCCGAGGCGGAACCCCGCAGCAGGGCGGCGTTCCCGGCCTTGAGCGCGATACCGGCGGCGTCGACGGTGACGTTCGGCCGCGCCTCGTAGATGATCGCCACCACACCCATCGGCACCCGCCGTTGGGTCAGGCGCAGGCCGTTCGGCAGCACGGACCCGCGGACGATCTCACCCACCGGGTCGGGCAGCGCGGTGAGCGCGTCGAGTCCGGCGGCCATCGACTCGATGCGCGCGGCGGTCAGGGTCAGCCGGTCGATCAGCGCGTCGCTCATCCCGGCCCCGCGGCCGGCCGCCACGTCCTCCGCGTTCGCCTCCAGGATCACCGTGGACCCGGCCCGGATCCGGGCCGACATCGCCCGCAGCGCAGCGTCCTTGGCGGCGGGGGTGAGCAGCGCGAGCCCGGCCGCCGCGTCCTTCGCCCGCCGCGCCGAGGCCAGCACCTCTTCCTTGCCCGCGGCCACGATGCGGGGTGCCTGGGTGGTGGTCATGCGCTCTCCTTCTCGGCCGCCGGACCTGCTGCGCCTGCACGAGTACCCGGAACCGGCCCGGCCCCACCGGGCTGCGCAGACTGCACGGGCTGCGCGGATTGCACGGACACCAGGTCGTCGGCGTGCACCACCTCGTGACGCAGCGACTCGGGCAGTTCGGCGGTCTTGCGGCCCACCACGAGCGGCATCTCGGTCGCGTCGTGGGCGACGAACCCCCTGGCGACCACGATGCCGTCCGGACCCAGCAGGTCCACCACGTCACCGGAGTCGAACTCGCCGGTCCACCCCGTGATCCCGGCCGCGAGCAGGGATTTGCGGCGCTGCACCACCGCAGCGACAGCGCCGGCGTCGAGCTGCAGCGACCCGGAGGAGTGCGCGGCGTGCCGGAGCCAGAACAGGCGGGCACTGGTCCGTCGCAGCGCCGGGGCGAAGGCGGTGCCGACCGTCGGCACCACGGTGCCGTCCGGTCCCGGGGTGACCAGTGCGGCGGCCGCTGCCTCCGCCGATGCCAGCAGCACCGGGATCCCGGCGCCGGTCGCGGTCAGCGCCGCGGTGAGCTTCGAGCCCATCCCTCCGGTGCCGACATCGCTGCTGGAGGTGGCGATCTCGACATCGGCCAGGGCGGTGGCGTCGGCCACCTCGGGGATCTGCTCGGAGCCGGGCAGCCGGGGATCGCCGGTGTGCAGCGCGTCCACGTCGGACAGCAGGACCAGGGCATCGGCCCCGACCAGGTGCGCGACGAGCGCGGCCAGCCGGTCGTTGTCGCCGAACTTGATCTCCTCGGTGGCGACGGTGTCGTTCTCGTTGACGACCGGGACGACCCCGAAGCCGAGCAGCTTGCCGAAGGTGCGCTGGGCGTTGCGGTAGTGGGCGCGGCGCACCACGTCGTCACCGGTGAGCAGGACCTGGCCGACGGTCAGCCCGTGCCGGGCGAAGGACCCGGCGTAGCGCTGGGCCAGCAGCTGCTGGCCGACCGACGCGGCGGCCTGCTGGGTCGCCAGATCGCGGGGACGACGGGCCAGGCCGAGCGGCGCGAGACCGGCGGCGATCGCGCCGGAGGAGACGAGGACCAGGTGCGTCCCGGCGGCCACCCGGGCGGCCAGTGCGTCGACCAGCGCGTCCAGCCGCGCCGGGTCCAGACCGCCGGCCGCCGTGGTCAGCGACGACGACCCGACCTTGACCACGACGGTCCGGGCGGCCGCGATCGCCGTGCGGGTCGCGGACACCGTGGCAGGGGCGGTCTGGCCGCCGGCAGCGACGGTCACCGGATGTCGCCCTGCAGGTCCTCGAACTCCTCGTCCTGCACCGGCAGGCCACGGCGCAGCCGGTGCAGCGCCTTGCGCTCGGCAGCCCCGACCCGGTCCACCCGGTCGATGCGGCCGTCGGTACCGCGGCCGGTCGGCGTGTAGTCCTCGCCCATCCCGACGGTCGGCTCCCAGTCGAAGCTGACGTGCCCGATACGCACCGGATCACCCGGCGAGGCACCGAGTTTCGCGAGCTTGTCCTCCACCCCGAGCCGGGCGAGCCGGTCGGCCAGGTACCCGACGGCCTCGTCGTTGGAGAAGTCGGTCTGCTTGATCCAGCGCTCTGGGCGCACGCCCTGCACCAGGTACCCGCCCGGCTCCTCCGGATCCGGGACGACGGTGAACTGGTCCTCGTTGACCGCCTGCGGCCGGATGATGATCCGCTCGGTCCGCTTGACGGGACGGCTGGCCCGGTCGGCGGCGACCACCTCGGCGAGGGCGAAGCGCAGCGCGTCGAGACCCTCGTGGGTGGCGGTCGACACCAGGAACACCCGGTGGCCGGCGGCCACCAGGTCGTCGCGGACGAACTCGGCGAGTTCCCGGGCCTCGGGGACGTCGATCTTGTTGAGCACCACCAGACGCGGGCGGTCGGCGAGGTCGCCGGCCAGCGACGGGGTGTAGTTGGCCAGCTCGGCCTCGAGGGTGGCGATGTCGGAGGCCGGATCGCGGTCCGGCTCGTAGGTGGCGCAGTCGACGACGTGCACCAGCACCGAGCAGCGCTCGATGTGCCGGAGGAACTCGAGTCCCAGGCCGCGACCCTCGCTCGCACCGGGGATCAGACCCGGGACGTCGGCGATGGTGAACACCTCGGACCCGGCGGTGACCACACCCAGGTGCGGCTCCAGCGTGGTGAACGGGTAGTCCGCGATCTTGGGCCGGGCCGCCGACAGCACGGACACCAGCGAGCTCTTGCCGGCGCTGGGGAAGCCGACCAGGCCGACGTCGGCCATGGACTTGAGCTCCAGGGTCAGCTCGGCGGCCTCCCCGGCCTCGCCGAGCAGTGCGAAGCCCGGTGCCTTGCGGGACCGGGAGGCCAGCGAGGCGTTGCCCAGCCCGCCGCGGCCGCCCTTGGCGGCGACGTAGGAAGTACCCGGCACCAGGTCGGCGAGGACGTGACCGTCGGCGTCCAGCACGACGGTGCCCGCGGGCACGTGCAGCTCGAGTCCGCCGCCGTTGGCGCCGTCGCGGTGGTCGCCGTGGCCCGGGCGGCCGTTGCCGGCCTTCGCGTGCGGGCGGAAGTGGAAGTCCAGCAGGGTGTGCACGCCGGGGTCGACGACCAGCGTCACGTCGCCGCCGTTGCCGCCGTTCCCGCCGTCCGGGCCGCCCAGCGGCTTGAACTTCTCGCGATGCACGGAGGCGCAACCGTGCCCACCGTCACCGGCCTGCACGTGCAGGACGGCTCGATCGACGAACCGGGCCATGGGGACCTCCAACGATCAGGTACTGCGGGACCTACGGGACTGCTGGGCGGGGACTTCTCAGCGGAGTACTACCTGGTGCGGTGTTCCGGTGCGGTCCCCCGGAACGCCACGAGGGGCGACCCCGGTGGAGTACCGGCGTCGCCCCTCGTGGGAGAGCTGCTGCGTGGTGGCCGGTCTCAGACCTGGGCCGGCTGGGCCACGATGTTGACCGTCTTGCGGCCACGCTTGGTACCGAACTCGACCGAGCCGGGGACCAGGGCGAAGAGGGTGTCGTCCTTGCCGCGGCCGACGCCGTCGCCCGGGTGGAACTTGGTGCCGCGCTGACGGATCAGGATCTCGCCGGCGACGACGACCTGGCCACCGAAGCGCTTGACGCCGAGGCGCTGGGCGTTCGAGTCACGACCGTTGCGGGAGCTGGATGCGCCCTTCTTGTGTGCCATGTCAGATCTCCCTGATTCAGCCGGCGACAGAGATACCGGTGACGCGGACCTTGGTCAGCGGCTGGCGGTGACCCTGGCGCTTGTGGTAGCCGGTCTTGTTCTTGAACTTGTGGATGACGATCTTCGGGCCCTTGGTGTGGGCCAGCAGCTCACCGGAGACGGTGACGCCGGCGAGGTCCGCCGCAGCGGCCGTGACGTCGGTGCCGTCCACGAGCAGCACGGCCGGGAGGGTGACGGCAGCGCCGGGCTCGCCCTCGAGCTTCTCGACCTCGATGACATCGCCCTCGGCGACCTTGTACTGCTTGCCGCCGGTCTTGACGATCGCGTACATGATGTGACGCGCCTTCCCTGTCCTGTACTGCTCGTTGTCTTCTCTACCGCGCTTGTTACCGCACTGCACTGCTGCCGAACCACTGCTGCACTTGTCGCCGCGCCGCCCTGTCGAACTCGCGGCCCGGCCCTCCCGGGCTCCGGCCTGCGGCGTCCCGGGAACCGGGATCCGACGACGGGCACTGCAAAACCCGCTGCCTGGCAGCGGGCCGACTGCACACTCTACCCGCGGTCCGGCTCCGTCACCAAACCGTCGGTGGAGCCGCCGGTCGGGGCGCCCGCCGGCCGGCTGGCGGCCCGGCGCCGACGGGGGCGCGCCGCACCGGCGGGCTCGCCCACCGAGACGGTGCCGCCGGCCGGGGTCGGCTGGTCCGTGGTCACGGCGTTGTCGATGACCACGACGCCGGTGACGGGCACGGCCGCGGTGGAGCCGTGGACGGTGGAACCGTCGGCGCCCGCCCCGGGTCCGTCCGACCCGTTGGCCGTGATGCCCTGGAAGGACGTCGTCTCCGATGCGGCGGGACCGGCCGGGCGGCCGGCGGCCCTGCGGCCACGCCGCCGCCCGGTGGTGCGCTCGGCGGTGCCGTCCTGCGCGGGGTCGACGAGGACACCGGCCACAGCAGCGTCCGCCGCCGGCTCACCGAGCGGCGACACGGTGTCGCGGGTGCGGGCCTCGAGTGCCGCCAGCACCGCCGACACCGCTGCCGAGGCATCGTCGGACAGTGCGGCACCGGCCGGACGCGCACCGGCACCCAGGTGCAGCGAGGCCACGGCCGCCGCTGCCTCGCGGGCGCCGCGGTCCGCCGCCGACTCCTCGGACACCGGGGCCTCGGACGGCACCTCGGCAGGAGCAGCCGCATCGGCGGTCACCACCACCTGCTCGACCGCCCCGTCGACCGGGTGCTCGGCCACGGCCACCGCAGCGGCGAACCCCGGCGGCTTCGGCCCGCGCGGGTCCGGCTTGCGGACACCCGGCACCACCACGCGGGGCTGCTCGACCGGGGTCTCCGCACGGCTTCCGCCGGACCCCGAGTTCTGCCCGCCGGCACCGTTGCGGTTGTTGTCCTGACCGGAGCGACCGCGCCGGCCGCGAGCGCGCTTGTCCCCGTCGTCGTCCGGGCTGTGCTGCTCCACCGGGACGTCGTGCAGCACGATGCCGCGACCGCCGCAGTGCTGGCAGGGCTCGGAGAACGCCTCGACCAGCCCGGTGCCCATCTTCTTGCGGGTCATCTGGACCAGGCCGAGCGAGGTGACCTCGGCGACCTGGTGCCGGCTGCGGTCCCGGCCGAGGGCCTCGGTGAGACGGCGCAGCACCAGCTCGCGGTTGCTCTCCAGGACCATGTCGATGAAGTCGACGACGATGATCCCGCCGATGTCGCGCAGCCGCATCTGCCGCACGATCTCCTCGGCCGCCTCCAGATTGTTCCGGGTGACGGTCTCCTCGAGGTTGCCGCCGGAACCGGTGTACTTGCCGGTGTTGACGTCGACGACGGTCATCGCCTCGGTGCGGTCGATGACCAGCGAACCGCCGGACGGCAGGTGCACCTTGCGCTCGAGGGCCTTGGCGATCTGCTCGTCGATCCGGAATCCGGAGAAGACGTCCTTCGACGAGCCGGCCGGCGCCTCGTACTTCTCCACCCGGTCGGCCAGTTCCGGCGCGACCGCGGTGACGTACTCGGACAGCTGCGGGTAGACGTCCGGGCCGTCCAGCACGAGCCGGTTGATGTCGGAGTTGAACAGGTCGCGGACGACCTTGATCAGCGTGTCCGGCTCGGCCGACAGCAGGGTCGGCGCGCTCTGCTTCTGCTGCGACCGGGACTGGATGTCCTCCCAGGCCGACTTCAGCCGCTCGACGTCGCGGGCCAGGTCCTCCTCCGGGACGCCCTCGGCAGCCGTGCGGATGATGACGCCGGCGTCCTCCGGCACGATCCGGTCCAGGATCGACTTCAGCCGCTTGCGCTCGGTGTCGGGCAGCTTGCGCGAGATGCCGGTGGCACCGCCGCCCGGCACGTAGACCAGGAAGCGTCCCGGCAGCGAGATCTGCGTGGTGAGCCGGGCGCCCTTGTGCCCCACCGGGTCCTTGGAGACCTGGACCAGGATGGTGTCGCCGCTGCTCAGCGCCGTCTCGATGCGGCGCGCCTTGCCGGCCAGACCGGCCGCGTCCCAGTTGACCTCACCGGCGTAGAGCACGGCGTTCCGGCCGCGCCCGATGTCGACGAATGCCGCCTCCATGGAGGGCAGCACGTTCTGCACCCGGCCGAGGTAGATGTTGCCCATCAGCGATTCGGAGCCGGCCCGGGACACGAAGTGCTCGACGAGCACGCCGTCCTCCAGCAGCGCGACCTGGGCGAGGTCCCCGCGCTGGCGGACGGCCATCACCCGGTCGACCGCCTCGCGGCGGGCCAGGAACTCGGCCTCGGTCAGGATCTGCGGACGGCGGCCGCGGGACTCGCGGGAGTCCCGGCGGCGCTGCCGCTTCGCCTCCAGCCGGGTGGACCCGCGCACACCCTGGACCTCCTCGGAGGCCGGGCGGGACTCCCGCACGTGCACGACGGTGTTGTCCGGGTCGTCCTCACGGCCGGCCTCGCCGTCACCACCGCGGCGCCGGCGCCGGCGGCGACGGCGGCTGCCGTCCGCACCCTCGGCGGCGTCCCCGGAATCGGAATCGGAGTCGTCGGTGTCGCCCTCGTCCTCGGCGGAACCGGTCTCGTCGGTGCTGCCGGCTGCCACTTCGTCCGCGGACCGGGAGGTCTCGTCGTCGCCGGTCTCACCGGCCTCGTCGACGGGGCGGCCACGACCGCGGCGCCCGCGGCGGCGCCGACGGCGGCCGCCGGCCTCGCCGGTCTCCTCGGAGTCGTCCTCGGCCGCACCCTCGGCGGACTCGGTGTCGTCGCTCTCGTTCGACGGGGTGGTGTCGGTCCCGACGGCCTCGGCAGGATCGGCGGCCTCCGCGGGGGCGAGTGCCTCGGTCTCGTCGGGCAACGGCTCGTCCCCGGCGCGGGCGCCACGGCCACGGCGGCCGCCGCGACCGCGTCGGGAGCCTCGACCGCGCCCGCTGGTGGCCTGCTCACCCTCGGCCGGCTCGGTGGTGCTCGCGGCGTCGGCGCTCTGCTCGGCGGACGTCGACTCCGATTCCTCGGTGGCCTCGGGTGCCTCGGTCGGCGATGCAGCGGTCGACGCGTCGGTGAGTTCCGGAGCCGGCTCGGTGGCGGCCTTCGTGCCGCGACGACGGCGGGCCGGCTTCGCGGGTGCCGTTGCGTCCGGGGCCGCGCCGTCCACGGCGGGGTCGGCCGCGTCCGAGCCCGGCTCTGCAGCCGGCTCGGTGGCGATGGCCTCACGAGCCTCCGCCGGTGCGGCCTTCAGCTTGCGGGAGCGGGATCGGGGGGTCTTCACCTCGGCCGGCGGCAGGAACAGCGGCGCGGCCTCGTTCGAATCCGCCGCCACCGGTGTGGCCTCCGCCGGAGCGGCGTCAGCAGCCGCGACGTCGGCACCGAGGACAACGGTGAGCAGCGCCTCCGCAACGTCGCGGTCCACGGAGGACTGGGCCGACGGCACCGAGACGTCATGCGCGGCGGCGAGCCGGGCCAGTGTCTCCTTGGAGGTGAGCCCGGCGCGTTTGGCCAGCTCGTGGACCCGCAGCCGGGCCGGCAGGCCGTCGAGCGCCTGCGCGAGTGAAACGGTGGGTTCGGTCATGGGGTACGTCCTCTCGACGGCCCCCGGGCGCGTAGCAACGCGTCCGCACAGGAGCCGTTCTTGCAGTGGCCGGTGCCCGCCCGCGTGCGACCCGATCGTCGGTGCCGCAGCCCGGCCGGACAGCCGGAGAAGTCTTCGGTGGATCGACCGATCGATCCCGCCTGCTGCCGCCCTACCGGCGTCACACCCGCCGGCGGGCCGGGCTGCGGCGAACCGACCTGGCCGGGTGCGTCCGCCGGGGTCTCCCCCCGCCGACGTACCGCTACCACTATCCCACAACTGCGTTTCCCGGCCGGACACCACCCCGACACCGGCCGGTCGGGGCCGGGAAGCACCTTCCCGCGCAGGTCCGCGACCTGCCGACGGCTCAGCGCAGCAGCAGCTTGTCCAACCGGCGGGTGACCACCACCACGCCGATGAGCGCCATGCCGACGAAGTAGAGGGCGTGCCAGAGCAGCCCGACGTGCAGCTCCCCCAGCGTCAGCCCGCGCATCAACTCGATGCCGTGGTAGAGCGGGAACACCTCGACCAGGATCTGCACCGCCCGCGGGTAGACATCGAGCGGGAAGAAGGTGGTCGAGAACAGGAACATCGGCAGCAGGGCCGCATTGATCCACTCGAGGTGCTGGAAGCTGCGGGCGAACGAGGTCACCGCCATGCCGACCGCCGCGAATCCCGCGGCGATCAGCAGAGCGGCCGGGACGGCGAGCAGCACGGTCCAGTCGGCGGCCAGGCCGAGTGCCGAGATCACCCCGACGAAACCCAGCGAGTAGAGGCCGCCGCGGATCAGCGACCAGGTCACCTCGCCGACCGCGACGTCGACCGGCCCGAGCGAGGTGGCCAGCATCGTGTCGTAGAGCTTGGCGTAGCGGAGCTTGAAGAAGACGTTGGTGGTCGCGTCGTAGATGGCACCGTTCATCGCCGAGGTGGCGAGCAGCCCGGGCGCGATGAAGGCGGCGTACCCGACCGGCCCGTTGGCCGTCTGCACGTCGCCGACCAGCGCGCCGACGCCCTGTCCCAGCGCCAGCAGGTAGAAGACCGGCTCGAAGAAGCCGGACAGCACCACGTACCAGCTGCGGCGGTAGGCACGCAGCGACCGTTCCAGCAGGACGTGCGACCGGCGCGCGTAGAGGTGCAGCGGCAGGATCCGCCACAGCAACGGGTTGCCCATCTGCGCCCGGTCGGCCCCGCGGGTCGGCGCGCTCACGACACCAACCGCCGCTGGAACTTCCGCACCGCCACGACAGCCCCCAGCAGCAGCATCACGACCAGCACCGCCAGGTGGCCCAGCACCGGCAGCGGAGCGGCGGTACCGAGCACGGCGCTGCGTGCCACCTCGTTCCCGTGCCACAGCGGGGAGATCCAGGCGATCCAGCGCATGCCGGCGGGCATGGTGTCGACCGGGAAGAAGGAGCCGGAGAACAGCGTCATCGGAACCACACCGAACCGGAACAGCAGGTTCAGCGCGCCACCCTCGCTGTGCATCACCGCGACCAACGCCAGCACCCAGACCGCACAGGCGCAGGCGGTGAGCACGGCGACGGGCACCATCCAGAGCCCACGCCAGCCGCCGCCCGCCCCGAACAGCAACAGGATCGGGTAGAGCAGGATGGCACCGACGGCGACCCGGGTGGCGACGAACAGCACCTCGCCGGCGGCGATCTGCCGCGGGGTGACCGGGGTGGCGCTGATGCCGAAGAACACCCGGCGCCACTTGAACTTCGCGAACGTCGGGTAGGCGGCCTCCGTCACCGCGGTCTGCACCGCGGCGGCCATCACCAGGGCCGGCGCCAGGAACTGCAGGTACCCCACCCCACCGGGCAGGGCCGCCCGGTTGCCACGGTCCACCAGCGTGCCGAGGCCCAGACCCATTGCCAGCAGCGTCAGCACCGGCACCCCGATCGCGCTCAGCACGCTGCCCACCGCGGTGGCCCGCCAGGTCCGCATCAGGTAGCCCCAGACCGCACCCATCGCCGCACCCGACGACGGCGCCGGCAGCGGGGACGGCGCGGCGGGTGTGTTCCCCGGATCCCGGACGGTGCTCACGGCCGCCCCACCAGGCTGCTCACTCGACCAGGCTCCGACCGGTCAGCCGGAGGAACACGTCCTCCAGGGTCGACCGACGGACCAGCGCGGAGAGCGGCCGGATCCCGGCCCGGTGCGCGGCGGTCAGCGTCTCGTCGCCGTCGGGCGTGTAGAGCAGAAGACGGTCCGGCAGCACCTCGATCCGCTCCACCAGGGCGGAGGCCGCCGGCTCGGCGGCGTGCTGCTCGCCGGGGACGAACCTCAGCTCCAGCACCTCGCGGGTCGAGTACTGCGTGATGAGTTCCTGCGGCGACCCCTCGGCCACGATCAGCCCGCCGTCCATCACCACCAGACGCTCGCAGAGCTGCTCCGCCTCGTCCATGTAGTGCGTGGTCAGGATCAGCGTGACGCCGCGCTGGCGGAGCCGGAACAACCGGTCCCACAGCACATGTCGGGCCTGCGGATCGAGCCCGGTGGTCGGTTCGTCGAGCAGCAGCAGCTCGGGATCGTTCATCAGCGAACGGGCGATGGTCAGCCGCCGCTTCATACCGCCGGAGAGCGTCTCGACCTTGGCCGAGGCCTTCTCCTCGAGCTGCGCGAACTCGAGCATCTCGTCGGCCTTCGCCCAGCAGGCGCGGCGGGACATCCCGAAGTACCGGCCGTAGATGTAGAGGTTGTCGCGGACGGACAGCTCCTCGTCCAGGTTGTCCTGCTGCGGCACGACACCGAGCCGGGCCCGGATGTCGATGCCGTCGCGGGCCGGGTCCAGCCCCAGGATCTGCAGGTCCCCGGAGGTCCGGGGGGACACGCAGGCGATCATCCGCATGGTCGAGGACTTGCCGGCACCGTTGGGCCCGAGGAACCCGAAGGCCTGGCCGCGGGGCACCGTCAGGTCGATACCGCGGACCGCCTCGACCGTCTCGCCGCCCTTGACCGGGAAGGATTTCCGCAGGTCACGGGCACGGATCAGCAGCTCGGGCGGAGTCACCGGGGCTGCTGCCACCGCTCCGGCCGGGTCCGCGGCCCGCTGGCTGTCGTCCACAGCCGGGGACGGTACCGCTTCGCGCCGACACCCAGGAGGACGTTCAGGGGCCGAGCCGTGGCCGACGGCGGACGCGACGACCAGCGGGAATCCCGCTACAGCACGACAGCGTTCCGCGGAAGCTCGCGGCGTTCGGAACTGTTGTGAGAAGCGTCACAATCAAAGGCAGCACCGCGATGCCACCTCACACCGGGCTCATACGTCTGGACAATGAGACAGGTCCGTCATGGGACGGGCACACGTCGGGTTGACCGATCCGGGTTGACCGATCGCCCAGCGGCAGGAGGAGCGGACATGGACCGGGTACGCCGAGCAGTGGCCGCCGCGGCCGTCCTGCTGGCCTCGCTCGGGATCTGGCTGCTCGCCGTCGGTCCGGCCTCCGCCGAGACCGGACCGGTCGCCACCCCGGTCCCCGGCCCCGAGGAGGGCGTCGCCCTCGCCGCCACCGGCTTCAACATCATGGTGCCGGTGATCATCGGGCTCACCACGCTGGTCGTCGGCCTCGCGCTGGTCTGCTGGGCGTTCCTCCGCGGCGGCCGCCGCCCCTCCCGCCACCACTGACCGCGATCCCCTACAGGACGCGCGACCCGCGGCCGCCATGTTCAGGCCAGTCTCATCCTGAGGAAGACCTCGTCGCGGTCGTCACCGGGCGCGACGCGGATCCAGCCCGGTCGGCTGCCTTCCACCTCGAAACCGAAGCGGGCGTAGAAGCGCTCGAGGCCTTCGCCTCCGCGCACGGTCAGCTCGAGACGCTCGATCCCCAGTTCCCGCGCCTGCTCCAGCAGGCCTTCCATGATCCGGTCGCCGAGCCCTTGGCGCTGGTGATCGGGATCGATCATCACCAAGGTGATCATCCCTGTGTGCGCGACGAGCGACTCCCCCGGCGTCAGCAGGCCGAAGCCGACGAGCGTGCGGCCGGCGGTCAACGCCTGGCCGCGGGTGCGGCCGCGCTTGAGTCCGTCGACCACGCCGGCCGCCCGGGCGGCGATCTCCGGACGGGTGCTGTCCGCGAGGAAGCCGACGGCTCCCCCGGCCAGCGAGACCCGGTGCCACAGCGTCACCAGGGCGACGGCGAAGGCGCTGTCCGCGGCCATGGTCGCGGCCGGGCCGACCCGGCGGGAGACGATCTCGTCCGGCACGACGGTCCCGTCGTGCCCCGCCGGCTCGGTCGGTGCGTCGGTCACAGGCCGGGGAACCAGAGGGCGATCTCCCGGGCGGCGGACTCGGGCGAGTCGGAACCGTGGACCAGGTTGAACTGGGTGATCAGGCCGAAGTCGCCGCGGATGGTGCCCGGGGTGGCCTTCTCGACCGGGTCGGTGCCACCGGCGAGCTGACGGAACGCCGGGATCGCCCGGTCGCCCTCGACCACCATCGCCACCAGCGGGGCGGAGGTGATGAACTCGACCAGCGAGTCGAAGAACGGCTTGCCGTCGTGCTCGGCGTAGTGGGTGCGCGCGACCTCCACCGACACGGTGCGCAGGTCCATCGCCGCCAGGCGCAGACCCTTCCGCTCGATCCGGGCGATCACCTCGCCGACCAGCGCGCGCTGGACGCCATCGGGCTTGATCAGCACCAGGGTGCGTTCGGTCACCAGAACTCCTTCACCTCACGCCGCAGGTCGGTCCCGCGGTCGTCTCGCCCACGACCGCACGAGGCGGCCGGACGGGCAGGGGCACACCGGTCCGGACCGATCCGGGTCAGGATCCGGGTGCGGGCGGCGCCACCGGAAGCGTACCGGCGGCGAGGCGGCGCCTGAACTCGTTGCGGAACCACCAGAGCACCGCCCAGACCAGCGCGAAGACCACGCCCATCACGCCCAGCGGCCCGGAGATGAACCAGCCGGCGATGGTCAGCGCCTGCAGCACCGCGACCGCCGGGAGGAACCACGGCCGCGAGACGTACGCGCACAGGCCGATCATCGCGACGGCGAGCACGCAGATCAGCACGACACCGACCACACCGGTGCCGTTCCCGGTGTTCCGGGCGACCGGGATGGACAGCAGCACGGTGATCGCCTCGAGCACGAGCGTGGCCGACATCGCGCCGCGCAGGCCGCGTTCCGGGTCGTACGGGCGGCCGACCGGCCGTTCCGCTGCGGCGCCGGCGTCCGGCGCTCCCGATCCTTCCGATCGGTCCGGCGCGCTCATGACGGGGCCAATCCGGCCAGTGCCCGGCCGTCGCCGGCGGAGACCACCGAGCCCGTGACCACGACCCCGGTGCCGGCAGCGACCTGCTCGTCGTCGCCGGACTCGGCGAGATCGACGGCCAGGGCAATGGCCTCGTCCATCCGTTCGGCGGAGTGCACCCGTTCCTCGCCGAAGACGTCGACGGCGATCTCGGTGAGGTCGGGCACCGGCAGCGAGCGCGGCGAGGAGTTGACCGTCACCACGACCTCGTCGAAGGAGTCGGCGAGAGCGGTGAGCACACCGCGCACGTCCTTGTCCCCCATCACCGCGATGACGCCGACCAGCCGCCGGAAGGAGAACTCCGCGGCCAGTGCCGCCGCGAGTGCGGACGCCCCGGCCGGGTTGTGCGCGGCGTCGACGATGATCGTCGGCGAGGTCCGCACCCGTTCCAGCCGGCCGGGCGAGGACACGGCGGCGAACCCGTCCTGGACGGCGGCCAGGTCGAGCTGCCGGCCGGCACCCGCACCGAAGAAGGCCTCCACCGCGGCGAGGGCCAGCGCCGCGTTCTCCGCCTGGTGCTCGCCGGACAGCGGCAGGAAGACGTCCTCGTAGACGCCGCCCAGACCCTGCAGCGTCAGCCGCTGACCACCGACGGCGAAAGAGCGTTCCAGCACGGTGAACTCGGCGCCGAAGCGGGCGACCGCGGCGTCCACCTCGATGGACCGGCGGAGCAGCACCTCCATCGCGGCCGGGTCCTGCCGGCCGATCACCGCGACCGAGTCGCGCTTGATGATCCCGGCCTTGTTCCCGGCGATGGACGGAAGGTCCTCACCGAGGAACTCGGTGTGGTCGATACCGATCGGCGTGATGACCGAGATCCGCGGGTCGGCGACGCTGGTCGAGTCCCAAGTGCCGCCGAGGCCCACCTCGATCACCGCGGCGTCCACCGGGGCATCGGCGAAGACGGAATAGGCCATGGCGGTGAGGATCTCGAACTTCGACAGCGGGATGCCGCCGTCCTTCGCGCTCGCCGCGTCCACCAGGTCGACGTACGGCGCCACGTCGGCGTAGCCCTCGACGTACCGCTGCACGTCGATCGGGGTGCCGTCCAGGCTGATCCGCTCGGTCACCACCTGCAGGTGCGGGGAGGTGAACCGGCCGGTGCGCACCCCGAGCCGGGTGAGCAGCGCGTCGATCATCCGGGCGACCGAGGTCTTGCCGTTGGTGCCGGCGATCTGCAGCACCGGGTAGGCCTGCTGCGGGTTGCCCAGCAGATCCATCAGCGCGGTGATCCGGTCCAGCGTCGGACTGATCTGCACCTCGTTGCGCCGCCGGTCCAGCTGCGCCTCGACGGCGGCCAGGGTCAGCGGGGCACTGTCCGGGATCAGCAGCGCATCGCCGGAGTCGTCGAGATCGGCGGTGGCGGCCAGCACCTCGGCCTCGTCCACCCCGTCCAGCTCCCCGTCCGACATCCGCTCGCCGTCGGCCCGGTACTGCGGCGCTGCCGGGATGATGTCGTCCGGATGGTCGTCGGGACCGGCGAACTCGGCCGGGATCCGGCCGAACTCGTCGCGACCGAACTCGTCGAGATCCGGTGGCCGCTCGCCGAACTCGTCCTCCCGGCCACCCTCCCGGTCGTAGGGCCCGGTCACGAGGCGTCCAGTTCGGCCAGCCGTGCTGTCAGCCGCGCGATGTCGGCGGATGCTGCCGCGTTGCGGGCACGGATCCCGTCGACCACCTTGTCCGGGGCCTTCGACAGGAACTGCTCGTTGCCGAGCTTGCGGTCCGTGTCCGCGAGATCCTTCTGCGCCACCGCGAGTTCCTTGCCCAGACGGGCCTTCTCGGCACCCTTGTCGATCGCCGATGAGGTGTCGAGCTCGACCGTCGCGGTGCCGGAGGACAGCGCGACGGTGAGCGTCGCGGTGGCACCGAAGCCGTCGCCGGCCGGCTCGAAGCGGCTGAGCGCGGCGGCGGTGGCGGCGATCCCGGGAGCACCGTCGATCACCGCCGGCACCTTGCGGCCGGGCGCCAGGCCCTGATCGGCACGGAACCGGCGGATCTGGGTGACCAGCCGGTCGAGGTCCGACATCCAGGTCGCCGCAACGGGATCCGCGGTCCGCCCGGACGGCGCCGGCCACGGTGCGATCACCAGCGATTCACCGCCGGTCAGCGAGGTCCACAGTGTCTCGGTGACGAACGGGACGAACGGGTGCAGCAGGGTGAGCAGCCGGTCGAGCACGGTACCGAGCACCTCGCGGGTGGTCTCCACCCGCGACGGGTCGGTCATCTGCACCTTGGCCAGCTCCAGGTACCAGTCGCAGACCTCGTCCCAGGCGAAGTGGTAGAGCCCCTCCGCCGCCTTGCCGAACTGGAAATCGCCCAGCAGCGCGGTGGTCTCGGTGATCACCGTGTCCAGCCGGTCCAGCACCCAGCGATCGGCGGTGGTCAGCGCCGCGGCGTCGAGCTCGCCCTCGGGCAGCCGGGCACCGTTGAGCAGGGCGAACCGGGTGGCGTTGAACAGCTTCGAGCAGAAGTTGCGGGAGCCGCCGACCCATTCCTCGGCGATCGCCTGGTCCGTACCCGGGTTGGCGCCGCGGGCCAGGGTGAACCGCACCGCGTCCGCGCCGTAGGTGTCGATCCAGGCCAGCGGGTCGACCACGTTGCCGCGGGACTTGGACATCTTCTTGCCGAACTGGTCGCGGACCAGACCGTGCAGGGCGACGACGTCGAACGGTTGGGTGCCCTCCATGGCGTAGAGGCCGAACATCATCATCCGGGCCACCCAGAAGAACAGGATGTCGTACCCGGTGACCAGCACGCTGGTCGGGTAGAACGCCTTGAGGGTGTCGGTGTCCTCCGGCCAGCCCATGGTCGAGAACGGCCACAGCGCCGAGGAGAACCAGGTGTCGAGCACGTCCGGGTCCTGCACCCAGCCCTCGCCCGGCGGCTGCTCGTCCGGTCCCACGCAACGGATCTCGCCGGCCGGCCCGTACCAGACCGGGATGCGGTGGCCCCACCAGAGCTGCCGGGAGATGGTCCAGTCGTGCATGTTGTCGACCCAGTCGAAGTACCGGGCCGCCAGCTCCTGCGGATGGATGGTGGTGCGGCCGTCGCGCACCGCGTCGCCGGCCGCCTTCGCCAGGGTCTCCACCGCGACGAACCACTGCAGCGAGAGCCGGGGCTCCACCACGTCGTCGGAGCGGGAGCAGTGCCCGACCGCGTGCACGTACGGGATCTTCTCGGCGACGATGCGGCCCTCGGCCCGCAGCGCCTCCTTCACCGCGGACCGCGCCTCGAACCGGTCCAGCCCGTCGAAGCGGGTGCCGGTGCCGGTGAGGTGCGCGTCCTCGGTGAGGATGTTGGGCATCGGCAGCGAGTGCCGGCGGCCGATCTCGAAGTCGTTCGGGTCGTGCGCCGGGGTCACCTTGACGGCGCCGGTGCCGAAGGCCGGGTCGACGTGCTCGTCGGCGATCACCGGGATCTGCCGGCCGACCAGGGGCAGGGTCAGGGTGCGGCCGACCAGGTCGCGGTAGCGCTCGTCGTCCGGGTGCACCGCCACCGCGGTGTCGCCGAGCATCGTCTCCACCCGGGTGGTGGCCACCACGACGCTGAAATCGCCCTGCTCGTCGGACCCGTCGTAGCGGATCGACACCAGCTCGCCGGCGTCGTCGGAGTGCTCCACCTCGATGTCGGACAGCGCGGTGAGGCAGCCCGGGCACCAGTTGGTGATCCGCTCGGCGCGGTAGATCAGGCCCTCGTCGTAGAGCTTCTTGAAGATCGTCTGCACGGCGGCGGACAGCCCGTCGTCCAGGGTGAAGCGCTCCCGCGACCAGTCGACCGAGTCGCCGAGCCGCTTCATCTGGCCGAGGATCGCGCCGCCCGACTCGCGCTTCCAGTCCCAGACCTTCTCGACGAACAGCTCGCGGCCGAAGTCGTGCCGGGACTTGCCGTCCGCGGCCAGCTGCCGCTCCACCACGTTCTGGGTGGCGATGCCGGCGTGGTCCATGCCGGGCAGCCACAGCACCTCGTCGCCGCTCATCCGGTGCCAGCGGGCCAGGATGTCCATCATGGTGTGGTCCAGCGCGTGGCCGACGTGCAGGTTGCCGGTGACGTTCGGTGGCGGCAGCACGATGGAGAACGGCTTGGCCTCGCCGCGCAGCACCCGCTGCTCGTCCGCGTGGAAGTACCCCGCGGCCAGCCACCGCTGGTACAGCTCGACCTCTACCGACGCCGGGTCGTACTGCGTCGGGAGGTCGTCGTGCTGCGGGATGGCGGTCTGGTTCACATCCCACAGTTTAGGTGCGCGCAGGTACCGGCCCGACCCGTGCGCGTGGTGGTGCCTGATGTCCCGCGCCGGCCCGCCTCGCAACCACTCCGGATCAGTAGGCCCGGGGCATGCCGAGGGTGTGGCGGGCGACGTAGTTGAGGACCATCTCCCGGTTGACCGGGGCGATCTGCAGCAGCCGGGCCATGCCCCAGAGCGGGATCAGGCCGTACTCGTCGGACAGGCCGTTCCCGCCGTGGGTCTGGATGGCCGCCTCGACCGCTGCCAGCGCCGCCTCGGCGGCGGCGTACTTGGCCATGTTCGCCGCCTCCCCGGCCGGCAGCCCGCGGTCGTGCAGGTCGGCGGCCCGCATGGCCATCAGTGCCGCCAGCTCGACCTCGATCCGGGCCTTCGCCAACGGGTGCGCGACCCCCTGGTGGGTGGCCAGCGGTGCGTCCCACACCTGACGCCCGCTCGCGTAGGCGGCCGCGGTGGACGTGGCGTACCGGCCGATGCCGACCGCCAGCGCGGCCGCGGTGATCCGCTCCGGGTTGAGTCCGTCGAACAGCGGCACCAGTCCCCCGTCGGGTGCGCCGATCACCGCATCGGCGCCGAGCCGGACGTCGTCGAGGTACACGGTGAACTGCCGGTCCGGGATGTCGATCCCCACCGGCAGCGGCTGCCAGGACAGGCCGGGGCTGTCCGTCGGCACCAGGAACAGGGTCAACAACGCACGACCGGTGGCCGGGTCGGTCCCGGTGCGGGCGACCACCAGCACGGCAGCGGCGTGGTCGATCCCGGAGATGTAGTACTTGCTGCCGGACAGCACCCAGTCCGCACCGTCGCGGACCGCCGTGGTGGTCACCTTGTGCGAGTTGGATCCGGCATCGGGCTCGGTGACCGCGAAGGCGAGAACCGTGCTGCCGTCGGCCATCCCGGGCAACCAGCGGTGGCGCTGCGCATCGGTGCCGTGCCGCCGCAGCACCTCGGTGCCGATCGCCGAGGACACCAGGAGCAGCAGCAACGGGCAACCGCCGGCCGCCGACTCCACCGCGACGGTGGCCAGCTCGGTCATCCCCGCACCGCCGCCGCCGAACTCCTCCGGCACGTTGATCCCGATGAAGCCGGCTTCGCCGAGCGCCGTCCACAGGCCGGTCTGCGGCCGACCGGCCCGGCCGCACTCGGCGTAGTCGCGCGGTCCGAAGTCCGCGGTGATCTCCCGCACCACCGCTGCGATGTCGGTCAGGTGGTCCGCTTCCAGCAGGTCGGTCGCCATGGTCCGCACTCCCTCCGCGACGGACGCCGCCGTGGGATCCGCGCCCTACCAGTGTCGCAGAAGTGAACCGCGGTTAACAAGACCCGCGGCGCTCCGGGAGTCAGAGCGCGGAGGTGGCCTCCTCCGGCCCGGGCGCGTCGGGCGCCAGGAACATCGGTCCGTAGACCGGCCGCTCGCCGTCCATCAGCGAGACCGTCTCGACCCCGTCGGCCTGCAGTTCGTCGAAGTGCTCGGACAGCCACCGCTCGGCACCGGTCTGGTCGGTGAACGCGACCGGTGCGGGCCCGATGACGACCCCGGCACCGTCGGCGAGGATCCATTGCCAGGCCGCCGCTTCCGGCTCCATCTCGGCCGGGGCGAACCCGTCGGGGACCGCACCCGCGGCGGCGTCGACGGGGACTCGGGCGGCGGTGTCGCTCATGATGGGCTCCTGCTGACGGGACCTGCTCGGGGCCGGGTGCGGACCCGGGGCCGGGGTGGGCGTGCCCGGTGACCGTGACGGTAGCGTGGCAAGCCTGTCCCGACCCTAGGAGTCGACCGCGCCGTGACCGTTAATTTCGATCCAGTGCCGCAGCTCGCCTGGACGGCACCGCCGGCCGGACCCGCCGGGGCGTTCGGCCCGGTGGCCGCGCTGCTGCACGCGTGCACCGGCGGCGAGCCGCTGCGGCGGCCCCGCCTGGTCGCCTTCGGTGCCGATCACGGGGTGTCCGCGCTGGACGTGTCGGCACACCCGGACTGGGTCACCCAGGAGCGGCTCGCCGCCCTCGCCGGGGGCCGCGGCAGCCTGGCCGCGGCCGCGGACGCGGCCGGAACCGGTGTCCGCGCCGTCGATCTCACCCCAGGGGCCGGGTTCCCCGCGGCCGGCCGGATCGACATCGAGGACGCGATGGACGCCGATCTGCTGGACCGGGCATTGACCGCCGGCAAGGACGCGGCCGACGCCGAGGTGGACGCCGGCGCCGACCTGCTCATCGGCACGGTGCTGTCCGTGTCGGCCAGCACCCCGGCGGCCGTGCTGGCGGCGTCCATCACCGGGATGGAACCGGTGGACACCACCAGCCGCGGGTCCGGGATCGACGACGCCGCCTGGATCCGCAAGGCGGCGGCCGTCCGGGACGCGCTGTTCCGGGCGTCGCGGGCCGGTGCCGGTGTCACCACCCTGCTGCGGGTGGCCGGTGGCCCGGACATCGCCGCCCTCACCGCCTTCCTGGCCCAGGCAGCGGTGCGGCGCACTCCGGTCCTGGTCGACGACGTGATCAGCACCGCCTGCGCGGTCCTGGCCCACCGGCTGGCTCCGGGCGCCGACGCCTACGTCATCTCCGCCGGCGCCGCCGACGAGCGGTCGCAACCCCGGTTGCTCGAGGTGCTGGGCCGGGAGCCGCTCGCCTCCTGGTCCCTGCGGGCCGGCGGTGGGCGCGGTGCGCTGATGATGGTCCCGGTGCTGCGGTCAGCCCTGCTGCTGGTGCCGACAGAGCCGTCTGATCCGTCCGTTCCCGAGGAGGACCCGGCGGCTGTCGCCGCCGACCTGACGGACTCCGACGAGCAACTCGCGCCCGTGACGGCGGCCGACGGATCCGAAGCGGCCGGCCAGGGTCCGGACTCCGGGACCGCGGTCACGGCCACCGATGACCTCCATGCGGACGCCCCCGACGAAACCGACACCGCACCGACTGACGGGGGCGACGCCACGGATGGGACCGACGCCGGCACGGCAGGCGGGACCGGCGGCGAGGACTCCCCGGAGGAACTCCCCGGCGTCGCCGGTCCGCGGTACCCGCAGCCGGCGCCCGGGCTGGACGGCGAGGAGCGGATGCCGCAGGCCATCGACTCCTGGGACTCCGCCCTGCTCTGAGAGATCGGCGCCGTGGGATCGGCGCCGTGGCATCGGCGCCGTGGCATCGGGCACTGTGGATCCGGGACCTGCGAGACCCGGGACGCAGCCCTCTGTTCCGGTGCGACACCGGTCCCGGGGCTGCGTCGTATCCGGGCGCGGCCGGACACGACGTCAGGCGGTCGGCAGCGGTCCGAACACCCGGACCGGCGGCGGAGCACCGGTGAACAACTCGAGTTGCACCAGACAGCTGTGCGCGCTCGGTCCCTGGGCCAGCGTGCTGGTGCCGACGTCCCGGGTCAGCACGTTCGGGTTGCCGTGCGCGTCCAGGCCACCCGGCTCGACCGGGTCGTACCAGGCGCCGGTGGACAGCCGCACCACCCCGGGCCTGATGTCGGCTGAGATCACCGCCCCGGCCAGCACCTGCCCGCGGTCGTTGAACAACCGGACCACGTCACCGTCGGAGATGCCGCGGGATGCGGCGTCGTCCGGGTGCAGCAGCACCGGCTCCCGGCCGGCGACCTTCCCGGCCCGCGAGTGCGCCGCGAGGTCGAACTGCGAGTGCAGCCGACGATCCGGCTGGCCGGAGACGAGGGCCAGCGGGAACCGTTCTGTCAGCGGCGATCCGAGCCACTCGACGGGCTCCCGCCACACCGGGTGACCGGGACAGTCGTCGTGGCCGAAGGAGTCGATCGCGGCGGAGAAGATCTCCAACCGGCCGCTCGGGGTGCCGATCGGCCGCCCCTCCCGGAGTCCGCGGTAGGGCGAACCCGGCCGCGGGAGGTCGGGCAGCTCCCAGCGACCGGCGGCCACCAGGGTGTCCCAGTCCGGCAGCTCGACGTCGTGCCGGCCGGCCCGGTCCTGCGTCCGCCGGTACAGATCCGCCACCCACTCGTCCTCGGACAGGCCGCCGGTGAACTCGTCCAGCAGCCCCATCTTCGCGGCGATCCCGGCGAGGATGGCGTGGTCGGTGCGCACCTCTCCGGGCGGTGCGGCCGCCGCGACCATGGCGGACAGGAACGGGTCCTCGCGCCCGACTGCGAAGTCGGTCCGCTCGGCGAAGGTCGCTGCCGGCAGCACGATGTCGGCGTGCCGGGTGAGCGAGTTCGCGAAGTGCTCGTGCACGATGACGGTGTCCGGCCGTTGCCAGGCGCGCACCAACCGGTTCAGGTCCTGGTGGTGGTGGAACGGGTTGCCGCCCACCCAGTAGACGAGGCGGATGTCCGGATAGGCGAGCCGGTGCCCGTCGTAGTCGAACTCCTCACCGGGATGCAGCAGCATGTCGGCGATCCGGGCGACCGGGATGTAGTCGCGGACCGGGTTGACGCCCTGCGGGAACGCCGCCACCGGCATCTTCGACAGCCGCATCCCGTTGCGGTGCAGCGCGCCCATCGCACAGCCGAAGCCGCCGCCGGGCCGGCCCATCGACCCGGAGATCGCCGCCAGCGTCAGCGCCATCCATGGCGGTTGCTCGCCGAACTCGGCGCGCTGCACCGAGTACGAGGTGGCGATGACGGTGCGCTCGGTGCAGATGCGATCGGCCAGCCGGCGCAGCTCGTCGGGGTCGAGACCGCTGATGTCGCAGGCCCATTCGATCGTCTTGGGCACGCCGTCGGCGGCGCCGAGCAGGTACGGCTCGAACCGGTCCCAGCCCTCGCAGCAGGTGGTGAGGAAGTCCAGGTCGTGCCGTCCGGTGCTGACGATGTGGTGCGCCAGACCCAGCATGATCGCGGTGTCGGTGCCCGGTCGGGCGGCCAGCCACTGCGCGTCCAGGAACTCCGCGGCATCGGCCCGCAGCGGCGAGATGACCGCGAAATCCACTCCGGCGTCACGGGCGCGGCGTTGGGCGACCGGCGACAGGTGCGCGCCGATCCCACCGTCGTTCACCCGGTGGTTGCGCGGAGCGAGGCCACCGAAGGCCACGACAAGGCTGCCGTGCCGGGCGATCTCGTCGAACGTGGGGGTGGAGTCCATGGCCGTCTGGAAGCCACCCGCGACCCGGCGCAGCAGGACCGAGATCGCGGCCGAGGAGTAGGTGTCGACCGACGAGGTGTAGCCACCGGCGACGTTCAGGAACCGGTGGATCTGCGACTGCGGGTGGTGGAACCGGCCGGCCGATCCCCAGCCGTACGACCCGCCGTAGATCGCCCTGTTGCCGTGCTCGGTCCGCACCCGGTTCAGTTCGTCGGCGACCAGCGCCGACACCTCGTCCCAGTCCAGCGGCACGTAGACGTCGTCGCCGCGGGCCGAACGGCCGCCGGTGCCGGCCGGGCCGGGTCCGTGCTCGAGCCAGCCCCGGCGCACCATCGGACGGGTCAGCCGACCGGGTGCGGTCAGCGCCTTCGGGATGCCGTCGGACAGACCGTTGGGCACCGGGTCGTCGTCCCGCGGCACCAGCCGCTGCAGCACGCCGTCCTCGATCTCGGCGAGGTAGCTGCCCCAGTGGGTGGCGGTCGGGACCGTGCTGCGCCCCCGGGCCGGGCTGGTCATCGGACGGTCCAGTCGACCGGCGCCGCGCCCTGCTGCGCGAGCAGCTCGTTGACCCGGGAGAACGGCCGGGACCCGAAGAACCCGCGATCGGCCGACATCGGCGACGGGTGGGCGGTGGCGATCACCGGGAGGCCCTGCAGCCGGGGTTGCAGGGTCTGTGCGTCCCGGCCCCAAAGGACGGCGACCAGCGGTCCGCCACGCTCGACGAGTGCCTGGATGGCCCGGTCGGTGACCGCCTCCCAGCCCTTGCCCTTGTGCGCCGCGGACGCGCCAGGCGCCACCGTCAGCACCCTGTTCAGCAGCAGCACGCCGGAGGCGGTCCAGCTGGTCAGGTCACCGTGCGGCGCGGGCGGGATGCCGAGATCGGCCTGCAGTTCCTTGTAGATGTTGGACAGCGAACGCGGGATCGGTCGCACGTGCCGATCGACCGCGAAGGACAGGCCGATGGCGTGACCGGGCGTCGGGTACGGGTCCTGGCCGACGATCAGCACCCGTACATCGGCCAGCGGCGCCTTGAACGCACGCAGTACGTTCTCCCCGGCCGGCAGGTACGTCCGTCCGGCCGCGACCTCCGCCCGCAGGAACTCGCCCATCCGGTGGATGTCGTCCTCCACCGGCGCCAGCGCCGCGGCCCACCCCGGATCGACGATCTCGCGGAGCGGCTTCATGCTGCGGTCCTGCGTGTCCTCACCCCACCAACGCTAGGCCATGCGGAGAGCCGGAGTGGTTGCGAGGCGGGCTGCCGCGGGAGCGACCGAGGGACGAGGGAGCGACTGCGGCAGCTGAAGCCGCCGAGCAAGCCACGACATCAGGCGCCGCTGCACCCGCCGTTCACGCACTCCCGAAGTGGGTCCAGCCGGTGGCGCCCTCACGGACGGCGCCGTCCACGGTCACCCGCGGGCCGGACGGGTCGGCGACGGTCACGGATCCGATCGGCTGCCAGCCGGGCGGCAGGGTGGCGCCGTGCGGGAAGGTGGCGACGAGGGCATGGTCGTCGCCGCCGGTCAGCACCCAGTCCAGCGCGTCCCGGCCGAGCGCGGAGGCGACCTCGGTCAGCCGCGGATTGACGTCCAATGCGATGGTGCGGACGTCGATGTCCACCCCCGAGGCGCGCGCCACGTGGCCGAGGTCGGCGAGCAGCCCGTCCGACACGTCGATCATCGAGGTGGCGCCGGAGGCCGCAGCGGTCGGGCCGGCGGCGAGCGGCGGTTCGGGGACCCGGTAGGCGTTGACCAGCGACACCGGTGAGCGGAAGCCGCGGGAGAGCACGGTGAGTCCGGCCGCCGCCCAGCCCAACCGGCCGGCCAGCGCGACGACGTCACCGGACCGGGCCCCGGACCTGGTGACCGGCCGCTCCCCACGCAGGTCCCCGAGGACGGTGACCGACAGCGTCAGCGCCGGTGACCGGGTGACGTCCCCGCCGACCACGGCCGCGCCGTGCTCGGCGGCGGTGTCGTGCAACCCCTTGCCGATCCCCAGCACCACGTCCACCGCGGTGTCGGCCGGCGCGGACAGCCCGACCACCAGGCCGGTGGGCACCGCGCCCATCGCGGAGATGTCGGCCATCGCGGCGAGGGCGGCACGCCGGCCGATCTGCTCCGGGGAGGCCCAGTCGGTGCGGAAGTGGACGCCGTCGACCAGCACGTCGGTGCTCACCACCACCCGGCCGTCCGGCGCGGCCAGGATCGCGGCGTCGTCACCCGGCCCCAACTGCACCGACTCCGGGTACTTCACCCCGGCGGTGATCCGGCCGATGAGCGCGAACTCCCCCACCGCCTGCACGGTGTCGGCCGCGGAGCCCTGATCGCCGCCCGCGCGGCCCCGATCGGTCGTCCTGCCGGCTGCCGTCCGCCCGTCCATCGGGTCCACCACCGTTCCTGCCGGGCCGCAGCGGGACCGGACGATCGTTCGCCGGCACGATCCGTGCGGCGGGGACCATGCTGCCGCACCGCACCCCGGCGGCCGGTCCGGCGCGCCCGGCCGACCGGGTACGACCCCGAGGACCCACCGACGACCGCCGCCGCCGGATGCGACCGCCCGGGCCGGCCGGACCCCTGCCGGAGGACGCGCGGCCGTCCCGGCCGGGGCCGATAGACTCCGGGCCGACGACCAAAGGAGCTCACCGTGGTGCAGGCATTCATCCTCATCCAGACCGAGGTCGGTCAGGCCGCGGCCGTGGCCGCCGCGATCGCCGAGATCGCCGGGGTGACCAGCGCCGAGGACGTGACCGGCCCCTACGACGTGATCGTCCGTGCGGAGGCCAACTCGGTCGACGAGCTGGGCAAGCTCGTGGTGGCCCGGGTCCAGGCGGTCGCCGGCATCACCCGCACCCTGACCTGCCCGGTGGTCCACCTCTGACCACCGACGGACCCGGCACCGCCACGGTGGACCCGGACACGGACCCCGCGCCCGCCGACGGTGCCCGCGGGCGCAATTGGCGTCCGTGGGTCGCGGCCGGCGCCGGATTGCTCGCCGTCGTGGTGGTCATCGTGCTCGCGGGGGTGGTGCGGTCCGCCGCCCAGGACGCCGAACCGGTGGTGCTGGCCGGTGTCGAGCAGCCGGGTGCGGCCACCGCGGCCTGCGCATCGGTGATGGCGGCGCTGCCCGACCAGCTCGGTGACCTGCAGCGGCGGGCGACCCTGGGCGACGCGACGGCCGCTGCCGCCTGGGGCAACCCGGCGGTGGTGCTGCGCTGCGGCATCTCCGACCCGATCCAGATGACGCAGACGAACGCGCAGGGAGTCCAGGCGGGCTGCGAGGCCGGGTTGACCGACATCAGCGGGGTGTCCTGGATGCAGATCAGCGACGTCGGCCAGTCCACGTACCTGGACGTCGACCGCACTGTCCGGATCGCCCTCACCCTGCCCGACGGCCTCGGCTCCGCGCCGATCCAGGACATCTCGGCGATCGTCCAGCAGACCCTGCCCCGCCGCGAGCCGTGCAGCGGCGGGCAGCTGCTCCCACTCGACGGCTGAGCCCCCGGCTCAGCGCAGGCCGGTGCCCCGCGCGACGGCGGTCCGCACCAGCACCTCGAGCAGCTCCGGGTAGGACACGCCGCCCACCTCCCACATGCGCGGGTACATCGAGATCGGGGTGAACCCGGGCATGGTGTTGACCTCGTTGATCACCACCGCACCGTCGTCACCGACGAAGAAGTCGACCCGCGCCAGACCCTGGGCGTCCAGCGCCCGGAACGCCTGCACGGCCATCCGGCGGACGGTCTCGGTCACCTCGTCCGGGAGCTTGGCCGGGATGTCGAAGGTGGCGACGTCCTCCAGGTACTTGGCCGAGAAGTCGTAGAACTCGTGGCCGTCACGCACGCTGATCTCCGCGGTCGGCGAGGCCTCGATCCGGCCGTCCGGGTACTCCAGCACCCCGCACTCGATCTCCCTGCCGATCACCGCGGCCTCGACCAGCACCTTGGGGTCGGCCTGCCGTGCCACCGCGATCGCGTCGGCCAGATCGGCCCACGAGTCGACCCGGCTGACACCCAGCGACGACCCGGCCCGGGCGGGCTTCACGAACACCGGCAGTCCCAGGTGGTCCCGCTGCTCCGGGGTGAGGGTCTCGACGCCCGGCCGCAGCACCACCCAGCGGCCGACCGGCAGACCCTCGGCGGCCAGCAGCTTCTTGGTGAACTCCTTGTCCATCCCGGCGGCGGAGGCGAGCACACCCGGCCCCACGTACGGCAGCCCGGCCATCTCCAGCAGACCCTGGATGGTGCCGTCCTCGCCGTAGGGACCGTGCAGCACCGGGAACACGACGTCGACGTCCAGCACGTCCCCGGCCACCGCCACCGCGCTCGCGCCGCGCACCGTCGGGTCTCCGGCCAGCACCACCGGGTCACCGGCGCCGACGGCGGGCAGTTCCTTCGTTCCGGCACCGGTCAGCACCCGGTCCGGATCCACCCGGACCCAGCCGCCGGAGGTGGTGATCCCGATTGCCGTCACGTCGAACACCGCGCGGTCCAGGTGCCCCAGCACGCTGTTCGCCGAGATGCAGGACACCGGGTGCTCGCCGCTGCGTCCGCCGAAGATCACGGCGATCCTGATCCGTTCCTGCGGTGTCCCGTGCGTCATGCGCCCCACCCTAAGGCCGGGAGCCGGTGGGTCCCGGCTGCGCCTGATGTCGTGGCCTGCTCGGCGGCTTCAGGTGCCGCAGTCACTCCCTCGTCCCTCGGTCGCTCCCACGGCACCCCGCCTCGCAACCACTCCGGGCCTGATGGTCGTGGCCTGCTCGGCGGCTTCAGGTGCCGCAGTCACTCCCTCGTCCCTCGGTCGCTCCCACGGCACCCCGCCTCGCAACCACTCCGGGCCTGATGGTCGTGGCCTGCTCGGCGGCTCGAGTCGCCGCAGTCGCTGCGCCCCGCCTCGCAACCACTCCGGGATCACTCCGGGGAGTAGGGGCGGTTCATCAGCACGCCGATCATCGAGGCCGGGGTCTCGTGCTGGTAGCAGACCCGGTAGACGCCGTCGGTGATCGGCATGTCGACACCGTGCCGATGGGCCAGGTCGCGCATCGAGCGGCAGCTGACCACGCCCTCGGCGACCTGACCGCCGTTGGCCTCCAGTGCCGCCTCCAGGCCGGAGCCCTGGGCGAGCCGGCTGCCCAGGGTGCGGTTGCGGGACAGCGGTGAGGAACAGGTCGCCACCAGGTCACCGAGCCCGGCCAGGCCGGCCAGCGTCGCGGGCAGTGCACCGAGCTTCTCCCCCAGCCGGGTCAGCTCGTTGAGCCCACGGGTGATCAGCGACGCGGCGGTGTTCAGGCCCAGTCCCAGCCCCTCGGCCATCCCGCAGGCCAGCGCGATGACATTCTTGCCGGTACCGGCGATCTCGGCGCCGACCACGTCGGTGATGGTGTACGGCCGGAAGTAAGGGGTGGCGCTGGCCAGCTGCATGCGGACGGCGGTGTCGTGATCGGAGCAGGCCAGCACCGCGGCGGTCGGTTGCCCGGCGGCGATCTCGGGTGCGAGGTTCGGCCCGGTGAGCACCACCACCCGGCGCGGCGCGATCCGGCCGACCGAGCTGATCACCTCGCTCATCCGCAGCCCGGTGCCGATCTCGACCCCTTTGGCCAGCGAGACGACCGGCACCCCGGCGGGCACCGCATCCCGGAAGACCTGCAGGTTCTCCCGCAGCGACTGACTGGGCACCCCGAGCACGACCGCCTGCGCACCCGCCAGCGCGGCATCGAAATCCGAGGTGGCATCGAGGTTCTCGGGCAACGCGGCGGTGGTGAGGTAGTCGGGGTTCCGGTGCTCGGAACGGATCGAGGCGGCCACGCTCTCCCGCCGTGCCCACAGCACGACCTCGCGGCCGGCATCGGCGAGCACCTTGGCGAAGGTGGTGCCCCAGGACCCGGCGCCCAGCACCGCGATCCGGCCGGGCACGTCGACACCGTCCATGGGATCCGGGACGTCGGACATCAGGATCCGGCCGCCCGCTTCGCCATCCGCTCGGCCTTCTTCGGGTCGTAGAACTCGACCGGCGCGGGCTCGTCCCGGATCTCGGCGAGCAGGTCGCGCACCGCGGTCATGATCCGGATCGACGCGTCCCGGACGACCCGGGTGTCGTGCTCCATCCCGCGCAGGTCATCCAGCGGCACCGGCGGGCCGGCGGCCACGATCACGTCCTTGCGCGGCCACGGGCGGAACTTCCCGGCGTACGGCGGCACGATCTCCTGCGTCCCCCAGATGGCCACCGGCACCACGCGCAGGTCCGGCACCGACAGCGCGAGTGCCGCCACGCCGGGCCGCGGCCGCATCGGCCAGTGCTCCGGATCCCGGCTGATGGTGCCGTCCGGATAGATGAAGACGAGCTTGCCCTCGTGCAGCGCCTCGATCGCGGCGTCCAGCCCGACCTGGCCGCGACCCCCACCACGCTCCACCGGGATCTGCTGTGTCGCCTTCAGGATCGGACCGACCACCGGGATCTTCCACAGCGATGCCTTGGCCATGATGTGCGGCCAGCGCCCGGACTTGCGCAGGAACACCGCGCTGTACACCGGATCCAGGTGCGAGATGTGGTTGCCGACCGCGAGCACCGGCCCCGGCACCTGCAGGTGTTCCAGGCCGAGCATCTTCCGCCGGCCGACGATCCGGGTCACCGGGTAGAACACGCACTCGCAGAACCGGATCCAGCCGTTGGCCTTCTCGAACACCGGCCCGCGTCGCGAGCCCCTGCGCCATGCCACGTGCCGATCCCTCTCGCCGGTGGGGCACCGCGCGCGGCGGTGCGTGTCGCACCCAGCCTAGGTGTACCGAGCCCGCCGCGATCCGGAGCGGCCGCTCATCCGTCACCGGACGTTCACCGTCGGCGGTGGGCAACGAGCAGCATGACGGTCCACAATGTCGGGCGTGAGTGCCCTCGACAGCGAGACAGAGATCAACGACCCCGGCTTCGGCGACGAGCACGACCGGACGGCCGCGCCCGGCGCCGACGGCGCCGACCGTCCCGCGGTCGAGTCCGTCGCGGTGGAACCGTTCCACGCCCCGGAGGACCAGGCGGACGTGGTCGACGTGCCCTCGCTGGAGGACGATCCGGCGTTCGCCGAACCGCTTCCGGTCGACCGGTTCTCCAACCGCGAGCTGTCCTGGCTGGACTTCAACGAGCGGGTGCTCACCCTCGCCGAGGACCAGGACGAACCGCTGCTGGAGCGGGCGAAGTTCCTGGCGATCTTTGCCTCGAACCTGGACGAGTTCTACATGGTGCGGGTCGCCGGCCTGAAGCGCCGCCGCGAGATGGGTCTGTCGGTGACCAGTGCGGACGGGCTCACCTCCTCGGAGCAGCTGGCGCTGATCTCCGCCCGCACCCAGGAACTGGTGGAGCGGCAGGGCCGCTGCTTCTCCGACGACGTGCTGCCCAAGCTCGCCGAGGCCGGCATCCGGATCGTGCACTGGGGCGAGATCGACGCCACCGACCGGGAGCGGCTGGCCGAGTACTTCACCGCGCAGATCTTCCCGGTGCTGACGCCGCTGGCCGTCGACCCGGCGCACCCGTTCCCCTACATCTCCGGCCTCAGCCTGAATCTCGCGATCATCGTGCGCGACCCGGAGACGGGTTCCGAGCGTTTCGCGCGGGTCAAGGTGCCCAACAACGTCGACCGGTTCGTGCGGGTGCGCCGCGGCACCGACTCCTTCCTGCCCATCGAGGACCTCATCGCAGCCCACCTGGCCGAGCTCTTCCCGGGCATGGAAGTGGTGGAGCACCAGACCTTCCGGGTCACCCGCAACGCCGATCTGGACGTCGAGGAGGACCGCGACGAGGACCTGCTGCAGGCCCTGGAGCGGGAGCTCGCCCGGCGCCGTTTCGGTCCGCCGGTGCGCCTGGAGGTCACCGACACCACCAGCGAGCGGATCTTGGACCTGCTGCTCGGCGAGCTCGAGGTGGAGGCCACCGACGCCGTCGAGGTGCCGGGACTGCTGGACCTGTCCTCGCTCTGGCAGCTGGTCGGCCTGGACCGGCCGACCCTGAAGGACGCGCCGTTCGTCCCCGCCACCAACCCGGCGTTCGCCGAGGGCGAGGTCCCCAAGAGCATCTTCGCCCGGCTGCGCGAGGGCGACGTGCTGGTGCACCACCCCTACGAATCGTTCGCCACCACGGTGCAGCGTTTCATCGAGCAGGCCGCCGCCGACCCGAACGTGCTGGCGATCAAGCAGACCCTGTACCGCACCTCGGGCGACTCCCCGATCGTCGACGCGTTGATCTCCGCGGCCGCGGCCGGAAAGCAGGTCGTGGCACTGGTCGAGATCAAGGCGAGATTCGACGAGCAGGCCAACATCTCGTGGGCCAAGGCGCTGGAACGCGCCGGCGTGCACGTGGTCTACGGGCTCGTCGGTCTGAAGACGCACTGCAAGGTCTGCCTGGTGGTGCGCCAGGAGGGCTCGGTCATCCGCCGCTACTGCCACGTCGGCACCGGCAACTACAACCCCAAGACCGCCCGCATCTACGAGGATCTCGGGCTGCTGTCGGCCGACCCGGCGATCGGCGCCGATCTCACGGACCTGTTCAACGTGCTCACCGGCTACTCCCGGCAGACGGAGTACCGGAACCTGCTGGTGGCACCGCATTCCATCCGGTCGGGCATCGTCCGCCGGATCGAGCGGGAGATCGACCACCAGCGGGCCGGCCGGGGCGGCCTGGTCCGGCTCAAGATGAACTCCATCGTCGACGAGGGCGTCATCGACGCCCTCTACCGGGCCTCCCGCGCCGGCGTCGTGGTCGACGTGACCGTCCGCGGCATCTGTGCGCTGCGGGCCGGCGTCCCGGGGCTCTCCGAGAACATCACCGTGCGCAGCATCGTCGGCCGGTTCCTGGAGCACTCCCGGATCTTCCACTTCGGCAACGGCGGCCAGGACGAGTACTGGATCGGCAGCGCCGACATGATGCACCGCAACCTCGACCGCCGGGTCGAGGCGCTGGTGAAGGTCACCGACAAGGCCGCCGTGGAGCGGATGTCCACCCTCCTGACCCGGATGGCCAGGCCGGACACGAAGTGCTTCGTGCTGGGTCCGGACGGGTGGACGCGCTCGCCGGCCGAGGGCGGCCGGGACATCCAGGAGGACCTGCTGCGCCGGGGCGCTGCCCTGAGCGACGACTGAGAACGCCAGAGTCTGCGTGAGTCCCCACGAGTCCGGGGCGGTCCTCGCCGCCGGAGCGGTGCTGTGGCGCCCGTCCCGGAAGCACGGCGTCCGCGTCGCACTGGTCCGGCGGCCCCGGTACGACGACTGGTCCCTGCCGAAGGGCAAGTCGCACTCCGGTGAGTCCCCGGCGGTCACCGCGCTGCGCGAGGTGGTGGAGGAGACCGGGTCCGGGGCGGTTCTGGGCCGGACCCTGACCACCGTGTCCTACGTCGTGTCCGGTCGCCCGAAGACGGTGCAGTACTTCGCCGCCCGCTCCACCGGCGGCGACTTCGTCCCCGGTCGCGAGGTGGACCGGCTGGACTGGCTCTCGCCCGCGGCGGCGCGCTCGAAGATGACCTACGAGTTCGACCGGGCGGTGCTGGACACCTTCCAGCGGGAGCGGGCGGATCTGCGGACCGTGCTGCTCGTCCGGCACGCCCGCGCCGGTCAGCGGGAGTCCTGGTCCGGCCGGGACGAGACCCGGCCGCTGGACAGCAAGGGGCAGAAGCAGGCCGCAGCCCTGGTTCCGGAGCTGCTGCCCTTCGGCCCGCTGCAGGTGCGGGCCGCGCCGCTGGTGCGGTGCACCGACACCGTGCGGCCGCTGGCCGACCGGCTCGGCCTGGACGTCCGCCCGGAACGCGCACTGTCCGAGGACGCCTACCGTGACGACCCGGCCGGTGCCCGACACCGGTTGCTGGACTACGCCCAGGGCCTGTCCGACGACGCCCCGGGCTCCGTGGTCGCCTGCAGCCAGGGGGGTGTGATCCCAGGCGTCGTCAAGTCCCTCGCCGCCAGGTCCGGCGCGTCGGTGCCGCGGATCGGCACCCCGAAGGCGTCGTTCTGGGTGCTCAGCTTCGAGGACCGGCGCCTGGTGCAGGCCGATCACTGGGCCGCGCCGCAGGTCTGAGCCGGGCATCCGGAGCAGGTCCGAGCCGGGCATCCGCCGCAGGTCTGAGCCGACCCCCCGGAGCCCCTGCGGCACAGGACGACCCGAACGGCGAACGGCCGGAACCCGTGGGGTTCCGGCCGTTCGGCGGTGCTGCGGTCAGCCCCTTCGGGCTGGCGGTGTCACTTCTTCTTGGCGGCCGGCTTGCGCGCCGGGGTGGCCTTGGCAGCCGGGGCGGCAGCGGCCGGCTTGGCCGCGGCACGGGTCCGGGTCGCCGGCTTCGCGGCGGCCGGAGCGGCAGCAGCGGGCTTGGCGGCGGCGCGGGTCCGCGTGGTGGCCGGCTTGGCGGCCGGAGCAGCCTTGGCAGCCGGGGCGGCGGCGGGCTTGGCGGCGGCGCGGGTCCGCGTGGTGGCCGGCTTCGCAGCGGCAGCAGCGGGCTTGGCGGCAGCGGCACGGGTCCGGGTCGGCGCGGCGGTGACCGCGGCCTTGGCGGCGGCGACGGCGGCGCGGGCGCTGGTGGGCTTGCCGGTGGCCTTCGGCAGCTTGATGGCGCCGGCGATGACGTCCTTGAAGTACTTGCCGGGGCGGAAGGCGGGAACGGTGGTCTTGCGGACCTTCACAGCCTCACCGGTGCGCGGGTTGCGCGCGGTGCGGGCGGCGCGGGCACGCTTCTCGAAGACGCCGAAGCCGGAGATCGAGACGCTCTCGCCCTTGTGGACCTCGCGCTGCACCAGGTCGATGAAACCCTCGACGGCGGTCTGCGCGACCTTCTTGTCACCGTCCAGCTTTTCCGCCAGCGCGTTGATCAGATCGGTCTTGTTCATCGATGTCCCTCCCAGGACCTCACGGCCCCGATGGGTTGGGTAGGGCCGACTCGTCGCACACGGTAGGCGTGTTTCGCCCACAATGCCAACAGCCACGCCCACCGATGACCGGTGGTGTCAAGGGTTCTCGACCCTCCCGGAGCCCCTCCGGGGTACTTCCCGGCGCCTACCCGGAGCTCACATGCCTCTCGGGAACGGTTGCGCCGGAACAGGTCCCGGCGCCCGAGCGGCCCTGGGGCCGGATCAGCCGGCGACCTCGACCCGGGGCTTGAAGGCCGGCCGGGCCTGTTCGAAATTCTCGATCTCGTCGGCATGTCGCAGGGTCAGCGAGATGTCGTCCAGGCCCTCGAGGAGACGCCAGCGGGTGTACGGATCGATCTGGAAACCGACCACCGTGCCGTCGGCGGCGGTGATCGTCTGCTCGCGCAGGTCCACCGTGAGCGTCATCCCGGGGTTGTTCTCCAGCAGCTTCCAGAGCAGCTCGACGTCGTCCTGGGTGACCTGGGCGGCGAGAAGACCGTCCTTCGCCGAGTTCCCACGGAAGATGTCGGCGAACCGCGACGAGATCACGGCCCGGATCCCGTAGTCCCGCAGCGCCCAGACGGCGTGCTCGCGCGAGGATCCGGTGCCGAAGTCCGGTCCCGCGACCAGCACCGATCCACCCGAGAAGGCCGGGTTGTTCAGCACGAAGGTCGGATCCGAGCGCCAGGCGGCGAACAGCCCGTCCTCGAAACCGGTCCGGTTGATCCGCTTGAGGTACACCGCCGGGATGATCTGGTCGGTGTCGACGTTGCTGCGGCGCAGCGGGATCCCGGCGCCGGTGTGGGTGGTGAAGGCTTCCATGACGACCTCTTGTCGTGAGTCGCTGCGTCGGGCGGCAGCGCGGTGGGTACCGGGGGCGTTGCGGGTGCGGTCGGCGTTCAGCCGACCGGGGCCGGCTCCAGATCCGCCGGGGAGGACAGCGTCCCGCGGATCGCGGTGGCGGCGGCGACGGCCGGGGACACGAGATGCGTGCGCCCGCCCTTGCCCTGGCGACCCTCGAAGTTCCGGTTGGAGGTGGACGCACTGCGCTCCCCCGGCGCCAGCTGGTCCGGGTTCATGCCCAGGCACATCGAGCAACCGGCACTGCGCCACTCGGCGCCCGCCGCCTCGAAGACCTTGTCCAGGCCCTCGGCCTCGGCCTGGGCCTTGACCCGCATGGAGCCAGGAACCACGAGCATGCGCAGGGTCTCGCTGATGTGCCGGCCCTGCAGGATGCCGGCGGCCTCGCGCAGGTCCTCGATCCGGCCGTTGGTGCAGCTCCCGAGAAAGACGGTGTCGATGCCGATGTCACGCAAAGGTGTGCCTGCGGTCAGACCCATGTACTCCAGCGCCCGCTCGGCGGCGGCCCGCTCGGTGTCGCCCTCCACCAGCGCCGGGTCCGGCACCGAGGCCGACAGCGGCAGTCCCTGACCGGGATTCGTGCCCCAGGTCACGAACGGCGAGAGGGTGGAGGCGTCGATGAGCACCTCGGCATCGAAAACGGCGTCGTCGTCGGTGGTCAGCGAGGACCACCAGGCCACCGCCTCGTCCCAGTCGGCGCCGGTCGGGGCGTGCTCACGTCCCTTGACGAACTCGAAGGTGGTCTCGTCCGGTGCGATCATCCCGGCCCGGGCACCCGCCTCGATCGACATGTTGCAGATGGTCATCCGGGCTTCCATGGACAGCGCCCGGATCGCCGGCCCGCGGTACTCCAGCACGTAGCCCTGGCCACCACCGGTGCCGATCTTCGCGATGACCGCCAGGATCAGGTCCTTGGCCGAGACCCCGTCCGGCAGTTCGCCCTCGACGGTGATGGCCATGGTGCGGAACGGCTTGAGCGGCAACGTCTGGGTGGCCATGACGTGCTCGACCTCACTGGTGCCGATGCCGAAAGCCAGTGCCCCGAAGGCGCCGTGGGTCGAGGTGTGCGAGTCGCCGCAGACGATCGTCATGCCCGGCTGGGTGATCCCGAGCTGCGGCCCGACCACGTGCACGATGCCCTGCTCGGCGTCACCCATCGGGAACAGCCGGACCCCGAACTCCTCGCAGTTGCGGCGCAGCGTCTCCACCTGGAGCCGCGAGACCTGGTCGGCGATCGGCAGGTTGATGCCGGTGGTCGGCACGTTGTGGTCCTCGGTGGCCAGGGTGAGATCCGGCCGGCGGACGGGCCGCCCGGCCTGCCGGAGGCCGTCGAAGGCCTGCGGGCTGGTGACCTCGTGGACGAGGTGGAGATCGATGTAGAGCAGGTCCGGCTCGCCTTCCGTGCGGCGCACCACATGTGCGTCCCAGACCTTCTCCGCCAGCGTGCGCCCCATTGCTCAGGCCTTTCCGGTGCGTTCCCGTGTCGTCGTGCGTGGTTGAGCGGAGCGATGACCGCTCCCGGTCGTCGGGACGGCAGAGCCGGTGCCGGACGGTCCCGGGATGTCCGACGGATCGCGGCGTGGCAGTGCGGCGGCCTGCACCGATCGGCTGGACATCCCAGATTTCGGGAATCTAGTATCGCTTCATGGGACAGTCTAGCGGCATCGGCGTACTCGACAAGTCGGTGCAGGTGCTCCGTGCGAGCGCGTCCGGGCCGGTCGGCCTGGCCGACCTCTGCGCGGCCACCGGACTGCCCCGGGCCACCGCCCATCGTCTCGCCGTCGGGCTCGAGGTGCACGGTCTGCTCGTCCGGGACCACCACGGGCGCTGGCGTCCGGGGCCGCTGCTGGCCGCACTGGCGGCCGGCGCACCCGATCCCCTGGTGACCGCCGCCACCGACGTGCTGCCGCGGCTGCGCGACCGCACGGGCGAGAGCGTCCAGCTCTACCGCGCCGACGGCCTCTCCCGGGTCTGTGTGGCCACCGCCGAACCGGTCTCGGGCCTGCGGGACACGGTGCCGCTGGGCGCCCGGCTGCCGATGACAGCGGGCTCCGGCGCCAAGGTGCTGCTGGCCTACGCCGATCCGGCCACCGTGCGGGCAGTGCTGCCCGGCGCCGGGTTCACCGAGCGGATGCTCGCCGAGGTGCGCCGTCGGGGCTGGGCCCAGTCGGTGGCCGAGCGCGAGCCCGGGGTGGCCTCGGTGTCCGCCCCCGTGCGGGATCACGGCGGCACGGTCATCGCAGCGGTCTCGGTGTCCGGCCCGGTGGAGCGGATCGGGCGGCGGCCGGGTGAGCGCTGGGCCGGCGACCTGGTCGAGGCCTCGGAGGCGCTCACCGCCCGGCTGTGACCCTGACCGCTGCCCGGCCGGCCGCTGCCCGGCCGGCCGCTGCCCCGCACGGACACGGTCTCCGGGCCCGGAGACGACTGAAGCCCGGCATCGTGTCCGATGCCGGGCTTCTCGCGTAGCCCCGAAGGGATTCGAACCCTCGCTACCGCCGTGAGAGGGCGGCGTCCTAGGCCGCTAGACGACGGGGCCCTAGGAGATCGGGACCGCCGGTGAAGGCCGTCCCTGGTGTTGCTGCTCCCTGAGGAGCCTCGAACACTCTACCCGATGGCGGGCGGCCGCTTGACCACTCGCATCGCTGGGGTACTAGGACTCGAACCTAGAATGATGGAATCAGAATCCATAGTGTTGCCAATTACACCATACCCCAAGGTCTCTGCCGGTCCGTTCCCGGCGGCAGCACCGAGGAACGATCGTACAGGCAACCGCACCGCAACAGAAATCCGCAGGCCGCGGCTCCGGGTGCCGTCCCGCGGTCTCAGCGGGCCGCGTCGCCCGCCGCCGCCCCGCCGGTCCGGGCCGACCGCGGGACCACCCGGAGGTCGTCGAGCGAGCCGATCTCCGCGAACAGCCGGCCGAGGGTCGGATCGGACCCGTCGTCCGGGCCGCACACGTCCTCGGCCGCCGTCGGCACCTCCGGCCGGGGTCGCCGTTCCCGGTTCAGCCAGACTCCGCCGAGGCCGGCCCGCAGCGCACCGACGGTGTCGGTGAACCACCGGTCGCCGACGTAGACCGCGTGCGCCGGGTGCACCCCGAGCTGCTCGACGGCCAGGGTGAAGATGGCCGGATCCGGCTTCGAGACCCCGACATCACCGGAGCAGACGGCGGTGTCGACGAACTCGTGCAGCCCCACCGTGCGCAGCTTCCGGCGCTGGTAGTCGCCGTCGCTGTTGCTGATGATGCCGACCGCGATGCCCTGTTCCCGCAACCGGTCCAGGCACGGCCGCACGTCGGGGAACAGTGTGTAGAAGCCGAAGATCGAGGAGTTGCGCTGCTCCTCGACGAGGCGGTGGTCCCACGCCGTGACCCGCTCCGGGTCGAGTTCGCCGAGCAGGGCCTGCATCCGGGCGTTCCGCATGGCGTCGAAGTCCAGTTCGCCGGAGAGGAACCGGCCGTACTCCCGGTCGTTGAGCGATTCCCAGAGCTCGACCAACCGTCCCGCATCGACCTCCAGCTGCCCGCGGATCACCGCCGTCGCCTCGGCCAGCGCCGACATGGCGGCGCCGTGGAAGTCGACCAGGGTGTCGTCGATGTCGAACAGCACGGCCTCGACCGGCAGCACCGTCCCGGCCGCCGCGCGCGGCTCAGGCACCGGTCAGCGCGGCGCGCAGGCGCTGCAGGGAGGTCTCCCGGCCGAGCAGCTCCAGCGACTCGTACAGCGGCGGCGAGATCGTGCGTCCGGTCGTCGCCACCCGCACCGCGGCGAACGCGACCCGCGGCTTGAGACCGAGTCCGTCGATCAGCGCGGCCTTGAGCGCCTCCTCGATCGGGGCGGCGGTGAACTCCGGCAGCGCCTCGAGGGCGCCGATCGCGGCGGCCAGCACCGGCTGTGCGGCCTCCCCCAGGTTCTTCGCCGCGGCCGCCTCGTCCACCCGGAAGTCGGTCGTGAGCAGGAAGTCCAGCATCAGCGCCGCGTCCGACAGCAGCACGCACCGCTCCTGCACGAGCGGCGCCGCCGCGACGACGAGCCCCTGGTGGGCATCGGAGAGCCGTGCGCCGTCCCGGGTCTCGATGAACTCGGTGAGCCGGACCGCGAACTCGTCGGCGTCGAGCAGCCGGACGTGGCTGGCGTTGATCGCCTCCGCCTTCTTGCGGTCGAACCGCGCCGGGTTCCCGGAGATGCGGTGCCCGTCGAAAGCGGCGACGAGCTCGTCGGTGCCGAAGATGTCGCGGTCGTCGGCGAGCGACCAGCCGAGCAGCGCCAGGTAGTTGACCATCCCCTCCGGGAGGAACCCGTCGCGCCGGTACTGGAAGAGGTCGGACTGCGGATCCCGCTTGGACAGCTTGCGGTTGCCCTCACCGGTGACGAAGGGCATGTGCCCGAACTCCGGTGTGTACCGCGCGACGCCGATGTCGGTCAGCGCGGCGTACAGGGCGATCTGCCGCGGGGTGGAGGGCAGCAGGTCCTCGCCGCGCAGCACGTGGGTGATGCCCATCAGCGCGTCGTCGACCGGGTTCACCAAGGTGTACAGCGGTTCTCCGTTGCCACGCACCAGCACCGGGTCCGGGACGGACCCGGCCGGGAAGGTGATGGGTCCGCGCACCAGGTCGGTGAACGAGATGTCGGCGTCCGGCATCCGCAGCCGCAGCACCGGGGCCCGGCCGGCCTCCCGCGCGGCGGCGACCAGCTTCGCGTCCGGCACCCGGTCGAAGTTGTCGTAACCGAGCTTCGGGTCCCGGCCGGCGGCCAGGTGGCGGGCGGTGACATCGTCGGTGGTGGACCAGGACTCGTACAGATGACCGGCCGCGAGCAGCCGGGCGGCGACGTCCCGGTAGATCTCCCGCCGCTCGCTCTGCCGGTACGGCTCGTGCGGCCCGCCGACGATCGGGCCCTCGTCCCAGTCCAGGCCGAGCCACTGCATCGCCTCGACGATCGCCTGGTATGACTCCTCGGAATCCCGCGCGGCGTCGGTGTCCTCGATCCGGAACACCAGGGTCCCGCCGTGGTGCCGGGCGAACGCCCAGTTGAACAGCGCGGTCCGGGCCAGCCCGACGTGCGGGGTGCCGGTGGGCGACGGGCAGAAGCGGGCGCGGACCGGGCGGCCCGCGGCCGTCGGGGTCAGAGCGGCTGGGGCAGTGGCGGCGGGAGCAGGCGTCTCGGTCATGGCCTGGTCAGCCTAGTCCGGCTGTGCTTGATGGTCGTGGCCTGCTCGGCGGCTTTAGGTGCCGCAGTGCCTGATGTCGTGGCCTGCTCGGCGGCTTCAGCTGCCGCGTCACTCCCTCGTACCTCGGTCGCTCACGCGCCAGCCCGCCTCGCAACCACTCCGGGGCAACCACTCCGTCCGACCCGGTCGGGGGCGGGTCGGACGGAGCGGAGGGAGGGCGTGACTCGCACGCCCTGGTCTGCGGTGCCGGATCAGGCGGTGGTGGGTTCGCCCTTGACGATGCGGGTCGACGCGGCGGGGGCCGGCGCGGCCTCCTGGGCCTCGACCGGGACGTCCTCGCCCTCGTGGGCGACCGGATCGACGAGTTCGTCGGCCGGATCGCCACCGGTCTCGCCGCGGCGGCTCAGCCCGATCAGCGCGAGCACCACCGCGAGCAGCACGTAACCGAGGGCGATCCCCGGTGCCGCCGCCCACTTCACCTCCTCGGCGTGCAGCAGTCCGATGAAGGTCAGCACCGCCCCCACCCCGGCACCGATCGCGGCGAGGAAGAGCTTGCGGTCGAGGATGAAGGTGACGATGGCGCCGAGCACCATGCCGGCCAGCGTCGCCCCCTGACCGAGTACGCGCAGCCCGTGGTAGACGAGGCCGGCCCCGGCCAGCGACTCCTCCCCCACCTCCGCGGCCGTGGTTCCGGCTGCGGAGAGCGCATTGTCGATCAGCCCGGCCCCCCACGCCGCGAGGTTGGGGATCAGCGCGGCCACCACCGCCGCGGCGTGCAGCCGCGGGACCGACTGGAACGCCTGCGCGCCGATCAGCAGGCCGATGTACAGCAGGATCGGCACGATCGCGGGCAGCGGAAGTACCGCGGCGAGCAACCCGAACAGCCCCAGGAAGCAGAGCACCGCCACCACCACGCCGCTGGCCAGCGAGTAGCTGGCGCGGCCGCCGGCCTCCTTCCAGCCGGGATGACCGATGTAGACGGCCGGCGGGAACGGCGACCCCAGCGCGGATCCGATGATGGCGCCGGTGCCGTCGGCGAGCAGGACGCTGCGCAGGTTGTAGCTGTCCCCTGCCGCGGCCGCGCTCTCCACGTTGCTCATCGCCTCGAGGAAGTTGTAGACGCCGAGCGGGATCGCGGTGGCCAGCAGTGGTCCGAGATCCGAGAGTCCCTGGAACAGCATGTCGATGTTGAGGGTCGGCACTGCGACGGCGATGTCCCGGACGGCGGCCGAGACGTCCGGCGCCGACATGTATCCGCCGATCCAGCCGATGGCGGTGCCGACCAGCAGCGCGGCCAGGCCGATCGGGATGTTGCCCGGCAGCTTCAACCCGGTGAAGAAGCCGACCAGGATGATGCCGAGGACCGGCAGGCCGATCCAGGCGGCCTCCCAGATCTGGGCGGCCGGCCGCATGGAGATGAAGGTGATCGAGATGCCGGCCAGCGTGCCCAGCAGTGCGGCGCGCGGGGTGATCCTGCGCAGGAACGGCCCGACGAACGCGCCGAGCAGCACGATCACCCCGATGACGAAGGCCCAGGCGAGCCCGGCCTCCCAGGCCTGCAACGGATCTCCGGTCCGCAGGTAGATCGGCAGCATGATCACGAACACGACGATGAACATGTGCGGCACGCTGGGCCCGTAGGGCAGCGCCGCGACGTCGGTCCGGTTCTCCTTGCGCGCCAGTCGCCGGGCCAGCAGCGTGTAGTAGAGATTGCCGGCCACCAGGGCGATCCCGAGCGCAGGCAGGACCGTACCGAGCACGTCACCGGCCGGGACGTTCACCACGAAGATCATCAACGTGGTCAGCGTGAGCACGTTCACCAGGATGTTGAAGGCCAGGCCGAAGAAGGCGTTGGTCTCGCCGCCGCTCCACCAGGGCAGCCGCAGGGTGGGTCCGGAGGTGGTGCTGGTCATGACTGTTCTCCTTTCCTGGTCAGACCGCGCCGGCGGCAGCGGCCGGGGCGGGCAGGTGCTCGAGCAGGGCCGCGGAATCGGCCACCCAGCCGAAGATCCCGCCCTGGGCGGCGATCATCTGCAGGCCGACCCGCTGGAACTCCGGGAAGTACGAGCCGACGCAGTCGGACAGCACCAGGCAGTCGTAGCCACGGTCGTTGGCCTCGCGGACGGTGGTGTGCACGCACACCTCGGTGGTGACGCCGGTGACGATCAGCCTGGTGATGCCGTGCCCCTGCAGGATCTCGGCGAGATCGGTGGCGTAGAAGGCACCTTTGCCCGGCTTGTCGAGCACGATCTCGCCCTCGATCGGGGCGAGGTCGTCGACGATGTCGTGGCCGTACTCGCCGCGGATCAGGATGCGCCCGTACGGTCCGGGGTCACCGATCCGCATCGACGGCTTGCCGCGACGGAGCTTGGCCGGCGGCAGGTCCGACAGGTCCGGGCGGTGCCCCTCCCTGGTGTGGATGACCAGCATGCCGGCGGCGCGGGCCGCGGCGATGACCCGCTGCAGCGGCGGGACCACCGCGGCGAGCTGACCGACGTCGTTGCCGAGGGTCTCGCCGAAACCGCCGGGCAGCAGGAAGTCCCGCTGCATGTCGATGACGACGAGGGCGACCTCGCCGACGGGCAGCGCGAAGGGACCGGGGACCGCGTCGACCTCGACAACGGCGGCCGGGTCCGGGACGGACTCAGGGGTCATGAGCTCACTCCTTGGGACGGGGACGAGAGGGAGTGCCGGTACTGCGGATCGACGCGCTGGTGGTGGTTCTCGCCGCACACCCGACCGGGACGGGCGGGAGGCGGACCGGAGGAACTGGTGGAACGGTGGGACTGCCGGGTCAGTGGACAGGTGCGAGGGCGTGCGGCAACGCCGCAACCGCAGCGCCGACCCGGAGCACCAGGTCGTCGGACAGTGCCGGGCCCAGGATCATCGCCGCCGATGGCCGGCCGTCGGCGGTGACGCCGGTCGGCACGGTCAGCGCGCACAGGTCGAGCAGGTTGCCGAAGTGCGTGTAGTGGCCGAGCGTGGTGTTGGTGGCGACGGGATCCGCCAGTACCTGGGCGACGGTGAAGGTGGTGCCGATGGTGGGCAGTACCAGGACGTCGACCTCCTCGAAGATCCGGCCCACCTCGGCCCGCAGCTCCGCCATCCGGTACTGCGCCCGGAACACGTCGACCGCGGTGTACTGCGCGCCGGAGGCGATGATCCCGGCGACCACCGGGTGCACCGCGTCCGGGTGCCCGGCCATGAAATCGCCGAACTCCAGGTACCTCTCGGCCACCCAGGGTCCCTGGTACAGCAACTCCCCCGCGGCCAGGAACGGCGCCAGCGGCACCTGACGCCGCTCAGGGAAGGCCCCGGCGATCGCATCCCGGGCGGCGAGATGTGCCTGCCGCACGGCATCGTCGCCGAAGAAGTCCAGCTCGTCGGCCTCCGGCAGACCGATCCGGGCCTCCGGCGCCGGCATGGTCGTCCGGCGACGGGGCCGGCTCCAGGCATCCCGCTCGTCGACGCCGGACACCACGTCGAACACCGTCGCCAGGTCGTCGACCGTGCCGGCGATCAGGCTGACGCAGTCCAGCGACCGGCAGGCCGGGACCAGCCCGACGGTGCTGATCAGGCCGCGGGACGGCTTGAACCCGGGGATCCCGTTGAGCGCCGGCGGGACCCGCCCGGATCCCGCGGTATCGGTGGCGACGGCGAACGGCACCTCGCCGAGCGCGACGGCGACCGCGGAGCCGGAACTCGAGCCGCCGGAGATCATCTCGTCGTCGAAGACGCTCCGCGGGATGCCGTACGGGCTGCGGGTGCCGTTCAGCCCGGTGGCGAACTGGTCGAGGTTGTTCTTGCCGATCATCACCGCGCCCGCGTCCAGCAACGCCTGCACCGCCGGAGCGGTGTCCGTCGCCACCCGCGACCAACCCGGGCAGGCCAGGGTGGTCGGCCAGCCCCGGACGTCGAGACTGTCCTTCACCCCGAACGGAATCCCCCACAGCGGGAGATCCCTTGGCAGATCGGCCACCTCGCGGAGCCGGGCGTCCAGCATCGCGCGGTCGGCCACGGTGATCCAGACCCCGTCGTCACCGCGTTCCCGGATCTTCTCCAGCACCCGGGCGATCACCGCGGCCGGCGTGGTCGCCCCGGAGCGGTACGCCGCCAGCAGACCGGCGACGGTCATCGGGATGTCGGAGAGGTCCTCGTCGAGCATTGGTCGATTGTCGACAATCCATGTGACAGGTGATCTGCTCCGGTGTTACGAATGTGTGAGCGGAACCGGACAGCGCGCAGGTCCCTCGTGCGCTGCCCGGTTCGGTCCGGGTCGGTCCCGGTCGCCCGGTCGGTTCAGTCCTGGTCGGCGACGGCAGCGACGAGGTAGCGGCGACTGCCGTGCTCGGCGAGGGTGCGCAGCAGCACGCCGGCGTCGTTGGAAACGGCCGCCTCCAACAGGTCCTGGTGCCGGCGCAGTCCCGCCTCCGACCCGAGCAGGGCGGCCTCGGTCCGCAGGTTCACCGCCATCGGCCGCTGCAGCTTGAGCAGCACCGGTTCGATCGCCAGGTCCAGCTGCCGGTTGCCGGCCAGGCCGACGAGGGCGGCGTGGAAGCTCCGGTGGGCGTCGTCCTTGGCCAGTTCGTCCCCGCTGCGGTCGGCCCGCCGCATCTCCTGCAGGGCCTGCTCGCACACGGCGAGCCGCGGTGCGGCCACCTCCGGGTGCAGCGGGAACGCCGACTCGATCGCGAAACGTTCCAGCACGTCCCGGATCTCGAACAGCTGGCGGATGTCGGTCTCGGACCACTCGGCGACCCGGGCTCCGCGCCGCGGCAGGTGGTCGATCAGCCCCTGCTGGGCCAGCAGCCGCAGCGCTTCGCGCAGCGGGGCCCGGCTGATCTCGAAGCGACGGCGGATCTGCTCCTCGATCAGCCGCTCCCCCGGCTCCAGGTGCCCGGAGAGGATCTCCTCGCGGAGCCGGCGGGTCGCGACCTCGACCAGGCTGGGCGCGTACAGACCACCGACCGACATGTCGGACACGGTCACCGCCCTTCGTTCACCGATTCGCCCCGCGGCCAGTGTAGGCAGACGGGTGGCGGCGGCCGCCGCTTCCCGGCGACGTCAGCGGGCGGCGACCGGATTGCTGAGCGTTCCCAGTCCCTCCACGGTCACGCTGACCATCTGCCCGACCGCCATCGGACCGACCCCGGCCGGCGTCCCGGTGAGGATCACGTCGCCGGGCAGCAGGGTCATCACCCGGGTCACGAACTCGACGAGTTCCGAGACGGTGAACACCATCTCGGCCGTGTGGCCGTCCTGCTTGACCTCGCCGTCGACCTCGGTGCGGATCGTCACGTCACCCGGGTCCAGGTCGGTCTCGATCCACGGCCCGAGCGGGCAGAAGGTGTCGAAGGACTTGGCCCGGGTGAACTGGACGTCGGAACGCTGCAGGTCGCGGGCGGTCACGTCGTTGGCGATGGTGTAGCCCAGGATCACCGACGACGCGTTCTCCGCGGCGACGTCGCGGCACGGCCGGCCGATGACAACCGCGAGCTCGCCCTCGAAGTCCACCTGCTGCGAGTCCGGCGGCAGCAGGATCGAGGCGAACGGCCCGATCACCGTGGTGCTGGGCTTGAGGAAGATCAATGGCTCGGTCGGCAGCTCGTGCCCGAGTTCGCGGGCGTGGTCGGCGTAGTTGCGGCCGACCGCGACCACCTTCGACGGCAGGATCGGCGCCAGCAGCCGGGTGTCGGCGATCGGCCAGGACCGGCCGGTGTAGGTCGGGGTGCCGAAGGGGTGGTCGGCGATCTCCCGTGCGATGTCGGAGGCGCCGTCACCGCCCTCGCCGGCTTCGATGGTGACGAAGGCGACGCCCTCGGGGTGGGCGATCCGGGCAAGCCGCATGCCGGTTCTCCTCGTGCTCTCGTGCGCTGATGTCCGTGTCGCGACCCGACCGGCTCCGACGCCGCGGCGCCGGGCCGCGCGCGGGCCGCAGACCATTGTTCACCGTCCGGGCGACGCCCGTCGCCGGGCGCGGCCGCAGGTGTTCTGCTCAGCGGGAGCCGAGGGCGTGCACCAGCGAGTCGACCAGCGCCGCCCAGGAGGCCTCGACCACGTTGGTGTGCACGCCGACGGTGGTCCAGTCGGCCACGGCCGGGTCGGTGGTCGAGGCGGAGGTGACCAGCACGCGGGTCACCGAGTCGGTGCCGGCGTGGCCGGCCAGGATCCGCACCTTGTAGTCGACCAGCTCCACCCCGTCGAGCTCGGGCAGTTCGTCGGCCAGCGCCTGTCGCAGCGCGGAGTCCAGCGCGTTGACCGGTCCGTTGCCCTCTGCGGTGGCGATCACCCGGCGGCCGCCGACGTGCACCTTGACGGTCGCCTCGCTGGTCACCTGCTGACCGGTGGACAGCGCGTTGTGCTCGACGATGACGCGATAGGACTCCAGCTCGAACCGGGCCGCCGCCGGGGCGCCGTCGGCCTTGGCCAGCTCCTCGCGCAGCAGCAGCTCGAAGGAGGCGTCGGCCGCCTCGTACGACCAGCCCTGGGCCTCGCGCTGCTTCACCGTGTCGACGACGGCGGCCACCACGTCGGTGCGGCCGGCCAGGTCGACCCCCAGCTCTGCGGCCTTGAGCTCGACGGAGGCGCGGCCGGCCATCTCGGTGATCAGGATGTGCATGTCGTTGCCCACCTCCTCCGGGTCGAGGTGGTTGTACAGCTCGGGATCGACCTTGATCGCGGACGCGTGCAGACCCGCCTTGTGCGAGAACGCCGACGCCCCGACATAGGCCTGGTGGGTGTCCGGCGCGATGTTCGCCAGCTCGGCCAGCGCGTGCGACACCCGGACCATCTCGGTGAGCCGGCCGTCCGGCAGCACCGGCAGGCCCAGCTTGGTGACCAGGTTGCCGAGGACCGCGAAGAGGTCGGCGTTGCCCGCCCGCTCGCCGTAGCCGTTGGCCGTGCACTGCACGTGGGTGGCGCCGGCCTGCACCGCGGCGACGGTGTTGGCCACCGCGCAACCGGTGTCGTCCTGGCAGTGGATGCCCACCCGGAACCCGCCGCGCTCCCGCACCGCGCCGACGATCTCGTGGATCCCGACGGGCAGCATGCCGCCGTTGGTGTCGCACAGCACGACCACGTCGGCCCCGGCGCCGACCGCCGCCTCGGCCACCCGCAGGCCGTAGTCGTTGTCGGCGCGGTAGCCGTCGAAGAAGTGCTCGCAGTCCAGGAACACCCGGCGCCCGTGGTCGGTGAGGTAGCGGACCGTGTCCGCCACCATGGCCAGGTTCTCCTCGAGGGTGGTGCGCAGTGCGCGCTCCACGTGCCGCGGATCGGACTTCGCGACCAGGGTGATCACCGGTGCCCGGGAGTCCAGCAGAGCCCGGACCTGGCGGTCGTCGGCGACCTTGATCCCGGCCTTGCGGGTGGCGCCGAACGCCACCAGCTGCGCGGTCCGCAGATCCAGCTCGCCATCGGCGGCCCGTGCGAAGAACTCCGTGTCCTTGGGCATCGCCCCCGGCCAGCCGCCTTCGATGAACCCGACCCCGAGCTCGTCCAGCAGCCCGGCCACCGCCAGCTTGTCGGTCACCGAGTAGGTGATGCCCTCACGCTGCGCGCCGTCCCGCAGGGTGGTATCGAAGACGTGGAAGTCGTCGCCGAGCGGGGACAGGATCTTTTCCGCGGTGCGGCCGGCGACCGCGCCGGCGACATCCGGGACGGCCGGGTTCAGTGCGGTGGGGGTGGACATCGGGACTCCTGGAGGACACCCGTGGGTGGCCGGACGGCGACGGTGGCGGCGGTGACCACCGCACCGACCGCGACCCCCGATCAGGACGGCGACCCCGGCGACAACGGTGTGTCACGACCGACGGTACTGCCCGGAACGCCTCCGGCCGAACTGGAGAGAGCGAGCCGTCAGCTGGCGGCGAGAGCCGCCAGGCGGTCGCCGATGGCCGAGGTGCGGCCGATCGATCCGGGCTGGCGGGTGGCGAGGTCGAAGGCCACCGCGGCCTCGACCCGGCGGGCGGCGTCCGGCAGCCCGAGGTGGTCGAGCAGCAGACCGACCGAGAGCACGGTCGCGGTCGGGTCGGCCTGGCCGGTGCCGGCGATGTCCGGGGCCGAGCCGTGCACCGGCTCAAACATGCTCGGGTTCGCCTTCGACGGGTCCAGGTTGCCGGAGGCGGCCAGACCGATACCGCCGGAGACGGCCGCGGCGAGGTCGGTGAGGATGTCGCCGAACAGGTTGTCGGTGACCACCACGTCGAACCGGCCCGGGTCGGTGACCAGGTAGATCATCGCGGAGTCGACGTGCGTGTAAGAGACGGAGACGTCGGGGAACTCCATCGACACCTCCTCCACCACCCGGCTCCACAGCTGGCCGGCGTGCACCAGCACGTTGGTCTTGTGCACCAGGGTCAGATGCCGGCGCGGCCGGCGCATGGCGCGGGCGAAGGCGTCGCGGACGACGCGCTCCACGCCGAAGTAGGTGTTGAGCGAGACCTCGGTGGCGATCTCCTGCGGGGTGTCCTTGCGCAGCAGGCCGCCGTTGCCGACGTACGGACCCTCGGTGCCCTCGCGGACCACCATCAGGTCGACGGCCTGGTCACCTGCCAGCGGTCCGGGCACACCCGGGTACAGGCGGGCCGGGCGCAGGTTCACGCAGTGGTCGAGCTCGAACCGCAGGCGCAGCAGCAGTCCGCGCTCCAGGATCCCGGACGGCACCGTCGGGTCGCCGACCGCACCGAGCAGGATCGCGTCGTGCTGGCGCAGCTCGCGCAGCACCGAGTCCGGCAACAGCTCGCCGGTGCGGTGCCAGCGGGCGGCACCCAGGTCGTAGGTGGTGGTCTCGACCGACGGCAGCACGCCGGTCAGCACCTTGAGCCCTTCCGCGACGACCTCAGGACCGATTCCGTCTCCAGGAATGACCGCCAGCTTCATCGTTTCCCTGTCCTGTGATGCCGGTGCGCACGGATGCTCCCACCCCGGAAGCGGTGGGAGGTTTGGTATGTCCTGCGAAGAGTAACCGCCCGTGCTCCATGAGTGGCCACCCGACGCGTTCAGCTGCTCCGATGGGGTGAAGATTTTCTTGCCGAGGTCCTCGTCCCGCGACTCCGGACGGCCGTATCGCCTGCTCTGTCCGGTTCCGCCACCCACCACCGACTCCACCCCACGCCCTGCCCCGACCCCGGCCCCTCGCGCGGATCAACTTCCTCCGCGCGTACGAAGTCGTTGACTCCGGTCCCACCCGTCACAAAAACAGTGTGATCTGGCGTGTCTGCGATCTTGATCCTCGCGCGGGACGGGGGTGGGGTAGGTGGGGGTGGGTCAGGAGGCGGGGATGCCCCGCACGGCGCTGGCCTCGATGGATTCCCCGATGGTCTCCAGCAGCTCGGGGGCGGGCAGCGGCTCGACCCGCAGCACCATGATCGAGGCGTGCCCGGAGATCTCCTGCGAGATCTGCGCGGCCAGGATGTTGATGCCGGCGGTGCCGAGCGCGGCGCCGACGGCGCCCATCACGCCCGGGCGGTCGGCGTAGGCCATCACCAGCAGGTTGCCCTCGGCGCGCAGATCGAAGTGCCGGCCGTTGATCTCGACCAGCTTGGCCACCTGTGCCTGCCCGGACAGCGTGCCGGACACCGACCGGACGGCACCGTCGGACATCGCGGCGCGCAAGGTCACGGTGGACCGGTAGTCACCGATCTCCGGGGTCGAGCTGCCGGACAGGGTGAGCCCGTGCTCGGCGGCCAGCGACGGCGCGTTGACGAAGGTGACGGCGTCGGTGATCACCGGGCCGAAGATCCCGCGGACAGCGGCGAGCTGCAGGATCGAGGTGTCGACCCCGGCCAGGTCGCCGCGGACCTCCACCGCGACCGAGACCGGCACGGCGCCGGCGACCGCGGTCAGGATGCTGCCGAGCCGGGTGACCAGCGGGATCCACGGCCGGACGTCGTCCGGGACCGGGCCGGTGGCCTGGACGTTGACGGCGTCCGGGACGAACTCGCCGCGCAGGGCCAGCTTCACCGAGCGGGCCACCGCGGTGCCGGCCTTGTCCTGGGCCTCGGCGGTGGACGCGCCGAGGTGCGGGGTCAGCACCACGTTCGGCGCGGTCAGCAGCGGGTTCGCCGGGTCGATCGGCTCCTTGACGTAAACGTCGATGCCGGCACCGGCCACCCGGCCCTCGGCGAGCGCGTCGGCCAGCGCCTGCTCGTCGATCAGACCGCCCCGCGCGGCGTTGACCACGATCAGGTTCGGCTTGACCGTCTTCAGCTCCTCCACGCCGATCAGCCCCAGCGTCTCCGGGGTGCGCGGCAGGTGCACGGAGATGATGTCCGCCTCGCGCAGCAGGGTGGGCAGGTCGACCAGCTGCACACCCAGCGACGCGGCGCGCGCGGGCTGCAGGTACGGGTCGTAGGCGATGACGTTGGTGCCGAAGGCGGCGATCCGGCTGGCGAACAGCTGCCCGATCCGGCCCAGACCGACCACACCGACCGTCTTCTCGGCGATCTCGACGCCGGAGAAGGAGGATCGCTTCCACTGGCCGGCCACCATCGAGGCGTGCGCCGCCGGGATCTGCCGGGCCACCGACAGCAGCAGCGCCAGCGCGTGCTCGGCGGCGGTGACGATGTTCGACTGCGGCGCGTTGACCACCAGCACACCGCGGGCGGTGCAGGCCGGGACGTCGACGTTGTCCAGCCCGATGCCGGCGCGCGCGACGACCTTGAGCTGCGGCGCGGCGGCCAACGCCTCGGCGTCGATGGTGGTGGCCGAGCGGATCAGCACCGCGTCGGCCTCGGCCAGCGCCGGGAGCAGGGCGGACCGGTCGGCGCCGTCCACGTACCGGATGTCGAACTCCGATCCGAGGACGTCCATCGCGGACTGGGCGAGCTTCTCGGCGATCAGGACGACGGGCTGGGGCACGGGTGTTTCCTCTCGGGGCGCCACGTTGAGCGTCTGAGTCACGGGTCGGACTGGTGTCGCGGGTCGCACGGCAGCGATCCGACTTCTCGGTTGTTCTCGCTACGGACCCGGTCCGGCCGATGGGGCCGGCGCAGGTCCGGTCACCTCGGCCGGGCGTTCCCGGCCGTCGTGGCCGGGAACGATGCTAGTCGGCGCCGACCGGGCCACCGCACCCGCCCGGGCACCGGTCGCGGTGCGGCCGGCATCCCCCGGAAGGCTGTCGGGCCCTGTCCGGAACGGTGTTTTCCGCCAAATCTGTACTATCCGCGCGCACTGGTGCTCTCATGGTCACGCACACCTCGGCAACAGCCGACCGTGCCCCCACGACGGCCCTCGGAAGGGATCGACCAGTGACCACTCCCCCGCCCTACGGTTCCCAGCCTGGTGCCCAGGGATATCCCGGCCAGCAGCCGGGTGGTTACCCGGCCACCGGCGGTCAGCCGGCCTACCCGCCGTCGGGCCCGCAGCCCGGCTACGGCCAGCCGCAGTACGGACAGCAGCCGCAGCCGCCGGCGGACTACGGACAGCAGCCGGCGTACGGCCAGCAGCCCGCCTACGGGCAGCCCCCTGCTTACGGCACCCCGCCGGCCTACGCCCCCGCGCCGCCCGGCGGCAACCGCCCAGGCCTGGCCACCGCCTCCGCGGTGCTGGCCTTCATCTTCGGCGCCGGCGCGATCATCCAGGCGCTGTTCGGCGTGGTCATCGGTTCGCTGTTCAGCGGTGCCTCGGACTACGTCGACTCGGCCGCCGAGTACTCGGTGCGGCTGTCCTGCGACGAGTCCAGCGTCGCCTACTCGGCGTCCACCTGCGAGCAGGCCCGGCAGGCCGCCGGCGACCTGCAGGACGCGGCCGGGAGCGTCGGCACCTTCGGCATCCTGCTCGGCATCGGTGCCGCGATCGTCGCGATCCTGATGATCTGGGGCGGCGTGGTGCTGCTGTCCGGCAAGAACGGCCAGATGGTGGTCATCGCCTCGGCGATCTACGTCGTGCTGATCATCGCCCTGATGATCGCCACCAGCTTCGGCTTCTTCTACGTCTTCGGCATCGTGCTCCCGGTGCTGATCACCGTGTTCGCGCTGAACCCGGCCGTGAAGAACTGGGTCCGGGCCAAGGGCGGCAAGACGTTCTGATCCGGCCCCGTCACGGCCGCCCGCCCACGGGTGGCCGTGACGATCCAGGGAATTCCCGGCGATCCCGGCCCGCGGCCGTGAGGTTGTTGTTAGCCTCCGACCGGACCGCAGGTCGTGTCGGCCTGCCCTGATCGATCAACAGGAGAGCACATGAGTTTCGAGCAGTACGGCGCGCCCGGGTACCCGGCGCAGCCGTCCACCCGCCCGGGTGTGGTCACCGCGGCCGCGGTGCTCGCCTTCGTCGTCGGCGGACTGAACGTGATCTTCGGCCTGGTCGGGTTCGGGGTCGTCGCGAGTGTCGGCGGCGCCTACGCGTTCCTCATCATCCTGAACCTGGCGTTCGCCGCCCTGCTGATCTGGGGTGGTGTGCAGGCGATCAACGGCCGCAACGGCACGATCCTGGTCATCGCCGCCGGTATCAGCATCCTGCTGCAGCTGATCTCGATGATCACCTACTTCAGCACCGGAAGCCTGATCGGTCTGGTCATCCCGATCCTGATCCTGGTCTTCATGCTGCAGCAGCCGAGCCGGAACTGGATCCGCTCGCGCGGCGGAAAGACCTTCTGAGCAACCGGTCCCGCTCCGCCCTGCCGCCCCCGTCCGCCACCGGACGGGGGCGGCAGCGCATTGCAGGGTCCCGAGGAGACATGTGTCGCACGAACCGCAGGTGCACGGAGCCGGGGCGCACGACGCCGGCGTCCCCGGACCACCGGTCCCCGCGCGGCCGGGGCAGGTCACGGCCGCCGCGTCGATGGGCCTGGTCGTCGGTGTCGCCGGGATCCTCGCGCTGCCCGCGCAGCTGTTCTTCCGTTCGACCACGCCGGTCGGGTTCGATGCCTGGCGGCCGGTCTTCGTCGCGCTCTTCGGCGCCGCGTCGATCCTCGGCGGGATCCTCGCCGTCCGCGGCCGCAGCAGCCGTCCGCTCGCCGGCGTCGCGGTGGTGGGCGTCCTGGCCTCGATCATCGGCGGCGCGGTCGAGGTCGGGATCCTGCGGTTGCCGGGCTTCGTCGTCGAGGTGCTGATCCTCGTGCTGCTGTTCCAGGGTGCGAGCCGCTCCTGGTTCCGCGCCCGCGGCGGCACCACCTTCTGACCCTCGCCCTCCCTGCTGCACCGGCTCACCCCACTCGTCTCACTCGTCTGCCCCTCTCCCCTTCCGACCCGTAGGACACAGATGTCGCACTCCCCCTGGGCACCCGACCCGGCGCCGCACACTCCGGTCCCGCCCGTCGCGCCGGGCGATCCCTTCGCCGTCGCTCCGCAGGGGCAGTGGTACGGGCCGGATGCGAGGCACCTGCAGCGGCCGTTCACCGGCCCCGATCCCTACCTGGACTACGACCGGTACGGCCGGCCGCTCAACCCGATCGACCCGGCACATGCCGCCCCGTCGGGGACCTGGCAACGACCCGGGATCGTCACGGCGGCAGCGGTTCTGGCGTTCATCGCGGGTGGGCTCGGCAGTCTGGGGCTGATCGCGCTGATGGCCCTCGGAGAGTTCGACACCCCCTTCCTCACCTACCTCGCCGTTGTCGGCCTGCTTTTCGGCGGCATCTTCGTCTGGGGAGGTGTCGCCGCCCTCACCGGCCGTAGCTCGCGCATCCTGGTGGTGCTCGCGATCGCCGATGTGGTCCTGGAAATCGTGCTGCTGGTTCTGACGCGGGACCCCTCCGGCGGATTGCTGTTCCCGATCCTGATCTGGGTGTTCCTCATGCAGCGCCGGTCCCGGGACTGGTTCCGGCTCCGCGGCGGCCGCACCTTCTGACCCCGTCCTGACCTCGCCGGTCTCCGGACCGGTCAGTCACGAGTCGTCGTACCGCGACGGCGTCCGGACGGGGACGATCTGCCGGGTGCCCCACTCCCGGCGCGAATCCGGGACCGGAAACACCGGCACACAACGGAAACGGTCCCCGATTCCCGGGAATCGGTCGCGATCTGCAGTCCGCCCCGCGACGCCCGGTTCGCTCCCCCTGCACCCGGACCGGCCACCCCGACACCCGACACCCGACACCCGACACCCGACACCCGACAGAAAGCACCACCGCCCCCGTCCGGATGCGGACGGGGGCGGTGGTGTGCGGACCGGCGCCGGGATGTGGCGCCGGCCGCGCGTGTGGCAGGCCCTGTGCGGGGCGGTGGATCAGCCGCGGGCGGCGGTCCCGGTGTAGTCGTCCTCGACGGCGACCCAGCTCATCAGGCCGCGGAGCTTGCGCCCGGTCTCCTCGATCGGGTGCTGCTCCTGCTCGGCGCGGAACTTCTTGAACTCCGGGGCACCGGCGTCCTGGTCGGCGATGAAACGGGCGGCGAAGGTGCCGTCCTGGATGTCCTTCAGCACGGCCTGCATGTTCTCGGCGACCTTGTCGTCGATGACGCGCTTGCCCGAGACGTAGTCGCCGTACTCGGCGGTGTCCGACACCGACCAGCGCTGCTTGGCGATGCCGCCCTCGTACATCAGGTCGACGATCAGCTTCAGCTCGTGCAGGCATTCGAAGTAGGCGATCTCCGGCTGGTAGCCGGCACCGACCAGGGTCTCGAAGCCCTGCTGCACGAGGCGGGACACGCCACCGCAGAGGACGGCCTGCTCGCCGAAGAGGTCGGTCTCGGTCTCCTCGGTGAAGGTGGTCTTGATGACGCCGGCCCGGGCACCGCCGATGGCGGCGGCGTAGGACAGCGCGAGCGCCTGGGCGCCACCGGTGGCGTCCTGCTCGATGGCGATCAGGTCCGGCACGCCCTTGCCGTCGACGTACTCGCGGCGGACCAGGTGGCCCGGGCCCTTGGGGGCGATCATGATGACGTCGACGTCGGCCGGGGGCTTGATGTAGCCGAACCGGATGTTGAACCCGTGACCGAAGGCGAGCGCCTTGCCGGCGGTCAGGTGCGGCTCGATGGCGTCCTTGTAGACGTGCCGCTGCACGTGGTCCGGGGTCAGGATCATGATGACGTCGGCCTCGGCCGCGGCCTCGGCGGGGGTGACCACCCGCAGTCCCTCGTCGGTGGCCTTCGCGCGGGACTTCGAGTTCTCCGGCAGTCCGACGCGGACGTCGACACCGGAGTCGCGCAGGCTCAGCGCGTGGGCGTGGCCCTGCGAGCCGTACCCGATGACCGCGACCTTGCGGCCCTGGATGATCGACAGATCTGCATCGTCGTCGTAGAAGATCTCGGCTGCCATGGGGGTGACTTCGTTCCTTTCCGTGGGCGGGGCCCTGCGCCCTCGCCGCGATGTGGAGCTGTAGCGCTGTGGAGCTGAAGCGATGTGGAGCTGGTGTGCTGCGTGTTGCCGGGCGGCCGCGCCGGCGGGAGCAGGTCGTGCTCCGGTGGCGCGGCCGAGGGCCCGGTCCGGGTGGGGACCGGTCGGGTGCGGGTCAGTCGGCCCGCTGCCGTTCCGAGGTGATCGACCGGGCCCCGCGACCGAGCGCGACCATGCCGGACTGCACCATCTCACGCACGCCGAAAGGCTCCAGCATGCGGACCAGTGCCTCCAGCTTGTCCGAGGTACCGGTGGCCTCGACGGTGAGCGAGTCCGGGGTGACGTCGACGATCCCGGCGCGGAACATCTCGACGATGGTGGAGACCTGCGCCCGGACCGCGGGATCGGCCCGGATCTTGATCAGCAGCAGCTCCCGGGTGACCGCCGAGGCCGTGGGCAGCTCGACGATCTTCAGCACGTTCACCAGCTTGTTCAGCTGCTTGGTGACCTGCTCCAGCGGGAGCCCCTCCACCGCGACGACGATCGTCATCCGGGAGACCTCGGGGTTCTCCGTCGGCCCGACTGCCAGCGAGTGGATGTTGAAGTTCCGTCGGGAGAACAGCGACGAGACCCGGGCGAGCACGCCCGGCTTGTTCTCCACCAGCACGGACAACGTATGGCGGGTCACGGTTCTCGTTTCTCCGGAGGGAAGCAGGCCGGCCACCGCCATCGGGTGCCGGCGGTCGGTCGGGATGCGGGCGGCGGCGGTCCGTGCCGCCGGCACGGCCGGCGGGGCGACCGGTGGTGGCGTCGCCGGCGACTCGAGAGTGGGTGCGGACATGCTCATTCCTCGTCGAAGAGCGGGCGGATCCCGCGGGCGGCCATGATCTGGTCGTTGCTGGTGCCGGCCGCGACCATCGGCCACACCTGGGCATCGGCGCCCACGGTGAAGTCGACAACCACCGGCCGGTCGTTGACCGCCATGGCTGCCTCGATCGTACGGTCGACGTCCTCCTTGGACTCGCAGCGCAGCCCGACGCAGCCGTACGCCTCGGCGAGCAGCTTGAAGTCCGGGATGCGGTGCTTGTGCGTCCCGAGGTCGGTCTGCGAGTACCGCTGGTCGTAGAACAGCGTCTGCCACTGCCGGACCATGCCCAGATTGCCGTTGTTGATGACGGCGACCTTGATCGGGATGCCCTCGATGGCGCAGGTGGCCAGTTCCTGATTGGTCATCTGGAAGCAGCCGTCGCCGTCGATGGCCCACACGGTCGCGTCCGGGCGGCCCATCTTGGCGCCCATCGCGGCCGGCACCGCGTAGCCCATGGTCCCGAGACCGCCGGAGTTCAGCCAGGTGCGCGGGTTCTCGTAGGAGACGAACTGCGCCGCCCACATCTGGTGCTGTCCGACACCGGCGGCGTAGATCGCCTCCGGCCCGGCGATCTGCCCCAGCCGCTGGATGACGTACTGCGGCGCCAGGGTGCCGTCGGCCGGCTCCTCGTAGCCGAGCGGGAAGGTCTCCCGCAGCTGGTCGAGTTCGGCCCACCACGCGGTGAGATCCGCGACCGCACCGGCCTTCTGCTCGATGGCCACCGCATTGATCAGCTCGGTGACGATCTCCCTCGCATCGCCCACGATCGGCACGTCGGCGACCCGGTTCTTGCCGATCTCGGCCGCGTCGATGTCGGCGTGGATGATCGTGGCCAGCGGGGCGAAGGTGGACAGCTGACCGGTCACCCGGTCGTCGAAGCGCGCGCCGAGGGCGATCAGCAGATCGGCCTTCTGCAGGGCCGCCACGGCGGCGACGGTGCCGTGCATGCCCGGCATGCCCAGGTGCTGGACGTGCGAGTCGGGGAATGCACCGCGGGCCATCAGGGTGGTGACCACCGGGATACCGGTCAGCTCGGCGAGCTGCCGCAGCTGCGCGGTGGCACCGGCCTTGATCACCCCGCCGCCGACGTACAGCACCGGCCGCCGCGCGCCGTTGATGAGCCGGGCGGCAGCGGTGATCTGACCCGAGTGCGGCTTGGGTGCCGGCCGGTAGCCGGGCAGATGGACCTCCGACGGCCAACGGAAGGTGGTGTCGGCCTGCAGGATGTCCTTCGGGATGTCCACCAGCACCGGGCCGGGTCGGCCCGTGGACGCCAGGTGGAACGCGGCAGCGATCGTCTCGGGGATCTCCCGCGGATCGGTGACCATGAAGTTGTGCTTGGTGATCGGCATCGTGATGCCGCAGATGTCGGCCTCCTGGAAGCCGTCGGTGCCGATCAGCGGCCGGCCGACCTGCCCGGTGATGGCCACCAGCGGCACGGAGTCCATGTGCGCGTCGGCGATCGGGGTGACCAGGTTGGTGGCGCCGGGACCGGAGGTCGCCATGCACACGCCGACCTTGCCGGTGGCCTGCGCGTACCCGGTGGCGGCGTGGCCGGCGCCCTGCTCGTGCCGGACCAGCACGTGCCGGACCTTGGTCGAGTCGAACAGCGGGTCGTAGACCGGGAGGACCGCGCCGCCCGGGATGCCGAAGACGACCTCCGCGCCGGCCTCCTCGAGAGACCGGACGACCGCGGCGGCTCCGGTGAGATGCTCGATGGCAGGGGCGTTCTCGGGCGCAAGGGTGGCAGTGCGGCTCTGCGTCATGACGTCGACCTTCTTCGGTGGCCCGGCCGCGGGTGCGGCCGGATGGTCCTGGGTCCTGCTGGTGCCGGTGCTGTGCTGGTGGTGCTGTGCTGGTGGTGCCGGTGCTGTTGTCCAGCTCGTCGTGCTGTCCTGCTGGTGGTGCTCCGGTCCTCGTGGGACCGGTTGCTGCGGTACCACCCGAACGGGGTGCGAACCGGGGGTGGGGGTTCACGTTCGTTCGGTAGGAGGGCCGACATTCGTGGTGCCGACCGCATCCGGGCAACAAAAAACCCCTTGTCGCGTCAGTGGCGACCAAGGGGTTTGCGCGTCAGCGGCGGGTCGTCACACCCGCGCAATGACGCGCCGCTGGAGTACGAGGAGCTGGGACATGTTTCGACTGTATGACCGACCCCCGGGTGTGTCAAACCGTGGGCGGAACTGTCCCACATGTTGGAACAGCGCTGCCCCGATCGGTTCTCGACCTGCAGGTGGGACCGCCGGCGGATGGCATGCGGCCGACGGACGGAGGGCGTGCTGACAGCGCGTGGCCGGCTCGTGGCCGGCGCTGCCGGGCATGCCGGAACGTGCCCGCGACAGTGCGACGATGGTCGGCGTGTCCCGCCCCGATCGTGCCGTCTTCCGCCTGCCGCTGGTGTCGTTGGCCTTCCCCGTGCTGCTCTTCGTCTGCGCCACCCCGCTGGCCACCGTCCGGGTCTGGCTGCTCTGGGTCTACCTCGCGCCGGTGCTGGCGGTGTTCTACGTGCTGCTGACCCGCACCACCGTGACCCCGGAGTCGATCACCACCTCCGGACTGCTCGGCCGCCGCCGGATCGCCTGGTCCGACCTGGACGGCTTCGAGTTCCGTGGACCTCGCTGGGCGGTGGCCGTCACCACCGCCGGCAAGCGCATCCGGCTGCCGATGATCCGGCCGCGAGACCTGCCCGTCCTCGCCGAGGTGTCCGGCGGCCGGTTGAACCTCGCGGCCCCGCCGGCCGACACGGACACCAATACGGACACAGGTCTCGAGACCGAGACCGATGCACCGACCGACGCCTTCGTGCCGGCGCAGCCGACGGACACGACCGGAGTGACGGACACACCGGTTCCGACCACACCCGACGCTGCACCCGACAACGCAGTCGACGCGACACCCGACGGCAGCGGGACCGGGAACGGCGGCCACGAGGCCACGGCTGCTCCCGCTGCGGACCGGCCCGCCGGCCGGGACGGGTAGCCTGCAAGGGCCCATCAGGCACGATCCGGTCGTCCGTGATCATCACCGGTCCCGACCACGACCGGTTCCGGTCACCAGCAGCACGGATCACCAGCAGCACCCGATCAGGCAGCACCGGCCGATCGCCCCGCCATCCGCCGGGCCACCGATCCCGATCCGCCGGATCGACAGATGTGACAGCTTTCCGGTCCCACCGTTCCCCCCCAGTCCGACCAGCACCGGCCCGGCACCGCCGTCGAGGCCGGCACCCAGGAGTCGTTCCCATGCCTGCACTGCGTTCCCGTACCTCCACCCACGGCCGGAACATGGCCGGCGCCCGCTCGCTGTGGCGCGCCACCGGCATGACGGACGACGACTTCGGCAAGCCGATCATCGCGATCGCGAACTCCTACACCCAGTTCGTGCCGGGGCACGTGCATCTCAAGGACATGGGCGACCTGGTCGCCTCCGCGGTGGTCGAGGCCGGCGGCGTGGCCAAGGAGTTCAACACCATCGCCGTCGACGACGGCATCGCGATGGGCCACGACGGGATGCTCTACTCCCTGCCCAGCCGCGAGCTGATCGCCGACTCGGTCGAGTACATGGTCAACGCGCACACCGCCGACGCGCTGGTCTGCATCTCCAACTGCGACAAGATCACCCCCGGCATGCTGATGGCCGCACTGCGGCTGAACATCCCGGTGGTGTTCGTCTCCGGCGGCCCGATGGAGGCCGGCAAGGCCGTCATCGTCGACGGTGTCGCGCACGCCCCCACCGACCTGATCACCGCGATCGCCGCCTCCGCCTCCACCGTGGTGGACGAGGAGGGCCTGGCGGCGGTGGAGCGGTCCGCGTGCCCCACCTGCGGGTCGTGCTCGGGCATGTTCACCGCGAACTCGATGAACTGCCTCACCGAAGCTCTCGGACTCTCGTTGCCGGGCAACGGGTCCACCCTGGCCACGCACGCGGCGCGGCGGGACCTGTTCCTGCGCGCCGGTTCCCTGGTCGTCGAGCTGGCGAAGCGGTACTACGAGCAGGACGACGAGTCGGTGCTGCCGCGGAACACCGCGAACAAGGCGGCGTTCGGCAACGCGATGGCGCTGGACGTGGCCATGGGCGGCTCCACCAACACGGTGCTGCACATCCTGGCCGCTGCCATCGAGGGCGAGATCGACTTCACCCTCGAGGACATCGACGCGATCTCCCGCCGGGTGCCCTGCCTGTCCAAGGTGGCGCCGAACTCGGACTACCACATGGAGGACGTGCACCGGGCGGGTGGCATCCCGGCCATCCTGGGCGAGCTGTGGCGGGCCGGGCTGCTCGACGAGTCGGTGCACACCGTGCACTCCCCCGACCTGGCGTCCTGGCTGTCGGAGTGGGACGTCCGCGCCGCCGCGCCGTCGGCGAAGGCCCTCGAGCTGTTCCACGCCGCACCCGGCGGGGTCCGCACGACGAAGGCGTTCTCCACCGAGAACCGTTGGGACACCCTGGACACCGACGCGGCCGGCGGCTGCATCCGGGACAAGGCGCACGCCTACACCGTCGACGGCGGGCTGGCCGTGCTGCGTGGCAACCTGGCCGAGGAGGGCGCGGTCATCAAGACCGCCGGCATCGACCCGTCGCTGTTCCACTTCACCGGTACCGCGATCGTGCTGGAGTCCCAGGAGGACGCCGTGCAGGCGATCCTGGGCAAGAAGGTGCAGCCCGGCCACGTCGTCGTCATCCGCTACGAGGGTCCGGCCGGCGGCCCCGGCATGCAGGAGATGCTGCACCCCACCTCGTTCCTCAAGGGACTGGGCCTGGGCAAGGTGTGTGCGCTGGTCACCGACGGGCGCTTCTCCGGCGGGTCCTCCGGCATCTCCGTCGGCCACATCTCCCCCGAGGCCTGGGCCGGCGGCACCATCGGCCTGGTACAGGACGGCGACGAGATCGAGATCGACGTCGAGCAGCGGCTGCTCCGGGTGAACGTGCCGGACGCGGTGCTGGCCGAGCGCCGGGCGAAGATGGAGGCCTCCGAGCGGCCGTGGGAGCCGGTGGACCGGGACCGCACCGTCTCCAAGGCGCTGCAGGCGTACGCCTCGATGGCCACCTCCGCCTCGGCCGGTGCCGTCCGCCGGGTCCCGCCGCGCCAGCACCGCAACGGCTGATCCCCGACCGCCGTGCCCGACCCGGCCGCAGCACCTGCTCCGGATCCCGCGCCACCTGCGCCCGATACGGCACCGCTGCCCGGTGACGACGGGCAGGCGAGGCACCGGCTCCCCCGGCGCAGCCTGACCTACCAACTGGTGTGGGTGCTGCTGGTCGGGATGCCGGTGTCGGCCGCGGTGATCACCGGCGCCGCCATGCTGTCCTGGTTCACCCCGGGGATCCGTTGGGTGATCGCGGGCCTGGTGGTGCTGTACCTGCTGCCGGTCCGGCTGATCCTGACACCGCTGTGGTGGCAACGGTTCTGGTACGCGGTGTCGCCGGACGAGGTGGACGTGCGGCACGGCGTGCTGCTCACCACCCGGACTGTGGTGCCGATGAACCGGGTGCAGCACCTCGCGGTGACCCACGGCCCGCTGGCCGACCGGTTCGGGGTGGCCACGGTGCACATCCACACCGCGGCCGGCGAGATCACCCTGCACGACCTGGATGCCGCGGAGGCCGAGGCGGTCCGCGCCCGGCTGGCCGTGCTCGCCGGACTGGCCGGTCCCGGTGACGACATCTGACCCGCCGCCGCTTGCCACGGACCCGCCCGGCCGACCCGGCGAGATCGCCGAGCGGCGGCTGCATCCCGCCTACCTGCTGATCAGCGCCGGTCAGACGGTGCGCAGCGCGATCCCGGTCGCCGCGGCCCTGGCCTTCTCGCCGATCCGCTGGTGGGCGCTGGGCATCGGCGGGGTGCTGGTGGTGCTCGGCGCGGTGACCGGCTGGTGGTTCCGGCGTTACTCGGTGTCCGGACAGGTGCTGCGCATCCGGTCCGGTCTGCTGGCCCGCAAGGAGCAGACGGTGCCGGTGCACCGGATCACCGCCCTGGACGCGCACCGCGGGCTGGTGCAGCGGCTGTTCGGCGTCTGGGGGCTGCGGGTGCAGACGCCCGGCGACGGCGAGCGGGCCACGGTCCGGCTGGCCTGCCTGTCCGGCCGGGCGCTCGACGAACTCCGCGCGGCGCTGGCCGACCCGGGCGCCGGCCCGGGCCGCTCCTCTCCGGGTGCCGCAGGTGTCCCAGGTGCACGTCCACCCGGCGAGGTGATCGCCCGGCTGCGCACCGGTCGGCTGCTGATCGCCGCGGTGACCGGCACCTCGGTGCCGCTGCTGCTGGCCGGCGCCGCGGGCGTGTGGAACCGGCTGCAGGAGATCCTGCCCGGGTCGGTGCACCGCTGGCTGCGGCAGGAGATCCTGCGCGACCTGACCTGGCTGCTGGCGCTGGCGCTCCTGCTGCTGGCGTTGTTGGGGGCCGTGCTGATCACCTCGCTCCGGCTGGCCCGGTTCACCCTGGTCCGCGATGGCGACCGGCTGCGGATCAGCCGCGGCCTGCTCGCCCAGCGGTCCGGCACGGTGATCGTCGACCGGATCCAGGCGGTCCGGATGGTGGAAGGGCTGTGGCGCCGGCCGTTCGGGCTGTGCGCGCTGGAGGTCGAGGTCGCAGGCATCGGCAAGGACCGGGACAGCGAGCGCACGCTGTTCCCGCTGCTGCGGGTGACCGAGGTGCCGGACCTGCTGGCCCGCGCCGTGCCCGAACTCGTCGCGCCGCTGACCGGGGTGCAGCGGGTGCCGGCCCGGGCCCGCCGCCGCTACCCCACGCTGCCGCTGCTCACCGGTGTGGTGCTGTCCGCACTCGCCCTGCTGCTGCCCGGCCGGTGGGCCGTACTGGCCGTGGTCCCGGTGACCGTGGCAGTGCTGGTGGCCTGGGGCCAGGTCCGGGCGGCCGGGCTGGCGCGCACCCCGCAGACGGTCACCCTGCGCTGGCACCGGGTGCTGGCCCGGCACACCGTGTCCGCGCGCTCGCCGCGGGTGCAGCTCACCCACGTCACCACCACCCCGTTCCAGCGCCGCGCCGACCTGGCCGGGATCCGGCTCGCGCTGTCCTCCGGCCGCGGCGCCCGGCTCCGGCACCTCGACGCCGACACCGGACGGGCGCTGCAGCACACCGTCGGCCGGCGGTCCCGCGCGCTCCCGGCTGCACCCACCTGTCCGGCCGGGCCGACAGATCCGCCTGGTCCAGCTGGTCCGACAGAGCCGACTGAACCGACTGGTCCGACCGGCCCGGCTGTTCCTGCTGTTCCACACATCGGCCCCACCCCTGCCACGTACCGTTGATCCCGATGTCCCCGCACCTGTCCCGCACCCGGACCCGGCTCGCACTGTGGCTGGCACCGTTGCTGCTGCTCGTCGCCGCCTGCGGGGACTTCTCGGCCGAGGCGGTGCCGTACAGCGTGCAGCCCAGCCTGACCCCCGCCGTCGTCACCCCGGTGGTGCCGGACCCGCCGACGCCCGGGCAGTCGACCAGCTCGTCCAGCAGCAGCTCCACCAGCTCGGCGCCGCCCGACCCGTGTGTGCCGACCGACCCGGCGGTGATCGCGGCCTGCCTGGACGCGCCGTGGGGACTGGTCCCGCTGGACGGGCAGTCGGCGCTGGTCGGCGAGCGCACCACCGGCCGCATCCTGCTGGTCGCGTACCAGCAGACCCCGGTGGAGATCGCCACCGTGCCGGACGTCGACGCGAGCGGCGACGGCGGACTGCTCGGCCTGGCCGTGTCCCCGTCCTATGCCGAGGACGGCCTCATCTACGCCTACGTCACCACGAAGACCGACAACCGCATCGTGCGGATCGCGCCCGGCGACACCCCGAAGGCGATCTTCACCGGCATCCCGCGCGGCGCCGAGCACAACGGCGGTCCGATCACCTTCGTCGACCGTTTCCTCTACGTCGCGACCGGGGACGCCGGGGATCCCACCGCCGCCGGGTCGGACAGCTCGCTGGCCGGCAAGGTGCTGCGGCTGGACGAGTTCGGCAAGCCCACCGGCGGCACCCTGACCCCAGGATCCCCGGTGTTCGCGACCGGGCTGACCCAGCCGACCGGCATGTGCGTGCTGGCCACCGGCAACCTCGGGGTGATGGACCACCGCAAGGCCCAGGACCTGCTGCTGTCCGTCTCGGCCGGCCACGACTACTCGCAGCCGAAATCCGGCGACTCGGCCTGGAGCTGGACGAAGGCCGAGGGCGGCGCCAACGACTGCGCCTTCGACCAGGGCATCCTGGCCGCCACCTCGCTGGCCGGCAAGCAGGTGGTCGGCCTGGAGATGACCGAGCAGGGCACCTTCACCGGGGACCCGGCGCAGCTGCTCGGCGACAAGTACGGCCGGCTGCTCACCGTGGAACCCGGCCCGGAGTCGCTGTTCTGGATCACCACCTCGAACAAGGACGGCGCCGGCGACCCGACGCCGTCCGACGACAGGGTGATAGTGCTGCCCAACTCCGGTGGCGGGGGCGGCGGCGGGCCGGACTGAGCCCGCGCTCAGGAGCCGGGCGCGGTGCCTGGGTTCACGGCCGCGTCCGCAAGCCGGCGTTCCCGCTTGCCACGGGCGATCTCGGTGGCCAGCGCGTCCAGCTTCGGCTCCCAGAACCGGCGGAACGGCTCCAGCCACTCGTCGGTCTCCCGCAGCGGCTCCGGTCGGACCGCGTAGAGCCGGCGGGTGCCCTGCGCCCGCACCGAGGCGAACCCGTTGTCCCGCAGCACCTTCAGGTGCTGCGAGACGGCGGGCTGGGAGATCCCGAACTCGGCGCCGACCACCGCGACGATCTCGCCGGCGGCCTGTTCGCCGCCGGCGAGCACCTCGAGGATGCGCCGGCGGACCGGGTCACCGAGGACGTCGAAGGCGTGCACGACCCGACAATATGCGCCTGCCCTTATAGAGGCAAGGGCCTCTGCAAGGGCATGGCTCAGCCTTCGACACCCAGGGTGGACAGCACCAGCGCGCGCACCTTGGCCGCATCGGCCTTGCCCCGGGTCGCCTTCATCACGGCGCCGACCACGGCGCCGACCGCCTGCACCTTGCCGGAGCGGATCTTGTCGGCGACATCCGGCTGCGCGGCGAGGGCCTCGTCCACCGCCGCCTGTAGCGCGGAGTCGTCGGAGACCACCGCGAGCCCGCGGGCCTGCACCACGGCGTCCGGCTCGCCCTCGCCGGCCAGCACGCCGTCGACGACCTGCCGGGCCAGCTTGACGGTCAGCGACCCACCGTTGACCATGCCGATCACGGTCGCCAGCTGCTGCGGGGTGATCGGCAGCTCGGTGAGCGGCACGCCCAGGGTGTTCGCCTGCTGCCCCAGGTAGGCGGTCCACCAGGACCGGGCCTCGGTCGGCGTCGCGCCGGCGGCCACCGTCCCCTCCACCAGGCCGACGGCGTCCGCCGCCACCAGGTCGCGCATCTCGAGATCGGTGAAGCCCCAGTCGGACTGCAGCCGGGCCCGGCGCACCCAGGGCAGCTCCGGCAGCGATGCCCGGATCTGCTCCACCCAAACCGCTTCCGGCGCCAGCGGCACCAGGTCCGGCTCCGGGAAGTACCGGTAGTCCTCGGCAGTCTCCTTGACCCGGCCGGATCTGGTGCTGCCGGTCGACTCGTCGAAGTGCCGGGTCTCCTGGATCACCGTGCCACCCGCATCGAGAACACCGGCCTGGCGGGAGATCTCGTAGCGCACCGCGCGTTCGACCGAACGCAGCGAGTTGACGTTCTTCGTCTCGGTCCGGGTGCCGAAGACCGGGTTGCCGGCCGGCGTGAGTGACACGTTCGCGTCGCAGCGCAGCGAGCCCTGGTCCATCCGGACGTCCGAGACGCCCAACGAGGCCAGCAGATCGCGCAGCGCCCGGACGTAGGAGCGGGCCACCACCGGGGCCGAGGCCCTGGTCCCGGTGACCGGCTTGGTGACGATCTCGACCAGCGGCACCCCGGCCCGGTTGTAGTCGAGCAGCGAGTACTCGGCGCCGTGGATGCGCCCGGTGGCGCCGCCGACGTGGGTCGACTTGCCGGTGTCCTCCTCCATGTGGGCGCGCTCGATCTCGATCCGGATCGTCTCGCCGCTGCCGTCGTCCAGCTCGACGTCGAGGTAGCCGCCGAAGGCGATCGGCTCGTCGTACTGCGAGGTCTGGAAGTTCTTCGGCATGTCCGGGTAGAAGTAGTTCTTCCGGGCGAACCGGCACCAGGACGCGATCGAGCAGTTCAGCGCCAGCCCGATCCGCACCGCGAACTCCACGGCCTTTTCGTTGATCACCGGCATCGCCCCGGGCAGCGCCAGGCAGGTCGGGCAGACCTGGGTGTTCGGCGGGGCACCGAAGGTGGTGGAGCAGCCGCAGAACATCTTGCTGACCGTGCCCAGCTCGACGTGCACCTCCAGGCCCAGGACGGGGTCGTACTTCTCGATCGCCTCGTCGTAGTCGACGAGGTCGGTCACGGATGCGGTCATCGGGCCGACACCTCCAGTGCGGGGGCCAGGGCCGGCACACCGCTGCCGTTGGCGACGATGTAGGCCTGTTCGAAAGCGGCGGCGACGCGGTACATCTGCGCCTCACCGAGGGTCGGCCCCATGATCTGCAGGCCGACCGGCAGCCCGGTGTCGGCGGCCAGGCCGCTCGGCACCGACATCGCCGGGATGCCGGCCAGCGAACCGGGGATGGTGGCGAGGTCGTTGAGGTACATCGCCATCGGGTCGTCGACCTTCTCGCCCAGCGGGAACGCGGTCACCGGGGAGGCCGGCGAGATCAGCACGTCCGCTGCGGCGTAGGCGTTCTCGAAGTCCTGCCGGATCAGCGTGCGGACCTTCTGCGCGCTGCCGTAGTAGGCGTCGTAGTAGCCGGCCGACAGCGCGTAGGTGCCGAGCATGATGCGGCGCTTGACCTCCGCGCCGAACCCGGCACCCCGGGTCGCCGACATGACGTCCTCGGCGGAGACCAGCGCGTGCCCGTCCCGGACGTCGGCCAGGGTGCGCAGCCCGTACCGCATGGCGTCGAACCGGGCCAGGTTGGAGCTGCACTCGGACGGCAGGATCAGGTAGTAGGCGGCCAGCGCGTAGCGGAAGTGCGGGCAGGAGACCTCGACGATCTCGGCGCCCAGTCCCTGCAGCGTCGCCACCGCGGCGGTGAACGACTCCATCACGCCGGCCTGGTACCCCTCGCCCGAGAGTTCTTTCACGATACCAATCTTCACGCCCTGCAGGCCATCGGCGCGGCCAGCCTCCACCGCTTTCGTGGCATTCAGGTACGCGAATTGAATCGACGTCGAATCCATCGGGTCGTGACCACTGATCACGTCGTGCAGCAGCGCGGTGTCCATGACGGTGCGCGCGCACGGCCCGACCTGGTCCAGCGAGGAGGCCAGCGCGATGACGCCGTACCGGGACACCCCGCCGTAGGTGGGCTTGGCGCCGACGGTCCCGGTCACCGACGCGGGTTGGCGGATGGAGCCGCCGGTGTCGGTGCCGATGGCCAGCGGCGCCTCGAAGGCGGCCAGTGCGGCTGCGGAGCCGCCGCCGGACCCGCCGGGGATCCGGGTGAGGTCCCACGGGTTGCGCGTGGGCCCGTAGGCCGAGTTCTCGGTCGAGCTGCCCATGGCGAACTCGTCGAGGTTGGTCTTGCCCAGGATCACCACGCCGGCGTCGCGCAGCCGGGACGTGACGGTGGCGTCGTACGGCGGGATCCAGCCCTCGAGGATCTTCGACCCGGCCGTGGTCGGCACACCCTGCTGCACCACGATGTCCTTGAGCGCGAGCGGCACCCCGGCCAGCGGCGAGGCGGCCGGCTCCCCGGCGGCACGGGCGGCGTCGACAGCGGCGGCCTGCTGCAGCGCGAGCTCGCCCGAGACGTGCAGGAAGGCATGGACATCGCCGTCCACGGCGGCGATCCGGTCCAGGTGCGCCTGCGCGACCTCGACGGCGGTGTACTCGCCGCCGGCGATACCGGCGGCCAACTCGACGGCCGTGCTGCGGACCAGCGCGGCACTGGTGCTGTGGTCGGACACTGCGTTGTCAGACACTGCTCACTCCTCGCCCAGGATCTGCGGGACCCGGAACCGGCCGTCCTCGGCCGCCGGCGCTGCGGCCAGGGCCGCCTCGTTCGTCAGTCCGGGACGGTGCTCGTCCGCGCGGAAGACGTTGGTCAGCGGGACGGCATGGGTGGTGGGCTCGATGTCGGGGGTGGCGACCTCGGAGACCTCGGCCACCCACCCCAGGATCTGCGACAGCTGCCCGCCGTAGAGATCGAGCTCGGAGTCGGTGAGCTCGAGCCGGGCGAGCCGCGCGAGGTGCGCGACGTCGTCCCTGGTCAGGGTCGGGGTGGCGGTGTCGTCGCCGGACGCTGTGGACACGATCCTCCGTAGGCAGGCCGCCGGTGCGGGTCAGGTGCTCCCCGTTCCCGGGGTGCTACGGGCGGCTCCGCCGGCGTCGGAGGCGTCCACGGGCATCCTAGTGACCGGACGGACGCAGCTTCCGCCCGTTATCCGCCGGCTGTAGTCCGCCCGTGGTCCGCCGGCCCGCCCCGGACCGTCACTCGCGGGCCTGCCCGGCCAGCGCCAGGTACGGGTCCAGCGCGGCCGGGTCCAGCAGCGCCTCCCGGCTGATCGCCTTCTCCACCGGCACCCCGGCCAGGATCCGCTTGACCGGCACCTCGCACTTCTTGCCGGACAGCGTGCGCGGTACCGCGGGCACCACCAGGAACCGGTCCGGGACGTGGCGCGGCGACAACTCCGACCGCAGGGACCGGCGCAGCACGGGCTCGACCTCGGACAGCTCCACGCCGTCGGCCAGTACCAGGAAGCAGAGCAGCTCCCCCTCGTGCGCGTCGCCCAGCGCGGTGGTGTCGACCACCAGCGAGTCGAGCACCTCGGGCAGCGCCTCCACCACGGCGTAGAAGTCCGCGGTGCCCATCCGCACCCCGCCGCGGTTGAGGGTGGAGTCGCTGCGGCCCTGCACCACGAACGAGCCGCGCCGGGTGGCGACCACCCAGTCGCCGTGCCGCCACACCCCTGGGAAGTGCTCGAAGTAGGCCTCCCGCAACCGGTGTCCGTCCGGGTCGTTCCAGAACTTCACCGGCATCGACGGCATCGGCGTGGTGATGACGAGTTCGCCGACCTCGTCGAGGATCTCGTGGCCGTCGTCGTCGAATGCCCGCACGTCGGCGCCCAGCGCGGCGCAGGACAGCTCACCGCGGCGGACCGGCACCGTGGGCGCGGTGCCCAGGAAGGCGGTGCAGACATCGGTGCCGCCGGAGGTGGAGCAGACCTGGACGGCCGCGCCGACCGCCTGCGCCACCCAGTCGAACCCGGCGGCGGACAGCGGCGAGCCGGTCGAGCCGACCGTCCGGATCCGCGAGAGGTCGTGCCGCGCAGCGGGTTCCAGGCCGTCCTTCTCGCAGGCGTGCAGGTAGCCGGCCGACACCCCGAACACCTCGGTGCCGGTCCGCTCGGCCAGCGCCCACAGCGCGTGCAGGTCCGGGTACCCGGGATTGCCGTCGAACAGCACCGGTACGGCGCCCACCAGCAGGCCGCCGACCAGGTAGTTCCACATCATCCAGCCGGTCGTGGTGAACCAGAAGAACCGTGACCCCGGGCCGAGGTCCAGGTGCAGCCGCAGCATCTTGAGGTGCTCGACCACGATGCCGCCGTGACCGTGCACGATGCCCTTGGGCAGCCCGGTGGTGCCCGAGGAGTAGAGCACCCACAGCGGGTGGTCGAACGGCACCGGGTCGAACTCGAGAACTGCGTCGCCGGCGAGGAACTCGTCCCAGGACACCATCCCGGACCCGGCCGGTGCGGGGTCGGACAGCACCGGGACCACCACGGTCCGCCGCAGGGCCGGCAGCCCCTCGCGGATCTTCCCGATCTTCTCCGCCAGGTCGAACTGCCGGCCGCCGTAGCGGTACCCGTCGACGACGACCAGCACCGAGGGTTCGATGGCACCGAACCGGTCCAGCACGGCGCGGGTACCGAAATCGGGCGAGCAGGACGAGAAGATCGCGCCCAGGCTCGCCGCGGCCAGGAAGGTGACCAGCACCTCGAGTCCGTTCGGCGCCAGCGCGACCACCCGGTCGTCCCGGCCGACGCCGGCGGCGATCAGGCCGGACCTGGCCCGCCCCACCAGGTTTCGCAACTCGCCGCGGGTGACGATGCGGTCGGTGCCGGCCGGGTCCTCGGTGGCGACCACCAGCGCGGGGTCGCCGGCCTGCCGGCCGGGACCGGTGGCCAGCGCCTGCTCGGCGTAGTTCAGCGTGCCGCCCGGGAACCACACCGCGCCCGGCATCGAGGCGTCGGCCAGCACCGCGGTCGGCCGGTCGTGGAAACGCACCCCGAGCTGCTCGACGACCAGGGACCAGAACTGCTCCGGCTGCGCCACCGACCAGGCGTGCAGCGCCGGGTAGTCCAGCGGGTCGAGGTCGGGCAGGTGGGCGTCCCGCACGGCGCCGGCGAAGTCGGCGATCGCGCTGCGGGCGGCCCGCTCCGGATCCGGCGTCCACATCACGGCCGGCGCGTCGCTGCCGGTGTTCTCACCTTCGGTCGCCATCAGACGTGGGTCCCCTTCTCGTGTCGTCGGCAGGCTACCGGCCGCGGGTCAGTCCGTACGGCGCGGGTCGAACGCGGCGACCGAGCCGATGACGGTGACGGCCGGGGCCTTCAGCCCCGCCTCCCGGGTACGGTCCGCGATGTCGGCGACGGTGCCGACCACGCGGCGCTGCGACGGCAGCCCGGCATCGGCGACGGTGGCCGCCGGGGTGGCCGGGTCCAGGCCGTGGCCGATCAGCGTGCTGCACACCTCCGGCAGTGTCTTCAGCCCCATCATCAGCACCAGCGCGGTGCCGGTGCGGGCGAGCGCCGCCCAGTCGAGGGTGGACCGTGGGTCGCCCGGCGGCACGTGCGCGGTCACCACGGTGTAGCCCTGGTTCAGCGTCCGGTGGGTCACCGGGATCCCGGCCAGCGCCGGGGCCGCGGTCGCCGAGCTGACCCCGGGCACGATCCGGACGTCGATGCCGGCCGCCTCGCAGGCCTGCCACTCCTCGCCGCCGCGGCCGAACACGAAGTTGTCGCCGCCCTTGAGCCGCACCACCGTGCGGCCGGCCCGGGCGTGGGTCACCAGCAGCCGGTTGATCTCGTCCTGCGAGGTGCTCGGCCCGTGCGGGATCTTCGAGACGTCGATGATCTGCGCGCCGTCCCGCGCCCGCTGCAGCACGGCGAGCGGGGCCAGCCGGTCCACCACCAGCACGTCGGCCTCGGCGACGGCGGCCATGCCGGCCACGGTGATCAGGCCCGGGTCACCGGGGCCGCCGCCGACCAGCACCACCCGGCCGCCGGACACCCGCCGCTCGACGGCGGGCTCGACCGCCACCGCCCCGCTGCCCGACAGAGTCAGCCGCCCGGCCCGCTCGGCGGCCTCGGCCAGCCCGGCATCCAGCTCCGGGTCCCCGGTGGCGGTCACCACCAGCAGCGCCTCCCGCAGGTCGGCGTCGGTGATCTCGCGGCGGTGCAGGGTGATGAGTCCGCGGTCGGCGAGGTCGGTGACGGCGTCGGCGGGGTGGGTGCTCACCACGGTGACCAGGGCCCCGGCGGCGCGCAGCGCGGCGATGCGGCCGAGGGCCGGGGGGCCACCACCGGCGACCAGCACCGGGCGGCCGCGGACCGGGAGGTCGACGGTCAGCGTGCCCGTCCCGGTGCTGCCACCGATCTCGCCACCCGCCGGCACCGTCGAACCGTCCTGCTGCTGGTGTCTGCCCACGGCTGTTGATCCTGCCGCATCCCGCGGGTCCCGCCGACCGCCTGTGGCTTTCCCCGGCGCTACAGGGCGGGTGACGTCGACCGGCTCAGCCCGACCGGGAACCGGCCGCCCAGGCGGTGACCAGCTCGGCGAACGCCCTTGCCGGGCCGGGCAACTCGACCGCATCGCCGCGGATCATGCCGACCTCGCGGAACGATCCGTCGTCCAGCAGCGGGACCAGCCGCACCCCCACGGGTGTCGTGACCTGCTCGGCCGGCACCACGCCGACACCGAGACCGGCCCCGACCAGGCCGACCACCGTCGCCATGTCGGTGCTCTCGAAGGTGATCCGCGGCCGGAACCCGGCGCGCCCGGTCAGCTCGTCCAGGATCCGCCGCATGCCGTAGCCGGCCTGGAGTGCGATGAACGGCTCCGCCGCCACCTCCCCGATGGCGATGGCCGGCCGCTGTGCCGCGGGGTGCCGCTCCGGGACCGCGAGCACCAGCGGCTGCCGGAACAGCTCCTGCCACTGCAGCCCGTCACCCGCCGGTCGCGGCGAGGTGATGGCCAGGTCGGTGCCGCCCTCGCGGACCAGCCGGGCCAGCGTGCCGGCCGAGTCCTGACGCAGTTCGAACCCGGCCCCGGGGAAGGTTTCCCGGAACCGCCGAATCAGGGCCGGGACCACCCGCACCCCGAAGGAGTGCAGGAACGCCAGCCGGACGGTGCCCATCGGGGTGGCCAGGTCGGCGATCTCCCGCCGGGCGGCGTCCAGCTCGGCCTGCGACCGGCGGGCCCGCTCGTAGAACGCGCGGCCGGCGGCGGTGGGCACCAGCCGGCGCGGGGTGCGCTCGAACAGCGCGGCGCCCAGCTCCTGCTCCAGCCGGGCCAGCCGCCGGGTCAGCGTGGGCTGGGCGATCCCCAACTCCGCCGCGGTCGCGGTGACCCGCCCGGTCTCCACCAGCAGCAGAAACCAGTGCAGGCCGTGAGAGTGATCCGGCCGGGGCCCGATGTGAACCGCGTCACCCGACACCCGCACCTCCCGGACCGAAGTGGCACTGAACTGCATCGATGCACAGTATGCATCGACTTGGGTGTATCCATGCATTTCCGTTGGTCGTTCGGAAGGCGAAACATCCTGCTGCGGAGGCGAGTGATGACAGTGCAGCAGGACCGGACCACCGCGGACGTCACGACCGCGGAGAAGCACCGGCGCGGCACCCCCGGGTACCGGCGTATCACCTGGGGCCTGTTCGCCGCCGGCCTGTCGACGTTCGTCGCGCTGTACTGCACGCAGGCCCTGCTGCCCTCGCTCACCACCGCCTTCCACCTGGACCCGGCCACCTCGGCCCTCGCCGTCTCCGTCGCGACCGGTGCGGTGGCGCTGGCGATCATCCCGGCGAGCACCCTGTCCGAGCGGTTCGGCCGCACCCGGGTGATGACGATCGCCGCTGTGGCCTCGGCGGTCATCGGATTGCTGCTGCCGCTGTCCCCCACCTTCCCGGTGCTGCTGATCGGCCGTGCCCTGCAGGGCATCGCGCTGGCCGGGGTGCCGGCGGTGGCGATGGCCTACCTGGCCGAGGAGGTGCACGGCACCACGCTGGGCGCGGCGATGGGCCGGTACATCGCCGGCAACACCATCGGTGGGCTGCTGGGCCGGTTGATCCCGGGCTCGGTGCTGGACCTGGTGCCCGGGTTTGCCGGCTGGCGCTGGGCCCTCGGGGTCACCGGCCTGGCCGCGACCGCCTTCACCGTGCTGTTCCTCCGCTGGGCCGAGCCGTCGCGGTTCTTCGTGCCGCGGCGGATCGGGATCCGTTCGCTGGCCCGGCAACTCGCCGGCCACCTGCGCACCCCGTCGCTGCTGGCGCTGTTCGCACTGGCATTCGTGCTGATGGGCGGCTTCGTCTCGGTCTACAACTTCGTCGGGTTCCGGCTCACTACAGCGCCTTTCGACCTCCCCCAGGGCATCGTCGGGCTGGTGTTCCTGCTGTACCTGTCCGGTACCTGGTCCTCCGCCGCGGCCGGGCGCTGGGCGGACCGCTTCGGCCGGCCCACCGTGCTGCTGTCCGGGGTGGTGGCCACCGCGGTCGGCCTGTTGCTGACCCTGCCGGACCACATCGGCACGATGATCCCCGGCCTGCTGTTGTTCACCGCCGGCTTCTTCGCCGCCCACTCGGTGGCCAGCAGCTGGGTCGGCAGCATCGCCACCGAGCACCGGGCGCAGGCCTCGTCCCTGTACCTGTTCGGCTACTACCTGGGCAGCGCGGCCGCGGGCGCCGCCGGCGGGGTGTTCTGGTCCGCCTCCGGCTGGGCCGGTGTCGTGCTGTTCGTCGGCGCGCTGCTGATCGTCGGCATCGGGCTGGCGGTCGTCATCACGGCCACCACCCGGATCGCCGGGAAGCGGGTTCTGGCAGGCTGACCCGGTGCGCGAGGACCCGGGAGTACTGATCATCGGCGGGACGGCCGAGGCCCGGGGCCTGGCCGCGGTCCTGGTGCAGACCGGGATCCCGGTGCTGTCCTCGCTGGCCGGTCGGGTGCGTGACCCGGCCCTGCCCGCCGGCGAGGTACGCATCGGCGGCTTCGGCGGTCCGGACGGACTGCGGGAGTTCCTGCGGCAACGGCGTTTCCGCGCCCTGGTCGACGCCACCCACCCCTTCGCCACCCGGATGTCGGCACACGTCGCGGCCGTCGCACCGGAGCTGCCCACCCTGCGGCTGGCCCGGCCGGGCTGGGCCGACCACCCGGACGCCGCGGGCTGGACCTGGGTGGACGGCCCGGCGTCGGCGGTGCAGGCGATCCGGGCGACGGACGGCCCGCTCCTGCTCACCACCGGGCGGCAGACCCTGGACCACTACCGGGTTCTCACCGACCGGACGGTGCTGGTGCGGGTGGTGGAACCACCCGAGCAGCCGCTGCCCTCGGGGTGGTCGCTGATCCGCGACCGCGGACCCTATCGGGTGGAGGCGGAGACGTCGCTGCTGCGCGACCACGGGATCCGGGTGCTGGTGTCCAAGGACTCCGGTGGCAGCTACACCGCGCCGAAGCTCGACGCCGCCAGGGATCTCGGGATCCGCGTGGTCATGCTGACCCGACCCGCCGCGCCCGCCACGGTGCTCTCGACCGACTCGGTCGACGGTGCACTGGCGTGGTTGTGGACCGTCCTGCACTGATCCCGACCGCCAGCACCGCCGCCGCGGCGGTCACCAGGGTGACCAGCAGGCCGGCCCTGGCCAGATCGGCGGCATCCGGCGCCGGCCCCTCCCCCAGCCGTCCGCGGTCCTCCACCGTGCCGTGATAGACGTTGCTGCCGCCCAGGGTCCGGCCCAGCGCGCCGGCGAAGGCGGCCTCCACCGGACCTGCGTTCGGGCTGGGATGGGCCCCGGCATCCCGGCGCCAGGCCCGCACCGCCGCGGCAGGTGCACCGCCGACCAACGGTGCCAGTCCGGCCGCGAAACACGCCGTGAGCCGGGCGGCCGGCCAGTTCACCACGTCGTCCAGCCGCGCCGCGATCCGGCCGAAGCGCAGGTAGCGCGGCGACCGATGACCGATCATCGCATCCAGGGTGTTCACCGCCCGGTAGCCGAGCAGACCGGGCACACCGAACAGACCGCCCCACAGCAGCGGCGCCACCGCGGCGTCGGAACTGTTCTCCGCCAACGACTCCACGGCCGCCCGGGCCACCCCGGCCGGGTCCAGCACCGTGGTGTCACGACCGACCAGCCGCCCCACCTGGCGCTGCGCGGCCGGCAGATCGCCGGTGTCGAGCACGGCGGCCACCGCGGCGCCCTCCCGCACCAGCGTCCGGGCGCCGACCACCGACCACGTCGCCGCCGCCGTCGCCAGCACCTGCCCGGCCCCGGACCGGCAGACACGCTCGGTGAGCACGCCGAGTCCCACGGCGCCGCCGGCCAGCAGAGCGACGTGCACCCCGCCCGCGACGATCGAGTCACGGTGCAGACGCCGCTCGAGAGCCGTTGCCACCCGGCCGAACCCGGCCACCGGATGACCGCGCACCGGATCACCGAGCACCTGGTCGGCCACGACCCCCAGCAGCAGCCCGGCGGCCCGGGCCCTGCCCGGCCTCACCCGTCCCGCCCGGTAGGGTCGTTCCGGACAGGCACGTCGGAGGGAACGGGAGTGGTGATGCACCAACGGGTACCGGTGCAGCGCACCCTGGTCACCGGCGGCGTCCGGTCCGGGAAGTCCCGGCACGCCGAGACCCTGCTGAAAACCTCGGCCGCCGACCGACCGGTCACGTACCTGGCCCCCGGACCGGTCCCGGACGGCACCGACACCGAGTGGGCGGACCGGATCCGCCGGCACCAGCAGCGGCGACCGGCCGGCTGGGTCACCGTGGAATGCGGCGCCGAAGCATCCACCGCGCTGCGCGCGGTCACCGGCCCGGTGCTGCTGGACTGCCTGGGCACCTGGATCACCGCGGTGCTGGACGGGATCGGCGCCTGGGACCGCCCGCAGCCGGAGTGGGAGCCCGAGGTGCACCGGCGCATCGACGATCTCGTCCGCGCCTGGTCCGCGGTGCGCGGGCCGGCGGTCGCCGTGACCAACGAGGTGGGTTGGGGCGTCGTCCCGGAACACCGCTCCGGGCGGCAGTTCCGCGACCTGCTGGGCACGGTCAACCAGCGTGTGGCCGCGGCGAGCGACGAGGTGCACCTCGTGGTGGCCGGCCGGGTGCTGGTGCTCTGACCGCCCCCGGCCATCAGGCCCGACCGATCGCCGCGACCAGCAGCATTGCCGCCAGCGCACTCTCGACGCCGGCGCCGAGCACGTCGCCGGTGACACCGCCGAGACGCCGGACCGCCCGCCGGCACAGCACCTCGACGATCGCCCCGGCGACCAGCACCGTGACGGCCCCGAGCCACCAGGCCCGGCCGATCGCGCTGCCACCGACGGACAGCACGGCGGCGAGGACCAGGGCACCGACCGCGGCAACCCCGCGCGGCACCGTTCCGGCGACCAGCGCGCCGAGGCCGTCCGGTCGCGCCGAAGGCACCCCGGCCCGGCAGAGTTGCCACAGCGCGGCCCGCGAGCAGCAGACCAGCACAGCCACCGCGAGTGGTCCGGCCACACCGGGATGCCGGGCGAGCACCGCTGCGGCAGCAGTGATCTGGGCCAGCAGCACCAGCACCAGGGTCGCGGCGCCGGCGGGCCCGACGTCACCGGTCCGCATCACCGCCAGTGCGCGCTCACGGTCGTAGGAGGCGGTGAGACCGTCGGCGGTGTCGGCCAGGCCGTCCAGGTGCAGGGCCCGGCTGCTCAGCGCCAGCACTCCGGTCATCAGGACGGCGACGAGCAGTTCCGGTAGCCGCAACCAGGTCCCGGCTGCACCGACCAGGCCCACGACGACCGCCGATGGCAGCACCGCGACCGGCGCGAGCAGCATGGCGGACCGGGCGACACCGCGGTCGATCCGGTCCGGGCCGCGCACCGGCAGTGCGGTGAGAGTGCCCACCGCCAGCGCGATCCCGGACCGGACCGTCCCGGTCACAGGTCCAGGTCGGACAGCAACGACATGCCGGAGAGCACCGCGGTCGCGGACCGCAGCAGCGGCACGGCGGCGAGCGCGCCGGTGCCCTCGCCCAGCCGCATCCCCAGGTCCAGCAACGGTTCCAGACCCAGTGCCTGCAGGGCCGCCGACTGGGCCGGCTCGGTGGACCGGTGACCGGCCGCCCACCAGTGCACCGCACCCGGCTGCAGCCGCTGCGCGGTGAGCGCCTGGGCGACCGCGATCACCCCGTCCAGCAGCACCGGCACACCGTGCCGGGCAGCGGCAGCGAGAAAGCCGACACCGGCGGCGAAGTCGGCCCCACCGGCGGCGGCCAGCAGGTCCACCGGGTCGGCGGCCCGGCCGCGGACCCGGGCCAGTGCCGCCCCGATCACCTCGGTCTTGCGCTCGAGGCCGGGATCGTCGATGCCGGTACCGCGGCCGGTGACGGTCGCCGCGTCCAGGCCGAGCTGCGCCCCGATGAGCACGGCGGCCGGCGTGGTGTTGCCGATGCCGAGGTCGCCGAGCACCAACAGGTCGGCGCCGGCGTCGATCTCCTCGGCCGCGATCTCCGCCCCGGCGGCCAGCGCCGCGGCGATCTCCGCGGCGCTGCAGGCGTCCTCGCGGTCGATGGAGCCGGACGACCGGCGCACCTTGTACCGCTGCACGTCGGCCGGCACGCCGGCCAGGTCGTCGTCCACCGCGATGTCCAGCACCCGGACCGTGGCGCCGAGGGACCGGCCGAGGACGGCCACGCCGGCGCCACCGGCCAGCACTGTCCGCACCATCGCCGGGGTGACGGCCGCCGGGTAGGCCGAGACCCCGTGCTGCGCCACGCCGTGGTCACCGGCCAGCACCACGACGCGGACCCGCTCCGGCCCGGTCGGCCTCGCGCTGCCCGAGCACGCGGCGTACCAGACGGCCAGCTCACCGAGCCGGCCCCAGGCACCGAGCGGCGTGGCCAGCGCGTCCAGCCGGGTCCGGGCAGCGGCGGCCACCTCCCGGGACGGCGCCGCGACGGCCTCCCGGGCGACGGCACCGCTCATGCCGCGACAGGTTCCGGCGCGACCAGCCGGGCCGGTGCCGGGAGCCGGTCGACGGCCCGCTGCATCAGTTCGCCGAGCACCACCGCGGCCACGGCCCAGAGCGCGAGTTCGACGGCCAGCGAGGAGGTCCGGAACTGCCACAGCAGGCTCGCCGGGAAGTCCCCCACCTCGTCGATCACCGGGAACAGCCGGACGGCGACGACCACCACGACCAGGTAGCCCAGCACCGCCAGGGCGCCGGCGCGGAACCCGCCGAGGGTGCCGGCGGCCCGCCGGGCCAGCACGGTCGCCAGCACGGCGGCGACCACCGACACGGCCAGGAAGGCGAAGAACAGGCCGGTACGGCGACCGATGGTCTCCCCGTCGCCGACCGCCGGCGGATTCGCCGGGTACTTCAGGAACGGCACCAGGAAGGCAGCGCCGAACCCGATGGCGGCGACCGTGGCGACGGTGCCCCGGACCCCGGCCCGGCCGAATCGGCCGAGCGCGAAAGCAGAGGCCAGGCCGAGGATCCCACCGACGGCGAGACCGAACAGCACGGTGCCGGTGAGCAGTCCCCAGGTCGACTGGGTGGAGCGGGAGACCTCGGCGTCCTCGCCGTGCGAGTGCTCCGGGGTGCCCTCGTCGTGGGCGTGGTCGTCCGGTGCGGCGGCCACTGCCCCGGGCTCGTCGGCGGGCGCCGCAGATTCCTCCAGGGCGATGGCGGCGTCCACCGGCGGCTCACCGACGACGTAGGCGACACCGAAGGTGACGATGCCGGCGATCAGCCCGGCCAGCAGGCCGCGCAGCAGGAAGGTACGTGCGGTCAACATGTCGGCCGCCCGCTCAGTGGCAGGGGAAGCCGAGCAGGTGGCGTGCGTCGTGCACCCACTCGTGCACGCCGGTGCCGGAGAACACCGACAGGGCACCCTGCTCGGAGGACACGAAGTACACGGCGAGCAGCAGGATCAGGCCCGCGAAGACGGCCCACGGCAGCACCTGCCGGATCGGCAGCGTCGGCAGCGCGACCTGCGGCAGGGCGGGGGAAAGGGGGACGGCGGCAGCCATCGGGGCCTCCTCGGGGTTTCTGCGACCCCTGGTCGGTGGAGCTGGACGGCATCGGGGTCTGGCTCGGGATCCGGGGATCCCTCACAGTGGCGCGACCGCACCGGATTTGCACCGGCTTCCCGATATCGCTGAGACGTAGGGAACGTAGTCCCCCGCCACGGCGGGGTCAACGCCGGGGTCCCCCGTGCGACGCTGGGCACATGGCACACCCGGCCGCGCGGCTGCTGATCCTGGCCTGCGGCGCCACCGCCGATCATGCCGCCGTGGCGTTCCCCACCGAGACGTCGCCGTTGCTGCGGGCGGTCGCACCGCCCCGACCGCTGCGCGCCGACCGCGTGCTGGCCGGTCCGGAGCTGCGCTGCACGCAGACCGCCGACACACTCGGGACGTGGGAGCCCGCACCGGCCGGTCTGCACGACCTGGACGCCGGCGACTGGACCGGCCGCCCGGCCGTCGACCTGCTCGACGAGGGGCTTCCGGAGTTCCTGACCGGGACGACATCCCGGGCGCCGGGCGGCGAGTCGTTCGGTGACCTGATCGCCCGGGTCCGGCACGCACTGGACGGTCTCCCGCAGGAGCCGCACCGCTCGCTGCTGGTGGTGGCCCCGCTGGTGGTCCGGGCGGCGCTGGTGGCGCTGCTGGACCTGCCGGACACCGCGTTCCACCGCTTCGACGTCGCCCCGCTCACCCTGGCCCGGGTCAGCGGGTTCCGGACCCCGGCCGGGACCCGATGGAACCTGCAGGGTCTGGCGCCGCTCGGCTGATCACCTGGCCGTTGTCGACCGGGATCCATTCCATGTCGTGCAGTGCCCGGCGGTCCAGCAGGGACAGCGCCACCCGGATGGTGTCGCCGTGCCCGACCAGCACGACATCCCCGCCGGCGGAGCAGATCTCCGGGGACGAGAGGAGGCCGGCCATCCGGGTCCCGACGTCGTCGATCGACTCGCCGCCGGGCACCCGGCGGCGGCTCTGCCCGCCCTGCTCGGTCCACGGGTCCCGGCCGAACCACTCGCCCCACCGGATCCCGGCCTGCTGTGTGGTCAGCCCCTGCCACTCCCCCAGGTGCATCTCCCGCAGTGCCGGCGTCGGCACCGGCGTCAGACCCAGTGCGGCGCCGATGATGTCGGCCGTCTGCGCGGCCCTGGTGAGATCCGAGGTGAGCAGCAGGGTCGCGTCCACCCCGGCCAGCTGCGCGGCCGCCGCGTGCGCCTGCTCCCGTCCGCGTTCGGTCAGCTCCGGCGCCGCGGTCTGGCCCTGGACCAGACCCTGCTCGTTCCAGGTGGAGCGCCCGTGCCGGACCAGGTGCAGCCGGCGGCTCATCCGGCCTTCCTGCCCTCGCGCACGATCCGGGCGAGGGCGTCCAGGAACGGCACCATCACCTCCGGCGCCCGCACCGCCACCCGGATCCAGCCGGGGCCCAGCCCCGGGAAGGTGTCGCCCCTGCGGACGGCGATGCCGTTGTCCCGCAACATCTCCCGTACCCGGTCGGGCCGGTCGTGGGCCGCCGGCCGGCCGGTGTCCAGCAGCACGAACGGCGCACGCGGAGTGCCGGCCACCGGCAGCCCGAGCGCGGCGAGCCGTGCTGCCAGATCCGCCCGCCACTCCTGGGCCTGCTCCGCCATCGCGTCCGCCTCCGCCAGCGCCCGCGGCGTGCAGCAGGCGACCATGGCCGCGGCCGCCGGCGAGGAGACGGACCAGGGCGGCTGCTGCGCGCGCAGCCGGGCCACCAGTTCCGCCGGACCCAGCAGGTACCCGGCGCGCAGCCCGGCGATTCCCCAGGTCTTGGTGAGCGACCGCACCACCACCACCCCCGGGAGGTCCTGTCCTGACAGGGATTCCGGTTCACCCGGCACCGCGTCGAGGAAGGCCTCGTCCACCACCAGCAGTCGCCCGGGGGTGATCAGCTGTTCCAGCACCGCCCGCGGGTGCAGGGCGCCGGTCGGGTTGGTCGGGTTGCCGATCATCACCAGGTCCGCGGTCGCCGGGACCGCGGCCGGGTGCAGCCGGAAACCGTCCTCCGGCCGCAGCAGTACGCGGTCCACCCGGTGGCCGGCAGCCCGCAGTGCGGCCTCCGGTTCGGTGAACTGCGGGTGCACCACCACCGTGTGTCGGGGCGCGAGCGTGCGGGCCAGCAGGGTGAACGCCTCCGCGCCACCGGCGGTCGGCAGCACCTGCGCCGGGTCGCGGCCGTGCCGGGCGGCGATCGCCGCGGTCGCCTCGTCGGTCCGCGGGTACGCCGCCAGATCGTCCAGCGCTCCCCGCAGCACGTCCTGCAGCCAGTCCGGGGCCGGGCCACGCACGTTCACCGCGAGATCCAGCAGGCCGGGGGCGGCATCGGCATCACCGTGGTGGTGCAGGTCCGGCTCCGCCACCGTGGTGCGGACCGGTGCCGGCCGCCGGGCCGGCCGCCGCACCGGGGCCGCGGCGCGCACCGACTCCGCGACACCCGCTGCCATCGACGGGTTCCCGGCCCAGTGGGTGTGCAGGTAGGAGGCATGCACGGTGGCCAGGCCGGTCCCGGCCGGATCGATGGCGAACCCCTCGACCCGATCGGCGAACCGCCAGGCCGGCGTCACGCCGGCGGCCGGGGTGACCACGGTGCGGTGGAACTCGTGACCGGTGCTGCGCCCGCCGGCCGGTCCGTGGACACCGTCCGCGGCGGTGACCGCGGTGGAGTAGCGCAGGGTCAGCCGGGGTGTCATCACCGCGTCGGCCGGCAGCGCCCCGACCATCGGCGCGCCGTCGAGCGTCCGGCACAGGTAGAGCATCCCGGCGCACTCGGCGACGGTCGGCAGTCCGGCCCCGACCGCGGCACGCAGCCCGGCGGTCAGATCGGCGCGGGCGGCCAGTTCCCGGGCGTGCACCTCCGGGAAGCCGCCGCCCAGGTAGAGCCCCTGGGCGCCGTCCGGCAGGTCGTCGGCGAGCGGATCGAACACCACCGGCTCCAGACCGGCGGCCCGCAGCAGCTCGTCGGTCTCGGTGTAGCGGAAGGTGAAGGCCCGGCCGCCGGCCACTGCCACCACCGGCCGGTGACCGATCACCGGCGCGGTGCCGAGCGCGGTCGCCGGGTCCCAGGCCGGCCCGGCCAGGTCCGGCGCCGACCGGGCGATCCGCAGCACCGCGTCGAGATCGACGCCGGCGGCGATCCGCTGGGCGAGCAGCGCGGTGGCCGCTGCGGCATCGGTCCGCTCGTCCACCGGCACCAGGCCGAGATGCCGTGCCGGGGCAACGATCCCGTCGTCCCGGCCGAGCACACCGAGCACCGGGATGCCGGTGCGGGCGACCGCCGCCCGCACCTCGGCGACGTGCCGCTCGGAGCCCGCCTTGTTGAGGACGACCCCGGCGATCCGGACCCCCGGCTCGAACGTCGCCAGGCCGTGCACCACCGCGCCGACGGTCCTCGATGCGGCCGAGATGTCCACCACCAGCAGCACCGGGGCATCGAGCACCCGGGCGACGTGCGCCGTGGACGCGAAACCCTCACCGCCGATGGCGCCGTCGTGCAGCCCCATCACGCCCTCGACAACCGCGACATCCGCGGGCTCCGGGGTGGCGGCGCCGTGCAGCAGCAGCGGGACCAGCAGGTCCTCGCCGACCAGGTGCGGGTCCAGGTTGCGGCCCGGCCGCCCGGTGGCCAGCCGGTGGTAGCCGGGATCGATGTAGTCGGGCCCGATCTTGTGGCCGGACACCCGGTGCCCGGCCCGGCGCAGCGCGGCCATCAGCCCGGTGGCCACCGTGGTCTTGCCGTGCCCGGAGGCCGGCGCGGCCACCACGATCCGCGGGAGCCTCACCGTGCCGTCACCGGTGCCCTCACCATTCGATGCCCCGCTGGCCCTTCTGGCCGGCGTCCATCGGGTGCTTGACCTTCGTCATCTCGGTGACCAGGTCGGCCGCGGCCAGCAGATCCGGGTGCGCCCGGCGCCCGGTGACCACGACGTGCTGGTCGTCCGCGCGGTGGGTGAGAGTGTGCACCACATCGGCGATGTCGACCCAGCCCCAGGCGATGGGATAGGTGAACTCGTCCAGCACGTAGAGCCGGTGCCGGCCCTGCACCAACCGCCGTTTGATCTCCGCCCAGCCCTCGGCGGCCTCGGCGGCGTGGTCGGTCTCGGCACCGTCGCGGCGGGTCCAGGACCAACCGGAGCCCATCTTGTGCCACTCGATCGGGCCGCCGGTCCGACCGGTGGCATCGGCCCGGTGCAGCGCGTCGAGCGACTCCAGTGCGGTCTGCTCGCCGATCCGCCACTTCGCCGACTTGACGAACTGGAACACCCCGACGGACCAGCCCTGGTTCCAGCCGCGCAGCGCGAGACCGAAGGCGGCGGTGGACTTCCCCTTGCCGTCACCGGTGTGCACCATCAGCAGCGGGCGGTTGCGCCGCTGCCGGGTGGTGAGCCCGTCGGCCGGGACGACGTCCGGGATCCCCTGCGGCATCAGGCGGCCCTGTCCCCTCTGGCCGATCGGACGGTGCCGGCCAGCGCCGTGGCGTCGATCTCGCCGAGCGGCACGTACTCCGCGTCCAGCGCGGTGGCGATCGGCGCCGCCAGACCCATCCGGAACCGGCCGGTCTCGCAGTCCACCACCAGGGCGGCGACGCCGTCGGCGCGGAGCAGGCCGGCGGCGGCCAGTGCACGGGCAGGGGCGTCGGGTCCGTGGGTGGCGCGCCCGTCGGTGACGAGCACCAGCAGGGTGCGCCGCCGGGGGTCGCGGATCCGCTCACGGCGGACGGTCTCCCCGGCCAACAGCAGACCCTCGGCGATCGGCGTGCGACCACCCACGGGCAGGTCGGCCAATCGCCGGGCCGCCACGTCCACCGAGGAGGTGGGCGGCAGCACCAGGTCCGCAGCTCCGGCCCGGAACGTGATGAGGCCCACCTTGTCCCGGCGCTGGTAGGCGTCGAGCAGCAGCGACAGCACGGTGGTCTTCACCTGGTCCATCCGGCGCCGCGCGGCCATGGATCCGGAGGCGTCGACGCAGAGCAGCACCAGGTTCGACTCCCGGCCCTCCCGCACGGCGAGCCGCAGGTCCTCGCCGGTCAGTCGCAGTCCGGCGCCGTCCCGGCCGCGGGCCACCTGGTGCGGCGCCGCGGCGTGCACGGTGGCCAGCAGGTGCAGCCCGCTGCCCGATCCGTCACCGGGCCGCACGCTGCCCACCGCCCGGCCGCGCCCGGTCAACGCCCGCGACCGCCGCCCGGCCTCCCCGGCGCCCAGCCCGTCGACCTCGAAACGCCTGGTCCGAAAAGGGGTCCCGGCCGTCCCGGCCTGGATCCCGGGAGCCCGCTCACCGTCAGGACCCGCCGCCGGCCCCCGGTCGGCGGCAGCAGGGTCGGCCGACGTGCTGTCCGCGGGTGAGCCGTCGCCAGGCGCCCCGTCGGGAGCACCACCATCCTGGCCGCCGTCGGGTCCGGAACCCGGTTCGGAGCCCGACCCGGGCCCCGGATCCGGCTCCGGATCCGGCTCGGGCTCGGGCTCCGGTTCCGGCTCCAGGTCGTCCAGGATCCGGTCCAGCAACTCCTCGTCCAGGCCCGGCGCGTCGAACGGGTTCCGCCGGCGCCGGTGCGGCAGGGCGAGTCGGGCCGCGGCCCGGATGTCCGCGCGCTGCACCGTGTCCCGCCCGGACCAGGCCGCGTGGGCGGCGGCCGCTTTCGCAGTCACGATGTCCGCGCGCATGCCGTCCACCTCGAAGGCCGCGCACACGGTGGCGATCGCGGTGAGCGCCGCATCGTCCAGCCGCACCGCCGCCAGCCGGCGGCGGGCGTCGTCGATCCGGGAGGTCAGTGCCGCCTCGGCCGCGGCGTACCGGTCCACGAACCCGGCGGGGTCGTCGTCGAAGTCCAGCCGGCGCCGGACCACCTCGGCCCGCAGGCCCGGTTCCCGCGGCGCGGTCACCTCGACGGTGAGCCCGAACCTGTCCAGCAGCTGCGGCCGCAGCTCCCCCTCCTCGGGGTTCATGGTGCCGACCAGGACGAACCGTGCACCGTGGGTGACGGAGACACCGTCCCGTTCCACCGACGCCCGGCCCATGGCCGCCGCGTCGAGCAGCAGGTCGACCAGGTGGTCGTGCAGCAGGTTCACCTCGTCGACGTAGAGCAGTCCGCGGTGCGCGGCGGCCAGCAGTCCCGGCTCGTACTCGGTGACCCCGTCGGTGAGCGCCCGCTGCAGGTGCAGGGACCCGACCACCCGGTCCTCGGTGGCACCGACCGGCAGCTCCACCAGCCGGGCCGGCCGGTCGCCGGCGTCACCGCGGTGCTGCGGCAGGTCCGGGCAGCGCGGGTCGGGATCGGCGGGGTCGCAGGAGAACCGGCATCCGGCCACCACCCGCACCGGCGGCAGCAGCCCGGTCAGCGCGCGCACCGTCGTCGACTTCGCGGTGCCCTTCTCGCCGCGCACCAGCACCCCGCCGATGGCGGGTGAAACCGCGCAGAGCAGCAGGGCCAGGCTCATGTCGTCGGCGCCGACGACCGCGCTGAACGGGTACCCGACCGGGGCCACCGGAGCAGTCGGGTGCACGACGACAGACACGGAACCTCCTCCGCGGGTGTCCACGCCCGCGCCACGGGACGCCGAGCCGTGTCCGGCAGCGGCGGACGGACGCGGACGTCCTGGCTCCCTGCCGCCCGGGATGGTCCGGTCCCCGGGGCGGTCAGGTCACAGTGGCGGGACCGCTGCGGATTCGTGGCGCACCGCGCCACCCACCGCATTCCTCCACGACCGTCGGCGGTCATGCTGCCACAGCCGGCGGCCCGCTAAGGTCCCGGGTCGTGTCCAGCCACGTCTCCGCCACGGCCTCCACCCCGGCCCCGATCGCCGTCGTCGGCATCGGTGCCGACGGCTGGCCCGGGCTGGACGACCACCGTCGGCGGGTCCTCACCGGCGCGGCGACCGTGGTCGGCGGGCCCCGCCAGCTCACCCTGCTCCCGGACGACGTCGGCGCACGGCGCACCCCGCTCCCCCGCCCGCTCCGGGACCGCCTGCCGGCCCTGCTCGAGCAGGCCGCGGCCCCGGTGGTGGTGCTCGCCTCCGGCGACCCGCTGCTGTCCGGGATCGGCAGCACCCTGCTGGACCTGCTCGGCCCCGACGCCGTCGAAGTCCTGCCGCACCTGTCCTCGGTGACCCTGGCCCGGGCCCGGATGGGCTGGCGCGCCGAGGATGTCGCCGTGGTGTCGGCGGTGGGCCGGCCGCTGCACCCGGTACTGCGAGAGATTCATCCGGACGCCCGGATCGTCGTGCTGTCCGCCGACTCCGGCACCCCGGCGGCACTGGCGGCCCTGCTCACCAGGCACGGTCACGGCAACGCCGCGATGACCGTGCTCGCCGACCTCGGTGGTGCCGAACTCCGGCTCGACGGCACGCCCGGCGCCTGGCCGGACGTCACCGTCCCCGACCTGAACCTGGTGTGTCTGCACGGCTTCTCGACCGGATCCAGCACCACCCCGGGACTGCCCGACGAGGCCTACGAGCACGACGGGCAGCTGACCAAACGCGAACTGCGGGCCGCCGCCCTGGCCCGGCTCGGCCCGCGGACGGGTGAACTGCTCTGGGATCTCGGCGCCGGCGCCGGGTCGATCGCGATCGAGTGGTGCCGGCAGCACCCGCACAACCGGGCCGTCGCCGTCGAGTCCGACCCGGAACGGGCGGACCGCATCTCCCGCAACGCCTCCCGGCTCGGCGTCACCGTCTCCGTCGTCACCGGTCGCACCCCCGACGCACTGACCGGGCTGCCCGATCCGGATGCGGTGTTCGTCGGCGGCGGACTCGGCGGTGAGGGCGGGGCCGCAACCCTGCGGCTGGCCCGGGAGTCGCTGCGCCCGGGCGGGCGGCTGGTCGCGCACGCGGTCACCCTGGAGGGCGAGCAGTCGCTGCTCGCTGCCGCCGGTACGAACGGTGGTGACCTGACCCGGATCTCGGTGGAACGGGCGCTCCCGCTGGGCCGCTGGACCGGCTGGACGCCCGCCCGCCCGGTGGTCCAGTGGGCACTCGACGTTCCCCGGGAGGGCTTCTGATGACCGTGCACTTCGTCGGCGCCGGACCCGGCGCGGCCGACCTGCTCACCCTGCGGGCGGTGCGGATCCTGCAGGCCAGCCCGGTCTGCCTCTACGCAGGCACCTACGTCACCCCCGAGGTGCTCGGGCATTGCCCGGACGGCGCCGAGCTGATCGACAGCCAGCACCTCGACCTGGAGCAGATCGTCGGGCACCTGGTCCGGGCGCACCGGTCCGGCAAGGACGTGGCCCGGCTGTGTTCCGGTGACCCGTCGCTGTACTCGGCGCTGGCCGAGCAGACCCGCCGGCTGGACGAGGTCGGTGTGCCCTGGCAGGTGGTGCCCGGGGTGCCCGCCTACGCCGCGGCGGCGGCGCTGCTGGGGCGGGAGCTCACCGTGCCGGAGGTGGCGCAGACGGTGGTGCTCACCCGCACACAGGCCAGGTCGACGAGAATGCCGGAGACCGAACGACTGTCGCTGCTGGCTGCGTCCCGGGCGACGCTGGTGCTGCACCTGGCGGTCACCCGGGTCCGGCAGGTGGTCGAGGACTGCCTGCCGGAGTACGGCGCGGACTGCCCGGTCGCCGTGGTGCACCGCGCCACCCAGGCGGACGAGGTGGTGCTGCGCGGCACCTTGGCGACCATCGCCGACCGGGTGGAGGCCGCGGGCCTGCGTCAGGCGGCGGTCATCGTCATCGGGAGGGCTTTGGGCGCCGAGGGTTTCGTCGACTCACACCTGTACGGCAGCCGGTACCGACCGTGAGGTCCACACCCCGTGCGACCCGGCGGTCGTCCGGGTGGACCCGACGATCAGCAGGCAGCCCATGTCGATGGACGCCGGGTCCAGCGCGCCCAGCGTGGTGATCTCCACCGACTCGGCTGCGCGGCCGACCTGCCGGCCCACCACCACCGGCACGTCCGCGGAGCGGTGCTGCAGCAGCAGGTCCCGGGCGTCGGCGACCTGGGTGGTCCGGCTGCGCGAGGCCGGGTTGTAGATCGCGATCACCAGGTCGGCGGCGGCGAGTGCGGCCAGCCGGTCCCGGACCACCGACCAGGGCTTGAGCCGGTCGGAGAGCGAGACGATCGCGTGGTCCCCGCCGAGCGGCGCCCCGGCCCGGGCGGCCACCGCCTGGGCCGCGGTCATCCCCGGCAGCACCCGGATCCGCACACCGGCGAACCGGTCGTCGGCGCCGGCCGCCTCGAAGACCGCGGCGGCCATCCCGAACACCCCGGCGTCGCCACCGGACACCACCGCGACCCGCTGCCCGGCCAGCGCCAGCTCCAGCGCCAGCGAGGCCCGGTCCAGCTCCACGGTGTTGCCGGAGGCGTGCCGTACCAACCCTTCCCGCTGCGGCACCCGGTCCACGTAGGGCGCGTACCCCACCACGTGGTCGACCTGCCCGAGGGTCGCCGCCACCTCCGGCGTCACCCAGCCGTCCGGCCCCGGACCGAGCCCGACCACCAGCAGCTCCGCCGGCGGTGCGGCCGCGGGTTCCGCCACCGCAGCGGGCACCGCGGCCCGGGCCAGCCGCCGGTCACCGCCGGGTACCAGCACCAGCGAGAAATACGGCACCACAGCGGGATCCACCTCGGCGGCCGGCAGCACCCGCTGGTCCGCGGTGCTCGCCCGCTCGACGTAGACGGCGCCGGCTTCCCGGCCGGACTCGCGCAACGCCTGCCGCACCTCCGGGAAGGTGCGGCCCAGCTTCATGATCGCGGCGGCCTGGGTGTCGGCGAGCCGGCGCGCGAGCTCCGGTGCCGGCAGGGTGCCGGGCAGCACGGTCAGCACGTCCTCGTGCCGGGCCAGCGGCAGCCCGGCCGCCGCGGCCGCGCCGGACACCGAGGTCACGCCCGGCACCACGCTCGCCGGGAAGCGCCCGGCCAGCCGGTCGTGCAGGTACATGTACGACCCGTAGAACATCGGGTCGCCCTCGCACAGCACCACCACGTCCCGGCCGGCCGCCAGGTGCACGGCCAGCCGCTCCGCCGACTCGTCGTAGAAGCGGTCCATCACCGCGGGATAGCCGCCGGGGTCGGCGGTCTCGCCGGTGGTGACCGGGTAGACGAGCGCCTCCTCGATCACCCCGGCCGGCAGGATGTGGCTCGCGATGGTCCGGGCGATGGACCGCCCGTGCGGGCCGGAGTGGTAGGCGACGACGTCGGCGGCCGCCACCAGCCGGGCGGCCTTGAGGGTGATCAGCTCCGGGTCACCGGGTCCGAGTCCGACGCCGGCCAACGTACCTGTGCTGCTCATATCTCCTGCTCCCTGGCGAGGGCGTTGACCGCGGACGCGGCGAGCGCGGATCCCCCGCGGCGTCCTCGCACGGTGAGGTACGGCACCCCGCGCCCGAATGCGGCGAGGGCCTCCTTCGATTCGGCGGCCCCGATGAAGCCGACCGGCAGGCCGACGATCGCCGCCGGCGGCGGCGCACCGTCCGCCAGCAGCTCCAGCAGGTGGAACAGCGCGGTCGGGGCGTTGCCGATCGCCACCACCGCACCGGCCAGCCGGTCCCCCCAGAGCGACACGGCCGCAGCGGATCTGGTGGTCCCCCAGCGTGCCGCGAGGCCGGGCACCCGCGGGTCGCGCAGCAGGCAGACCACCTCGTTGCCGGCTGGCAGCCGGGCCCGGGTGATCCCGGCGTCGACCATGTGCGCGTCGGTGAAGACCGGCGCCCCGGCCGCCAGCGCCGTCCGTGCGGCGGGGACCAGCTCCGGGTGGATCTGCAGGTCCGCCGCCAATTCCGGCTCGCCGGCGGCGTGCACCATGCGGACGGCGACCCGCTCCGCCACCGCGGGCAGGTGCGCCAGCGCGGCCGGGTCGATCTCGGACCGGATCATCGCAAAGGAATGACGGTAGATCTCCGCGCCGTCCCGCACGTAGTCGTAGCGGGCGGTCGGCGGCCGCAGCACGTCGTCGATCATCCGGTGACCTCCCACGCCCGGACCGAGCGGTGCTCCCCTGCCGGCGCGCCACAGGCCCGCGGGCACCCGATCACGTGCACCCGCCCCCGATGGCCCTGGGTCGCGAGAGATGCTGCCACCGGCCGGGTGTCGGCCCGTCCGGACGGGCAGCGCGGGGCGCCGGTACAGGCGCTGATGCCGCTCCACGCCGCGTCCCCGTCCAACAGGAAGCCCGCGTCCGCCAGCACCGGCGCCATCCCCGGTGCGGCCGTCGGCAGCACGATCCCGCGCCATGGCGTCACCACGACCTCCGGTTGCCCGCGCAGCACATCCAGCATCGCCGGGGTCAGCACCCCGAGCGGTACCGCGGTCGACAGCGCGACGTCCCCGTCGTCCCGGGTGAGCACCCCGTACGGCATCACCACCGGCGCCCGGGGCTGATCGGGCGCGGTCGTGACGCCCGGCAGACCGTCCGGCAGCTCGTCCACGTGCCAGGCCCGGCCCCGCACCCGCAGGAACTGCGAGGCGAGATCAACGATCGCATCGGGGATCCCGGCAGTCGCCACCGACGGCCCGAGGCGGCCGCCGATCAGCAGCCAGCCGTGGTCCTGACCGGTCATCCGCACCCCGAGGTCGAGCCGCAGGCCGGCGAGATCACCACGCCCGTCGTCGATCCCGAACAGGAACCGCCCGGGCAGTCCGGCCAGGTCCGGGGCAGCGCACACCGCGCGGTCGAGAGCGTCGACCAGTGAACGGATGTCGGCCGTACCACCGGTGATCCCGGACAGCGGGGAGGCGGTGACGTTCCGCACCCGTTCGTGCCCGGGGGCGGGCAGCAGGCCGGCGTCGGACAGCAGCGTCACCAGCGCCGCCGGGGCCTCCCCGTCGGGATCCGGCCGGATGCCACGGATCTGCACGTTCCCCCGCGAGGTCAGCTGCAGGTCGCCGTCACCGAACCGGTCCGCGGCCCCGACGAGGGCGGACAGTGCCACCCCCGGCAGCCGCCCGCCGGGCAGCCGCAGTCGCACCAGCGCGCCGTCGGCGGCGAGGTGCGGACGCAGCAGACCGGGGCACCGGTCCGCGGCGGAACGGGCGATCGGTGGGGACACGGCGCCCATGGTGGCACGGCCGCTAGAGTGGTCGTCACCAACGCACCACCCCGCAGTTGTCAGGAACCCGGCGAGCATCCGGGACGGCCTGAGCCACTGTGACCGGGGAGCGCGTCCCGAGTTCCGCCCCGGTCCGCCGGTGCGGGCGTCACTGCCGGTCCGCCGGTGGGAAGGCGTCGGGGCGGGCGTCGATCCGGAAGTCAGGAGACTGACCTGCGGGGACGTCCGAACCGGTCCCAGGCCCGGTGGAAGGAGCTCCGCCATGCCGCGTCTCGCGCTGCTGTCCACCTCGGACACCGATCTGCTGTCCGCCCGCGCCTCGGGTGCCGACGTGGTCCTGGCCAACCCGGCCCGGATGGAGATCGCCGATCTGCCGACATTCCTGCAGGGCTGCGACCTGGTCCTGGTGCGGATCCTCGGCACGGTCCGGACCTGGGCGGACGGGCTCGACGCCATCCGGGCGACCGGGCTGCCGATGGTGGTGCTCGGCGGCGAACGCACCCCGGACGCGGAGCTGATGCGGCTGTCCACGGTGCCGATCGGCGTCGCCGCGCAGGCGCACGGCTACCTCGCCGAGGGCGGCCCGGAGAACCTGACCGAGCTGCACGCCTTCCTGTCCGACACGGTGCTGCTGACCGGCACCGGGTTCGCCCCGGTCCGCCCGCTGCCCGACTGGGCCCTGCTCCCCCGCGACCCGGCACCGCGGCCGGACGGGCCGCGGATCGGCGTGCTCTGCTACCGCGCCCACCACGCCAGCGGCAACACCGCCTTCGTGCACGCCCTCGCCGACGAGATCGACCGGCAGGGCGGGTTCGGTGTCCCGCTGCACTGCGCCTCGCTGCGCACCGCTCCGGCGGACCTGCTGGCCGAGCTGGGCCGGCTCGACGCACTGGTGGTCACCGTGCTCGCCGCGGGGGGCAGCAACCCCGCGGCCGCGAGCGCCGGCGGTGACGACGATGCCTGGGACGTCTCGGCTCTCGCCGACCTGGACATCCCGATCCTGCAAGGGCTGTGCCTGACCCGGGGCCGGGACGAGTGGTTGGAGTCGGACGACGGGCTCAGCCCACTCGACGTGGCGACGCAGGTCGCCGTGCCCGAGTTCGACGGCCGGATCATCACGGTGCCGTTCTCGTTCAAGGAGACCGATGCCGACGGTCTGCCGCGGTACGTGCCGGACCCGGAGCGCTGCGTCCGGCTCGCCGGGATCGCGCTGGGCCACGCCCGGTTGCGGCGCACGCCGCCGGCGGAGCGGCGGATCGCGATCATGCTGTCCGCCTATCCCACGAAGCACTCCCGGATCGGCAACGCGGTCGGCCTGGACACCCCGGTGTCCACCGTCCGGCTGCTGCGCGAGCTGCGCGACGCCGGCTACGACGTCGGACCGGCCGACGGCCCGGACGCGTTGCCCGGGCTGGCCCCGCTGCCGCCGATCGACGGCGAGGAGCCGGACACCACCGCCGGCAATGCGCTGATCCACGCCCTCATCGACGCCGGCGGCCAGGACGAGGAATGGCTCACCGCAGGGCAACTCGCCGGCCAACCGGTCCGCATCCCGGCGGCCCGGTACCGGGAATGGTTCGGCGCGCTGACCCCGGGCCTGCGGGAGGCCGTGACCGACGCCTGGGGGGAGGCGCCCGGCGAGCTGTTCGTGGACCGCTCCACCGACCCGGGCGGGGAGATCGTGCTGGCCACCCTGCGGGCCGGGAACCTGGTGATCCTGATCCAACCGCCGCGCGGGTTCGGCGAGAACCCGGTGGCGATCTACCACGACCCGGACATGGCGCCCTCGCACCACTACCTGGCCGCCTACCGGTGGATCGAGCAGGAGTTCGGCGCGCACGCCGTGGTGCACATGGGCAAGCACGGCAACCTGGAGTGGTTGCCCGGCAAGAACGTCGGCATGTCTGCGGACTGCGGCACCGACGCGGCGCTGGGCAGTGTCCCGTTGATCTACCCGTTCCTGGTCAACGATCCCGGCGAGGGCACCCAGGCAAAGCGCCGGGCGCACGCGGTGATCGTCGACCACCTGGTGCCGCCGATGGCCAGGGCCGAGTCCTACGGCGACATCTCACGGCTGGAGCAGCTGCTCGACGAGCACGCGAACGTCGCCGCGATGGACCCGGCCAAACTGCCGGCCATCCGGGCGCAGATCTGGACGCTGATCCAGGCGGCGAAGATGGACCACGACCTGGGAATCGGAACCCGGCCCGACGACGAGGGTTTCGACGACTTCCTGCTGCACGTCGACGGCTGGCTGTGCGAGATCAAGGACGTGCAGATCCGCGACGGCCTGCACGTACTGGGCGCCGCGCCGACCGGTGAGGCCCGGGTCAACCTGGTGCTCGCCATGCTGCGGGCCACGCAGATCTGGGGCGGCTCCGTGGCCCATCCGGGGCTGCGCGCCGCGCTCGGCCTCAAGGACGGGGCCGACCTGGCCGCCGTCGACGCCGCCGAGACCACCGCCCGGTCGCTGGTGGAGGCCGCCGAGGCCGCCGGCTGGGCACCGTCCGCGATGGCCGGCGTCGTCGCCGGGGTGCTCGGCGACACCGACCCGGCGGTCACGTCGGTCATGGGGTTCGCCGCCACCGAGATCGTGCCGCGACTGGCCCGTACCACCGACGAGATGTCCGCCGTGCTGCACGCTCTCGATGGCGGATTCGTCGCCGCCGGGCCGTCCGGGTCGCCACTGCGCGGCCTGGTCAACGTGCTGCCGACCGGGCGGAACTTCTACTCGGTCGATCCCAAGGCGGTGCCCTCCCGGCTGGCCTGGGACACCGGCTCGGCGATGGCCGCCTCGCTGCTGGAGCGACACCTGGCCGACACCGGGGAGTACCCGCGGTCGGTGGGACTCTCGGTGTGGGGCACCTCCGCCATGCGCACCTCCGGCGACGACATCGCCGAGGTGCTGGCGCTGATCGGCGTCACCCCGGTCTGGGACGAGGCCTCGCGCCGGGTCAGCGGGCTCGAGGTCATCCCGGCCGCCGAGCTGGGCCGGCCGCGGATCGACGTGACCGTCCGCATCTCCGGCTTCTTCCGGGACGCCTTCCCGCACGTGGTGTCGATGCTGGACGACGCCGTGCGGCTGGTGGCGGCGCTGGACGAACCGGCGGAGGTCAACTTCCTGCGGGCCCACGCCGACGCCGACCGGGCTGTGCACGGGGACGACCGGCGGGCCACCACCCGGATCTTCGGCTCGGCGCCGGGCAGCTACGGCGCCGGAATCCTGCCGCTCATCGAGTCCGGGAACTGGCGCGACGACTCCGATCTCGCCGAGGTCTATACCGCCTGGGGCGGCTTCGCCTACGGCCGCGACCTGGCGGGCGCGCCGGCGGCCGAGGACATGCGGGCCAACTACGCGCGGATCGCGGTGGCGGCCAAGAACACCGACACCCGTGAGCACGACATCATCGACTCCGACGACTACTTCCAGTACCACGGCGGCATGATCGCCACGGTGCGGGCGCTCACCGGCACCGCCCCGCGCGCCTACATCGGCGACTCCACCACCCCGGACGCGGTGCGCACCCGGTCGCTCGGCGAGGAGACCGCACGGGTGTTCCGGGCCCGGGTGGTCAACCCCCGCTGGATCGCCGCGATGCGCCGCCACGGCTACAAGGGCGCCTTCGAGATGGCCGCCACCGTCGACTACCTGTTCGGCTACGACGCCACCGCCGGGGTGGTGCCGGACCACATGTACGACACGGTGGCCCGCACCTACGCTCTCGACGAGGAGAACCGCGCGTTCCTGCAGCACGCGAACCCGTGGGCGCTGCGCGGCATGATCGAGCGGCTCACCGAGGCCGCGGACCGCAGGCTCTGGGCCGAGCCGGACCCGGACCTGCTGCGGGAGCTGCAGGGCATCTACCTGGATCTGGAAGGCGATCTCGAGGACCGCTGAGGGGCTGCTGGACCCGCCGGGGCTGTGCCTACCCCGCCGGGTTGTGTCTCAGACCCGGCGCAGCAGGTAGACGTCCATCACCCAGCCACGGTCGGCGCGCACGCCGTCCCGCAGCCGCCGGATCTCCGGCAGGGTGTCGGCCAGCGGCCCCGCGGCCAGCACCTCGCCCGGCGTGCCCAGGTTCGCCCCCCAGAAGATCTCCAGTCCGGCGGGATCCAGTGCGGCACAGGCGAGGTCGGGATCGAGCATGACCACCACCGAGTCGATGTCCGCTCCCGGCCAGCCCTGCCGCAGCCGCCGCCCGGTGGTGATGTGCACCGCGCCGCCGATGCTGTTGAGCACCGTGCGGTGCGCGGCTGCCAGCGCGGAGACACTGCTGACCGCGGGGATCACCGACCAGCGCAGCACCGGGTGCGTCGCCGCGACGTCACCCACCACCCGGATCGTCGAGTCGTACAGCGCCGGGTCACCCCAGACCAGGATCGCCGCGACGGTCCCGTCCGGCTCGCCCTCCATGGCGGCGGCCAGCCGCCCGGCGCGGGCCGCGTGCCAGTCCAGCACGGCCTGCCGGTAGTCCTGCGGATCCCGGTCCCGGGCCGGGTCGGGCACCACCACCACCCGGGCCGGCTCCGGCCGGTGCGCCGACAACAGGTCCCGCCGGGCGGTCTCCAGCTCCGCGGCGGCGCCGTCCTTGCCGATCACCAGGAAGACGTCCGCCCGCTCGATGGCCCGGATCGCCTGCAGGGTCAGCTGTTCCGGGTCCCCCGCACCCACGCCGACCAGCAGCACCTCGGCGATCACAGTCCCACCGCCCGGAGCAGCCGGTCGGTGTCCACGTGCTCCGCGACGGCGTCGGCCAGGGTGTCGATCATCCGCTCGCGACGCTCGCCGAAGGAAGGCGCGCCCGGCACCGCGGTGAACGACGGGGCGACCGTTGCCAGCCAGGCCCGGCGGAAGTCGTCGTTCTCGAAGGCGCCGTGCCAGGTGGTCCCCCAGACGCTGCCCGAACGCACGCCGTCCAGGAAGGGCTCGCCGCCGTCCGGCGCCGCCACCCCGTGATGGATCTCGTACGCCCGCACCGGATGTCCCTCCCACGCTCCGACCGGCCGGCCCAGCACCTTGGCGGCACCGAACCTCGTCACCGCCGGCAGCAGGTCCAGACCGTCCACCACGCCGGTCTTCTCGATCCCGTCCGGATCCTCGATCCGCCGGGTCAGCATCTGGTACCCGCCGCAGATGCCGAGCACCGGCCGCCCTGCGGCCGCCGCATCCCGCACCACCCGGTCCAGTCCGGAGCGGCGCAGCCAGTCGAGATCGTCGACGGTGGAACGGCTCCCGGGGAGCACCAGCACGTCGGCGGAGCGGAGCACGGCGGGGTCGGTGGTGACGTCGACCCGGACCCCGGGCTCCGAGGCCAGCGCATCCAGGTCGGTGACGTTGGACAGCCGCGGGAACCGCACGGCGCCGACCCTGGTCGTCGCCCCGGGGGCGGCCGGATCGGACCGCCACCGCCCGGTCACCAGCGTGTCCTCGCCATCCAGCCAGACCTCGGGCAGCCACGGGACGACACCCCAGAACGGCACCCCGGTGAGATCGCTGATCCGGTCAAGACCCGGCTGCAGCAGGGAGACGTCGCCGCGGAACTTGTTGATCACGAATCCCGCGACCAGCGCACGGTCCTGCTCGTCGAGCAGGCCGACCGTGCCGTAGAGCGCTGCCAGCACCCCGCCCCGGTCGATGTCGCCGACCACGATCACCGGCAGGCCGAACTCCCGCGCCAGCCCCATGTTCACGTAGTCGCCGGACCGCAGGTTGATCTCGGCCGGGGAGCCGGCGCCCTCACAGACGATCACCTGGTGCCGGCCGGCCAGCTCGCTATACGCCTCGAACGCAGCGGCGGCGAGATGCCGTCTGCCGGTGGCGAACTCACCGGCACGCAGGGTGCCGGCCGGGGTACCGCGGAGCACGATGTGCGACCGCCGGTCCGACCCGGGCTTGAGCAGCACCGGGTTCATCGAGGAATCCGGCTCGACCCGGGCGGCCTGGGCCTGCAGGTACTGCGCCCGGCCGATCTCCGCGCCGTCGGCACAGACCATCGAGTTGTTCGACATGTTCTGCGACTTGAACGGGGCGACGTCCACCCCGAGTCGGGCCAGGTAGCGGCAGATCCCGGTGGTGAGCAGCGACTTGCCGGCGTCCGAGGAGGTGCCGGCGACCAGCAGTCCACGCGCCGTCACAGGCACCGACACTACCGGCCCTGCTGCCGGTTCCTGCCCCGGGGACAGGACAACCCCCGGGCCTTGTCCGCTCCGGTGGGAGCGGGCCGACTGGACTGGGTTCGGCGGCCCGAGGGTCGGGTGACTGTCCTGTTGTGCCGGGCCGTCGGTCCGCCGCTCGGCGGATCCGGTCAACCACAGCGTGGTGTGCTCGGCCTAGCGGCCAGCCACCTCACGAGTCCTGTACGTCATCAACGTCGGACCACCTCCTCTCCCGTGTCCTTCGAACCTACGACCGTCCGGCGCCCTCCGCAACGGATTTCCGGGCGCCAGGTGACCGGCGCGTCGTCGGCGAACGAGTGACCCTGCCGGGACTGTTGCGCTGGATCGCCACACGATCAGGTGAACACGACGGTCCGACTCGCGCCGGTGATCTGGCCGAAACGCCGCACCGGGACAATCGGACCGCGCCGCTCGCGTGTCGGGCGGCGCAGCCGCGGGTACTGCCCCCTGGCTATGTTCGCGAAAGGTGGTCACCTCTTGTCCTACGTGTTGCGGGTGGTCCTCCCGGACCGCCCGGGATCGCTGGGCGCAGTGGCCTCCGCTCTCGGCCGGGTCGGCGCGGACATCCTCGCGATGGACATCGTGGAACGCATCCCCGACCAGGCCGTCGACGACATCGTGGTCGAGCTGCCCTCGGGCCGGCAGCCGGACTCCCTGATCACCGCCGCCGAGTCGGTGCCGGGAGTGCGGGTGGAGTCGGTGCGCCCGGACCCGGGGATCGCGGACATGCACCGGGAGTGGGAGCTCGTCGAGGCGATCGCCGCCGACCCCGACCGGGCGGTGCACACCCTGGCACTGATGCTGCCCAAGGTGCTGCGGGCCGGCTGGTCCGTGGTGGCCCGGGTGAACGGCGACCGGGAGATCGAACTGGTGGCCGGTGGCGGCGGGGTGCCGAACCTGGACGGGGTGATCCCCGGCTGGGCGCCGGTGCAGCGGGCCACCGTGCTGGATCCCGAGGCGCACTGGGTGCCCGAGGACTGGAAGACTGTCGGCACCGAGATGGCCGTCGCACCACTGGGTTCCGCGGACGTCGCGGTGATCGTGGGCCGGCCGGGCGGGCCCGCCCTGCGCGCGTCCGAGGTGGCCCGGCTCGGCCACCTGGCCTCGCTGGCCGCGGCGGTCTCCGCCCGCACCGACGCCGGGTGACCCGGCTCACACCCTGACCGGGGCGTATCAGCACGCCCCCTGCGGCGTTCCTGCCTGCCGACAGACCGCATCGAGCAGCGTCCGGCCATCTGTGCCGGGGGCTGGGCGGCCGCCACCCCGGAATGCGACACCCGCTGTGCCGCAGAAGTTTTCGAGAGTCTCCGGGAACCACGGGACCGGATCTGTCGTCGGAGTCACCAGCAGGCGCACCCGGCGCCCGACGGCCGCAGCAGGCCGGAACCGTAGACAGAGTGAGATCCACCATGAACGTCCGCAACGGCCTCGCCGCGATCGCGCTGGCCGCCGGCATCCTGACCCTGACCGCCTGCGGCAGCACCCAGGCCGGTTCGCCCGTGATGCCCCAGGCCGGCACCGCATCCGCGCCGGTCAGCACCCCCGCGAGCATCCCCACCAGCGCGCCCACCAGCGAGGCACCCACCCAGGAGCCCACCACGGATCCCAGCACCGAGGAGCCGACCACGGATCCCAGCACGGAGGAGCCGAGCACCGAGGAGCCGACCGGATCCCCGATCGGCGACATCGACCCGGACCTAGCCGCCTGGGCGACCAACATGTGCACCGACATGGGCGGCCTGCTGGCCACCGTGTTCGCCTACCCGACCCTGACCTCCGACACCCCGCTCGGCGAGTACCGGCAGGCCTTCGTCGACTACTACGCGAACGTGGCCCAGGCGGCGAGCACCGCGCTGGGCAATGCCCAGGCCGGGCACGCCCCGGACGTGCAGGGCGGCGAGGAGATCCACCAGGCGTTCATCACCTACCTGACCGCCCTGGCCGACATCAGCGGCAACGGCGCGATCCTGGTGTCCGAGGCCACCGACGTCGCCTCGGTGGACGCGGCCGTGCAGCAGATCAGCCAGGAGATCGGCGATCTCGGTGACGCCGACTTCGGCATCGAGGACGGCTCGTACCCCGAACTGCAGGCCGCGGTGGAGACCGTCCCGGCGTGCACCGACATGGTCAGCGGCGGCTGAGCTCAGAGCTGCGCCGGTTTCACAGCTCCGCAGTTCAGAGCTCTGCGAGCGGGACCTGTTCGTCGGCGAGCCGTGCCGGATCCACCGGCCGGCCGTCGATGATCAGGTCCCGCACCGCGTCCGGCACGTCCCATACGTTGACCGCGATCACCGCATGGACGACATCGTCGGCCCCGCAGAGGAATCCGACGAACTCGCGACCGTCCCGGTCCCCGCGCAGCACCAGCCGGTCGTCCGGGTGCGGGTCCCCGAGGAACTCCATGCCCAGGTCGTACTGGTCGGAGAAGAAGTACGGCAGGTCGTCGAAAGCGGCGTCCTGCCCGAGGATCGAGGCCGCTGCGACCGCAGGCTGGTGCAGCGCCCATGCCCAGTGCTCCACCCGGACCGGCCGGCCGAGCACCGGGTGGTTCACCTCCGCGATGTCGCCGACCGCCCAGATGTGCGGGTCGGACGTCCGCAGGTCGGGTCCGACCCGGACGCCGTCCCCGACCTCCAGTCCGGCGGCGACCGCCAGGTCCAGCCGGGGCCGGGCTCCCACCGCGACCAGCAGCCGGTCGGCCGGGAGTTCCTCACCGTCCTCCAGCAGCACCGCGCGCAGCCTGCCGTCCGTCACCACCGCATCGGTGACCCGGTGCTCCGGCCGGAACCGCACCCCGTGCGCCAGGTGCAGCTCCAGGAACACCTCGGCCGCGACCGGCCCGATCGCCGACTGCAGCGGCCGGGCGGACGACAGCACCACCGTCACCTCGCAGCCCGCCGCGCGCGCCGCGGCCGCGACCTCGAGCCCGATCCAGCCACCGCCGGCGATCACCCACCGGCCGCCCTCCGCCAGCTGGGCCTTCAGCGCCTCCGCGTCCGCCGCGGTCCGCAGTGCCACGGCCACCCCGGGCGGGAGGTCGTCCAGCCCGACCGGCTCCGACCCCGTCGCCAGCACACAGGACGAGTAGTCCAGCGACGTCCCGTCGGACAGCGTCACCACCCGCTGCGCCGGATCGAGCGCGACCGCGGACACCCCGAGCCGGACGTCCACCCGGCGGTCGGCGTACCACTGCTCGTCGTGCACGGTGGAGTCGAGCAGGCCGGCCTTGCCCAGCAGGTAGTCCTTGGACAGCGGCGGCCGCTCGTAGGGCAGCACGTCCTCCGCGCACACCAGGGTCAGGCTGCCGTCGAAGCCCTTGTCCCGCAGCGCCTCCACCGTCTTCGCACCGGCCAGCCCGCCACCGATCACCACCACAGGTCCGGTCATCGTCGTCCTCCTGCACCTGTCCTGCCGCTGATCCCGGGCCCGTGGGCGGGCCCGATCGATCCGTACCCGCGTGGCGCGGGGCCAACCGGATACGCTTCCGGGCGAGTGCCGCCGCCGCGGCCGGGAAGGACGTGTCCGATGGACGATCGGGAGATCCTGCAGCGCATCCACGACCTGGTGGCACAGGAGCGCTCCGTGCGCGCCGACGAGGGCCGGCCGGACGCCGACCGGGAGGCCGACCACCAGGAGCTGCAGCGCATCGAGCAGACCCTGGATCAGTGCTGGGACCTGCTGCGGCAGCGTCGAGCCCGCCGCGAGTTCGGCGAGGACGCCGACGGCGCCGAGGTGCGCCCCGAGGGAGTCGTCGAGGGCTACCAGCAGTGACCCGCACCGCAGCGATGTGCCGGTGACCCCGCAGCCGGTGCTGAGCCCGCTCACCCGCGCGGCGATCTTCCTGGTGCTGACCATCGACGAGGGCGGCGAGGACGCGGTCCGTGACCTGCTGCCCGACGTCCCGGCCCTGCAGCGCGCGGTCGGCTTCCGGGTTCCGGACGGCGGGCTCAAGTGCGTCGTCGGTATCGGCGCCGACGCCTGGACACGACTGTTCGACGCTCCCCCGCCACCCGGGCTGCACCCGTTCCGGGAGCTGGCCGGGCCGCGCCACCTGGCCCCGTCGACCCCCGGGGACCTGCTCTTCCACATCCGCGCCGGGGCACCGGACCTCTGCTTCGAGCTGGCCACCCAGTTGACCGCGCGGCTGGCCGGTGCCGCCACCGTCGTCGACGAGGTGCACGGCTTCAAGTACTTCGAGATGCGGGACCTGATGGGGTTCGTCGACGGCACCGAGAACCCGGAGGACGCCGACGCTCTCGCCGCCGCGCTGACCCCGGCCGACGATCCGGTCCACCCGGAGTCGTCGTACGTCATCGTGCAGAAGTACCTGCACGACCTGGACGCCTGGAACGCTCTCCCGGTGGAGGCCCAGGAGCGGGTGATCGGCCGGACCAAGCTCGCCGACATCGAGATCGCCGACAAGGCACCCGATTCGCACGTCGCGGTCAACACGATCGTCGACGCCGACGGCGAGGAGCGGCAGATCGTCCGGGACAACATGCCGTTCGGCACCGTCGGCACGCGCGAGTTCGGCACCTATTTCATCGGGTACGCGGCGGACCCGTCAATCACCGAGCTGATGCTGGAGCGAATGTTCGTCGGCGACCCGCCCGGCCGGACCGACCGGATCCTCGACTTCTCCACCGCGGTCACCGGCGGGTTGTTCTTCGTCCCGTCGCTCGACTTCCTCGACGACCCACCAGGTCCTCCCGGGGCACCCCCTGCCGCCCCGCCCCCTGCCGGCACCGATGCCGACAGCACCGGCGACGGAAGCCTGAAGATCGGTAGCCTGAAAGGAATCCCGCGATGAACAACCTGCACCGCGAACTCGCCCCGATCTCCGACGCCGCGTGGGCGGAGATCGAGGAGGAGGCCACCCGCACCTTCACCCGGCACCTGGCCGGGCGCCGGGTGGTGGACCTGGCCGGACCGGCCGGCACCGGGCTGGCCGCGGTCGGCACCGGTCACCTCACCGATCTGCAGCCGCCGGCCGACGGCGTGATCGCCCGGCAGCGCCGCGCCGCGCCGCTGGTGGAGCTGCGCGTCCCGTTCACCGTCGACCGGCAGCAGATCGACGACGTGGAGCGGGGTTCCAAGGACTCGGACTGGCAACCGGTGAAGGACGCGGCGAAGCAGATCGCCTGGGCCGAGGACCGTGCGGTCTTCGAGGGCTACGCGGCGGCCGGCATCACCGGGCTGCGGGCCACCACGTCCAACCCGTCGCTCGCCCTGCCCGAGGATCCGCGCGCCTACCCGGATGTGGTGTCGCAGGCGCTGACCAGCCTGCGGCTGGCCGGGGTGAACGGGCCGTACGCGCTGGTGCTCTCGGCCGACGCCTACACGGCGGTCAACGAGACCGTCGACCACGGCTACCCGATCCGGGAGCACCTGTCGCGGCTGTTCGACGGCGAGATCATCTGGGCCCCGGCCATCGTCGGCGGATTCGTGCTGTCCACCCGGGGCGGCGACTTCGAGCTGCACCTGGGCCAGGAGCTGTCCATCGGCTACCTGTCCCACGACGCGACCAGCGTGCAGCTGTACTTCCAGGAGTCGCTGACCTTCCTGGCCTACACCTCGGAGGCGATCGTCGCGCTGACCTGAGCCCCGGCTGCCGGCCGGCAGCCGGGCCCGGTCTCAGGCCCGGTCGGCGAGCAGCTTGTCGAACCCGGCGAGCCGCACGCAGGTGGCGACGCCGGCCATGGCGGTGGCAACGTCGGCGAGCACCGGAACGGTCGGCGCGAGCCGGATCCAGCTGTCCTCGGGATCCTTGCCGTAGGGGTGGGTGGCACCGGCCGGGGTCAGCGCGATGCCGGCCTCCTTCGCCAGCCGGACCACCTCCGACGCCGTGCCCGGGAGCACCTGCAGCGCAACGAAGTAGCCGCCCTTCGGCAGCGCCCAGGAGGCCAGGTCGCTGCCCTCGAGCTGCTCGGTGAGGGCCTTGTCGACCGCCTCGAACTTCGGCCAGACGATCTCGGCGTGCGCGCGCATGTGCGCCTCGACGCCGGCACCGTCCTTCAGGAACTTCACGTGGCGCAACTGGTTCAGCTTGTCCGGGCCGATGGTGCGCTTCGCGCTCGCCGCGGCGAACCAGGCCACGTTGGCCGGGGAGCTGCCGAAGAACGCGACTCCGCCGCCGGCCATGGTCACCTTCGAGGTGGAGCCGAAGACGAACACCCGGTCCGGGTGGCCGCTCTCGGAGCACCTCGTCAGGATGTCCGCGATCTCCGGCCGTTCCTCGGTGAGATGGTGCACGGCGTAGGCGTTGTCCCAGAAGATGCGGAAGTCGGGGGCGGCCGTGGGCATCGCGGCCAGCCGGGCGACGGTCTCGTCGCTGTAGACGGTGCCGTCCGGGTTGCTGTACTTCGGCACGCACCAGATGCCCTTGACCGCGGGGTCGGCGGCCACCAGCCGCTCGACCTCGTCCATGTCCGGGCCGTCCGGGGTCATCGCGACCGGGACCATCTCGATGCCGAACCGCTCGCAGATCGAGAAGTGGCGGTCGTAGCCGGGCACCGGGCAGAGGAAGACCAGACGCTCCTCGTCCGCCCACCGCCGCTCGGCGCCGGGCATGACGCCGAGCAGGGCCTGGACGATGGTGTCGTGCATCAGCTCCAGACTGGAGTTGCCGGCGGCGAGCAGCTGGGCGGACGGCACCTGGAACAGCGGGCCGAAGATGTCCCGCAGCTCCGGCAGTCCGGCCGGGCCGCCGTAGTTGCGCAGATCCGTGCCGTCGGCGGCGGTGTGGTCGCCCTGCAGGATGTCGAGCATCGGCTCGGACAGGTCGAGCTGGGCCGACGACGGCTTCCCGCGGGTGAGGTCGAGCGAGAGCTTCTTGGCGACCAGGTCGTCGTAGTCGCGCCGGGCCGCGTCCCGCAGCACGACGATCTCCTCGGTGGTCAGCTCCGCGGCAGTCACGCCTTCGACTCTCCTTCGACCGGACTCCGCCGGCAGGCGCCGGCGCAACCCTCAGGGTAGGCGCTGGCCCGGGGCGGCGGGCGCGCGGGCTCAGGCCCCGCGCGCCGACCGGGCGTGCTCCGGCAGCACCGGGTGCAGCAGCTCGTCGAACAGCGACAACTCCTCGGTCGCGCCCCGCGCGCGCGGCCGCCGCCGGTGCGGCTCCGCGGCCACAGGTTGCTCCGGCTCGGGTGCGAGTTCCGGCAGGGATGCGGGCTCCTGCCCGGCCGTCTCCTCCTCGGACTGCTCCTGCACGGCCTGCTCCTGCACGGCCTGCTCCTGCACGGCCTGCCCGGACTCCACCGCACCGACCGACTCCACCGCACGCCGCCGCACCTTGTGCGTGCTCCCGTCGGCCCGCAACCGCAGCACCGTCGCCCCGCGCACCGACCGGTAGCGGTCGGGGGTGCAGGTCATCAGCACGATCTGGCTGTCGCCGCCGACGGCGGTGAGCACCTCGCCGATCCGTCCCAGCCGCTCCGGGTCGGAGAACCCGAGGGCGTCGTCCACCAGCACCGGGGTGCCATGCTCGCCCCCGACCAGGCCGGCGCAGGCCAGCCGGATGAGCACCGCCAGCTGCTCCTTGGCGCCGGAGGACAACGCGCCGAACGGCAGCGTGACCCCGTCCAGCGTGCGGGTGGTGACCACCAGCCCGGGATCCACCTCCACATCGAAATCCGCTCCGTAGAGCAACTTCCCGAGGCGGCGCAGCTCCGCCCGGAACGGCGCGACGTACCGTGCCCGGGAGTCCTCGCGATGCCGCAGCAGGGTGTCCCGCAACAGCTGCGCCGCACCGGCACGCGAGGTGCGGGCCCCGGCCTCCGCCTCGGCGGCGGCCAGATCGGTCATCGCCCGGTCGTAGCGCTCCTGCCGGCCCTGGCCACCGATCACCGCGAGCTCGGCGGCGATCGTTCGCAGATCACCGGCAGCAGCCTCGGACCGCCGCTGCAGGTCGGCCACCCGGGCCCGGCCGTGCGCCACGGTGCGGTCGAGCACGGCGACGTCGGTGCTGCCGAGCGCTTCCCGGATCGTCCGGACCGCGTCGGCGCAACTGTCTGCCCGCTCGGAGGCCCGGAGCAGGGCGGTGTCCAACACCGAGTCCGGCTGGTCGGCCCGGGCCAGCGCCAGCTGCTCGCGGGCCGACTCCAGCTCCACGTGCGCGGTCTGCTGCTGGGCCCGGTGGACGGCACGTTCCTTGTCCACGGCAGCGCTCTCCCGCTCGGCCCGGTGCAGCGCTGACGCCGCCTGTCGCTCCTGCTCCTGCAGAGCGGCGTGCTCGGCCCGGGCCTCCCGGGATGCCGCACGGGCGAGATCCGGGTCGTCAGGACCACCGGGCGGCGGCCCGGCCCCGATCCGTCCCCGCAGGAGCGCAGCCCGGGCCCGCAGCTCGTCGGGACCGGAGCTGCCGGTGAGGTCCCGCAGCGCCCGCTGCGCCGCGGCCTGGTCGGCGACGGCGGCACGGTGGATCTCGCCCCGTCGCCGGGCGTCGGCGAGATCGGTGGCGCCACAGGCGGTCAGCGCCTCCTGCCACTGCTGTTCGGCGGCCTCCAGGGTGCGGGCCAGCTCTCCCGCCTGCGCGGGCGCCTCCCATCGGATCTCGGTGCCGTCGCCCAGGGTGAGCGCCCCGTCGGCGGTGACCGGCAGCCTGTCCATCAGCAGCGGACCGCCGTCGGGCCGGGCGACCGTCAGCCGGGTGACCGAGGTCTGCAGGACGTCCGTCGCGACGGAGAGGGCGTTCGCCGCTCCCTCCACCGCTCGCAGGTGCCGGTCGTCGACCGGGTGGGCCGCGAGCGCGGCACCGGCAGCGGCGATGTCCCGCTCGCACACCGCGACGGCGTCCAGGGTGTCGGTGACCGCCAACAGGTCGGCCCGGTCCTGCGCGAGATCGGCACGGGCGAGCGCACTCTCGGCGCGTGCTGCGGCGGTCTGCACGTCCGTCCCGATCGCCGCCAGGGTGATCCCGGCCCGCTCCAGCGCGGTGGCAGCGGTCGCGGCGGCGGCATCCGAGGCCGCGACCCGGTCGGCGAGCCGGATCACCGCGGCCGTGCGGTCGTCGACCCGGCGCACGATCTCCTCGCGGGCCCTGCGGTCGGCCGAGGCCCGATCCCGGAACCGCTCGGCCTCGCCGGCGCTGTCCGTCGCCGCGGCGAGCTGTGCCACCAGGGCGCGGGCGGCCGCCAGCCGCTGCTCGTCGCCCGCCAGCGTCTCCGACCGATCCCGGAGTTCGGACACGAGCCCGGCCAGCTCGCCCTCGATCCGGTCGTGATCGCCGACCCGGACGGCGATCTCGCCCAGCTCGGCCGCCGCCGCGCTGACCTCGGCGCGGCACTCGTCGACCCGCCGCAGCAGATCCCGGTACTCCCCGGTCGGCCGCCCGCCTGCGGTGAAATGACGCCGGTACTCGGCCTCGACCGCCGCCGGCAGCGTCTCGTCCGGATCGTCGGCGGTGGCCCCGGCCGCCCGGTCCAGGGCGGTGGCCAACGCGGTCGACCCCGACCACTCGCCCTGCTCCAGCGGGGCGGTCTGCAGCACGCGCTGCGCCTTGAACAGCCGGTCGTCCAGGTGCTCGGCCAGGATCGCCCGGACCTTGTCGTGCGCCTCCCGACCGGTCCAGTGGGCCTTGGCCGGCTGCAGGATCCGCAGGTCCGTCGAGGCACCGCGGTTCCACCGCTTGCGGTAGACGAAACGGTGCTCGCCGACGGAGATCTCGGCCTCCACCGAGGATCCGACGTCCCGCCCGGCCGGGCGGACCGCCTTGACCGACTGCTTCGCCGAGGAGTCGCGCTCCTCCAGCAACAGGTCCAGCGCCTCGATCATGCTGGTCTTGCCGACTTCGTTCGCGCCCTCGACGATCACCACACCCGAGGCGGGGAAGGTGATCTCGCGGTGGTTGATACCGCGGTAGTCGTCCAGGACCAATCGGTGCAGTCTCATCGGCCGGCTCCGGTCAGCCGGTGCAGCAGGGTCAGCGCCGCACCGGCGGTCGCGGCGTCCGGACCGTCACCGGCCGCCAGCTCCGCCAGCTCCTCGGCGGCCGACCGCGCGTAGCCACCGACACCGAGCGCCTCCAGGTCGCCGTCGTCGAGCAGCACGTGCACGGCGGCGTCCTCGCGGAGCCGGAGCGAGGCGAACAGGTCACCTCGGGCGGCCAGCAGGTCATCGAGACGGGCGCGCTCGGCGACGGTGAGCGCCCCGGACGGCGCCAGCCGCACGACGGTGCGCTCCTTGTCGGGCAGGGCGGCCAGCCGTGCATCCAGTGCGTCGACGTCGGCGGCCCCGTGCAGGACGGCGTCGATCTCGGTGAAGGTCCACTCGCCCACCCGGACCGCGGTGGCCTGCACCCGCTCCGCGGACAGGTCGACGACGAGCACCTGCCCTGGCGCGGTCTCGTCGAAGGCGGTCACCTCGTGGGTGCCGGGATACCGCACCCGGCCGGTGGCGCCGACGTCGGTCAGCGAGTGCCGGTCACCCAGTCCCAGGTAGTGGATCCGGCCGTCGGCGAGCGCCGCCTCCACGCCCGCGAGGGCGATGTGCCGGACGTCCTGTCGGTCCTGCGACAGCACGTCCAGGGCGCCGTGGCCGGCCACCACCCGGAGGGTGCCGTCCGCCGGCAGCTCCGCGACCGCCCGGGCCACCAGGTCCTCTGTCGGCCGCTTGTTCGCCCACGGCGCGGCGACCACCTCGACCCCCGCGGACACCGGGTGGCTTCCCGCGGAGAGGACGGTGACGTTGGCCGGCCGCGCCGACAGGAACTCGCGCGAGGAGTACACGGAGGAGGCGTCCAGCGGGTCGTGGTTACCGGGCAGCAGCAGCACCGGCAGGCCGATCTGCTCCATCGCGGCCAGCGCCCGCCGCACCACCTGCGGTGGCACGGCGTTGGTCTCGAAGACGTCCCCGCAGACCAGGACGAAAGCGCAGTCGTGCGCGCGGGCCACCTCGCCGATCCGGACGATGCCCTCGATCCGGGCCGCGGTGTACCGGGCCTGCGCCTCGCCGGCCAGGAAGTACCTGGTCATCCCCAGCTGCCAGTCGGCGGTGTGCAGAAACCGCACCGTTGCCGCCATGGTTCTCCACCCCGCTTCCTGATCTGCGCTTCCCGGGCCGTGCCGGACGTCTGTTCGTTGGTACCACGTGACCCGGACAGTCCCCCGCAGGCCGCGGGCGCGGCGACTGCGTAGGGCACCATTCCTACCGTGGCCGCACGACAGTCCCAGGGACCCGGACCGACCGCGGGCGTGCACGTGATCGACACCGGCACCGCCACCCTTATCCCCGACCGGGACCGACCGCGCGGCTGGATGCTGCTGGTCAACGGGGTCGAGTCCTCGCACGCCGACCTCGACGACCCGGAGTGGCTGGAGTTCGAGTACCTGCGGTGGACCGCGGCGGTGATCGAGGACACGTTCCCGCCCGGCAGTGCCCCGGCGGTGCTGCACCTCGGGGCGGCCGGCTGTTCGTTGGCCCGCCACCTGCTGGTGACCAGGCCGGGCTCCCGGCACTTGGCGGTCGACATCGACGCCCGGCTCGCCGCACTGGTCCGGGACTGGTTCGAGCTGCCCCGGGCGCCGCTGCTACGGATCCGGATCGGCGACGCGCGTGCCGTGCTGGAGAGCCTGCCCGACAACAGCCGGGACGTGGTGGTGCGGGACGTGTTCGCCGGGGACACCACACCCGCGGACCTGCTGACCGACGGGTTCGTCGCCCAGGTGCGCCGGGTGCTCCGGCCCGGCGGGCTGTACCTGCTCAACTGCGCCGACCGGCCCTCGTTGGAGCTGACCAGGCGCGAGGTCGCGACGCTGGCCACGGCATTCGGGACCGTCGCGCTCACCGCCGACCCGCCGATGCTCAAGGGGCGGCGCCGCGGCAACGTGGTGGTCGTCGGTTCCGACGTGCCGGTCGGCGGCCCGGCACTGACCCGGCAGCTGCTGGCCGGCGCGGTCCCCGCCCACTGGTGGCCGCCGGACGAAGTGGCGACCTTCGCCCGCCGGGCGGAGCCCTGGCGGGACCCCGTCGTGGTCGATCCGGAGGGTGATTAGCCGATCAGCGCGTCCTCCTTGCGCGCCCACCACCGCACCGCGACCAACAGCAGCAGTTCGACGAAGAACGAGGTCAGCGCCCCGAACTGCTCCTGCCCGAACGAGAGCACCTGGCGGATCAGCAGATCGACGACCAGACCGAGCTGGATCAGCCGGTAGCCGGACTTCGTCCGGTGCAGCGCCAGCGCGATCAGTCCGGCCGCCACCAGCAGCGAGGTCGCGGAGTTGATGATCAGGATGATGAGGTCGATGCCGGTGAGGTCGAGCTCGACGGTGACCGACACGGCGGCGATCAGGATCGCGGCGAGCAGCTGCACGATGATCACGACGGTGATCAGGACGAGCAGCACCCCGCGGACCCAGCGATGTTCCAGCGCGGCGCCGCTGGCCCGGGCGACCCGGTCGCGCAGCCGGCTGATCCGGTCCTCGATGCCGGGCCGGTGGGTCGGCTGCTCCTGCAACGCGTCCCGCAGCGACGCCGCCACGTCGGCCTCCACCTGCACCGGAGCCAGCAGGGCGAGAGCCCTTGCCCGGCCGCGCGCGTCGAGCTGGCCGAGGATCTGGTCGGCGACCGCGCCGGCCGCCAGTGCGATCCGGCGCCGGTCGGTCAGCCGCCGGCGCCCGAGGATGATCCGCACCGTCAGGTAGAAGAGGACGAAGACCACGTACATGATCGCGATCGCCGGGGTGAAGAAGTAGTTCACGTCCTTGGTGAGGAACTTCCCGATCTCGTCGATGAAGAGCCCGAACCCGATGCCCCCGATGAAGGCGGCCCGGGTGTGCACCCGGGTACCCTGGCCGATGATCGAGGTCACCACGGCGATCCCGAGCAGCAGGCCACCCCACAGCACGTGCGCGATGTGCAGTTCCTTGCCACCGACCTGGGGGTAGCCGGTCGCGGCGAGGTACGCGCGCACCACCAGCACGGTGGCGACGGCGGTGAACAGGAACACCTCGAACCGGTGCAGTGCTGCGGTGTCCTGGACCGGCTCGATCCCGGTCGGTGCGTGCTGCTCGGCGCTGGTGTCGGTGCTCTCCACGGTCCCACCGTAGGGCCAGGCAGGGGCCGATTGTCGGTGCCGGTTGCCACACTCCCGGACCATGACGACCTTCACCCTCCGGCCATCCGGCAGGTACTCCCTGCGCGAGTCGGCGGAGTTCGGTTTCGGCCAGCGCGAGGCGGAACGGTTCGACGGGGTGATGCGCCTGGCGTTCTGCTCCGACGAGCACTTCCGTCCGGTCGGTGTCGCGCTGACCCGACCCGGCGACGGGGACCATGCCGACGTGCACGCCACGGCGGTCGGTCCCGGCCGCACCCTCGGTGTGCGGGTGGAGTCGGTCCGTGCCCAGGTGGCCCGGATCCTGTCGCTGGACGGGGATGTCGCGGCCTACGAGGCGATCGCCGAGCGGGATCCGGTGATCGCGGACCTGCAGCGCGTGGCGCCGGGGCTGCTGCCCCCGCTGTTCCATTCCGCCTACGAGGCGGCGATGTGGGCGGTACTCAGTGCCCGGCGCCCGGCGAAGGTGGCGGCCACCGTGCGGCAGGCGCTGTCCGAGTCGCTCGGCACGGTGCTGCATGTCGCCGGGCGGCCGATGGCGGTGCTGCCCTCGCCGCGGCAGATCCTGACGGTACCCGCGGCACCCCGGGGCATCGACGCGGAGCGCTGGCACCGGCTGCAGGGGGTTGCCCGTGCAGCCGACGAGGGTCGGTTGGACGTGCACCGGTTGCGACAGTTGGGGCCGGAGGGTGCGAAGGCGGAACTGTTGCGGATCAAGGGGATCGGGCCGTTCTACAGCTCACTGGTGGTGATCCGGGCATTGGGCTGGACGGACGTGTTGCCGACCGAGGAGCCGCTGCTCCGCGAGGCCGTGGGCCGGCTCTACCACCTCGGTCATGCGGCGAGCGTGGCGGAACTGGAGGAGATCGCCGATGCCTGGCGCCCGATGCGCACCTGGGCGAGTGTGCTGGTGCGCGCCGCCCATCACCGACTGGGGGCAGGGGTCTGATCCGGCTGTACTTGCTCAGGGGATGCGCGGCGCCGGTCCGCACGCCATGATCGGTGGATCGCACACAGGGGGAAGGCGCACCGATGACCCGTTTCCGACGCAGGATCCACCTCGCGCTGCTCGCCACGGTCGGCATGGTCGCGGCATCTCTCGCCGCCGCTCCCGTGGCGGTCGCCGCCGCGCCGGTCTTCACCGACGTCCCGACCAACCAGGTCAACGGCGGCCCGTACTTCCCGGTCGTCGGTGACTTCGGTGGCGCGGCCACGGACGACATCTTCTGGTACCACCTGGACGGTGGAGTGAGCTTCCTGTGGCGGTCGAAGGGCGACGGCACCTTCACCTCGACCCCGTACCGGCTCACCGACCGGGTCCGCGCACTGGAGATCGGCGACTTCGTCGGCGACGAGCGCGACGAGATCGTGTTCGCCACCGGCGGGGACCGCCGGGCCGGTTCGATGTGGCGGTTCGACGTGCCCGGCCGGACCATGGTGAGCTCCCCGCTGCCGGACACCGGTGAACGTCGCAGCCCGGTGGCGATCCACAACGCCGCCGCCAAAGACGATCTGCTGATCACCGGGACCCCGACGACGATCGCCCGGTACAGCTGGCCGGTCGGCGGGAAACTGTCCGTCTCCTCCCGTCCGGTGACCACCCCCGGCGGCTACCAGCCCACGGTCGCGGACCTGGACGGGAACGGGTGGGGCGATCTGTACTGGAGCGCACCGGGTGTCACCAGCCGCACCTGGTTCGCACTGCCGACCGGAACCGGCAGCTCGAGATTCCTGGCCAACACGCATCTCGGCTCCGGGTACTCCGAGCTCACGATCCCCGCGCCCCTCGACGGGTGGACGGGCGAGGACCTGTTGAAGGTGAACGTGCAGATCGCCGGCAACGAGGTCACCACCACCGGCTACCTGTGGGGTTGGGCGGACCAGACCATCAGCAGCGGGAAGCCGGTGTCGATCGCCGGGTCCGTGCTCGGCACCGTCCGCACCGGGAGCGCCGACAGCGAGGTGCTCGTACTCGGGGCGACCGGCTCCGTACTGCTCTGGCACGGCACCGGCACCCCGGGGATCCGGTCCACCGGCAATGCCGACAAGGTCGGGTATCGGGCGGTCATCGGCGAGTTCACCGCAAGCGGCCGGAGTTCGATCCTGTGGTGGGCGGCCGGCGCCACCCCGGAGCGGATCTACCTCGGGTAGCTGGCGGTAGCGTGCGGCCCATGACCGACCAGTCCGAGCCCCCGGCCGCACCGGACCGCCGTTGGCCGCGCTCGGTGTTCGGCGTCGGCGAGGAGCCGGACGCACGGTTCACCTTCGCCAACGAGCGCACGTTTCTGGCCTGGATCCGGACCAGCCTGGCGCTGGTCGGTGCGGCAGTGGCGCTGGATGCGTTGAAGGTGCCTGCGGACGCGACCGTGCGGATCATCCTGGTCGTGCTGCTCGCGACGGCGGGTGCGGTACTGCCGATCACCGCGCTGCTTCGGTGGGCCAGATCCGAACGGGCCCTGCGACTCTCCCGTCCGCTGCCGTCGAGCGCCGCGCTGCCGCTGCTGGTCGTGGTGCTGATCGCGGCCGGGATCCTGGTGCTGCTCGCCGGGATCCTGGGCTGATGGAGCCCGGCGCCGGGCAGTTGCCGGACCGGGGTGCGCAGAACGAACGCACCCAGCTGGCCTGGACCCGTACCGCCGCTGCCCTGGTGGTCGGGTTGCTGCTGCTGTCCCGGCTGCTGCTGTCCCGGTGGGTGGTGGCGGGCCTGGTCTTCTTCGTCATCGGCGTCGGGCTGCTGGCGGTGCTGGCTGTCGGGATCCGTCGCCGCTACGCGATTTCCCGGCGGGCGCTCGACCGGGGCACCCCGCACGCGGATGGTGGGCTCATCGCGATCAGCGCGGCGGTCGTGGTGCTGCTCGGTGTCGGTGAACTGGTGCACCTCGCGCTGGCCTGACCTCCTGCTCACCAGGAGGCCCGCAATCGTTGCTCGACATCGGCGGGCGCCGGTCCGCCGAGGTGCGCCTCCAGGGTGAGCAGGGCGGCACCGTGGATCGGCGGGAGATCCGGCACGACCAGCGTCGCGCGGGGGGCCAGGCCGTGCAGGCCCGAGTGCACCATCCGCGTCAGTGGGTCGGCTCTCGCGGCGAGCACACCGCCACCGAGGACGATGTCGGTCTCCGCATCGAGCAGGTCGCACCGGGTCAGCGCGACCCTCGCGAACGCGAGCACCTCGTCGGCCTGGTCCCGCACGAGTTGAACGGCCACCTTGTCGCCGTCCCGGGCGGTTGCGAAGAGCACGGGGACGATCTCGTGCAGCCGCTCGGTCGCGACAGCACCGGTGGACAGGGCGATCCCGCAGTCGACGGCGGTCGTTGTCCCGAACAGGTCCGCGATCGCCGGGGCCAGTTGCGTCCACGGCCCTCGGCCGTCCTCCGCCCTGCAGGCGGCGCGCAGGGACCAGGTCGCCAGGTCCATCCCGCCACCCCGGTCCCCGGTCAAGGGTCCGAGCGCCGGGAACCGGGCGACCTGACCGTGCAGTCCGACACCGACGCAGTTGATGCCGGCTCCGCACACCACCGCGACACCGGTGCTGCCCTTGGAGCCCGACCGCAGCAGGGCGAAGGTGTCGTTGGCGACCGTCAGGACCTCTGCGTGATCCTCGAGCGCCGCGGCGAACCGGTGTTCCTGCTCCGGCAGGTCGGCGTTGGCCAGGTACAGGCCGGCCCTGGCCGGGATCTCACTGCCGGAGGCGCTCCGGATCGCCGACCGCAGCACCTCGAGCGCTGCGGCCTCACCCAGGTGCGGCCGGAAGCCGTCGGTCCGTACCCTGCGCAGCACGGTGCCGTCCGTGGCCAGCACCGCCAGGTCGGTCTTCGAATTGCCGGCGTCCAACGCCAGCAGAGTGGTCATCCGGCCCAGCTGAGATACCGGCGGTTCTCGGCCAGCAGGCGCTCGGTCAGGCTTTCGGCCAGATCCCACTGACCGACGAGCGGGTGGGCCAGCAGCGCCGCCCGCACCCGGTCCGCACCGCCATGGACCGCCGCCTCGAGTGCAAGGTGTTCGTAGGCGGTCACGGCTCCGATCAGGCCGGTGAACAGCGGCGGAACCGATGCGACGGGAAGCGGTGTCGCTCCGTCCGCGCCGATCGTGGACGGGACCTCGATCACCGCGTCGTCGGGCAGGAACGGCAGTGTGCCGGAGTTCCGGACGTTGGCCACCTGGACGTCGCGGCGGTCCCCGAGCAGCGATGCCATCAGCGCGACCGCGGCGTCGGAGTAGTGCGCGCCACCGCGGCCGGCCAGCAGATCGGGCTTGGAGTCGATGGTGGGGTCGGCGTACATCTCGAGGAGTTGCTTCTCCATCGCCGCCACCTCCTCGGCCCGCGAGCCGGTCCCGCGCTGTTCCCGCACCACCTGGTCGTGCAGGTAGAAGTACCGCAGGTAGTACGACGGCACCACTCCGAGCTCCCGCAGCAGGGCGACCGGCAGACCGATTCTGGCCGCGATCGCGTCCCCGTGCCCGGCGAGCAGGCCCGGCAGCACATCCTCGCCGTCCAGCAGCACCCGCCGCTCCCAGGTCAAGTGGTTGAGTCCGACATGATCGAGCTCGACCCGTCCCGGCTCCGTGCCGAGCAGCTCCGCGAAATACCGCTGCAGCCCGATGGCGACGTTGCAGAGACCGACCGCACGGTGCCCTTCCTGCAAGAGCGCCCTCGTGACGATGCCGACCGGGTTGGTGAAGTCGACGATCCAGGCATCCGGATTGACATCCCTCACAGTGTCGGCGATCTCCGTGACCACCGGGACGGTGCGCAATGCCTTGGCCAGGCCGCCCGCTCCGGTCGTCTCCTGACCCACACATCCGCAGTCCAGTGGCCAGCGCTCGTCGCGGGCACGGGCCGCCTGCCCACCGACCCGCAGCTGCAGCAGCACCGCCGCTGCACCGTCCGCGGCCTGCGCGGGGTCGGCGGTCGTGCTGACCCGGGCCGGATGGTCGAGTTTCCGGAGCATCCGCCGGCTCACCGCGGCCAGCAGTTCTCGTCGGTCCTCCGCAGGGTCGACCAGCACGATCTCGTCGACGGGCAGCTCGGTCCGCAGCCGCGCCATGCCGTCGATCAGCTCGGGCGTGTAGGTGGATCCACCGCCCACCACGACGATCTTCATCACTGCTCCTTGGGTCCGACGCGGTCGAGTGTGCTGGCGCGCAGCAGCTCCCGCGCCGCCAGGCCCGCACCCTCGATCACTCCACGGCCGGAGTGATGGGCGATGCGCACGGGCACAGGATGCAATGCAAGATCCGCGATCGCCCGTTGCACGGCCTCCGCCAACTCTCCGCCCCCGGCCTCAGCCGTCGGGCCGGCCAGCACCAGCGCCTGCGGATCCAGCACCGCGACCAGCGGCCGGGCCACAGCCGCATATCGGCGGGCAAGGCGCATCTGTGCCGCCTCCGGATCGGTCTCGGCGCTGGTCATTTCGGCGACGGCGTCCGCGCCCAGCAGATCCTGCCCGGTCCGACCATCGGCGGTGGGTAGGTCGCCGATCTCACCGGCGGCGCCGCCGACTCCTCGAACCACCTGCCCACCGATGACCGCTGCCGACGCGACCCCTTCGCCGCACCAGAGCAGCGCCATCGACTCGAGGCCTTCCCCCGACCCGCTTGCCTGCTCGGCCAGTGCCGCCAATTTGGCGTCGTTCTCGATCCGCACCGTCGCGCCGATGGCCGCTTCCAGGCGTGCGGTGATGCCTGGCCGTTGCCACCCGCGCAACTCGTCGGCGAACCGGACCCGGTCGGCGAGCGCATCGAAGGAGCCCGGCATGCCGATGACCATCGCCTTGATCTGGTCCCGTGTGGATCGCCTCAGCAGTGCCTTCTCGATCTGGGCGGTCGCAGCTCCGCTCCCCCGCCGCACTTCGGACCTCTCGACGACATCACCCTGTGCGGTGAGCACTTCGATCCGGATCCGTTCCTGCTCGACGGACACCGCCGCGGCGACGCCGATACCCGACCCCGCGGCGTACAGCTGCGCATGCGGCCCGGACCTGCCCGCAGCCGTACCCGCAGGCATCATCAGATCAAGGGCGCCGAGACGACGCAGCGACTGGGTCGCAGTCGGTTTCGACAGGAGCGTCGCCAGCGCCAACTCGGCGACCGAGAGCGGCGGCCCCGACAGCAGTGCGGACAGCACCGCCCTGTCGTTCCGCACGCGCAGCGCGCCCGGGGTGCCGGGGACCGGTGTCACAGCCCACCTCCACTCTCTTCCAACTGACAACAAACCTTGTTGTTGGACTGTAGCAGGTCCGAGGGACGGCCGCACACCCCGGATGCAAACGCTTGTCCCGCCGCGAAACAGTGCCGTCGCGGTGACTGTCGGTGGCCTCCGCCATGCTGTTCCCACCCCGATACCTCGGGCCCTCTTCGTTTCAGACTCGCCGCACGGGAGGCGGGAGTACTGATCGCGACATCACCGGCCTGCCGTGCATCCGCGGCGCGGTTCGCGCAATGGACAATCAGCTGTGCGAGAGGACCGGACATGGCAACGGACGGAGCATGTTTCGAGCGGTCGACTCGCAATCACGCAGAGCCTCCGATCGACTGCACAGTGAAGTATTCATGGACAGGTGTTCCAAAGTGGTTGTACGACTGCTACTCTGAGGTGAGTGACCTCCGGGGGGAGGTGGACACAACAGTTCTCGACGTCACATCGACTGGATCGCAGGGGTGGGATTGATGACAGCAACACCGGAGACGCTGCCGGCAGCGCGCCGCGCAGAGGACGCGCTGCACGCGCTGTCCACCCTGTGCCCTGCCGAGCTGTCAGGCCGCAAGGTGGTGGACCTGGTGGCTGCCGGATACCAGGCCATCTCCTACATCCAGGCCGAGCTGCAACCGTTCATGGCGCGCCTCGCGGAACCCGGGGTGATCCCGTCTGCCGAGGGTCTGTTGAAGCACCCGGCGAAGGACAGGGGCGCCGGACATGAACCGCCGAGGCCGGCGGAAGACAGCGACAACCCAACTGAAGAACCCTCAGCGCCATCGGAGGGCAGCGACAGGACGGTTGAAGAGCCCTCCGCCGAGGAGCCCTCCGCGCCGACGGAAGCCAGCGACGGCTCCGCCGAAGGACCCTCAGCGCCACCAGAAGACAACGCCTGCACAGCTGAAGGGGCCTCCACGCCGACGGAGGCCAGCAACAGCGGATCACAGGGATCCTCGGCGCCTGCGGAGGACAGCGCCAACGCGGCGCAGGAACCCTCGGCGTCGGAACGGGTCTACGATCTGCGCGCGTCGAACCCGGACTCGACGGCCGAGTACTTCGATCTGATGGACACCCTGGAGAGGGCCAAAGCGCGGCGGGACACTGCCGGTGGCGAAATCGCTGCTGCCCTGGTGCTCTCGCCCAAGTCGGGGTCGATCTATGTGCAGCGGGCGATCGATCTGATCGAAGAACTGCCCGACACCCTCGCGCTGCTTCGCGAAGGTGTCTTGGATCAGACCAGGGCATCGATGATCCACAAGTACTCCTACAAGCTGCGCGATCAGACGCTGCTGTGCGAGTTCGAACGGCGCGCGTTGAAGGTCGCACCCGGGCGGGCTCCGGCGAAGCTGGAGCCCCTGCTCAAGCGCATCATCGCCGACCTCCAACCCGAAGACACCGCCGAGGTGGAGAAGCGGGCCTTCAACAACCGCCGCACCGGACGCTACGACCTGGACGGCGCGATGGCCCGGTTCTACGCCGACCTCACCGCCGAGAACGCCCAACTGGTGCAGCAGCTGGTGGACCAGATCGCCCGCACCATGGGCAACGCCGGCGGCCGGACGCTGGAGCAGTGCCGGGCGGATGCGTTCGCCGCGATCTTCGAACAGCTCCACACCCACGGCACCATCGATCTGCGTGAGATCCTCGCTGCCGCCGCGCACGTCGCCGCCGGTGGCGACATCCCCGACGAGCACGACGATGACGTCGAGACCTTCAGCGAGGGAACAGACAGCGAGGGAACAGACAGCGAGACCCACGACTTCGCCGCCGAGGACGACGTCGACGAGGCTGCGGCCGGCGAGCCGGACGATCGCGTCGCCGAGGCAAATGGTGACACCGAAACCCCGGCCCCCGAGTCCGCCGCGAGCACCGAGCACCACGTGGACGGCGATCCCTCCGGAACCACCGGCGCCGAGGCCGAGTGCACCGGCGCAGGCGAGGAGACCGATTCTGTCGACCCCACCGCGGCCGAGGACTCAGCAACCTCCGACGCCTCCGACGCCGCAGACGCCGAGAGTGACAGCGAGGGTTCGACCGATAGCCCGGTGGTAAGTGAAAGCTCTGACGCCACCGGAGCTGCCGACGATGCAGATGGCGCCGGGACGGATGACTGCCCTGACGAGGCAGCTGACGCCGGCTCGGTGGGTGATAGCACCGATAGGACGGGCGTGGGCAACGACCCTGACCCCTTCGACATTGCCGAGGACCCCGTCGGCGCCGACACCGAAAGTGATGCCGACCAGGTAGCCGACGACGACCCCGTGGGTGACAGCTCCGACAAGATGGGCGCGGGCAACGACCCTGACCCCTCCGACACTGCCGAGGACCCCGTCGGCGCCCACACCGAATGTGATGCCGACCGGGCAGCCGACGACGACCCCGTGGGTGACAGCTCCGACAAGATGGGCGCGGGCAACGACCCTGACCCCTCCGACACTGCCGAGGACCCCGTCGGCGCCCACACCGAATGTGATGCCGACCAGGCAGCCGACAACGACCCGGTGGGCGACAGCTCCGACATCACCGGTGCGGCTGATGAACCCGTCGACCTGGATGCCGACAGTCACGTTCAGCGCGGCGGCAAGGACGACGACACCGCTGATGCCGGAGTCGACGGCGAAGCCGCCGATGACACGGACTCGCAGCTCGCCGGCGGCGATGGCGAGGCGGGTCCGGAGCCCGAGAACCGTTCCGATTCTGAACATCCCGTGGCCCAGGGAGGTAGCGGATGGTCAGAATCCGGGCCGCCCAACGCTGATCCACCGGGCAACCCGGAGCGCGACGGCGACACTGACGACACCGGTCAGAAGAGCAATCAGGAGCGCACCGCCGCCAGTGATGACGCGGACACCGACGACCCGCCTCCTTTCGATCCCTTCCGGCTCGACGACCCCGACCAGCCGAGACGACACGCACCGAAGTGGAGAGCTCCGGTGTGGCAGGACCGCGCCTTGAACCCGGCGCTGCCCTGGAACGGCGTCATCACCATCTCACTGGAAGCCCTCGCGGGCCTGGCCGACCACCCCGGGGACATGTCCGGGTTCGGGTGCATCTCACCCGACCTCGCCCGCCAACTCCTGAAAGCTGCGAACTCGATCACCCTGCTGGTGATCGACCCGGAGACCGGCGCGCCCGTCGGGGTGTCCGACCGGGTGTACGTCCCGCCCGGGAGTCTGCGCCGCAAGGTCATGCTGTTGACGCAGACCTGTTCATGGGTGGGTTGCAACCGCAAGGCCGAACGCTGCGACGTCGACCACGGCGAGCCGTTCGACCACCACAATCCCGCCGCCGGCGGCAAGACGACTCTGCGCAACCTGCGGCCGCTCTGCCGGTTCCATCACCGGCTCAAGACCTTCACCGCCTGGACCATCACCGAACGCGACGACCGTTCGGCCACCTTGGTCAGCGCCCTCGGCCGCACCACCCGACGACCACCACCCGCCATCACCGACCCCGGCGAATGGGAACCCGCCTGGCAGACCGAGGACCACGATGACGACACCCCGCCGTTCTGACGGGCCTGCGCTACCCCCGGCAGTTCCACGGCGGCCAGGAGTGGGAACAGGGTCGTCACGTCATCGATCCCACCTTCGAGAGGGACAGCGAGCGTCAACCACCGCTCCGGAGCGAGCCGGACCAGAGCGATGCTGCGGTCGACATCGACGATCGCAGTGAGGTTCTCGCCGTCGCCCCCCGGGATGGTCTGCAGGGATCCGGGGACCGCCTCGCCGGTATTCCTGTTGCCGCCGTAGTCGCGGTGGTCGGACACCATGATCGCGACGCAGCCGATCGCCCATGGCACCTCGAAGGGCATCGAGCGCTGGAGATCGGTTCCAGGTGGACACAAGCTGATACTGGGTCCGCTCTCGGAACCACCACAGCCGTACTGCGTGTATCCGGAAACGGTCAGGCCGAGATCCAGACCACCGGGCACGGAGTATGGAGTCCCTCCCAGATCTACTGCGATGGCGGCAGTGCGGGGCAGTTCGAGCAGAGCGGTTCAGCCCCAGCCCTTGGCCCGCGGATCGGGGGGCAGCCGGGGGTTGAGCAGGTGCGCGACGAGCGCGGTCCAGCCGGTCTGGTGCGCAGCCCCCAGTCCTTCGCCGGTATCACCGTCGAAGAACTCGCTGAAGGTGGGATGCACGCTCCAGAGCGGGTCGTCGGAGGCCTCGATCCGGCTGCCGTCCGCCGGCCGCCGCCCGTTGACCGGCCGGAACAGCGCGGTCAGCCCGCGATCGATGATGTCGGCCAGCTCCACCAGCGTGCGCTGCTGCCCCGATCCCGCCGGCACCTCGACCGTGAAGGAGTCGCCGAAATGCCGGCCGTACGTGCGCAGCTTGTCGGCGAGCAGCACGTTGACCGGGAACCACACCGGCCCGCGCCAGTTCGAGTTCCCGCCGAACATCCCGGTCTTCGACTCCCCCGGCTCGTACTCGATGGTCGCCACCTGCCCGTTGACCTCGAAACTCACCGGCTCCTTGTACGCCGCCGACAGCGACCGGATCCCGTACGGCGACAGGAACTCCGACTCGTCGAACATCCGCTGCAGGATCTGCTTGAGCCGCGCCGGATCCACCAGCGACAACAGCATCTTCCGCCCCTCCGGCCCCGACCGGGTCAGCAGCGGACCCATCACCGCCGGCCGGCGCCGCTGCAGCCACCGCAGCCGCGCCGTCACGTCCGGGCATTCCTGGGTGATCCACGACGGCACCTCGGTCGCCCCGAGGATCGGCAGCAGCCCCACCATCGACCGCACCCGCATGTGCGGCGCCTGCCCGTCCGGCTGCACCAGCACGTCGTAGAAGAAGCCGTCCTCCTCGTGCCACAGCGAGATGTTCCTCGAGCCGAAGGAGTTCAGCGCCCGCGCGATGGACAGGAAGTGCTCGAGGAACTTCGTCGCGGTGTCGTCCCACGCCGAGTCGTGCCGGGACAGCTCGAGCGCGATCTTGAACATCTGCTGGCAGTAGAACGCCATCCAGCTGGTCGCGTCCGACTGCTCCAGCCGGAACCCCGGCGGCAACGGCGCCGACCGGTTGAACAGGCCGATGTTGTCCATCCCGAGGAAGCCGCCCTCGAAGATGTTCGATCCCGACGAGTCCTTCCGGTTCACCCACCACGAAAAGTTCAGCAGCAGCTTGGTGAACACCCGCACCAGGAACTCGCGGTCCCGGTACCCGTCGATCCGGTAGACGTGCCACGCCGACCAGGCGTGCACTGGCGGGTTGACGTCACCGAACTCCCACTCGTACGCCGGCAGCTGACCGTTCGGGTGCATCGCCCACTCCCGGCACATCAGCACCAGCTGTTCCTTGGCGAAGGCCGGGTCGACGTGCGCCAGCGGGATGCAGTGGAAGGCGAGATCCCAGGCGGCGAACCAGGGGTACTCCCACTCGTCCGGCATCGAGATGACATCGGCGATCGCCAGGTGGTTCCAGTGCGTGTTGCGCCGCCCGTACTCCTTGCGCTCCTCCGGTGCCGGGTTCACCGCCGGGTCGCCGTCCAGCCACTGCTCCACGTCGTACCGGTACAGCTGCTTGCCCCAGAGCAGCCCGGCATACGCGCGCCGCGCCACATGCCGGTCCTGCTCGTCGAGCTCGGGATGGATGACGGTGGCGTAGAACTCGTCCGCCTCCCGCGCCCGGTCGGCGACGGTCGCGGCGAACGACGGGCCGAACGTCTCCTCCGACGGCGGCGTGGTCGACAGCCGCAGCCGGACCGACACGGTCCCGCCGGCCGGCACCGCGTCGAAGACGTACCGGAAGCCGACCTTCGTGCCCTCCGGTACCGGGTTCACCGCGCCGGTGTCGCCGTGCACGATGTAGTTGTTGATCCCGTCCTTGGTGAACGGCGCCGGGTTCTTCTCCGCTCCGAACAGCGCGACGGCGTTGGTCTCGTTGTCGCAGAAGAGCACCTCGGGCGAGCCCTCACCGGCCAGGTAGTAGTTGCCGAGGAAGCCGTGCAGGCACTCGACGGCCTCCAGCCCGGCGACGGTCAGCGTCGGCGGCAGCAGCTGCTGGATCCGCGAGCGCCGCCGGTCCCGGCCCCAGGCCCAGGTGTTGCGCAGCCAGAGCTGCGGCACGATCTCCAGCGGGGCGGCGTCCGGGCCGTGGTTGACGGCGGTGACGGTGATGCACAGGTCGTCCGGCGCGGCCTTTGCGTAGCCGATGCTGACGTCGAAGAACCGGTGCTCGTCCAGCAGACCGGTGTCCGCCAGCTCGAACTCCCGCTGCTCCCGCGAGCGGTTCCGGTTCTCCTCACGCAACTGCTGGTACGGGTACTCGGCCTGCGGATAGCGGTAGAGCCACTCCATGTACGAGTGGGTGGGCGTCCCGTCGATCGCCCACCAGTACTCCTTGGCGTCCTCGCCGTGGTTGCCCTCCTCGTTGGTGAGGCCGAACAGCCGTTCCTTGAGGATGGGGTCGCGGGTGTTCCACAGCGCCAGCCCGAGGTTCATGAAGCCGAACCGGTCGGAGATCCCGCCCAGTCCGTCCTCGCCCCACCGGTAGGCCCGGGCGACGGCGTGGTCGAAGGGGAAGGCGTTCCAGGCGTCACCGCTGTGCGAGTAGTCCTCGCGGACGGTGCCCCATTGCCGTCCGGCCAGGTAGGGACCCCAGAGCCGCCAGGGTGCGGCCGGTCCGTCGCCCTCGCCGAGCCGCCCGTGCTCCGCGGTGGTGCCCGCGCTGAACCTGCCGAACGGGTCGTCGGTCACCGCTGCGTCGCTCACCGCGCCATTGTGATCATCGGGCGTTTCCGGCCGATGACGCACAGGTGGCCGGGTCCGGTCAGGCGTCCGCGGAACCCTCCGCCTCCCCGATCTGGGCGACCTCGCGGGCGGCGTCCGGGCCCTGGTCCAGCAGCACCCGGAAGCCGGCCTCGTCCAGGATCGGCACCTTCAGGCTCACCGCCTTGTCGTACTTCGACCCCGGTGCCTCGCCGACCACCACGAACGCCGTCTTCCCGGACACCGACCCGGCTGCCTTCGCCCCGCGCTCCAGCAGCGCGTTCTTCGCCTCGTCCCGGGAGAAGGTCTCGAGGGACCCGGTGACCACCACCGACAGGCCGGCCAGCGTCTGCTCCGGGCGGTCGGTGACGTCGTCGGCCATCCGGACGCCGGCGGCCCGCCACTTCTCCACGATCTCCTTGTGCCAGTCGACCCCGAACCACTCGGTCACCGAGCGGGCGATGGTCGGGCCGACACCGTCGGCGGCGGCCAGCTCGGCCTGGCCCTCCTCCGAGGCGGTGGCCGCCTCGATGGCATCCAGCGAGCCGAACTGCTGGGCCAGCGCACGGGCGGCGGTGGGCCCGACATGCCGGATGGACAGGGCGACCAGCACCCGCCACAGCGGCTGCTGCTTGCGCTGCTCCAGGTTGGTCAGCAGGATCCGGCCGACCTCGGTGAGCGCATCGTCCTTGGCCCGGTGGAACAGCGGCGCCCGCTTCAGGTCGTCCGCGGTGAGGCCGAAGATGTCCCCCTCGTCCTGCACCACCCCGGAGCCGAGCAGGCTCTTCGCCGCCTCGTACCCCATGCCCTCGATGTCGAAGGCGCCCCGGCCGGCCAGATGGAAGATCCGCTCCCGCAGCTGCGCCGGGCAGGACCGCGAGTTGGGACAACGGATGTCGACGTCGCCCTCCTTCATCGGCCGCAGCTCGGTGCCGCACTCCGGGCAGTGCGTCGGCATCACGAAGGCCCGCTCGTCGCCGGTGCGCAGGTCGACCACCGGACCGAGCACCTCGGGGATCACGTCGCCCGCCTTGCGGATCACCACGGTGTCGCCGATCAGCACTCCCTTGCGGACGACCTCCTCCTGGTTGTGCAGGGTGGCCATGCCGACGGTGGAGCCGGCCACCAGCACGGGCTCGAGGACGGCGAACGGGGTGACCCGACCGGTGCGCCCGACGTTGACCTGGATGTCGTTGAGCTTCGTGGTCGCCTCTTCCGGCGGGTACTTGTAGGCGATCGCCCAGCGCGGCGCCCGGGAGGTCGATCCCAGCCGGCGCTGGATGCCGATCTGGTCCACCTTGACCACGAGACCGTCGATGTCATGGCTGATGTCGTGCCGGTGCTCGTGCCAGTAGGCGACCCGGGCGGCGACCTCGGCGGCGGTGTCGACCACCTTGTTGTGCTCGGAGATGGGGAGCCCCCAGGCCCGCAGCCGCTCGTAGGCCTCGGACTGCCGGGTCATCTCGAAGCCCTTCCGGGCGCCGATGCCGTGGCAGAGCATGGTCAGCGGGCGGGAGGCGGTGACCTTCGGGTCCTTCTGCCGCAGCGAGCCGGCCGCCGAGTTCCGCGGGTTGGCGAACGGCGCCTTGCCCGCCGCGACCAGCTGGGCGTTCAGCTCCTCGAAACCGGCCAGCGGGAAGAACACCTCGCCGCGTACCTCCACCAGCTCGGGGATGTCGTGGCCGCCGTCGTCGCGCAGCCGCTCCGGGATGACGTCGATGGTGCGCACGTTGAGGGTCACGTCCTCCCCCACCCGGCCGTCGCCGCGGGTGGCAGCACGCACCAGCCGGCCGCGTTCGTAGGTGAGGCTGATCGCCAGACCGTCGATCTTCAGCTCGGTGAGCCACTCGACCTCGCCACCGGCGTCCCGGCCGGTCTTGGCCAGCCACTCGGCGAGTTCGTCGGCGGAGAACACGTTGTCCAGGCTCAGCATCCGCTCCGCGTGCTCCACCGGCGCGAATCCGGTAGCGAACCCGCCGCCCACCTTCTGCGTCGGCGAGTCCGGCGTCTGCAGGGCCGGGTGCTCGTCCTCGATGGACTGCAGCTCGCGCAGCAGGGTGTCGAACTCGCCGTCGGACAGCGTCGGGGCGTCCAGCACGTAGTAGCGGAACTGCGCGTCGGTGATCCGCTCGGCGAGCTCGGCGTGCCGGTGGGCGGCCTCCGCGGGCACCTCCGCCGCCACCTGGGCGGCTTCCGGCAGGTCGGGGAGATCGGCGCTCTTGCTCACCCCGGCAGCGTAGCCAGGGGTGCCGACAGCGGCCCGTCCGTGAGCACGGTCACCGCCGGGCGGCTGGCGGAAGAACTTCGCAAGTGCAAAGGTTGACACGTCACAGACATTCGTGAAGAGCAGGCAGAGCCGGCAGTACAGAGCGAGGAGCAGGCCATGTCGACCCTGAAGGTCATCATCGCGTCCACCCGGCCGGGTCGGATCGGGCTGCCGATCGGCACCTGGATCACCGAGGTCGCCCGCCGGCACGGCGGTGTCGACCGCGTCGAGGTGCTGGACCTGGCCACCATCGACCTGCCGATGTTCGACGAGCCGCACCACCCGCGGCTGCGGCAGTACGTGCACCCGCACACGCAGGCGTGGTCGGCCGCTGTCGACGAGGCGGACGCCTTCGTGATCGTCTCGCCGGAGTACAACTTCTCCTTCACCGGCGCCCTGAAGAACGCCCTGGACTACCTGTCCCAGGAGTGGGCCTACAAGCCCGTCGGCCTGGTGACCTACGGCGGGATCTCGGGCGGCACCCGCGCCGCCCACGCGATCCGCCAGGTCGCCTCGGTGCTGAAGATGGTGCCGGTGCCGGAGGCCGTCGCGCTGCCGATGGTGTTCCCGCAGGTGGTCGACGGGGAGTTCGTTCCGACCGCGGCGAACGAGCAGGCCGCGGGTGTCATGCTCGACGAGATCGCCAAGCTGGAAGGGGCTCTCGCCCCACTGCGTCAGCCGGCCGTCGCGAGCACCCCGGCCTGATCGCCTGCCGGCGGCCAGCAGCGCGCCAGGTCGGCGGTTTCCGAGATGTCGACCACGGGTAGGCCGTGCCGGTGGGCGAACCGCCGCGCGGCCGCGACGTCCGCCATGCGTAGCGGATCGGCGGGGTCGACCAGGTCGGTGAACGCGGCGACCGCGACACCGGTGGATGCGGCGGCCAACCGGAGGGCGGCGGCCGCGGCCCGCGCCCGGGGTGGTGCGCTGCCCAGCTCCGGCACCAGCACCACGGGTACGTGCCCGGGATGGTGGAAGTCGTCCGGCCCGGAGTCCGGCCGGGCCAGGGCACGGATGGTCGCCGACCGGTCGTGCGCCGAGATCCCGGTCCCCGATCCGGCCGCGAGATCCACCGAGAGCAGCGCCCGGGAGTCGGGTCCGGTGCCGGACATCCGGTGCAGCCGGAGCCTGCTGCGCACCGCCGGCCCGATGCCCACCTGCAGGTAACCGGAGCCGTACCGGACCAGCAGCGCCACCGCTTCCGGGGTGCTCGCGGCCGCCGCCAGGGCGAGCACGCCACGGTCCAGGAAGGGATCGAGCAACACCGTCGTCGTGTTCATCGCGCCGAGGATAGTTACAGATGATTCTCCGAGCAAGGTCACCATTGCTGCACGTCACTGCATGGCGAATGAGGACTCATTCTGTTACCGTCGCCACATACACCTGAGATGGGCCGATGTGACATGGAGGTCAGATGGCCAGAAGCGACGCTCTCGACCGCGCCGAGGACGTGTACCGGAACGGGTTCCCGGACGCCGAGAACGCGACCGTCGAGATCCTGCGGGAGCAGTACGACGCGATGCTGCTGCAGTTCCCGCTGCCGGAGGGCACCACGGTCACCGGGATCGACGCCGGCGGCGTGCCGGCGCTCGAGGTGCGGGCCGCGGGTGCCGTCTCCGGCAAGGTGCTGGTCTGGTTCCACGGCGGCGGGTACGTGCTCGGCAGCGCCCGTGGTTTCACCGGCCTGGCCGCGGCGTTCTCCGCCGCACTGGGCTTCCCGGTGATCCTGCCGGACTACCGGCTGGCACCGGAGAACAAGTTCCCGGCCGCCGCTCTCGACGGCGCGGCGGTGCTGCGCTGGGCGGTGGCGACCTACGGACCGGGTGCGACCGTGGTCGGCGGCGACTCCGGCGGCGGTGGCCTGACCTTCGCCGCGCTCGCGATGCTGGTCGCCGGCGGGGAGCCGGTCCCGGCCGCCGCGATGGCGATCTCGCCGCTGGTCGACTTCACCGCCGAGAGCGGGACCATCGACAGCAACGCGGCGTTCGACGTCGCGGTGTCCCGCGGCTCCATCGGCAACCTCCGTGCCGCCTACCTGCAGGGCGACGATCCCCGGGACCCGGTGGCCTCCCCGCTGTTCGGCGCACTCGGCGGCCTGCCGCCGGTGCACGTGGTGGTCGGCTCCACCGAGGTGCTGCTGGACGACGCCCGTTCCCTGGTGGACGGCATCACCACGGCCGGCGGCACCGCCGATCTGACCGTCTACGACGACATGTGCCACGTCTGGCCGCTCTTCGCCTCCTTCCTGCCGGAAGGGCAGGCCGCGGTCGAGCAGCTGGCCGGCTTCGCCCACAAGTACCTCTGACACCCGCATCCCGAGAACAGCCGCACCCCGAGAGGACCTGCATCATGCGGATCACCTACCAGATGTTCATGGCCAACCCGGCGAACCTGGACGACCACGACTTCTACGCCAAGGAGCTGCACCTGGCGGAGCTCGCCGACGAGCTCGGCTTCGACGGGATCTGGTGCGTGGAGCACCATTTCGACAGCGAGTACTCGATGAGCCCGGACAACCTGATGATCCTGGCCTACCTCGCCGGCCGGACGAAGAACGCCACGCTCACCACCGGCGGGGTCATCCTGCCGTGGAACGACCCGCTGCGGGTGGCCGAGAAGATCAGCCTGCTGGACATCCTGTCCGGCGGCCGCGCCCAGCTCGGCATCGGCCGCGGCCTGTCGAAGGAGGAGTACGACACCTTCGGCATCGACATGAACACCTCCCGCCAGCGCTCCGACGAGTCGCTGACGATGGTGCTGGACGGACTGCGCTCCGGCACCGTCCGCGGCAGCGGGCCGTTCTACCCGCAGCCGGAGGCGCCGCTGCGGCCCCGCCCGATGCACGACATGACCGGCGACGTGGTGAACATCGCGATGTCCGCTGACTCCCGGCTGGCCGCCGCCGAGAACGGTACCACCATCGCCTCTTTCGCCCAAGGACCGGTCGAGGTGCACCTGGCGGACATCGAGGAGTGGCGCGCGAAGTACCGCGAACTGCAGGGCACCGAGCCGCCGCTGCCGGTGATGACCGACCACATCTACTGCTCGGCCGACGCGGCCGAGGCGGAGGCCACCTCGCGGGAGTACGTGACCCGGCACTTCCTGAAGACCATGCAGCACTACGGTTTCGACAAGGCCAACCACTTCGACGAGATCAAGGGCTACCAGTCCTACGCGGCGATGGCCGACGCGCTGCAGGCGGCCGGCAAGCAGGCGGCCTGCGACGGCTACTGGGCGGCGCAGATCACCGGCACCCCAGAGCAGATCGTCGCCCGCATCAAGGAGCGGTACGAGGCGTTCGGCGACTACAACCAGAACTTCGGGTTCTCCTACGGCGGCATGCCGCACGACAAGATCGAGGCCAGCCTGCGGCTGTTCGCCGCCGAGGTGCTGCCGGCGCTGCGTGAGGCCGGCCTGGTCGCCACCCCGGTCCCGGCCTGACCTGACCCGACCTGATGTGAACGACCTGCGACCCGCGCCTTCAGCCGCCGATGGTGGAGGCGCGGGTCGCTGTCGACATGCCCCGTCGCAGTTCGGCATCGGTCCAGGCGAGCACGGCCGCGATGGTGTCCTGCGGGTCCTGGTCGGCCGTGTAGGTGCCACGGATGCGGTCACCGACCGTGCGTAGCCTTCCGGCGCGGTCACCTTCGGTCGGGGGCAGGCCGAGGGTGGTCTCGAGGTCTGCGAGATCGGCTTCCTCGGCGGCTTTCTCGTCCGGTGACCAGGTCAGTCCGCCGGCGATGTTGTCCAGCAGCTCGACCGCCGACAGCAACTCGGCGCGGGCGAAGTCGGCCCCGCGGCCGGGCAGCGCGTCGAGCACCGGCCCGGCGAGAGCGTCCCGCACCGAGCGCAGCAACTGTTCCGGATCCAATGGCAGCACAGCCATCTCATTCTCCCCATTCGCGGTCGCGCAGCATCTGCGCCAGCCAGTAGAGCCCGTAGTGCACCGAGTGCGCCATGTTCGCGTAGCGCAGGTCGCCGCGGCTGCCGTCCGAGTACATCCGCACCGCCTGCAGGCAGCCGACGGCCGTCTTCACCAGGCCGAGCACGGTCCAGTAGCGCAGTGACTCCGTGCTCGGCCGCCAGCCGGCCGCGACGGCGTAGTGGTCGAGGAACTCGTCCTCCCGCAGCAGCCTGCCCCAGGACGCCGACCGGCCGCGGAAGGTCCGCATCCCGAACCAGGCGAGATCCGCTGCCGGGTCGCCCAGGTGGGCGGTCTCCCAGTCCAGCACGCAGGACAGCCGGCCGTCGGTCAACACGATGTTGCCGACGCGGAGATCGTTGTGCACCAACGCCACCCGGCCGGACACCGCACCGGTGCGCGCGTGCAGCCAGTCCAGGGCCAGGTCGAGCAGCGGGACCGGGGTGGCCGGCACCGCACGGTAGGCGGCATCCCAGTGCCCGACCTCCCGGACCGGCGACCGGGCCTCGTCCGGGGTGGTTCCCAGCACCCGTGCGAGCTCCGGGTCGTCGACCGGCCCGGCGTGCAGAGTGGCCATCACAGCGGCGATGTCGCGTCCGAGCCGGGCCCGGTCGGCTGGGTCGGGCAGTTCCCGGCCGAGGTCGCCGGGCAGCGGGATCCGGCCCTGCGCCTGCTCCATCACGAAGAACCCCCGGCCGCCGGTGCCACCGACCCGGTGCGCCAGCACCCGGGGTACCGGGCAACCGGACCGGGCGGCGGCGGCCAGCAGGACGACCTCCCGGTCGACGTCGTAGTCGCCGACGATCCCGGCGACCGGTTGCCGCTTGACGGCGATCGGCGTCCGCCGCGGCCGTCCGTCCGTCGACCACTCCACGGTCGCGAGATAGGTCTCCCACGAGTTGCCCTCGCTACGGCGGTCCACCCCGGTCAACCGGACCGGCCCGTCCGCTCCCCACTCCCGCTGCACCGTGCCGGCCAGGTCGTCGAGGAACTCCGGCACCGGGGCCGGCGGGGTGGTAGCGGTCATCGTCGGTCGCCTCTCTTCCGCCCTCCAGCCTACGTGAATCCTGGTTCTGCCACCAAGGCACCGCATCACAGACGACAGTGAGGGATGGTTTTCAGCTGTGCAGGACCGACAGGGAGATGGACCGGAGCTCGCTGCGGATGTGCGGGCGGTCCCGCATGGCCGGGATCTGGGTGGTCTCGTTGATCAGCGCGAGGGTGGTGCGGACCAGGGCTGGTGCCTCGGTCGCCGGCAGTTCCGGCCGAACCGCGAGCAGCGCGGCCGTCCACTCGTCGAGGTACTCGCGCTCGGTGCGCTGCAGCGCCTGCTGCGTCTCCGTCGGCAGGTAGATGACGTCCGCGGTGAGGATGCCGAGCAGTCGCCGGTGCGGGCCCAGCGCCAGCTCGAGATAGGTGTCCAGGATCGTCCAGAGCGCGTCCTGGGCGTCGGCCGCCCAGGCCAGCCGGTGCGCGGTCACGTAGTTGATGCCGTCGGCGCCGCGGGAGAGCATCAGCTGCAGCAGCTCGGCCTTGCTCGAGAAGTGCTGGTACACACTGGCGATCGAGACGGCGGCGGCCGCGGCGATGTCCTCGATGCCGACCGCGTAGTACCCCGAGGAATCGAAGAGCCGCGCCGCTGCGTGCAGGATCCGGTCCCGCCGGCCCGCGGGCCGGCGCTCCAGATCGACCGGCGGGGTACCGGCGTCGTCGTGGGCGGTGCTCAGGTCGGTCATCACCACGGACCTGCCCATGGCGATCAGCACCCGGGACAGCGTGGTGGGGTCCAGCTGGGCCCGGTAGTGCCTGGCGTTGGAGAACACGGAGAGCACCACCCAGCCGAGCAGCACGGCGTCCGGTTCCTCGAGATCGGGGCGGGCGCCGCGGATGATCCGCACCGTGTCGGCCAGCACGCTGCGCAGCTGCCGGCGGAACTGCTGCTGCTCGTCCCCCGCCAGGTGCCGCCGCTCCCGTTTCCAGAGCAGTGCCTCCTCCACGTCGACCACCAGCGCGGCCAGGTCGGCGAAGTAGAGGTCCAGCCGTTCGGCGCCGGTGCCGTCCACCGTCAGGCTGCGCGACGCCACCCCGGCGACCAGGTCGAGCTGCGCGAACAGCGCCTGCGCCAGGATGTCGTGCTTGTTGCGGAAGTGCCGGTACAGCGCCGGACCGGTCAGCCCGACCGCGACCGCGATGTCGTCCATGCTGACGTTGTGGTAGCCGAACTCCTGGAACAACCGCGCGGAGGCGTCCATCAGCTGCACGCGGCGCCGTGACCGCCGGTCGGTGCCGGGCGTCGGTGCAGCCACTGGCGTCGACCCTCCCGTCCCGCGTGCGGTCCGGGCCGGTGCCCGGTGCGTCCCCACCGTCCTCGGTGCTGAGTCTGCCACCAGGCCTGCGGGGATCCGGTGCGGGTTCACACCGACTGCAGCCCGCCGGCGCACTCGAGGACCTGACCGGTCACGTAGGACGACTCCGGGGAACAGAGCAGCCACACCGCGCCGGCTGCCTCCTCCGGGGTGCCGGCCCGCCCCAGCGGCGCCGCCGAGGCGCCGCTCTCCAGGACGGACAGGATGCTCTCGGTGGCGCCCACGGTGACCGGACGGCCACCCACCTCGGTGGTGCTGTCGGCGCCGACCGCGGTGGTCAGCCGGGTGGTGATGATGCCGAAGGCGACCGCGTTCACCGTCACGTTGTACCGGCCCCACTCCTTGGCCAGGGTGCGGGTGAGGCCGAGCAGCCCGGCCTTGGCGGAGGAGTAGTTGGCCTGGCTCGCGCTGCCGGCCGTGCCGACGATCGACGACACGTTCACCACCTTGCGGCACGGCACCGGGACCCCGGCCGCCTGCTCGGCCTTCACCGCCGCGCGGATCACCGGCTGGGCGGCCCGCAGGATCCGGAACGGTGCGGTCAGGTGCACCTCGATCAGCGTGTCCCACTGCTCGTCGGACATGGCCCCCAGGTACGCGTTCCAGGTGTATCCGGCATTGTTGACGATGATGTCCACCCCGCCGAACGCCTGCACCGCGGCTCCCACGAAGCGGTCCGGGAAGTCATGGCCGGTCACCGATCCGGCGCAGACCACCGCCCGGCCGCCGCGGGCGACGATGCCGTCGGCCACCTCCTGCGCCGGGCCCGGGTCCAGGTCGTTCACCACGATGCGGCAGCCCTCGGCGGCCAGCTTCTCGGCCACCGCCCGGCCGATCCCCCGGCCGGCGCCGGTCACCAGCGCCACCGGGCCGCACTGCCCGTCCGCCGTGTCCTGCATCGTCGCGCTCTCCCCTCGTGCCACCGGCACTACTGATCAGAACTGAAACTAACAGTACGGCGAACAGTACTGATGAAATGGCATGTTGACCATCTGCATGGCCGGAACTAGCCTTCACTTCGACGCAAGTGGGCAATGCTGCCGACAGGAGTGGCGATGGATGAGCGGGACCAGCAGGTGTGGACCTCCTGCAAGTACGGCGCCGATGCGGAGGAGACGCACGACGGCTCCGGGATCGGGAACTGGAACGAGAGCTACTACCTGAACTTCGTGGATCCGGTGGCCCAGATCGGCGGCCTGCTGCGGGTCGGCAACCGACCGGGACTGGGGTACAAGGAGGCCTCGGTGCAGCTGACCCTGCCGGGCGGCGCGATCGCCTTCCGCGCCGGGCGGGAGCAGAACGCCACGAACGACGACTTCGCCAGCCAGGGACTGGAATTCGTCGTCAAGACACCGACCCGCACGGTGTCGGTGCGGTACTCGAACAGCGTCGCGCGGATCGCCACCCCGGCCCTGATGGCCGACCGCCCGCGGATCGTGCTGAAGAACAGCCCGGCCGAGAAGTGCACCATCGACCTGACTTTCGAGGCCACCAGCCCGCTGTTCGTCACCGACCCCGACCAGCTCGGTGACTGCACGCCGGGCGGCTCGGTGATCGCTGCCGACCACTACGAGCAGTTCGGCGAGATCAGCGGCGAGATCACCGTCGGGTCGAGGACCTGGGGCCTGGACCGGGTCACCGCCATGCGCGACCACTCCTGGGGACCGCGGGAGTGGGCCTCGTTCACCGGCGAGTGGCTCTGTGCGTATTTCGCCGACGGGACCCGGGTCACCGCCTACAGCGAGACCGAGGACTCCGGTGCACGTTCCGTGGGCGGCGTGGTGGTCACCGCCGACAACGTGCTGCACCCGATCACCGCGTTCACCGTCGTCACCGACTACGCCGGCGAAGCGACCTGGAACGGGCGTTACCGGGCCACCCTGCGGGCGCAGGGTCTGCCGATGATGGTGCTCGACGGCACCATCCGGCACCTGGTGCCGGTCACCCAGGCCACCGAGGACCGCCGGGTCCGGATGGCGCAGATGACCGTCGACTTCGTCGGACCGGAGGGCGGCTGGGCGGCCGCCGAGTTCCTCCGGCCGCTGCGGTGAAGGGAGAGCACCATGTACCCGGGTGAACATGCCAGGACCACGCCGGACCGGCCGGCGATCATCATGGCCGGCAGCGGCGAGACGCTGAGCTTCGCCGAGCTGGACCGCCGGGCGAACCGGCTGGCGCACCTGTTCCGCGACATGGGGTTGCGGCGCAAGGACCACGTCGCCTTCCTGGTGGAGAACCACATCGAGCTGCTGGTGGCGATGTCCGCCGCGGAGCGCACCGGGCTGTACTACACCCCGATCAACGCCTTCCTCTCCGCTGCCGAGGCCGCCTACATCGTCAACGACTCCGGTGCCCTGCTGGTGCTCTCCTCGAGGGCGAAGCGTGAGGTGGCGGCCGACCTGCCGGCGCTCTGCCCGGCGGTGCGGCGGTGGATCATGCTGGACGTCGACGCACCGACGGACGGCTTCGAGCCGTACGCCGCGGCGGTCGCCCCGTTCCCCGACACCCCGGTCCCCGACGAGCGTCTCGGCACGCCGATGTTCTACTCTTCCGGCACCACCGGTGTGCCGAAGGCGATCGTCCGCGGCCTGCCGGACCGGGATCCCGGCGAGATGCTCGACATCGAGGCCTTCGGTCGGCAGGTGTTCCACCTGCGCGAGGGTGGCATGGTCTTCCTCTCCCCCGCCCCGCTCTACCACTCCGGACCGCAGTCCAGCGTGGCCATCGCACTGCGTCTGGGCGGCACCTCGGTGGTGATGGAGAAGTTCGACGCCGAGACCTATCTCGCGCTGGTGCAGCAGTTCGGGGTGACCCATTCCATGGTGGTGCCCACCATGTTCTCCCGGCTGCTCAAGCTGCCGGCGGTGATCCGCGAGCGCTACGACCTGTCCACCCTGGAGGCGGTCGTGCACGGCGCCGCTCCGTGCCCGATGCCGGTGAAGCAGGCGATGCTCGAGTGGTGGGGCCCGGTCATCTACGAGTACTACGGAGCCACCGAGGCGAACGGGATCACCGGCTGCGGCCCCGAGGAGTGGCTGGCGCACCCCGGCACCGTCGGCCGGCCGATCCTCGGCGAGGCGGTGATCCTCGACGACGACGGCCGCCCCTGCCCGCCCGGGGTGCCGGGCACGATCTGGTTCCGAGGCGGCAACAGCAACTTCGAGTACCTCAACGACCCGGAGAAGACCGCCGCCGCACGGCATCCCAGCGGGACCATGACCATGGTCGGCGACATCGGCTACCTGGACGAGGACGGCTATCTCTACCTCACCGACCGGCACGCGTTCGTCATCATCTCCGGCGGGGTCAACATCTACCCGCAGGAGGTGGAGAACCTGCTGGTCTCCCACCCGTGGGTGATGGACGCCGCGGTGATCGGCGTGCCGGACGACGACAAGGGCGAGGCCGTCAAGGGTGTCGTGCAGCTGGTGGACGGGATCGAGGCCGGCCCGGCGACCGAGAAGGCACTCATCGACCACTGCCGGTCCGCGCTGGCCCGGTTCAAGTGCCCGCGCAGCATCGACTTCGTGGACGAGCTGCCCCGGCTGCCCACCGGCAAGCTCTACAAGCGCAAGCTGCGCGACACCTACTGGCCCGCCGCGGAACCGGTGAGTGCGCAGTGACCCCCTCGACGCTCATCGAGCTGCACGCACCGGCCGGCGATCCGCTGGTGCTGCGACAGGTCTACGGCTGCTTCCCGTCCGGGGTCACCGCCCTGTGCGCCGAGATCGACGGCGCCGAGGTGGGGATGGCGGCGAGCTCGTTCACCTCGGTGTCGGTGTCGCCCCCGCTGGTCTCGGTCTGTGTGCAGGACACCTCCACCACGTGGCCGAAGCTGCGCGGCGGCGCGCGGATCGGGGTCAGCGTGCTGGCCGCCGGGCACGACGCGGCCTGCCGGTCGCTGTCGGCGAAGAACGGCGACCGGTTCGCCGGGGTCGACCGGGAGACCACCGACACCGGCGCCGTCCTGGTCCGCGACGCCGCGGCCTGGATGGAGTGCTCGATCGAGTCGGAGCTGCCCGCCGGTGACCACACCATCGTGCTGCTGCGGATCCACCGCATGCGCGCCAACGCCGCCGAGACGCCACTGGTGTTCCACGGCAGCACCTTCCGCTCGCTGGCCTGAAGGGAAGCAGCATGGACACCGGCACGGCACCGCTGCACGGCAGCACCGATCAACGCTTCTCCGCGGTCCGGGACAGCTTCCGGGCCCGGTTGGACTCCGGCGACGACCTCGGCGCCGGCCTGCACGTGCGGATCGGCGACGAGGTGGTGGTCGACCTGTGGGGCGGGCACCGGGATCCCGCCCGCACGGTGCCGTGGTCCGAGGACACCATCACCAACGTCTGGTCGACGACCAAGACCGTCACCAACCTGGCGATGCTGCTGCTCGTCGAACAGGGGCTGCTCGACGTCGACGCACCGGTGGCCGCCTACTGGCCGGAGTTCGCCGCGGCCGGCAAGGAACAGGTGCTGGTGCGGCACGTGATGGGCCACACCTCGGGCGTCTCCGGCTGGGAACGCCGGCCCTTCACCACCGCCGACATGTACGACCGCGCAGGCTCCGTCGCACTGCTGGCGGCCCAGGCGCCGTGGTGGACCCCCGGCTCCGCCTCCGGGTACCACGGCAACACCCAGGGTCACCTGCTCGGCGAGATCGTGCGCCGGGTCAGCGGTCTGCCGCTGCGCGAGTTCGTCGCGGAGCGGATCGCCGGCCCGCTCGGCGCCGACTTCGGCATCGGCGCCCGGCCCGAGGACCGTTCGCGCATCGCGGACATCGTGCCGCCACCACCACTGCCCTTCGACATCTCCGGGATGGACCAGGACAGCCCGCCTACAAGTCGATGACCGGCCCTGCCTCCACCGCCGAGGACGCCAACACCGACGCCTGGCGGGCCGCCGACATGGGTGCGCTCAACGGCCACGGCACCGCCCGCGGCATCGCGACGATCCTGTCCGCGATCCCGAACGGCGGCAGGATCGACGGGCAGCGGTGGCTGTCCCCGGAGACCATCGGGCTGATCTTCCGCGAACAGGCCAACGGCACCGACGTGATCCTCGGGATGCCGCTGCGCTGGGGCATCGGGTACGCGCTCCCCCTCCCCGGGCTGCCGCTGCCGGCGACGGTGGCGCAGCGACCGGACCGCCGGATCTGCTTCTGGGGCGGCTGGGGTGGCTCGCTGGCGATCATGGACCTGGACCAGCGGATGACCTTCGTCTACGTCCCGAACAGGATGGGCGCCGGGCTGATCGGCGGGCCGCGCAGCGACGACCACCTCACCGCGGTGTACGCGGCGCTGGAGGGCTGAAGCGCCGGGCTACCAGCCCTCGGGCAGATCCTGCAGAGCGCGGCCGAGCTCGGCGACGGTGTGCATGGCGGTCCGTGCCCACTCCGGGGCGGCTCCGGCCAGCCCGCAGGTGGGCGTCGGGACGACTCCGGCGAGGTCCTTGCGCGGCAGACCCAGCCGGTTCCACAGGTCCAGCAGCGGTCCGGCCCACTGCCGGAGCGGCACGGCGGGTCCGACAGGGGCGACGCCCGGGAGCAGGCCGGCCAGCAGCACGGTGCCGGCCTCCAGCGCCTCGCCCACCGGGTCGAGCCGGCCGGCGGAGCTGCCGAGCGCGGTGACGTCCAGCGAGATCGCCTGCACCCCGGCCGCTCTCAACAGGTCGATCGGGATCTGCGGGTGGCAGCAGTGCGCGACGACCGGGTGCTCACCGATGGCCGACACGAAGTCCTGCAGCACCGGTCCCGCCGTGGCCCGGTCGATCGACCGGACGGTGCCGAAACCGGAGGCGGTGGGCAGGCTCCCGGCCAGGACCGCCGGCAGGCCGGGCTCGTCGACCTGCACCACGAACCGGGTGCCGGGCAGTCGCCGGGTCAGCTCGGTGAGCTGCTGCGTCAGGCCCTCCGCCAGCGAGGCGGACAGGTCGGTCACCGCGCCGAGGTCCAGCAGGGCGCGGTTGCCCGACGGCAGTTCGATCCCGGCGGCCAGCGTCCACGGCCCGCAGACCTGGACCTTCACCCATGCCGCGCCGGCGTAGTGCTGCTCGGCGGCGTCCAGGTCCCAGGCCAGGTAGTCCTGCGCCCGCTGCACGTCACGGCCGGGCCGGCGGCTGATCCGCCAGCCGCTCGGCACGACCTCCCCGTACACGTCGACCAGCAGGCCCACCGCCCGGCCGATCATGTCGGCGCCCGCACCACGGCCGGGCAGTTCCGCCAGGTGCGGCAGGTCGGGCAGTTCGCCGGCCACCGTGCGGGCGGCCTCGTCGGCGGACGTGCCGGGCAGCGATCCGACACCGGTGGCAACGCCGCCGGAGGACCAGGCGCGGTCGGTCATGCCGCCCGCACGATGGTGGCGGCGCCGATGACGTAGCGGTCCTGCGGGTCGTAGAGCACCACGGTCTGGCCGGGGGCGATGCCGCGCATCTTCGCGTCCAGCCGCACCTGCAGCCGGCCGTCGACGAGATCGGCGACCGCCGGCACGGTGGCGCCGTGCGCACGCAGCTGGGCGACCGTGCGCAGCGGGAACTCGGGTGCGGCGCCGGTGGAGAAGACGATCCGCTCGCCGGTCAGCGAGTCGACGTCCAGTCCGTCCACCGGGCCCACGGTCACCGTGCCGGAGACCGGTTCGATGCCGAGCACGAACCGTGGCTTCCCGTCGGCGGCCGGCCGGCCGAGGCCCAGACCCTTGCGCTGGCCGATGGTGTAGCCGTAGAACGCGTCGTGCCGGGCCAGCTCCTCGCCGGATGCGGCGTCGACCACGACACCCGGCCGCTCGCCCAGTTTCTCGCGCAGGTAGCCGCGGGTGTCGCCCTCCGGGATGAAGCAGATGTCGTACGAGTCCTTCTTGCCGGCCACCGCGAAGCCGCGCTCCGCGGCCAGCTCCCGCACCCGCTCCTTGGTCAGCTCGCCGAGCGGGAACATGGTGTGCGCCAACTGCTCCCGGGTGAGCACGGCCAGCACGTAGGACTGGTCCTTGGCGGCGTCGACCGAGCGGTGCAGCACCCCGTCGACCAGCCGGACGTGGTGCCCGGTGGCGACCGCGTCGAAGCCGAGGGCGATCGCCCGGTCCAGCAGCGCGGCGAACTTGATCTTCTCGTTGCACCGCAGGCACGGGTTCGGGGTGCGGCCGGCGGCGTACTCGGAGAGGAAGTCGGCCACCACGTCCTCAGCGAACTCCGCGCTGAAATCCCAGACGTAGAAGGGGATGCCGAGATGATCGGCGACCCGGCGGGCGTCATGGGCGTCCTCGATCGTGCAGCAGCCGCGGGAGCCGGTGCGCAGCGTGCCGGGCTGCCGGGACAGCGCCATGTGCACGCCGGTCACCTCGTGCCCGGCCTCCACCGCCAGTGCGGCGGCCACCGCCGAGTCCACCCCGCCGCTCATCGCGGCCAGCACCTTCATCGGCGGATCAGCGCGCCCGCCGCCCGGGCGCGCTCGACCACCGCCGGCAGCGCGTCGATGACCGCGTCCACATCGGCCTGCGTCGAGGTGTGCCCGAGCGAGAAGCGCAGGGCCCCACGGGCCCTGTCCTCCTCCAGCCCCATCGCCAGCAGCACGTGGGACGGGCGGGCCACCCCGGCGGTGCAGGCCGAGCCGGTCGAGCACTCGATCCCGCGGGCGTCGAGCAGCATCAGCAGCGAGTCCGCCTCGCAACCGGTGAACCGCAGGTGGGCGTTGCCCGGCAGCCGGGACGGTGCCCCGTCGACCAGGCCGAGTCCGGGATCACCGGAGAGCGCGACACCGGCCACCGCGGTCGAGGCCCGGTGGATCAGGTCGTCACGCAGGGCCGCCAGCAGGGCCGCCCGCTGCGGCTGGTGCGCCACCGCGTCCCGGACGGCCACGGCGAAGCCGGTGATGCCGGCGACATCGAGTGTGCCGGAGCGGATCCCGCGCTCCTGGCCGCCGCCGAAGAGCAGCGGCGCGACGGCCTGCTCCCGACGCAGCAGCAGCGCGCCGACCCCGGTCGGGCCACCGATCTTGTGCGCGGTGACGGTCAGCGCGTCGGCGCCGCTGCGACCGAAGTCGACCGGCAGCTGACCCAGCGCCTGCACCGCGTCGGTGTGCAGCGGGATGCCGTGCCGGTGGGCCACTCCGGCCAGCTCGCGGATCGGGTTGACGGTGCCGACCTCGTTGTTCGCCCACATGACGCTGACCAGCGAGACGTCGTCCGGGTTCTCGGCGATCGCGGCGGCGAGGGTGTCGGCGTGCACCCGGCCGTAGTCGTCCACCTCGAGCCAGCCGATCCGGGCCTCCCCGGCGCGCTCCAGCTGCTCCGCGACGTCCAGCACCGCGTGGTGCTCGACGGCGGCCAGCAGCAGCCGGGTCCGGCGCGGGTCGGCAGCCCGGCGCGCCCGGTGGATACCGGCGACCGCCAGGTTGTCCGACTCGGTCCCGCCGGAGGTGAAGACCACCTCGCTGGGCCGGGCGCCGAGGTCCCGGGCGATCGACTCCCGGGCCTCCTCCACCCGCCGCCGGGCGGCCCGCCCCGAGGAGTGCAGGGACGAGGCGTTGCCGCAGGTCGACATGGCCTCGGCGACAGCGGCGACCACCTCCGGCAGGACCGGGGTGGTGGCGGCGTGGTCGAGATAGGTCATGGCCCTCCCAGGGTAGGCGCTCCGCGGGCGCCCTTCGACATGCGCGGCGGACACTCCAGGCTCAACCCGGCGGGGAGCTGCGCCAGCTGGTCAGGTAGACGTCACGGGCGGCGAGGCTGACCGCGACGTCGTCGATCAGCGGGACGAAGAACTGGGCGCGGTACTGGGCATCGGTGCTGCTGTGCACGGTGAAGTACAGGCCCGACAGCACAGCGATGAACAACGCCATGTGGACCAGCGAGTTCGGCACCGGCAGCCGCAACCCGAACCAGGTGCCCGGGGCCGCCGTCGCGCCGGACCAGGTCTCCACGATCGCGGTCGGCAGCATGATCGCGCCCAGTACGACGAAGAGCACCAGCACCACCACCGTGAACAGCACCACCTGGATGGCCTGCGCCACCAGCAGCACGCCGAGCACGTTGACCTTCTCCCGGAACAACATCGGCGGGCGGGTGGGTGGCACCGGCATGGACGCCATCGGGGTGCGGACCAGGATCCGCTCGGCCTCGCCCTCGGTGCGCAGCCGGCGGCGGATCCCACGCAGCTCGTCGCGCAGCTGGGTGATCATGAAGGCCAGGGCGATGGCGGCCAGGAAGGCGGTCGTCCGCCAGACGACCGCCCGGTCCGCGGTGGCCGCCCACTGCCAGAGCTCGCCGGTGAAGAACACCACCACGGTCAGCATCACCAGCGGCAGTGCCCGGCCGCCCATGGTGCCCAGCGCGCCGAGCTGCCGCCAGGCGAAGCGGGCCGCCCACCAGAGCACCGACCCGGCGCCGAGGTAGTTCATCAGCACCACCAGGACGTCGGCGAGCAGGTGCAGGCCGATCACCGGCAGCAGATCGGCGCCGACCTCCCCGTCCACCACCAGCGACCCGACGACCGGCACCAGCACCGCCATGGTGACCACCACCACCGGCGCCACCCAGCCACCGGCCGGGCCCCGGGTCATCCGGGCGACCAGCGCGCCGACCAGCGGCGGCACCACCACCGAGGCGCCGATGAGGATCCAGAGCAGGGTCAGCCAGCCGGACGAGCCCAGTCGGCGGTCGTACTCCTCGTCGGGCACGTCAAAGATCCCGAACATCAGGATCGCGACCAGTTCCAGCACCGCCAGCGCGGCGACGAACGAGCTGCTGCGGCGCACGATCCGGTACGCCCGCACCCGCGGTGTCAGCACCAGCGGCAGCCCACGGTCGAGGAAGAACCGCTGCGCGCTGTCCCTCACGGGCGGCCGGGTGGTGGTCACCCGTGGATTGTGCCGGGTGTCCCCGGACCGGTCACCTATCCTGGACCCGTGCCCACCCTGACCGAGCGGCTGACCACCCGTGGCTGGCGGATGACCCCGCAGCGCCGGGTGATCAGTGCACTGTTCGACGTGAGCGCGTCGCAGCACGTGCATCTGACCGCCGACGACGTGCTGGAGCAGGCCGTCGCCGTGCTGCCGGACATCAGCCGGGCGACCGTGTACAACACCCTGGGCGAGCTGGTGGACGCGGGCGAGCTGCTCGCGGTCAGCGTCGGCGACCGCATCACCCGGTACGACCCGAACGTGCACACCGAGCACCACCACCTGGTCTGCACCGGGTGCGGCGCCATCTTCGACGTCCCCGCCCTCCCGGTACCGCCGCCGTCACCCGGCGGCGAGGCCGGCGGCTTCGTCGTCGAGGCGGCGGAGGTCATCTACCGCGGCCGCTGCGCGCGGTGCGCCGGGCAGGACGCGTAGTCCCGGTCGTCCGCGCCGGGCGACATCCCGGTGCAGCACCGGGATCCCGAGATCCCGGGCGACGGCCGACTCCACCAGCGTGGTGACCGTGCGTCGGTCCACCGCCCGCCGGCCGGTGCCCGCAATGGCCGGCACCGGTACCAGCCAGTGGATCTCGGCGACCAGCTCGCGGCTGGCCACCACCCGGCGCAGGCACCGCAGCAGCGACTCGTCGCCGACGAACGCCGCCGCGGTGGACGCCCCGCTCGCATCCCGGTAGCGCACCGTCACCGGGCTGACCACCACCGCGGCATCGATCGCGGCCTGGAAAGCGGCCCGGCGGAAGGGATCCAGGGCGGTGCCGCAGCGGGTGGTGCCCTCCGGGAAGACCTGCACCCGGTGGCCGGAGCGCAGGGCCGCAGTGATGTCATCGACGGTGCGCGGCAGGTCGTGCAGGCTGTCCCGGCGCAGGAAGATGCTGCCGCTGCTGCGCGCCGCCCAGCCGATGACCGGCCAGCCGGCCACCTCCGATTTGGCGACCATCAACATCGGCGCACCGGCCGACAAGGCCAGGATGTCGAGGAACGACAGATGGTTGCCGACGACCAGCGACGGCCCGCTGCGGGGCGCGCCGGTGACCTCCCGGCGCACGCCGAGGGCACGCAGCACCCAGCGGGATCCGCGGGTGCGGGCCCGCGCGGTCCGGCGGATGCGCCCCGGCCCCGGGACGGCGAGCACCAGACCGAGCCAGGTGAGCCCGACCGCCAGCGCCACCGCGAGCGCGCACCAGCGGCGGGCCCGGGTGACCGGGCCGACCGTCGCGCCGGGGTGGCCGGCGCAGTCGGCCGTGCACGCGGCACGCCGGCACGGCGGTGCCGGCCGGGACGCGGTGCGGGTCAACGGATCGGCCCCAGGAAGCGCCGCAGGTAGCGCTGGTCGGTCTGCTGGAGATCCAGCAGCATCAGGAAGTCGGCCGTGCCGAAGTCCTCGTCCCAGGCCGGCGCGCCGCACACCTGGGCGCCCAGCCGCAGGTACCCGCGCACCAGCGGTGGCACCTCGGCGCGGGAGGCGGCCGGGATCCCGGCCATCGGGAACGGCCGGCGCGGTGTGCAGTGCAGCGCGGTCGGCGCCCGGTGGCCGAGGGCGGCCAGGTCGGCGAACGCCGCGGCCGCCCGCCCGCCGTCCTCGACGTGGAAGGAGGCGCAGCCCAGCAGGTACCGGTGGCCGGCACCGGCCATGTACCGGGCGATCCCCCGCCAGAGCAGCGAGATCGCCGTGGCACTGCGGTGATCCGGGTGGACACAGGCCCGGCCGGCCTCGACCGTCCACTCCAGCAACCCGTCCAGCGGGCGCAGGTCGAACTCCCCGGACCCGTACAGGCCGGCGTGCCGCGGGCGCCGGTGGTTCTGCCCCGGTGGCAGCAGACGGTAGGTGGCCACCGGGATCTCGGGCCGGATGCCGTCCGGCGACCACCAGACCACCAGGTGGTCGCAGATGTCGTCGAAGTCGTCGATGTCGAAACCCTCGGGGCCGGGGGTCCGCGCTCCCCCTTCGATGCGGAACACCTGGTCCCGCAGTTCGCACACGGCCAGCACATCGCTGCGAACAGCGGCCAGGCCCAGCCGGTAGCCACCGGCAGACGCAGTTCCCGGGTACGTGCCCGGCACCATCTCGATGGTCGTCACACCCCGGGACTGTCGGCCGCGAATCGGTCGGGGGTACCACCTGCGGGTGTCGTGTCGGTGTTGCTCCGGTGAAGGTGTTGCTGCGGTGAGAATGTTGCTGCGGTGAGGGTGTTGCTGCGGCGAGGGGGTGCTCAGACCTGCGCGGCCAGGGCCCGGTAGCCGGGCAGTACGGCGGAGAAGGTGCTGTCCCAGTCGAACTCGCCCGCGGACTCCGGCGTGGTGGGATCGAGTATTGCGCCGAGGGAGTCGAGGTGGGCGTGCCAGCCGGCGGCGTAGCCGATCCACTGGTCCTCGGGCAGCAGGGTGTGCATCACGGCCAGCTCCGACCCGCCGGCCGCGTCCCGGATGCGGACCTCGACCTCGCCCAGCGGACGGCCCTCGACCAACCAGCTGATCCGGTAGCCGCCGTCGTCGCAGGCCAGCACGGTGCCGTGGGTCCGGTTGCCGGGACCGAAGTCGATCTCGTAGTCGCCGCCGGCGCGGAGGTCACCGCCGACCGGGGCGAACCAGCGGGCGATCCGGGCCGGGTCGGTCACCGCCGACCACAGGTCGGCGGCGGTGGTCCGGTACTCCCGGACGAAGGTCGCGCTGGGGGCACCGTCGCGGCGCTGCAGGAGTCCGTCGAGCTGCATGGTCGGTCCTCTCGGTGGGCGAGCCGATGATGCGGCATCCGCCGCACCCGCACCACACTAGAACCTCAGACTTATATAAGTCCAGGCCGTTGGAGACTCAGGCGTCGACCGGCACCGGTCGGTGCAGCCCGACCGGCCACCCCGGCCGGTCCTTGAGCAGGTCGGGGCGGGTGTACGGACCGGCCTTGCTGGTCGTCTTGCCCAGCCGGACCAGCGACTCGCACAGCGCGACGGCGGCGGCCACCCCGTCGATCACCGGGACACCGAGCGCGCGCTCGAGCTCCAGGTCCAGCCCGGCCATCCCGGCACAGCCGAGGACCAGCGCGTCGGCTCCGGCGGCGATCAGCTCGCGGCCGCCGGCGATCAGCGCCGCCGCGGTGCGGTCGAGGTCACCGTGCAGGTCCAGCACGCCGATGGCGGTGGCGCGGATGCCCGCGCACCGCCCGGCGACGCCGGCCGTGGCCAGCGAGTGCTCGATCCCGGCGACGGCGGTCGGTGCCGTGGTGACCACGCCGAACCGGTGACCCACCAGGACCGCGAGAGCCGCTGCGGCCTCGGTGATGTCGACCACCGGCACGTCCAGCAGCTGCCGCGCACCCTCCCGGCCGTGCTCGCCGAATCCGGCCATCACCACGGCGTCGAAGCTCTCCTCGGTGGTCGCCAGCAGATCCAGCACGGCGGCGGCGGAGATGAAGCTCTCGTAGAAACCCTCGGCGGAGGAGACCCCCCAGGACGGCTCCACGGCGACGACCCGGGTCCCGGGCAAAGCCGCTGCCCGCGCGACATCGCCGATGGCGGCCGTCATCCCGGCCGAGGTGTTGCAGTTGACGACCAGGATCCGCATGCCACCGACGCTAGGCGGCGACCGGGGGGTGCTGGTGTCGGTCGCGCTACGGGAGCGATATATCTCCCGCGGATGGTGGCAAGCTGGTGGGGTGTCGAACCCCACGCCGCCGGAAGCCCGCGTCCCCCGCTCCACACACGTCCTGCTGGTCAGCGTGATGCTGTTCTTCTTCACCTTCCTGACCGTGTTCACCCTGCAGGCCGCCTGGTACCTGTGGATCGTGCCGATCGCCTTCGGCGCGGTGGCCGCGGTGATCCTGGCGCAGCGCTGGCAGCGCCGGCAGCAGCGCCTCGCCGAGGCCGCCGCCCGCCGATGAGCCCGACACCGGTGGTGATGGACGTCGACACCGGCATCGACGACGCCCTGTCCCTGCTCTTCGCGGTGCGCAGCCCGGACATCGACCTGCGGGCGGTGACCTGCGTGACCGGGAACGCCCCGGTCGACCAGGTGGTCCGCAACACGCTGTACGTGCTGGACGCGGCCGGTGCCCCGGAGATCCCGGTGGCCCGCGGCGCCACCCACCCGCTGCTGGTCGACCCGGAGCACGCCGGGCACGTGCACGGCGCCGACGGCCTCGGCGGGTTCTCCCGGCCCAGCGACCGGCGGGCGTCGTCGTCGACGGCCGTGCAGCTGCTGCACCAGGTGCTGATGACCGCCATCGGCATCGGCGAGCGCATCACCCTGGTGCCCAGCGCGCCGCTCACCAACATCGCCCTGCTGCTGCGCACCCACCCAGAGGTCGCACCCGGCATCGAGCGGATCCTGTTCATGGGCGGCTCGGCCGGCCGCGGCAACGCCACCGCTGCGGCGGAGTTCAACATCTGGCACGACCCGGAGGCCGCCGCGGTGGCGCTGCGCGCCGCCGGCGAGCTCGACATCCCGGTCACCATGTACGGTCTCGACGTCTTCGAGGACGTCGTGGTCACGGTCGACGAGGCGGACCGGCTGGCCGCCCTGCCCGATCCGGCCGCCCAGCTGGCCGGCCGGTTGCTCCGGTTCTCCGCCCGCACCTTCGGCCGCGACGGCGCCACCATCGGCGACGCCGGCACGGTGTGCGCGGTGGCGGACCCGGACGGACTGACCACGCAGCTGTTGCCGGTACAGGTGGTGCTGGACTCCGGGCCTGCCCGCGGGCAGACCCTGGTCGACCGCCGGACCTGGGCCGGGGACCACAGCACCGACCCGAACCCGTTGCGCGCCACGGGTGTCGACGTCGCACTCGCCGTCGACGGCCCGCGCTACGCGCAGCTCTGGCTGTCCACGTTGGGCGGCTGAGTCCCCCCTTCCCGATCAGACCCGGCCCGATCAGTCACGGACGTCAGTCCTGGACGCCGATGTCCTCGTTCCACAGGCTCGGCTCGGCCGCGATGAAGTCGGTCATCATCTGCACGCACTCCGAGTCGTCGAGCACCACCACGTCCACGCCGCGACTGCGCAGCAGCTCCTCTCCGCCCAGGAACGTACGGTTCTCGCCGATGACCACGCGCGGGATCTTGTAGAGCAGGATCGCGCCGGTGCACATGTCGCACGGGGACAGCGTGGTCACCATGGTGGCGCGGGCGTAGACCGAGGCGGGCAGCCGGCCGGCGTTCTCCAGGCAGTCGGTCTCGCCGTGCCGGATGGCGCTGCCCAGCTGCACCCGCTTGTTCCAGCCGATCGCGACCACCTCGTCGTCCACCACCAGCGCACCGCCGATCGGGATACCGCCCTCGGCGAGACCCTGGCGGGCGGCGGACACCGCGGCGGCGAGCAGTTCCTGATCGGTCACGTGATCCTCCGGTCCCCGACCGCCGACCGGTCGCTGCCGAGCATGATCCCAGCACGACCCGCCGGACATCACACCGGCCGGTGCCCGATTCCCACACCGGGATCACCCGGGGTCGGGCACGCTGGACGTATGACCGGGACCGCCCACGGGGAGACCGCCGCACCCCGGACGTCCCGCCGGTGGCGCCGGTGGGCCTGGCTGCCGGTCGGTGCCGGACTGCTGGCCGCGGTGCTCACCGTCGACCCGGACGCGGTGGGCCTGGCCGGCACTCCGGGCTACCTGCACGCCGTCTCCTTCCGCGGGCTGACCGCGCTGGGCTTGCTGGGTGCGGCGGTGGTCGGTGCGGCCACGCTGCTGCTGCCGCGCACCGGACGGCCGTGGATCCGGTTGGTGTCCACCGGCACGCTGCTGGCCCTCGCCCTGGTGCAGGGCGGCATCGTGCTGGCCCGCGGCTGGTCGGCCGCCCCGGACACCACGACAGCGGCCGACCTGACGGTGGTCTCGTTCAACACGCTGCACAGCGCGACGACGGCCGAGCAGATCTCCGGCCTGGTCGTCGCGGCCGGGGCGGACGTGGTGGCGCTGCCGGAGACACCGGCCGTGACGGCCCGCCGGGCGGCGGAACTGCTCGCGGCACAGGGACTCCGGTACCAGGTGTTCCACGGCTCCGACGGCACCGGCCCGACCCAGACCACCAGCCTGCTGGTGGCCGAGGGCCTCGGCGGCTACCGGCAGGTGGCGGCCCCGTACATGATGCTCGGCGCGGTGCGGGTGGAACCGGTCTCCGGGGACGGGCCGGTGCTGGCCGCCGTGCACCCGCCGGCCCCGGTCGCCGCGGTCGGGTACGGCACCTGGCAGCACTACGGTGGCATCGCACTGGACCAGTGCCGGAACACCGGGAACGCCGTGGTGGCCGGTGATTTCAACACCACCGTCGACCATCCGGCGTTCGCCGACCTGGGACACTGCGTGGACGCCGCGACCGCCGCCGGTCGCGGCGCGGAGGGCACCTGGCCGTCCTCCCTGCCGTCGGCCCTGGCCACCCCGATCGACCACGTCTTCTACACGGGCGAGCAGTGGCGGGTGCTCGGCACGCACACCGAACGGATCGGCGGCAGCGACCACCGGGCCCTGGTGGTCCGCCTCGCCCTGCGCTGATCCGGGCCCTCGCCGATCGATCAGGCGAGCAGCGCGTCGACCGCGGCCGCGCCGCCGAGTCCGGAGACCCCGCCGCCGCGGCGGGATCCCGCTCCGGCCAACAGGATCCGGCGACTGCCGGGAACGGCCACGCCGAACGCCTGCGCCGGGGAGTCGACCTCCTCGTCGTCCGCCAGCCACGGCCAGGACAGGTCACCGTGGAAGATGTTCCCGCCCGGCATCAGCAGGTCCCGCTCCAGGTCGAGCGGGGACGCCACGTCCAGGCACGGCCGGCCGTCCACATCCCGGGCCAGGCACTCCTCCAGCGGCTCGGCCAGGTGCAGCTGCAGGGCGTCCAGCGCGGACCGGGCCGCCGCCGCCCGGGCGGCCACGGGATCGGCGCGGAACAGCGCGTCCGGGGTGTGCAGGCCGAACAGGGTCAGCGTGGCGCCGCCCCGGCCGGCCAGGATGCCCGGATCGGTGAGCGAATGGCAGTAGACCTCGCCGGGCAACGCAGTCGGCAGCGCCCCCGCCACCGACAACCGGTACGCCGCCTCGAGCTGGTCGAAACTCTCCTCGAGATGCGTGGTCCCGGCGAAGGCCTCGGCCGGATCGGCGCCGGAGAGCAGGCGCGGCAAGCGGTCCAGCAGCATGTTGATCTTCATCTGGGCGCCCACCGGCCGGTCGGGCACCTCACCGCGCCAGCCGGCCACCACAGCCGGTGCCACCGCCGCCAGCAGATGGGCGGCCGGCCACTCCCGGCCGGTGGTGTCCACCGCGACCACCCCGTCGGCGGCCTCGTGGACCTGCGCGACGGTCACGTCGGTGACCAGGTCGACACCGAGCCCGCGCGCCCGGGCCAGCAGCGCGTCGGCGACCCCACCCATGCCGCCGACGGGCACCAGCCACTCCCCGGTGCCGCGGCCGATCAGGTGGTAGAGGAAGCAGCGGTTGGCGAGCAGCCCGGCGTCGAACAGCGATGTGTGGGTGCCGATCAGGCCGTCGGTGGCCACAACCCCGCGCACCGTGTCGTCGGCGAACCGGCCGGTGATGGTCTCGCCCAGCGGTCGTTCCGCGATCTCGTCCCAGATCCGGCTGCCGGCGGTGGCGACCACGGCGTCGCGGACCGCCGACCGGCGGCGCAGCGGCCCGGTGAGGGCGGGTGCGACCACGGCGGCGAGGGCGGCCAGCTCGCCGTAGAACTGCTGCCAGGCAGCGAACTCCGCGCGGCCGCCGGTCAGCGCGGCGAAGGACGCCTCGGTGGCCGGACCGGGATCCCGCTCCACCAGCAGGCCGCCGGCCCGGCCGTCCCGGCGGACCGGGGTGTACGACGACACCCGGCGGGAGGCGAGCGGCAGGGTGATGCAGAGCCGGTCGGCCAGCTCCGCGGGGAAGAGCGAGACCAGGTAGGAGTAGCGGCTCAGCCGGACCGGGATCCCGGGGAACACCGCGGCGCCCAGGGTGGCACCACCGAGGTGGTCGGCGGCCTCCAGCAGCCGCACCCGCAGGCCCGCCTGCGCCGCGAGGATCGCGGCCACCAGGCCGTTGTGGCCACCGCCGACGACGAGCACGTCCACGGCGGCGTCGCTCGGTGCATCACCCCGGCTGCCGGTCATCAGCGCACCGTAGCGGTGATCGGTCCCCTCCGGGCTGCGCGGCTCGGTACGGTTCCGGTCAGGAGCAGCACCGACACCGACCCACAGGAGCCCGCCAGTGCAGAACGACGGACCCGAGCAGGCACCCGACCACGGAGGTGCCCTGCCCTACAGCGGTGACGGGGGCACGCCGGACCTGACCAAGGGCGCGGATCCGTACGCGGCCACGGCCGCCGCGCCGGAGGCCTATCCGGGACAGCCGGCCTACCCGCCTCCCGGGCAGCCGACGTACGCGGCGCCCGGTGCCTACCCGGGATACGGCGCGCCCGGCCACGGCTATCCCGGTCAGCACCCGGGCCAGTACCCCGGCGGCTACCCGATGCAGCCGCCCCCGCCCGGACAGCGGCGCAACGGCATGGGCACCGCGGCCCTGGTGCTCGGGATCATCGGCATCGTCTTCGACCTGGGCGCCTTCGGCATGCGCAACGGCAGCGGCGGCGGAGCGATCCTGATCGCCGGCGTGCTGCAGATCCTGGCCATCGTCTTCGGCGCGGTCGGGATCGGCCGGGCCCGGCGGGGCGAGGCCACCAACCGCGGCGCGGCGGTGGCCGGTCTGGTGCTCGGCATCGTCGGGCTGGTCCTGGTGCTCCTGCTGATCCTGCTGCTGGCGGTCTTCCTCTCCAGCTTCCACCTGTACTGAGCCGCCGGTACCGATCCCGGGCCGGGCTACGCCCGCGGCGAAACCCGGGGGCGGGCTGTCGGGGCGCGTGGTTACCGTGGCGGCGTGCCACCTTCGACCGCCACCGGGACGACCGGGACCACCGCTCCGGGGGCGCCGACCGACGGAACGACGGCTCCGGTCGCGGCCGGCGGCCACCGGCGGTGGATCGCCCGGATCTGGGCCTACTGCTGGCGGCACAAGGTCATCACCTCGCTGGCCGCCGTCGCCGGCCTCGGCGGCGTCGGCCTCGGCGCGCTGACCCCGTGGCTCACCGGTCTCGCCGTCGACGACGCGACGGACGGGCGCACCGACGCCCTGGCGCCGGTGATCGTCGCCCTGGTCGCACTTGCCCTGGTCCGGTTCGGGTCCTCGTTCCTGCGTCGCTGGGCGGGCGGCCGGATGTCGCTGGACGTGCAGCACGACATGCGGCAGGACGTGTTCGGTGCGCTGTCCCGGCTGGACGGCGCCGGCCAGGACGCACTGCGCACCGGCCAGGTCGTCTCTCGCGCGTCCTCCGACCTGCAGGTGGTGCAGGGCCTGCTCGCGATGGTGCCGCTGTCCGCGGGGCAGGTGGTGCTGTTCGTCGCGTCGCTGGTGCTGATGGCGTTCCTGTCACCGCTGCTCACGGTGATGGCGCTGCTGGTGGTCCCGGCGGTCTGGCTGCTGGTCCGGGCCACCCGGATCGTGCTGTTCCCGGCGACCTGGGCGGCGCAGCAGTCCGCGGCCGAGGTCGCCGACATCGTCGAGGAGGACGTCACCGGCGTCCGCGTGGTCAAGGGCTTCGGCCAGGAGGAGCGGGAGCTGCGCCGGCTGCGCACCGGCGCCGGCCGGCTGTACCGGGACCGGCTGCGCGCCGTCCGGCTGACCGCCCGGATCTCCCCCGGCCTGTCGTCGGTCACCGCCATCGGCCAGGTCGGTGTGCTGGCCCTGGGCGGCTACCTGGCGCTGCGCGGTGTCGTCTCGCTCGGCACCTTCCTGGCCTTCTCGCTGTACCTGGCCCAGTTGGTCGCGCCCACCCGCACCCTGTCCTACCTGCTGGTGCTGGCCCAGCAGGGCCGCGCGTCGGTCGAGCGGGTGCTGGACATCATCGATTCCAAGGCCTCCGTCACCGAGCCGGACCGGCCGGAGCGGCTGCCCGACGGGCCGGTCGCCGTCGACCTGACCGCGGTCCGGTTCGGCTACACCTCGGACGAACCGGTCCTCGACGGGTTCGACCTGCACGTCCCGGCCGGCGCCACGGTCGCCCTGGTCGGCGCGTCCGGCTCCGGCAAGTCCACGGTCTCGCTGCTGCTCCCCCGCTTCTACGACCCGCAGCAGGGCACCGTCGCGCTGGCCGGCACCGACATCCGCCGGCTGTCCTTCGCCGAACTGCGCGGCACGGTCGGCGTGGTGTTCGAGGAGGCCTTCCTCTTCTCCGACACCATCGGCGCCAACATCGCCTACGGCCGGCCGGACGCCACCGCGGAGGACGTGCGGACCGCGGCCCGGGCCGCCGAGGCGGACGAGTTCATCAGCGCGCTGCCCGACGGGTACGACACCGTCATCGGGGAGCGCGGTCTCACCCTGTCCGGCGGCCAGCGGCAGCGGCTCGCGCTCGCCCGGGCGATGATCACCGACCCACGGGTGCTGCTGCTGGACGACGCCACCAGCGCGGTCGACCCGGCCACCGAGGCCGCCATCCACGCCACGCTGCACCGGCTGACCCGGGACCGCACCACGCTGCTGATCGCCCACCGCCGGTCCACCCTCGAGCTCGCGGACCAGGTCGCCGTGGTGGTCGGCGGCCGGGTCGTCGACCAGGGCAGCCACGAGGACCTGCTGCTGCGCTGTGCTCCCTACCGGGAGCTGCTGGGCGGCGACACCGGGGATCTCGACGGCGGCGGGGTCGAGCTGCGGACCGCCCGCCCGGCACCGGTGGACGGGGGTGTCACACCCGAGCTGTGGCCGGACGCCGACCCGGCGGACGACGGCGACCCGGCCGATCACGGTGCCCGGCTCGCGGCCGCGGCGGCCGCCCGGGTCGGACCCCGGATGCGGCCCGCGGGCGGTGGACCCGGAGGCGGCCTGATGGGCGGTGCCGTGCAGGCCACCCCGGAGCTGTTGGAGAAGGTGCGGCAGCTGCCGCCGGGCACCGACGACCCGCCGGAGCGACCGGTGGACGAGGCCGTCGCCGCGGGCGAGGGCCGCCGGTTCTCCTTCGGCGGCGCGCTGCGGCCGTTCCGCGCCCTGCTCTGGACCGCGCTGGTGCTGGTGGCCCTGGACGCCGCGGCGCAGATCGCCATTCCCGCACTGGTCCGCGGCGGCGTGGACCACGGTGTGTCGGCCGGCGCGATGGACGTGGTGTGGCTGATGTCCGGGCTGGCTCTGCTGGTGGTCGCCGTCGACTACGTGGTGCAGCGACGGCAGCTGGTGGTCACCGGCAAGGCCGGCGAGGGCGTGCTCTACACGCTGCGCACCCGCGAGTTCGCGCACCTGCAGCGGCTCGGCCTGGACTTCTACGAGCGCGAGATGTCCGGCCGGATCATGACCCGGATGACCACCGACGTCGATGCGCTGTCGACGTTCCTGCAGACCGGTCTGGTCACCTCGGTGGTCTCGCTGACCACGTTCCTCGGCATCGCCATCGCCCTGGTGGTGATGAACCCCGGCCTGGCGCTGCTGGCCTTCGCCGTGCTGCCGCCGCTGTTCGTGGCCACCTTCTACTTCCGCCGGTTCTCCGCCCGCGCCTACGACGACGCCCGGGAGAAGGTCAGCGCGGTCAACGCCGACCTGCAGGAGAACGTCTCCGGGATGCGGATCACCCAGGCGATGCGGCGCGAGCAGGCGAACGCCGCCGGGTTCGCCGCCCGCAGCGACGACTACCGGCGGTCCCGGATGCGGGCGCAGACCGCCATCTCCGTCTACTTCCCGTTCGTCGCGCTGCTCTCCGAGCTGGCCGCGGCCCTGGTCCTCGGGGTCGGCGCGGAACGGGTGGCGGCCGGCACCGTCACCGCCGGGACGCTGATCGCCTTCGTGCTCTACCTGGACTCCTTCTTCACCCCGATCCAGCAGCTGTCCCAGGTGTTCGACAGCTACCAGCAGGCAGCGGTCGGCCTGCGCCGGATCGGCGAGCTGCTGTCCACCCCGACCAGCACACCGGTCGCCGCGCACCCGCTCACCGCCCCGCCGCTGGCCGGCGACGTGCGCGCCGAGCGGGTCGGCTTCCGGTACTCGACCGCCGACGAGGGGGCGTCACCCGCGCTGGTGGACGTCGACCTGGAGTTCCCGCCCGGCCGGACGATCGCCGTGGTCGGCCCGACCGGCGCCGGGAAGTCGACCCTGGTCAAGCTCATCGCCCGGTACTACGACGTCACCGACGGCACCGTGCGGGTGGACGGCACCGACATCCGGGACTTCGACCTGCCGTCCTACCGGCGGCGGCTCGGCGTGGTCCCGCAGGAGCCGCACCTGTTCGCCGGCACCGTCCGGGACAACATCGCCTACGGCCGACCGGACGCCACCGACGCCGAGGTCGAGTCGGCCGCCCGCGCGGTCGGCGCCATCGACGCGGTGGCCGCGCTGTCCGGTGGTTTCCGGCACCGGGTCGACGAGCGCGGGCGGAACCTCTCGGCCGGACAGCGGCAGCTGGTGTCGTTGGCCCGCGCCGAGCTGGTCGACCCGGACATCCTGCTGCTCGACGAGGCCACCGCGGCGCTCGATCCCGCGGCCGAGGCCGCCGTGCTGGCGGCGACCGACCGGCTGGCCAAGGGCCGTACCACCGTCGTGGTCGCGCACCGGTTGACCACCGCGTCCCGGGCCGACTCCATCGTCGTGATGGACCACGGCCGGGTGGTCGAGACCGGCACGCACGCCGACCTGCTGGACGCCGGTGGCCTCTACTCCCGGCTGTACCGGGAGGACCCGGCCGGCTGACCCGTGGGTGCCGACGGGTGAGCGACGGGTGAGCGACCGGCCCGACGCGCGACCCGAACGGAGGTTGCGCGGTGTCCGAACCGTCCGGTGTGGGACATGTCCCATACCTCTTCCGACGAAGCGTCGACAAGCGGTCTAGCCTTGACGGGTCACACACATCACCCAGGAAGACTGAGAAGGCGGAAGCGACAGTGTCGTCAGCCACGACCACGCCCGAATTCGGACCCAACGACTGGTTCGTCGAGGAGAAGTACCAGCAGTTCCTCGCAGACCCGGCGAGCGTGGAGCCCATCTGGCGGGACTTCTTCACCGATCCCGTGGCCGAGCACCGCAAGGCCAACGGCAACGGGGCCGCCGCTCCGGCCCCCGCTGCCGCTGCACCCGCCGCAGCTCCTGCACCAGCCGCAGCTCCGCCTGCTCCGCCCGCCGCCGGCGCCCCGCCGCCGCCCCCGCCGCCGAAGCGCGCGACCGCCGCCCCGGCTGCTGCCGCACCGGCTCCTGCCGCGCCCGCCGCTCCTGCGCCGGAGAAGGCCCCGGCCCGGCCGGCCACCACCGCCACCCCGGACGACCTCGCCGCGGCGAAGGCCGCCAAGCAGGCGAAGGCCGACCAGGCCGCCGCGGCCGCCGAGCCGCAGGAGTCCGCCGCCCCGCTGCGCGGGGCCGCCGCCGCCGTCGTGCGCAACATGACCAGCTCGCTGGAGTTGCCGACCGCCACCTCGGTGCGCGCCGTCCCGGCCAAGCTGATCGCCGACAACCGCATCGTCATCAACAACTTCCTGCGCCGGCAGCGCGGCGGGAAGGTCTCGTTCACCCACCTCATCGGGTACGCGATCATCCGCGCGCTGGCCGACTACCCGAACATGAACCGGCACTTCGCCGAGGTCGGCGGCAAGCCGCAGGTCGTCACCCCGGCGCACGTCAACCTCGGGCTGGCCATCGACCTGCCCGGCAAGAACGGCCAGCGCTCGCTGGTCGTCGTGCCCATCAAGGGCTGCGAGTCGATGAGCTTCACCCAGTTCTGGTCGGCCTACGAGGCCGTCGTCCGCAAGTCCCGGTCCGGCCAGCTGACCGCCGAGGACTACGCCGGCACGACCATCTCGCTGACCAACCCGGGCGGCATCGGCACCGTGCACTCGGTGCCGCGGCTGATGACCGGGCAGGGCGCCATCATCGGCGTCGGCGCCATGGAGTACCCGGCCGAGTGGCAGGGCGCGTCCGAGAAGACGATCGCCGACCTGGGTATCAGCAAGATCATCACGATCACCTCGACCTACGACCACCGGATCATCCAGGGCGCCGAATCGGGCGAGTTCCTGCGCCGCATCCACCAGCTGCTGCTGGGCGAGGACGGCTTCTACGACAACGTCTTCGCCTCGCTGCGCCTGCCCTACGAGCCGGTGCGCTGGGTGCCGGACGTCAACCAGGGCAAGCAGGGCCAGATCGACCGCACCGCACGGATCCTCGAGCTGATCGACGCCTACCGGTCGCGCGGTCACCTGATGGCCGACACCGACCCGCTGAACTACCGCCAGCGCAAGCACCCCGACCTGGACGTCATCTCGCACGGCCTGACCCTGTGGGACCTGGAGCGGGAGTTCCCGGTCGGCGGCTTCAACGGCCAGCAGTACATGAAGCTGCGCGACGTGCTGGGCGTGCTGCGCGACTCCTACTGCCGGACCATCGGCACCGAGTACATGCACATCATGGATCCGGTGCAGCGCAAGTGGATCCAGGACCGGGTGGAGGCCAGGCACTCCAACCCGACCCCCGAGGAGCAGAAGTACATCCTGGGCCGGCTCAACGCGGCCGAGGCCTTCGAGACCTTCCTGCAGACCAAGTACATCGGCCAGAAGCGCTTCTCGCTCGAGGGCGGCGAGACGGTCATCGCGCTGCTGGACGCCGCGCTCAACAAGGCCGCCGAGTCCGACATGGACGAGGTCGTCATCGGGATGGCGCACCGTGGCCGGCTCAACGTGCTGGCGAACATCGTCGGCAAGCCGTACTCGCAGATCTTCCGTGAGTTCGAGGGCAACCTGGATCCCAAGCAGGCGCACGGTTCCGGCGACGTGAAGTACCACCTGGGCGCGGAGGGCAAGTACATCCGCCCGTTCGGCGACGGCCAGGTGGACGTCTCGCTGGTCGCCAACCCCTCGCACCTGGAGGTCGTCGACCCGGTGCTGGAGGGGCTGACCCGGGCCAAGCAGGACCTGCTCAACCGTGGCGAGGGCGGGTTCACCGTCATGCCGCTGGCGATCCACGGCGATGCCGCGTTCGCCGGTCAGGGCGTGGTGGCCGAAACCCTGAACCTCTCGCTGCTGCGCGGGTACCGCACCGGCGGCACCGTGCACGTGATCATCAACAACCAGGTCGGCTTCACCACCGCCCCGGAGGCCTCGCGCAGCTCCGAGTACTGCACCGACGTCGCGAAGATGATCCAGGCGCCGATCTTCCACGTGAACGGCGACGACCCGGAGGCCGCGGTCTGGGTGGCCCGGCTGGCGGTCGAGTACCGGCAGACGTTCGGCAAGGACGTCGTCATCGACATGGTCTGCTACCGCCGCCGCGGTCACAACGAGGGCGACGACCCGTCGATGACCAACCCGCTGATGTACCAGATCATCGACGGCAAGCGGTCGGTCCGCCGGATCTACACCGAGGCCCTGATCGGCCGCGGCGACCTCTCCCCCGAGGACGCCGAGGAGGCGCTGAAGGACTACCACCTGCAGCTCGAGCGGGTCTTCAACGAGGTCAAGGAACTGGAGCGGGCGGTGGCGGCGCCGTCGCCGACCATCGAGGCCGAGCAGCCGATCCCGCCGAAGGTGGAGACCTCGATCAGCCTGGAACAACTCCAGCACATCGCCGACGCGCAGATGACCTTCCCCGAGGGCTTCACCGCGCACCCCCGGGTGAAGACGGTGCTGGAGCGCCGGGTGGAGATGTCCCGCAACGGCGGCATCGACTGGGCCTTCGGCGAGCTGCTGGCCTTCGGCTCCATCGCGATGGAGGGCCGGCTGGTCCGGCTGACCGGCCAGGACTCCCGCCGCGGCACCTTCGGGCAGCGGCACGCGGCTCTCATCGACCGCAACACCGGCGCGGAATACGTTCCGCTGCAGCACCTCTCGGAGGGCCAGGGCAAGTTCCTGGCCTACGACTCGGCGCTGACGGAGTACGCCGGGCTCGGCTTCGAGTACGGCTACTCGGTGGCGAACCGGGATGCGCTGGTGCTGTGGGAGGCGCAGTTCGGCGACTTCGTCAACGGCGCCCAGTCGGTGATCGACGAGTACCTGTCCTCCGGCGAGGCGAAGTGGGGTCAGCAGAGCGGTGTCGTGCTGCTGCTGCCGCACGGCCACGAGGGCCAGGGCCCGGACCACACCTCGGGCCGGATCGAGCGCTTCCTGCAGCTGTGCGCCGAGGGGTCGATGACCGTCGCGGTGCCGTCCACCCCGGCCAACTACTTCCACCTGCTGCGCCGGCACGTGCTGGACGGCGTGCACCGGCCGATGATCGTCTTCACGCCGAAGTCGATGCTGCGCAACAAGGCCGCGGTCTCCGCCGTCGAGGACTTCACCACCGGCAAGTTCGAGTCGGTCATCGCCGACTCGACGGTCGACCCGGCCGGCGTGCAGCGGGTGCTGCTCACCTCCGGGAAGATCTACTACGAGCTGGAGGAGTACCGCCGGAAGAACGGGATCACCGACACGGCGATCGTCCGGATGGAGCAGATCTACCCGGTGCCGCGCCGCAAGCTGGCGCACATCCTGGAGGCGTACCCGAACGTCACCGACTTCCGCTGGGTGCAGGAGGAGCCGGCCAACCAGGGGTCGTGGACCTTCCTGGCGCTGGCGCTGCCGGAGATGCTGCCGCGGCTCACCGGGATCAAGCGGGTGTCCCGCCGGTCCATGGCCGCGCCGTCGGCCGGGTCGCTGCGGGTGCACGAGGTGGAGCAGGCCGCCGTTGTGGCGGCAGCGTTCAGCTGAGTGTCACAGCGTTCAGCTGAGTGTCACAGCGTTCAGCTGAGTTGTTCGTCCGACACCGCCGGTGCGCTGCAGCGCACCGGCGGTGTCGTGTGCCGGGGCTCTGTGTATCGAGCACCGTGAACCGAGCACTGTCCGGTGTGGTGTCGGTCCCGGTTCGTCCGTTCCGTGCCACGGCGGGTGGTGCCTTCGGCAGGATGGAGCACCGGTGCCGGTCCGGCGAGGACCGGCACGAGAAGGCCGAGCAGTGCAGACCAGAGTGAGGACCGACTGTGCCCGACCCCGGAGATCCGACGCCCCCGCGCCCGTACGGGCCGGGGCAGGACCCCGACGCCACCGTGCACCTGGGCCGGTCCGCGATGCCCGGCCGGCACTCCCGGCCGGAGCCGGACGCCGAGCGGACCGACGTGCTGCCGGTGGTGCCGGCTGCTCCGGCCGCGCCTGATCCTGTTGACCCCGCACCGGAGGCAGAGCCGATGGCGGAGGAGTCCCCGGTGCGTCGGAAACGGCCGGGCTGGCTGATCCCGGTGATCGCGGCGGCGGCGCTGGTGCTCCTGGTGGCCGGCGCCTACCTGGTGGATCTGCTGCGCACCTCCGGCGAGATCGAGGCCGGCACCACCATCGGCCACGTCGACGTGGGCGGGCTGACCCCGGAGCAGGCCCGCGAGCGACTGGCCACCGAGGCGGCCGGTCTGCAGCAGCCGTTCTCGGTGCAGGCGCACGGCGAGACGCTCACCCTGGACCCGGTCGCCGCCGGGCTCGACTTCGACATCGCCGCCTCGGTGGCGGCCGCCGGCACCCGCTCGGCGAACCCGGTGGACCGGGTGCGGGCGCTGTTCGGCACCGAGCAGGATCTGCCGCTGATCGCCACTGTCGACGAGACGGCGCTGACCACCCAGCTCGAGGGCCTCGCGGCCGAGTCCGACGTCACCGCCGTCGAGGGCGTCGTGGAGCTGACCGGTAACGAGGTCAGCGCGATCGAGCCGGTCACCGGACGGCTGCTGGACGTGCCCGGCTCGGCGGACCTGATCTCCGCCGCCTGGCTCTCCGGCAACCCGGCCACCGCGGCCGGGATCGAGCTGCCGGTGGACGAACAGCCGGTGCGGGCCACCATCGAGCTGACCCGGGAAGCGGTGGCCGAACTGGACACCCTGCTGTCCGGTCCGGTGATCCTGTCCGCGGCCGGTACCGAGGTCGGCCTGCCGATCGCCCGGATCGCCGCCGCGATCACCGTGGTGCCCGACGAGGCCGGCGGCTGGGCGGTCACCATCGACGAGGCGTCGCTGATCGAGCTGCTGCTGCCGCAGCTGCAGGCCGTCGAGACGCAGCCGGCGGACGCGTCGATCGGGCTGGTCGACGGCGCCCCGAAGATCACCCCGGGCGTGGACGGCCGGACGCTGGACCGGGCCGCCACCACCACCGCACTGGCCGACGCGCTGCGCGGCAGCGACCGCCGCATCGACGCGGCCTACACCGTGACCGAACCCGGCACCACCACCGCCGAGGTGGAGGCGCTGGGCATCAGGGAGGTCGTCTCCGAGTTCACCACCGGCGGCTTCGCCTACGACTCCGGCCAGAACGTGCGGATCGTGGCGGAGGAGGTGCAGGGCGCGATCGTGCTGCCCGGCGAGACCTTCTCGCTGAACACCTACACCGGGCGGCGCTCCGAGGCGGAGGGGTACGTGGAGGCGGGGATCCTGGAGAACGGCCGGCCGGCCCGGGCGGTGGGCGGCGGCATCTCGCAGTTCGCCACCACCACCTACAACGCCGCCTACTTCGCCGGTATGGAGGACGTCGACCACCAGGCGCACTCGATCTACATCTCCCGCTACCCGGAGGGCCGGGAGGCCACGGTGTTCCAGAACCCGGACGGCAGCAGCGTCATCGACCTGGCGTTCAAGAACAACTTCGAGACCGCCGTGCTGATCCAGACCATCTGGACCGAGTCGGACATCACCGTCCGGTTCTGGGGCACGAAGACGGTCGAGGTGGAGTCGATCACCGGCGAGCGGTACGACTTCACCGCCGCTCCCGAGGTCACGATCCCCTACGGCGAGAGCTGCAGCCCGACCGGCGGCAGCAGCGGGTTCACCGTCGACAACACCCGCATCGTGCGGGATCTCGCGGGCAAGGAGATCGAGCGCAACGAACAGTCGACCTCCTACAACGGCAGCGTGAAGGTCATCTGCGAGCCCGCCCCGGTGACCAGCTCCCCCTCGGCGCCGAGCGCCCCGCCGCCGGCCACCACCCCCGCCGGCTGACCCGGGTACCTCCTCAGGCGACCTGCTTCCCGCGGCGCCAGACGGCGTGGGTGAGGGGCATGCCGACGCGGTAGGCCAGGTGGTCGTGGGACGGCGCGTCGAGCACGTGCAGGTCGGCGAAGGCACCGGGCCGGAGCACCCCGACGTCGGTCAGGCCCAGTGCCGCCGCTCCCCCGGCGGTCGCCGCCCGCACCGCCTCGTCGGCGGTCAGACCGCACTGCAGCACACCGAGCGCCACCACCAGGTTCATCGACGAGGTGTACGAGGTGCCCGGGTTGCAGTTGGAGGCCAGCGCGATCGTCGCGCCGGCGTCGGCGAGCCGGCGGCCGGGGGCGGCCGGCTGCCGGGTGGACAGGTCGCAGGTGGGCAGCAGGGTCGCGACCGTGCTCGACCCGGCCAGCAGGTCGATGTCCTCGTCGGTCAGGTAGGTGCAGTGGTCGACCGAGGTCGCGCCGGCGTCGACCGCCAGCCGCACCCCGGGCCCGTAGCCGAGCTGGTTGCCGTGCACCTTCAGACCCAGGCCGACCCGCTGCCCGGCGGCCAGCACCCGCCGGGAGCGGGCCTCGTCGAAGGCCCCGTCCTCGCAGAACACGTCGATGAAATAACCGCCGGGCGGCCCGGACAAGGCGGCGAGCACGCCGTCCAGCATCTGCCCGCAGACCAGGTCGAGGTAGCCGTCGATGTCGCCGGCGAAATCGGCCGGCACCAGGTGCGCCCCGAGGAACGTGGTGACATCGCAGGTGGCGTCGGCGATCCGGGCCGACCGCACCTCGTCCACGAAGGACAGGCCGTACCCGGTCTTGGTCTCCACGGTGGTGGTGCCGCCGCGCAGCATCTCGGCCAGCCGGGCCTGGACCAGCCCGGTCAACTGCTCGTCGGAGGCCTCCCGGGTGGCGTGCACCGTGGTCATGATGCCGCCGGCCTCGTACGCCTCACCGGCCATCCGGGCGGTGAACTCGGCGGCGCGGTCGCCGTCGAAGACCAGGTGGGTGTGCGAGTCGACCCAGCCCGGCAGCACCGCCCGCCCGCCCACGTCGACCCGCTCGTCGGCGCCGACGTCGGACGCGGACGCTGCGGTTCCTGCCCACAGCACCCTTTCGCCGTCCAGCACCAGCGCCGCGTCCCGGACCACCCCGAGCGGGCCCTCGCCCAGCGCCGGGTCGTTCGTCACCAGCTGCGAGATGCCCTGCACCAGCACCGTCATGCCCACGCCCTCTCGATGGCCCGGGCCAGCAGGGGCCCCGGGTCGCCCCACCGGACATGTACCCCGTCCCGGGCCTGCACCACCCCTGCCGTCACCACCACGCGGACATCGGCCGCGGATGCGGACAGCAGCAGCTGCAGACCCAGCGATCCGGCGGTGCGCACCGACGACCGGTCCAGCGCGACCAGGTCGGCCGGCGCCCCCACCCCGATCCGCCCGGCGGCCGAGCCGATGGCCGCGTGCGAGTCGGCGGTGGCGGCGGTGAGCAGCGCCGACGGTGCGAAGTGCCCGCGCCGGCCGGTGGCCAGCCGCTCGCCGTATTCCAGTCCCCGGGCCTGCGCGATCGGGTCGATCTGCACGTGCTGGTCGCTGCCCAGCGCCAGCCGCACCCCGGATGCGGCCAGATCGCCGGCCCGGGGCAGCCCGTCCGCCAGGTCCGCCTCGGTGCTCGGGCAGATGACCGCGGTGGCGCCGGCCGCGCCCAGCAGCGCGATGTCGGCGTCGGTGAGGTGGGTGGCGTGCACCGCGGCCAGCCGGGGCGAGAGCACCCCGGCATCGGCCAGCAGGCCGGTCGGCGTGCGGCCGGTGGCGGCCAGGCAGGCGTCGTTCTCGGCCGGTTGCTCGGACAGGTGCACGTGCACCACGCGGTCCCCGGCCGCCGCGGCGACCGCACCCAGATCGGTCGGCGGGACGGCACGGACCGAGTGGATCGCCACCCCGCTGCGCACCGAGTCCGGCAGTGCCCCGACCCGCTCGGCCCAGGCCTGTACCGTGCCGTCGGAGAAGCGCCGCTGCGACGGACCGACCGGTTGGCCGAAACCCCCGGCCAGGTAGGCGACGTCGAGCAGGGTGACCTGCAGCCCGGCGGCCCGGCCGGCCTCGGACACGGCCAGCCCCATCAGGTTCGGGTCGGCGTACGGGGCCCCGCCGGGACCGTGGTGCAGGTAGTGGAACTCGCCGACGGCGGTCACCCCGGCGCAGACCATCTCCACGTAGGCGGCCAGCGCCAGCTCGTACAGCCGGTCCGGGTCCAGCCGGTCGGCCAGCGTGTACATGCGGTCCCGCCAGGTCCAGAAGCTGCCGCCCTCGTCGTGGGTGCGGCCGCGCAGGCCGCGGTGGAAGACGTGCGAGTGCGCGTCGGCGAAGGCGGGCACCACCAGCCCGGGCAGCCACTCGTCGACCGGTGCCGCACCCGGCCCGCGGCTGATCGCGGTGATGATCCCGTCGGTGGCCGAGATGTCCACGTCCGGGACCACCTCGCCGTCGAGCACTGCGGCGGCGCAACGGAACACCGTCACCGGAGCTGGACCTCCAGGGCGTCCGCCAGCGCCTCGACACCGGTGATGCAGTCGGCGGTCTCGGCGTGCTCGCCGGGGGCGTGCGAGATTCCGGTCGGGTTGCGGACGAAGAGCATCGCGCTCGGCACGTGCGCGGCCAGCACACCCGCGTCGTGGCCGGCACCGGTGGGCACGATCGGCGCGCCGAGCTGCTCGGCGAGCTGCATCGCCAGGCCGGGGTCGAAGTCCACCCGGTCCGACATCGACTCCCGGTGCACGGTCAGCGCGCAGCCCTCCAGCGCGGCCTCCTCGCGTACCGCGGCGACGATCTCGTCGACCAGCTCACCGGTCGCCGCACCGTCGAGATACCGCGCGTCCAGCCAGACGTCGACCCGGGAGGCGATGACGTTGGTGCCGCCCGGCACCGGCTGGATCCGGCCGACGGTGGCCACCGCGCCGGGTCGCGCGGTGATCGCCCGGCGGGCGGCGAGCACGGTCGCGGCGGCCGGGATCATCGGGTCGTGCCGGTCGTCGGCGACGGTGGTGCCGGCGTGGTTGCCCTCACCGGTCAGGCTCAGCCGCCACCGGCCGTGGGCGACGATCTCCGACCCGACCCCGATCGCCGCGGGGGCCCCGGCCGGGCTCGCCGACTTCAGCAACCGGCCCTGCTCGACGTGCAGCTCGATGAAGCTGCCGATCATCGCGACCCGTTCCGGGTCCGGCCCCATGTGCGCCGGGTCGACGCCGGCCCGGCGGGCCGCCTCGGCGAGGGTCTGCCCGGCACCGTCGTGCAGCCGGCGCACCTGGTCGGCGTCCACCGCACCGGTCATCAGCCGGGATCCCAGGCAGGCCAGGCCGAACCGGCCGCCCTCTTCCTCGGTGAAGCAGGCCACCGCCAGCGGCCGGGTGGGTCGCACCCCGCGCACCCGCAGCTCGTCCACCGCCAGCAGCGCGGACACCACGCCGAGCGGGCCGTCGAAGGCACCGCCGCCGGGCACCGAGTCCAGGTGCGACCCGGTGACCACGGCACCCGCCCCCGGCGTGCCCCACCAGGCCCAGACGTTGCCGTTGCGGTCGGTCTCCACGTCCAGCCCGCGGCGCTGCGCCTGGGCGGTGAACCACTCGCGCAGGTGCAGGTCCGCGTCGTCGAAGCCGTGCCGGGAGTACCCGCCGCGCAACCGGTCCCGGCCGATCACCGCGAGATCGGACCACAGCGAGGCGAACCGGGACGGCTCCACCGGCGGGGTGCGCATCAGGAGTCCTGTGCCGACTGGGCCATGGGTACCTGGATGCCGACCTTCTCCGCCGCGGCGGACGCCTCCGGGTAGCCGGCGTCGACGTGCCGCAGCACACCCATCGCCGGGTCGTTGGTCAGCACCCGCTCGACCTTCTGCGCGGCCAGCTCGGTGCCGTCGGCCACGGTGACCTGGCCGGCGTGGATGGACCGGCCGATGCCGACCCCGCCGCCGTGGTGGATGGACACCCAGGTGGCGCCGGAGGCGGTGTTGACCAGGGCGTTGAGCAGCGGCCAGTCGGCGATCGCGTCCGATCCGTCGGCCATCGACTCGGTCTCCCGGTACGGCGAGGCGACCGACCCGGAGTCCAAATGGTCCCGGCCGATGACCACCGGCGCGGACAGTTCGCCGGAGGCCACCATCTCGTTGAACCGCAGGCCGGCCAGGTGCCGCTCCCCCGCGCCCAGCCAGCAGATCCGGGCCGGCAGGCCCTGGAAGGCGATCTTTTCCGGGGCCAGCCGCATCCAGCGCTGCAGACCCTCGTTCTCCGGGAACATCTCGATGATCGCCCGGTCGGTGGCGTGGATGTCGGCCGGGTCGCCGGACAGCGCCGCCCAGCGGAACGGCCCCTTGCCCTCGCAGAACAGCGGCCGGATGTAGGCCGGGACGAACCCCGGGAAGTCGAAGGCCCGCTCGTAGCCGGCCAGCTGCGCCTCGCCGCGGATGGAGTTGCCGTAGTCGAAGACCTCGGCACCGGCGTCCGCGAAGCCGACCATCGCCTCCACGTGCGCGGCCATCGAGACCCGGGACCGGTCGGTGAACTCGTCGGGCTTGGCCCGGGCGTAGTCGTGCCAGTCCTCCAGCGACACCCCGGTCGGCAGGTACCACAGCGGGTCGTGCGCGCTGGTCTGGTCGGTGACGATGTCGACCTCGACGCCGCGGCGCAGCAGCTCCGGCAGGATCTCGGCGGCGTTGCCGATGACGCCGACGGACAGCGCCTTCCGGTCCTTCTTGGCCGCGAGCACCAGCTCCAGCCCGGCATCCAGCGAGTCGGCGACGACGTCCAGGTAGCGGGTCTCCACCCGGCGGCGGGCGCGGTGCGGATCCACCTCGATGCACAGCACGGCGCCGCCGTTGAGGGTGACGGCCAGCGGCTGGGCGCCGCCCATGCCGCCGAGACCCGCGGTCACGGTAAGGGTCCCGGCCAGCGACCCGCCACTGTGTTGATGCCGACCAGAGGCCGCGAGCTTGGTGGCCACCGCACCGAAGGTCTCGTAGGTGCCCTGCACGATGCCCTGACTGCCGATGTAGATCCACGATCCGGCGGTCATCTGGCCGTACATGGTCAGCCCCATCGCCTCCAGCCGGCGGAACTCCGGCCAGGTGGCCCAGTCACCGACCAGGTTCGAGTTGGCGATCAGCACGCGGGGCGCCCACTCGTGGGTGCGCAGCACACCGACCGGCCGGCCGGACTGCACCAGCAGGGTCTCGTCCTGCTCGAGATCGGTGAGCTCCCGCGAGATCGCGTCGAAGGACGCCCAGTCCCGGGCGGCCCGGCCGGTGCCGCCGTAGACCACCAGGTTGTCCGGGTCCTCGGCCACGTCCGGGTCGAGGTTGTTCTGCAGCATCCGCAGCGGCGCCTCGGTGGCCCACGACTTCGCGGTCAGCGTGGTGCCGCGGGCGGCGCGGACGGGACGGGCTCCGGGGAGGGCGGTCACGGGGTCTCCTTCGCATCGGGGACGAACAGGGTCGGGCTCTGGTTCGGGGACTGCAGGGCTCCGGTGGCGAGCAGGTCCACCACGGCGTCGATCTCGGCGGCCAGGTGCCGGTCGGGTCCGGGACCGTCGACCCGGGTGCGCACCAGGTCGCGCACCGCGCCGGTGACCGGGCCCGGCACCAGCGGCGCACGGAGGTCGAGAGCCCTGGCCGCGGTGAGGATCTCGACCGCCAGCACGCGGCGCAGCCCGTCCACGCCGCGGCGCAGCTTGCGGGCGGCATGCCAGCCGAGGGACACGTGGTCCTCCTGCATGGCCGAGGACGGGATCGAGTCGACGGAGGCGGGGACGGCGAGCCGCTTGAGCTCGGCGACGATTCCGGCCTGGGTGTACTGGGCGATCATGTGGCCGGAGTCGACGCCGACCTCGTGGGCCAGGAACGGCGGCAGCCCGTGCGAGCGGGCCGGGTCCAGCATCCGGTCGGTGCGGCGTTCGGAGATCGAGGCGACGTCGGCGACCGGGATGGCCAGGAAGTCCAGCACCGCGGCGACCGGGGCGCCGTGGAAGTTGCCGTTGGACTCCACCCGGCCGTCCGGCAGCACCACCGGGTTGTCCACCGCGGACGCCAGCTCGCGACCGGCGATCATCGCGGCGTGCGCGTGGGTGTCGCGCGCCGAGCCGTGCACGGCCGGGGCGCAGCGCAGCGAGTAGGCGTCCTGCACCCGGGTGTCCTCCGGACCGGCGTGCGAGGCGACGATCGGTGACCCGGCCAGTGCGCCGGCCATTTGGGCCGCCGAGATCCCTTGCCCCACCTGGGGTCGCAGCGCGGCGAGGTCGGCGGCGAACACCCGGTCGGTGCCCAGCAGGGCCTCCACGCTCATCGCGGCGGCGAGGTCGGCGACGTCCAGCAGCGCCTCCAGGTCGGCCAGCGCCAGCAGCAGCTGGCCGAGCATGCCGTCGGTGCCGTTGATGAGGGCCAGACCCTCCTTCTCGGCGAGCACCACCGGGGTGAGCCCGGCGGCCGGCAACGCCTGTGCCGCCGGCAGCACCGTGCCCTCCCGGTCGACCACCTGCCCCTCGCCGATCAGCGCCAGGGCGACGGCGGACAGCGGGGCGAGATCACCGGAGCAGCCCAGGGATCCGTACTCCGGCACCAGCGGGGTGAGGCCGGAGTTGAGCAGGTCGGCATAGGCGGTGGCGGTGGCCGGCCGGATCCCGGTGCGGCCGGTGGCGAGGGTGGACAGCCGGAGCAGCATCATCGCCCGGACCACCTCGGTCTCCACCGGGGTGCCGGTGCCCGCGGCGTGCGAGCGGATCAGCGAGACCTGCAGCGCCTGCCGGCGGGCGGTGTCGATCTGCACGGTGGCCAGCGCGCCGAAGCCGGTGGAGATGCCGTAGTGCGGTGCGCTGTCCCCGGCCAGCCGGTCGACGACCGCGCGGGTGGCGGCGATCCCGGCCAGCGCGTCCTCCGACAGCACCACCCGGGCCCCGTCCCGGGCCACCGCGACGACCTGGGCCGGGGTGACCGGACCGATGCCCACCGTCACGGTGGCTCCGGCGAGGTCGGTGGAGGGCTGCTCGAACGGAGGCTTCACGGGCACCATTCCACTCCTCCGGACGGCACCCTGCCCAGTGCCGCCGCCGCGGAACTGTCCGGTATACCGGACATCATGAGCACCTCGGACCCGGCAGACGCAAGCGGACCTGCCGGACCCGCCCCCGCACTGCGCCGTGGGCTGGCGGTGCTGTCCCTGCTGGCCGCCCGGCCGTCACCGCTGTCGGCGGCGGCCATCGCGCGGGAACTCGGGCTGCCCCGGTCCACCACCTACGAACTGCTGCACGAGCTGGCGGCCGCCGGTTTCGCCGCCCATCTCGGGCCGCAGCGCCGCTGGGGCCTCGGCGTCGCCGCCTTCGAGATCGGCAGCGCCTACCAGCGGGCGGATCCGTTGACCCGGGTCGGCACCCCGGTCCTGGTGCGTCTGGCCCGGACCACCGGCGGGACCGCACAGCTGGGCGTGCTGCACGGCGCCGAGACGCTCTACCTGGCGAAGGAGCAGCCGGACCGGGCCGGCCGGACGGCATCCCCGCCGACCCTGGTCACCGACGTCGGGGTGCGGCTGCCCGGGCAGCTCACCGCGACCGGGCTGTCGATCCTGGCCGGCCTGCCCGCCGAGCAGGTCCGGGCGCTCTTCCCCTCCGCCGACCGGTTCGTGATGCGGACCGCCCGCGGTCCGGCGGACCCGGCGGCGCTGCGCGCCCGGCTGGCCGCCGTCCGCCGCCGGGGGTGGGCCGACGAGGACTGCCAGGTCTCCCCCGGCACCGCCTCGGTGGCCGCCGCCGTGCACGACCACTCCGGCCGGCCGCTGGCGGCGGTCGGGGTGACCGTGCGGCACCGCTGCCCGGCACCGGACGACCCGGTCGGCTGCGGCACCGACCTGGCCGGGCCGGCGGGTCTGGCCGCCGCCGTGCAGGAGGCAGCGCGATCGGTCACAGCGGCCATCGGCGGGCGATGGCCCGGCACCCATGCCGGATAGCATTCCGGCCATGCAGGTACGGGAGCTGGCGATGGCCGGCGCATACGAGTTCACGCCGGTGCAGCACGGCGACGACCGCGGTCTTTTCCTCGAATGGTTCAAGGTGGAGAAGTTCCTGGGCGCCGCGGGTCACCCGCTGACCCTGGCCCAGGCCAACATGTCGGTGTCGAAGGCGGGCAGCCTGCGCGGCATCCACTTCGCCGACGTGCCGCCCGGTCAGGCCAAGTACGTCACCTGCCCGGCGGGTGCGGTCGTCGACTTCATCATCGACATCCGGGTCGGTTCGCCGACCTTCGGCGCCGTGGACGCCGTCCGGCTGGACACCGTCGACCGGCGCGCGGTCTACCTGGCCGAAGGACTCGGCCACGCCTTCCTCGCACTCGAGGACGGCAGCACCCTGACCTACCTGTGCTCCACCGGCTACAGCCCCGGACGCGAGCACGGGATCAACCCGCTGGACCCGGGTATCGGCCTGCCTTTGGACGGGCTGCTGCCGGCGGGTGTCGAGTACACCCTGTCCGACAAGGACGCCCAGGCACCGTCGCTCGAGGAGGCCCGGCTCGCCGGGTTGCTGCCGACCTGGGACGCCTGCCAGGAGTACATCGCCACGCTCGCCCCGTGAGCGGGCCGCGCATCGCGCTGATCCGGCACGGGCAGACCGAGTGGAGTGCCTCCGGGCAGCACACCTCGACCACCGACATCGATCTGACCGCCGAAGGCGTGCAGCAGGCCGGTGCGGTGGCGGGGATGCTGACCGGGCTCGAGCTCGCCCCCCGCACGGTGCTGGTGAGCCCGCGGCTGCGGGCCCGGCGCACCGCGGAGCTGGCGGGTCTGACCCCGACCGCTGTGCTGGACGACCTGGCCGAGTGGGACTACGGCAGCTACGAGGGCCTGACCAGCGCGCAGATCCACCAGGACCGGCCCGGCTGGTCGATCTTCACCGACGGCGCCCCGGGCGGGGAATCACCGGAGCAGACGACGGCGCGGGCCGACCGGGCCCTCGCCGCGGCCCGGGCGGCGCTGGCCGACGGTGACGTCGCGCTGGTCTGCCACGGGCACATCTCCCGGGTGCTGGCCGTCCGCTGGGTGGGGCTCCCGGTGGCGACCGGGTCCCTGCTGGCGATGAGCCCGGCCGCGATCACGGTGCTCGGCACCTACCGCGGCGACCCGATCATCGACCACGCCAACGTGGTCCCGTTCGTCGGAGGCCCGGCATGACCGACCCACGGATCACCGCTGCCACCCCGGCCGACGTGCCGGCGATCGTGGGCATGGTGCACGAGCTGGCCGCCTATGAGAAGCTGCCGCAGGACTGCCATCTCGAGGAGTCGCAGCTGACCGCCGCGCTGTTCGGCGACTCCCCGGCCGCGTTCGCGCTGGTCGCCCGGGAGACCGGTGGCCGGGACCCGGTGGGGTTCGCGCTGTGGTTCCTCAACTTCTCCACCTGGGAGGGCGTGCACGGCATCTACCTGGAGGATCTCTACGTGCAGCCCGGCGCCCGGGGGTCCGGGCTGGGCAAGGCGCTGCTGGTCCGGCTGGCCGAGATCGCGGTGGAGCGCGGCTACGCCCGGGTGGAGTGGTCGGTGCTGGACTGGAACACCCCGTCCATCGACTTCTACCGGGCCTTCGGCGCCGTCCCGTTGGAGGGCTGGACCACCTACCGGCTCACCGGCCCGGCTCTGGCCCGAAGAGGCTCGGGAACCGACTGATCCAGTCGTTGGCCTGTTTCGTGAGCAGCAGGCCGCCGGTCGCGACGGCGAGCACGATCAGCCCGAGGCCGGGCAGCAGCTGCCCGCTGGGCACCGCCAGGTAGAAGCCGATCGCGCCGACGATGATCTGCAGCACGATCACCGGCGTGCGGCCCCAGCGGCGACCGCGCAGCAGGCCGGCGGCACACACCGCCATGGCCAGCGCCAGCACGACGAAGTAGGCACCCTGGGCGAGCAGCTGGCCGACGTCGGCGTCGTTGCCCAGCCCGCTGATCACCATGATCACCGCCAGCACCACCACCGCCGCCGCCTGCACCAGCACGGAGACCCCGGCGATGCGCACCGGGGTGGGCGGCGGGATGGACACCGGGGGCGGATCGACGGGTTGCTGCGGCACCCGGTCAGCCTAGGTGCCCCGAGATCGTCGGCGCCTCGTCCCCGCCGCATAAGGTCGGGGGACCATGTCGGATCCGCTGCGCGCCGTGCTCGTCGTCAACCCGCACGCGACGTCCACCACCGGACGTCGCCGGGACCTGCTCGCCCACGCCCTGGCCTCCGAGCTGCGATTGGCCGTCGAGCAGACCAACGGCCGCGGGCACGCGAGCGAGCTGGCGGCCCGGGCCACCGAGGCCGGCGCCGACCTGGTGGTGGTGCACGGCGGCGACGGCACGGTCAACGAGGTGGTCAACGGGATCATGAAGGCGGGTACCGGGACCCGGCCGATGATCGCGGTGGTGCCCGGCGGATCGACCAACGTGTTCGCCAGGGCACTGGGCGTCGACCCGGACCCGACGGGAGCCACCGAGCAGATCCTGGAGGCGCTGGCCGAGCGCCGGCTCCCCCGGCGGATCTCCCTCGGGCTGGCCGACGACCGCTACTTCACCTTCAACGCCGGACTGGGTCTGGACGCGGAGGTGGTGCACGCCGTCGAGGAGGTGCGCGGATCGGGCCGGGCGATCTCCAACTCGCTGCACGTCCGGAAGACGCTGCGGCACTACCTGACCGGCCACGGCCGGACCGCCCGGCTCACCCTGGAGCTGCCCGGCCGGGAGCCGATCCCCGGCGTGCACCTGGCCTTCGTGTCCAACGTCGATCCCTGGACCTACTGGGAGAAGCGGGCCATCCGCACCAATCCCGGCACCACCGCCGACGGCGGGCTCGGCGTGTTCGCGCTCACATCGATGAAGGTGCCGACCGTCGCCCGGGTGGTCGGCCAGTTGCTGCGCAGCGGCGAGGCCCCTCCGCGTGCCGGGGCACTGATCCGTGAGGACGACGTTCCCTCGGCGCACGTGCGCTGCAGCGAGCCGGTGGGGCTGCAGGTCGACGGCGACTACCTGGGCACCCGGAGCGAGGTGCGGTTCCGCAGCGTGCCGGGCGCACTGGGACTGTTCGGCCCGCCGGCGGAGACGGACACCCCGGCCGCCGGCGACTAGGTGCACCGGGATCCGGCAATTCCGACACCGTTATCCACCGGAACTACCTGGATCTTCCCGAAATGGCCGAAGCGGCCCAACCCGGTCGATTGCACAACAGACCGGTTCACATCACCTGACCGGGGTCCCGTGAGGCTTCGGTGACGGCACGGCGGTCGGAACGGGCCCGCACCGACCGCACCCTCCGTGGTGCGCTGACCCTCCGTCGTCGGACCGGCGCCCAACCGGATGAATTTCCTCGTCTGAATCGTTCCGAACTGGCATCATGGAGGGCCGGGTCGCCAGCCGGTCGCCCGCCCGTCACGCGGACGTGAGGTGCGTAACCTCATCGTCATGAACCCTTGACATCCCCGTGTCACGTGAAACGATGGATGCAACAGGGACAGCGGGAACCCACCACAGCATGTGATACAGCCGGACGAGGTCTGTCGGGCGCGGGATCGTGTGCTCGAAGCCTTCCGGCGAGACAAAGCCGGACATCCAATTCAGAAGGAGTCACCACACCATGGACTGGCGCCACCGCGCAATCTGTCGCGACGAGGATCCGGAGCTGTTCTTCCCCGTGGGGAACTCCGGTCCGGCGCTGCTGCAGATCACGGACGCGAAGGCGGTCTGCCAGCGGTGCCCCGTCACCAGCGAGTGCCTCTCGTGGGCCATCGAGACCGGCCAGGACGCCGGCGTCTGGGGCGGGATGAGCGAGGACGAGCGTCGCGCCCTCAAGCGTCGCCGCGCGCGGGCCCGCGCCCGCAGCCTGTAAGCAGCACCGCGCAGCATCACTGCACGTCACAGCACCGCCCGATTCCACCCGGAATCGGGCGGTGTTGCGTTTCGGGCCTGTGCATCACGACACACCGGACGCTGCAGGGGGAATCGGGCGGTCGCCGGCCGGATTGCTCCTGGGGTGAGCCTGCTGCTGGAACCCCTGACCCTGCGTGGCACCACCCTGCCGAACCGGATGGTGCTGTCCCCGATGTGCCAGTACAGCGTGACCGCGCAGGACGGTGTGCCCACCGACTGGCACCTGGTGCACCTCGGTGCCCGCGCGGCCGGCGGGTTCGGCACGGTGCTCGCCGAGGCGACCGCGGTCCGGGCCGACGGCCGGATCTCGCCGCAGGACACCGGACTGTGGAACGAGGAGCAGGTGGCCGGCTGGCGCCGGATCACCGACTTCGTCCGGCAGCAGGGCGCCGTACCGGGGGTCCAGCTCGCCCATGCCGGCCGGAAGGCCTCCACCTACCCACCGTTCGCCGGCACCGCCGGCTCGGTACCCACGGCCGACGGCGGCTGGGGCACGGTCGGCCCGGGCCGGGAGCCGTTCGGCGACCTGGCGACCCCCGCGGCGCTGGACCGGGCCGGCATCGCGGCGATCGTCGAGGCGTTCGCGGACTCGGCCGTCCGGGCGGTACGCGCCGGGTTCGGGGTGATCGAACTGCACGGTGCCCACGGGTACCTGCTGCACCAGTTCCTGTCCCCGCTGTCCAACACCCGCACCGATGCCTACGGCGGCAACCTGGCCGGCCGCAGCCGACTGCTGGCCGAGGTCGTCGACGCCGTCCGCGCCCGCATCCCGGACGAGATGCCGCTGCTGGTGCGGCTGTCCGGCACAGACTGGGTCGACGGCGGCTGGACGATCGAGGACACCGTCGCGCTGGCCCGGCGGATCGGGCCGCTCGGCGTCGACCTGTTCGACGTCTCCAGCGGTGGGAACTCCCCCACCGCACAGATCCCGGTGGGACCGGGATACCAGGTGCCGCTGGCGGAGCGGGTCCGGCACGGCGCGCAGGTGGCGACCGGCGCCGTCGGCCTGATCACCACCGCGGCCGGGGCCGAACAGGTGCTGGCCCACGGATCCGCCGACCTGGTGCTGATCGGCCGCGCCGCGCTGCGCGACCCGGCCTGGCCGCAGCGGGCGGCCGCCGACCTGGGGCACCCGGAGCGGGTGCACTACCCGGACCAGTACCTGCGCGGCGCCTGGCGCTGACCGCCCGCACTCGGGGGCGGGAACGTGTCAGTGCCGCGAGCGCAACGGAACCCGGATCAGCACCTCGGTGCCGGGCTGGTCGTCGCGGCGGCGCAAGGTGATGGTGCCGGAGAGCTCCGAGTCGACCAGGGTGCGGACGATCTGCAGTCCCAGGCCGGAGGCCCGTTCCAGGGAGAACCCGACCGGCAGGCCGACGCCGTCGTCGACCACCCGGACGTCGAGCTGACGGGCCGACCGCTCGACACCGATCACCACCTCGCCGTCCTGCCGGGTCGGCCGGTAGCCGTGCTCCAGCGCGTTCTGCACCACCTCGGCCAGCACCATGACCAGCGGAGTGGCACGGTCCGCGCCGAGGGTGCCGAAGCTGCCGATCCGCCGCACCCGGGCCCGGATCTCGGCCGAGGCGATGTCGACGATCATCGGCACCAGCCGGTCGACGATCTGGTCCAGGTCGACCCGGTCGTCGGCCGAGGTGGACAGGGTGTCGTGGACCAGGGCGATCGAGGAGACCCGGCGCACCGACTCGAGCAGCGCCGCGCGGACCGCCGGCTCCCGGGAGCGCCGGGACTGCAGCCGGAGCAGGGCCGCCACGGTCTGCAGGTTGTTCTTCACCCGGTGGTGGATCTCCCGGATGGTCGCGTCCTTCGACAACAGCGCACGGTCCCGGCGGCGCACCTCGGTGACGTCGCGGACCAGCACCAGGGCACCGTGCGGGCGGTTGAGCGGGCGCAGCGGCAGGGCACGGAACAGCACCGTGGCCGCCCGCACCTCGACCTCCATGCGCAGGCTCGGCCGGCCCTGGACCGCACCGGAGATACGGGCCGCGAGCTCCGCGGCGTCGAACGGGTCGGCGACCAGCCGCCGCGTCACCGCGGCCAGGTCGGCGCCGACCAGGGAGCCGGTGAGGTTCATCCGGTGATAGGCGGAGAGGGCGTTCGGGCTGACGTAGACGACCCGGCCGTCGGCGTCCAGCCGGACCAGCCCGTCACCGGCGCGCGGGCCGGTGTGCATCTCGCCGGTCTGCTCCTTCGGTGGGAAGCTGCCGTCCACCACCATCTGGAACAGGTCGTCCGCGGCATCGATGTACGCCGTCTCCAGCAGCGACGCCTCCCGGCCGACCAGGCTGCCGGTGTCCCGGCTCAGCATGGCGACGACCTCGTCGCCGAACAGCACCGGCCGCACCTCGCGGTGGTAGGTGCGGGCGCGGCCGGCCTCGAAGTGGATGCGCGGCGGGTCGATGCCCTGCACCTCGGTGATGGTGCGGCCGCTGCTCCGGGACTCCTCCAGGGTGAAGGCGTCCTCGCCGGTCATCACGTCGGCGACCAGGTCGTCCGGGTGCACCGTGGTACCGGTGGTCGGCCGCACCTGGGCCACGCAGACCCAGGACGTGCCGGCACCGGTCCCGCTGCCGTCCGTCTGCGGCTCGGCGCGCTCCTCCGGCACCCACAGCAGCAGGTCGGAGAAGGACATGTCGGCCAGCAGCTGCCATTCGGACACCAGTCGCTGCAGGTGCGCGACGGTGGCGCCGGGCAGCGCGGTGTGCTCGGCCAGCAGGTCGGAGAGGGTGGACACGGCTCCGCCGGCCTATCGGTGGCTCACGGGACGGCCAGGTTCAGGAGATCTCGGCGATCAGGTCGCCCTCCTGGACCACCTGGCCCTCGGCGACCGCGACGGCGGTGACGGTGCCGTCGACCTCGGCCAGGACCGGGATCTCCATCTTCATGGACTCCAGGATCACCAGGGTGTCCCCGTCGGCGACCGTGTCACCCACGGCGACCAGCACCTTCCAGACGTTGGCCACCATCTCGGCGTGTACTTGCTCGGCCATGGACCTCGAGTCCTCCTGTCGGACACATCGGCGTTCCCGGCCGCCATCCTCGCACGGCCCGGCGGACGGCCCGGACATGGCACGATGGACGACGCGTCACAGCCCTCTCGCAGATCGGAGAAGCACATGGGAAAGCGTGCACGGAAGAAGAAGGCCCGTAAGGGCTCCGGCGCGAACCACGGCAAGCGCCCCAACTCCTGATCCGGCGGCCGCGGCACCTGCTCGCGGCCACCCGATACGGATACGCGGAACGCCCCGGGACCTGGACGGTCCCGGGGCGTTCCCGTGTCTGCTGCTCAGGCCTGGTCGGTGCGCACCGTGGTCACCTGGGTGACCTCGGTCCAGGTGATGTCGGCGCCGCGCGCGTCGGCGGTCACCTGCAGCGCACTGAGCTTGGTGACCAGCCGCGACCGCAGCTCCTCCGGTGCCCGGTCGCCGCCGCACTTGTTGTGCAGCAACGACTTCAGCTTCTGCGTCAGCCCGGCCTCCTCGAGGCAGGGCGAGCAGTCGTCGAGGTGGTGCTGCACGGCCGACCTCCGCGCCACGTCCATCTCGTCGTCCAGGAACATCCAGACGTCGTTGAGCACGTCCGAGCAGTCGCCCTTCTCGCCGGGCGCACCGCACGGCCCGGTCACACCGCCACCGGTCTCCATCACTCGTTCCCTTCCTCGGCGCCGGCCGTCGCCATCGACGAACCGCGCAGGAATCCGCGTTCGGTCGCGTAGTCGGTCAGCAGCTCGCGGAGCTGCCGGCGGCCACGGTGCAGGCGGGACATCACGGTGCCCAACGGCGTACCCATGATCCCGGCGATCTCCTTGTAGGAGAAGCCCTCGACATCGGCCAGGTAGACGGCCAGCCGGAAGTCCTCGGGGAGTTCCTGCAGCGCCTCCTTGATGTCGCTGTCCGGCAGCCGGTCCAGTGCGTCCATCTCGGCCGACCGCAGGCCGGTCGAGGTGTGCGACTCCACCGAGGCCAGCTGCCAGTCGGTGATCTCGTCGGTCGGCGCCACCTGCGGCTGCCGCTGCTTCTTGCGGTAGCCGTTGATGTAGGTGTTGGTCAGGATGCGGTAGAGCCAGGCCCGCAGGTTGGTGCCCTGGGTGAACCCGGCGAAGGCGCTGTACGCCTTCAGGTAGGTCTCCTGCACCAGGTCCTCGGCGTCGGCCGGGTTGCGGGTCATCCGCATGGCGGCGGCGTACAGCTGGTCCAGCAACGGCATGGCCTGCTCGGTGAAGAGCCGGGACCGCTCCTGCTCGCTGATCTCGGGAGCGGCGGGCTCCTGCTGCACCGTCGCCTCCGGATCCGTCGTGCCCGGATCCGGGTCCACCTCGGGTGTCACCTGCAGCCTCCTCCGGGACCCGGCGCGCGGGTCCTTGCGTGAAGGCGAATCTACCCGTGCCGCCGGACCCTCCCGGTCGGCGAGCGATCGGACGGGTTGCGGGATCCGGTCGAGCACCACCGGATCTGCCACTGCCCGCTCCAGCACTGCGGATGAAGTCATCGACACCAGTCCTTCCGACCATGGGAACACGGCCGGACCGGCGGCTATTCCGGATCGCCGCCCCCTCCGCGGCATGCCCTAGGGTTCCGGCATGGCCGGCGCCCCCACCCCTGCGATCGCGGTGCTGCTGCAGGGGAAGATCCCGCACACCGTCCGCACCTACGAGCACGACCCGCGCACCACGGCGTTCGGCGACGAGGCGGTCCGGGCCCTCGGCCAGGACCCGGAACGGGTGTTCAAGACCCTGGTGGCCTCGGTCGACGGCCGGCTGGTCGTCGGCGTGGTGCCGGTCGCCGCACACCTCGATCTCAAGGCACTGGCCGCCGCGGTCGGCGGCAAGAAGGTGGCGATGGCCCCGGTCGCCGAGGCCGAACGCTCCTCCGGCTACGTCGCCGGCGGGATCTCACCACTGGGCCAGCGCAAGCGGCTGCCCACCGTGCTGGACTCCTCCGCGGCCGGCTTCGAGACGATCTTCGTCAGCGCCGGCCGACGCGGGCTGCAGGTCGAGCTGTCCGCCGCCGACCTGCTCCGGGCCTGCGGCGGGACCAGCGCGCCGATCGCCGGGCACTGAGCCGGCTCATCCCGGCTCATTCCGGCTGCAGCATCAACTGCCCGTCGTCGGCCTTGCTGCTGGTGTCGGCTGCCGGGTCCGGCGCCGTGCCCGGCTCGCCCGGCCGGACCTCCACCAGCAGGTCCTCGTCGTCGTTGCCGACGCTGCCGATGCGGGCCCCGATCGGCCGGAACTCCAACTGCTCCACCAGCCGCGGGTCCGGCGGTGCGAGCAGTCGCTGCACCGCCTCCGGGTCGGCATCCGGATCGAGCCAGGCCGCCCAGTCCGCCGCCGGCAGGATCAACGGCATCCGGTCGTGCACGGTGCGCATCTCGCCCACCGCGTCGCAGGTCAGGATTGTGTAGGAGACGATCGCCTCCTGTGCCGCCTCCCCGGACCCGGCAGTGTCCCCGTCCCCCTTGGGCTTCCAGTACTCCCACAGCCCGGCGAAGGCCATCACCGAGTCGTCGGCCGGGTGGATCCAGTAGGCCTGCTTGCGCTGCTTGGAGCTCTTCGACCCGGGCTTGGGACCGAGCTTGCGCCACTCGTAGAACCCGCTGGCCGGGATCAGGCAGCGCCGCTTGCGCAAGGCGGTGCGGAAGGACGGGGTGGTGGCCGCGCTCTCCGACCGGGCGTTGAACATCCGGTTGCCGATCTTCGGGTCCTTCGCCCACGACGGCACCAGCCCCCACTTCATCGGCTCGATCGTGCGGGCCAGGTGCTCCCCGGCCGCGTCGCCGTCGGCCGGTTCGTCCTTCACCAGGCGCAGCCGGACCACCGGGTTCTCCGTGGTCGGGGCGATGTTGTAGCGCGGGCGCGGCGGGTCACCGCCGTACAGGCCCGGCTCCGCGGCCGGATCCGGCTCGGCGTCGAACACGCCGAACAGCGTCTCGGTGTCCATGGTGGTGGCGTAGCGACCGCACATGCGCCCATGCTGCCACCGGCTGCCGACAGTCCGCCGGGACGCCGGTGATGCGGGATCATGGGGCGGTGAGCGCTCCCGCACCGGCCGTCTGGGCCGCCCCCACCCTCGCCGAGAGCGGGACCGGCCCGATCGACGCGACCGTCACCATCCCGGGGTCGAAGTCGCTGACCAATCGGGTGCTGGTGCTCGCGGCACAGGCCGACGGACCCACCGACCTGGAGGGCGTGCTGCGCAGCCGCGACTCCGACCTGATGGTCGCCGGTCTCCGGGCGCTCGGCTGCGGCTTCGAGGAGCTGCCCGGCGGGCTGCTCCGGGTCACCCCCGGGCCGCTGCACGGCCCGGCACACATCGACTGCGGGCTGGCCGGCACGGTCATGCGGTTCCTGCCGCCGCTGGCGGCGACCGCCCCGGGCGCGGTCACCATGGACGGCGACCCGGCCGCCCGGGTGCGGCCGATGGGCACGGTGTTGCAGGCGTTGCGCGATCTCGGCGTCCGGGTCGACGGGGACGGGCTGCCGTTCACCGTGCACGGGGTGCAGGCACCGGCCGGCGGCACCGTCCGGATCGACGCCTCCGCCTCCTCCCAGTTCGTGTCCGGCCTGCTGCTGTCCGGGGCGCGGTTCGCCGGCGGTCTGACCGTCGTGCACACCGGCAAGCCGGTGCCGTCCATGCCGCACATCGAGATGACCGTGCAGGTGCTGCGGGCCGTCGGTGTGCAGGTCGACGACAGCGGCGCCAACACCTGGCGGGTGGAGCCCGGACCGGTCGTCCGGTGGACCGACCCGATCGAGCCGGACCTGTCCAACGCCACCCCGTTCCTGGCCGCTGCCGCGATCACCGGTGGGACCGTGCGGATCCCGCGCTGGCCGACGACAACCACCCAACCCGGTGACGCGGTCCGCGACCTGCTCACGGACATGGGCGCGCAGGTGCTGCTGCGCGACGGCGTCCTGCAGGTCACCGGCACCGGCACGCTCGACCCGCTGGACGCCGACCTGCACGACATCGGCGAGCTGACGCCGACCGTCGCCGCGCTGTGCCTGTTCGCCTCGGGGACCAGCCGGCTGCGCGGTATCGCCCACCTGCGCGGTCACGAGACCGACCGGCTGGCCGCGCTGGTCGCCGACATCCGGGCCGTCGGCGGTGATGCCGACGAGACCGAGGACGGCCTGGTGATCCGGCCGCGCCCGCTGACCGGAGGTGAATGGGGCGCCTACGCCGACCACCGGATGGCCACCGCCGGCGCCATCGTCGGCCTGCGGGTGCCCGGCGTGGTGGTCGACGACATCGCGTCCACCTCCAAGACACTGCCCGGCTTCGAGGGCATGTGGGCCCGGATGCTGGGTGCTGCGGCGGACGTCGGCACCGGGGCGTCGTCCTGAGGCGACTCGAGGACTCCTGGGAGAACGAGGACGTCCGGATCCGGCCCGGCAAGCGGTCACGCCCGCGGACGAAGACCCGGCCGACGCACGGCGAGGCGGTCCGGGCGATGGTGATCACCGTGGACCGCGGCCGGTACGGCTGCCTGGTCGGTGACCCGGGCGGCGAGCACCTGGTCGTGGCCATGCGGGCCCGCGAGCTGGGCCGGCGCGGGGTGGTGGTCGGCGACGAGGTCGACCTGGTCGGCGACACCAGCGGCGACCCGGACACGCTGGCCCGGATCGTCCGGATCGAGCCCCGGCGCAGCGTGCTGCGCCGCTCCCGGGACGACGCGGTCGACCCGAACACCGGCGAGACCGCCAACACCGAAAGGGTTCTCGTCGCCAATGCGGACCAGCTGGCGATCGTCACGGCGCTCGCCGACCCGGAGCCGCGGACCGGTTTCATCGACCGTTGCCTGGTCGCCGCGTACACCGGGAACCTGCGGCCGGTGCTGGTGCTGACCAAGTCGGACCTGGCCGATCCCGCGGTGCTGCTGTCCTCCTACACGGCGCTGGACCTGCCGGTGGTGGTGACCCGGCGGGTCGACGGCGGCCGGGTGCTGGACCCGGCCGGGCCGGACGAGCTGCGGGAGCTGACGGCGGACCGGACGACGGTGCTGGTCGGTCACTCCGGTGTCGGCAAGTCGACGTTGGTGAACACCCTGGTGCCGGACGCCGACCGGGCCACCGGCAGCGTGACCGGCGTCGGCAAGGGCCGGCACACCTCGACATCGGCGGTGGCACTGGCCCTTCCGGGCGGCGGCTGGGTGATCGACACCCCCGGCGTGCGGTCGTTCGGCCTGGCCCACGTGACCGCCGACGACCTGCTGGAGACCTTCACCGACCTGCTGCCGGCCACCGCCGACTGCCCGCCGGGATGCGACCACACCGGGTCCGGGGATGCGGTCTGCGCGCTGGACGCGTTCGTCGCGGCCGGTGGGGCGAGCCCGGAGCGGCTCGCCTCCTTCCGCCGGTTGCTGGCCTCGAGGGCCGGCGCCGCCGACGACCTGGGCTGACCCGGACCGATCCTTCCGTGCGTGGTTGTCCACAGCCACGCAGGTGTCCACAGCAGCCCGTCGCCCCGCCCGGCCTTTCCGGCGCAGCGGTCCAGGCTGGTGCCGTGCCCGCCTTCCGATGGTGTCCGACGATCGAGGTCCGCGGCCGCACGGTGGATCTCGAAGTGGACCTGCCGGCCGCGCAGCCGCTCGGACCGCTGCTGCCTGAGCTGGTGGCGGCCGCCGGGCTGCCCGCGGACGCCGTGCTGCACCTGGGCGCCCTCGCGGTCGACCCGGCCTGGACGATCGGCCTGCCGCCCCTGGTCGACGGTGTGCTGCTGGCCGACGTCCCGGCCGCCGACCTCCCGGTGGTGGGCGCGATGCGGGTGACCTGCGTGGCCGGTCCCGATGCCGGCCGGTCGGTCGTGCTGGACGGTCCGGTCCGGGTGGGCCGCGGGCCGGGCAACGACCTGTCGCTCGACGATCCACACCTGTCCCGCCGCCACCTGGAGATCCGGCCCGGCCCGGAGGGTGTACTGCTGCTGCCGGCGTCCGCCGATGATCGTCCGGTGCTGCACCTCGACGGTGCACCGGTCGACGTGCCGGCACGGTGGCCGCCCGGGGCCGTCCTGCGCGCCGGGTCCAGCCGGCTCTCGGTCACCCTGGACCACGACGGCGACCCGACCGGACGTCCCGATGGTCGGGCCGGGATCGAGATCGTCGGCACGGCAACGGTTCCGGCCGAGCCGGCGGTGCCACCGCTGCCGCCCCCGCCGGGACCGGCCCCCGAGCTCCGGCGGCGCCCGCTGCCACTGGTCGCGGCCGTCGGCGGTGCCGTCCTCGGGGCGGTGATCGCGGCGGTGACCGGGATGTGGATGTTCCTGCTGCTGGCCGCGCTGGGACCGGCCCTCCTGCTGCTCGGCGCCGTCGCCGACCGGATCACCGGGCGCCGCGGGTACCGCCGGGCCCGGCTCGACCACCGGGCCGACACCCTCGCCGAAGCAGCGGTGCTCGCCGGCGCCCTCGCCGACGACCGGCGGCGGTCCTGGCGGTATCACGACGATCCGGCCACCCTGCTGCGACGGGCGGAGACCGGATCCTTCCGGCTGTGGGAACAGCGGGCCGGTCCCCGGGTGGTGATCGGCACCGGCCGCCGGCCGGCCCTGATCGACCGGCACACGCCACCGGAGGTCGACGAGGTGCCGATCACCGTCGCGATGGCCGGGACGCTCGGGATCGTCGGTGCCGGCGCGGGTGTCGAGTCCCTGCTGCGGTGGCTGCTGCTGCAGCTGGTCACCCGGTACTCCCCCGCCGACCTGGCCGTCGAGCTGGGTCCCGGCGATCCCTGCCTCCGGTCCCTCGCACCCGTACCGCACCTGGGCACCGGGGACGGCACGCCGTACCGGGTGGTCGTGCGCCGGGGCCGGCCGGACGATCCCGCGCGCCGGCCACCCGGTCCGGGTCTGACGACGGTGCTGCCGGCCGCCGATCGGCTGCTGCTGCCGGAGCCCTGCGACCTGGTGCTCGAGGTGGCCGGGACCCGGGTCAGGGTGCACGGGCCGGACGGGACCGCTGCGTGGTGCGACCTGACCGGGATCGGGTCGGGCCTGCTGACCAGGGCCGGACGGGCCCTGGCTCCGCTGCGGCTCCGCACCGGCACCGGGTCCGGCGGATTGCCCGCCGCCGTGCACCGGCGGGACCTGGCGCCGTGGCCGACGGATCCGGCGACGGTCCGGACCGGTTGGCGGACGCCGGGCCGCACCGCGGTGCTGGGCGCCGCCCCCGGTGCGACGGCGGTCCTGGACCTGGCCGCCGACGGACCGCACCTGCTGGTCGCCGGCACCACCGGTGCCGGCAAGTCCGAGCTGCTGCTGACCCTGGTGGCCGGGCTGGCGGTGTCCGCCCCGCCGGCCGAGACCTCCTTCCTGCTGGTCGACTACAAGGGCGGTGCGGCCTTCGGTCCGCTGGCGGCGCTGCCGCACACGGTCGGTGTGATCACCGACCTGGACGAGCACGCCGCCGCCCGGGCACTGACCGGCCTGCGCGCCGAGCTCCGCCGCCGGGAACGGATCCTGGCCGAGCACTCCGTCCCCGATCTCGCTGCCCTGGGCCGGATCCGACCGCCGGGTGTCGGGGTACCGGCGGCGCTGGTGGTGGTGGTCGACGAGTTCGCCACCCTGGCCGCCGAACTCCCCGACTTCCTCGACGGGCTGGTCGATCTCGCCCGGCGCGGGCGGGCACTGGGGATCCACCTGGTGCTGGCCACGCAACGGCCGGCCGGCGTCGTGTCGGCCGCGATCCGGGCCAACATCACCACCCGGATCTGCCTCCGGGTGGGCGAGACCGCCGACTCGCTGGACGTTCTCGGATCGGCCGACGCCGCCGCGATCCCCCTCGGCCTACCGGGCCGGGCCTACCTCCGGCGCGGCCCGGAACGCCCGCGGCCGGTGCAGACCGCCCGCATCACCGGGCACCGCCCGGTGCGGGCCACGGTCCGCCGGTCCGGGATGCCGGTGCCCGCCGGAGAATCCTCCGGCCCCCGCGATGTCGACGACCTCGTCCGGACGCTCTCGGCGGCGGCGCAGGGGCTGCCGGCGCCGCACCGCCCGTGGCTGCCGCCGCTCCCGGCCGTGCTGACCGCGGCACCCGGCGACCACCGTCTCGCCGTCGCCGATCTCCCGGAATCCGCCGAGCAGCGGGACGTTCCACTGCCGTCCGGTTCGGTGCTGGTCACCGGGCCGAACCGGAGCGGGCGGAGCAGCACGCTGCGGCGGTTGGCCCACCTGCACGCCGCGAAGGGTGCGCAGCTGCTGCTCGTCGATCCGACCGGCGGACTGCGACCGCTCGTCGACTGGCCGCACACGGCGACCCACCTGGACGGCCGGGACCCGGTTCTGGTCGGTGTGCTGATCCGCCGGCTGCACCGGGAGTGGACCGGACGAGCAGCGGGTGGTGACGGATCACCGCTGGTCCTCGTCCTCGACGGGTGGGAGACCATCACCGCCGCACTGGATCTGGCCGACTTCGGCACCGGGTCCGGCCAGCTCGCCGAGATGGTCGCGGGCGGCGGCCCGGTGGGCCTGCACGTGGTGGCGAGCGGTGGTGAGCGGGCGGTGCACCACCGGAGCGCACGGTCCTTCGACACCGTGCTCGAGTTGGCGGACCCGGCCGTCGACGGCCCCGGTCGCGGGAGGATCGGCGGCATGAGCACTGCGGTCCTGCTCGGCCCGGACACACCGCCGCCGGGTCGGCCGGTCGGTGGGGCGGTGGTGGTCCGGCCGCTGCCGACGTCCCTCGGATGGGCCGAGCGGCCCGCGGCTCCACCGGGACTCGCGGTGATCGGTCCCGGCGGGGAGGACGCCGGACCGGTCGGCCTGCCGGTGCCCGGGCCGGGCGGCGGCATCCTGGTCGCCGGTCCCCGCCGGTCCGGGGTGAGCACCGCCCTCGCCGCGCTGGCTCTGGCATTGGCATCGCAGGGGGTGCCGTCGCGTCGTGTCCGGGGAACGGATCCGGCCGCGGAACACAGGTTCCTGACCGACCACACCGGCCCGTTGCTGCTCGTGCACGACGGCCCGGTCCCGGACGGGCCGCTCGCCGAGCTGTTGCTCCGTTACCTCGAGATCTGCGGCCCCGGGCAGTACCTCGCGATCGGCTGTCGGCCGGAGCAGGCCCAGCGGGCGCTGCGCGGGCTGCTCGCCGAGGTGCGCGCCCACCGGACCGGCCTGCTGCTGCAGCCCACCCCGGCCGACGGGTCGTTGCTGGACACGACACTGCCACGACGGTCGGCCGAACCCCGCCCCGGGCAGGGGTTCTGGGTGCTCGACGGGTCCGCGGTGCCGGTCCAGGTGGCGGTGCCCGATGGGCGGCCGGACATCAGCCCAGCAGCGAGGGGGTGACCGGCGCCGGGATCTTGGGACTGCGGTGGTCGCCGGAGGAGCGGCCGGTCAACCGGCGCTGTACCCAGGGGCCGACGAACTCGCGGTAGTAGTGCACCTGGTCGCGCACCGGCTTCGCCGACGGCGGCACCGGCGGTACCGGCGCGGTCCAGCCGGCCGGGACCGGCAGGTCCAGCACGTCCAGCTCCCTGCCGGCGACCCGGGCGTGCCCGGCGGCATTGAGGTGCAGGTGGTCGGCGGCCCAGAACCGCAGGTCGCGCAGCTCGTCGACGGCCCACAGGTCCACCAGCAGCGCACCCCGCCGGGCGGCGACCTCGCGGATCATGTCGCAGTACCGGTCACCGTGGGACCTCACCACCGCGCCGAGCGGCAGGTTGGCCGACGGGTCGGCGCCGGTGAACAGCACCACCGAGGCGCCCGAGTCGACCAGCCGGGCCACCGTCAGGTCGTACAGCCGTCGCAGGGTCACCAGGTCGGCGCGCGGGCGCAGCACGTCGTTGCCGCCACCGGCGAAGGTGACGAGGTCGGGCTCCAGCTCCAGCGCCGGTTCCAGTTGCTCGTCGATGATCGCGCCGAGCAGCTTGCCGCGGATCGCCAGGTTGGCGTACTCGCCGGCGACCTCCGGGGCGACCAGGTCGGCCCACCCCCGCAGCGAGCCGTCGGCCCGCGCATCGCCCAGGCCCTCGGTGAAGCTGTCGCCGATCGCGACGAACCGCGTGCGCTGCAGACCCATGATTCTCCGATCTTCTCCGGGCACGTCCGACCGGCAGCAGGCTACTCGCCGGTAACCCCGCTCCGCAGCCCGGCCGCCACCGGATCCGGGGGCGGTGTGGCGACGATCACCATCTCCCTCACCAGCCGGAACAGGATTCCTCGGGAATGAAAGGTGACACGTCACCGTTCTGCCCCTATGCTCGGCCAGGAAGTCGTTGACACATCAACAGCGACCGGCCAGGCCAGCAGCAATTCCGCTGAGAAGCACCACAGACCAGCACCGCGAGAGTCGCGGCGCAGACCAGCCCGGAGGCACACCATGACCAGCACCACCACCCTCACCGGCACCTGGACCGCGGACGCGATCCACTCCGACGTCAGCTTCAAGGTCCGTCACATGGCGGTCGGCAAGGCCAAGGGTTCGTTCACCCTGAAGTCGGCCGAGCTGGTCGTCCCGGAGTCGGGCCTGGCCGACGGCACCGTCACCGCCGTCATCGACGCCACCAGCGTCTCCACCAACCAGGAGCAGCGCGACCAGCACGTCAAGTCCGAGGACTTCCTGCACGTCGAGGAGCACCCGGAGATCACCTTCGTGTCCACCGGCGTCAAGGACTTCGACGGCGACGAGTTCGTCCTGCTGGGCGACCTGACCATCCGTGGCACCAGCAAGCCGGTCGAGCTGACCACCGAGTTCCTGGGCGCCACCACCGACGCCTACGGCGCCGAGCGGATCGGCTTCTCCGCCAAGACCTCGATCAGCCGCAAGGAGTACGGCGTGTCCTTCAGCGCCGCCTTCGGTGCCGGCAACTCGGTCGTGGCCGACAAGGTCGAGATCGACCTCGAGCTGGAGTTCACCAAGAACGCCTGATCCACCCGGCCGCACGGCCGGTGAAAAGACTTCCGCCCGGTTAGTTGACGTCTCAACTAACCGGGCGGAGTCGTTTCCGGTGTCTTTCCGAAGGCCGGACCCAGGTCAGCTCAGGTCCTCCAGCAGGAACCGCACCTCGCCGGGGCCGTACCAGGCCAGGTCGAGGTCCTCCGCGCTGCCGACGGCGTACTCCGCATCGATGTCACCGAGATCGGCGGCGTCCACCGCGCCGGCCGCCTCCTGCACCACCGCGGCCGCGTCGGCCCCGTCGATGTGCACGCTGGCCACCCGCTTCCACGGGATGGTGCCGCCGAGCCGGGCAGCGGCCCGGTCGAGATCGCTTGCCGGGGTGAGCCCCTCGACGTCCGCCGCCAGCACCACCCGCAGCCAGTCCGGGCCGTCCTCAGCGGCGAGCAGCCGGAGCGAGGCGCGCGCGGCGTCGGCCATCGCCAGGTACTCCAGCTCGTCGTCGTCGGCGCCGGGGTACTCGGCGCGCAGGCCGTCGGTGACGGCGAACACCACCTCCCCGGCGGCGCCGAACTGCGCGGTGGGCACGGCGGCCCGCAGCCGGGACACGGTCAGCGGCAGGTAGACCCGCATCAGTCGGTGGCTCGCTTCCTGCCGCGCCTGGGCGCGGCCTTGCCGGCCGGTGGGTCCGGCACGGGCAGCAGTTCCTCGACGGCCTCGCCGATGTGGTCGGCGAACTCCTCGATGTCGGGGATGGCGTCCCGGTCGGCGGTCACCCCGAAGAAGACCCCGCCGTTGTAGGAGGTGATCGCGACCGCCAGCGCCTGCCCGGAGGCCAACGGCGCCACCGGGTACATGGCGGCCACGGTGCGCCCGGCGGCGTACAGCGGGGCCTGCGGGCCGGGGGCGTTGGTGACCAGCACGTTGTACATCCGGCCGGACAGCTGCCCGGCCACCCGGGCGCCGAGGGCGTGCAGCGTCGGCGGGGCGAACCGCCCGAGCCCGATCAGCGCGTCGGCGCCCATCTGCCGCCCGGCCTCCAGCTGCGCGCCCATCGCGAACGACACCTGGTGCAGCCGCATCGCGGGATTCGGCTCGGCGACCGGCATGTCGAGCAGGTAGGAAGTGACCGGCGCCTGCGGGTCGACGGCGCTCTCCCCCGCCTCGTCACGCCGCCCCGGCTGCAGGGACACCGGCACCAACGCCCGCAGCACGGTGGTCGGGGTCACCGGCTCACCGTGCGAGAGCAGCCAGGTGCGCAGCGCCCCGGTGATCACGGCGAGGATGACGTCGTTGAGCGAGCCGCCGTGGGTGGAGCGGATCGTCTTCAGGTCCGCCAGCCGGACCTGCGACGTGGCGAACCGCCGCTGCCCGCTCTTGGTCACGTTCAGCACCGACCTCGGGGCCGGCTTCACCGTCCGGCGGACCAGTTCCACCGAGGCCCCGGCGAAGTGGCCGACCTTGGCCACCGTCGACCGCACGTCCATCGCGGCCAGCCGCACCAGGTCCATCGCCCCCGACGGCCGGCTGGTCAGGTCGGCCACCGCGTCCACCACCAGGTCGACGTCACTGGGTGGCGGCAGCGGCATCCACGGCTGCTCCGGCAACCGGCGCGGCCGGCGGGTGACGTCCAGGATCGCGGCGGCGACGTCGACGGCACCGATCCGGTCGACCATGGCGTGGTGCGTCTTGTTGACCAGGGCGACCCGGCCGTCGGCCAGTCCCTCGATCACGTAGATCTCCCAGAGCGGGCGGGTGCGGTCCAGCGGCCGGGAGATCAAGCGCCCCACCAGGTCATCCAGCTGGTCCATCGTGCCCGGCCGCGGCAGCGCGGACCGCCGCACGTGGTAGGTCAGGTCGAAGGCGTCGTCGTCCACCCAGACCGGGCGGGCCAGCCGGCCGGGGACGAACCGCACCTTCTGCCGGTACCGCGGGACCAGGGACAGCCGGGACCGGATCAGGTCGACGATGTCCTCGTACTCCGAGCCCGACCCCTCCGGCGCATCCGGCTCCAGGATGACCACACCACCCACATGCAGCGGGGTCGAGCCGTCCTCGGCGTAGAGGAACGCGGCGTCGACGGCGGAGAGCCGATCGGTCATGCGGTCATCGTGGCACAGGCCTCACCCGGTGCGGTCGCGAGCCGGAACCGCCGCGCAGAAGTCGGCGAGCGCCGCCAGCCCTTTCACCAACGGGGCGGCGGGCGCGATGTCGGCGACCGGCCGGGCCTGCCGCCAGGCCCGGTCCGTCACCGCCCGGTCCTCGGGCAGCAGCGCCACCACCGGCAGCGCACTGAACCTGGCGAACGCGTCCTGCGCCTCCACCCGGCCCGCCGCGTCCCGCCGCACCCGGTTCAGTACCACCCGCACGTCCGCCTCCGGCACCCGCTCGGCGAGTTCGTCGAGACCGCGGACCAGGCGCTCGATCCCGGGCGGGTCCGCCGAGCCGACCGCCAGCACGACGTCGGCGCCGGCCAGCGCCGCCAGGGTGGCGCCGTTGCGTCGCGGGGCCATGGTGTCGAAGGACAGCTCCTCGTCCACCTCGAGGCAGAACCCGGTGTCCAGCACGGTCAGTGCCGCGCAGCTGCGGGCCACCTGCAGCACCCCTGGTACTGCGGAGGGGCGCACCTCCGGCCACCGGTCCGGCCGCGAGATGCCGCTCAGCAGCGAGAGTCCCGGAGCGAGGCGCCAGCTCAGCCGGGTGAGCTCCGTCCGGTCGAGCCGGCCGCCCGCCGCTGCCCGGCAGGCACCGGTCAGGCCGGGTGACTCGTCCAGCAGCCCGAAGGCGGCGGACAGCACCCCGCCGTAGACGTCGGCGTCGACCAGCAGTGTCGGCGTGCCGGCCGCGGCCGCCGCCACCGCGAGCCCGGCCGCCACCGTGCTCCGCCCCGGCGCCCCGGTCGGGCCCCAGACCGCCACCACCGCGCCGGCGCCGCTCCCCTCGCACGAAAGGTCCGAAGGGTCCGACGCCACGGGTGCATCGCGGCGGGGCGCGGCGTCCAGTGCCCGCTCCGGGTCCGAGACCCCCGGCAACGACGGCGGTGTCAGATCCAGCAGCGCCTCCCGCAGCACCGCGACCAGGGCATCGGGTCCGGCGTCGTCGGCCACCACCGCGTCGATGCCGATCCGGTCCAACCGGACCGGCGCACGCTGGTCGCCGGCGGTGTGCACCGCCACCACGGCGACCCCGGAGACCCGGAGTCGTTGCACCGCATCGGTGTCCAGCCGCCGGAGCCCGTCGGACAGCACGACGGCGGCGGCCCGGCCGGTCACCGCCTCGGCCAGTACATCGGCGAGATCGGCGCAGCGCTGCACCACCCGGAACGGACCGCCGGGTCGGTCGAGGAGGGCGACCAGGTCGCTCTCCCACTGTCGGCCACCGCCGGCCGTGAGCAGCCCGGCGGTCATGGCGCGCTCCGCACCAGCAACCGGACCGTCCCGGTCGGCAGCGCCCGGATCAGGTCGTCCGCGGCTGCCGGCGGCAGCGCCACTGCCACCTGGTAGTCGTCGGTGGCGGCCCCGGACAGCCCACCGGACGCCGGTCCGGCGACCGACTGCACCGTCACCCCGGCGGCGAGCAGGTCGGTGGTGGCCCGCTCCCCCGACCGCCCTGCGACCTCCAGGTAGAGGTCCACCACCGAGCCGTGCCCCACACCGGGCGGCATGTCCTCCGGGGTCACGCCGAACACCAGCACCCGGTGGTCCGGCGCCGGCCGGACCGCGGACGCCGGCAGCAGCTCGCCCACGTCCACCGGCCGGGTCAGCGCGAGGCCGACCGGCGGGGCGGCGCCGGCCAGGTACCGGTCCGCCGTGTCGTCGAGCTTGACCCGGACGACGGCGAGATCCTCTGCGGTGAGCACGGTCCCGGTCGCCAGATCGCGGGTGACGGACCACACCGGGGCCGTCCGGTCCGCAGCGCCGACGACCTTCGCGCCGAGCACCACCGACCCCACCACCAGCAGCAGTCCGGCCAGGATCCGCGGGTCCCACCACCTCGGGCGGGTCATCCGGCGCGGCACCGGGGCCGGTGGATCCGCCGCGGCCGGCGGTGGTGACTGCGGGCGGTCGCCGGAGGTCGGTGACTTCCGCCCCCGGGCGCGCGACGGTACGACGATCTTCACGACCTGCTCCCCCTACCGGTCCCCCGACCGGCTCTGTGACCTGCGGTCTGGGGACAACCGGAACGCGCCCCCACCCGACCGTGCCAAAATAGCGCAGTCCGGGACGGGACGTCGGCGCTTCGCGCAGGCCCACCCGAACGGGACGGACCGGCAGTGCGGAGGAAGGCGTGACCCCATGACCTCGGAGCGGTTCCTGACCCTGGCCGACGTGGCGGAGATCCTCAACATCTCCGCGTCGCAGACCTACGCGCTGGTGCGCTCCGGTGACCTGGCCGGCATCCAGATCGGCGGCCGGAACCAGTGGCGGGTCGAGCGTTCCAAGCTCGAGGAGTACATCGACGAGGCCTACCGCCGCACCGCGGCCAGCCTGTCGGACATGCCGAGCACGCTGCCGACCGAGGTCTGAGCAACCCGCCCCGCGATCAGACCGGGATCAGCGCGGCGAGGGCGGCCGCGGCCTGCTCCTGCACGTTGTGCCCGGCCTGCACCTGCACCACCCGGGCCGCGGGCACCCGCTCCCGGAACTCCGCGACACGCTGCTCGGAGACGAACCCGTCGGAGGCCCGGACCAGCAGGACCGGGATGCCGGCGCCCACCACCTCGTCCGCCGCCGACCACAGCCGGTCGCGGTCGGACAGCACCGTCGGTGACAGCCCACCCAGGTGGGCGAAGTGGTGCACGAAGACCACCCGGCCGTCGGGACGGATCCGGGTGTTGTGGAACACCCCGCGCTGCAACGCTTCTCGGCCGGACCCGAGGCCAAACCGCAGGGCCATCTCCACGATCTCGTCCCGGGAGGCGAACTCCGAGGGGCCGGCGAGGAACTCGACGACCTGGGCGCTGTCCTGGGCGGTGACGCCCGGGGTGATGTCGACCATCACCAGTGACCGCGTCAGGTCCGGTCGCCGGGCGGCGACCACCAGCGCGGTGAGCCCGCCCAGCGACTGGCCGAGCAGCACCACACCGCCGCCGGTCCATGCGTCCAGCGCGGCGATCACCGCCGCGGCGTTGGTGGGCGGCGAGTAGTCGGCGTCGGACCGCCAGCCCGACCGGCCGTGGCCGGGGAGGTCGAGGACCAGCGCCGGGCGGCCCAGCGCCAGCACCGTGGTGTCGAAGGTGTGCGCGTTCAACCCGGCACCGTGCAGCAGCACCACCTCCGGCGGCCCGTCGCCCCAGAGCAGGCCGCTCACCGGCGGGGCGTCCGGCAGCTCCAGCTCCACCCGGCGCACGGCGGGCAGCGGCCCGGTGCGGCCGACCTCGGCGGCCTCGGCGGCGAGGAAGTCGAACTCGCCCGGTGTCTCGTCGGGCGGCAGCGGTCCGGTCACCTCGTCATCCTCGCGCACGGCTCGCGGGGCTCATCCGGCGGGGACCGCCCGGACCAGTACGACGGCGGTCAGCGGGACGGTCAGCACCGAGCGCACCTGGTCCGGCCGCCGGGACTCCCACGCCGCGTGCCGGGCCAGCTCGACGAAGTCGGCGCCGACCCGGTCCAACGTCCCGGTGAACTCCCCGCCGGTCACCACCACCGCCACCGGTGAGCGGTCGCGCACCACCCCCCGCAGCACGTGCCGCAGGTCGAGCCGCAACGCCACCCCGGCCGGCGCCTCACCGGTGGCCCGCCCGAGTCCTTCCACACCGGTGACCGCGGCCAGCCGGACGACCACCTCGCGACCGGGACCTTCCGCCAGCAGGCACCAGTCCGGCCCGACCCGGGCGAGTTGTCCGGTCACCGAGGCACCGGTGGTGACGTGCAGCCGCACCGGCGCCCCGATCGCACCGGTCAGCCGGGCGACGAACGGCACCGCGCCGAGGGCCACCCGCTGACGGTCGGCCAGTTCGGCGAGCAGTGCGGCGTCGGCGAGCTGGTCGAACCGGGCCTCCAGGTCGTCGAACAGGCTCTCCCATCGCATGCGACCACCGTCCGGCACCCAGCACCTGGGGTCAACCGTGCGGTGGATGTCCACATGTTGCGTTCGGGGCTTGATTCTTTCATTTGATGCTGTTTGACTGCGTTACATGCGAATGGGGGTGCACAGAGCAGTCGGGCCGGTGGAGGGGATCCGGTTCCGGCTCCTCGTCCCGGTGCTCCCACTCGCTGTCCTGGCGGTCGTGCTCCCACGGCCCTGGGACGGTTTCCGGGATCCGGCCGGGTCCGGGACGGACACGGCAGACGCGGCGCTGACCGCCGTCGCGCTGGCTGTCTGTTCCGGCTTGGTGTGGGCCCTGATCTGCTGGGGGGCAACAGGTCTGGTCCTCACCCTGGCCGGTCGGATCCCGGGCACCGTCGGGCGCACCGCCCGCCGCGCGGCGGCAGCTGTACTGCCCGGAGCAAGCCGTCGGCTCATCGCCGTCGCCCTCGGTGTCGGCACCATCGGCGGCCTGGTCGCAGGTACCGCAAGCACAACAAGAAGCACAGACACCACGAGCACCGCAGGCGAGGTGACGTGGACGGCTCGAGGGGTGCCGTCCACGTCACCGGCAGGACAGCCACCGGAGGAGCACCGGACCGGCGGCCCGGGACGACACCTCGCCGCCAGCACGATCCAGAACCACAGCACCGCAGGTGATGTCGACCTCGACTGGCCGATGGAACCACCACAGCAACCGGCACCTCCAGTCGTACAACCTCCGGAGCCCGCCGAGGTGGTGGTGCTCCGCGGCGACACGCTCTGGGGCATCGCCGCCGCGCACCTGCCGACGGGTGCGACCGACGCGGAGATCGACACCGCCTGGCGCGCCTGGTACGTCGCGAACCGTCAGGTCATCGGCGACGAACCGGACCTGCTGCTGCCGGGCCAGCGACTGACAGCACCAGCACCAGGGGACACAGCACCACCAGGGGGACAACCATGACCACAGCGTTCGACCTGCTCGACGACTACCGACCCACGGCACCGTATCTCGCGCCGGTGCCGGTCTCGCTGCCGCCGTACGACGACGAGCTCCCGCTGGTCCGGGAGAGCCGGGCGCCGGCGGTGCCACGGATCGTCGACGACGCCCGGGTGCCGACGTGGTCCGAGGACCCGGACGTCGGGGTAAGGCGGAACTCCGCGGACGATCTCCCGGCCGCGGCGGGTGCGGCCTCCGTGCTGGCCCGCGGCCTGGTCGAGACCCTCTGCGGGGTCCGGCCTGTCGCCCAGCTCCGGCAGCACTGCGCGCCCGGTGTGTTCGCCGGCCTGCAGCGCTCCCGCCGGACCGGGACCCGGATGCAGGTGTCCAGCGTCCGGGTGTCGGCGCCCGCCGACGGCATCGCCGAGGCGAGCGCCGTGGTCCGGGCCGGGCGGCGGGCCCGCGCTCTGGCCTTCCGGATGGAGGGCATCGACGGACGCTGGCGGGTCACCGCCCTGCAGATCGGCTGGTGATCAGGCGCCCGGGCGTCCGTGGCAGAGCTTGTACTTCTTGCCGGAGCCGCAGGGGCACGGCGCGTTCCGGGCCGGCTCCTTCGAGCCGCCCGCGGCGCCGTTGGCACCGCCGGCGCCGGCCTTGGTGCCGGTGGTCTCCGTGCCGCCGCTCTCCGCGGGACCCGAGTAGCTGAGCCGGGTCTCGGACGGACCGCCCAGGCCCTTGGCCCGCAGCGCCGCCGGGGCCCCGTCGGTGGCGGTCGACGCGGGCTTGGCGGCGACCTCCTGGCTCGGCAGCGGCTTGGCCGGTCGCACCCGCTTGCGGGTCACCGTCTGCGTGGTTCCCGACGCCTGCTCTACGGGAGCAGCCGCCTCGACCGCGGCCGGAGCCGCGGGTGCCGCTCCGTTCTGCGCCGGGGCGGCGGCGCCGCCGTCGGCCGGGACGACCTGCACCTGCAGGTTGTAGAGGAATCCGACGGACTCCTCCTTCAGCGAGTCGAGCATGGCGGCGAACATGTCGAAGCCCTCGCGCTGGTACTCGACCAGCGGGTCGCGCTGGGCCATGGCCCGCAGCCCGATGCCCTCCTTGAGGTAGTCCATCTCGTAGAGGTGCTCGCGCCACTTCCGATCCAGCACGGACAGCACCACCCGCCGCTCCAGCTCGCGGGTGATCTCCGGGGTCAGCGTCTCCTCACGCGTCTTCCAGGCCTCGCGCGCGTTCTCCAGGACCGCTTCCTGCAGCGACTCCTTGGTCAGCCCGCCGGGTCCCTCGGCCACGTCGGCGGCCGAGATGCTGATCGGGAACAGCGTGCGCAGCGCGGTCCACAGGGTCTCGGTGTCCCAGTCCTCGCCGTAGCCGTCGGTGGTGGCGCCGTCGACGTAGGCGGTGATGACGTCGGTGATCATGTTCTGCACCTGCTGGTGCAGGTCCTCGCCGTCGAGGACGCGGCGCCGCTCGTCGTAGATGACGGTGCGCTGCTTGTTCATCACCTCGTCGTACTTGAGCACGTTCTTGCGGATCTCGAAGTTCTGCTGCTCGACCTGGGTCTGCGCCGACTTGATCGCGCGGGACACGAACTTGTGCTCGATCGGCATGTCGTCGGGCATGCGCAGCCGGGTCATCAGCATCTCGACGGTGCCACCGCCGACCCGGCGCATCAGGTCGTCACCGAGGGAGAGGTAGAAGCGCGACTCGCCCGGGTCGCCCTGCCGGCCGGACCGGCCACGGAGCTGGTTGTCGATGCGGCGGGACTCGTGCCGCTCGGTGCCGAGGACGTAGAGACCGCCGGCCTCGCGGACCTTGCCGGCCTCCTCCTTGGACTTCTTGGTCGCCGCCTCCAGCGCCCCGGTCCAGGCCTCTTCGTACTCCTCCGGGGTCTCGGTCGGCGACAGGCCGTCGGCCCGCAGCTCGAGATCCGCGGTGAAGTCGGGATTCCCGCCCAGCACGATGTCGGTGCCACGGCCGGCCATGTTGGTCGCGACGGTGACCGCACCGGACCGCCCGGCCTGCGCGATGATCGCGGCCTCCCGGGCGTGGTTCTTGGCGTTCAGCACCTCGTGCGGGATTCCCGCGCGCAGCAGCAGCTTCGACAGCAGCTCGGACTTCTCCACCGAGGCGGTACCGACCAGCACCGGCTGACCGTTCTCGTGCCGGTCGGCGATGTCGCTCACCACGGCGTCGAACTTGGCGTCCTCGGTCTTGTAGATGAGGTCGGCCTCGTCCAGGCGCTGCACCGGCTTGTTCGGCGGGATCGGCACCACACCCAGCTTGTAGGTCTGGTGCAGCTCGGCCGCCTCGGTCTGCGCGGTACCGGTCATCCCGGCCAGCTTCTCGTAGAGCCGGAAGTAGTTCTGCAGGGTGATCGTGGCGAGAGTCTGGTTCTCCGCCTTGATCTCGACGCCTTCCTTGGCCTCGATCGCCTGGTGCATGCCCTCGTTGTAGCGCCGGCCGTGCAGCACCCGGCCGGTGAACTCGTCGACGATCAGCACCTCGCCGGAGACGACGATGTAGTCCTTGTCCTTCTTGTAGAGCTCCTTGGCCTTGAGGGCGTTGTTCAGGAACCCGACCAGCGGGGTGTTGACCGACTCGTAGAGGTTGTCGATGCCCAGCGCCTGCTCGACCCGCGCGACGCCGTCCTCGGACACACCGACGGTGCGCTTGGACTCGTCGACCTCGTAGTCGATGTCGCGCTTGAGCAGCGGCACCAGCCGGGCGAAGTCCGAGTACCACTTGCTGGACTGGTCGGCCGGGCCGGAGATGATCAGCGGGGTGCGGGCCTCGTCGATGAGGATGGAGTCGACCTCGTCGACCACGGCGAAGAAGTGGCCGCGCTGCACCAGGTCCGCCTTGGACCAGGCCATGTTGTCCCGCAGGTAGTCGAAGCCGAACTCGTTGTTGGTGCCGTAGGTGATGTCGGCGCCGTAGGCCAGCCGCCGGGCGGCCGGGTCGAGCTCGGACAGGATGACGCCGACCTCGAGGCCGAGGAACCGGTGCACCCGGCCCATCCACTCGGAGTCGCGGCGGGCCAGGTAGTCGTTGGTGGTGACGACGTGCACGCCCTTGCCCTCGAGGGCGTTGAGGTAGACCGGCAGCGTGGAGACCAGGGTCTTGCCCTCACCGGTCTTCATCTCGGCGATGTTGCCCAGGTGCAGGGCCGCGCCGCCCATCAGCTGCACGTCGAAGTGCCGCTGGTTCAGCGTCCGCTTGGCCGCCTCACGCACCGTCGCGAAGGCCTCGGGCAGCAGGTCGTCGGTGTTCTCGCCGTCGGCGATGCGCTGCTTGTAGGTGTCGGTGAGCGCCCGCAGCTCGGCATCGGTCAGCGAGGTGTAGTCGCTCTCGATCGAGTTGATGTGATCGGCGATGGCGCGCAGCCGCTTGAGCGTCTTCGCCTCACCGGCGCGCAGCAGTCGGGACAGAACCACGTGTCACCCTGTCGTCGTACGTCGCCGCGGCACCCCTGCGGGCATGCCGCCGCCGCCGGGGAGGTCTCCCCCGGCACCGACCATGGTAGGCGTCCGTGACGTCGGCCGTGGGCAGTGCGCGGCAGGAGGCTCCCCGGGCGGTGTGGATCTACTCCTGCGGCGAGAGCCGGAGCAGGCCGTAGTCGAACCCGCGGCGCCGGTAGACGACCGAGGCCAACCCGGTGTCGGCGTCGTGGAAGAGGTAGAAGTCGTGGCCGACCAGCTCCATCTGGAACAGCGCCTGGTCCACGGTGATCGGGGCACCCGGGTGGTCCTTGATCCGGACCACCTTGCCGGGCTCGTCGTCGACCGGCCGGGTCGCCTCGTCCTCGTGCCAGTGCGACGGCCGGGTGTCGTCCGCGGCCACGTCGGCGCCGTCCACGCCGTCGAGACCGTCCAGGACGGGCGGGCCGTCGAGGTAGGACGCACCGGCGGCGACCGCCATGATCGGCGTGCGGGCGTGCTGCCGGTCGTGCCGTCGGTCCGCGGCCTTGCGCAGGCGGGACTCGAGCCGGTCGACCGCACCCTCGAGGGCGGAGTAGAAGTTCTCCGCGCAGGCCTCGGCGCGCACGGCCGGACCCTTGCTGGCGAGGGTGATCTGGACCCGTTGACAGGTCTTGGACTGCCGTCGGTTGGTCTCGTGGGAGAGCTCGACATCGACCCGGATGATCTTCGAGTCGTACCGCTCGCTGCGGGCGAGCTTCTCCTCCACGTGGGTCCGGAAGTGCTCCGGCACCTCGACGTTCCGACCCTTCACGACAATGTCCATGCGCAGTCCTCCTGGCCTCCGGAGCGGCCGGGCGGACCCGGCGCACCCCTGGTCTCGGTGAGTCCCGGGAATGCCCACGCGGCCCGTGCGCCAGGTGTCTCCACCGGACGTTCGTCTGCGGTTCCTCCGGGCTTCCCCGGGATGCCACCGACCCTACCGGGATGACACCGGATCGCAACCACGGCAACGAATTCAGCGTGGGATCACCATGCTTTCGCCCGCTTCGTGCATCTTCCTCCCGCGTGTCTCAGACACTGCTCCACGGCATCGCCGAGGCCATCGCGACGACCCCGTGCACACCGATGCCGACGGCGGCCAGCGCCTCCACCACACACACCGTCGTCGCCCCGCTGGTGACCACGTCGTCCAGCACCACGACCGTGGCACCGGACGGCGGCAGGGCGGCCACGGAGAGTCGTACCCGGCCGCGCAGATTGGTGATCCGCTCCCTCGGTCGCAGGCCCACCGAGTCCAGCGCCCGCGCGGAGGTCCACAGGCAGCGGGACACGGTCACCGGCCGGCCGTGTGCCGCGACCACCCGGGCCGCGGACCGGGCCATCGCGGCCACCGGGTCGCCGCCGCGGCGGCGGGCGGCCGCCCGCCGGCTCGGCGCGGGCACCAGCACCAGCGGCCCGGGCGGTGGGTCGACCCGCAGCAGGGTCACCAGCGCCTCGCCCATCGCGGCGCCGAGCAGCGGCGGCAGGTCCCGACGGTCCCGTTCCTTGCCGGCGATGACCGCCGCCCGGACCGGACCGGCGTAGCGGGCCAGCGCGCGCACCGGCGGCGCCGGCAGCCCGGCCAGCGCGTCCAGTGCCTCCTCGCCGAGCCGCACCCGGCGCAGCGGGACGGTCAGCGTCGCGGCGCAGGCGGCGCACCAGGGCACGCCCGCGTCACAACCGGGACAGGTCCGCGGCAGCACCAGGTCCACGGCCTCCGCCAGCAGCCCGAGCATCCCCATCGCCCGATCCTGCCGGGCGCAGAGCGGGTCCGGTGAACGGACCGGATCAGTTGGGGAAGAACGGCTGCTCGCCGCCGGTGATCGGGAACCCGCCGGAGTTCACCGGCTGCTCCCAGGTCCCGGCATCCAGGGTGCCTTCCAGCACGACGATGCGCTGCAGGGTGTTGGAGGAGACGTACACGTCGTCACCGGACACCGCGATGGTGTCGACGTCCTGCACCAGCCCGCTCGAGGTGACCGCGGCCTGCTCGCTGCCGTCCAGCGGGACCCGCACGATGCTGCCGGTGCTGGTCGACTCGGAGATGGACACCAGCAGCTCCACCGAGCTGCGGAAGGCCAGGGTGTTGACCTGCGAGATGCCGGGCCGGATCTCGACCGCGTTGACGACGGTCGTGGTGGTGCCGGCGCCCGCGTCGCCGATGGAGTTCTGCACCGCGCCGAGGAACAGCCGGCCGTCGATGACCAGGGCGACCCGGACCCGGTCCGGGGACAGCGCGATGGCGGTCACCGTGCCCTTGCCGTCGAGATCCGGTGTGGAGATCCGGGTCCGGCCGGCTCCGGCGCCGGACCCGGTCGGCACACTGACCGCGTAGATCTCCTGCTTGTTCGACCCGGGAGTCGTCTGGGCCACCCACACCTCGTCGCCGGTGCGTGAGAACACCGGCGGGGTCATCTTCTCCGCCTCCAGCACGGTGACCGGGGAGAGCGGGTCGCCCAGCCGCAGCTGCTGCTGGTCGAGCTTGTCGAGGGTGCCGGTGACCACGGCCAGGGTGCCGGTGACGGTGGACAGCGAGGCGTACAGGACCTCGAGCACCCCGTTGCCGGCCGGACCGTCGAGAGGCTTGCGGGTGAGCAGACTCTCGACCCGACCGGAGCGGATGCAGTAGGGCTCGGAGTTGATGGTGCCGCTGCCCGGTGTGCTGTCCGGGTCGTAGGAGCCCAGTCCGCGTCGGGAGTAGGAGTCGACGCCCGGCTCCAGCAGTTCGCCGTTGATCAGCACCGGCACCGTCGCCGCGTCGGCGGACAGCGAGTAGGCGATCTGCGCGGCCAGCGCCTTGCGGTCGCCGGTCTCCAGCGTCTTCACGTTCGTCAGGTCCACCTGCGGCAGCGCGCCCTGCTCGGGGACGAAGTTCCGGCGCAGTTCGGCGCCCTCCAGCTCGTTGCGCACCACACCCTGCAGTGCCGGGCCCGGGCCGGCGAGCAGCAGCGAGAGCACCCGGGCGGCACGGTAGACGGCCGAGCCGGCCACCGGGATGTACCGCGGGTCCGGCACCATCACCGACCCGGTCGGGTCCAGGAAGTAGAGGGTGCGCTGGATGTAGTTCAGCCCGAAGTTCGCGGTGGTGATGAGCAGGACGTCGGGCGGGGTGGCGATCCGCCACTGGCCGTTGACCCGGGCGACGGTGACCTCGGTGCTGAAGGTGTCGTCCGCCGGGACGGTGTAGGAGCGGGTCTCGTCCAGGCTCGCGATCAACGTCCCGGTGATCACGTAGACGTTCGTCTCCTGGCCCGGCGCGACCCGGAAGTCGGCGCGCAGCACCATCATCGGGGTCCGGCCGTTCGGTGCCCAGTCGTCGTCCGCCTGCGGCGTCAGGTACTGCCGGGCCGCGGTGAAGTTGGTGGTGGCGCTGGTGCCGGCGCTCACCTCCGGGACGTTGCTGCCGATGGACTGGATGAAACCGCGGACGATCTCGTCCGGCTGCGCGCCGTCGGCCGGCGGCTGCACCGCCACCGCGTTGGCGGTCGACGGCACGGTGCCGACGATCGTCGGGGTGCTGTTGCCGGGCACCGTCGAGCAGGCCGCCGCGCCCAGGCCGGAGAAGACGGTGAGGGCGCCGCCGAGGAACGTCCGCCGCTTCACCGGACCACCTCGTCGACGCCGTACGCCTGGTCGGACACCAGCGCCTCGGCGGGATCCTTGTCGTCGTCGGCACTCCCGGTGTCCGGGCCGTCGTCGCCGGGCAGCCGCAAGGGCAGCGGTGAGGAGTCGATCAGCATGCCCTTCTCGCGCGGCAGCGTCAGCCGGAACCGGGCGCCGACGCCGAGCACGCCGGAGGCCTGCAGCCAGCCGCCGTGCAGCCGTGCGTCCTCCAGCGAGATGGCAAGCCCCAGACCGGTGCCGCCGGTCTGCCGCTGCCGGGACGGGTCGGCCCGCCAGAACCGGTTGAACACCAGCGACGCCTCCCCCGGCCGCAGCCCGACACCGCGGTCGGTGACGGTGATCGCGATGGCGCGGGTGCCGGCGGCGAGTTCGATCTCCACCGGCCGGCCCTCGGCGTGGTCGATGGCGTTGTGGATCAGGTTCCGCAGGATCCGCTCCACCCGCCGGTAGTCGATGTCGGCGACGACCGGATGGTCGGGCATCACCAGGCGCAGCTCCACGCCGACCTTGGCGGCGATGCTGCGGACGCCGTCGCAGGTCTGCCGGACCACCGCGCGCACGTCCATCGGTTCCGCGGCCAGTTCGGCCATACCCGCGTCGTGGCGGCTGATCTCGAGCAGGTCGGCGAGCAGGCTCTCGAACCGGTCGAGCTCGTCGACCAGCAGTTCGGTGGACCGGCCGAGGTGCGGCGGCAACTCGTCCCGGCTGGAGTGCAGCAGGTCGGCCGCCATCCGCACGGTGGTGACGGGGGTGCGCAGCTCGTGCGAGACGTCGGAGGTGAAGCGGCGCTGCAGTTTCCCGAACTCCTCCAGCTGCCGGATCTGCGCCCGGATGGCGTCGGCCATGCCGTTGAAGGAGGTGGCCATGGTGGTCAGCTCGATCGGTCCCTTGACCGGCATCCGCTCGGCGAGGTCCCCACCGGCCAGCCGGCGGGCCACCAGCGCGGCCCGGCGGACCGGGCCGACCGCCTGGTATGCGACCAGCGCCGCGATGAAGGTCAGTGCCACCACCAGCACGACACCGCCCAGCAGCAGCGTGTTCTGGACGACGGCGACGGTGCTCTGCTCGCCGGTCAGCGGGAAGATCAGGAACAGTCCGAAGGACGCGGTGGCGGCCTGCGCGGCGGGCGACCCGACCACCAGCGCCGGCACCGAGCTGCCACCGCGGGAGACCGTCGTGTACTGGGTGGCGATGCCGCCGGCGGCCACCCGCTCCAGCAGCGCGTCCGGCACGTCGTCGACGGCACCGAGGTCGTAACCGGGGTCGGCCCCAGGGCCGATGGACAGGATCACCGGTTCGAAGGTGCCCGCCGAGTTCTGGCCGGAGCCGCCGGCGGCGGTGGTGACGCTACCCAGGCTGTCCCGCACCCTGGCCAGCGCGTCGCGCAGCGAGGTCTGATCGGAGTCGACCCCGGCGATCCCCTGCTGCACCACCGCGACGTCGTTGGTCAGCTCGGCGAGCGCCGCGTTCGTCTTGTCCTCCAACAGCTTCGAGGTGATCTGCGACTGCAGCACGAAGCCGACGCCGACCATCACCACGGTCGTGAAGAACAGCGTGAGGATGACGACGCGGAGCAGCAGCGAGCGGCTCCAGAACGCCAACCGGACCCGCAGCCGCCGGATCGCCCCACGCCGGCGGCGGGTGTCGGGGCCGGCGGTGCCGGGGGTGGCGGTGCTCATGGGTGGTGCCGCCGGGTCAGGCGTTCCCCGCCTTGTAGCCCACACCGCGGACCGTCACGACCACCTCGGGGCGCTCCGGGTCACGTTCGATCTTGGAGCGGAGCCGCTGCACGTGCACGTTGACCAGCCGGGTGTCGGCGGCGTGCCGGTAGCCCCAGACCTGCTCCAGCAGCACCTCCCGGGTGAAGACCTGGCGCGGCTTGCGGGCCAGCGCCACCAGCAGGTCGAACTCCAGCGGGGTGAGCGGGATGATCTCGCCGTCCCGGGTCACCTGGTGACCGAGCACGTCGATCTCCACGTCGGCCACCCGCAGTCGCTCGGCCGTGCCGACGTCGGCGCGGCGCAGCCGGGCCCGGATCCGCGCGGTCAGCTCCTTGGGCTTGAACGGCTTCATCACGTAGTCGTCGGCGCCGGACTCGAGACCGAGCACCACGTCGACCGTGTCGGTCTTGGCGGTGAGCATGATGATCGGGACGCCGGACTCGGCGCGGATCTCCTTGCAGACGTCCAGGCCGGAGGTACCGGGCAGCATCAGGTCGAGCAGCACCAGGTCGGGGTGGGCCTCGCGGAAGGCCTCGACGGCCTTGGCCCCGTCCCGCACCACCGCGGTGTCGAACCCCTCGCCGCGCAGGACGATGGTCAGCATCTCGGCCAGGGCGGGATCGTCGTCGACGACCAGCACACGTGCTCTCATGCACCCCATGGTGTCATCCCGCAGGTGAATGTGGTGGCAACCGGGTCCGACGGAGGATCATGACACCATCAGGGGGTGACCTCACCAGGCCCGTACGGCGCACCCTTCCCGTCCCGCCACACCCCGCAACCGGGTATGTACCCGCTGCGGCCGCTGGCGGTGGGCGAGATCCTGACCGGCGCGGTGCGCGTGGCGTGGCGTCATCTCCTGGTGCTGGCGCCGATCGCGCTGCTCTTCTCCGCGATCTCCACGGGCGTCCAGCTCGGCCTGTTGTCCGCCACCGGGATGCTCGAGGCGGTGGCCACCGGCAGCTATGCCCAGCTGCCCGCCGCGCCGACGGCGGCGCAGCTGGAGCAGGTGCTGCAGGACACCGGCACGGTGCTGCTCGCGCTGCTCGGCTCGGTGGTGGTGACACAGGTGCTGGGGCCGGTGCTGGCCGGCATCGCCGCACCCTTCACCGCGGAGGCGGCGCTGTCCACGAAGGGCACGAACGCCCGCGCACTGGCCCGGTTGAACGGCCGTTGGGGCGTGCTGCTGGGCTCGGCCGTGCTGGCCGGGCTGGCCACCGCCGGCGGGTTCCTGCTGCTGCTCGTCCCCGGCATCCTGCTGTGGATCGCACTCGCCCCGGCCGGTCCGGTGGCCGCGATGGAGGGCACCGCCCCGGCGATCACCTTCCGCCGGGCGCTGCACCTGTCCCGGGGTTTCCGCCCGCGCATCTTCGGGACGGTGCTGCTGCAGGCCCTCTTCGTGCTGATCGCCGCCTTCATCGCCGGCATCGTGGCGGTCTCTCTCTTCGGCGTGGGGTCCGCCGGGATCGGGTCCTACATCACCACGCAGATCATCGGCATTGTGGTCGGCGCCTTCACCGGGTCGTGGACCGCCTGCGTGGTCGCTCTGCTCTACGTCGACCTGCGGATGCGCCGGGAGGGCCTGGCCGAGGCGCTGCAGCGGTCCGCGCAGCCGCCCACCAGCATCTAGCCGAGGAGGTCGCGGACGTCCGGCACATCGTCCGGCGCCAGCACCTGCCAGGGCGAGAGGTACTGCGCCGCAGCCAGTTCCCGGTACATCTGCCCGGTGCGGTGCTGCAGGGAGGTGTCGGCCTCGAAGCGGTCCAGCGCCCGGTCGGCGTCGGTCTCGGCGCGGCTGCGCGCCCGCTCGGCGGACAGCTCGACCGAGGTGGCCAGCAGCAGCTGCAGGTCGGGCACCGGCACACCGAAGCGGTCGATCTCCAGCTCCCGCACCCACTCCGGGAAGCCGTGGTCCTGCTCCGGCCCGCCCAATCTGGCGGAGCCGTAGGCGGCATTGGAGCTGACGTAGCGGTCCAGGATCACCAGGTCGTTGCTGCGCAACATGTTCCGGATGTGCCGGGCGGCGTCCCGGCGATCCAGCGCGAAGAGCATCGCGGTGCCGTGGACGGAGTCGGACAGGTCGCCGAGCCGGCCGTACAGCGCGTCCTGGCAGAGGTCGGCGAAGATGCTGTCGCCGTAGCGCGGGAAGCCGAGCCGGGCAACCTCCAGGCCGCGGGCCTCGGCCGCGACGGTCATCTTCCGGGTCAGCGTCTGCTTGCCGGAACCGTCCAGCCCCTCCACCACGATCAGCCTGCCCACGTCGGGTCACCCTACGGCAGCGGGGGTCGGTGGCCGGATCGTGCTTGGATGGGCGCCATGACATCTGCATCCAAGCCCGAGGTCGACCACCCGACCGGGCCGGCCCCGACCGACCTGCACATCCGCGACATCACCGTCGGCGACGGTGCCGAGGCCACCCCCGGTGCGAAGGTGACCGTGCACTACCTGGGCGTCGAGTTCGACTCCGGCGAGGAGTTCGACTCGTCCTGGGGCCGCGGCGAGTCCATCGAGTTCCCGCTGCGCGGCCTGATCAAGGGCTGGCAGATGGGCATCCCGGGGATGAAGGTCGGCGGTCGTCGCGAGCTGATCGTGCCGCCGCACCTGGCCTACGGCCCGGCCGGCTCCGGCCACCGCCTCTCCGGCCAGACCCTGATCTTCGTGATCGACCTGCTCGGCGTCGGCTGAGCTCAGGTTCTCGAACGGAACAGCACAGCGCCCCGGTCACCGCGAGGTGACCGGGGCGCTGCTGCGTACAGGTGGGATCAGAAGCAGATCAGTACCGGTAGTGCTCCGGCTTGTACGGACCCTCGACGTCGACACCGATGTACTCGGCCTGGTCCTTGGTGAGCTTGGTCAGCTCGCCACCGAGGGCCTCGACGTGGATCCGGGCGACCTTCTCGTCCAGCGCCTTGGGCAGCCGGTAGACCTCCTTGGCGTACTCCCCGTTCTTGGTGAACAGCTCGATCTGCGCGATCACCTGGTTGGAGAAGGACGAGGACATCACGAAGGACGGGTGCCCGGTGGCGTTGCCCAGGTTGAGCAGCCGGCCCTCGGACAGCACCAGGATGGTCTTGCCGCTGGCGAAGGTCCACAGGTGCACCTGCGGCTTGATCTCCAGCCGGTGGATGCCGGGGATCCGGGCGAGGCCGGCCATGTCGATCTCGTTGTCGAAGTGGCCGATGTTGCCCAGGATCGCCTGGTGCTTCATCCGCTGCATGTGCTCGGCGGAGATGATGTCCTTGTTGCCGGTGGTGGTGACCACGATGTCGGCCCGCTCGATGGCGGTGTCGACGGTGGCGACCTCGAAGCCGTCCATCAGCGCCTGCAGGGCACAGATCGGGTCGATCTCGGCGATGATCACGCGCGCACCCTGGCCGCGCAGCGACTCGGCCGAGCCCTTGCCGACGTCGCCGTAGCCGGCGACCAGTGCGACCTTGCCGCCGATGAGCACGTCGGTGGCGCGGTTGATGCCGTCGATCAGCGAGTGGCGGCAGCCGTACTTGTTGTCGAACTTGCTCTTGGTGACCGAGTCGTTGACGTTGATCGCCGGGAACAGCAGCTCACCCTGGGCGGCCAGCTGGTACAGGCGCAGCACGCCGGTGGTGGTCTCCTCGGTGACGCCCTGGATGGCCGGGGCGATCGTCGAGTAGTAGGTCGGGGCGGTGGCCAGCGAGTTGCGGAGCAGGTCGAGGATGACCTTCCACTCGTCGGAGTCGCTCTCGTCGGCGGGCGGTACGACGCCGGCCTTCTCGTACTGCAGGCCCTTGTGCACCAGCATGGTGACGTCGCCGCCGTCGTCCAGGATCATGTTCGGCCCGAGCACCGAGCCGTCGGCGGTCGGCCACTTGAGCATCTGCTCGGTGCACCACCAGTACTCGGTGAGGGTCTCGCCCTTCCAGGCGTAGACCGAGACGCCCTTGGGCTCCTCGACGGTGCCGTGCGGCCCGACGACGACCGCGGCGGCGGCGTGGTCCTGGGTGGAGAAGATGTTGCAGGAGACCCAGCGGACATCGGCGCCGAGGGCGACCAGCGTCTCGATGAGCACGGCGGTCTGCACGGTCATGTGCAGCGAGCCGGCGATCCGGGCACCCTTGAGCGGGTTGACCTCGGAGTACTCGCGACGCAGGGCCATCAGGCCCGGCATCTCGTGCTCCGCGAGGGTGATCTCCTTGCGGCCGAACTCGGCCAGGGACAGGTCGGCGACCTTGAAGTCCAGGTCACCGATCTTGTCGGCGGTGGGGAGGGTGACTGCGGGGGCTGACATGGCGCTCCTCGTCGAATGGGCGCCGCCGGACTGCGGCGCGGTGTGGCCGGACTCGGGGGCCTTCGGGCTCACCCTGCACCGGACGCCCCGCGCGGGGCGTGCATGTCGGCTACCAGGGTACCCGGCCGGGCCCGATCCGCCGGACATCCGCGCCGCGGGTCAGCGCGACCGCGGCGACGCCGCCCACCAGCACCACACCCCACACCGAGAGCAGCCGGTAGATCAGCACCGCGGCGGCGGCCGGTGCCGCCATCGCACCCGCCGCGGCCAACCCGGCCAGCAGTGCGGCCTCGACCGGCCCGGTGCCGCCCGGGGTGAGCGGGATCTGCCGGATCAGCTGCACCCCGAGGTAGAGGGCGAGCAACGGCAGCAACGCGACGGACACGCCGAACCCGACGCAGACCAGCCACAGCGAGGCGGCGTCGAGCAGCCACTTTGCGGTGGAGGCGGTGAGCACCGAGCGCAGCTGCGGTCCGGTGAGCCCACCGATCCGCCGGCCGGCCCGGACCAGTTCGCGCGTGACGGCCGCCGTCCGCGGCCGCCGCTGCGCCCACCGGTCGATGCCGGGCATCGGGTCGTCGACCGCGGCGACGTTCCCGAGCGGCCGCAGGGTCAGCAACCACAGGGACACGACCACCGCCGCCGGCAGCAGCCACCAGAGCGCGGACCCGGACAGCGCCGGCAACAGCAGCGCACACAGTCCGAGCCCGATCGCCGAGAGCACGCCGGACAGCACCATCACCGTGCCGGCCGTGCCCGGATCGGCACCGAGCCGGCGGTACTCGCGGAAGGCGTAGCCGCCGGCCACCGCGCCGCCCGCGGGCAGCACCGAGCTGACCGCGCCGGCACCGTAGGTGATGGCCTGCACCCGCAGCACGCCGGCGCGAACACCGAAGGCGCCCAGGAGGAGTCGCTGCTGGCGGGCGACCAGGCCGATGGACGCGCCCTGCAGCAGGACGGCCACGCCGATCCATCCCCACTGCGCGGAGGTCAGCGCGGACCACAGCTCGGCGGGGTCCGGCAACCGGTCGCGCACCAGCAGCAGCGCCGCTCCGGCCAGTGCGACCCCGACGACCACCGGCAGCCAGGTCCGCAGCCGGGAGCGGGACACCGGCAGCTCGGGGGCGATGGTCACACCGGAATTGTCTCCGGTCCCGGCCACCGAAAACCTCAGGGAGAAACCCCGAGGTCGCCCCGGGACTTCTCCGGCTCCCGCGCGGCCGGGGCCAGGACCCCCGCCAGCGCGATCAGGCCGACCACCACCAGCAGCGCGTGCAACAGCCCGGTGTGCTCGCCGAGCAGGCCGATCAGCGGCGGGCCGGCGAGAAAGGCCAGGTAGCCGACGGTGGCGACGGCGCTGGTACGGGCCGCGGCGACGGCCGGGTCGTCGGAGGCGGCGGACATCCCGACCGGGAAACCGAGCGACGCGCCGAGGCCCCAGAGCACCACGCCGGCCACGGCGACCGCGGGACTCGGGACCAGGATCACAATCAGCAGGCCGGTGACGGCGAGTCCCGCGGTCACCCGGAGCACCGGCACCCGGCCGAACCGGTCCAGCACCTTCACCCCGACGATCCGGCCCACGGTCATCGCGCCGAGGAAGACACCGAGGATCAGCGCGCCGCCTGAGTTGCTGACGCCGTGCCCGTCGACCATGGCCAGGGCCAGCCAGTCGTTGGCGGAGCCCTCGGCGAAGGCCATGCCGAGCACGATGAGCCCGATCAGCAGGGTGCGCCGGTCGCGCCACATCGCCAGCCGGTCGCGCCAGCCCTTCTTCGCCGCGTCCGGCTCCGGCGCGGCGTCCGCCCCGACGTCGGGCACGCCGCGGATCACCACGAAGGTGGCGCCGAAGACCAGCACGCAGATGATCGAGACGTGCGTCAGTACATCGAGTCCGGCCTTCTCGGCGAGCGCGCCGAGGCCGGCGCCGACCATCGTGCCGACCGAGAACGCCGCGTGGAACAGCGGCATGACGGTGCGGCCGAGCTGCCGTTCGTTGGCGGCGCCGGAGACGTTCATCGAGACGTCGAGGATGCCGTTCGCCGCACCGAACACGGCGAGACCGATCACCACGGCGATGATCGAGCCGAGCAGCTGGGCCGCGAGCGCTGCGGCGAGCAGGCCGACGGGGACGAACAGCAGGCACACGAACATCACCGCGCGCGGTCGGTACCGGGCGATCAGGTGGCTGGACCCGAGCAGGCCGGTGATGGAACCGACCGCGATGCCGAACACCACCCAGCCCATCTGCGCGGTGCTGGCATCGAGCAGGGTCCGGATCGCGGGGTTGCGGGACAGCCAGCTGGCGAGCGCGACCCCGCTCATGCCGAACACGGCGAAGATCGCAGTACGCCACCGGGTGACGTCGTGCCGGTCCATGAGCTGCGGGGTCGTCAGCGGCTGCTCGATCATTCGAAACTACCTGTGCCTGGGCTGGGAGGGCGATCGAAACGATTCGACCGGAATGCGGCTACCATAGCCAGCGATCCGCGCGGTCGTCAAAGACCCGGATCCTTCACGGTGGTCTTCGAGGACGGAGCAGTACTGGTGGTGGGCAAGAGACCGACCCTGGCCGCGGTGGCGGCCCGGGCGCAGGTCTCGGTGTCGACCGCATCGCTGGCCTTCAGCGGGTCCGGCCCGGTGTCGGAGTCCACCCGCGAGCGGGTGCTGGCGGCGGCGAAGGAACTGGACTACGCCGGGCCGGACCCGCGAGCACGGTCGCTCCGCCGCGGGAAGTCCGGCATCGTCGCGGTGGCCATGGAGGAGACGGTCCGGTACGCGTTCCGGGACCCGGTGATGATCGCCTTCCTGGACGGTATCGCGGCGGAGATCGCTGCCGCCGAGCTGGCGCTGCTGCTGGTGCCGGAGATCGGCCACGGGCCGGCCACGGTGGAGACGGCGTCGATGGACGCGGCCATCCTCATCGGCTGCAGCCCGGTGGTGATGGAGTCGGTGGAGATCGCCCGGCGCCGGTCGCTGCCGGTGGTCGCGCTCGGCACCCCGCCGTCCCCGGAGCTGCCGGCGGTCACCCTCGACGACCGGGCGGCGAGCACCGCGCTGGCCCGGCACCTGGCCGACCTCGGCCATTCCCGGGTCGCCGTGGTGGGCCTGGAGTTCGACGGGTCCAAGCACCGCGGACCGCTGACCCCGGCGAAGGAAGCGGCGGCCACGGTGCAGGTGTCGCTGGACCGGCTGCACGGGGTGCGCGAGGTGTACCCGGACGTGCCGGTGTTCGTCACCGGGGGCAGCCTGGTCGAGGAGGGCTGGCACGCCGGGCGGGCCCTGCTCGGCCTGCCGGCCGGGATCACCAGTCCCCCATCGGTTCCGGACACCGGCGGCCTCGACCTGTTCCCGGCGGACGGCTCGGTGGAGCTGGTGCCGCGACCGCGCGAGCACCGGCCGACCGCGGTGATCGCACAGAGCGACCTGCTGGCCGCGGGGGTGATCCGGGCGGCCGAGGAGCTGGGTATCGCTGTCCCGCAGGACCTCTCGGTCGTCGGGTTCGACGGCATCCGAATCGACACCGTGATCCCGCACGACCTGACCACGATGGTGCAGCCGGCGACCGACCAGGGGCGGGCCGCCGCCCGGATGGCCCTGGACCTGCTGGACGGTGTGGTGCCGGCGGACGTGCACTTCCGGTCCACGTTCCACCAGGGCGCGACGACCGCGCCGGTCAGCTCCTGACCCAGGTCCGCCGCCCGATCTGCAGCGCTCGGGTCCGCCCGGCCCGTGCGGTCCTGATCCACCCGTGTCGTGGCCGCGGCGTGCTGCTGCCGTCGTAGGTCAGATCCAGTCGGCGCAGCACCAACTCCCTGCGCCCCAGTGTCTTGAGGTGACCGGCATTCTCGGCCAGTTCGGCGAGATCCCATCCGTCCCGCAGCGATCCGAGGGTGGCGCGGTGTGCTGCGAGCTCGACGAACATCGGCAGGAACTGTGTGCCGAGATCGGCGGCCAGGTAGGGCCACCGGGCCCTGACCTCACCGGCCCGCTTGCGTAGCAGGGCCTTCCGGGCCACCTCGAGGTGCTGCGCGTCGAAACCCGGTGGCACCGGGCCGGTGCCGGTCACTCCGGCCACCAGGGCCGCCTGGGCGCGGGCGAGGTCAGGTGACACGGGGCCGCCCGGCGGCGTCGGCGATCGCGTCGAGCTCGTGCGCGAGTGCGGCGGCCGGCGGGTAGTCGCCGTCGCGCTCGAGCAGGAGTCCGGGCGGGGTGCTGCGCCGGCACAGTTCCGCAACGAGGTCGAGCACCTCCGCCGGCACCGGGTCGGTGTGGGTGTCGTGGTAGACGCCCTCCTGCGGTGTCGCCGAGCCGCCGGCCACGTGCACGTAGGCGATCCGGTCGAGCGGGAAGGCGGTGAGCTCGGCGACCGGGTCCTGCCCGCGGTTGATGGCGTTGGCGTAGACGTTCGCGACGTCCAGCAGCAGCGGACAGCCGGTGGCGTCGAGGATCTCGGTGACGAACTGCGCCTCCTTCAGCTCCTCGTCGGGCCAGTCGAAGACCGCGGCGATGGGTTCGAGGGCCAGCGGCACGTCGAGGTCGGCCTGCACCCGGCGGACGTTGGCGGTGACCGCGGCGACCGCTTCCCGGGTGCGCGGCAGCGGGAGCAGGTGCCCGGCCTCCACCCCGCCGGCCCGGACGAAGGCGATGTGCTCGCTGACCAGCGGGCTGCCGGTGAGCCGGGCGGTGCGGGCGAACTGCTCGATGCGGTCCGCCGGCACCGGTTCCGCGCCGCCGAGGGAGAGCCGGGTGCCGTGCGGGACGACGGTGACACCGCGGTCGCGGAGTTGCTGCAGGGACTCGGGCAGGTGGTCGCCGATCCCCTCCGCCACGACCTCGACGAACCGCAGGCCGGGCAGCCCGGCCACGAAGTGCTCGATCTCCGGGCGCCAGCCGATGCCGATGCCCAGGTCAGCCACCGCAGCCGCCTCCCCCGCCGCCGCATCCTCCCCCACCACCGCCGCCGTCCCCGCCACCCCCGCCGCCGTCACTGCTGCCACCGCAGGAACTGCTGGACGTGATGCCGCCGTCGCCGCCGGCCCGCGGGTCGCCGTAGCGCTCGAGCGGCAGTCCGATGGTCTCGGCGAAGGCCGGATCGAAGGAGAACATCGCGGCGGTGCCGAACAGGGCGACGCCGAGGGCGAGCCCGCCGGCTCCGTAGGTGGCCCAGGCCGGGTTGCGGGTGGCGAGCAGATGCCGGTTGCCGGCGCGGAGCGAGAAGACCCGCAGCCGGCCGCGTCTGGTCACGCTCTGCACCTTGAGCAGCGGCAGTGTGCAGATCAGCAGGACGCCCATGGCGACGAGCAGGTAGCCGAAGGCGTGGCCGTTCTGGAGAGCGAACGCCAGCCGCACCATGCCCAGTACGAGTACCGCCACCGGGATCAGAAAAGTGAGCTGCATGGCCACTCGGGTGCCGTCGCTGCGGATCAGCCCTTCGGCGATCAGCCGCTGCCGGATCGCCCGGAGCGCCTCGTGCACACCTGGGTCCGACCGCACGCCGGGCAGGGTGCGGCCGGGGCCGGTCGCGGCGACCAACGCCTGCTGCAGCGGGGTCAGCCGCTGTCGCGGGTCGAGGGTGCCGACCGCGACCGCGCCCGGACCGGCATCGACCAGGACCTGTTGGGCGCGCAGCGCGGCCAGCGCGACGTACACCGCCCGCGCCGGTCCACCGGCGAGATAGCCGGTCTCCTCCGGGTCCGGGGTGGGCGGCGGGCCCTCGGGTGCCGGCGAGCGGCCGATGACCGCCCGCACCACCAGCGCCAGCACCAGGGATGCCAGGCCGAGGACGATGTACCAGCCCAGGAACGTCGGGCCGGGGATACCCCAGGTGTCGTTCATCTGCGCCTCCTGGGCACCAGTGTGCCCCGGGAGGGCTCAGCCCGTGACCGCTCCGGTGGAAGCCGACTGCACGAGTTTCGAGTACTTCGCGAGGACGCCGCGGTCGTAGCGGGGCGGCAGCGGCTGCCATTCGGCGCGGCGCCGGTCCAGTTCGTCCGCGTCGACCAGCAGCTCCAGCGACTTCGCGGCGATGTCCACCTTGACCCGGTCGCCGTCGCGGAGCAGTCCGACCGGTCCGCCGTCGGCCGCCTCCGGGGCGATGTGGCCGATGCACAGGCCGGTGGTGCCGCCGGAGAACCGGCCGTCGGTGAGCAGCAGCACCTCCTTGCCCAGGCCCGCGCCCTTGATGGCGCCGGTGATGGCCAGCATCTCCCGCATGCCCGGGCCCCCCTTGGGGCCCTCGTAGCGGATCACAACGACGTCGCCGGGCGAGATCGCACCGGCGGTGAGGGCGTCCATTGCGGCCCGCTCGCGTTCGAAGACCCGCACCGGTCCCTCGAAGACGGCGAGGTCGAAGCCGGCGGTCTTCACCACGGCACCTTCGGGCGCGAGACTGCCTCGCAGGACGGCGATCCCGCCGGTCCGGTGGATCGGGTTGTCCAGGGTGCGGACGACATCGCCGTCCAATCCGGGGATCTCCATCTCGGCCAGGTTCTCGGCCATCGTCTTCCCGGTGACGGTCAGCGCGTCGCCGTGCAGCAGCCCGGCGTCCAGCAGCGCCTTCATGACCACCGGGATGCCACCGACCCGGTCCATGTCGTTCATGACGTACTTCCCGAACGGCTTGAGATCGCCGAGATGCGGGGTGCGGTCGCCGATCCGGTTGAAGTCGTCGAGCTCCAGCGGGACACCGGCCTCGTGCGCGATCGCCAGCAGGTGCAGGACCGCGTTCGTGGAGCCGCCGAGCGACATCACCACGGTGATGGCGTTCTCGAACGCCTCGCGGGTCATGATGTCGCGGGCGGTGATGCCCAGGCGGAGCAGGTTGACGGCGGCCTCGCCGGACAGCCGCGCGAAGTGGTCCCGCCGCCTGTCGGCCGACGGCGGTGCCGCAGAGCCGGGCAGGCTCATCCCGATCGCCTCGGCCACGGAGGCCATGGTGTTGGCGGTGTACATGCCGCCGCAGGCGCCCTCGCCCGGACAGATCGCCCGCTCGATCCGGTCCAGGTCGTCCTCGCTCATCCGGCCGGCCTTGCAGGCGCCGACCGCCTCGAAGGCGTCGATGAGCGTCACGAAGCCCTCGGTGCCGTTCGACAGCTTCACCCAGCCCGGCGCGATCGAGCCGGCGTAGAGGAACACCGAGGCGAGGTCGAGCCGGGCGGCGGCCATCAACATGCCCGGCAGTGACTTGTCGCAGCCGGCCAGCAGGACGGAGCCGTCGAGCCGTTCGGCCTGCATGACCGTCTCCACCGAGTCGGCGATCACCTCGCGGGAGACCAGGGAGAAGTGCATGCCCTCGTGCCCCATCGAGATGCCGTCGGACACCGAGATCGTGCCGAACTGCAGCGGGTAGCCACCCGCCGCGTGCACGCCTTCCTTCGCGGCGCGGGCCAGCCGGTCCAGGGACAGGTTGCACGGGGTGATCTCGTTCCAGGAGCTGCCGATCCCGATCTGCGGCTTCTCCCAGTCGTCGTCGCCCATCCCGACCGCCCGCAACATTCCACGGGCGGGCGCCTTCTCGATCCCGTCTGTCACGTCCCGGCTGCGCGGCTTCAGGTCGGCGGCGGTGGTCGCGGTGGTCGTACCTGCGGTGGTTCCAGCGGCGGCTGTCATCACCCGACCCTATTCCTGCACCTGCCGGTCCGCGCCGGACACCCCGGTCAGAACGGCGGCGGTTCGTCGGCATCGGTCACCTGCTCCGTGGTGTCGGTCTGGGTGGTCTCCGTGGTGGTGGTGATCCAGGTGTCGGTGTCGGTCCATTCGCCGGGGTCGGTGGTGGCCGGTGGTGGTTTCTCGGCGATGCGGCCGGTGGCGGTGGTGAAGGTGGCGGACCGGTCGGGGTGCTTGCGGATGGTCCAGTCGGTGTGGGTCTTGAGTCGGTGGTGGAAGCGGCAGTAGGGCTCGAGGTTGCACAGGTCGGTGGCGCCGCCGGCGTCGGGATCGTCGTGGTTGTAGGGGATGTGGTGGTCGGTGTCGCAGCGTTCGGCGGGACGGCTGCAGCCGTACCAGGAGCAGGTGCGCGAGAGGGCGCGGACCTTGCGGGCGAGTTCGGTGGAGGGCACGTAGCGGCGCTTGGAGGCGCCGACGGGTGCGCCGGTGGCGGGGTCGATGATGACGAGTTGGACGGAGGTGAACAGGGCGGCGATGGTGCGGGCGAGGTCGGGTGAGACGGCGCCGTAGTGCTCGAGGTGGCCGGGGTGCTGGGCGAGTTCGGCGTAGGTGTCCAGGGACAGGGTGAGCAGCAGGTGCGGGGTCAGGCCGCGGCGGACGGTGCGGTGTCCGCGGGCGGGGGTGATCAGCGGGTCGGTGCAGTTCTCGTGGGCGTCGTCGCAGGGCCGGTCGCGGTGGCAGCGGGGTCCGAGTCGGGTCGCGAATTCCCGGACCCGGCGGGCGCGGGCTTCTTCCTTGGCTGCAGCCCAGGCGGGCTCGTCGACGCCGGTGTCGGCGAGCGAGTCGGGTCCGGTGTCTGCGGGCGAGTCGGGTCCGGGCGCCGGTTCGTCGGGGTCGCCCGGGGTCGAGGTGCCCGTGTTGGAGCTGTTGAAAGCTGTTCCGGAGCCGTTGTCGGGGTCGCTCGAGCCGGTCGGCGCCGTGGTGGCGTCGGCCTCGCATGGGTGGGCTTCACCCTCGTCCGGGGTTGGTTCGTCCGGTGGCAGGGCGCACTCCGGGTCAGATCCGGGATGCTGGCCGCGTTCGGATTTCTCGTCGTCTTCCACCACACCCTCGTCGAGACCGTGCCTGGTGCCCTCGGCCCGCTCGTTCAGGACGCCCACGCTGCGCTCGTATCCGTCGACGGGCTCCCCAAGGACAGGGTCCTGGTCGCCGGCGTCGCCGGTGTTCTCCTCGGCGGCACTCCGCTCGTCCGAATCCTGGACGCAGGCATCCTGTTCCGCCAAGTTCTGCTCGTCCGGCTGCCGGTCGTCGGCGCCCTCGTCATCGGGGCTCCCGGCCGTCGACCCCAGATCGACACCGCTCCAATTCCCCTCGGGATCGAAAACCTGCTCGCCGACACCGGTATCGATGTCCGTCCCGCCGGAGCGGTCGCGTCCGAAGCCTTCGCCCGCGACACCGGTCTCCTCGTTCGAATCCTGGTCGGCGTCGAAGCCATCAAGATCCTCGCCGTCGGGACTTACGCCGTCGTAGCGATTCTCGCCGCCCTGGCCCTCGTCGCCCGGAACGTCTGAATCGGAACTTCCTCCCAAGCCGTCGCCGTCCAGGTTCCCACCTTCAGAACCTTCGCCATCCGGGCCGCCGCCACTGCAAGTACCCTCATCGCCGTGGCCTTTGGCGCCCGAAGCGTCGCTGTCCGGCCTGTCGCCGTCCGGGCCGTCGCCACGGTCAGAGCTCTCATCCTCGAGGCCCTCACCGCCGGAACTGTCGCCGTCGGCGTTCTCGTCGTCGCGGCCGCCGTCGTCCGAGTTACCGACTTCGGCGCCGTCCGACTGGTCGCCACTGTTGGGGCCGTCGACATCGGGGCCGCCGTCGTCCTGGCTTTCGTCGTCAGAGTTCTCGTCTGTGCTGTCGCCGGCGGCGTGGCGGGCCAGGTCGGGGTCGGCGGCCAGCACCGCGGCGGCGGCCAGGATCCCGGACACGTCCACCGCACAACCCTCGGCCAGCCGGGCGAAGATCGACACGAACACATCCGCCCGCCGCTGCGCCAACGTGCGCCCGTCCTGCTCGTCCAGGGTGCGGGCGATCGCATCGATCAACTCCTGCACCATCACCGCGTCCTCCACCCGCAACTCGGCGTAGAACCGCGACATCGCATGATCAAGATCCCGCCGCCCCGTGCACCGCTGCTGGAAAGCCCGCTCCTCGGCCTCCGCGGCGGCCACCGGGTGCATGTCCAGCCACAACCGGTCCAGCAGCCGCTCCAACTGCGCCGGCGCCCGACCAGGCACCAACGCCAACGCCCGCGCCTCGAACTCGCCGATCCGCTCCGGGTCCTCCACCCGCATCGCCCGGTCATGCACCATCCGCATCCGCTGCTGATCCAGCCCGCCCCGCTCGAACACCGCCCACGTCGCCTGCAGTTCGCCGACCAGGTTCAACGCCCGGTCCACGAACAGATCACCCGACACCGGCGACAGCGTCAACGCCGCCGACACCTCCGCACCCGCCATCCGCCGCCGCGCATCCGCCCGCTCCCGCGACTCCCGCGACTCCTTCGACCCCTCGACCCCTTCGGACCCGGCAGCCTTCGCCGCTGCAGCTTTCGCCGGGTACTTGAGCAGACCGATCGCCGACGGAATCTTCTCCGGCGCCGCCAAGGCGGCCGCCCACAGATACATCCGCGCCTGGACGAAGGCCACCGCCTCCCCCGCCGCAGCCACCCCGTCCGCCACCGCCCGACCGGAGAGCTGCAACGGATCCTTCGACACCAACGCGGACAGCGCCGCCACCGCACGCCGATCCGCCGGCAGCACCCGAGCATCCCTGCGGCGACGCGCCATCACACACCCTCCCTTCGACGAGAACCGGAAACCCCACCCCGAGGCAACTGCCAACAAACTTACCAGTTCCAGACGCGCTATGGAACAGATGTTCTGAACTTCTCGAACTACTTCGCTCCGCGACCACCGCGTGACACCCTGCTACCTGCAACAGATATCGGTCACCTACAGCGGCAAGCCTCCCGAAGTCACCCCACCACCACATCGCCGGCGGCACCGCCGCCGTGGCAGCAGATCTCAGACACGGCAATATTCAGCACCTGCCTCGGCAGTTGCGTTGACCGACCGGGACACCCCTCACCTCGAGGGCACCCCGGGAATCACCCCAGCATGCAGACCCACCCCCTCCGACACCAGAACCACCACCACCCTTCTCGGAGAACACCGCACCACGAGGCACCGACAGGCGCTGCGAGTGCGACCCCGGACCGACCAAGGGTGGCCCGGCAGGTGTGCCGATACAGGTTGGAATACAATGTATTTCGGCTCGACCACTGTCAGGCGTTCCCAGAGTCAGGCTACTTCAACCTCATGGCGAGGTCGACGCTTCGCGGCGATCGCGGTCGGCGACGACCTCCACGCGGGACCGGTCCAGTGGATGTCACATCTGTCGACGGTTGCTGCCGACTTCTACCTCGCCACGGACCTCGGTACCGGTTGCAGATCCGCCACCAGAGCGGCAAGGCCGATGTCCGACCGCCGGAGGCTGCCGACGCCGGCGCACCGGCCCGGCCCCCGACCAGCAGCTGGTCCCTTCAGCCCCACCAGAACCTCAGGACAACAAGCGGGACAACAGGTCCCGCAGGGCCAGCACCGCCGGATGCGGCGCGTGCAACGGCCAGGCGAGCTGCACCGGCACGTCCGGCGCATCGACGAGCGGCAGGTAGACGACGCCCGGCAACGGGTGCTGGAAGGCGGTCGCGGCCGGAGTCACGCCGATCGCCTCGCCCGCAGCGATGCTGGCCAGCCACTCGTCGACGTTGCCCACCACGACGATCCGCTGCGGTCGGTGCGCGGACGGCCAGAGCCCGGTCGTGGTGGTGCCCGTCGTCGGCGTCAGCGCCAGGGTCTCGTCCGCCAGGTCGTCCAGACGCACCTCCACCCGCCCCGCCAACAGGTGTCCGGCCGCGACTGCCGCCATCCGGCCCTCCCGCGCGAGTTCGACCGTCTGCAGCAGCGGGTCGGAGAAGTCACCTCGGATGATGGCCACGTCCACCGCACCCCGGCGCAGTCCGGCATCCCGGCGGTCGACCCGACGCAGTTCCAGCGGCACCTCCGGATGCTCCTGGCGCCACGACCGCAGGATCACCGTGGTGCGCTCGCCGAACGCCGCCCAGCTGAATCCCACCCGCAGCGGCGGCACCACCCCTGACGCCGCGTCCTGCACCGCCGCCACCGCCCGCAGCGCCGCGACTGCGGCATCGTAGGTGCGCGCACCCGCCTCGGTCAGCGCCAGCTCCCGCGAGGACCGGGCCACCAGCTGCACCCCCAGCACCTGCTCCAGCTGCGCCAACGACCGTGACACCGCGGGCTGGGACAGCCCCAGATCGATCGCCGCATCGGTGATCGTGCCGGCGTCCTGCACCGCCACCAGCGTCCGCAGATGACGCAGCTCGAGCTCCATGCGTCGGAAGCATAGATGGTGCACGGCAGACATTTTTCAACCCACCACACCCGGTCCTACCGTGACCGGCATGAGCACGCAGTCGACCGCACCGCAGCAGGCAGCGGACCGCACCCTCGGCGGGATCGGGCTGACCGTCACCTCGGTCGCGGCGGTCCAGTTCGGCGCCGCAACCGCGGACGGCCTGATCCTCGCGGTCGGTGCGGTCGGAGCGGTCGCGCTGCGGCAACTGGCCGCCGTTGTGGTCATGGTCGGCGTCTCCCGACCGTGGCGCGTCCGCTGGAACGCGGCGGACATCCGTCGCTCGGCGATGTTCGGCGGGATCCTGGTGGTGATGAACCTCAGCCTGTACGAGGCCATCGCCCGGCTGCCGTTGGCCACAGCCATCACGCTGGAGTTCCTCGGCCCGCTGGTGCTGTCCCTGGTGACGGCACGCGGCCTGTGGCAACGACTGTGGGCACTCCCGGCGGGTGCCGGCGTCGCCCTGCTCGGCGGCGGCCTGGACCTGACCGACCTGGTCGGTGTGCTCTTCGCCCTCACCGCGGCGGCCTGCTGGGTCGGCTACATCCTGCTCGCCCGCAGGATCGGGCAGTCCGGTGACCCGCTGGTCCAACTCACCGTTGCCAGCGCACTGGGAGCGGTGATCCTGGTGCCGATCGCCGCCTTCTCCGCCGGTGCCGTCCTCTGGCACCCGCAGACACTCTGGATCGCGCTGGTCGTGGGCGTCCTGTCCTCGGCCCTGCCCTACTCACTGGACGTGCTCGCGCTGCGCCGGCTGCCGACCGCGGTGTTCGGCGTGCTGACCAGCCTGCACCCGGCGGGCGGCGCACTCGCCGGTTGGCTGGTGCTGGACCAGGTGCTGCCCGGCCACGACCTGACCGGCATCGGGCTGATCGTGCTCGCGTCCATCGGGACGACGATCACGGCGACCAGAAAACGGCAGCAAGCGATGCAGCGGCCGACCGAGGTTCAGCCCAACGCGGCCTGCACCTGATCGACCGACTTCCGGGCGGCGGCGCGCAGGGCCGCGACATCCGGCCCGGCGCCGAGCACCTCACGACTGGTGGTGGGTAGCACCGCGGACAGGTCGTCGCCGAACACCGTCCGCAGGTCGGCGGCGGTCGCACCCTGGGCGCCGATGCCGGGGGCGAGCAGCGGCCCGTTGACCGCCGACAGGTCCACCCCGGTCCGGCCGATGGTCGCCCCGACGACCAGCCCGACACTGCCCAGCGGGGAGGCCCCGGCGTTCTCCGCGGCCGCGTGGTCGGCGATGGTCTGCGCGACCGAGCGCTCCCCCGCCACCGCGTGCTGCAGCTCGGGACCCTCCGGGTTGGAGGTCAGCGCGAGCACGAACAGCCCCCGCCCCGAGACGGCTGCGGCGTCCAGTGCCGGGCGCAACGACCCGAACCCCAGGTACGGGGAGACGGTGAGGGCATCGGCGGCCAGCGGTGAGTCGTCGGTCAGATACGCCGCGGCGTACGCGGCCATGGTGGACCCGATGTCGCCGCGCTTGGCGTCCAGCAGCACCAGCGCACCGGCCTCCCGGCAGCCGGCCAGCACCTTCTCCAACACGGCCACCCCGGCGCTGCCGAAGGCCTCGAAGAACGCCGACTGGGGCTTGATCACCGCGACCTCGGGACCGAGCGCCTCGACTGCCGTCATCGCGAAGCGTTCCAGACCGGCCACGGTGCGCGGCAGGTCCCAGGCGTCCAGCAGGCCGGGGTGCGGGTCGATGCCGACGCAGAGCGGGCCCCGCGTCGCCGTCGCGGCCGTCAACCGCTCACCGAAAGTCGTCATCGAGACTGCCTCTCCCGCTGCAGGATCGCCTTGTTCAGGCCCGTCACGAGGCCCGGCCCCTGGTAGATGAATCCGGTGTAGAGCTGCAGCAGGCTCGCACCCGCGTCCAGCATCGCGAGCCCGTGCTCGGGCTGCGACAGACCGCCGACGCCGATCACCGGCAGGTCGCAGTGCCCGGCCACGAACCGGACGACCTCCAGCGCGCGCGACCGCAGCGGGTCCCCGGAGAGCCCACCCGCCTCGGAGGCCAGCCGGGAGTCGTTGCCCCGCAGCCCGTCCCGGGACAACGTGGTGTTGGTGGCGATGATCCCGGCGATGCCGCGGTCCGCACACACCTGCAGCAGATCACCGATCGCGGCGTCGTCCAGATCCGGCGCGATCTTCACCAGCACCGGCACCGGCCGCCCGGCCCGCCGGTCCGGCGAGGCGAGCAGGGCGGCCTGCTCGGTGAGCGCGCCGAGCAGCTCGTCCAGCGGCGCCTTGTCCTGCAGCCCGCGCAGGCCCGGGGTGTTCGGCGACGAGACGTTCACCGCGATGTAGTCGGCCCGGTCGTGCAGCAACCGCAGCGAGGTCAGGTAGTCGCCGACCGCCTCGTCCACCGGGGTGATCTTGGACTTGCCGAGCGAGATGCCCAGCGGGACATCGATCGGGCCGGTCCGGCGCAACGTCGCCGCGAGCGCCTCGGCGCCGGCGTTGTTGAAGCCCATCCGGTTGATGATCGCCCCGGACTCACGCAGCCGGAACAGCCGCGGTCGGTCGTTGCCCGGCTGCCCCACCGCCGTGACCGTGCCGACCTCGACGAACCCGAAGCCGAGCGACGGCCAGGCGCGCAGCGCCGCGCCGTCCTTGTCCATCCCGGCGGCCAGCCCGACGGCTGCCGGGAAGTCGACGCCGAACACGGTGCGGGTCAACCGGTGTCCGGCCAGCAGCTTGTGCAGGGCGGTCCGCGCAGGTTTCACCTTCCCGACGGTCGAGAGCAACCGCAGCGTGGTGTGGTGCGCGGTTTCCGCATCGCCGCGGCCGAGCCGGAACAGCACCGGACGGGCCACCCGGCGGTAGGCGGCGTCGAGCACGGTCACGGCCTCACCCGGCCACCGGTTCCCGGCTCGCCCGGAGCCGGGCCTGCAGCACCTGCAGCGGCGCCACCCCGACGTCGGACCGGGTCAGTGCCTCGATGCCCTGGATCGCAGCTGCCGCGCCGGCCACCGTGGTGATGCACGGGACGTCGACAGCGACGGCGGCGGTACGGATCTCGTAGCCGTCGACACGCGGTCCGGACTGGCCGTACGGGGTGTTGATGACCAGGTCGACCCGACCGGCCCGGATCAGGTCGACGATGGTCTCACCCTGCTCGTTCTCGAAGTGCTTGCGCACCACCTCGACGTCGATCCCGTTGCGCTGCAACATCTCCGCGGTTCCCTCGGTGGCCAGCACGCGGAACCCGAGGTCGGCCAGCCGCTTGACCGGGAACACCATCGACCGCTTGTCGGCGTTGGCCACCGACACGAAGACGGTGCCCTTGGTCGGCAGCGATCCGTAGGACGCGGTCTGCGACTTGGCGAAGGCCGGCCCGAAAGCCGTGTCCACGCCCATCACCTCGCCGGTGGAGCGCATCTCCGGCCCGAGCAGCGAGTCGATGCCGCTGCCGTCGGCCTTGCGGAAGCGGTGGAACTGCATGACCGCCTCCTTGACCGCGACCGGTGCGTCCGCCGGCAATGTGCCGCCGTCGCCGACCGGCGGCAGCAGGCCCTCGGCGCGCAGGTCCGCGATCGTCGAGCCGGTCATGATCCGGGCGGCGGCCTTGGCCAGCGGGACCGCGGTCGCCTTCGAGGAGAACGGCACCGTCCGGGACGCGCGCGGGTTCGCCTCCAGCACGTACAGCGTCTCGCCCTTCAACGCGTACTGCACGTTGAGCAGACCGACCACCCGGCCGCCGAGCGCGATCGCCTCGGTGTGCGCCCGCACCCGGGCGATGTCGCTGCGCCCCAACGTGATCGGCGGCAGCACACAGGCGGAGTCGCCGGAGTGCACACCGGCCTCCTCGATGTGCTCCATCACGCCGCCGAGGTAGACCTCGGTGCCGTCGCAGAGCGCGTCCACGTCGATCTCGATCGCGTCGTCCAGGAACCGGTCCACCAGCACCGGTCGGTCGGCGGAGATCTCGGTGGCGCGGGAGATGTAGTCGGCCAGCGACTGCTCGTCGTAGACGATCTCCATGCCGCGGCCGCCCAGCACGTAGGACGGCCGGACCAGCACCGGGTAACCGACGCGCGAGGCCACCGCCCGGGCGTCGTCGAAGGACACCGCGGTGCCGAACGCCGGCGCGGGCAGACCGGCGGTCGTCAGCAGGTCGCCGAACCGGCCGCGGTCCTCGGCGAGATCGATGGCGTCGGGCGAGGTCCCGAGCACCTGGACCACCGTCGACCCGCTGCCGTCCCGGTGCGCGACGGCGACGCCGTCCAGCGCGGAGGCCAACTTGAGCGGGGTCTGCCCGCCCAGGGTCACGATGACGCCGGCGACGGTGCCGCTCTCCTGCTCGGCGGCGATGACCTCGAGCACGTTCTCCTCGGTGAGCGGCTCGAAGTAGAGCCTGTCGGAGGTGTCGTAGTCGGTGGAGACGGTCTCCGGGTTGCAGTTGACCATGACGGTCTCGAACCCGGCGTCGCGCAGCGCGAGAGCCGCGTGCACACAGGAGTAGTCGAACTCGATGCCCTGCCCGATGCGGTTCGGACCGGAGCCGAGGATGATCACCTTCTGCCGCTCGGTCTGCGGCGCCACCTCGGATTCCGCGGCCGGGTCGGTCTCGTAGGCGCTGTAGTGGTACGGGGTCAGCGCCTCGAACTCGGCGGCACAGGTGTCGACCGTCTTGAACACCGGCCGCACCCCGAGCGACCAGCGCAGCTCGCGGACCGTCTTCTCGTCGGTGCCGCGCAGCACCGCGATCTGCTCGTCGGACAGGCCGTAGCGCTTGGCGGTGCGCAGCAGGTCGGCGCTCAACTCCGCCGCGTCCCGCACCTGGCCGCCGATGGCGAGCACCAGCGCGATCTGGTCCAGGAACCACGGGTCGATGGCCGTCGCCTCGTGCACCTGCGCTACCGACGCACCCATCCGCAGCGCCTGGAAGACCCCGTAGATCCGGCCGTCGGTCGGCACCGAGATGCGCTGCAGCACAGCGTCCGACGACTCGGCGGGGTCCTCGGGGGCGGTCCAGAAGCCACCCACCTTGGTCTCCATCGACCGCATCGCCTTGCCCAGCGCCTCGGCGAAGTTCCGGCCGATCGACATCGCCTCGCCCACCGACTTCATGGTGGTGGTCAGCGTCGGGTCGGCGCCGGGGAACTTCTCGAAGGCGAACCGCGGGATCTTGACGACCACGTAGTCCAGGGTCGGCTCGAAGGCGGCCGGGGTGGCCTTGGTGATGTCGTTGGCGATCTCGTCGAGGGTGTAGCCGATGGCCAGCTTGGCGGCGATCTTGGCGATCGGGAAGCCGGTGGCCTTGGACGCCAGCGCGGAGGACCGGGACACCCGCGGGTTCATCTCGATGACGATCATCCGGCCGTTGTCCGGGTTGATCGCGAACTGGATGTTGCAGCCGCCGGTGGCGACGCCGACCTCGCGCAGGATGTCCAGGCCCAGATCCCGCATGTCCTGGTACTCGCGGTCGGTGAGGGTCATCGCCGGCGCGACGGTGATCGAGTCGCCGGTGTGCACGCCCATCGGGTCAAGGTTCTCGATGGAACAGACGACCACGGCGTTGTCCTTGCCGTCGCGCATCAGCTCCAGCTCGAACTCCTTCCAGCCGAGCACGCTCTCCTCGATCAGCACCGACCCGGCCGCGGCCTCGGTGGAGGACTCCAGCGAGGCGTTCGACGCGGCCAGGCCGGCACCGGCGATCCGCTCGAGATCCTCGACGTTGTAGGCCATTCCGGAGCCGAGACCGCCCATGGTGAAGGACGGCCGGACGACCACCGGCAGGCCGAGCTCGGCGATCGCCGCGTGCACGTCGTCCATCGTGTGGCAGACCGCGGAGCGCGGGACGTCGCCGCCGACCTTGCGGACGATGTCCTTGAAGATCTGCCGGTCCTCGCCGCGCCGGATCGCCGGGATGTCGGCGCCGATCAGCTCGACCCCGTATTTCTCCAGGATGCCGCGGTCGGCGATCGACATGGCGGTGTTCAGCGCGGTCTGGCCGCCGAGGGTGGCCAGCAGCGCGTCCACCGGGTGGCCGGCGGCGGCCTCCCGGGCCAGCACCTTCTCCACGAAGTCGGCGGTGATCGGCTCGATGTAGGTGGCGTCGGCGAACTCCGGGTCGGTCATGATCGTCGCCGGGTTGGAGTTGATCAGCGAGACCCGCAGGCCCTCCTCGCGGAGCACCCGGCACGCCTGGGTGCCGGAGTAGTCGAACTCGCACGCCTGGCCGATGACGATCGGACCGGATCCGATGACCAGAACGTGGTGGATGTCGTCCCGACGGGGCATCAGGCACTCGCCTTTCCAACTGCAGGTACGTCCGCGGGCGTGCCCTCGAGCAGGCCGATGAACCGGTCGAACAGGTATTGCGCGTCGTGCGGACCGGCGGCCGCCTCCGGATGGAACTGCACCGAGAAGGCCGGTCGATCAAGGCATTCCAGCCCCTCGACGCAGCCGTCGTTGAGATTGGTGAAGGCGACCTGCGCCCGGCCGTACGGGGTGTCGACGACCTCGCCGACCGGCGCGTCCACCGCGAAACCGTGGTTGTGCGCGGACACCAGCACCCGGCCGGTGACGTGGTCGAGCACCGGCTGGTTGATGCCGCGGTGCCCGAACTTGAGCTTGTAGGTGCCGAAACCCAGTGCCCGGCCGAGGATCTGGTTGCCGAAGCAGATACCGAAGAGCGGCATCCCGGCGGCCAGCACCTGCTCGGTCAGGGCCACCAGGTGGTCCTGGGTACTCGGGTCGCCCGGTCCGTTGGACAGGAAGACCCCGTCCGCACCCAGCGCCCGGATCTCCTCCAGGGTCACCGTCGCCGGCACGACATGGGTGGTGATGCCACGGGCGGCCATCATCTGCGGGGTGTTCGACTTGATGCCGAGATCCACTGCGGCGACGACGAACCGCTGCTCGCCATGGGCGGCGACCGTGTAGGTCTCGGAGGTGGAGACCTCGTCGGTCAGGTTCGCGCCGGCCATGCCGGGCTCCTGCAGCACCTGCGCGACCATGTCGTCGACGGACCCCACCGCCGCGCCGGAGAAGACGCCGCAGCGCATGGCGCCCGCGGTGCGCAGGTGCCGGGTCAGCGCCCGGGTGTCGACACCGCTGATCCCGACCACGCCCTGGGCGCGCATCTCGGTGGGCAGGTCGGAGGTGGACCGCCAGTTCGACGGCTGCGGTGAGAGGTCGCGGACCACGAAGCCGGCCACCCAGATGCGGTCGGACTCGTCGTCGTTGGCCGCGCGGTCACCGCCGGCCACCCAGCCGGTGTTGCCGATCTGCGGCGCGGTGGCGACCACCACCTGGCGGCGGTAGGACGGGTCGGTGAGGGTCTCCTGGTAGCCGGTCATCCCGGTCTGGAAGACGACCTCGCCGAAGGTGACACCCTCGGCACCGAAACCGGTCCCGCGGTAGACCCGGCCGTCCTCGAGGACCAGCGCGGCGGGGCTATCGGTCATGCTGTGGCTCCATCCGTTCTCGTGCTGCTGCCACCCTGGTCCTCGGTCCCCTCCGGGGCCGTGGCCGGTGCGTCGGTGGTGGGTGTGTCGATCGGTGTGTCGAAGTCGCCGGCGTCGGAGACCAGGCCGCGCGCGGCGGCGATCCAGTCCTGCTGCAGGTCGCGGTCCTCGGCCCGGATCCCGCTGTCCAGCAGCCGGGAGCCGAGACGCCAGCTGATCACCAGGATCCCGTCCGGCTGGCCGATGACCTTGCCGGCGATGCCCGGGGCGGTGCCGATCATGGTGATCGACGCGGCCGGGATGAACACCGGTGTCTCCCCCACCCGGTCGATCAGCACGCCTTCGGGCACGGCGCGCACCTCGGCGGCCGCCCGGCGGCCCAGGGTGTGCACGACGACCCGGTCCTGCCAGGAGCCGGACCGGGTGGTCGCGACGTAGACACCGGCCAGCGGCTCCACCAGGTCGGCGCCGAGGGTCGCGGGCACCTCCGGCAGCGCCGGGATGTCGACCTGCCGGCCGGCGCGGTGCCGCCAGCCGAGCAGCAGCAGGCCGGCCATCAGGGCGATGAAGGCGACCAGGCCGAGGGTCCAGAGTGCGCGGTCCATCTCAGACCGCCTGCACTGCCGCGAGGGTGCCGTCGAGCACCGTGGGCCGGCCGCGGAGGAAGGTGGCGACCACCCGGCCCGGCAGCTCCATGCCCTCGAACGGGGTGTTGACCGACAGCGAGGCGAGCTCCGCGCCGCGCACCGTCCAGGTGGCGTCCGGGTCGACGAGGGTCAGGTTGGCCGGCTCACCGACCGCGATCGGCCGGCCGTGATCGGCCAGACCGCCGATGGCCGCAGGGTTCTCGCTCATCACCCGGGCGACGCCGCGCCAGTCCAGCAGTCCCGGCCGGACCATGGTGTCGACCACCACGGACAGCGCGGTCTGCAGGCCGAGCATGCCCGGCTTGGCCTGGTCCCACTCGCATTCCTTGTCCTGCACCGCATGTGGCGCGTGATCGGTGGCGACGATGTCGATGGTGCCGTCGGCCAGCGCCGCCCGCAGCCGCTGCACGTCGACGTCGGTGCGCAGCGGCGGGTTGACCTTGAAGACCGGGTCGTAGCCGACCGCACGCTCGTCGGTGAGCACCAGGTGGTGCGGGGTGACCTCGGCGGTGACCCGGGTGCCGCGCGCCTTCGCGGCGGCCACCACGTCCACCGAGCCGGCGGTCGACAGGTGGCAGACGTGCACCCGGGATCCGACGTGGTCGGCCAGCAGGCAGTCCCGGGCGATGATCGCCTCCTCGGCCACCGCGGGCCAGCCGGTGAGCCCGAGCCTGGCGGACAGCTCGCCCTCGTGCATCTGCGCACCCTCGGTCAACCGCGGTTCCTGCGCGTGCTGGGCGATCACCCCGTCGAAGGCCTTCACGTACTCCAGCGCCCGGCGCATCAGCAGCGGGTCGGACACGCAGTCCCCGTCGTCGGAGAACACCCGGACCCGGGCGGCGGAGTTCGCCATCGCGCTCAGCTCGGCGAGCTTGGCGCCCTTGCGGCCCACGGTGACGGCGCCGATGGGCTGCACGTCGACCAGCCCGGCCTCCTCGCCGAGCCGGCGCACCTGCTCGACGACACCCGCGGTGTCGGCCACCGGCTCGGTGTTCGGCATCGCGAACACCGCGGTGTATCCGCCGAGGGCGGCGGCGGCGGACCCGGAGGCGACCGTCTCGGCGTCCTCCCGGCCCGGCTCCCGCAGGTGCGTGTGCAGGTCGACCAGACCCGGCAGCAGCACCGTGCCGGCGCCGTCGATCACCCGGGCACCGTCCGGACGCGCGAGAACCGCTGCGATGGCGGCGATCCGGCCGTCGGAGAGCAGCACGTCGACAGGGTCACCGCCGTACGGGCGGGTCCCGGTGATCAGCACGGCCGTCTCGTCGCTCGTTCCATCCGTCATCGGTCGGTTCACCCGTTCTGTTCGGTCAGCAGCAGGTACAGCACGGCCATCCGGACCAGGACGCCGTTGGCGACCTGCTCGACGATGACCGATCCGGTGCCGTCGGCGACGTCCGGGGTGATCTCCATGCCCCGGTTCATCGGGCCGGGGTGCAGCACGATGCCACCGGGGCGGAGCAGTCCGCGGCGCCGTTCGTCGAGGCCGAAGGCGCGGCTGTATTCCCGCGCGGTCGGGAAGAAGGCACCGGCCATGCGCTCCTGCTGCACCCGCAGCATCATCACCGCGTCCGCACCGGCCAGCGACGCGTCCAGGTCGTAGGACACCCCGACCGGCCAGTTGCCGACCCCGACCGGCAGCAGCGTGGGCGGCGCGACCAGGGTGACATCGGCGCCGAGCGTAGACAGCAGCGCCACGTTGGACCGGGCGACCCGGGAGTGCAGCACGTCGCCGACCACCACGATCCGGCGGCCGGCCAGGTCACCGCGGCCGTCGGCCAGGTGGCGACGCAAGGTGTACGCGTCCAGCAGCGCCTGGGTCGGGTGCTCGTGGGTGCCGTCGCCGGCGTTGACCACGTGCCCGTCGACCCAGCCGGACAGCCGTTCCGGGGCGCCGGAAGAGCTGTGCCGGCAGACCACCGCGTCGGCACCCATGGCCTGCAGGGTCAGCGCGGTGTCCTTGAGCGACTCGCCCTTGGACACCGAGGAGCCCTTGGCGGAGAAGTTGATGACGTCGGCCGACAGCCGCTTCGCCGCCAGCTCGAACGAGATCCGGGTGCGGGTGGAGTCCTCGTAGAAGAGGTTCACGACGGTGCGACCGCGCAGGGTCGGCAGCTTCGGCACCTCGCGGCCGGCGATCGCCTGCTCGAGCCGGGCCGCGGTGTCCAGCACGTGCACCGCGGTGTCGTGGTCGAGGTCGCCGGCGGAGAGCAGGTGCCGGGGCATCCGCACGGCCTGCGCGGGCACGGTCGTCGAGGTGGGCGCAGTCGTGGTCATGAGGCACGCTCCAACGCGACGGCGTCGAGTCCGTCGACCTCGGCCAGCCGCACCGCGACGTCGTCGGCCAGGGCGGTGGGGATGTTCTTGCCGACGTAGTCGGCGCGGATCGGCAATTGCCGGTGACCGCGGTCGACGAGCACCGCGAGCTGGACGACGGCCGGGCGGCCGTGGTCGCGCAGCGCGTCGAGGGCGGCCCGGACGGTGCGGCCGGAGTAGAGGACGTCGTCGACCAGGACGACGGTGGCGCCGTCGACGCCGCCGACCGGCAGCGAGGTCTCCTCCAGCGCGCGCGGCGGGCGCAGCCGCAGGTCGTCGCGGTACAGGGTGATGTCGAGCGAGCCGACCGGGTAGCCGTCGCCCCCGGTGAACGCCCGGAGCCGGTCGCCGAGCCGGGCGGCGAGATGGACGCCGCGGGTGGGGATGCCGATCAGGACCGCGGGCTCGTCGCCGAGCTTCTCCAGGATCTGATGGGCCATCCGATCGATGGTCCGGGCGATGTCGGCCGGGCCGAGGAGCTGGGTGCCCGCTCCGTGATCAGGGCGCGCCGAAGCCACTCTGACCTCCTTTCCCGCCTCACTGGACGGTGACTTAAAGGATGTCGGACGGTGCCGGTGGGACCGCACGATCCCCGGGCGCCGTACCTTGCGATCCTAACAAGTGACCACCGGGAGTCCGACCACCGCGGGAGCGGGCCACTGCGGCGCCGGGTGACCGCCCGTTCGCGGACCCGGTGACGCCGATCGGCTGCCTCGGGTGGCGCGCGGCACGCCGTCGGGTGGCGCGTCCGCCACGAACGGTCGAGCGCTCCGGCATCGTGGCCGGTCACCGAATTTCCACGGATGTAGCGGGCCCCGGCGCGTCATGCAGCGGAGGGACGGTGACGGCGCGGAGACTCAGGTTTTGAACACGTAGAGGAATGTTTGGTTACCTGTAGTCAGATCGGCGCAGTTTCGACTACTCTATGTACAACAGAATGTCGTCGGAGTCACCAAGCCCGGGTCACCGGGTGGCCGGGATTCCACCAGTGCTCGGAAGGGCCGTCATGAGTCAGGACTACGCGCGGGCGCTCGGTCAGCGCCTGCGCTCCATTCGATCCCAGCAGGGTCTGAGCCTGCACGGTGTCGAGGAGAAGTCCGAGGGTCGCTGGAAGGCAGTGGTCGTCGGCTCCTACGAGCGCGGTGACCGTGCGGTGACCGTCGCCAAGCTCGCCGAGCTGGCCGAGTTCTACGGCGTCCCGGTGGCCGAGCTGCTGCCCGATGCGCGGGCCTCCCGTCGTGGTGCCCCCGCACCCAAGCTGGTCATCGACCTCGGTCGGCTCTCCGAGCTGCCGGCGCACCAGGCCGGACCGCTCGCCCGCTACGCCGCCGCCATCCAGTCCCAGCGCGGTGACTACAACGGCAAGGTGCTGACCATCCGCCAGGAGGACCTGCGCTCCCTGGCCGTCATCTACGACATGTCCCCCGAGAGCCTCACCGAGCAGCTCGTCGGCTGGGGCGTCCTCCCCGCCGGTACAGAACTGGATTAGGTCGCTCGTCGGGATCGTGCGGGCGAGCATCGCAGCCGGCGCGAGGGACGAGCAGAGGCGAGAAGCGCAGCCCGCGGGATCCCTTACAAGACGAGCGACCCGCGAGCGCCAGCTCGCCATGAATGGTCGTCCGTCGGGATCGCGGGAGCGAGCATCGCAGCCGAAGCGAGGCACGAGCGCAGGCGAGAAGCACAGCTCCTGCGATCCCTTACAAGACGGGCGGCCCGCGGCCGCCAGGCCGCCATGTTCAGCGCAGGACGCGGGATCCCATAAGAGACGAGCGACCCGCGAGCGCCAGCTCGCCATGTCACCTGCTGGCCCTCAATCTCGGGGCGATGGTGACGATCTGGCCGAGGACCCCGTTGACGAAGCGGGGGGAGTTGTCGGTGGACAGCGACTTGGCGAGCTCGACGGCCTCGTCGACGGCGACCGCCGGCGGGACGTCGGTGGAGTAGGCCAGCTCGTAGGTCGCGATCCGCAGGATCGCCCGGTCCACGGCCGGCATCCGGTCCAGGGTCCAGCCCTCGGCGTGCTCGGCGATCAGGTCGTCGATCCGCAGGATGTGCTCACGCACCCCGCGGACCAGCTCCTCCGCGTACTCCCCCATCGGCACCGCACCGACACCGGCCGTGCCGCCCGCGTCCTCGGCGGTCAGCCGTTCCTGGAGGATCGACTCGGGGTCGACGGAGCGGGCGTCGGCGGCGAACAGCACGTCGAGCGCGCGTTTGCGGGCCTTGGACCTGGCAGACATCGTGAGCAGCTTTCGCGGTGCAGGAGCAAGCGGGGATCAGGCGGCTGGGATCAAGCGTTGACGCGGCCGAGGTAACGGCCGTCGCGGGTGTCCACCTTGATCCGGTCGCCGGTGTTCAGGAACAGCGGCACCTGGATCTCTGCGCCGGTCTCCAGGGTGGCGGGCTTGGTGCCGCCGGTGGATCGGTCGCCCTGCAGGCCGGGATCGGTGTGCTGCACGACCAGCTCGACCGAGGCGGGGAGCTCGACGTAGAGGACGACGCCCTCGTTCTGCGCGACCATCGCCTCCTGGTTCTCCAGCAGGTAGTCGGCGGCACCGCCCACGGTCGCGGCCGGCACGGTGATCTGGTCGAAGGTGTCGCCGTCCATGAAGACGAAGTCGCCGGCGTCCTTGTAGAGGAACGTCATGTCCCGCTTGTCGACGGTCGCGGTCTCCACCTTGACGCCCGCGTTGAAGGTGCGGTCGACGACCTTGCCGGAGAGCACGTTCTTCAGCGTGGTCCGCACGAAGGCCGGGCCCTTGCCGGGCTTGACGTGCTGGAACTCGGTGATCGTCCAGAGCTGGCCCTCGATGTTGAGGACGAGGCCGTTCTTGAAGTCGCTGGTCGAGGCCATGGGAGGGGGACGTGCCTTTCGTGTCGGTGCGGGCAGGAGTGCCCGTGCCGCCGCCCGTCGGGCGGCCGCGATCGGAACCCGATCAGAGCTCGAGGAGTTCCTTGGAGGTCAGGGTGAGCACCTCGTACCGCGACCCGGGAGCCCCGTTGCGCACCACACCGCTGTCCTCGATCCGTACGCCGCCACGGCCCGGGAGGTAGACCCCCGGCTCCACGGTGACGCACATGTCCGCGTCGATGATAGCCGCTGCGCCACGCCCCAGGCCCGGCGCTTCGTGGATCTCCAGGCCGATGCCGTGGCCCAGACCGTGCGCGAACCGCTCCCCGTACCCGGCGGCGGTGATCACGTCCCGGGACACCGCATCGACCTCGCCGCCGGTGATGCCCGGCACCAGCGCGTCGCACCCGGCCTGCTGGGCGGCCGCCACCAGGTCGTAGATCTCCCGCTGCCAGTCGGCGGGCGGCCCGAGCACCACGGTGCGGGTCATGTCGGAGTGGTAGCCGCCGACCTCGGCACCGAAGTCGAACTTCACCAGGTCGCCGGTGGCCAGCACGGCCCCGGTCGGCCGGTGGTGCGGGATCGCGCTGTTCGGCCCGGCGGCGACGATCGTCTCGAACGACGGCTCGCGGGCGCCGAGCAGCCGCATCCGCTGGTCGAGGTCCAGACCGACCTCGCGTTCGGTGCGGCCGGCGCCGATGCCGCCGGCGGCGATCAGCTCGGCGAAGGCCCGGTCGGCCACGGCGCAGGCCTGCCGGAGCAGCTCGATCTCGCCCTGGTCCTTTACCGCGCGCAGGCCCTCGACCAGGTCGGCGGTCCCGCTGAGCCGGGCGCCGGTCGCCGCTGCCTCGAGACGTTCCAGGGCCAGCACGCTCACGTGCGCCGCCTCGAAGCCGGTGCGGCCCTGCGCCTTGCCGGCCAGTGCCAGGTCGCTGGCCCGGTCCAGCACCAGCGGGAGGTCGGGAACCTCTGCGGCGGACTGGGTCTCGTAGCGACCGTCGGTGCAGAACAGGTCCCCGGCCGGGTCCGCGGCGACCAGCAACGCCGCGTTGGAGCCCGTGAATCCGGTCAGGTAGCGGATGTTCAGCAGGTCGGTGACCAGCAGCGCGTCCAGGTCCTGCGCGACGAGCAGAGCGCGGAGACGGTCACGGCGGGCGCGGGTGTCGGCGGTCGGGGTGCTCACGCACCGATGCTAGTGCCGGCCCGCCCGTCGCGATCCGCACGCAGGTACTCCACCAGCCGGGCCTCCGGCAGCGCCCGCGCGAAGTGGTAGCCCTGCGCGGTGCGACACCCGGCGGCCAGCAGCAGGTCGGCCTGCTCCTGGGTCTCGACGCCTTCCGCCACCACGTCCAGGCCGAGGGCTTCGCCGATGGCCAGGATCCCCCGCACGACGGCTGCGGCGGCCGGGTCGGCGACCATGCCCGCCACGAAGGTGAGGTCGATCTTCAGCATGTCGACCGGCATCTCGGTGATCCGGGACAGGCTGCTGTACCCGGTGCCGAGGTCGTCGATCGCCAGCCGCAGGCCGCGGTCCCGCAATCGCAGCAGGTCTTTGAGCAACGACTCGGCGAGCAGTGGCATGTGCGTCTCGGTCAGCTCGAGCACCAGGCCACCCGGCGGGACCCGATGTCGCTCCAGGGATGTCAGGACGTCGGCGTACAGGTTGCCGATGTCGAGCTGCCGCCCGGAGATGTTGACGTGGACCGCCGGCGCCTCGTCGCCGAACTCCTCGGCCCACTGCGCCGCCATCCGGCACGACTCGTCCAGCGCCCGCCGGCCGACGTCGAGGATCAGGTCGGAGGCCTCGGCGACGTCCAGGAAGTCCGCCGGGGAGAGCAGCCCGCGGGTGGGATGCCGCCAGCGGAGCAGGTTCTCGACCGCCACCACCTCGCCGGTCCGCAGGTCGTGCACCGGCTGACCGAACAGCACCAGCTCGTCGTTCTCCAGCGCCCGGGTCAGCTCGCCCTCGAGCCGCATCGCCCGGGACAGCCGCGCCGACCGGGCCAACGACTCCGGGTCCTCGGCGCCGCTGATCCGGACCCGGCCCTTGCCGTCCCGCTTCGCCCCGTACATCGCCTGGTCGGCGGCCTGCAGCAGCTGCGCCGGGGAGGAGTCCTCCCGGGACATCGAGACACCGACACTGGCGCTGAGCGCATAGGTCTCGCCTCCGTGCACGAACGGGACGCGCACCGCGGCCAGGATCCGTTCGGCGATCCGGCTGACGGTGCCGTCGTCCTCCAGTCCCTCGCACACCACCACGAACTCGTCGCCGCCGAGGCGGGCCACGGTGTCCTCGGGCCGCAGCGCGTGCCGGAGCCGGTCGGCCACCTGGACCAGGAGGTCATCACCCGCGGCATGGCCGGCCGTGTCGTTGACGGCCTTGAACCCGTCCAGGTCGAGGTACAGCACTCCGACGAACAGGTGGGAACGGGTGGTCGCGGCCAGGGCGTGCTCGATCCGGTCCATCAGCAGCAGCCGGTTCGGCAGCCCGGTCAGTCCGTCGTGCAGCGCCTGGTGGGTGAGCCGCGCCTCGGCCTGCCGCCGGGCGGTGACGTCCTCGACCTGGCCGACCACGTAGGAGGTGTCGCCGGGCGGCGGCGGGCTCGCGTTGAAGTGCACCCAGAGATCGGCGCCGTCGGCGCGCCGCCAGTGCCACTCCCCCGCCGCCTCCGGGTCCCCGTCGACCAGCGCACGCAGCCAGTCCTGCTGGACAGCGGCGTCGTCACCCGCCGCCAGGTCGGTGACCGACATCGACAGCAGCTCGGTCTCGGTGTAGCCGGTCAACCGGCACAGGGCCGGGTTCACCTGCTGGAACCGGCCCAGTTCGCCGGCCAGGCCGACGAGCATCATGCCGTTCGGCGCGAACCGGAAGGTGTTGCGGAACCGCGCCTCGCTGTCGGCCAGCGCGGACCGGGCGGCCATCAGGTCGGTGACGTCCGCGCCGACGGTGATGTAGCCGGTGATCCGGCCGTCGCCGTCGGTCATCGCGTTGGCGGTGACGAAGGTCTGCAGCGCGCTCCCGGACTTCGTCAGATAGGTCCACTGCCGGGACACCGGGCCGGCTGCGGTGGTCCGCTCCAGCATCGCCGCGATGGTCGGTGCGACGCCGAGTTCCCCGGCGCGGGCATCGATGTCGCGGATGTCGAAGAGCCGGTACGGCGGGTGGCCGACCATCTCGTCGGCGGTCCAGCCCAGCATCCGCTCGGCGCCGGCGTTGAACACCGTGACGTTGCCCGCCGGGTCCAGCGCGATGATCGCCTGCGAGGTCGCGGCCAGCACGCCGGCGAACAGGTCCCGCGACTCGCGCAGCCGGCGCGCGGTCTCGCGGCCCTCGGTCAGGTCCTGGAAGCTGCCGGCCAACCGGAGCAGCGTCCCGTTCTCCGCGTACTCGCTGCGACCCCGGCCGATGACCTCGCGGACGGAACCGTCCGGACGGACGATCCGGTGCTCGGAGACGTAGGGGGTGCCGTTGGCGTAGGCCTCGGTGATGATCGCGACGTGCCGGTCCCGGTCGGCGGGGTGCACCTGCTGCAGGTAGCCGTCGAGGTCCAGCTCGCCGGCCGCCGGGTCGATGCCGAGGATGCGGAAGATCTCCTCCGACCAGAGCACCTCGCCGGACCGGGCGCACCACGACCAGGTGCCGAAGTGCGACAGCTCCTCGGCGGCCTGCAGCGCCCGCTCCCGGCTCTGCGACCGGGCGATCTCGGCGGCGAAGGACTGGGCGATCTGCGGCGCGTGCCCCGGGCGTTGCGCGGGCACGGTGCCGTTGGCGCGCGCGGGCGGGCCGCTGCCGTGCGGTCGCCGTGATGCTGCCATGTCTTCCCCCGTGGGATGCCGGATGGCTCCTGGACGTGCACCGACGGTGAAGGCCGGCGCAGGGACGGGGCGCGATCTGCTTCGGCGACCCACACACAGAGTAGTCGAACGATCACAATCAGCGCTGCTGTGCACACCACAAGATCCACAAGTCGCCCGGATCGTGTGGCGCCGAATCCGTGCGGGACCGCATCGGATGGTCCGATCGCGCGACGTCACGACTCTGCGCTACGGCGGCGCTGCTCCGGTGGTGTGCCGCGAACGCGTTTCAGCGACCGCCGTGACGGAACGAAGATTGGTGCAGGGCAACAGGAATCGCCCACCGGGAACGACAATTCGGACACCGCGGGCGTTTTCGTGCACGGAGACGTGACACGCATCCGGGCCGGACTCAGCCCTTGACCAGCCGCTGCAACCGGGTCAGATCGGCGGGTGCGAGCGTATCCAGCGGGATCACGTGCGCCGCCCTGACGTCCCGCCGCTGCAGCACCAGCACCCCGGCCCGCGCCCAGCAGTTGCGGATCGCGGTGTACGGGATCTCGCGGCTGCCGTCGACGTCGCCCAGCACGACGGCGGACTTCCCCAGCCGCAGCGAGTGCTCGGAGCCGGCCGGGAACCGGCTGCGCACCGCCGCGCGGCCCTGGGCACCCAGCAGCAGCACGAGCAGCACCGCGACCACCAGACCGATGAGGATGCGGTCGAGCACACCCGACCCCAGGCCGAACCCGATCAGCCCGGCGGCGACCGGGACGACGATCACGTTGAGTGGTTGCAGCAGCCGGACGACGGCGAACCCGTCGGCCATCCGGCGTCCGGTGCCCTCGTCCGCGATCACCACGTTCGTCCCACCGGCCACCGGAGAAGTCTCGCACGCGGCCGGTCCGGTCCACTGCCGCGAAATGTGCAGGACACCGCGGCCACGGCACGGCAGCATGTGCGGATGGGGATCCCCGAGCGGATGAACGACGTCTCCGCGCAGCCGTTGATCGACTGGGCCATCGCCGGACTGGCCGAGCAGGGCATCACGGCGGACGGCGCGCCGGAGGTGCGGAACCGGGACTGGTCGATCGTGGTCCGCCAGCCCACCGACCGCGGGGTGGTGTGGCTGAAGGCGAGCGCCCGCGGTTTCGCCGCCGAGGCCGGCCTGCTGGTGCTGCTGGGTGCGGCGGCGCCGGAGCACGTGCTGCAGCCGCTGCTGGCGGACCCGGACCGCGGGTGGTTCGTCACCCCGGACGGCGGCCCGGTGCTGAGCGATTCCGGGGCGGCCGGCAGCGGGCAGTGGATCAGCCTGCTGACCGGCTACGCCGACCTGCAGCGCGCGGTGGCCGACGAGGTCGACGCGCTGCGCGCCACCGGGCTGCCGGACATGTCGCCCGCGACCCTGCCGGCGTGGTGGGAGAAGGTGCTGGACCGGGCGGCGGAGGAACCCGATGTGCCGTTGGGCTTGGCCGATCTCGACGCACTGCGCGGGCTCGGCGGGCAGGTCGCGGCGTGGGCGGCGGAACTGGACGAGGACATCACCTCCGGCCGGCTGCCGCTCAGCGTCGACCACAACGACCTGCACACCGACAACGTCTTCGTCACCGGTGGCGAACTGCGGATCTTCGACTGGGGCGACGCCGCCCTCGCGCACCCCTTCACCTGCCTGGGGCTCGCGCTGCGCACCGCCACCGGCATCGAGGACGTCCCCACCGGCATCGACGACGGACCGCTGCGTGCGGCCTACCTGCAGCGATGGGCCGGTCCGGACGCCGAGGTGCCGACCTGGATGCAGCGGTCCTGCCTGCTCGCCGAGGGCATGTCCTACCTCTCGCTCGCGGCCAGCTGGCTCCGGCTGCCGGGCGGGTTCGGCCCGGAGTTCGCCGGGTACTTCGCGAGCTTCCTCACCGGCTTCCGCGACTTCGCGGCCGACCCGCAACTGCCGACTACAGGTTGACGGTGCCCGGGCTGCGCCGCTGCCCGGCGACCACGGAGTAGGCGGCGGCCAGCAGCGACGGGTCCGGACCGACCAGCCGGCCCGGCTTCGCGAGGGCATCGAGCACCACGAAACGCAGTGTGCCGGAACGGGTCTTCTTGTCCGATCCCATGGTCTTGACCAGGTCACCCAGCGCGTCCGGGTCGTAGGTGGTGGGCAGGCCCAGCGTGTGCAGCACGGTCAGGTGCCGGTCGGCGGTGGCGTCGTCGAGGCGGCCGGCCGCCCGGGACAGCTCGGCCGCGAACACCAGACCCACCGACACCGCGGCACCGTGTCGCCAGCGGTAGCGCTCGCGCTTCTCGATCGCATGCCCGAGAGTGTGTCCGTAGTTGAGGATCTCGCGGAGATCCGACTCCTTCAGGTCGGCGGCGACCACCTCGGCCTTGACCGCCACCGCCCGCCGCACCAGCTCGGCGAGCTGCGGCGTGGCCGGGTCGACGGCAGCCTCCGGGTCGGACTCGACGATGTCCAGGATCGCCGGGTCGGCGATGAATCCGGCCTTGACCACTTCGGCCATACCGGCCACCAACTCGTTGCGCGGCAGCGACTCCAGGGTGGCCAGGTCGGCGATGACGGCGCTGGGCTCGTAGAACGCGCCGACCATGTTCTTGCCGGCACCGGTGTTGATCCCGGTCTTCCCGCCGACCGCCGCGTCCACCATGCCCAGCAGCGTGGTGGGCACCTGCACCAGCTTCACGCCGCGCACCCAGGTCGCTGCGGCGAAGCCGGCCAGGTCGGTGACGCTGCCGCCGCCGAGACCGACGACGACGTCGCCGCGCTCCAGGCCGATCTGGCCGAAGACGTCCCAGCAGAACCCGAGCACCTGCAGGCTCTTGCCGTCCTCGGCGTCCGGGATCTCCAGCAGGTGGGCGTCGATCCCGTTGTCCTGCAGCGCCTCCCGTACGGTCTCGGCGGTACGCACCAGGGTCGGCGCGTGCACGACCGCGGCCTTGCCGCTGCTGTTCGCCTTGACCGCGGCGACCAGGTCGTCCAGCAGGCCGCGGCCGATCAGCACGTCGTACGGCGAGGTCGCCGACCGCACCGGCACGGTCACGGGTTCGGTCGGTGCGCTCATGACAGGTCCAGCTCCTCGATGATGTGCACGGCGACCTGGTCGGCGGTGCGGTGATCGGTGTCCACCTCGAGCACGGCGAGCCCGCGGTAGATGGGCAGCCGGGCGTCCAGCAGCGCCTTGTAGGTGGCCCGCGGGTTCACCCCGGACAGCAGCGGCCGGTTGGTGGCCATCCCGGTCCGCCGCACGCCGACAGGCATGGACAGGTTCAGGAACACCACCCGGTGGCCGCGCAGCAGCTCCTGCGTCTCCGGTGCCAGCACGGCGCCGCCGCCGAGGGACAGGATCCCGTCGTGGCCGGCCAGCGCCTGCGCCACCGCCGAGCGCTCCAGCGCCCGGAAGTGCTGCTCGCCGTCGTCCACGAAGATCTCCGGGATCGGTTTGCCGGCAACGGTTTCGATGTCCGCGTCGGTGTCACGCAGGCGTGCGCCGAGCCGCCGCGCGAGCGCCTTGCCGACGGTCGTCTTGCCCGACCCCATGGGTCCGATCAGGACGACGACGGGGCGGGTGGCGGGATCAGGCGACACCGGTGTGCCCGGCGCCGGACCCGGCCGACGGGTCCGCCGGGATCGGCAGCGTGTCGGTGAGCCCCGCCAGGTACGACTCCACGTTGCGCCGGGTCTCGGCCACCGAGTCACCGCCGAACTTCTCCAGCACCGCGTCGGCCACCACCAGGGCGACCATCGCCTCGGCGACCACGCCGGCCGCCGGGACGGCGCAGACGTCGCTGCGCTGGTGGATGGCGACCGCCGGGTCCCCCGTGGACACGTCCAGCGTCGACAGCGCGCGCGGGACGGTCGAGATCGGCTTCATCGCCGCACGTACCCGGAGCACCTCGCCGTTGGTCATGCCGCCCTCGACGCCGCCGGCCCGGTTCGACCGGCGGGTGACGCCGGGGTGCCGTGGGTCCATCTCGTCGTGCGCCTGGCTGCCGCGGCGGCGGGCCGTGCGGAAGCCGTCGCCCACCTCGACGCCCTTGATCGCCTGGATGCCCATCAGTGCGGCGGCGAGCCGGGCGTCCAGCCGGCGGTCGGCGTGCACGAACGAGCCGAGCCCCGGCGGCAGGCCGTAGACCAGCACCTCGACCACCCCGCCGAGGGTGTCGCCGTCGGCCTTGGCGGCGTCGATCTCGGCGACCAGCGCGTCGTTGGACGCCGGCTCCAGGGTGCGGGTCGGCGAGGCGTCGATGGCGTCGCGGTCCGTTGGCTCCGGCAACCGGCCGTCGACCGCGTCGGCATCACCGATGGACACCACATGGCTGACCACCTCGGCACCGACCACCTCGCGCAGGAAGTGCTGGGCGATGGTGCCGAGCGCCACCCGTGCCGCGGTCTCCCGGGCCGAGGCCCGCTCCAGCACCGGCCGGGCGTCGTCGAAGCCGTACTTCTGCATGCCCGCGAGGTCGGCATGGCCGGGGCGCGGCCGGGTCAGCGGGGCGTTGCGGGCCAGGCCCTCCAGGATCTCCGGGTCGACCGGGTCGCTGGACATGATCTGTTCCCACTTGGGCCACTCGGTGTTGCCGACCTGCACCGCGATCGGCCCGCCGAGGGTGATGCCGTGGCGGACACCACCGAGCACGTCGACCACGTCCTGCTCGAACTTCATCCGGGCGCCGCGGCCGTAGCCGAGTCGGCGCCGGGCGAGCTGGGTGGCGATGTCGGAACTGGTCACCGGTACACCGGCGGGCAGTCCCTCGAGGACGGCGATGAGGGCAGGCCCGTGCGACTCGCCTGCGGTGATCCAGCGCAACACGTGGACCATCCTCCCACGCGGCGGAGCCTCCCCCGGCCGGTGCGGGCGGGGGAGGCCCGGGCCGGAGGCTCAGGCGTTGTTCGGGTCGGCGGAGGTCATGCAGACCTTCCAGCCGTTCTGCTGCACCATCATCGCGGTGAGCCTGCTCAGCTGACCGTTGGCCGAGCTGCCGCCGCGGGTCACCTCGAGCCAGGCGTGGTCGCCGCTGGGGGTCACCGCGCCGACGTCCAGCACCACACCGCCGCCGGAGTTGCTCGGCATGGCGCCCTGCTGCAGGTAGGACGCGATGTCCACCCGGCAGGAGACCGAGACGAAGGTCTGGGCGTCCTGGTAGTTGAACGCGGTCACCCAGGCCACGGCGACCTGCTGCGGGCTCATCGACCGGGTGTCGGCCTGCATCGCGGACACCTGGTCCTCGGGCTGCTGCTGGTTCTGGCCCTGCTGGTTCTGGGCCTGCTGGACCGGGGGCTGCTGGACCGGGGGCTGCTGGACCGGGGGCTGGTTCTGGTTCTGCTGGGCCTGACCCTGCTGCTGGTTCTGCTGCTGAGCCTGGCCGAGGGCGCCGGACTGCTGGGCGGGTGCCGGAGTGGTGCCGCGGGTGGTCAGCAGGATCACCACGACCACGGTGCAGATCATGACCAGGATCGCGGTCACGCTCAGCACCACGCGGTGCGACGACCGCTGCGGCTGCGCGACCGGGGCCCACTGCTGCGGGTACGGGTGCTGGGTCTGCGGGTACTGGGTCTGCGACAACATGGCCGGGCCTTCCGGGGCGGGTGGAACAGCAGGGGTGGTGCTGCTCCGACGACATCCCGGCCGGTTCGGTTCCGCCTGGTTGGGCGCCGGATGTCCGGATCTCCCGCGGGCGTCACGCAGCCGTCAGTGCGCGGCCTCCCAGGCGGCGTAGGCGTCGTGCACGACCCGCACCATGTCGTCGACGTCGTCGGTGACGTGGATCAGGTCGAGGTCGGGCGGCGAGACGTTGCCGTTGCCTGCGACCGTGGTGCGGATCCAGTCGACCAGCCCGCCCCAGTACTCCGACCCGAAGAGCACCACCGGGAACTTGGTGACCTTCTTCGTCTGCACCAGGGTCAGCGCCTCGAACAACTCGTCCAGCGTGCCGAAACCGCCGGGCAGGCAGACGAACGCCTGGGAGTACTTGAGGAACATGGTCTTCCGGGCGAAGAAGTACCGGAAGTTGATGCCCAGGTCGACGTACTGGTTGATGCCCTGCTCGAACGGCAGCTCGATGCCCAGGCCGATCGACATCCCGCCGGCCTCCTTGGCACCGCGGTTCGCCGCCTCCATCGTCCCCGGTCCGCCGCCGGTGATCACCGCGAAACCTTCCTGCGCCAACGCGGCCCCGATCCGCTGCCCCAGGGCGTACTGCGGATGGTCCGGCTTGGTGCGCGCACTGCCGAACACGGTGACCGCACGCGGCACCGCGGCCAGCGCGCCGAATCCCTCCACGAACTCGGCCTGGATCCGCATCACCCGCCACGGGTCGGTGTGCACCCAGTCCGACGGACCGCGGGAGTCCAGCAGCCGCTGGTCGGTGGTCGAGTCGCTGCGGCTCTGTTCGCCGCGCAGCACGACCGGGCCGCGCATCTTCTCGCCGGTGGGGACCCGCTCGCCGGGAGGCTGTTCGGTGTTCGTCACACGCGCAACAGTAGTGACCGGTGCCAGGGATCAGGCCAGGAACGAGCGCAGCGTCTCCGTCATCTCCCGGATCTGGGTCAGCGACACGTGTTCCTCGCGGGTGTGCGCCAGCGACGGGTTGCCCGGGCCGTAGTTGACCGCCGGGATGCCGAGGGCGGCGAACCGCGCGACATCGGTCCAGCCGTACTTCGCGCTCGGGGTGCCGCCGGCCGCGGCGACGAACTCCGCCGCCGCCGGGGCCGAGAGTCCGGGCAGCGCACCGGCTGCCACGTCGACCACCTCGACCTCGTAGCCGTCCAGCAGCTCCCGTACCACCGCCACCGCCTGCTCCGCCGACCGGTCCGGCGCGAACCGGAAGTTGATCCGCACCCGGCACTCGTCCGGGATCACATTGCCCGCGACGCCTCCGGTGATGCCGACGGCGTTCATGCCCTCCCGGTAGACGCACCCGTCGATGTCGACCTCGCGGGCCGGGAACGACGCCAGCCGCTGCAGCACGTCGGCCGCGCCGTGGATCGCGTTGACGCCCATCCAGGACCGGGCCGAGTGCGCGCGGTGCCCCCGCACGGTCGCCCAGGCCGCCAGCGTGCCCTGGCAGCCGGCCTCCACCTTGCCGTCGGTGGGCTCGCCGAGGATCGCCAGGTCCGCGGCCAGCCAGTCCCGGTGCTCCCGCTCGATCCGGGTCAGGCCGTTCCGCTCGTGCTCGATCTCCTCGCAGTCGTAGAACACGACAGTCAGGTCGCGGGAAGGGTTCTCGAGCGTCGCGAGCAGGTGGAGCAGCATCGCGTCACCGGACTTCATGTCGGTGGTGCCGCAGCCGTGCAGCACATCGCCCTCGGTCCGGGACGGCACGTTGCCGGCGATCGGCACGGTGTCCAGGTGCCCGGCCAGCAGCACCCGGGTCGGCCTGCCCAGATCCGACCGGACCAGCACGGCGTTGCCGGAGCGCAGCACCTCGTACCGGCCCAGACCGCGCACCGCCTGCTCGACGGCGTCGGCCAGCAGCTGCTCGTCGCCGGACACCGACGGGATGTCGACCAGGGTGCGGGTGAGGTCGGCGGGGTCGGCGTGCAGGTCCAGACGCGGTACGGCGGCGCTCATGGAAGCGCACAGTACCGTTGCCGAATGCGCAGATCGGTGGTGTGGCTGGTGGCCGCCCTGGTGGTGACCCTGGTCGCAGCGGCGGTCGTCTGGGTGGTCATCTTCGTCCGCGGACCGCAGGGCACCTCGTCCGCCGAGTGCTCGGTCCCGGCCGTGCCCGGACCGGACGTCACCGTCGTGGTCGAGGGGCCGCAGACCACCGGCGCCGGTGCCGCCGGGCAGGCCGAACTGGGTGCCAGCGCCACCGCGTCGACCGAGATCGTCACCGCACCGGCGGTCTCGCTCACCGCCGTGCAGCTGCAGCACGCCTCCACCATCAACGCGATCGGCCTGTCCCGGGAGCTGCCGGAACGGGCCCGGATCATCGCCGTGGCCACCGCCTGGCAGGAGTCCGGGCTGCGCAACCTGCCCGGCGGCGACCGCGACTCGGTCGGCCTGTTCCAGCAGCGGCCGTCGCAGGGCTGGGGCACGGTGGCCCAGGTCGGCGATCCGGTGTACGCCAGCAACGCCTTCTACGACGCCCTGGAGCAGGTCGACGGCTGGGAGTCGATGTCGCTGACCGCCGCGGCGCAGGCGGTGCAGTACTCCGGCTACCCCGACGCCTACGCGAAGTGGGAGCCGACGGCGACCACCCTGGTCCGCGAGCTCTCCGGCGCGGCCGACCTGGCGCTGAGCTGCCGGGCCGGCGCACAGGGGCCCTCCCCCGTCACCGCCACCCGGACCGCGGTGTCCGGGGCGGCGGAGGCGAACGCCGCGCTCGGCCTGCTGCTCGCCGACGCGCAGGCGGAACTCGGTGGCCTGACGGTGGTCTCGGCCACCGGCGGGGCCGCTGTGCTGTCCGCGCAGGTGCCCGGTCTGTCCGACACCGATGCCGCCCGCGCGCTCGCCGGCTGGCTCGTCGCGCACGCCGCCGGCGACGGCGTCGCCGACGTCACCGTGGCCGCGCGCCGGTGGACCACCGCCGGCTGGGCGGCCACCGACGCACCGGCCGCCCCGGGCCGGGTGTCGCTGACCCTGACCGGCTGAGACTCCTGGACCCCGCCTCCGACCCGGACTGCCCGGGGCTCAGGCGATGTCGGCGCCCCGGCCCACCCCGGCCCACTCGTCGAGCTCGGCACGTGTGCGGTCCATGCTCGCGGACACCGCGGCCACGGCATCGCTGCCGACCACCAGGTGCAGCGGCGTGCGCTCCGCGGCCAGCGCGGTGAGGATCGCCGCGGCCGCCTTGTCCGGGTCGCCCGGCTGCTGCCCGTCACCGCCGGCGAGACCGTCGCGGACCGGCGCGATCTGGTCGTCGTACTCGGGCATTCCGGCCGACACCAGCAGCGCCTGCGGCCCGTTGAACGATGTCCGGAACGCACCCGGCTCCACGACGAGCACCCGGATCCCGAACCCGGCGACCTCGCCGGCCAGCGCCTCGGACCAGCCGGCCAGGGCGAACTTGGTCGCCGAGTAGCCACCGACACCGGGGAAGGACAACCGGCCGCCCTGGCTGCTCATCTGCACCACCGCGCCCGATCCCCGTGCCCGCATCGACGGCAGCACGGCCCGGGTCAGCGCCACCGGCCCGAAGAAGTGCAGCTCCATCAGGCCGCGCAGTTCCTCGTCGGTGGTCTCCTCGACCGCCCCGACCAGGCCGCGGCCGGCATTGTTGACCAGCACGTCGATCCGGCCGTGGGCGGCCAGCACCTCCTGCACCGCCGCCGGGATCCGCGTCGCGTCGGTGACGTCCAGCGCCACCACGCCGACCCGGCCCGGGTACCGCTGCTCCAGGTCGGCCATCGAGTCCGGCCGCCGGACCGCGGCGACCACCGTGTCCCCCGCGGCCAGTGCCGCCTCCGCGATCGACCGGCCGAAACCGGACGACGCACCCGTGATCATCCACACCCGCTCGGCCATGTCCGTCTCCCCGGTCCGCCGGTCCTGCCCTGGGTCGTGCCTGCTGTAGTCCCGCTGAAGTCCATGGTGCCCGTGCCCGCCCGATAGGGTCGTTGCTCATGAGCGAGACGCCTTCCACCACCACCGGCGCCCGGGTGATCGGCCTGGCCACGGTCACCGCCGACGACGTCGTGCTCGACGTCTGGTACCCGGAACCGGCACTGACCGGCGCCGGTCGGGCCGAGGTCGCGCAGCCGGACCTACGGGCGGCGGAGCGGTTCGACGAGATCCGTGAGGTCACCCTGCGGATCGTGGAGACGGAGATCGAGGATCTCGCCGCACCGGCAGCCGGCACCGCCGACATGTACCTGCGGCTGCACCTGCTGTCGGCCCGGCTGGTCACCCCGCGCAGCATCAACCTGGACGGCGTGTTCGCGCTGATGCCGAACAACGCCTGGACCGATCTCGGACCGGTCCCGCCGGAGCGGCTGGAGCAGGTGCGGCTGGCGGCGCTGTCCGCCGGCCGCCGGCTCACCGTCTTCGGCGTCGACAAGTTCCCGCGGATGACCGACTACGTGCTGCCGTCCGGGGTGCGGATCGCCGACGCCGACCGGGTGCGGCTCGGCGCGCACCTGGCGGCCGGGACCACCGTCATGCACGAGGGCTTCTGCAACTACAACGCCGGCACCCTCGGCACCTCCATGGTCGAGGGCCGGATCTCGCAGGGCGTGCTGGTCGGCGACGGCAGCGACGTGGGCGGCGGCGCCTCGATCATGGGCACCCTGTCCGGTGGCGGCAAGGAGCAGGTGACGATCGGGGCCGGCTGCCTGCTCGGCGCGAACAGCGGCGTCGGGATCTCACTCGGCGACGGCTGTGTCGTCGAAGCCGGGCTCTACCTGACCGCCGGGACCAAGCTGACCCTGCTGGTGCCGGACGAGCAGGCGCGCACGCTCAAGGCCCGGGAGCTGTCCGGGGTGGCCGGGCTGCTGTTCCGCCGCAACTCGCTGACCGGCGGGGTCGAGGCCGTGCCGCGCACCGGCAGCTGGGGCGGGCTCAACGAGATCCTGCACACCCAGTAGGCCCGGCGGGCCGGACCGGCGGGTTCACCTGCGTGATGGATACTCGCGCCGTGGCAGTCCAGCGACCTTCCCGCCGGCCGGCAGCGAACCCGGCACCGGCACCGGCCTTCTCCGACTCCCCGGCTGCGGTCCCGGCCGCGCCGGCGACCCCGGCTCCGCGGACCAGGCGCCCACGGGCGGCCGCGGCGGCACCGGCGGACGCACCGGCAGCACCGGCAGTTCCGAAGGCAGCAGCAGCTCCGAAGGCAGCGCGGGCGCGCGCGACCCCGACCGCCCGACCGGCCCGTCGCCCCAGGACCGCCGCGGCGACCACGCCCGCCGACAGTGCCGCTCCGGCCCCCGCCGCGGCCCGGCCCGCGCGCCGGTCGCGCGCGGTGAAGGCACCGATCGCGGCGACACGGGCCACTGCTCCGGCCGCCCCGGCTCCGGTCAACCCGGCTGCGCCGGTCGCCGACGAGGCGGACCTGCTCCCGGCCGACCCGGTGACCGCCGAGGAGGCGTTGCCGGAACCGTTGCCGGCGCCCCGCCGACCCGGGCTGATCCCGACCGACATCGCCGACGCGCTGGCCCGGGTGCTCACCGCGGCGACGTCGAGCATCCGCTCCCACGAGGCCGGTAGCCGGGCGGGCGGCGACATCGAGAACGTGCACCAGATGCGGGTCGCGACCCGTCGCATCCGGGCCTACCTCAAGGCCGCGAAGCCCGCGCTGGACCCGGACGCCTCCGGCGGGATCCGGGACGAGCTCAAGGATCTCGCCGACGCGCTGGGCCAGGTGCGCGACCTCGACGTGATGATCCAGCGGATGCACACCGAGGCCGCCGGGCTCGAGGAGCCGGACTCCACCGCCCTCGAAGGACTGATCGGCGCCCTCGACGACGAGCGCGGCACCGCCCGGTCCGCGCTGATCGAGGTGCTGGACGATCCCGGGCACGCCGCGCTGCTGGCCGACCTGGACCGGGCCGCGTTCCGTCCGCCGGTCGCCGACCCGTGGGCGGATCTGGAGGAGCTGGCCTCCGCCGAGTGGGGCAAGCTGGCCAAGGGCCGCCGCAAGCTGCACAAGACCTTCGGCGAGCACCCGCCGGACGACGACCTGCACGACCTGCGCATCCTCGGCAAGCGCGCCCGGTACACCGCGGAGCTGCTGCCGCGGAAGAAGAAGGTGCAGCGGTTCCTCGCCGCCCTCGCCGACTTCCAGGAGGTGCTGGGCGACCACCAGGACGCCTGTGTGCTGGAGGACCGGCTGCGCGAGATGGTCGCCGGGACCGGCAGTGCCGCGGGCGGGATCGCCGCCGGCCGGGTCATCGAGCGCTGCCGGGCCCGCCGGGTGCAGGCCCGCGCCGACTACCCGAAGGCCTGGGCGGCGGTCGAGAAGGCCGCTGCCGACGCCTATCCCGCGTCGAAGTAGGAAGACGCCGTCAGCCGGCCAGGCGCTCGCAGGCGGCCTGCACCCGCTCGTCGGTCGCGGTGAGCGCGATCCGCACGTGCTGGGCGCCGCCCGGCCCGTAGAAGGTGCCGGGAGCGGCGAGGATGCCGTCGGCGGCCAGCCGCTCGATGGTGGCCGCAGCCGGCTCGCCGCGGGTCGCCCACAGGTACAGCCCGGCCTCGGAGTTGCTGATCCGGTAGCCGGCGGACTCCAGCGCCTCGGCCAGCGCCGTCCGACGCTGCTCGTAGCGACCGCGCTGCGCCTGGACGTGGCTGTCGTCGTCCAACGCGGCGATGGCGGCCGCCTGGATCGGGGTGGAGAGCATGAATCCCAGGTGCTTGCGCAGCTGCAGCAGGTCACCGATCAGCGCCGGGTCGCCGGAGACGAAGCCGACCCGGTACCCGGCCAGGTTGGACCGCTTGGACAGCGAGTGCACGGCCAGCAGGTTGGTGTGGTCACCGCCGCTGACGTCCGGGTGCAGGATCGAGACCGGCTGGGCGTCCCAGCCGAGATCGATGTAGCACTCGTCGGAGGCCACCACGGCCCCGTGCGCACGCGCCCAATCGACCACCTTGGCCAGGTGCTCGACCGGCAGCACCCGCCCGGTCGGGTTGGACGGCGAGTTGATCCAGACCAGTTTCGGCCGTTCCGGGCCGAGACCGGCCAGGCCGTCCGACCGGACCGGGGTGGCACCGGCGGACAGCGCACCCACCTCGTAGGTCGGGTAGGCGATCTCCGGGATCACCACGACATCGCCCGCGCCCAGTCCGAGCTGCGCCGGCAGCGAGGCCACCAGCTCCTTGGAGCCCAGGGTCGGCAGCACGTCGCGCTCGTCCAGGTGGTCGATCCCGTGCGCCCGGGCCAGCCACCCGGTGTAGGAGCGGCGGAGCGCGTCGGTGCCGTGCACCGTCGGGTAGCCCGGGGAGTTCGCGGCGTCGCCCAGTGCCCGCCGGATCGGTGTGCAGACCGGGTCGACCGGGGTGCCGATGGACAGGTCCACCAGCCCGCCCGGGTGCGCCGCAGCGGTTCGCTTGGCCCCGATCAGCTGGTCCCAGGGGAACTCGGGCAGCCGGGCGGCGGGCGACAGCGAGGTGGTCATGACGGGGTCAGTGGTCCTCGCCCATCGGGGGGAGCCCGGCGACGAACTTGTCGTCCTTGCCGACCTTGCCCACCTTCGAGGCACCGCCCGGCGATCCCAGGTCGTCGAAGAAGTCGACGTTGGCGCGGGTGTACTCGCCCCAGGCGTCCGGCACGTCGTCCTCGTAGAAGATGGCCTCGACCGGGCAGACCGGCTCGCAGGCGCCGCAGTCCACGCACTCGTCCGGGTGGATGTACAGCATGCGATCGCCCTCGTAGATGCAGTCGACCGGACACTCCTCGACACACGCCCGGTCGAGGACGTCCACGCACGGCTCGGCAATCACATAGGTCACGGCAGTTTCTCCACCTACACGGAAGGTTCTCGGTCCTGACGGGCCACCGGCGGCGGTCCGATCGGGCCCGTACCCCTGCAATCTATCCCGCGCACCGCCGGGAACCGTCATCCCGAGCGCCCGGCACCGCCCTGACACGGCCCCGGCGAGACGACCGTCACACCTGCGGGGCGGCCGGCGGCCGGGCGACCCGGCCCAGCAGCCCGCCGAGGGTCCAGGCGGCGACCAGCACACCCACCCCGATCAGCAGGTACATCCGCCAGTCGGACACCGACACCGGCGCCCGGTACATCGCGTTGCGGGTGAGGGCGAGCCAGGCGGTGACCAGGAACCAGACGATGACCGGCGCCCCGGCGCCGAGCACCGAGCCGGTCAGCCCGTGGCAGGCCCGCGGGGCCCAGGCCAGCACGGCGCCCACCAGCAGCACCGACACCGGGAACGGCACCGCGCCCAGGTGCTGCGGCAACTGGAAGACGGAGACCAACGCGGTCAGCGCGGCCACCGCGCACACCAGCACCACCAGCGCCCAGTCGGCGGGCCCGCCGCGGCGGACGTCCGCGACCGGCTCCGGAACCACGGGCTCCGGCTGCTGCTCCGTGAAGGGCGCGGTCACAGGCCGGCGTAGAGGTCGGTCCGGTCGGTGACCGGAGGTCCGGACAGCACCCGGAAGTACTCGCGCCCGAGCAGCGGCTGGGCGAACCGGTTGGAGAGCGCGAACGCATCCGCGCCGAGCACGTCGACCTGGGTGGCGTGGGCGGCCAGCGCAGCGGACCGGGCCCGCGCCCCGCCGTCGGTCACCGGCACCGCCACGCCCACCAGCTCGTCCTCCACGAAGAACCCGAGATCGCCGTCGCCGGCCGTGAGGTATCCCGCCGGCACCTCGAGTGCGGTGAGCGCGATCCGGTACGGCGCAACGGGTTTCACCACCGCCAGCACCCGGGGCACCCCCGCCTGCGCCGCCGCGGCCACCGCCACCTCGTGCGCGGCCAGGTGGTCCGGGTGGCCGTACCCGCCGTCGGCGTCGTAGGTCAGCAGCACATCGGGACGCACATCCCGCAGCACCTCGACCAACTCCGCCACCGCGGCGGCGTGCCCGGGGCCGCCGCGCCGGCAACGGACGAAGGCCCGCGGGTGGTCGGCGGACGGGGTGCCGACCATCCCGGAGTCCCGGTGGGCCCCGAGGCCGCCGAGCATCCGGTGGTCGACGACGCCGAGCGCAGCACAGGCCGCGCGCAGCTCGGTGTACCGGTAGCCGCCGAGCTGGTCCGCGGCCCCGGCCACCAGGCCCTGCAGCTCGTCGCCGATGACCTCGCCCTCCTCGCCGAGGGTCGCGGTCACCAGCACCACCCGGTCGCCGGCCGACACCCGGTCGGCCAGCGTGCCGCCCATGGTGATCGACTCGTCGTCGGGGTGGGCGTGCACGGCGAGCAGGGTGCGCCGTGGGGTGGTGCCGGTGGTCACCACCCCACAGTAATGAGCCGGGTCAGAAGACCTGGAACTCGTCCTTCTCCACGCCCACGCCCGCGGCCAGCAGCTGGTCCCGCCGTTCCCGGCGGACCTGCTGCTCGGCCGGGTCGGGCACCGGCACCGCGGCCAGCAGCCGCTTGGTGTAGTCCTCGATCGGGTCGGTGAGGATCTGCTCGCGGGTGCCCTGCTCGACCAGCCGGCCGTGGTGCAGCACCGCGATCCGGCGGCAGAGGATCTCGATGACGGCCAGGTCGTGCGAGATGAACAGGCAGGCGAACCCGGCCTCGGCCTGCAGCTCCTGGAAGAGGTCGAGCACCCGGGCCTGGACCGACACGTCCAGCGCCGAGGTCGGCTCGTCCGCGATCAGCAGCTTCGGGCTCAGCGCCAGCGCCCGGGCGATGCCGACGCGCTGCCGCTGCCCACCCGACAGCTCGTGCGGGTAGCGGTTGCGCAGCGCCCGCGGCAGCTGCACCTGGTCCAGCAGCTCCTCGACCCGCTTGGAGCGGGCCTTCTTGTCGGTGGCCACCTTGTGCAGCAGCAGCGGCTCGCCGATCGACTCGCCGACCGGGAGTCGCGGGTTCAGCGAGGAGCCCGGGTCCTGGAAGACGAAACTGACGTCGCGGCGGATCGGCCGCAGCGCCGACTGGCTGATGCCCCGCATCGGCAGGCCGATGACGGTGGCGTCGCCCTCGACGAACGGCAGTAGGCCGACCAGTGCCCGGCCGATGGTGGTCTTGCCGGATCCCGACTCCCCCACCAGCCCGACGACCTCGCCCTGGCCGATCTGCAGGTTGAACCCGTCGACCGCCCGGAAGGCCGGGGAGCGGCCACGTTTCGGGTACTCGACGGCCACCTCGCGCAGGTCGACCACGATCGGCACCGACGGGTCCACCGACGCCCGGTTGGTCGGGTCGACGCCGGCGTGCGCGGCCAGCGCCTCCTCACCGGTGTGCTCGACGTCCAGCCCCTCGGCGATCTCCTCGACCGTGGTGCCGCTCTCCGCGGCGACGATCGCGCCGAGGTGCGGCACCGAGGTGAGCAGCGTCCGGGTGTAGTCCTGCTGCGGGGCGCGGAAGATCGCCTCGGAGGTGCCCTCCTCGACGATCCGGCCGTCCTTCATCACCACCATCCGGTCGGCCATGTCGGCCACCACACCCATGTCGTGGGTGATCAGGATGATCGAGGCGTCGATGCGGTGCTTGAGATCCCGCATCAGCTTGAGGATCTCGGCCTGCACGGTGACGTCCAGCGCGGTGGTCGGCTCGTCCGCGATGAGCAGCTTCGGGTCCATCGCCAGCGACTGGGCGATCATCGCGCGCTGGCGCTGGCCGCCGGACAGCTGGTGCGGATAGGCGTCGACACGCTTCTCCGGGTCCGGGATCTCGACCATCTTCAGCAGCTCGATCGCCCGCTTCCGGGCGGCGCTCGGTGACATCGCCCGGTGGCTGCGCAGCATCTCGGCGATCTGGAAACCGATGGTGTACACCGGGTTCAGCGCCGTCATCGGCTCCTGGAAGATGACCGCGACGTCCTTGCCGCGGATCGAGCGGTAGGTGCGCTGGGAGGCGTCCACCAGTTCCCGCTCGCCGAGCTTGATGGACCCGTCGACGTGCGCGTTCTTCGGCAGCAGGCCGAGGATCGCCATCGCGGTGGTGGACTTGCCGGAGCCGGACTCGCCGACGATCGCCAGCACCTCGCCGGCGGCCAGGTCGAAGTTCGCCCGCTGCACCGCCGGGTACCAGGTCCCGCCGACCCAGAAGTCGATGTCGAGATCACGGACCCGCAGCACGGTGTCGCGGCCGCCGGCCGGCTTGCTCAGGTCGGGTGCGGTCTGGGTCATCGGGTGAGTCCTTCCGTGCCGGTGGCCACCGAGCCGGGGGCCTCGACGGTGGCGCGCGTGCCACGATGGGGCCCATGGCAGCATCGTCCGCAGGTGTCCAGCAGTTCCGGCCGCTGTTCGGCCGCATCCTGTCCGTCGGGGTGTGGGCGGTGTCCGCCGTGGTGCTGGTGGTGGTGATCGTCGGTTCCGGCTGGCCGGCCGCCGTGGGCGCGCTGCCCTGGCTGCTGCTGCTGTCCGGCGCCGTGTGGGCAAGCTTCTGGAACCCGCGGGTGGCGGTCGACGTCGGTGGCGTGCACCTGGTCAACGTGACCCGCACGATCGACGTCCCCTGGCCGGCCCTGCAGGCCGTCGACACGAAGTGGGCACTGACCCTGCAGACCGCGTACGGCACCTACACCGCCTGGGCCGCGCCGGCACCCGGCGGCGTCGCCACCGCGCGGATGACCATGCGCGAGGCCAAGGCGCTGCCCGCGGCCTCGGTGGACCTGGCCCGTGGGATCCGGCCCGGGGACCATCCCGACTCCCCTTCCGGTGCCGCGGCTCTCGCCGTCCGCCGGCAGTGGGCCGAACTGCGTGAGGCCGGCCACCTGGACGCCCCGCAGCTCGAGCACACCCGGGTGCCGGTGCGCTGGCACGTGCTGAGCCTGTCGATCGGCGGCGTGCTGATCGCGTTGTGCGTGCTGACCCTGCTGGTCTGACACACCCCGCGACGAGCGGCGCCTCACAGCGGGTCCTTCAGGTCGCCGGGGCCCATCGCGGTGGACATCCGGGTCTCCTCGGCGCGGTCCTTCGCCCGGGTGGCGCGCAGCTCGCGCGCCTTGGGGATCCGCTTCTGCCGCGGGTCGAAGGCGTCGCGCAGGCCGTCACCGATGAAGTTGAGGCACAGCACGATCAGGATGATGAAGACGCCCGGCCACAGGAACAGGTAGGGCTCGCCGGTGAGGATGCGGCCCTGGTAGTGCGAGAGCAGCGACCCGAGCGAGACGTCCGGGAACTGGATGCCGAAGTTGAGGAACGACAGCGCTGCCTCGACCAGGATGCCGTTGGACACCGTCAGGGTCACGTTGACGACGATGACGCCGACGCAGTTCGGCAGGATGTGCTTGAAGATGATCCGCGGCGCCGACGCTCCGGCCACCCGTGCGGCATCGACGAACTCGCGCTCCCGCAGGGTCAGGAACTCGGCGCGGACGAGCCGGGCCAGCGAGGTCCAGGACAGCAGGCCGAGGGCCAGTGCCACCGACCAGACACCGGTGAAGCCGAGGGTCCGGCCCAGCACCGCGGTGACCAGGATGATCGGCAGGGTGATCATCAGGTCGGTGAACCGCATGACGACCGAGTCGACCCAGCCGCGGTAGTAGCCGGCCAGCGCGCCGAGCACCACACCGATGACGGTGGAGATGATGCCCATCGCCACCACGATGACCAGAGTCTGCTGGATGCCGCGCATGACCTGGGCGAAGTTGTCGTAGCCGCGCTCGCCGTCCGCGCCGAACGGGAAGCCGCCCATCGAGAAGAAGTCGTGGCCGCCGATCCACAGCACCGACAGCGTGGCCCGGGCACCTTCCGGCGGGGCGTAGGTGTCGAAGTAGGTGTACTTCCACCAGCCCGGGATCGGGCCCCAGCCGATGCTGGTCGCGGCCAGGAGCAGGATCAGGATCAGGATGCCGACGGAGATCATCCCGCCGCGGTGCCGGAGGAAGCGCTGCCGGACGATCTGCCCCTGGGACAGGCCGGCGACCTCCTTCTGCTCCAGGGTCGTCTCGTCGCCCGGGTCCACCGGCAGCGGATCGGTCTCGTGCGGGTCCTGAGGGGTGTTGATCGTCATCAGCTCAGCCTGATTCGTGGGTCGAGGGCCGCGTAGGCGATGTCGGCGAGGAGGTTGGCCAGGACCGCGATCAGCGCGCTGACCACGAAGAAGGCCATGACCGGGTTCGGGTCCGACTGGGTCAGGCCGGTCTGGAACAACGAACCCATCGATTTCCAGCCGAACACCGTCTCGGTGAGCACGGCGCCGCCGATCAGACCGGAGATGTCGAAGGCGACGACGGTGGCCATCGGGATGAGGGCGTTGCGGAACGCGTGCCGCATGACGACGGTGCGCTCGGTGAGGCCCTTGGACCGGGCGGTCCTGATGTAGTCCTGGTTCATCACCTCCAACATGCTGGAGCGGGCGAACCGCGAGTGCCCGGCCAGCGAGATCAACATCAGGGTGATCGTCGGCAGGATGAGGTGGGTGAGCATGTCGGTGGTCTGGATCCAGAAGTCACCGCGCAGGTTGGGTGTGGCCGGCAGCGTGGTGCGGATCGGCCGGCCGTTGATCGCCGGGTTCTCCGAGTAGCTCTTCCACGCCTGCAGCAGCCGGTCGATGAAGATGACCAGGCCGGTGAAGAACGCGGTGAGCCCACCGTTGCGGGCGGACAGCCCCTTGTCGTCGCCGCCGTAGAGGTAGCCGATGCCCATGCCCACGGCGATGGCGACGACCAGCAGCAGCAGCAGCTTGAGGAAGTCGAAACCCTCGTAGAAGAAGTACTGCAGCGGGTACCAGAGGGCGATGCCGACGGCGACCGTGGTCATCGACGTGTAGAGCGACTTCTTGTTCGCCAGGCCGGAGGTCAGCGTCGTCATGCCCAGGCCGAGCAGCACCGAGATGATCGCGACACCGACGATGCCCAGGCTCGGGTCGAGCAGCCACTGGGTCACCGTGACCACGTACATGATCACGAAGAACAGGATGCCGACCGCGCCGCCGATGGCGAGCCGGCGTCTGAGCTCGCCGGGGATCAACGAGAAGGCGACCAGGCCCATGAAGGCGCCGATCGCGATGATCCAGCCCCAGCTGTACTGCGCGCCGTCCTGCAGGAAGGTGTTGAACCGCAGCGCCATCAGGTCCTTCAGGATCACGCCGATGAAGAACACCGGGAGCGAGAAGAACAGGAACGACAGGAAGGTGACGGTGTAGTCCAGGCCGGAGTACTGCCGCAGCGCCGAGATGATGCCGATCGCGATACCGAGCACGACGGCGAGCACGGTGGCGGCGGTGACCAGGCGCAGCGAGGACAGCAGCGCGGAGCCGAGGGCGTTCGTCACCGGGACCAGCCCGGTGGTGGTGCCGAAGTCGCACTGGCCGATGAAGCAGCCGGCGACACCCTTGAGCCAGATGAAGTACCGGGCGACCGGGTTGACGTCCAGGTTCAGCGCCGCGGTGATGCCGTTGATCGCGGTCTGGCGGCGGGTGGGGTCGGAGATGCCGCGAGCGGCCTCGAGCGGGTCTCCGGAGTTGATGACCAGGAACCAGGCGATGACCGTGGCACCCAGGGTGAGGAAGAAGGCGGCGATGACCCGCCGGACGATGAAGGTCAACACGGGTGGACCGACCTCTCGCGCGGGCCCGGGGACGGCGCGTGGTTCACGCGGACATCACCGGGCCACAGTTTTCCGGGAATTGTGTCGCAACCGGCTGCGGCCGGGAAGTGGGGGAACCACCTCCCGGCCGCAGCACCAGGTCACGGTAGGAACACCGACGTCAGCCGGCGATCTTCCACTCCCAGAAGTTGTAGAACACGGCCGGCACGACCGGGATCGACCCGACGCCCGTCACCTTGGTGGAATCGAAACCGACGATGTCCGGGTGCTGGAAGATCGTGGTGCCGAAGCCGTCCGCCACCAGCTGGGCCTCCGTGTCGGAGATCAGCTTGACCTGCGCATCGGTCTCGGTGGTGGTGTTGAGGTCCGTCATCCAGGTGTTGACGTCCTCGTTGTTGTAGTGGCCGAAGTTGTTCTGGCCGGCCCACGCACCGTCGATGTTGCCCAGGTAGTTCGGCGGCATCTGCGAGACACCGGTGGTGGTGTTCTGCCAGCCGAACAGCGAGGCGTCGTAGATCTTGGTGTTGGACAGCTGCGAGCTCCAGTCGGCGTTCTTGCCGTCGACCACGTTGAACCCGACCTCCTTGGCCGCGTTCGCGATCAGCTGGTACTCGTTGGCCCGCCGCGGGTTGTTGTCGGCGTACATGAAGCGCACGTCGATCGGCGTGGTGGTGGAGACACCGGCATCGGCCAGGATCTTCTTGGCCTCGTCGATGTTGCCGTTGAAGGCGTCCGCCATGCCGTTGGCCGCGGTGACCTCGTCGTAGCCCGGGGCACCGGCCACGAACTGGTAGGAGTCACGGACCGTGGCCTCCGGGTTCAGCGGCTTGATCAGGCGATCGATGATCTCCTGACGCGGGATGGCCTTCAGGAAGGCCAGACGCACGGCCTTCGCCTTGTCCTCGTCGCCGCCGTAGGTCTTGGGGTCGAACGGACCGCCGTTGTCGAACACGAGGTCGACGTGCTCGTAGGTGCCGCCGTTGCCGTTGACCGTGGTGATGCCGTTGGGCTCCTGGGCCTGCAGGCCCTTCAGCACGTCGGCGGTGGCCTGCGGCTCGATGATCTGCAGCTCACCGTTGGCCAGCGACTGCACGGCCGCGGTCGGGTCCGGTGCGTACTGGATGGTGATCTGCTCGATCGCCGGCTTCGGGCCCCAGGTGTAGTCCGGGTTGACCTTGAAGGTCATGAACTGGTTCTCGGCCCAGTCGGTCAGCATGTACGGACCGTTGGACAGGTACAGCGCCGGGTCGCTGGGCAGCGAGGTGGCGTCGAAACCGGTGTTCCAGAAGTTGGCGATCTTGATCAGCGACGCCTTGTCCTTGTCCTGCGCGGCCTTGACCAGCGCGGCGTTGGCCTCGGTGGCGTCGGTGATCTCGAGCGCCTTCTGGGCCACGACGTGCGCCGGGACCAGCTGGCCGACGAGGGTCAGCTTGTAGTCCACGAACGGCTCGGAGTAGACGAAGGTGATCGACTTGTTGTCGTCGCTCATCTCCGGGAAGTCCTTGATCAGGGCCAGACCCGGGCTGGAGGCGTCGAAGGAGACGTTGTCGGTCGACGGGATCAGGTTGCCGTCCTCGTCGTACTCGGCCTCGGCGGTGTTGAAGTTGCCGCTCTGCGCGATCCAGGCGAGCAGGATGTCGTTGGCGTCGACCGGCACGCCGTCCGACCACTTGGCATCCGCGTTGACCGTGTACTTCACCGTCAGCGGGTCCTCGGACACCGTCTCGCAGGTGATGAACGAGTCGTTGTTGACCAGGGTCAGGTCCTTGTCGTAGTACGACGCCTGGGCCTGGAGGAGGTACATCGCGTTCGAGTTGTAGACCGAGTTGCCGTGTCCGGTCAGACCGTTGAACGAGGTGGAGATCTCGTTGTAGCCCACGGTCACGGCGCCGGTGGCGGCACCCGGGTCGTCGTAGGCGCCGTGCGGGGTGCCGGCGCAGTCACCGGCGGTGCCGGCACCGCCGGTCGCGCTGGTCGACGCGGAAGCGGACCCGGTCGGCTCGCTGGTGGCGCTGCCGCCGCCGGTCGCACTGCTCTCCGCGGCACTGGGAGTCGTGGCAGCGGTGGTCGTGGTGTCGCTCTGTCCTGGTGTCGAGCAGGCGGCCATGATGACCGCTGCGCTCGAGACGAGAGCAGTGAGAACCACTGCTCGTGACTTCCTCATGTGGACAAGTCCTCCTCGGAGCACACCTCGGTACGACACTTCCGGCCCCCATCGACCGGCAGCGTTCCCGTACCGAGCAGTAACCCCTGTCTGTGTCTGACCGCCAGACTGTACGAACCATCCCACTATCCGGGCCAGCCGACAAGATTGATCGTGACCATTTGGTGACCGCCGGTGCGCCATTGGGAGAAACCAAACGGTCAAGTCGGTCACCGGCAGATGAACCGGAGGAATTCCGGTGAGATCACCGTCACTCCGGAAGACTTTGCGCGAATGGGTGAGTGGTGGCCCGGTCACGGAGCGTGCGGGCATCCGCGGATGCCTGCCCACCGGCTGGTGGGTTCAGCCGGTGGGCCACTCCGGCAGCCCGGCCAACGGGCCGGTCCAGGCCCAGCCCGGGCCGGCGTCGGCCAGGATCCCGGCCAGCAGGTCACCGGTGGCCACCACCTGGTCCGGCGCCGACAGCGGCAGCACCGGCAGTTGCGACCACAGCGCGTCGTCCAGCTGCCCACCGGACACGCCGCTGTCGGTGCTCCCGGTTGCCACCGCATCGGCGAGCAGGGCGTCGATCGCCGGGTCGCAGAACCCACCGGGGTTGCCGACCGGCACCGGGGTGTCCGGGTCGGCATCGTCGGCCGGGCACCCGAAGGCGGAGGCAGCAGCCAGCGAGTCGGAGACCGAGCGTGGCCGGTCCACCAGGGCCAGCTGCACGGTGCCCGCGGACAGCAGCGTGCCGAGCAGGTCGTTGCCGGTGTCCCGGCGCAGGGTCACCTCGATCCCCACCCGGCCCAGCGACTGCTGGATCGCCTGCGCCGCCGACTGCAGCCGGGCGTCGCCGGTGCCGTCGGTCGGGAAGCCCAGGGTCATCCGGAGGACCTGCCCGTCCTTGACCCGGTACACCCCCGGCCCCTGCGTCCAGCCCGCCTCGTCCAGCAGATCCCTTGCGGCATCGGCGTTCCCGGTGACCACCGGGGGCAGCAGCCTGGTCCGGTCCGGCAGCGTCACCAGGGAGTCGGGCACCCGGCCCGCGTTCCCGCTGCCCAGCAGCGCGGACAGCGCCGGCAGGTCCAGCGCGGCCGCGACGGCCCGGCGCACGCCGACGTCGGCGGTCACCGGCGGGACGGCGGCCGAGTCGTCACCGGTGCCCGGGTCGGTCCCGTCGGACGGGGACGAGGTGTCCACCGGATTGCCGAAGGACATCAGCAACTGGACCGTCTCGGCCGCAGGCACGGTGACCCGGTGGTCCGCGGGCACGGCGGCGGCCAGCTCGGCGGTGGCGGCGGCGTCCGGACGGAGCACCGCGGCCTGCAGATCACCCCGGGCCAGAGCGGCGATGAGGGCACTGCTGGTGCCGATGCGCAGCACGACGGTGGCCGGACCGGGCTGCGGGCCCCAGTACTTGTCGTTGCGGACCAGGGTGATCTCGCCGGTGGTGCCGTCGTAGGAGTCGACCTTGTAGCGACCGCCCGACACCGGCAGGCCGGTGGCCAGGGTGTCCGACCACCCGCCCGGCGAGTCCTTCAGCAGGTGCGAGGGCAACAGCGGGGAGAACAGGGTGAGCCAGTCGGCGACCGGACCGGAGAACTCGACCTCGACCGTTTTCCCGGCGTCCAGCGACCGGATGTCGGTGATCAGCCGGTACCCCGCCGGCTCGACGGTGCCGGGCTGGCTGAGCAGCTGGTCCCGGAGGTAGGAGAAGTCCTCGGCGGTGATCGGGGTGCCGTCCGACCACGCCGCGTCCCGCACCAGTGAGTAGGTGACGGTGAACGGGTCCTCGCTGGTCACCTCGGCGGAGCTGACCAGCTCGGTGTTCAGCCCGACCGCGCCGTCGGCGGAGATGGTGGAGACGGACGGCAGCACCAGGCCGGCCACCGCGACGGTGGCCGCCGAGTGGTCGGCGATCACGTGCGGGTTGAAACCGGTGGGTGTGCCCTCCATGCCGATCACCAGGGTGCCCGGCGCCTCGTCCGCCGACGTACTGACCGACGGTGCGGCGCTGGGCGACTGCGGCGGGGGCAGTCCCGGTGGGGTGCAGGCGGTGCCGGCGGTCGTGGCCAGGACCAGCGCGAGCAGACCGAGGGCGGTCCGCGTCGGTCGCCTCCGGGCCGTCCGGCCGGTCACCCCCACGAGTGCCCCGGCTGCTCCGTCAGCCGTTCTTCCCGCGGGTGCGGGCCCGGGCCCGCTCCCCCGCGTTCAGGATGACCTTGCGGATCCGCGCCGAGACCGGCGTGATCTCCACGCACTCGTCGTCCGCGCAGAACTCCAGCGCCTGCTCCAGGGAGAGCGCACGCGGCGGCACCAGGTGCACCAGCTCGTCACCGGTGGCCGAGCGCATGTTGGTGAGCTTCTTCTCCTTGGTGATGTTGACGTCCATGTCGTCGGCGCGGGAGTTCTCGCCGATGATCATGCCCTCGTACACCTCGGTGGTCGGCGGCACGAACATGGTGCCGCGCTCCTGCAGCGAGAACATCGCGAACGGGGTGGCCTTGCCGGCGCGGTCGGCGACCAGCGAGCCGCTGGCCCGGGCGCGCAGCTCGCCGGCCCACGGGCCGTAGCCGTCGAAGATGGCGCTGGCGATGCCTGTGCCGCGGGTGTCGGTGAGGAAATCGGTGCGGAAGCCGATCAGCCCGCGCGACGGGACGTGGAACTCGAGCCGCACCCAGCCGGTGCCGTGGTTGCTCATGTTCTCCATGCGGCCCTTGCGCACGGCGAGCAGCTGGGTCACCGCGCCGAGGTACTCCTCCGGCACGTCGATGGTGAGCCGCTCGAACGGCTCCTCCTTCTTGCCGTCGACGACCTTGGTGACCACCTGCGGCTTGCCGATGGTGAGCTCGAAGCCTTCCCGGCGCATGGTCTCCACCAGGATCGCCAGCGCGAGCTCGCCGCGGCCCTGCACCTCCCAGGTGTCCGGCCGCTCGGTGTTCAGCACGCGGAGCGAGACGTTGCCGATCAGCTCGGCGTCCAGCCGGTTCTTGACCTGGCGGGCCGTCAGCTTGGTGCCGCCGTCCTTGCCGGCCAGTGGCGAGGTGTTGATGCCGACGGTCATCGAGATGGCCGGCTCGTCGACCGTGATCAGCGGCAGCTGGTGCGGGTTCTCCGGGTCGGCCAGGGTCTCGCCGATGGTGATGTCGGCGATGCCGGCGACGGCGATCAGGTCACCGGCGCGGGCCTCCTCGACCGGCACCCGCTCCAGCGCCTCGGTCATCAGCAGCTCGGTGATCTTGGTGCGGGTGGTGCTGCCGTCCTGGCTGATCCACGCGACCTGCTGGCCCTTGCGGATCGTGCCCTCGACCACCCGGCACATGCCGATACGGCCGAGGAACGGGGAGGCGTCGATGTTGGTGACCTGCGCCTGCAGCGGCGCACCCTCGTGGTAGGTCGGTGCCGGGATGGCCTGCAGCAGGGTCTCGAACAGCGGGTCCAGGTTCTCGTGGTCCGGCATCTCGCCGTTGCCCGGCTTGGTCAGCGAGGCGCGGCCGGCGCGGGAGGAGCAGTAGACGATCGGGAAGTCGATCTGCTCGTCGTCGGCGTCGAGATCCAGGAACAGGGCGTAGGTCTCGTCGACGACCTCGTCGATGCGGGCATCGCTGCGGTCGGTCTTGTTGATCACCAGGACCACCGGCAGCCGGGCCATCAGCGCCTTGCGCAGGACGAACCGGGTCTGCGGCAGGGGTCCCTCGGAGGCGTCCACCAGCAGGACGACGCCGTCGACCATGGACAGCGCGCGCTCCACCTCGCCGCCGAAGTCCGCGTGACCGGGGGTGTCGACGATGTTGATCGTCATGTCGCCCCGCTTCACCGCGGTGTTCTTGGCGAGGATGGTGATGCCCTTCTCGCGCTCCAGGTCGTTGGAGTCCATCACCCGGTCGGCAACGTTGGAGCCGACCCGGAAGGCGCCGGACTGCCAGAGCATGGCGTCGACGAGGGTGGTCTTGCCGTGGTCGACGTGCGCGACGATGGCGACGTTGCGGAGGTCCTCGCGGACCAGGAGCGGCAGGTCCGCGATTACGCTCGACGACGCGGTGGGGCTGGACGACTCGGTGGTGCTGGACACAGCGGGGCACTCCATCAGGCGGGGATCAGGGGCAGGTTCTCGGCAGGCGCACCCGGTGGGTCCGAGGAATTCCGCCGGAGCCGATGCAGTGCAGCCTTCCCAGGCTACCTGGTCGGCTGCTCCACCCCGGCATCGTGCGTGTCGGTACGGGCTGCTCCGGCCCGGACGGTCAACAGGGCCCGCACGGCCTCGACGAACGGTGCGTCGCCGGGCAGCCAGTCGACCTCGTCGAGTTGGTCCGCCCGCAGCCAGCGGACCTCGTCGTGCGCCGGGTCCGCCTCCATCGGCCGCGGCTCCCCGCCGGTCCAGTCCGCGGTCCACGGGTGCAGCACCAGACCCGGTCCCACCTGGGCCGACGGTTCGATCCGCTCGCCCACGCGCACCGTGATGCCCAGTTCCTCTGCCAGCTCGCGGCGCAGCGCCACCGGTTCGGTCTCCCCCGGTTCCACCCGGCCGCCCGGCATCTCCCACAGCCCGGCCAGCGCTTCCGGCCGGGCCCGGCGGGCCGCCAGCACCGTGCCGTCCCGGAACACCGCACCGGCGACCACCACCTGCGGATCGCGAGCAGTGACGGTCGCCACGCCCAGCACCGCCTGGCCGAACCGGATCAAACGGCGGCGGGCGTAGGGGGTGTACCGGTCCGGACCGGTGATCCGCAGGTCCAGCGTGGTCAGCACGCCCGCGCCGGTCTCCGCCGTGCGGATCCGCAGGTCGGCCCTGGTCAGCCGGCCGAGGGTGACCGCCAGCACCGGCAGCCCCTGCTCATCGGTGCCGGTGACGGTGAGCCGGGCGGTGTCGGTGGCCAACCGCAGGTCGGAGCGGAAGTGCAGGTCGGTACCGGTGGTCAGGGTCGGGCCGGCGTCGGTGCTGCATCGCAGGCCGAGCGAGCGCAGCGCGCGCACCCATACCTGGGATCCGGCCAGCACCCGACGCACCGAGGCCGCGGGGGCGGGGACCACGACGGCACAGCGCAACGGACGGGGCATCCGATCAGCGTGCCACGAGCGGTCGCGGCGCGAGGATCGCAGCCCCCGAACCTGGAATGCCCGGCAGAACGACTCCAGGGGCGAGGACCGGAGCGCCCAACGGGCCGCGAGCATCAGGCACCCAACGGGGCGCAATGGGTGGGGTCGAAACGGAGGTGCACCTTGGTGCCGGGGGCGGGCGGGCCGGGCGGGCCGAGGGCGTCGAGCTCCCCCAGGCTGGGGAGCTCCACCCGCACCCGGGACCGGTCCGGACCCGGCAGCGAGCGCAGCACGGTCGCCGCCAACCCGGCCCCGTCGACCACCTCGAAGGCGGCGGGACGCAGCGCCCAGTCACCAGGTGCCAGCGGGACCCCGGTCGCCGCGGTCAGCTCCCCGGCGTCCCGGACCGCGCCGAACCCGACGAAGCCGGCCACCCAGGCATCGGCCGGGTGCGACCACACCTGCGCCGGTGCACCCAGCTGCCGGATCCGGCCGGCATCCATGAGCCCGACCCGGTCGGCCAGCGCGAAGGCCTCGCCCTGGTCGTGGGTGACGTACAGCGCCGTGGTGCCGGTGCTGCGCAGCACCTCCCGCAGGTCGCCGATCAGCCGCTCCCGCAGCTCCCGGTCCAGCGCGGCCAGCGGCTCGTCCAGCAGCAGCAGCCGCGGCCGCGGCGCCAGCGCGCGGGCCAGCGCCACACGTTGCGCCTGACCGCCGGACAACGTCCCGACAGCGCGGCCGGCGAAGCCCGGCAGCCCCACCAGGTCCAGCAGTTCGTCCACCCGCTCCCGGATCGCGATGCGCCGCACCCCGTTCCGCTCCAGGCCGTAGCCGATGTTGCCGCCGACGTCGCGGTGCGGGAAGAGCACACCGTCCTGGAACATCAGCCCGAACCCACGCCGGTGCGCCGGCACCCGGGCGAGATCGGTGTCGTCCCAGCGGATCCGACCGCCGGCCGGTGGTTCCAGCCCGGCGACCGCGCGCAGCAGGGTCGACTTCCCGCAGCCGGACGGGCCGAGCAGTGCGACCACCTCGCCGTCGGCCACCGTCAGGTCCACCCCGTCCACCGCGGCCGGGGCAGTGCCGTCCGATCCGTACCGGACCACGAGATCCTCGATGTGAAGGGTCATCTCACGTCACCACCAACGCGGGTCACCGTCATCTCAGAAGCCGCCGATCCCGCCGGCCCGGCGGGTGTCGCCGAGCAGGTCGATCGCCGCCACCACCAGCACGCAGAGCAGGGCCAGCACGGTGGCGGCGGCCAGCGCCATCCCGGCGTTGACCTCACCGGGGCGGGAGATCAGCCGGCCGATCACCACCGGCAGCGTGGGTGTCCGCGGCCGCGCCAGGAAGCTGGTGGCACCGAACTCCCCCAGCGCCACGGCGAAGGCGAAGGCCGCCGCGCCGGCCGCGCCGCGGGCGGCCAGCGGGAGATCGACGGTGCGCCAAACGGTCAGCGGCGGGGCACCGAGCACCCCGGCGGCCTGCCGCAGCCGGTCGTCGGTGGACCGGACCAGCGGCACCAGCATCCGCACCACCAGCGGGGTGACCACCAGTGCCTGGGCCAGCGGCACCAGCAACCAGGAGGACCGCAGGTCCAGCGGCGGGGCGTCGAGGGCGACGAGGAAGCCGAAACCGACGGTCACCGCGCTCACTCCCAGCGGCAGCATGACCACCGCGTCCAGCAGCCCGGTGGCCCGCCGCCCGGCCCGGCTGCGCGGCCGCCGGCCGAGCACCACCGCGAGCATCGCGCCGAGGGCGATCGCCACGGCGGCGGCCACTGCGGCCGACTGCAGCGAGTTGACCAGGGCGTCGGTGACCGGCACGAGCAGCACGTTGTCCTCGCCGACACCGGCCAGGGCGCGGTAATTCTGGAGTCCCCACCCGCCGCCCGGGGTGCGCAGGGAGCGCAGCATCATCACCACCACCGGGCCCAGCACCACCAGCCCGACCAGGACACCGACGATGACCGCCGGCAGGTCCCGGCGGCCCACCTGCGGGGTTCGCACCGACCGCCGGCGCAGCGTCCGCTCGGTCCGCCGGCGCAGCCTCGCCGCCACGACCAGCACCGCGCACACCAGCACCAGCTGCAGCACCGAGAGCACGGAGGCGGTCGGCAGGTCCAGCATCTCCTCGGTCTGGCGCCAGATCTCGGTCTCGATGGTGGAGTACCGGCCGCCGCCCAGCACCTGCATGATGCCGAAGCTGGTGGCACAGAAGAGGAACACCATCACCGCGGCCGCGGCGATCGCCGGTCCCAGCGCGGGCAGCGTGACGGTGCGCAGCACCCGCAAGGGCCCGGCGCCGAGACTCCGTGCCGCATCGGCAGTCCGGTCGTCGATCCCGGCCCAGGCCAGCCCGACCGTCCGCACCACCACGGCCACGTTCAGGCAGACGTGCGCGGCCAGCACGGCCCACACGCTGCCGTCCAGGCCCCAGGACCCGAGCGGGCCGTTCTCCGCCAGCAGCGTCCGGAAGGCCAGCCCCACCACCACAGTCGGCAGCACGAACGGCACGGTGATCACCGCGCGGGCCACCGCCCGGCCGCGGAACCTCCTGCGGTACAGCAGATGTGCCAGCGGCAGCCCGAGCAGCAGGCACAGCCCGGCGGAGGCCGCGGCCTGCCAGACCGTGAACAGCACGATCCGGCGGATCCGGGACCTGGCCAGCACATCACCGAGTGCGCCGACCCCGTCCGGGCCGGCGAACCCCTGCCCGACGATGACCGCCACCGGGTAGAAGAACAGCACCAGCAGCACCAGCACCGGGACGGCCGCCAGAGCGAGCAGCCCGGCGGTCCGGAGTCGGCCCAGCGCAAGCGGTTCCGGGTTCGGGCCGGGCGTGGCGCCGGACCGGGCGGCAGCCGCCCGGTCCGTGCCGGCCCGTTCCCGGAGGTCCGTCACGGCGGTCCGATCAGCCCTCGACCAGGTCGGACCAGGTCTGCACCCAGTCCTCCCGGTTCGTCGCGATCTCCGCCGGGTCGACGGTCGCCGGATCGGTGGCCGGCGGGGCGTACTCGGTCCAGGAGGCCGGCAGGTCGACCGCGGTGTCCACCGGGTAGACGTACATCTGCTCCGGCAGCGAGGTCTGGAACTCCTGCGACAGCAGGAAGTCGATCACCTTCCGCGCGCCGGCCGGGTTCTTCGCCCCGGTCAGCACTCCGGCGTACTCCACCTGCCGGAAACAGGTGTCGAGCAGGGCGCCGGTCGGCGCGGGGGTCCCGGCGGCGGCGTCGGCCGGCACCTCGTACGGCGGGGACGACGCGTAGGACACCACCAACGGGCGCGCACCCTTGCCGGACGAGCCGGAGAAGTCGACCCCGTAGGCGTCCTCCCAGCCGGAGGTGACCTTGACCCCGTTCGCCTTGAGCGAGGTCCAGTAGTCCTGCCAGCCGTCCGCACCGAAGTGCGCGACGGTGCCGAGCAGGAACGCCAGGCCCGGGGAGCTGGTGGCCGGCGACTCGACCACCAGCAGGTCCTTGTACGCCGGATCGGCCAGCTGCTCGTAGGTCGTCGGTTCGGCGAGACCCTTGTCGGTGAACCAGGTGTGGTCGACATTCACGCACACGTCGCCGTAGTCCACCGCGGTCAGCCGGTGGTCCGGGTCGCCGGCGCCCAGACCGTGCTCGTCCGAGCCGTTGCCGGCCTCCGGCGAGGTGTACGGGTCGAGCACACCGGCCTCCAGCGCGCGCGAGGCGAAGGTGTTGTCGATGCCGAAAACGGCATCGCCCAAGGGGTTGTCCTTGGTGAGCACCAGCTTGTTGGTGACCGCACCGGCATCGCCCTGGGCGAGCAGGGTGACGGTCAGGCCGGAGCTCTTCTCGAAGTCGGCGAGCACCTGCTCGTCGACGTTGAAGCTGTCGTGGGTGATCAGCACGACCTCGCCGGTGGCGACCTCGGTGCCCGGCGTCCCGCTGCTGCCCGACCCGGCCGCGCTGCTGCTGACCGCGGTGTCTGTGCTGGTGCCGGTGCTTCCTGCCGGTTCCGAACCGGAGCCGCAGCCGGTGGCCAGCAGCAGGATGCCGGCCAGTGCGGCCGCCAGGACCGGCCTTCTACCGGCGAACAGAGCTGTTCTCATGTGGTGCCCTTCCTCGGGCACGGGTGGATCGAAGAGAGCGACGTTCCTTCGCCGGCATGACCCGGATCAGGTTCGACGGTCAGGGACTTCGTGTCCCTCTCTCAGCCCGGCGCACCGGACTCCCGTGTCGGTCGCCCACTCTACGACACCGCCAGGCGATCGCCGCCAGGGTGAGCAGGCCGAGCACCGGATAGACGGTGCCGAGCAGCGACAGCACCAGCGGGCGCGACGGCCCGTAGTCGGACTGCTGCACCGCGATGAGGACCGGCACCAGGTAGCTGAAGGTCGCCACGATCCAGGCGATGCCGAGGGCGACGACCGGCCGCGAGCGCCGGCGCTCGCCGGTCAGGCACCAGAGGATCGCCGGCAGGATCCACACCCAGTGGTGCGACCAGGAGATCGGCGAGACCAGCAGGCCGGCGAACTGGATGCTCAGGAACGCCGCCGCCCGGTCCCCCGCCCGCAGGGCGTACGCGCAGGCGGCGCCGGCGAGCACCAAGCTGACCAGCGCGGCCAGGTAGTACGAGGTGGTGACGTCCTCCTGCCCGGCGAGCCGGGCCAGCGCGCCACGCCAGGACTGGTTGATCGCCGACCACACCGGCCCGGTGCGACCGGGATCGAAGATGAGAGCGGTGAAGTAGCGCCAGGTCTCACCGGGGATGACGAGCAGCATCAGCCCGGCGGTGGCCAGGAAGACCGCCGCCGACACCCACACCGCGGTCCACTGCCGGCGCAGCAAGTAGTAGAGCCCGGCGATGGCCGGGACGAGTTTGATCCCGGCGGTGAGGCCGACGCTGACGCCGGCCCACACCTGCTTCGTCGCCACCGCACCGGCCAGCAGCACCAGCACGAGGAAGAGGTTGATCTGGCCGTAGTTCAGGGTCGTGCGCACCGGTTCCAGCCAGATGCCCAGCGCGGTGCCGGTCACCACGCCCGCCCGCAGCCGTTGCCGCGTCGCACCGGACGGGGCGATCCCGAGCAGCCGCAGCGACAGCCACACGATCCCGGCCAGCGCGGCGATCGACGCGACCTGCCAGATCACCCGGGCCAACCACCACGGCAACCAGGCGATCGGGGTGAACAGCAGGGCGGAGAACGGCGGGTAGGTGAACGGCAGGTCGAACGGCGGGACCAAGAAGTCGTAGAGGGTGCCGTCGGTGAGGTGCCGTGCGCCCTGGACGTACACCTCCAGGTCGATCATCCGGAACGGGTCGGCGCCGATCAGCGTGACGACGACGTGGCCGACGAGGCTGACCAGGAGCAGCGTCCAGGGCACCCAGCGGGTGTCCAGGACCCGTCGACCGAAGGCGTTCAGCACCGCCCGATCCTATGAGCCGGATCGGGCGGTGCTGTCGCGGTGGAGCTGACGGGCCGAAACGACCGGGACGGGTCAGCGACCGGCGGGGACGATCGGGGCGATCTGCGCGGCCACCTCGGCCACCAGGTCGAAGGTGCCGGGCACCGCGACGGCCGGCATGTTCACCAGCGCATGGTCGATGCCGATCTCGGCGAGCCGGCCGAACCGGTCGACCGCCTGCTGCACGGTCTGGGTGCCGTCGGCACCGTCCTTCGACAGCGCCAGGGTGCCCAGCGTGGTCTTCTCGATCGCGGCGTAGTCGCGGCCGACGTCGGCGGCGTGGCTCTGCAGCACCTCGAGCTTGTGCGTGATGCCGGGCAGGTCCATCTCGAAGATGTTGCAGGCATCGGCGTACTGCCCGACCAGTCGCAGGGTCTTCTTCTCGCCGGTGCCGCCGACCAGGATCGGCGGGTGCGGCCGGCTGACCGACTGCGGGTGGTTGAGCGGCCGCTGCAGCTGGTAATGCGTGCCCTGGAAAGGACTGTCGTCGTCCTTCCACATCTGGTGCGCCAACTGGAGGGTCTCGGTGAGCCGCTCGAAACGCTCCTTCAGCGGCGGGTACGGGACGCCCAGACCGAGGTGTTCCTCCTCGTTCCAGGCGGCGCCGATGCCGAAGTAGGCGCGGCCGCCGGACAGCACGTCCAGCGTGGTGGCGGTCTTGATCAGCACGCCGGGGTGCCGGTAGGTCACCCCGGTGACCATGGTGCCGAGCTTGATCCTCTCCGTCGCGGCGGCGGCGAAGGCGAGTGCCGACCACCCCTCCAGCATGTCGTCCTCGGCGGGACCGACCATGCTGATCTGGAAGAAGTGGTCCATCACCCAGAGGCTGGCGACGCCGGCCTGCTCCGCCTCGACGGCGATGCGCTTGAAGGTGGGACCGGTCGCGGCCGGGGCGTCCGGCCAGGTGAACGAGGGAACCTGCAGTCCGAGAAGCATGGTGTCGAGCCTAGGCTCGGAACCCGGCCTCCGGCAGGGTCGTTCAGACGTGCTCCCGGGCGTCCGCCCGACGGTCCCGCTGCTCGGGCAGGGCCGGGACCTGCACCGATGCACCGCGATCGTGGGCCACGGAACCGGTGGCAGCCTCCGCCTTGTTCGCTTCCGGCGCAACCCCTTGACCGATGCCCAGCCGGAGGCCGATCCTGCGCAGCCCGCGGTCCAGCCAGGCCGGGGGCGAGAACAGCCACCCCAGATGCCATCTCGGCGCGAGCACCGCCGCTAGGATCGGGATGCCGACCCCGGCCAGCATGCCGACGACCATGTGCACGGTGAAGTTCTCGATGCCCGCCTTCAGCAGCACCACCCGGGTACCGGCGTAGAGAACGATGTGCATGACGTAGATCTCGAGCGTGTGCCGGCCGATCAGCTGCAGCGCCTCCGACACCCGCGGGATCATCGACAGCAGCTTCGAGACCGCCAGCAGCGCAACGATACCGAGCAGGGTGGCGATCAGGCTGGCCACGAGCACCGAGGTGGTCACGCCACCCTCACCGGTGACAGCCGGGCGGTGCGGCCAGCGGACGGCGACCAGGAAGCCGGCGGTGCCGATGACACCGAACAGCACCCAGAGCCAGGTCGGCCGCTCCAGCGCCGTCACCATCCGGCGCAGCCCGACGGTGGCACCGATGGCCGAGAAGAACAGCAGGCTCAACCCGTAGGTGCCGGCGATCTCGAAGTTCCGCCCCCACATCAGCACCGCCACCGCGGCGAACACCACCAGCACGACCGTGCCGAGCACCGGGTGCCGCCACGGCCGCAGGACCGCCATCAGCACGCTCGCCACGACCACGTACGGCAGGAACCACAGCTGCAGTTCCGGGGTCCACAGCGTGAGGATGTCCAGGATGCCGGTCTTGTTGTTCCGGACACCGGAGGTGATGACGCCGATCGCGCCCTGGATCACCGACCAGATCACGTACATGTAGCCGACGATCAGCACCCGCGAGTAGATGTAGCCGCCGACCCCCCGTTTCCCGACACCCCCGGGGATGAACAGCCCCAGCAGCAGGGCGAGCGCAGGCAACCGCAGCAGGCCGATGTCGACGATCGCCGGGGCGAGCCGGTTGCCGTCCGGGATCAGGTCGAGCGGGGCCAGTCCGTTGACGATGTGCAGCGCCACCACCGCGCAGACCGCCAGCCCGCGGGCGATGTCGATGGCCGCGGAGCGACGGACGGGAGCCGTGACCGGAAGGGTGTCTGCCACCGGAGGAAGGTAACGACCGAATCGTGTCCGGAAGATTGCCGGGAATCGACGATCTCGATTCCCGGGCGAATTTCATCCCGGTGCGTGAAGTGTGCCCGAATGTCTTTCCCACGATTCCTGTGGCCATGGAATGTCAATTGTCCGGATGGCCGCACCTGATCGGAATGCCGCGCCCCGTTCGGCCCAGCACAGCGGTAGAGCATGACTTCCTGGGATTCGGTCACGGAGTGCATACTGTTGCTGACGCCGAGTGAAGGAGCTGGTCATGTCGACGAGGACCTCCCGCCGCTGGTCCGCGGCCTGCCTGGCCGCGCTGATCGGTCTGGCCGGCCTGGTGACCGGCACCGGAACGGCCGCGGCCGCACCGGTCCCGACCCCCGCCGCACCGGTGCAGGACTTCGAGATCGCCCCCGACTCCGCCTTCGCAGCTGCCGGCTCGCCCGCATCCGCACTGGCCTCGGCGCAGGACGCCCTGGCCACCCCGGCGGTCTCGGCAGCGGCCCCGACGGTGCCGATCCGGCCGACCGGGTCCGACCCGCAGCCCCGGTTCCCGATCCGCGCGGCCTTCTACTACGGCTGGGGATCGACCTCGTCGCACTTCACCGCGACGTACGGCACCGACGACCCGTACGCCGCCCCCGGCGCACCGCGCCGCAACGTGACGCAGATGCGCTACGCCGGCCTGAACGCCGGTATCGCCTCCTGGATGGGCCAGGGATCGTTCGCCGACGTGCGCTTCCCGTACCAGCTGCGTGCCGCCGACGGCACGCCGTTCCGCTGGTCCCTGTACTACGAGCCGGCCGGCCGGTCCTACGCACAGATCAACTCCGACCTGACCTACATCCGCGGCAAGTACGGCATCGACAAGAACTTCCTGCGGGTGGGCGGCAAGCCCGTGCTGTTCGTATGGGCCGGCGGCAGCTTCTCCTGCAGCCAGGCGCAGACCTGGGTCCAGGCCAACCAGTCCCGGTTCTACCTGGTGTTCAAGGTCTTTCCGGGCTACACCGGCTGCCCCTACAAGCCGCGGGCCTGGCACGAGTACGGCCCGGTGCACCGCATCGTCACCGTCCCGGGCAACTCCGCCGCCGTGTCGCCCGGCTTCTGGCACACCAACAGCTCGTCGCCGATCCTGGCCCGCGACCCCCGGTCCTGGGACCTGGCGATCAAGCAGATGGTCGGCTCCCGGGTGCCGTGGCAGTTGGTCACCAGCTACAACGAGTGGGGCGAGGGCACCGCGGTGGAAACCGCGAACCAGTGGCGCAGCGGCACCCCGTACGGCCGGTACCTCGACCTGCTGCACGTGAACCTCTGGCGCAGCGGGGTCTGACCGGCCTCGCCGGTGACGCTCAGCGGATCCGGCCGGCCAGCAGCTCCAGCGCCGCCTCCGCGTGGCGGAGCACGGAGAGGTGGCCGTCCTCCGGGTGGTGCTGCTGCTCGCCCTGCGGCGCCCGGTCCGCGATCCAGCCGCCGTGCGCGGCGGGTGCGATCCGGTCCTGCCCGCCGGTGAGGACCAGGACCGGGCAACGGATGTCGGCGACGTCGAAGCCCCAGTCACCGACGTAGGCCAGGTCGTCGGCGATCAGCCCGCCGGGTCCGTTCGCGGTGCCGGGCCCGACCACCTCGTCGAGCCAGGCCCAGTCGCTGCGGAAGGTGTCCATGTCCGCCGCGGTGAACCCCGGGTCGTAGTCGGCGCCGGACGCCTCGTAGGCCTCCTTGGCCGCGGCACCCTGCGCAGCGGCCTGCAACGAGTCCACCCCGGACGGGATCATGCCTGCCCAGTAGTCCAGGCCGTCGGCCTGCCACTGCTGCAGCGGCGCCATCGGGGCGATGGACAGCACCCCGAGCGCGCGGTCCGGCAGCAGCGCCGCGGAGGCCAGCGCATGGCTGGCACCGCCGCTGTGCCCGACCAGTGCGAACGAGCCGACGTCCGCGGCATCCACCAGCGCCTCGACATCCGCTGCTGCAGCGGCGATGTCACGGCCAGGACGGGGCGTGGACCCGCCGTAGGACGGCCGGTCGTAGGACAGCCAGCGCAGGCCGAGCCGATCGGCCGCGGCGAACAACGGACGGGGCGGTGCTCCGATGTTCGGCGAGCCGTGGTGCCAGACGACCGCGGTGCGGCCGTCGCCCGGCTCCCCGGTGTCGTAGACATGCAGCGTGCGGCCGTCGGCCAGGGTCAGGTCCCGTTCGATCACGACCGGAGTGGTTCCCGCGTTGCGCCTGTCCACGCCGGCTCATTCCGGTTGCGGCGGGTCCTCACCGGTGAGGCCGTCGATCCGCTCCCGGAACAGGTCCGCGTGCCCGACGTGTCGCGCGTACTCGTCGTGCAGGTCGACCAGCAGCAACCGCACGTTCGGCGGCTCCCCCTCCCACGGCCAGACCGCCACCGGCCGGTCGAGGTCCGCGTCGGTGAGCCCGGCGAGCGCGGCCTCCGCGCGGGCCACGGTCGCCCGCCACAGGCCGTAGAGCTGCTCCGGGGTGTCGGCGGCCGCCGACGTCCACTCGGTGTCCGGCTCGTGGGTGTCCCACGGCGGCGCCGGCGGGCGCCCGGTCAGCGCGAGCGCGATCTTCTGCTCCTCGACCAGGGCCAGGTGCTTGACCAGCCCGCCGATGGTCATCGAGCTGGGCGGCATCGGCCTGGCCAGCTGCTCGGCATCCAGCCCACCCACCTTCCAGGCGAACTGCGCCCGCGAGCGGCGCAGCGCGAACAGCAGCATCCCCGCCTCCCCCGGCCGGCGGCCGGGCTCGTCGATCCGGGTGTCCAGGGTCTCCACGGCGTCCATGTGCGGCACACTAGGTCCGGTTCCGGACGTAGAGCGTCCGCTATCCGACCTGGAGGTGTTCGTGACCGCCGCACAGGACATCGGACCGACCGCGCGCGCCCTGCGCACGCTCGAGCTGATCCAGGCGAATCCCGGGGTGACGGCCCAGCGGATCGCCGACGAGCTGGAGGTCTCCGAGCGTGCCGCCCGCCGCTGCGTGACGGTGCTGCGGGACGCCGGCATCGCGATCGAATCGGTGCGTGGTCCGTACGGCGGGTACCGGATGGGCCGCGGCCTCCGGCTGCCGCCGCTGGTCTTCACCGGCGGTGAGGCACTCGGCCTGGTGATGGCCGTGCTGGACGGGCACCACGACGCCGCGGACCGCGCCGACCCGGCCGGCAGCGCCCTGGCCAAGATCGTCCGGGCGCTGCCGGAACCGGTGGCCGCGGCGGCGGAGGTCGTCCGGCAGAGCACCACCGCCGCGCCGGACCGGGCGGCGGCCCGGCCGGACGCCGGCACCACCACCACCCTGGTGCAGGCGGTGCAGCGGCACCGGGTGGTGCACCTCGACTACCGCTCCGAGGCCGGCCGCGCGTGGACCGCGCAGGTGCAGGCCTGGGCGGTGGTGGTCCGGCACGGTCGCTGGTACCTGTTGGGGCGCAGCACATCGGACTCCGGAACGCTGCGCGCCTACCGCATCGACCGGGTGCAGCAGGTGACCGTCACCGACGAGACCTTCGTTCCTCCGGCGGATCTCGACCCGGTCGGACTGCTGGAGGAGCACCTGGCCGTGGGCTGGGAGTACCGGGTGGAGGTGGACATCGACGCCCCGCTGGAGAAGGTGCGCCGGGTGCTGCCCCGCTCCCTCGGCCGATTGACGGCGGTCGACGACCTGCGCTGCCATTTGTCCGCGACCACCGGGAACCCGTACTGGTACGCGGAACAGCTGGCCGTGCTGCCCTCGCCGTTCACCGTGGTGGATGGGCCGGAGTTGCGGGCGGCGGTGCGGGATCTCGGGGCCCGGTTCCTCGCTGCCGGCGGTGGTGAGCGGCACCGAGCCTGACGATCCGCCGGCTCCCACCGGCCGGCGATGTCCGCCGATCCGCGACCTGCTCAGCCGCCGAGACCGACCACCCGGCAGGCCAGCTGCACGGCGAGCCGCTGGTCCGGGTCGTCCAGGTCGACCTGCAGCGCCTGACGGATCCGGGCGATCCGGTTGATCACCGTGTTCCGGTGCACGCCGAGCACATCGGCGGTGGCGGTCGGCGACGACTCGTTGTCCAGGTGGACGGCCAGCGTGCGCAGCAGGTCCTCCCCCGGGTCGATGGCGGTGATCGGTCGCAGCAGGGTCCGGGCGAAGTCGCCGAACTCGTCGGAGGTGTACCAGCCGACGAGAATCCTTTGTACGCCGAGCTCGTCGACGTGCTGCACGGCCGTGCGCGATCCGGTGGCCTGCGCGACGGTCGCCGCCTCGCGGCTCTCCGCCAGGCTCTGCCGCAGTCCGACCACGCCCGCATACGGGCGGCCGATGCCGGCGTGCACCCGGAGGCCGTCCCGGCCGGTCACGAACTCCTGCAGCGCCCGCCGGAGGTCCGTCACCAGCAGGCGGTAGGAGGTGGCCGGCGGTTCGGTCGGGGTCGTGGTCCACGAGCTCCAGCCGTCCGGCCGTTCGATCAGCGGCCCGGGGAACACGCGCTCCAGCACGGAGGCGAGAGCGTCGGTGAGCACCGGGATCCGGGCCGGGTCGACCCGCTCGACCGGCCCGGCGATCCTCAGGTGCAGGGCCGTGCACCAGCCGTCGGTGGACCAGCCGAGCAGCCCGAGCTGCCCGACCAACTCGGCGGACGGCCGCTCGCCCACCGCCAGGATCGAGTTCAGCGCGCCGATCCGGGCCCGGGCGTCCCGCTCCCGTTCCAGCCGGTCGGACAGCAGCCGGGTGGCGAGCTGTGCCGCCGCCGGACCGGCGATCCGGGTCAGCAGCTCGGCGTTGGTCGACGATCCGGAGTCATCGGTCAGCACCAGCCAGAACGCCGGCTGCTCCCCGCGGGCCGGCGGAACCGGTTGCACCACAAGAGTTCCCGTGCCGGTCGTCGATCGCACCGGTACCGCCAGCCGGTCCCGGCCGGGGACCGGAGGATCGAGGGGAGCACCCGCCACCACCTCGCCCTCCGACCCGACCAGACTGCTGCGGGCGGCCAACGCCCGGTCCAGGGTGCCCAGCACGTCGGCGATCCCGGGGCCGGTCCGTGCGACGGCGTCCAGCGCCTCGAGCAACAGCCGGGCCACCGTGCGCAGCGGCGCCTCGACGAGATCCCGCATGCCGTCGGCCACCTCGAGCACATCGCCGTCGATCCGGACCAGCGCGAGGCCGAGCTTGTCGGCCAGTCGTCCGGCGGACAGGCCGATCGGCTGGGCCGGCGCGACGACGACCAGCAGTGCCGCCCCCGCCTCCTCCATCCGGCGCAGCGTGGTGTCCACCACGAAGGTGTCGCGGTGCAGCCGGTGACCGTCCAGCACGTAGGCGGCCCCGGACAGGTCCGCCGCGCCGGTCCAGGTGTGCGGCACGAGGCGGACCCGGGACAGCCGGCGGTCCAGTGCCGGCGCGCCGCCGAGCAGCTCCGCCCCCGTCAGCCCGGGTAGGCCCAGGACGTCGCGCACCCCGACCCTGGAGGTGGGCTCCGGTTCCTGGGCCATCGAGTCCTCCTCCGCTCCCGGTGGCACGGACGCTACCGGGCTGTGTCAGATCGCCGAGGAGAGGAAGGCGATCAGGTTGCCGCCCATCACCTTCCGGGTCAGGTCCGCGCCGAGCCGCTGCTCCATGGCCGCGGCCAGTCCGGGCAGGTCGGCGGGCCGCTGCAGTCCGGCGGTCACCGGGATCGTGGTGCGGTCGACCAGCAGCCCGGTGAAGATCGGGTCCACGACATCGGCGACGTCGTCGATGAAGTCGGTGCCGAGGCCGACCCGGTCCGGGCCCAGGATGCCCAGCGCATGTTCGACGTGGTCCAGGTAGTCGGCCACGCCCGGGGTCGGTGCATCAGTGAGGAACGGGCCGAACGCGTTCAGCGCGACGAAACCACCGGTGTCGGCGAGCACCCCGAGCTGCTCGTCGGAGAGGTTGCGCGGGTGGTCGGTCAGGGCCCGGCACGAGGAGTGCGAGGCGAGGAACGGACGGCGGGCCACGTCGGCGAGGTGGAAGAAGCCGGCCTCGGACAGGTGTGAGACGTCCACCACCACGCCGATCTGCTCCATCCGGCGGACCGCGTCGACACCGAGCCGGGTCAGCCGGCCTCCGGTGTCCTGCTCGGCGACCCCGTCGGCCATCTGCGTGCGCCGGTTCCAGGACAGCGAGCACATCCGGATCCCGGTGCGCTGCAACACGTCCAGCAGTTCGAGCGAGTGGCCCACCGGTTCGGCGCCCTCGATCGCGAGCAGCAGCGCGATCCGGCCGGACTCGAGGACCTCGGTGATCTGCGCGGAGTTCTCCACGATCGCCACCCGCTCGGCATGCACGTCGGCGAGGTGGCGGGCCTCCTGGAGCAGCAGCAGCGCCCGGCGCAGGGCGCCCTCCCCGACGAACTGCTCCTCGGTGCACACCGGCAGCACCTGCAGCCGGACGCCGCCGGCCTCCAGCTGCGGCAACCAGAACTCGCCGAACGGATCGACGTGCCCTCGTTCGCGCTGGTGCCGCACCGCCAGCAACAGGTCGTTGTGGCAGTCCGCCACCGGGTACCCGGTCACCCGGGATTCCCGGACAGCGACGCGTCCAGTGCATCGCCCTGGTAGTACAGGGCGGCCCCGGTCATCACCCCGTCGGCGGCGGTGACGATCGAGCAGCCCTGGACGTCGAGGACCGGGTGCGCGGGATCGGCCGGGGTGCCGCGCATCCGCCAGCGCGCGGTGGCCCGCTCCCCGGCAGCGATCACCTCGACCACCTCGCGGCGGTAGTCCGGGTACTGCTCGAGCAGCCGCCGCATGGCCCGCTCGTCCTCCTCGGCGGACGACACCGCGGGGACCCCGTTCACGGTCGCGACCAGGTCCGGCGCGACCAGGGTGGACATCGTCGCGAAGTCGGCCCGGTTCTCCGCGACGTTGTAGGCCAGCCAGATCGACGCGGCGTCCTGCCCGGTCATGCCAGCGGGCCGGCGGCCTTGACCTGGACCCGGCAGGCCTGGCCGGGCACGTAGGTCAGCGGGACCTCGTGCACGGCGGTCACCCGGATCCGGGCCGGGTCGGCCCCGGACCGGACGGCCGCCTCGGTGGCCAGCCGGCGCGCCTCGTCCAGGCAGGCCTCGCGGCTGCTGTCGTCGTAACGGAAGACCCGGTCGATGGAACCGGACGCCTCGGCGATCGCCGCACCGTAGGCGTTGGCCACCGCGTGGTGCGGCGGCCGCACCACCTCGGAGATGCCCGGGATCACGTCCGGCACCAGGTGCGAACCGCCGCCGACCGCGATCAGCGGCATCTCGTGCCGGCTCGGCTTCATCCGGTCGGTCATGTGGCGGATCTGCCGGTCCACCCACTCCAGCGCCGCGTCGACCACCTGCTGCGGCACGCCCTCGACCAGGCCCGGATCACCGAATCCGGTGAGACGCCCGCCGCGCACCGAGATGTCGGACAGCGTCAGGGTGGACCCGCCGCGCACCAGCGCCTCGTCGACCACCCGGTAGCCCACCGAGTCCGGCCCGACGGTGACCTCGCCCGGGCCACCGGTGACGATCGACCCGCCGCCCAGGCCGATCGAGATCAGGTCCGGCATGCGGAAGTTGGTCCGTACCCCGCCGACCTCGACGGCCGCCGCCGACTCCCGCGGGAAGCCGTCGGCGAGCACCCCGACGTCGGCGGAGGTGCCGCCGACGTCGATCACCAGCGCATCGGACAGACCGGCCAGGCTGCAGGCACCGCGCATCGAGTTGGTCGGCCCGGATCCCAGTGACAGCACCGGGAACCGCGCGGCGTCCTCGACGGTCATCAGCGTGCCGTCGTTCTGGGTCAGGTAGGACTCGACGTCCAGCTCGTTGGCCAGCAGCGCCGCCCGGAAGCCGTCGATGACGGTGCGCGCCACGCCGAGCAGCGAGGCGTTCAGGATCGTCGCGTTCTCCCGCTCCAGCAGGCCGAGCGCGCCGACCGCGTGGCTGACCGAGATCTGGTGGTCCGGGCCGAGTTCCGCGGCCAGGATCTCCGCGGCGCGCAGCTCGTGGTCGGTGTTGGCCGGCGAGAACGGCGCGGACACCGCGATGGCCGACACCGTTCCGGCGCAGGCGGCCGCGAACCGCTTCACGGCGTCCTCGTCCAGCGGCGCGATCTCGTTGCCGTCGAACTCGTGGCCGCCGCGGATGATCTCCGACGGTCCGATGATCTCGGCGAGCAGGTCGGCCGGCCAGGAGGCGGCCGGACGGACACCGAGGGTGGCCGGGGCGGCGAGCCGCAGCACACCGACCCGGAGCAGGTCGCGGCGGCGGATGATCGCGTTCGCCGGGTGCGTGGTGCCCAGCATCGCCTGGGTGATGGCGCCGCGGTCGACCTCGGCGATCACCGTGGAGAGCGCGGACCTGATGCCGTCCAACGGATCCGGGGTGGTGGCCGACTTGGTCGCGGCCACCACCGAGCCGTCGGCGGCGACGACCACCGCGTCGGTGTTGGTGCCGCCGACGTCGATGCCGATCTTCAACGAACCGGTCATGCCGCTCACTCCCCTGCTGCCGGCACGAGCGGCGTGTACTCGACGTCGTAGCCGAAGGCCGACGGCCCGACCACGTCCAGCATCCCGGGCTTGTGCCACTCCGGCGCGCAGGGCATCGCCAGCACCCGGACCCGCTGCCCGTAGGCGAGGGTCTCCGTGGTGATGGGCTCGGCGGTCTCGTGGTCGAGCATGCAGATCAGGTCCGGCGGCGTGACCACCGGCCGGCCGTCCTCGATCGCCAGCAGCAGTTCGTTCTGGATCTCGATCCGCATGACCTTCGTCGGATCGGCGAAGTCCTCGATCGTCACCGTGCCGCGGGCGAACCCGGTGGTGGTGCGCCGGTCCAGGTCGATGATCTTGCCCTCGAAGACGACCCGGCCGTCGGTGAACGCGAGCAGGTCGTCCCAGTCGGACTCGTGCCGCTGCACGGCGCGCAGGGTGGCGCCCAGCTCGGTGCAGTAGGCCATGGAGCCGGCAATCGCCGCCTCCTTGGCCTGCTTGACGGTCATCGGGTAAAGCGCGATCGCGTTGGCCAGGCCGAGCATGATCACGGACCCGCGGACCAGCTTCTCGGCCATCTGGTTGCTGGTGGTCTCGAAAGCGACCCGGTTGCCCTTCTCGTCGGCCAGGCTCATCGGGGTCGCCGAGAGCCCGGACAGCGTGAAGGTGGTCATCTCGATCTGCGGGAAGGCGCGACGCATGCCGTCGGCGTCCACGCACGGCACGCCGAGTTCGGCGGCGACGGCCAGCGGAATCAGCGTGTTCATCCCGCCCACCTCCGCGGGCATCACCGCGTCGATCGGGCGGCCCAGGTAGGCGGCGAGAGCCCTGACGGCATCGGCGAACTCGCTGCCGGACGGGATCTTCTCGATGATCACCGTCGGCGCACCGATGACGGCGACAGTGGCGAGCTGGGCGTCGTCGGGCAGGTCGTCCAGGTCGGCGATGGTGATCGGGCCGTGGTCGGCGATCGCCTGCCCGACCATCAGCTTGGCGATGAACGGGTCGCCACCCCCGCCGCAGCCGAGCACCGTGGCACCCAGCGTCAGCGGGTCCAGGTCCTCCGATTCCAGCCGGCGCATGCGCATCGTCCCTTCCGGACAGGTTTCGTGTCGGTCGATGCCCACGCTAAACCTGCTGGCTGCCGCTGCCGATGGGCAGAGCGCACCTCGTTCCGCATCCGACTGTGCGATCCGCCCACCCGAGGTCACTTGCCGCGGATGGTCATCTCTCGGACCAGTCCGTCATGGAAGCGGTAGACGTGGTCGAGCAGGTCGTCGGACATCATCTCGCCGGCGTGACTCCGGACCAGTTGGCGGACCTGCACCGCCAGTGCACCGTCCGGCTCGGTGGTGACGGCGACCGGGGTGACGACCGGGTCGATCTCGCCCCACTGCCGCAGCCAGTAGGCCCTGACCTCCTCGTGCCCGGTCACCCACCCGCCCTCCTAGCCGTTCGGCCAGTGCACGTCGGGCGTGAAGTGACGCAGCACGGCGTCCTCGTCCCGGGCGTTGAAGGAGGCGTACAGGTCCTGGAACCAGGGCAGCGGATCCCGCCCGTCGATCGTCGTCATGCCCCGATCGTCATCCCCGGAGCACCGGCGCCGCAACAGGATCCGCGCTCGGCGGACGGACGGACAGTCACCACGTCAGGCATCGAACCGCGGGCAACCCGATGACCACACGGTCGACGGTGGCGAGCTCTCACTCCCAGGCCGCGAGCTCACTGTCCGGGAGAGCAGCATCGAACGTTGCGGGCACCATCAGGCGGGTCCGACCGAAAACGCGCGGTCCGGGTGCTGGGTCGGAGAGTGCATCCCTCTTCGCAACGGGTCGGTCATCCTTGGTCAGACCGGCTTCCTCGGAGCGATCAACGCGATCGACCACCCTGTCCCACCGCCCGTCCGCCTGCTGGCCGGTCACGTCCATGCATCGACGGTAGACCTGCGGCCGTCGGCAGCGCACTCCCGTTCTTCCAGATGATTCAGCCCGGAACAGCGCGGTCGGTGTGGGCGCGCCAGCCGGGCACCACCTGGTCCAGCAACTGCTGGTGGATGAGCGTGAGTTCGTACGTCATCAATCCCAGGCGTTGCGCCGCGAGCCACTGGGCCAGCTCCCGCTCCCCCGGCTCGGTACGTCCGTCGGTCTGCGGCCAGCCGTCATGGTGCGACCGGAACCGGGCCACCGCCAGCATGTTCCGTTCCCAGGCGATCTCCGATTCCTGTTCCGCCGGATCAGAGGTGGCGTCGACGAGTGGCATCCGTCCCCTTTCACGAAGTTCTCGCCACCCACCGTTGCCCAGGCCCGGACCGTGCGACACCCTTCCAGCACGTCGCCACGCTTTCGGACGCCCCCGCTCACCCCACGGAGCCGGACGGCGGCTGTAACTATACCGACCGGCTGGTACAGTTTCATGCGTGAGACCCAGTTCCCGCACGGCGATCCTGGATGCGGCGTTCCGCCTCGCCGATCACGACGACGGCGCACTGGCGGTCACCTTCGACGCCGTGGCGAAGGAAGCGGGCGTCACCAAAGGTGGTGTGCTGTATCACTTCCCGACGCGGAACGAGCTGATCATCGCGGTCACGGCATACGCGGCACAGCGGGTGGTCGACGCGATGGCCGAGCTGCTGGGCGCCCCGCTGGAGCAGGCCACCCCGGAACACCGCATCCGGGCCTACATCACGGTCGTCGGCCGCGGCCGGCTCACCCGCGCAGACCTGGCGATCTTCACCGAGAGCCTGTCCGACCCTGCCCTCGCCGAACCGTGGGAATCGGTGCTCGGCCCGTGGATCTCCGTCGACGGGATCGACGACCCGGTCCGCCGTGCCCGCCTGTCCACGGCCCGGCTCGCCGCGGACGGTCTCTGGATGGCCGACGCCACCGAGGTGCTGCTGCCGCATCCGGACGACCGTGACCGGATCCTCGACCACATCCGCTCGCTGACCGACGATCTCGCATGAAGGTGTGGTCATGAAACTCTGGCTGCTGCTGGCCGCTGCCATCTCCTCCGAGGTGATCGCGACGCTCTCCTTGAAGGCCGCACTGGATCATCCGGCGTGGTACCTGCTGGTGGTGACGGGCTACCTGTCCGCCTTCGCGTTCCTCAGCATCTGCCTCCGGTTCGGCATGCCGATCGGCAAGGCCTACGGGATCTGGGGCGCCGGCGGGGTCGCCGCCACGGCACTGCTGTCCGCCGCGCTGTTCGGCGAGAAGCTCACCCTGGTCATGGGTCTCGGCATCCTGCTGATCATCGCCGGGGTACTGACCGTGGAACTGGGCTCCTCGGCGCACAGCCGTGATGCCGGCAACGGCGACGCGGCGGAAACCGCCGCATGAGCTGGCTCTATCTGGTGCTGGCGATCCTCTGCGAGGTCGGCGCGACGATGTCCCTGCGGGCGTCCGGTGGTCTCCGCGAGCGGAAGTGGATCCCGGCGGTAGTCGGTGGCTACGTCGCCGCGTTCGTCCTGCTCAGTTTCGCCCTCGGGCACGGCATGGCACTCGGTGTGGCGTACGGGATCTGGGCCGCGGCCGGCGTCGCCCTCACCGCGGTGCTGGCCCGTTGGCTCTTCCGCGAGCCGCTCACCCGGGTGATGGCGCTGGGCATCCTGCTGATCGCCGGTGGTGTGCTCCTGGTCGAACTCGGTGCCGAAGCGATGGCCTGACGTCCGCGGACGTCATGGCCTTATGGTCCCGATGATGTCGCACCAGGTGATAGCTCCTGGGCGAGCTGCACCGGGTTGCCGTCGGGGTCGAGCACCCACGCGATCAGCAGACGTCCGAGCCAGACCTCCGGCTCGCGGTGAGCTGGCACCCCGGACGCGACGAGGTCGGCGTAGGCAGCTCGGGTGTCAGCGGTCCACACCGTCAGAGTCGAGCGCTGACCGGCGGTGGCCGGCGTGAGACCGTGGTCCCGGCGCGAGGAATCGAGGGTGGCGAATCCGATGCGGTAGCCGTCCATCTCCAGATCTGCGTGGATCGGCCGACCCTCGGCCGGTACCCGGAACACCTCACGGAAGCCGAGCCCGCAGTAGAACGCCACCGCCCGCTCGACGTCGTCGGTGAACAGGATCACCTGCGGGTTCGAGAACATGCGGGTCGTCAGGCCGGGGCTGGTGTCCGTGGCGTCGCGCATGCTGCAGAGTACCCACGGACCGATGTCCGTCTCCCCGGCCACCGCTGATCAGGTGCGAGCTGCCGCCTCGCGGCGCAGCTGCTCGAGCGTGGCGGTGATCCGCTCCGGGGTCACCGGCCCGACCATCGTGTACGGGAACACCCGGCGCCGCTTCCCCCGGGTCGTCACCGCGCAGATGCCCTTGACCGGACCCAGCTCGAACCGCTCGATGCGGTCCCAGGGCAGTCTCCGGATGCGGAGCTCGCCGATCACGACGATGCCCTCGGCGTTGGCCCGGACCGACGTGAACCAGGCGAACGGCGCCGACACCAGCGCCAGCCCCACGTACAGGAACATCCACCAGAATCCGGCAACTGCGGCGACCACCCCGACCAGCACCGCGCCACCCGCCCAGGCCGCGGCCATCAGCTTCCGGCGCGGGTGCCACACCAGGACCTCGGTTCCGGTCACCTCGATGTCCCCGGGGAGCTCCGTTCCTCCGCCTCCCGGGGCACCGCTGTCGGCTGCTGTCATGATCAAGGCAGTGCCCGCTCGGCAGTCCTTCGGAACGGGCGGAGCGCCGACAATGTCAAGGCGTAGGTGCGGCCTGGCGGAGATCATCGTGCCCGGGAGATCGATCCGATCAAGGGCTCCACGGGTCGAACAGTTGGACGGGCATTGCACTGAAGTCCCGAGTGTTCCGGGTGGCCAACACCATCCCGTGCACGGCCGCGGTCGCTGCAATCAAAGCGTCGCGCTCCGGGCGCGGATCCGGGACGTGGCTCCGCGCAGCCCAGCGTGCCACCGGCAGATCCACCGGGAGAATCCTCAGGTCGAAGGCCAGCAGCACACGTTCGTCCAGCCAAGCACGAAGTCGTTTGCCCTGTTGAGGATCTCGCCGTTCCACCCGGCCGACTCCGATGTCGATCTCCATCACTGTGATCACACTCAGAAAGAGCGACTCCGGAGCCATGCCGGCAACCCAGTTCCGAACTGCTCGACTGGCGCTGCTCCCGGACTTACGGAGTTCGCTGATCACATTCGTGTCGAGAAGATGGTTCACAAGCGCGGCACTCTGGGCCCAATCTCGAGCGGTTCCGGCTCGAACTCGATCTCATCTTCCATCTCCAACCAGGTCACCAGGTCTGCACCGGTCACTTCGTTCGAGCCGGCCAAGCGACGGTAGGCATCGATGGACAGCAAGACGTACGCGGGACGACCTCGATCGGTGATCACGACAGGTCCGGCACTGGCCGCACGCTTGGCCGCGCTGACGTCGTGATTGAACTCCCGTGATGTCACAGTTGTCATCCGGCCTCCTGTAGGTACGTACCTACGATAGCGGCTCCGAGCGTCGAATGCAGGATGGTTCTGTCAGAGCCGATCAGCACTCGGCCGAATCTGACCAGGTCCAAGGGCTCAGCGTCTCCCGATGACGACCAGCTCGTTGCCCTCGGGATCGGCGACCCGGCACCGGTCTACGGACTCCTCGAGCACCCGACCGCCGGCGGCCACCGCGACGTCCACCCGGGCCGTCAGCATGTCCGCAGGCACTGCGAGCTCGAGGTGCAGCCGACCTCGCTGCTCTCGCCTCTCGGTGTCCGAGGCGTCGAGCTCCTGGAACACCAGTTCCGGGTTCAGCCGGAGCGGATCGAGGATGTCGGTGGTGCCGGTCCTCCGGTCGTGGACGTAGCCGAGCGCGGCTGTCCAGAATGCGCGGACCGCGGGCACTTCGGCGGCGTCGAGGAAGAGCTGCACGAAGCGCGGCTGCGCCGGGTCCGCGATGGCGCCGAGATCGCGGGCGGCCGCCTGCAGGGCGACGGCGAGGTCGGAGAAGTCGAGGTCCAGGCCATGCGCATCGGCATCCGCCTGGTCCTTGCCGCTGTCCATCACGACCAGCCCGGGCCGGAGGTCGATCAGCAGCGGGAATTCTGCCACATCAGCACATCTCGCTGCCGCGACGGCCAGCTGCACCTGCTGTTCGGGTGAGTCGACGCGATAGCAGGCCATCGCGGCGAAGACGACCTGCCAGTCGGCCGTGCCCGGGCCGTCGCCGAGCGGATCGCCCGGCACCAGGTCCACCTCGTTGCCGTCGGGGTCCGCATGCCGGACCCCGTACGGTCCGGACGGCTCGCCGGGACTCACCCGAGCCACCACCTCGGACGGCCGCACCACGTCGAGATGGATCCGTCCGCGCCGCGGCCGCGCCTCGCCCGACTGCCGGATCCGCAGGTCGGGATCACGGCGCAGCGGGTCCACCAGGCCGCCGGTGGGCTCGTCGACGTAGTCGAGCACCGGTTGCCAGAACTGTTGCGCCGCAGCCGGGTCCGACGCCTCCAACACGACGCCGACCACCTGCAGCACGGACGGATCTGCGGCGAGGCCCAGCTCGGAGACCGCCGCCGCGTGCGCACCATCAACGAGCCGTACCCGAACTCCGGTGGCCCGGATGTCGATCGCGCAGTCAGCCGAGATCTGCACGATCCGGCCGGCCAGCGCCGCTCCCTCGGTCAGCGACGACGTGCCGAACCACGCCGTCGCCACCCCGTCCAGCACCCGCCAGTCAGCTCCGAGCTCTGTCATGCCCGGCACTGTAGAGCGGGATCCGGACACTCACCGTCCGGATGGTGGCTGACCATCGCCAACCCGATGGACCTGATCACGTGGTGCTCTTCAGCCAGCTCTGGTCGTCAGCAGCACGACCATTCACGGCCGGATCCACCACATTGCCGGCGTCGTCGATCTCCGCACACCGCTCGCCCGCCGCACCGAACTCCGCCGCGTAGTCCAGCTGACACCGGACAGCAGCCGCGCGGCGGGCCCATTCCTCGCGGACGAGCACCTGATCGTCCTGGCCGAGCAGATCGTAGGGATCGCTACCCGCCAGCACTTTGTCGATGGCACTCCGATGGCTGCTCACGGCATCACCGACGCCTTCACACATTCACCTGTCAGTGGCCCAGACGTTCAAGAAGGTTGGCGTAGCGGGTTCGAGCCGCGCTCGACAGGTTGTTGATCTTCGCCCTGTTCACCCTGTGCTCGGATGGCGGGACGGTCACATCGTGGCGAGAACCGGCGTCCGCCTCATCCCGAATCTGTGTCACCCTCACCACCCCGTCCACGAGACCACGGTAGCGGCAGTCGCAACCGCGGCGCATTGTCGAGCGGTGCAGTTGCCGGGCGCTCACGCTTTGCGAGCCTTTCGGTCGCGTGGAACTCAGTCATCTACAACCATCCCGGTCAGTCTCTGCAGATAGCCGGCTCCGGTCGGTTCTACAACGTCAAACCAGCGGAACGGGTGACGTTCTGCCAGAACTGCTGGCAACAGGGGGTGACCGCGTAGGAGTGGCACTTCCCATTCGTCCCAACAACACTCGTCGTCGAAAATGTCCGAGACAACGCTCCAGTCGTCGTCTCCGATCACACTCGCCACTTCGTCGTCGTCATCATCGACCGAATCCCGCCGAGGAATCCGCTCGAAGAGTTCAGGCATGTCCTGCAACCAGGTACGCGCCCCGTCCAGAGCTGCTCCGATCAGGACCTCGTCGATGAGGGGGCCTGGACGGTCGAAAGGGAGCGTGCCGGCTTCGACCTCGTCATAGAGGACTCGACAACGTTGCCGAACTGCTTCCGCCCAAGCCCGGCTGTCGCCCACCAGCATCATGACGCGCAGATCGAAGCGATCGAAAGGAGCAACGTCGTGAAGTGGCTCGCTCGGATCCTGGAGCCACTCACCGATGTCGGTGTCAATCCACGTGCCCAGCTCGACGGCAATCGCGTATGCCTGGCGCGGTGTGAGCCGATGCGAGTCCACCCAGGCCTCGACGAAGGCCCCGGCAGACTTCAATGACCTTCGCTCCAGCTCAGACATGCCTTTCAAGGCGCCCTCACAGGCGACCCTCGTTTTGGCACTGACCGCGGCGGGATCCTCTTCCCAGCGTCGCCAAGTCGCCAGCGAGACACCAGCCGAGCGGGCTGCGTCAGCCTGGGTCAGTTCGAGTTCAACTCGTCGATCGGAACGCTCACTCATAAGGCACAGCATTACTGAGTACTCAGTGAGTAGTCAACGACCAGTCCCGCTCTCGGCAACCGCGCTCGGGATTGGGACTGGGCATGCAAACGCGAATCGCCCGGCGCACGGGAAGACTGCTCCTGGCTCACCTTCCGGCTCGAGAAGACACCACAACGACAGCGTGTTGCTCGCACATGCCTTCCGGAGCTGTCCTGAACGCTCATACCGGATCAACCACACGTTGATGCGGAACTACTCCCTCAGGTTAGCTAGCAGCACTGAGCGCGATTGCGGTTGGCTGACCTGCGGCGATGCGACAGGCGAGATTGGCAGCGTCAAACACCGGATGGATCTGCTGCGGGACGCACTGCGGACGGGGGCATGATCACGGTCATGGTGACTGGCCCGAACGAAACCCTCCGAGTCTTGCTCGATTCCCTCCGCAACTGCAGCGACGACGAGGACGTCAACAGCGTGCTCAGCAGCAGGACCGGGCCGCTCGGTAGCTCGGTCCGCGGGGCACTCTCCGCGGCCTACTACTTGATCGGCAGCGACCCGGGAGAGGTCGAGTACGTGACGGCCGGCGTCGACGCCGACGAGAACCTGGTCTTCACCGTGCTCACACCGAAGTCCATCGTGCTCGCCTTCGCCAACCTGCACGCTAGCGACACCTACCGGGCCGACGTGATCTCTCGGCAGTCGATCAAGGCAGTCCGGGTGGTGGCATGCCCTGATGAGATTCCGACACCGAACCTCATCTTCGGCCAGGACGAGACTCTGCGGTTGGTGCTCGTCTCCGACGATGGCACCGAGGTTCCACTGCCGATCACCCAGAGGCCGGCCTACTCCAACAACGAGCTGCTGCGATCGAAGCTCGAGGGTTTGATCAACCAGCTGGTGACTGGCCCTTCCCACGCTCAACCGTGAGAACTCGATCTGAGGGCGTGCGGGCTGGTTCGTACCCACGGACAGTCATGGTCAGGTTGACCATGACTGAGATTAACTCCTGGAACGGCAGAGTCGTGTCGATGCGTCCTCTCTGGGTGGACCTGGTCGACGCGGCCCGCTTGTCGTCGTTGTCGGAGTCGGAGATCCGGCGGGCGATCAACCGGGGCGAGATCCGGGCGAAGCGACTGTGCAGGTGAAGGGACCGGACGGCCGGCCGCCGAAGAACGCGCGGCTGTCCGTGTCGGTCGTGTCGCTGGACCAGCACGTCGAGTCGTACCCGGACGCGTGACGGAGGCGGCCCCGCCGGCTGTAGTCGGTCAACCGGCGGAGCCTGACGGTCGTTCATCCCCGGGAGGAACGGAACCGCTGCGGAACTGGATGCCCATAGCAACAGGGGGCTCAAACGATCTGCAACCCCGGTCGGGTGAATCGGTCCGAACTGCCGACCTGGGTCGGTCTCCTGCCCGGATACTGCGGTCGCCTGATCACTGATGCCCTGGGGGGACCATGACGTCGCCGTCGAACGAGCCGCTGCACTGGACCGAACCGGATCCCGTCGCACCTTCTGGCCATAGGCGGAACCGAAGCCCGGAGCAAGTCCAGCGAAACCTGATCGTCGCCCTGGTCGCCGTCAGCGTCGTGGCAGTCGTGGCAATCATCTCGCTGATCGGAGTCGCGACCAGTAAGAACAATCAGCCGTCGGCGGGGTCGGGATCCGGTGCAGCTGTGCAGGCGGCCGAGGTTGCCACCACGGCACCGGACATGCTTTATCAGACGACCCCGATGACGACGAAGACGTCACCGACCAAGTCACCGGCGCCCGCCGGGTTCAAGTCTGCGGGCGGCGGAATGTGGGTGAAGTGGGCCAGCAAGGGCACGTTCAGCTGCGGCTACTACGACAGTTGCTGGGGCCTGGATGTGTTCTCGGAGTACGGGTGCCCGAGCGGTCTGTATGTCGAGATCTCGATCTCTACCGGCGGCGTGGCAACCGACTGGACCAACGGCACGTTGAGTGGCCTGAGCCCCGGCGAACGCGGGCAGCTGGTGATGGGCACCGTCGGGCGAGGCAGTGGCAACCGCAGCGCGAAGATCACCGAGGTCAACTGCAGGTGACCGGCGGCGCTGCAGGCGGACTGCCGCAGACCTGGTCTCTGCCAGAGATTTGCGCGGCCCTGGGCATCACCGACGAGCAGGTGGCGCGGCTAAACGCGGAGGGAATGCTCGGCTTCCACCGGGGGAAGCGCCGTCAGCGTCGGTTCCTGCCGGAGCACGTCGCCCAGACAACACCGCGGCCCTGCCGGTGCAGCCGAAGGCGGTCGCTGTCCGTGGCCATGAGAAGGTCCCCGTTCGTGGCCAGTTGAGGTCCCCGGTTTTGGCCAGTTGAGGTCCCCACCTGCTGTCTCTCGTCGTGTCGGTTCCGGTTGTGAGGGCCCTGGGCGGTGACGGTGGCGGTGCCAACCAGTCACCGGACCGCCCAGGGGATCTTCATGTTGTCAGCGAGGGAAGAGATGGACATCATTTCCGCGTATCGAGAGGTGGGCACCTATCGTGGTGCCGCCGTGTTGTGTGCCACGACCCATAAGACCGTCCGCCGGGTGATCGAGCGTGCGGAGGCCGCGGCGGCGGGCCGGCCGAGGGTCCGGGCGAGGTCGAAGAACTTCGAGTCGGTGACCGATCTGGTGGCCGGGAAGGTCGCCTCTTCCAAGGGGCGGATCTCGGCGAAGAGGTTGTTGCCGGTGGCTCAGGCGGCCGGTTACGGCGGGTCGGCGAGGAACTTCCGCCGGCTTGTCGCTGAGCAGAAAGCGTTGTGGCGCAGCCACAATCACCGGGGTCGTCGGCCGGCGGTGTGGGAGCCGGGCGGGTTTTTGGTGTTCGACTGGTCGATGGTGGCGCCGGGTCTGCACCTGTTCTGCGCGGTGCTGGCATGGTCGCGATGGCGGTTCGTCGCCTTCGCCGCCGACGAGCGGGCGGCCACCACGATGGGGCTGCTGGCCGAGGTGATGCACGCGGTCGGCGGGGTGCCGGGGAAGCTGCTGACCGACCGGATGGCGTGTCTCAAGGGCGGTGTCGTGGCGAATCTGGTGGTGCCGACACCGGACTACGTGCGCTTTGCTGCGCACTACGGGTTCACCCCGGACTTCTGCCACGCCCATGACCCGGAGTCCAAAGGCATCGTGGAGCACCTGGTCGGCTACTGCCAACGGGACCTGGTGGTGCCGTTGCTGACCGGCGCCGAACCGGCCGGCCGCCAGGTCGGAGTGCACGAGGCCAACGACGCGGCCCGCCGGTGGTGCGCCGAGGTCAACGCCCGCACCCATTCCGAGATCGCCGCGGTCCCCGACGAGCGGCTCCTGGTGGAGCGAGAGGTGTTGCGGCCGTTGCCGTCCCTGCGGCTGGAGTTCGGTCCGGCGCCGGTGATCCGCAAGGTCGACCGGCTCTCCTGCGTCCGGTTCGCCTCCGCCCGCTACTCGGTGCCCACCGCGATGATCGGCCGGCAGGTCCGGCTGATCCCCGCGGGTGGGCGGCTGGCCATCACCGACCCGGCCGGCCGTCAGGTGCTGGCCGATCACCCGTTGCTGGCCCCGGGGCAGGTGTCGGTCCTGGACGCCCACTACGACACGCCCCGGACCGCCCCGTCGCGGGCGCCGCGGCCACGCTCGGAGGCCGAGAAGCGGTTCTGCGACCTCGGCGGGCCGGCCGAGGCGTTCCTGGTCGGCGCCGCCGCGATCGGCAACACCCGCCTGGGCGCCGAGCTCGAGGTCCTGCTCGCCCTGGGCGCCGCGCACGGCACCGAGCAGCTGCTGGCCGCGCTGGGCCGGGCGGTGGCCTTCGGCCGGTTCCGGGCCGCCGACGTCCGCTCGATCCTGGCCGCGGGCACCAGCGCACCCACCCCCGTCCCGGCCGGCGGCGCCCTCGTCGTTGACCTCCCGGTCGCGACGATGAGGTCGCTGGCCGACTACAACACCGCCGCGATCACCGGCCACACCAGCACTACTGCAACAGTTCCCACACCATGACCGGCACCAGAACAGGCACCGGCCGGGCGGCCGCCACCGCCTCGGGGACCACCACGTCCACACCGCCGCCGGCCCCGATCTCCCCGGACCTGCCGGCCGATCTCGCCGCCGGGCTGCGGCGGCTGAAACTGGCCAGGATCCGCGGCATCGCCGCCGAGGTGATGCTCACCGCGAAGACCCAACGATGGACCCCGGAAGAGCTGCTGCGCACCCTGATCGACGCCGAGCTGGCCGCCCGCGACGCCTCGAACACCATCAACCGGCTCAAAGCAGCAACCTTCCCCGTGACCAAGACGCTGGACACGTTCGACGTCGCCGCGTCCTCGATCCCGGCCAACACCTTCCACCACCTGGCCACCCTGGAATGGATCCGCAGCCGGTCGAACCTGGCGTTCATCGGACCACCCGGCACCGGCAAAACCCACACCCTGATCGCTCTGGGCCACGCCGCCGCCACCACCGGGATGAAGGTGAAGTACTGCACCGCAGCCGATCTCATCGAACAGCTCTACCGCGGCCTGGCTGACAACTCCGTCGGCAGAACCATCGAGAACCTCACCCGCAACGACTTGCTCATCATCGACGAGATCGGCTTCGCACCCCTGGACAACACCGGAACCCAGCTCCTGTTCCGCCTCGTCGCCGCCGCCTACGAACGCCGCAGCCTGGCCATCGCCTCCCACTGGCCCTTCGAACAATGGGGACACTTCCTACCCGAACAGACCACCGCCGTCAGCATCCTCGACCGGCTCCTGCACCACGCGACCGTCGTAGTCACCAACGGCGAATCCCACCGCATGAAAGACGCCCGACACCACCGGGAGGCCACCACGAACACCTGAACACCAACGACAGCAGAGGTGGGGACCAACCCTGGCCACCAGCGGGGACTTCCACCTGGCCATTGACAGTCGCGTCGGACGACATCGACGTGATCCTCGGCCTGTCACGTACGACCTCGAGCCGGACCCGCCGGCGTAGAGACCTCCCGGGCTGAGTTGCTTTGTTTCCGGCCCGGCAAACGGCAGCATCTGCGGTATGCCGAAATTCTTCGTGCCCGCTGCTGACACTCCTGAGATGGCTGAACATGTCTGGGGTGCCACTCGAGACTTCGCGGCCGACAGCGGCTGGGACGTGACGGACCGAAGAATCTTTCGCCTCCGTTACGAGCATGCGGGAGTTCTCTACGAAGCAGAGGTGGGATGTCCTGAGCCTCGCTCGCGCGCGATCGTCTTGGTGATCCTCGAGTCGCGGGCATTCCTGGTTTGCACGAGGACTCGGGGCGTGGCGCGTGGCGGACCCATCTTGGTTGGCAAGGACGAGGTCCTGACCGTCGAAGACTTCAGCTGACCGTAACGGTCTCACCCGACCTGTGATTGAGTCGCCCGTGATCCGCGTGTGCTTCCCCACTACCGAGGTCCAGACGCCACCGATAGGTCGTGCGTTCACAGAGCGGGTGGTCCACCGCCCGACGTGGTCTTGAGCCGCATCAGTTCAACAAGCTCCGCGCACGACCCACAGACCTCCATGGGCGCGTGGTCCTGTCTCGGAACAAAATGCACACCACATAGCGCCCGGACAGCTGTACCCTGCACACTACCGTCGCCAATGGCGGCTGCGTCAGCATAGTGAGAGATCGTCCCTGCGATCACTTCCCCGGGGCGACCAATGGCCGCTGTCGACATCCGTGCAAGCAACGCGTCCTGAGTCTCGAGCAACGAGTAGACGTGCTCCGACCCAGTGTGTCCGGCGGTCCAGTCCTGCTCGTAAGGGCATAAGGCAGTCATGATCACAATCTCGGCCCGAGCAATCAATTCAGCTGACGCGAAGTCGAGAGTAGCGACTTCAAGGGTCAGCTCGGACAGCAGGCCCTCTGCCTCTCCCATATCCACTGTCTCGACAGACAGAGTGACCGTCGCGACGGCTCGATCGCCAACCACGTCGGCGATCGAGATCTTCTGCGGGGAAGTCAGTGCGGCTTCGACCGCTTCGATCACCGCCCGCTGCAATTCGAGCTCCCACTCAAGCAGACTGGCCGCCACGGTCTCGTACTTAGCTCGAGCACGGTCGTCGGCACTGGGGAGAAACGGTGCGCTTCCGCCGGCCGAGATGGCTCGCATAAAGGCCTTGTAGAAGTCTTCTGCTTCGTTTTCCCGGCGAAGGCCTCCCGCCACCAGCCAAAAGTCGCCCGATTCCGGATCCTGCCAGACGGCCCCGCGCCACCGTCCAGTCTTGACCTTCCAGAAGGGTGGATCAGTCAAGCCTGTGATGCTCTCCCGCGCGACGCCGCCTTCGTCATCGCTATGACCATTGCGAAAGACTGCGGCAGCATGGCGAATCAGAGGGTGTGCGAGGTCAGGCAGGTTGGGCAGGGCCGCGCTTCCAACATTCACCGACCGGGTCAGCCGAAGGTGTGAGACATCCTCCCAGCCATCCGTCAAGTACTCCTCAAGGCAACGGATGGTGGGGCGGGCGCGGGCCAGCATCTGCCAAGTATGCATGGGTCCACACCGAAACTCGCATCGAAGATCAGGTCACGAGTCCAGCAACGATCGAAGGAGGCGCTGCCTGTCCCGGTCGGCATGAGCGAAGCGCTCCGCGAGCAGCGCCTGATCCCGCTGACGAGACTTGGCGTACTCCCCTACTTCGCTCAACTTCAACCGGCGGTCCCTGCCAACGTGAGTGCTCGGAATGATCCCGCTATCCAGAAGCTTGTACAGGTGACCTCGGCTCATCCCCAGGATCTTCGCGGCTTGAGCTGGAGTCAACTGAGTGTCATCTGCCGAGAAGGTCAGGTCCTGCCCCGACCTCATGCTGTCGGTCAAGAGGGTCAGTGCCGCGCCCAGCGCGGAGCCCCTCGGCAGGCGCCGGATACAGGAATCAAGCTTCTCGAGCTCAGCCGAGGTAACGTCAGCTGCGTTCAGAACTTCCATATGGAGCACGTGTCCAATCAACTCAGGCCCCTAGCACATCGCGAGCCACATGTCACAGATGTCTTCAACATTAGGACCCTAGTGACTCCCGGGCAAGCTGATTCCTCAAGCTCACACCCTGGGTACTGGGAACCCAGAGCCTCCGATCAAGGGGTGCTCGGCCGCTCCGGGTGAGGATAGTTCTGCAGACCTAGCGTGAGTGTTCTTGCGGTCGACCGGGAGAACTCGATCTGAGGGAGTGTGAGCTGATCCGTACCGAGAAGCATCTGGCCGACGCGGACCTCGACCACCGAGCCGTCCGCACCGAAGTCGGCGGTGATCGTCCACGTCGAATGCCTGCGGCGCCGGCGACGCAGTAGATGCTCTTGCAGGTGCACATGCGGATCTGCGGCTGGTTCGGCGGGATCGCGCCGAGGATCCGGCGGGCGGCGTCCTCGTAGGTCGTGGCTGGAAGTTCTCGTCCGGTCGGGTGGATGCGCAGGTGACTTGCTGAGGCTCGCCGACCGACATCGGGTAGGTGACCTGCTGGATCTGCAGCACCTCCGCCCCTCCGGGCGCGTCAGGGTCATCGTGTCCGACTCGCGTCCGGCAGGCATGTGAACCGCACCTGACGGACCAACGACGACCGGCGGGTCAGCTCCTTCTCCGCCGCCGCCCGAGCCTGCGCCGTCGACGTGGCCGCGATGTCCAGGCGGAACGGCCGGAGGGAACGCCAGGCCGCGGGAACGCCGGATGCTTCGAATCCGCGATCCGCACCGTCACCGGCGCCACATAGAAGGCACGCGTCGGCGAGAGTCCCGTTGTCGACGTACAGCCATCTGTGGCGGAAGGCGGAGGACCGCACCCGGGCCGCGGCGGCCGGGCTGATGGCTTCCGCTACTGCGGACGGAGGGGCCGACTAGCCCTCTGATCTGCGGTCTTACACGTTGAACCTGAACTCCACCACGTCACCGTCGGCCATGACGTACTCCTTGCCCTCCATGCGGACCTTGCCGGCGGCCTTGGCCGCGGCCATCGAGCCGGCGGCCATCAGGTCGTCGTAGCCGACGATCTCGGCCTTGATGAAGCCGCGCTCGAAATCGGTGTGGATGACGCCGGCGGCCTGCGGGGCCGTGGCGCCCTGCTTGATGGTCCAGGCCCGGGACTCCTTGGGGCCGGCGGTCAGGTAGGTCTGCAGACCCAGGGTGTGGAAACCGGCGCGGGCCAGGGTGTGCAGGCCGGGCTCCGGCTGGCCGACGGACTCCAGCAGTTCGCGGGCCGACTCCTCGTCCAGCTCCAGCAGCTCGGACTCGACCTTCGCGTCCAGGAAGACGGCGTCCGCGGGTGCGACCGCCGCGGTCAGCTCGGCCTTGCGGGCGTCGTCGGTCAGCACGCCCTCGTCGGCGTTGAACACGTAGAGGAACGGCTTCGTCGTCATCAGCGACAGTTCCTTGAGCAGCGGCAGATCGATGTCCTTGCGCGCGCTGAACAGCGTGCGCCCGGAGTCGAGGATGCCGACCGCAGCCGCGGCGGCGTCGGCCACCGGCTTGCGGTCCTTGGCGTTGCGCGCCTCCTTCTCCAGGCGCGGCACCGCCTTCTCCAGGGTCTGCAGATCGGCCAGGATCAGCTCGGTGTTGATGGTCTCGACGTCGGCGAGCGGGTCGATCCGACCGTCGACGTGCACCACGTCCCCGTCGTCGAAGATCCGGACCACCTGGCAGATCGCGTCCGCCTCCCGGATGTTGGCCAGGAACTTGTTGCCCAGACCGGCACCCTCGCTCGCGCCCTTGACGATCCCGGCGATGTCCACGAACGACACCGTGGCCGGGACGATCTTGACCGAGGAGAACATCTTCGCCAGCTCGTCCAGCCGCGGATCCGGCAGCGGCACCACGCCGACGTTGGGCTCGATGGTGGCGAACGGGTAGTTCGCCGCGAGCACGTCCGACCGGGTCAACGCGTTGAACAGGGTCGACTTTCCGACGTTGGGCAGGCCGACGATTCCTAGGGTGAGACTCACGGGTGGTCAGTCTAGGTGCAGCCCGGGGCTGTCCCCGCCGGTGCAGGTCACTCGGGGTACCGAGCCGGACCCCGCGTCAGGCCGGCGCGACCCAGTCCTGCGGACGGCGGAGCACCACGACGGTCCAGCCGGCGTCGTCGGTCATCGGGTCGAGCTGCCAGGTGGCGAAGGAGTGCTCGAGCGGCAGGCCCAGGGCCTGCGCATCGGCGCGCAGGTCGGCCGGTGAGTAGTCGCGGTCGGTGGCGAACCCGGCGACCAGCCGGCCGCCCGGCACCAGCAGTCCGGCCAGGTTGGCCAGCACGGCACGCTCGGTCCCCGGCGCGACGAACACCAGCACGTTGCCGGGCAGCACCACGACGTCGAACGCCTCGGGTGCACCCACCTCGGCCAGGTCGGCGGCGGTCAGCGCCAGCAGGTCGGCGGCCAGGTAGTTCACGCCCGGGTAGCGCCCCTGCGCGACCTCGATCAGGCCGGCGTCCTTGTCCACCCCGGCCACCCGGTGGCCGAGCCGGTGCAGCGCCGCGGCGATCCGGCCGGTGCCGCAGCCGGCGTCCAGAACTGCGGCGCCGCGCTCGCAGAGCGCGTCGACGAACCGGGCCTCCCCCTCGACGTCGGTGCCGATCTCGAAGAGCTTCTCGAACCGTGCCCGGTAGGCCTCCCAGTTGTCGCCGGTGTACTCGAGCTCCCAGCGGGTGGGCGGTGTCGTCATGGCCCCCACCCTGCCACGGCGCCCGGGTACTCCTGGCCCGGGAGCGGTACCGGTCCACCGGACCGCCGTGTCCGAAAACCGCCGGTGCCCGGCCGCCGACGGTGGCAGGCTGGCCCACATGTTCACCGATCCCGATGTCGCCTACCGGGCCGTGATGTCCCGGGACACGCGGTTCGACGGTCAGTTCGTCACCGCGGTACGGACCACCCGGATCTACTGCCGGCCGGGCTGTCCGGCCCGAACCCCGTTGCGGCACAACGTGACCTTCTACCCCACCGCCGCCGCGGCGCAGACCGCCGGGTACCGCGCCTGCCGCCGCTGCCTGCCCGATGCCGCCCCCGGGTCACCGGAGTGGAACCTCCGGGCCGACACCGTCGGCGCAGCCATGCGACTGATCGACGACGGCGTGGTCGACCGGGAAGGAATTCCCGGTCTGGCCGGTCGACTCGGCTACTCCGCCCGCCACCTGGGTCGACTGCTGACCGAGGAGGTGGGCGCCCCGCCGCTGCGGCTGGCCCGGGCGCGGCGCGCCAACACCGCCCGGATCCTGCTGACCACCACCGACCTGCCGATGTCCGACATCGCGTTCGCGGCCGGGTTCTCCTCCATCCGCCAGTTCAACGAGACGGTGCAGGAGGTCTACGACACCGACCCGACGACACTGCGCGCCCGCAAGCGACCGGAGACCACCGGCGAGTCCGGGTCGCTGACCCTGCGGCTGGCGGTGCGCGCGCCGTTCGACACCGACCGGCTGCTGTGGTTCCTGGCGAAGGAGCACGTTCCGGGTGTGGAGACCGTCCTCGGCCGGGTCTACAGCCGGTCCCTGCGGCTGCCGGCCGGGGCGGGCGTGGTCCGCCTCGAACTCCCCGATCCCGGGGCGCCGCCGGTGGTCCGGGCCACCCTGCACCTGGAGCAGCTCTCCGACCTGGTGCCGGCCGTCGAGCGCTGCCGCAGGCTGCTGGACGCGGACGCCGACCCGCAGGCCGTCGACGAGGTGCTCGGCGCCGACCCGCTCTTGGCCGCCTCAGTCCGCGAGCGGCCCGGCGTCCGCGTCCCCGGCTCCGTCGACGGTCCGGAGATGTTGGTCCGCGCGCTCTTCGGGCAGCAGATCTCGTTGGCCGCCGCCCGGGCGGCGCTCGGCAAGCTCACCGTCCGCGCCGGCCGGGAGCTGCCGGAGACCCTGCGCGGCGCCGCCCACGGCATCACCCACCTGTTCCCCGCACCTGCCGACCTGGCCGCACTCACCCCGGAGGACATCCCCGGTCCCGGCCGGCGTGCCCGGACGGTCATCCACACCTCCGGACTGATCGCCGCCGGTGACCTGGTCATCGACACCGGTTGCCGCACCGAGGAACTCGTGCCCGCACTGGTGGCGCTGCCCGGGCTCGGTCCGTGGACGGCCAACCTGATGGCGATGCGCCTGCTGCGTGATCCCGATGTGCTGCTGGGCGGCGACCTGGTCATGCAGCGCGGTGCGATCGCGCTCGGCCTGCCCGACAGACCACCTGCCCTGCTCGCCCACGCCGAGCAGTGGCGCCCGTTCCGTTCCTACGCCGGCCTGCACCTGTGGCTGGCGGCCATCGAAGGAGTCCCCGCATGAGCCCCACCCGCACCGCACCCACGACCGGCCTGACCGCCACCGTGGACACCGCGACCGGCCCGTTCACCGTCGTCACCGACGACACCGGCACGGTCCTCGCGTCCGGCTGGACCGCCGACACCGGCACCCTGCTGCCGCTGATCGCGGCATCCATCCGGCCGGACGTGCTGGAGCCGATCGAGCGGCAAGGCCCGGGATCTGCCGCCGTTGCCGCCGTGATCGCCTACCACAACGGGGATCTCGGTGCGATCGACGACATCCCGGTGCGCCAGCACTCCGGCGAGTTCCTGGAGCACGCCTGGGACGTCCTGCGCACGGTGAAGGCCGGCACGCCGATCACCTACACCGACTACGCCGCGCGCAGCGGGCGTCCGGCCGCCGTCCGCGCCGCGGCATCGGCCTGCGCCCGCAATGCCGCCGCGCTGTTCGTGCCGTGCCACCGGGTACTGCGGACCGACGGCACCCTCGGCGGGTTCCGCTGGGGACTGCCTGTCAAGGAGTGGCTGCTGGCTCACGAGCGGTGAGCCGGTCCCGGCGCAGGTCGTCGATCCGCACCAGCACCACGCCGCCGAGAATCAGCACACCACCGGCGATCTGGATCGCGACCGGGGTCTGACCCAGCATGAGCCAGGCGAACAGCACGGCGGCCAGCACCTCGATGAGCCCCAGGAACGAGGCCACCGTCGGGCCGAGCAGCCGGGCGGCGCCGATCCCGGCGATGTAGGCGATCACCGCCGCCACCAGCGACAGGCAGAGCACCGGCACCCACCACGGAGCGGAACCGCCGAAGATCTCCACCTGCACCCGGGGGGCGGCGAACGGCACGATCCCGGCGATCGCCGCGGCCACCAGCACGATCCCGCCGACGGTGAGCCCGGCCCACGCGGTGACCAGCGGCGGCAGACCGTCCTCGGTGCGGGAGGAGATCAGGAAGTAGGCGGCCAGGCCGACCGCGGCCGCCAGACCCCAGAACACTCCGACCGGATCCACCCGCTGGGCACCGGTCAGGTCGAGCACCAACACCAGCCCGACGATCGCCAGCGCCGCGCCAAGCACGGTGAGGCGCTGCGGCCGACGGCCGTGCCGCAGCCACAGCCAGCCGACGACCAGCAGCACCCCGAGATACTCGAGCAGCAGGGCCACCCCGACCGACAGGTGCGCGACGGCATTGAAGAAGAACAGCTGCGCGCCGGCCACGGCCAGCAGGCCGTAGAGCACGACCACCCGCCACTGGGCCACCAGATCCCGCCAGCGGCCACGCATCTGGACCACCGCCGGCGCGGTGAGCACCGCGGCGGCCAGGCAGATCCGCCAGGTCACCGCGGCGCCGGGCGTCCAACCGGCGGCGATCAGCGAGGCGGCGAAACTCCCGGAGGTGCCGAAGGTCGCCGCCGACAGGAGCGCCAGCAGCACCCCGGTGACGGCCCTGCGATCCACGATCCCCGGCATGATGCGACGCTAACGCGGCCAATGAAAGGAGTCAAGTCGCTTTTGGTCATGACACACCCTCGGTCAGCCGAGGTCGGCGCACGCCGGTGGAGTCCGCCTCGGCGGCATCAGATCCTCTCGGCTGCACCGTCTTCGGCAGGTCCGGGGCAAGGGAAGCGGGACGGGTCAGCCGCGACCGGAATACGCACGCGAGGCAGCTGCGGCGGCGAGCCGGACAGCAGGCCCGACGCGGTCCGCACGCACCGCAGCACTGGGCCCGGTCACCGATAGCGCGGCCACCACCTCGCCCGCCGGCCCGAACAGGGGTGCGGCGATGCAGCTGACCCCGATGTCGCCCTCCTCGCGATCGCAGGCCCACCCCCGGTCCGGCACCGCGGCCAGCTCCCGGCGCCACGCGTTCTCGGTGACGATGGTGCGACTGGTGCGCGCCGACAATCCGGCGGCCAGCACCCGGTCCACCACCGCAGGATCTGCGTAGGCCAGGATCGCCCGGCCCAACCCGGAGCAGTGCGCCGGCACCGTCCCACCGACCTGGGAGAGCATCGGCATCGGCCGGTGGCCGGAGATCCGCTCCACCACCACGATCCGGTCACCGTCCAACACCCCGAGCTGCACGCAGATCCGGACAGCGGCGTAGAGGTCGTGCAGGAACGGCAGTGCCACCTCCCGGAGTTCCTGCCGAGCCGGTGCCAGCACGGAGATCTCGGACATGCGGTTGCCGATCCGGTAGCGATCGGCAGGCTTGTCGAGCCAGCCGAGCCGGATCATCCGCTCCGCGGTCCGGTGGGTGGTGGACCGCGGCAGCCCCGATCGGGCCACGAGGGCGGCCAGCGTCAGCTCGCGGTGGTGCGCGTCGAAGGCGTCGAGGATGGTCGCGGCCCGGTCCAGGCCACCGACAGCGACCGGGGCTGCGTCCCCCTCGGTGGGACTCATCGCCGGCGTGCCGTCCACATCCGGTCAGGCTAGACCGGTCCGGCCGGTTCCACCTGTCGGGACGGGTCGGCCGACGCGGGAGCCGGCGCCGTGCCGGCGCCTGGTGCGACGACCGTCGGACGGGCGCCGCGGGCACCGGCTGCTGATCGGCCCGCCCGGTACGCTGGGCGGCGAACCGGAAGGAAGTGCAGTGGTCTTCCCGCACGACACGGAGTACGCCCTGGAGTCGGCCGCGGCGCTGGTCAACACCGGGCGGGATCCGTCCGGTACCGACCTGCTGCCCGACGTCGCCGGCCTGGACACGTTCGTCGACCGTTGGGGCTGGACCGGCCGGCGCGATCACGACGAGACGGAACTGGCTGCGGTGCAGGCGCTCCGGCCGCGGCTCGAGGTGTTCTGGGGCCAGGACCGGGACGCCGCCGTCGACATGGTCAACGAGCTGCTGGCCGAGTTCCGGGCACTGCCGCAGCTGGTCCGGCACGACCAATGGGACTACCACCTGCACGCCACCCGGGCGGAGGCGCCGCTCGCCGACCGGATGGCGGTCGAGGCCGCCATGGCGATCGTCGACGTGATCCGCCTCGACGAGCTCGGCCGGCTGTTGGTCTGCGCCGCCACCGACTGCACCGACGTGCACATCGACCTGTCCCGCAACAGGTCCCGGCGCTTCTGCAGCACGGGCTGCGCGAACCGCACCAACGTGGCGGCCTTCCGCGCGCGCCGCGCGAACGCCGTCTGACGCTGTGCCCGTCCTGTTCCCACCGCTGCGGCGGTCCACCGGCGCGAACGCGATCCGAACACCCCGCCCGTCAGAATGGCGGGGACCTGACAGGCTGCACACCCCCGAGGAGCCCCGACCGTGCCCGTGACCGGCCGCCACCCACGGCGCGCTGCCGCGCCGCTGTCGGCGGTGCTGCTCTTCGGGCTGGTCGTGGTCGGGCACGTGCTCTTCGGCCATGCGGCCGCGGTCTCCGGCACTGCCCTGCGAGCCACCGCAGCTCCGGCTGCCGTCACCGGCCCGGCCGGGTCCGCCGTCCCGGGCACCGCGGTGCGCTCCACGACCCCGACAGCCCCGCAGGTCGACGACCGCCCCGGCGGTCACTGCCCCGGCCACCGGCAGATGTTCAGCGGCTGCACCATGCTGCTCGTCGTCGGGCTCTCCGCCGGCGCACTCGCCCTGCTCCGGGTGATCACCACGACGCCGCGCCCGCCGGCGATGTCGGCGCTGCTGCTGCTCCGTGGCCGGCGCGGCCCACCGCGCTCCACCGGTCGACTCGCGCTCTGCGTGTCGAGGGTCTAGGGACGGGACACCCGTCCCTGCTCCGTTCGACCCCCAGCTCCGCCGTGCGCCGAGGAGCGCACCTGCCATGACCCACCACCCCCGCACCAGCAGCAGCGCCGTCCGCTCCGCGGTCCCCCGCCGCTCCTTCCTGGCCGCCCTGGCCGCCACCGCGCTGACCGCCGCCTGCACCTCCGGCGGCGAGCAGGCGGCCGTGACGGTCACCTCGACCACCGGTCCCGGCACCACCGCACCCGGCTCCGGGACCACCACGTCCGGTAGCAGCGCGTCGGCGGGGACCACAGCGAGCACCACCAGCTCCAGCACGCCGGAGATCGTCCAGCCGGTGGTCACCACCGTCCCGGAGGCGGGCGCCGTCGACGTCTCCCCCGTCGAGCCGGTGACCGTGACCGTCGCCGATGGCACCTTCACCGACCTGGTGATGCGGAACCCGGAGGGCAAGGAGGTGAAGGGCACGCTGTCCGCGGACAAGCGCACCTGGACCTCTGCCGAGGTGCTCGGCTACGGCCGTGAGTACACCATCACCGGCACCGCCGTCGGCAGCGAGACCGGCGCCGACGACGCCGATGTGGCGGTCACGTTCACCACCCTGGAGCCGGCCGAGACGATCTACCCGTCGTTCTTCCCGAACCCGGAGCTGAAGACGATCGGCATGGGGCAGCCGATGGTGGTCATCTTCGACAAGGCCCCGGCCGACCAGGCCGCCGCCGAGCGGGCGCTCACCGTCACCTCCGACCCGGTGCAGGAGGGTGCCTGGTACTGGTGGGACGAGCGCACCCTGCACTACCGGCCGAAGGCGTACTGGAAGAAGGGCACAGAACTCACCGTCGAGGCGAAGATCTACGGGGTCGACCTCGGCGGCGGGGCGTACGGCGAGACCGACCGGACGCTCAACGTCACCGTCGGACCGGCGAGGATCGCCGAGATCGACGACGCCACCAAGCAGATGGTCATCACCGTCGACGGCAAGGTCACCGACACGGTGCCGGTGTCCCTCGGCATGAACCAGACCACCACCGGCTCCGACGGTGAGGAGATCTCCTTCGTCACCCCGTCCGGCATCTACGTGGTGCAGGAGAAGTACGAGGTGAAGCAGATGAGCTCGGCCACCTACGGGCTGCCGGTGGATGCCGACCTCGGTTACGACAGCTCCATCCCGCTGGCGGTGCGGCTGTCCAACAGCGGCATCTTCGTGCACTCGGCACCGTGGTCGGTCGACGACCAGGGCGTCCGCAACGTCTCGCACGGCTGCATCAACATCAATCCCGAAGCAGCGCAGTGGTTCTACGACAACTTCAGCTACGGCGACGTCGTCGTGGTCAAGGGCACTTCCACGGAGCTGCACCCCACCGACGGCTACGGCGACTGGAACATCTCCTGGGCCGACTGGCAGCAGGGCAGCGTGCTCGGCTGAACACGGGCTGCGACCCAGGACGTTCAGGAACCCGCGAGCGCCTCGTCGTACCGCTGGAGCACCAGGGCCGCCAGCCCGGTGCCCAGTGGTGCGGCGAACGGGCAGCCGGCGGCCGACGGGTGCCGCAGCACCTTGTCCAGCAGCAGGCCCGGGGCGAGGAAGAGCGGGACGATCCCCGGCCGGTCGAGCCGGTCGAGCACGTCCTCGGCGCGCGGCGCGCAGGTGGCGAAACCGGTGCGCACGGCGCCGGTCCGGCGTGCCGACCAGCGGGCCGCCATCTGCTCGACGGCGGCGTTGGCGGTGCTGTGCGAAGAGCCGACGGCCAGCAACAGGATGTCCCGGGCGTCGTCGATGCGGGCCTCGGCCGCGCGCACCTGCAGGGCCTCCAGCACCTCGTCCCCGGTGCCCAGCACGGCCGAGATCGTCAGTGCCGCACCGGTCTCCGCGCGCGCGGCGGCCACCTGGTCCGGGACGTCGGCGGTGGCGTGGAAGGCCTCGCCGAACAACAGGGGCACCACCACCGCCGGACCGGTCTCCCGGACCACCGGCAGCAGCCCGGGCTCGGACAGCTCGAGGAACGCCGGGCGGGCGACCAGCCCGGGGCGGAGCGCACCGACCGCCGCCATCAGCTCACCCACCATTGCCGCGGCCCGCGGGTCGCGACTGCCGTGGGCGAGGCCGATGAGCGCCGGCCCGGTCACCGGGTGGGCGTGAGTCCGCGCCGGTGCAGGATGGACCGCTCGACCGGCCGGAAGAACAGCAGCTCGATGCCGATGCCGACCAGGAAGATCAGGATCAGCGCGGTGTACATGGTCGGCGGGTCCTGCAGGGACCGGCCCTGGTCCATCAGCTGGCCCAGGCCCAGGCCGAGCGAGGTGGAGGTGGCGATCAGCTCGGCGGCCATCAGCGACCGCCACGAGAATGCCCACCCCTGACGCAGGCCCGCGAGGTAGCCGGGCAGCGCCGCGGGCAGCAGCACGTCCTTCATCAGCCCGATCCGGCCCAACCCGAGCACGGTACCGACCCGGGACAGCAGCGGCGGCACGGTGTTCATGCCGCCGAGCAGACCGTTGGCCACCGAGGGCACGGCGCCCAGCAGCACCACCGCGTAGATCGCCCAGTCGGTGAGGCCGAACCAGAGCACCGCCATCGGCACCCACGAGACCGACGGCAGCGACTGCAGTCCGGTCAGCAGCGGGCCGATGGACCGCTGCAGCCAACGGATCTGGAAGATCAGCAGGCCGAGCACGGTGCCCAGCAGCACCGACACCGCGAACCCGATCAGGCCGCGGCTCACCGACGTCCAGATCACCGAGAACGCCTGGCCGTCGGCCACCATCGAGATGAAGTTGTCCCACACGCTGGCCGGCGACGGCAGCACGTAGTCCGGCTTCCACTTCTGCAGGTACGCGATCTGCCAGACGCCGAGCAGCACCAGCAGCGCGATGACCGGCGGGTAGAATCCGGACAGGAACCGGCGCCACGCGGGCGGCCGGGTGTCGACCTGCTGCTCCAGCGCATCCAGACCGGCGCCGACGGCGGCGGTGTCCTCGCGCTCGACCTGCTCCTCGGTCACCGTGTCCGAGCCGGTCTTCGACAGGTCAGCGGGTGCGGGCATGACTGGCGATCTCCTCCCGCAGCCGGACGGTGATCTCCGCGGCCAGGCCGGCCACCTCGGGGTGCTCGATGGTCCGCGGGCCGGCGATGTCGACCGCCCACTGGCCGACGATCCGGCCCGGACGCGAGGACAGCAGCACCACGCGCTGGCCGAGACGCACCGCCTCGCGGACGTTGTGGGTCACGAAGACCACGCTGGAACCGGTGCGCTTCCAGATCCGGGTGAGCTCGTCGTGCATGACGTCCCGGGTGATGGCGTCCAGTGCCGCGAACGGCTCGTCCATCAGCAGCACGCTGCCGTCCTGGGCCAGCGCACGGGCCAGCGCGACCCGCTGCCGCTGCCCGCCGGACAGCTCGTGCACCCGGCGGGACGCGGTGCCCGGCAGCCGGACCAGCTCGAGCAGCTCCTCCACCCGGCCGGGCCGGTCGGACCGGGCCACCCCGGCGAGCTTGAGCGCGAGCGAGATGTTCTGACCCGCGGTCAGCCACGGGAACAGCGCCGACTCCTGGAACATCAGCGCCGGCCTGCCCTCGGCGGTGACCGTGCCCGCGCTCGGCCTGTCCAGCCCGGCGATCAGGTTCAGCAGGGTGGACTTCCCGCAGCCGGACGCGCCGAGCAGGCAGACGAACTCGCCCGGGGCGACCGAGAGGTCGATCGTGTCGAGCGCCGGGACGGTGCCACGGGAGCCGCGGTACACCTTGCTGACCCGGTCCAGTTGCACCCGCGGGGTCGCCGCCGGCTCCGGCAGCGGCGGCACCACGCGGGGGTCGTCCGGGTGGAACTGCGGGGAGGACTCCCCGGCGTCGAGCACGATCGTCATCGGTACTACTCCTGTCCGAGTCCGCCGGCGCTGACGGCCTTCTCGCCGTCCGCGGTGAGCACCTTGTTGAGGATGCGCAGGTCGAAGATGCCGTTCACGTCCGGCGCGGTCTTGAGCAGACCGGCGTCGACCGCGTGCTCACCCTGGGCCTGGTAGGTCGAGGCGAGCGGGTCCGGGGTGATCACGATGTTCGCGAACGACCGCTCCATGACCTCGTCCGAGAGCGGCTTGCCGGTGAGGTCGCCGATCGCCTTGTTGATGGCGGTGGACGCGGCCGCGGGGTCCTTCTCGATGGTGGCAATGGTGGCGAGCTCACCCTTGATCAGGTTCTCCACCACGGTCGGGTTCGCGTCCAGGTAGGACTTGGCGACGATCAGGATGGTGGTCGGGAACTGCCCGTCCGGCCACAGCTTCGTCTCGTCCACGAGCACGGTCGCGCCGGCGTCGATCACCAGCCGCGACGCCCACGGCTCCGGCAGCCAGCCGCCGTCCACCTGGCCGGCCCGGAACAGGTCGAGGGTCTGCGAGTTGTCCTGGTTGACCACGTCGACGTCGCTGCCGCCGTTGGTCTGCACCTTCATCCCGTTGTCGAACAGGTACTTCCGCAGCGCGACGTCCTGGGTGCCGCCCAGCTGCGGGGTGGCGATCTTCTTGCCCTTGAGCTGCTCCACCGAGGTGATCTCCGGCTTGACCACCAGCGACGCGCCATTCGCGGTGGCGCCGGCGACGATGCGCAGCGACGCCCCGGAGGACTTCACGTAGGAGTTGATGGCCGGGCTGGGCCCGAGGAAGGCGGCGTCGATGGACCCGGCATTGAGCGCCTCGATGGCGGCGGGACCGGCGTTGAACACCTGGGTCTCGAGCTTCGTGTCACCGAGCGCGGTCTGGAACTCGCCGTCGGCGACGCCGAGGACGGCAGCGGCGTGGGTGACGTTGGCGAAGTAACCCAGGCGCAGGGCGGAGGCGTTGCCGGCGGCGGAGCTCCCCCCGGTGCCGGCGTCGGACGACCCGCAGGCGGCGAGCACGGTCGCGGCCAGGGCGGCGGTCGCGAGGCCGGCAGCGGCTCTGCGAAGGGATCGGCGGGACGGGAGGAGCGTCATGACAGTGCCTTTCGGCGCCCCGTCGATGGGGCGCAGGAGCGAGGCGGCCTCAGGGGCCTGGGGTGGGAAAGCTGTCGGAGTCGGTCGCCGTGGCGGCGACAGCGAGCGGGGTGGGGTCGACGGGATCGGCAGCGGGGCGACATCGCCCGTCGGCCGCGGGGGCGGAGGAGGTGTCGCTGCCGTCGGTGACGGTGCCGTCCTTCTGCACCACCCGGCGGGAGCCGGCGTGCGGGCGCAGCGCGGCCCGGCGGTCGCCCACCATGCCGACGGCCAGCGTGGTGCCGTCGGCCGGATCGATGACCAGCAGCGAGCCCACGGCCCCGCCGGGACGGAAGTCCTCGACCGGGAGCGGGCGGGCGAGCCGCAGCTCCACCTGCGCGACGTCGTTGAGGGACAACGCATCCGGCGCCGGCTGCGGGGTCAGGGCATCGATGTCGAGCAGGTGGGCGATGTCCTGCACGATGACCGGTGCCGACACGGTGCCGTAGCGGAGCAGTGCCCGCATCCCGGGCCGCAGGCCCTTCTCCGCCAGCTGGGTCACGGTGGCGGTGAACGACGACACCGTCTCCGGCGCGTCGGTCACCGCGGCGAGCAGGTCACCGCGGGAGATGTCGACGTCGTCGGCGAGCAGCAGCGTCACCGAGTCGCCGACGGTCGCGGAATCCAGTGCCCCGTCGGCGGTGTCGATGCCGGTGACGGTGGTGGTGCGGCCCTCCGGCAGCACCACGACGCGGTCACCGGGGCGCACCACACCGGCGGCCACCCGGCCCGCGTAGCCGCGGTAGTCCGGGTGCTCGGCGGACCGCGGGCGGATCACGTACTGCACCGGGAACCGCAGCCCTTGCGACTCCGCCTCCGGGTGCTCGAGGTCCACCTGCTCCAGATGCTCGAGGATGCTCGGCCCGCGGTACCACGGGATCCGGTCCGAGCGGGTCACGATGTTGTCGCCGTGCAGCGCGGACACCGGGATGGCGGTGACCTCGCCGATGCCCAGATCCCGGCAGTAGACGTCGAAGTCGGCGGCGATGCGGTCGAAGACCGCCTCGTCGAAATCGACCAGGTCGATCTTGTTGACCGCGAGCAGCAGATGCGGGACACCGACCAGCGCGGCGACCGCGGCGTGTCGCCGGGTCTGCGAGACGACGCCGGTGCGGGCGTCCACCAGGATGACCACCAGGTCGGCGGTGGACGCACCGGTGACGGTGTTGCGGGTGTACTGCACGTGGCCGGGGGTGTCGGCCAGGATGAAGGTCCGGGTGGGCGTGGCGAAGTAGCGGTACGCCACGTCGATGGTGATGCCCTGCTCCCGCTCCGCACGCAGGCCGTCCACCAGCAGCGACAGGTCGGGCGACTCGAGACCGCGGGCGTCCGAGGCCTTCTCGACGGCGTCCAGCTGGTCGGAGAGCACCGACTTGGAGTCGTGCAGCAGCCGGCCGACCAGCGTCGACTTGCCGTCGTCGACGGACCCGGCGGTGGCGAAGCGCAGCAGCCCGCGCTCGGCGGCCCGGGCGCTCGGCCCGAAGGCCTCCGCCGCGGTGTCGGCGTCGGCCCCGAGATCCGGTGTGGTGGTCAAGGTCTCGCTCATCTCTAGAAGTACCCCTCGCGCTTGCGGTCCTCCATGGACGCCTCGGAGAGCTTGTCGTCCGCCCGGGTCGCACCGCGCTCGGTGATCCGGGTGCCGATGATCTCGGTGATCACCTCGGCCACGGTGGCGGCCTGCGAGTCGACCGCACCGGTGCAGGACATGTCGCCCACCGTGCGGTAGCGCATCCAGCGCAGCTCAGGCGTCTCGTTCTCCCGGGGGCCGCCCCACTCGCCGGCGGTCAGCCACATCCCGTTCCGGCGGAACACCTCCCGCTGGTGGGCGTAGTAGATGTCCGGCAGCTCGATGCCCTCGGCCTCGATGTAGTTCCAGACGTCCAGCTCGGTCCAGTTCGACAGCGGGAAGACCCGGACGTGCTCCCCCGGCGCGTGCCGGCCGTTGTACAGCCCCCACAGCTCCGGCCGCTGCCGGCGCGGGTCCCACCCGCCGAAGGCGTCGCGCAGCGAGAAGATCCGCTCCTTGGCGCGGGCCTTCTCCTCGTCACGGCGGGCGCCGCCGATCACCGCGTCGTACTGCTCGGCGACGATGGTGTCGACCAGCGGCACGGTCTGCAGCGGGTTACGGGTGCCGTCCGGCCGCTCGGCCAGCCGGCCGTCGTCGATCCAGTCCTGCACCTTGGCCACGGTGAGCCGGAAACCGCCCTCGGCCACCACCTTGTCGCGGTACGCCAGCACCTCGGGGAAGTTGTGCCCGGTGTCCACGTGCAGCAGGGTGAACGGCAGCGGTGCGGGGTGGAACGCCTTGCGCGCCAGGTGCAGCACCAGGACCGAGTCCTTGCCTCCGGAGAACAGGATGACCGGCTTCTCGAACTGGCCGGCCACCTCACGCAGGATGTGGATCGACTCGGACTCCAGCGCCCGAAGGTGGCCGGTGCGCGGCACCTGTCCCGTCCCGGTGGCAGGCGCGTTGAGCGTGGTGGTCACAGGATTCCCTTCGCGGACAACAGGTCCAGCAGTGCCTGCACGGAGGCGTCCAGGTCGGTGGTCGAGGTGTCCAGCCGCAGATCCGGATCCACCGGGATCTCGTAGGGGTCGTCGACGCCGGTCATCGAGCTGATCTCGCCGCGATAGGCCTTGGCGTACAGGCCCTTCACGTCGCGGTCGGCGCAGACCTCCACCGGCGTCGACAGGTGCACCTGCAGGTGCCCGGTGCCGTGGCTGTGGTGGTGCGCGCGCACGGCCTGCCGGGTGCTCTCGTAGGGCGCGATCACCGGCACCAGCACCACGACGCCGTGCCGGGCCAGCAGCTCGGCGACGAAACCGATACGGGTGACGTGGGTGTCGCGGTCCTCGCGGGAGAACCCGAGCCCGGCGGACAGGTGCGTGCGCACCTCGTCGCCGTCCAGCACCTCGACCTCCGCGCCGGCGGCGCGCAGCCGCTCCGCGACGGCCAGGGCCAGGGTGGTCTTCCCGGCGCTGGGCAGGCCGGTGAGCCAGAGCGTGGTGCCGGTGCGGGTGGTCCGCCCCGGCAGGGTGGGTGTGCTCACGTGTGCAGCCCACATTCCGTCTTGGCCAGTCCGGACCAGCGTCCGGCCCTGGCGTCCTCCCCGGCCTGCACCCGGCGGGTGCACGGCTCGCAGCCGATCGACGGGTACTCCGGCCCGAGCAGCGGGTTGACCAGCACCCCGTACTCGGCGATGTAGGCGTCGACCTGCTCGTCGGTCCAGGCCGCGAGCGGCGCGATCTTGACCCGGCCACGCTTGGCGTCGAAGGCCACCACCGGGGTGTCGGCGCGGGACGGCGACTCCGACCGGCGCAGCCCGGTCGCCCACGCCTCGTACCGCTCCATCGCCTGCTGCAGCGGGGCGACCTTGCGCAGCGCGCAGCAGCGGTCCGGATCCGTGGCGAACAGGTCCTTGCCCTCGGTCGCGTCCTGCTCGGCGACAGTCTGCAGCGGCAGCAGCCGGCGCAGGGTCACCGGGTACACGGCCTCGACCGCGTCGGCGGTGCCGATGGTCTCGATGAAGTGGTACCCGGTGTCCAGGAACAGCACGTCGATGCCGGGCTTCACCCGGGCGGCCAGGTGCGCGAGCACCGTGTCCTGCATGGACGCGGAGACCGCGAGGCCGTCGCCGAACTCCTCGGCGGCCCAGCGCAGGATCTCCTCGGCCGGGGCGTCGGCGAGCCGGACCGCGGCCTCCTCGGCCACCGACCGCAGCTGCTCGGGGCTGCGCAGGGTGCTGATCACGAGACCACCCCCTGCGGCTCGGGTGTGACGGCGGGCGCCAGGTCCGGTGACCCGGCCAGGCCGAGGAACTTCACCGCGAAGACCCGGCGGCAGTCCCGGCAGGACCACGCGCCGTGCGAGGCCTCGTGCGGGAACAGGCTGGTCTCGCCGCAGTAGGGGCAGTACTGGGCGGGGGCACGGTTCTCGCTCATCGCAGCGCCTCCTCGTCGGCGCGGTTCACCCAGCGGGCGAAGCGCTCACCGGGCTCGCGCTCCTTCTGGTAGGTGCGGACCACGCGCTCGACGAAGTCGGCGAGCTGGTCGCCGGTCACCTTGTGGCCGCGGACCTTCCGGCCGAAGCCGGCGTCCAGGCCGAGCCCGCCACCCAGGTGCACCTGGAAACCTTCGACCTGGTCGCCGTTGTCGTCGGTGACGATCATGCCCTTGAGGCCGATGTCGGCGATCTGGGTGCGCGCGCAGGCGTTGGGGCAGCCGTTGATGTTGATGGTCAGCGGCACGTCGAGGTCGCCGATCCGCCGCTCCAACTCGTCCACCAGCGCGATGCCCCGGGCCTTGGTCTCGACGATCGCCAGCTTGCAGAACTCGAGTCCGGTGCAGGCCATCATGTTCCGCCGGAAGGTCGACGGGGTGACGCTCAACCCGATGGCGGCCAGGCCGGCCACCAGGGAGTCGACCTGCTCCGGCGCGACGTCCAGGATGACCAGGCCCTGGTCGGTGGTGGTGCGGATACGGCCGGAGCCGTGTGCCTCGGCCAGATCGGCGATCTGCGTGAGGATCGTCCCGGAGACCCGGCCCACCGTCGGGTTGATGCCGACGTAGAAGTTGCCGTCCTGCTGGAGGTGCACGCCCACGTGGTCGCGCGCGCCCTCCCAGACCGGGGGCGCGTCGCCGTCGGTGAGAGTCCGCTTCAGGTACTGGGTCTCGAGGACCTCGCGGAACTTCTCGATGCCCCAGTCGGCGACCAGGAACTTCAGCCGGGCGCGGTTGCGCAGCCGGCGGTAGCCGTAGTCGCGGAAGATGGAGACGACACCGGCCCAGATCTCCGGGATCTCGTCCAGAGTGGCGAAGATGCCGAGCCGCTGGGCCAGCATCGGGTTCGTGGACAGGCCGCCGCCGACCCACACGTCGAACCCGGCGCCGAGCTCGGGGTGCACCACCCCGATGAAGGCGATGTCGGCGATCTCGTGCGCGACGTCCTGCCGCGGCGAGCCGGAGATCGAGGTCTTGAACTTGCGCGGCAGGTTGGAGAACTCCTCGCTGCCGATGTGCCGGCGCAGGATCTCCTCCATCGCCGGGGTGCCGTCGATGATCTCGTCCGCGGCGATGCCCGCGAGCGGCGAGCCGAGCACCACCCGCGGCACGTCGCCGCAGGCCTCGGCGGTGGACAGGCCGACGGACTCCAGCTGCTGCCAGATGTCCGGGACGTCCTCGATCCGGATCCAGTGGTACTGCACGTTCTGCCGGTCGGTGAGGTCGGCGGTGTCCCGGGCGTAACGGGTGGAGATCTGGCCGACGGTGCGCAGCGAGGCGGGGGTCAGCTGCCCGCCGTCCATCCGGACCCGCAGCATGAAGAACTTGTCCTCGAGCTCCTCCGGCTCGAGCACGGCGGTTCGGCCGCCGTCGATGCCCGGGGCCCGCTGCGTGTACAGACCCCACCAGCGGAAGCGGCCGCGCAGGTCACCCGGGTCGATGCCGTCGAAGCCGGTGTAGCGGTAGATGTTCTCGATCCGGGCCCGGCAGTGCAGGCCGTCGTCGTCCTTCTTCATCCGCTCGTTGGGGTTGAGCGGCTCCCGGTGGCCCATCGCCCACTGGCCCTGGCCACGGCCCGCGTCCGGCCGGCGGCGCGGTGCCGGGCGCTCGGCACGCGCCGGCTTCGCGGCGCGGTCGGTCGGGGCGGCACGGTCGGTCGCGACGGCGCGATCGGTGGCGGCCGCATCGGCGGCAGCGGCGGGAGGCACAGGAGGCACGGCGGGTCCTTGCAGGCGGGAGCTGGGCAGCGGTCACGCAGGCAGGACGAAGAGGTGCGGCGGGCACGTCCGGGTCGCCGACGCTGGGCGGCCCCGCTCGATGGAACGGCGGGGTTCAGCGATCGGCCGGACACACGGCGCTGGCGACGCGCACGAGGTCGACCTCGCGGCGGCACACCAAGAGCACCGGGTGAACGGACATGCGGACGATGCTACAGCCTCGACCGGCCGATCCAGTCCATCGTCCGGGACAGGCGTCCACATGCTGGGACGGCCGTGCGGGCGTGACCGGTCCCCGGCCGGGACGTGGGCCTCGCCACATGTCCGCCCCGGACCGTACGGCCCGCACCGGGGCTGCCGGAAAGGTGCGGTCGGGTCCGGGGACGGGGCCGGCGCAGAGTGACTGTCGGTGGGCGTCGGCACACTGCCGCACATGACCACCGGACCGCTCCTGCTCGGCGCCGCACTGCTGGCCGCCGGCCTCGTCCTCGGGCTGCTGCTCGGCAGGTGGAGCCGGCGTCCCGACGGCCCGGTCCCGGCCTCCGGCGCCGAGCTCGCGGCACTGGTCGCACCGGCCGCCGACACCATGCGGCGGGTCGAGCAGCGGCTGGCCGAGGTGGAGCGCGACCGGGTCGGCGCCTACGCCGGCATCAGCGCACAGCTGCAGCAGCTCGGCCGCACGTCCGCCGAGCTGGGCGCGGAGACCCGGTCGCTGGCTGGTGCGCTGCGCTCCCCCACCGTCCGCGGGCGCTGGGGCGAGCTGCAGCTGCGTCGGGTGGTGGAGCTGGCCGGGATGGCCGAGCACTGCGACTTCGAGGCCCAGGTCAGCGTGCCCGGGGCCCGTCCGGACCTGCTCGTCCGGTTGCCCGGCGACCGCTGTGTGCCGGTGGACGCGAAGGTGCCGCTGGACGCCTGGCTCGCCGCCCGCGAGGCCGGCGACCCGCAGGAGTCCGGGCGGCTTCGGGCCGCCCATGCCCGTGCGCTGCGCGGTCACGTCGACGCGCTGGCCGACAAGGCCTACTGGCGCCACTTCCGCCCGTCCCCGGAGTTCGTCGTGCTGTTCGTGCCGGGTGAGGCGCTGCTCGACGCCGCATTGTCCGCCGACCCGGGGCTCTGGGAGCACGCCGCCGCCCGCCGGGTGGTCCTCGCCACCCCGACCACGCTGATCGTCCTGCTGCGCACCATCGAGTTCGGCTGGCGGCAGGAGCGGCTGTCCACCTCCGCCGAGGAGATCCTCGAGCTCGGCCGCGAGCTGCACGACCGGCTCGACGTGGTCCTGACCCACATCTCCCGGCTCGGCACCGGGCTGGAGCGGGCCGTCGAGGGTTACAACGCCGCCGTCGGATCACTGGAGAGCCGGGTGCTGGTGACCACCCGCCGGTTCGGCGAACTGGGGGTCCGCGGCGAGCGCATCACCCCGCCCACCCCGATCGCGACCGGCCTGCGGGCCGTCCGGGAGCGGTGAGCACGGGCGTGGACCGGCGAGTTCACCCGCGCAGAGCACGGTGGGGGCTACCGTTGTCCGGTGCGAACGAGCCCGAGCCCTGCCCAGGACTCCCGCGACCAGGTCGAAGAGGCCGGCGCGATCCCTGCGATCCCCGGTATCCCCTGGTGGGGAGCGGCGATCCTGGCCCTGGTGCTGACGATCATCGGCGTCGTCGTCGACAAGTTCATCTCGGTGGGACCGGCCTGGGGGTTGCGCAGCGGGTTCTTCCTCGGCGCGGTGCTCGCCGCCCTGCTGGTCCGCCGGCGCGCGGTGTTCACCGCGATGGTGCAGCCGCCGCTGGTCCTGGTCATCGTGCTGGTGCCGGCACTGAAGGTGCTGTTCGCCAACAGCTTCTACGAGGCCGCGGTGCACCTGGTCAACACCTTCCCGACCATGGCGATCGGCACGGTGCTGGCGCTGATCATCGGCGTCATCCGGCTCTTCGCCCAGCCGCTGAAGTCGAAGTCGCAGCGGCCCGCGGCCGCGCAGAGCGCCCGGCACGCCTGAGCCTGCCTGACCGCAACCTCGGGGGCCCGTCCGTGGACTCAGGGCCCGGCAGTGGTGCCGTCAGGCCGGCGGTGTAGTCAGACCGGTGCGCTCAGGCCTTCGCCGGACGCAGGTCGCGGCGGAGTTCCTTCGGCAGCGAGAAGGTCAGCGTCTCGGTGGCCGCGGTGAACTCCTCGACGTCACCGAACCCGCGCTCCGCGAGCCAGCCGAGCACGCCGTCCACCAGTTCCTCCGGCACCGATGCGCCGGAGGTGACGCCGACCGTGCGGGCGTCATCCAACCACTGCTCGTCGATCTCGTGGGCGTAGTCGACCAGGTAGGACGTCCGGGCGCCGGCGTCCAGCGCCACCTCGACCAGCCGCACCGAGTTCGACGAGTTCCGCGAGCCGACCACGATCACCAGGTCGCAGTCGGGAGCGATCTGCTTCACGACCTCCTGGCGGTTCTGCGTGGCGTAGCAGATGTCGTCGCTGGGCGGGGAGGCCATCAGCGGGAACCGCTTGCGCAGCATCCCCACCGTCTCCAGGGTCTCGTCCACCGAGAGTGTGGTCTGGGACAGCCAGATGACCTTCTCCGGGTCACTGACCTGCACGTCGTCGACCTCGGACGGATCGTTGACCAGCTGGATGGCCTCGGGCGCCTCGCCCTGGGTGCCCTCGACCTCCTCGTGCCCGCGGTGGCCGATCAGCAGGATGTCGTAACCCTCGGCGGCGAACTTGCGCGCTTCCTTGTGCACCTTGGTGACCAGCGGGCAGGTCGCGTCGATCACCTGCAGGCTGCGGCTCGCCGCCTCCTCGTGCACCGCCGGGGACACCCCGTGCGCGGAGAACACCACGAGCGAGCCCTCGGGCACCTCGTCGGTCTCCTCGACGAAGATTGCCCCGCGCTGCTCCAGCGTCGCCACGACATGCTTGTTGTGCACGATCTGTTTGCGGACGTAGACCGGGGCGCCGTAGGTCTCCAGTGCCTTCTCCACCGTGACCACGGCCCGGTCCACCCCGGCGCAGTACCCACGCGGACGGGCGAGCAGCACCCGGCGGGGCGGGTCGGACGGGTTCAGCGGCAGGGCACTCACGGCACCCATGGTAGGCACCCGCGGCCGCACCGGGGGCCGCACCGACGCCCCACGGCGCCGCGGCGGCGTGGGATGCGGCACGCTGGTGGCATGGCCCCGCACCTGCCCACCCCGATCCGCGTCGCCGCCGGCCTGGTGGGCGCCACCCTCGACCGGCTGAGTTCCCTGCCCGCCGAACTACCGACGATCGGTGTCACCGTCGCCGGCCAGGCGTTCCGGCTCTCGCTCAAGGCCCGCCAGCAGATCGCCGGATTGGCCGCCCGCGGCGACGAGTTGCTGGCCGGGCTGGGCGGCAAGCCGGAGGACAAGCCGGCCTGGGCCACCTTCGACGAGGATGAGGACGAGGACGGCCCTGCGGAACCGGCCGCGGCGGAACCGGCCGCGGCGGAGCCGGCCGCGCGGGCGGACGCGGGATCGGCCGCCGCCTCGCCGACCGCCACCAAGCCGACCGCCACCAAGCCGACCGCCACCAAGCCCACTGCCCCGGCTCCGACTGCCCCGGTCGCTCCGGCGAACGGCAACGGCAACGGGATCGGCGCGCTCAAGGAGAGCCTGGCCGGGCTGGGCGCGGACCAGGTGCAGGCCCTGCTGGACGCGGAGCAGGCCGGCGCCGCCCGCGCCGCGCACCTGACCGTGCTGGAGAACCGTCTCGCCACCCTGCGGGCCGAGTGACGGCCGACCGGTGACGACCGCCCGCCCGGGGCCGATGCCGACGAAGGCCGGCGAGACGACCCGGGAGAACCCGTGGCCGGTGCGGGCACTCGCGCAGCGGATGACCGAGTACATCGCGAAGGCCCCGCCGGCCTGGATCGAGGGCCAGATCGCGCAGGTGTCGGTACGCGGCAACCAGGCGTACCTGACCCTGCGGGACCCGTCGGTGGACATGTCGATCTCGGTGAACTGCCACCGCGCCGTCCTGGAGGACCTGCCCGGTCGCAGCGCCGAGGGTGCGCGCGTCGTCGTGCGCGGGCGGTTCGGCTACTGGGCGAAGCGCGGCTCGCTCGCGTTCCAGGTCGACGAGATGCATCCGCTGGGCCTGGGCGAGCTGCTGGTGCGGTTGGAACGCCTGCGCAAGCTGCTGGCCGCCGAGGGGCTCACCTCCCCGGCGCTGAAGAAGGCCCTGCCGTTCCTGCCGAAGGTGGTCGGTCTGGTCACCGGGCGGGCGTCCGCCGCCGAGTCGGACGTGCTGGCCAACGCCCGCGCCCGCTGGCCCGCGGTCCGCTTCCGGATCGAGAATGCCGCCGTGCAAGGCTCTCTCGCGGTCACCCAGGTGATCGAAGCGCTCCAGCGGCTGGACGCCGACCCCGAGGTCGAGGTGATCGTGCTGGCCCGCGGCGGCGGCAGCACCGAGGACCTGCTGCCGTTCTCCGACGAGACGCTGTGCCGGGCCGTGGTGCACTGCCGCACCCCGGTCGTCTCCGCGATCGGCCACGAACCGGATCACCCGATCGTCGATGACGTCGCGGACGTGCGCTGCTCGACCCCGACCGATGCGGGCAAGCGGGTCGTGCCCGATGCCGACGCCGAGCGCCGGTCCGTGGAGATGTGGCGGGGGCGCGGGCGACGCGCCCTGGTCGGCTGGGTCTCCACGGAGACCGCCCGGCTGTCACGGTTGACCTCGGCCGCCGTGCTCGCCGACCCGTTCGGGCCACTCCAGGCCAGGTCGAACGACGTCGGGCGGTTGCTGGACCGGTCCCGCCGAGTGGTGACTGCCGTGCTGGACCGCGGCGAGCGCGACCTGGCCCACCGCCGGGCCCAACTCGCCGCGCTGGGACCGGCGGCCACCCTTGCCCGCGGCTACGCCGTCGTCCAGGCCGTCGGACCGGACGGCGGCCATGTGCTCCGGGAGACGGCGGACGCCCCGGCGGGCACGGACCTGCGGATCAGGGTGGCGGACGGGGCGGTGCTGGCGACCAGCCGGGGCCGCGAGACCGACGGGGCAACCACGAACGGAACCGGCACCGGGCTCGGGGCCGACAGCAGTCATGGGAAGGACACGGCTCGATGAGCGCGAGGAAGGCCCCGGCCACCGGGAACGGTGCGGATCCGGCGGACGGGACGGCCGACCGGGCAGCGACCTACGAGCAGGCCCGCGACGAGCTCGCCGAGGTCGTCGGCCGGCTCGAGCAGGGCGGGCTCACCCTCGACGAATCCCTGGCGCTCTGGGAGCGCGGGGAGCATCTGGCCGGCGTCTGCACCACGTTCCTGGACGGGGCCCGCGAGCGGGTCGAGGCGGCGCTGGCCGAGGCCGGCGACGACTGAGTCGCGCGTCGCTACTGCTGGCCGGCGATGGAATCGGCGAGGGTCTGCAGGTCGGTGGCCGGAGCACTCCCGGTCACCAGCAGCGTCAGGCCGCCGGCGGTGCGGATCCAGGCCATCTCGTCGCGCCGGCCGGTCGTCACCTGCCAGGTCGCCCCACCGGCGTCGATCTGCCCGCTGACCGGTGCGATGGCGCCGAGCTCGGCGGACTGCACCTCTGCCACCGAACCGGTCGACTGGATCAGCGTGATGAAGGCCCCGTCCGGCGTCAGCCAGCCGGCGCGCACCGTGGGCGGGCCGTCCGGGCTGCCCACCGGGGTGGTGGTGAAGGAGTTCGGGTGCCAGTCGGCGGGCAGGTCGACCGGGGTCAGCGGGTCGAACCCGACCACCCGCTGTGCGGTCGAGAAGCCCAGCGCCACATCGGCGGTCGGCGCGACGGCCCCGTCGTCGGACGGCCGGCCGGGCGAGAACGAGAAGCCCCCGTACATCCCGACGAACAGCAGCACGACCACGACGATCGCTCCCATGGACAGCGCCATGTCCCGCATCGTCTTGTTCCGCCGGTCCGCCACCTCCCCATGGTCGCACGGCTGTGAGCAAGATCGGCCCTCGCCGGCTCGCCGCCCGGCGACCTGCCCGGTTAGCGTGAGCCCATGGCAGAACACAACGGCGCGTTCGAATCCGGCTACCGCATCGAGCACGACACCATGGGTGAGGTACGGGTGCCGGCAGCGGCCAAGTACCAGGCACAGACCCAGCGGGCCGTCGAGAACTTCCCGATCTCCGGTCGCACCCTCGAGCGCAGCCAGATCCGCGCCCTCGCCCTCATCAAGTCGGCCGCCGCGGCCGTGAACGCCGAGCTGGGTCGGCTCGACCCGGCCATCGCCGGCGCGATCACCGCGGCCGCCGACCGGGTCGCGGCGGGCGAGTTCGACGACGACTTCCCGATCGACATGTTCCAGACCGGGTCCGGCACCAGCTCGAACATGAACGCAAACGAGGTCATCGGCACCGTCGCCACCGAGGCGCTCGGCAGCAAGGTGCACCCCAACGACCACGTCAACTGCTCGCAGTCGTCGAACGACGTCTTCCCGACCTCGATCCACGTGGCGGCGACCGAGGCGGTCACCACCGACCTCATCCCGGCGTTGGAGTACCTGTCGGCCGCGCTGGAGGACAAGGCCGCCGAGTGGGCCACCGTGGTGAAGTCCGGCCGCACCCACCTGATGGACGCCACCCCGGTCACCCTGGGCCAGGAGTTCGGCGGCTACGCGGCCCAGATCCGTGGCGGCGTCGAGCGTCTCACCTCCTCGCTGCCCCGGCTGGCCGAGCTGCCGCTGGGTGGTACGGCCGTCGGCACCGGCATCAACACGCCGCCCGGGTTCTCCCCCGCCGTGATCGCCCGCCTGGCCGCGGTCACCGGGCTGCCGTTCACCGAGGCCCGGAACCACTTCGAGGCGCAGGGTGCGATGGACCGGCTGGTCGAGACCTCCGGCCAGCTGCGCAGTGTCGCCGTCTCGCTGGTGAAGATCTGCAACGACATCCGGTGGATGGGATCGGGCCCGCGGGCCGGTCTGGCCGAGATCCACCTGCCCGACCTGCAGCCGGGCTCGTCGATCATGCCGGGCAAGGTCAACCCGGTGCTGCCGGAGGCCACGCTGATGGTGGCCGCGCAGGTCATCGGCAACGACGCCACCGTCGCCTTCGCGGGCGCCAGCGGCACCTTCGAGCTCAACGTGATGCTGCCCGTCATCGGCAACAACCTGCTCGAGTCGATCCGGCTGCTGGCCAACGTCTCCCGGCTGCTCGCCGATCGCTGCATCTCCGGGATCGTCGCCGACGTCGAGCGGTGCCTCGCCTACGCGGAGTCCTCGCCGTCCATCGTCACCCCGCTCAACCGCTACATCGGGTACGAGGAGGCCGCGGCCGTCGCCAAGCAGGCCCTCAAGGAGGGCAAGACGATCAAGGCCGTCGTCGTCGAGCGCGGCCACGTCACCTCCGGCACCCTCTCCGAGGAGCAGCTGGACAGCGCGCTCGACGTGCTGTCCATGACCCACCCCTGATCCGGCCGGACGTCGATCACCGCGACACCCCGCGACGCCCTGTGCGTCGCGGGGTATCGTCGTCTCCGGGTCGGTCTTCCGTGTTCGGATGAGATCCGTTGCCATCAGCCACGTTCTACGTGGCCCACCGCACCAGATCCGCTCGGGACGACACGTCGACCAGGTCGACAACCCGCCCCGGACAGCCACACCGGCACCCGAACACCACCGGATCCGTTGCCATCAGCCATGTTCTACGTGGCCCACCGCACCAGATCCGCTCGGGACGACACGTCGACCAGGCCGACACCGCCCCGCGCAGCCACACCGGCACCCGAACGCCAACGGATCCGTTGCCGTCAGCCACGCCCCACGTGGCCCACCGCACCAGTTCCGTCCTGGCCGAGAAAATTCCCATCGACGTCGGGTGGCGGTCAGCGGCTGTGCCGGCCCCGCGGCGGCTCGTCGCCGTTCTCGTCCTCGTCGAACTCGTCGACCTCCGGGCGCCACTGGGAGGTGGGCGGGCCGGAGTCCGGATCGGGCCGGATCGCATGCTGCGGCCCGGTCGGCGGGGCCGTCGGTGTCGGACCGGTGCTTGGTGTCGGACCGGCGGTCGGTGTCGGACCGGTTACAGGCGGCACCGCCGGGGTGGCCCCGGTGGTCGGGGACGCGGCCGGAGCCGGACCGGTCGGCGGGACCGTGGGCGTCGCACCGGTGGTCGGCGGGACAGCAGGCGTGGCACCGGTGGTCGGCGGCGCGGCCGGGGTCGGGCCGGTCGGCGGGACAGCAGGCGTGGCACCGGTGGTCGGCGGCGCGGCCGGGGTCGGGCCGGTCGGCGGCCGCTGCTGGGTCGGCGGCTCGAACGGACGCGCGGCCGGGGTCGGACCCGAGGGTGGCACGTACCCCGACGGCGGGAGCTGCTCGGTCGGGCGCGCCATCGGCGGGATCTGCTCGGTCGGCCGGGCCGTGGGCGGGAGCTGCTGGGTCGGTGGCTCTCCCTCGATCCCGGGCGCGGTCGCCTCACCGGGCCAGCGGTAGTTCTGACCGGAGAACAGCTGCGGGTGGTCCGGGTGCTCCCAACCCGGCTCCGGTGGCAGCGCGGTGGTGGGCAGGTCGGAGGTGTCCGGTCCGACGGGGTCCGGGTCCGGATCGGAGGCATAGGCGTACCGGCCGCCGTCGTCGCCGTCGTCCCGCCGCCGGGCCACCCGACGGCGCCAGAAGAAAATGCCGATGCCGGCCCAGATCAGCACGATCGCGGCCAGCACGAACCACGGCCAGACCGGTCGCGAGCTGGAGCCGGTCGGCGTCACCGGCGGTGCGGCGCTGCTGGTGGCGGACGAGGTGGTCGGGATCGACGAGGTCGTCGGACTCGACGTGCTGCTGGAGGTGGACGAGGAACTGCTGCTCGCCGAACTCGACGACGAGGACGTGGTCGGCGTGGAGGAGGTGGTCGGGGACGACGAGGTGGTCGGGATGGCGGTGACCACGAACCGGGCGACACCGGTGGTCCGGGTCCGGCTACCGACGACCTGCAGGATGTGCGTACCGGCGGGCAGATCGGTCGGCACGTCGAAGGTCACCCGGACCACGCCGTCCTCGTCGGCGGTGACCGACGGCAGCGTGATCGGGTCGGAGTACAGCGTCACGGCGACGGTCTCTCCCGCCATGAACCCGGCGAAGATGACCTCCTGCGGGCGTCCGGCCTGCACCGATGGGCTCTCCACCGTGAGCGCCTCGACGGTGCGCGGCGGGGAGGCGCTGGTGGAGGTGGTCGGGGGTGCGGAACTGGTCGAACTGCTCTCCGACGAGGTCGAGCTGCTCTCGGCGGCAGGCGCCTGCCCCTCGGCGGCGGCGAAGGTGAGCGGCAGGACGACCTGTCCGCCGCCGTCCTCGTACGCGGTGACCAGCCCGCAGGCGGTGGTGGCGCAGTTGAGTTCACCGACGGTCATGTCGAGGTCGAGCTCGAACCCGCCACGCGCGTCGTAGCGCGCGGTGACGCCGCCGCCCTCGGGCGTGTCGGCGCCGTTCCGGGTGACGTAGGCCCAGGAATCGGACTCGTTGGCATCGGGCACCGAGCCGCCCATGCAGCCGGAACGGTCCCCGACCTCGTCACCCTGGATCGGGCAGACGGCGAGGAACAGCGGCTTGCCGCGGTCGAACCCGGACCCGGTGACCGCGATGGAGCCGTCCGGGGAGACCTCGGTGGCCGGGTCGGCGGTGAGCGTCAGATCCCCGGCGGTCGTGCTGCCCGGCGCGGGCGCAGCGGCCTGTACAGCGCCGATGCCCGGTGCGGGTGCCGCTGCGGGCGCCGAACCGGCCGCCGGGAGCGCGAGCCCGACGAGCAGCGCGGCCACCGAGATCACGGCGCCCAGCGCCGCCGCCCGGGGGCCGGGAGCGGGTCGATGCTTCGCAGTCACGGGGATCATTCTCCCGTACACATGCCGCGGAACACGACGACCGCCCCCGGCCGGGCCGGAACGGATCGGTCACGATCTCGATCACATGCGGGTCACGACTGGTCGGGCAGCTCCAGCATCTCGGTGACCAGCGCGGCGATGGGCGAGCGCTCGGAGCGGGTCAGCGTGACGTGCGCGAAGAGCGGATGACCTTTGAGCGCCTCGATCACGGCGGCCACGCCGTCGTGCCGGCCGACCCGGAGGTTGTCCCGCTGCGCGACGTCGTGGGTCAGCACGACCCGCGAGTTGGTGCCGAGCCGGGACAGCACGGTGAGCAGGACGTTGCGCTCCAGCGACTGGGCCTCGTCGACGATCACGAAGGAGTCGTGCAGGGAACGGCCGCGGATGTGCGTGAGCGGGAGCACCTCGAGCATCCCGCGGGCGATGACCTCTTCGATGACCTGCGGCGACGCCGTCGCGGACAGGGTGTCGAACACCGCCTGCGCCCAGGGCTGCATCTTCTCGCCCTCGCTGCCGGGCAGGTAGCCCAGTTCCTGGCCGCCGACGGCGTACAGCGGGCGGAAGACCACGACCTTGCGGTGCGTGCGCCGCTCCATCACCAGCTCGAGGCCGGCGCACAGGGCCAGCGCGGACTTGCCGGTGCCGGCACGGCCGCCGAGCGACACGATCCCGACCTCGTCGTCCATCAGCAGGTCCAGCGCGATGCGCTGCTCCGCCGACCGGCCGCGCAGGCCGAACGCCTCGCGCTCGCCGCGGACCAGCCTGACCTGCTTCCCCGCGGTCACGCGGCCCAGCGCCGAACCCGACGGCCCGACCAGCTTCACACCCGTGTGGCACGGCAGTTCCCGGGCCGCGTCGACGTCGATCAGACCGGAGGCGAACAGCGTGTCGAGCTGCTCGGTGGCGACCTCGACCTCGGCCATCCCGGTCCAGCCGGACGGCACGACGTCCTGCCCGCGGTACTCGTCGGCCGGCAGACCGACCGCGGAGGCCTTGACCCGCAGCGGCATGTCCTTGGACACCAGGGTCACCGAACCGGGCGTCTTCTCCGCCGCCAGGTTCAGCGCGCAGGCCAGGATGCGCGAGTCGTTGCTGTCGGTGCGGAATCCGGCCGGCAGCACCGACGGGTCCGTGTGGTTGAGCTCGACATGGAGGGTGCCCCCGGCATCGCCGACCGGCACCGGCGCGTCCAGCCGGCCGTGCGAGATCCGCAGGTCGTCCAGGATGCGCAGCGCCTGCCGCGCGAAGTACCCGAGCTCGGGGTGATGCCGCTTGCCCTCGAGTTCGGAGATGACCACGAGCGGCAGCACCACTTCGTGTTCGGCGAACCGGGTGAGGGCCCAGGGATCCGACAGCAGCACGGAGGTGTCGATGACGTACGTGCGGCGACCGGCCTGATCAGCGGCGGGACGGCGTGTGACCACGTGCAACTCCTCTGTGGGCGCTGGTACGCGCACCCACACTGGCGAGGGTGAGGCCGGCGGTTCCCCGAAAGGGCCCGGTACCGGCCCCCTCGTCGAGCGCTGCTGTGAGCACTGGCACGATTCGGGGCCTCCCGTGTGGCCCGCGGGGGCCGCGGTCCACGAATCGGACGTTACGCCCCACGCCCGCGAGATCCGGTCGAACACGCGAACATTCGGATGAAGATTGTGTTTCGCGGAGGGGACGGATCAGTCCGCCTCCACCACCGGCGGCGCGGAACGCGGGACGGCGGCGGTGCCGACGGCCTTGGGGAGGACGACGGTGACGGCGAGGCCACCGGCCCGGGAGCGGGAGGCCATGACCTCGCCGCCGTGGGTGCGGACGATCGCCGCGACGATGGACAGGCCAAGGCCGGTGCCGCCCTTCTCGCGGCTGCGGGAGGGGTCCTCGCGGAAGAACCGGTCGAAGAGCCGGGGCAGGCTCTCCTCGGCGACACCCGGCCCGTTGTCGGCGACGGTGACCGCCACCTTGTCGGGACCGGGCAGGACGGACACCTGGGTGGTGGTACCGGCCGGGGTGTGGGTCCGGACGTTGGCGAGCAGGTTGGCGAAGAGCTGGTGCAGCCGCATCCGGTCGCCGGCCACGGTGACCCGCGCCCCGGGCGTGGTGAACTCCCAGCTCCGGGTGGCGTCGATCGCCCGGGCGTCCTCGACGGCGCCGGCCAGCAGCTCGGTCAGCTCCACCGGCTCCCGACCGGATCGCTCCGGCCCGTCCGCCTGCACCAGGGTCAGCAGGTCCTCGACCAGCGCACCCATCCGGCGCGCCTCGAACCCCATCCGTTCCATGGCCCGGCCGACCGAGCTGTCGTCCACCAGGGCACCGGCCCGGTAGAGATCCGCGTACCCCTGTACGGCCGCGACGGGCGTGCGCAGCTCGTGCGAGGCGTCGGCGATGAACTGCCGGAGCCGCACCTCGTTCCGCGATCGCTCCGAGACGAGATCGCCGATCCCGTCGAGCATCCCGTTGAACGCGGAGCCCAACCGGCCCATCTCGGTGGCGGCGTCCTGCTCGTCCACCCGGCGCTCCAGATCACCGCCCCGGATCGCGTCGGCAGCCTCGGCCATGGTCTGCAGCGGTTTGAGGTTGCGGCGCACGATGTAGGCCGAGATCGTCCCGAGCAGCACGAGAAGTCCTGCGGTGACCAGCAACTCGACGAAGACCAGGCGCCGGACGGTGGCCGCGATGTCGTCGATCGGCGACCAGGCCACCAGGTACTGGTTGGCGAACACGGGCCCGCCGACGTCGTCGCCGACACGCAGCGCCAGGATCCGGTAGCTGACACCCGGGCGGCTGGCGTCGCCGACCGTGGTCGCCGTTCCCACCGGAGGGGTCGGACCCACCAGCGGGTTCGCGGTGGTGTCCTGGGCCGGGCTCTCCACCACCTTGGCGTAGCCGGATTCGCTGACCAGCGTCCAGCCGATCTCGCTGCGCAGCGGGGAGCTGTCGGCGGCGACGGTGCCGAGGGAGGTCAGGTCGATGCCACGGGCGGGCAGGCTGTCGATCACCCGGGCCAGGGTGCGGTCGCGATCGGCGATGAGCTCGGACCGCAGGTAGATCGGCAGCATGACGTCGACGGCCAGCAGACCGATCGCCGCCAGCCCCACGATCAGCGCGGTGAGGCGGGCCCGGATCGACCAGCGGCGCGGCGCGACGGACGGTGCCGGAGGCACCACGGTCGTCACCGGCGGGCCAGGCGGCACCGGCGCCGCACCCCCGGGGTTCACCTGCGTGGCGGGCGCAGCACGTACCCGAACCCGCGGTGCGTGTGGATCAGCGGCTCCACGGCCGTGCCGTCCGGCTCCGGCGCGTCGACCTTGCGGCGCAGGTACGAGATGTAGGTCGCGACGACCGAGTCGTCACCGTAGAAGTCGGTGCCCCACACCGCGTCGAGCAACTGCTGGCGGGACAGCACGACGTTCGCGTTGATCATCAGGTAGCGCAACATCTTGTACTCGGTCGGCGCCAGCTCGATGACCCGGCCACCGCGGGTGACCTGGTAGGTCTCCGGATCCAGCTCGAGATCGCCGACCCTGAGCAGGGACTCGCCGCTCTCGTCCGGCCGGACCCGGCGCAGCACCGCGCTGACCCGCGCGGCCAGCTCCTCCAGGCCGAACGGCTTGGTGACGTAGTCGTCGCCGCCCGCGGTCAGGCCGGCCACCTTGTCCTTCGGGGTGTCCATCGCCGACAGGAAGACCACGCCGGCGTCGATCCCGGCGGCGCGCACCCGGCGCATCACCTCGAGCCCGTCGAAGTCGGGCAGCATCACGTCCAGGATGATCAGGTCGGGCTGCACCTCGCCGGCCATCCGCACGGCCTCCCGACCGGACCCGGCGACGCTCACCTGGTACCCGAGGAACCGCATCGAGGTGGCGACGATGTCCTGCAGGGACGGCTCGTCGTCCACCACCAGCAACTTGGCCTGACCCGTCATCGCCCCGTCCGTTCGTCGTGTCGGCGTGCCGCCGTTGTCAGCGTGGATGGCACCACGCGCGCTCGTCAGCGGCGTGGGTGGTCCATCCGAGAACCATGGGAGCCCGGGATCACTTCGCGTGCGCGAGCAGCGAGGTCTGGTCCGGGTAGGGCAACGTCGGGGTGAGCCCGGAGAGCTTGAGCTCGGTCAGCCCGGAGGTCTCGATGGCGGTGCGGTACCGGCGGCGGCGGGAGTTGTCGAAGATGACCATGCCGTCCTCGGCGAGGTGCGGGATCGCGGCCTTCAGGCAGGCGGCACGCACCCGGCCGTCGACGACGACCACGTCGAACGTCCCGCCGACCTTGTCGATGGCGGCCACGTAGTCGCTGAAGTCCAGGCCGCGGTTGCCCGACTTCTCCGACGGGACGGCGGGCAGCGGCGACTCGACCGGCTCGACGACCATCATCGAGATGTTCGGGAAGGTGGCCAGTTTCGGGCCGATGTGGTCGGCGAAACCCTTGTGGTGCTCGACGGTGTGGACCTCGTCGGCCCGCGCGGACAGCCAGATCGTGCTGGCGCCGGAGCCGTACTCGAAGACGCGGATCGGGCGCGCGCGGTCCTTCAGCCAGGCGTCGACCTTGTCGATCGCGTCGTAGGTCCACCACGGCACACCGAGCCGGGCGATGGCCAGCGAGTCGTGCACCTGGAAGAGGCTGTGGAACCAGTGCCGCACCCGCTTCTCGCGCGGCGGGGCCTCCTTCGGCAGGACGTGCACCGCCGTCAGGACACGGCCGGTGGCCCGCACCGCCCCCGCGTACGTGCTCTTCACCCGATAGGCCAGACCTGCCACGCCGGTTCTCTCCTCGTCGCCATGACCCCGGCGGGACGCCCGGATCCGTCAGCTGCAGGCCAAGGTTCTCACACGGACGGGGTGACTCCGGCGGCGTCGGCGCCGCGGGTCGCGGTGTTCTCCGGATGGATGACCGCGTCCCGGCCCTTGCGCCGGAGCAGGCCGAGAGCCCCGAGCGCGACGACCCCGCCCAGTCCGTCCGACAGGATCAGTGCCAGCCGGGCGGCGATGGCCACGACCACGCCCGGCCCCTCGCCCAGCCCGCACAGTGTGTAGAACACGACTTCGCGGATACCGGCACCGGCCGGCACCGGGATCGCGACGAAACCGACCACCCAGGCCAGCAGGGCGGCGACCGCCACCTGCCCGATCTGTTGCTGGTACCCCAGGGCCGCCGCTACCAACACCGACACCGCAGCCGTCAGCGCCCAGGCCGGCAGGTAGCCGAGCACCAGCCGCGCCATCCGGGCGAAGCCGATCCGCGGGATCTGCACCCGGCCGCGGCTGACCTTCTCCAGCAGGTGGAAGACGAACCCGTTGACCGGCGGCAGGCAGAAGACGACCACCGCCGGGATGATCAGCAGCGCCAGCGCCTCGATGCCGATGGACCCGCCGATCAGCTCGAACGGCACGACCAGGGCGCAGAGCAGCACCGCACCGATCAGCATCAGGCACATCGCCATCAGGGTGGCCGTGTAGGAGGTGCGGCGGCGGACACCGGCCCGGTGGGCCAGCTCGCCGCGGCCGATCAGCGCCCACACCGACCCCGGGATGTACTTGCCGAGTTCGCCGGCGAAGAACCAGGTGACGACCTTGGTCCGCGGCCAGCGACGGCCGTCCAGCAGGTCGATGGTGGCGCCCCAGTTGAGTGCCAGGCCGGTCGTACCGGCCATACCGCACAGGAAGGCCAGGACCAGCAGCCAGACGTTCGCGGTGCTCAGGTCGTGGGAGACCTTGTCCCAGGAGCTGACCACCGCGCGGACGCAGAGCGCGACCGCCGCGATCGCGACCAGGATCCCGACGATCCGCAGCAGCAGCTTGAGCCGGGCACGCCGCGGGTTCGCGGGCGCGGCCTCCGGCTGCAGGTCGTCGTCGTCCGTGTCGGGGAGGGCCCCGGGCTCGGACGTACCGGTGGGATCGGTGCTCATGCGGTGCGGGACTCCTCGGATCGGCCGGGTCCCGGCAGCACCGGTCGACCCGGGCGAGCAGTCTATCCGCTCCGGGGCCCGGCCCGGACCTGCCGCACCCCGGGCCGGAGCGTGTTCAGACCAGCTCGGCCCTGATCACGGCCGGTGTCAGCGGTTCGTCCAGCAGCCGGCGGAACCGCTCGAAAGCGGTCACCCCTCCCTCGCGCGCCTCCAGCCACGGCCGCAGCAGCCGCTCCCCCTCGACGTAGGTGGAGCCGTACGCCCGCCACAGGGGATCGGTCATGAACCGCAACTGCTGCTTCGCCCGCGCCGGGTCGACCAGCGACCACCGGACCAGGTAGTCGGCGACCTCCGCCTCGTCCACCCCGCCGTCGTGCAGCATGATCGCGGCGTTCTGCCGCACGGTGTTCAGCGGGCGGGCGGCGATCTCCAGCGCCTCGACCAGCATCGGGTCGAAGGACGGCCCGATCCCGGCCAGCACATCGGCGGCCCAGGCGCCCCACCCCTCGCCGATCGCGGCGGACAGCGCCAGGTCGCCCAGACCCTCCGCCATCACGCACTGCGGGGTGTTGACCAGGAAGATCGTCTGCTCGAGCTGGCCACCGCGCCGGACCAGCAGGTCCTCCTTGCGGCAGTGCTCGGTGTGGTGGCCGGGGTAGCACTCGTGCGCCACCAGCACCGGCAGCTGGCTCATCCGGTGCGCGACGTCGGCGTTGACCGCGACCCGCGAGGTGTAGTCACCGAGGTAGTAGTTGAAGCCGCTCCAGGCGACGTCCCGTTCGATCTCGAAGTCGATGTGCTCGCCGGGCTCCAGGCCGGCGGCCGGTACCACCCGGTCGCGCAGTGCCGCGGCCAGGGCACGGACCGCCGGCTCCACCAGTTCCGGCGGGCAGGCCTCGGCGCCGCGCACGGCCGACAGCCGCTCGCCGACCGGCCCCGACCCGCCGAGCAGCTCCGCGATGTCCTGGTGTGCCTGGGCGTAGACGTCGGTGTCCACCAGGGCGATGTCGACCTGGAAGTAGGCGGCGACCTCCTCCACCAGCGTCATCTCCCGGCCGGCCAGCCGAGCGGCGTTCTGCTCCAGCGCGGCCAGGTGGGCCCGGACGAACTCCTCCCGGTCGGCGGGCAGGCCGGCGTCGGGCAGCGCGAAGAGCAGGTTCCGGGCCTGGTCGAGCAGGTCGTCCGCGGTCGGCATCGGTTCGTCGGCGACCCGTTGCCCGACGGCCGGGTCCCCGGTGTAGGCGTCGACGAACCCGTCGACCAGCCGGTCGAACCGCAGTCCGAGCTCGAGATATCCGGTGACGAGGTCGTCGGTGGCGGTCATGGCGGCCAACGCTAGCCCCGGCGGCTCACTCGCCGAAGCGGCGGTGCCGGGCGGCGTAGTCACGCAGCGCCCGGAGGAAGTCGACCCGGCGGAAATCCGGCCAGTCCGCCTCGTAGAACCAGTACTCGGAGTGCGCGCTCTGCCAGAGCAGAAAGCCGGACAGCCGCTGCTCACCCGAGGTCCGGATGACCAGGTCCGGATCCGGCTGGCCCGAGGTGTAGAGGTGGTCGCCGATCGCATCCACGTCCAGGCCGTCGATCAACTGGTCCAGCGACCGCCCGGCCGCGGCGCCGGTGCGCAGGTAGGAGGTCACGGCATCGGCGATCTCCTGCCGGCCGCCGTACCCGACGGCGATGTTCACCTCGACACCGGTGCGGTCGGCGGTCCGCATCTCGGCCGCCGACAGCCGGGTCGCCATCCACGGCGGCAGCACGTCCATCGCCCCGACCATGCGGAGCTTCCACGGCTGGTCCGGCGCGGCCAGGTCGTCGACGACATCGGTGATGATCGACAGCAGCGGCTGCAGCTCGTCGTCCGGTCTGCGGAGGTTGTCGGTGGACAGCAGCCACAGGGTGACCATCGGGATCCCGCCCTCGGAGCACCACTGCAACAGGTTCGCGATGTGCGCGGCGCCGGCCCGGTGGCCGTCGTTGACGTTGGCCAGACCGCTCTTCCGGGCCCAGCGCCGATTGCCGTCGATGATGACGCCGATGTGGTGCGGGAGGGCCCCGCCGGTGAGTCCCCGGGCGATGCGGGACTCGTACAGGCGGTAGACGAGAGCCGGGAGCCGCACGCGGTCACTCTACGACCAGCACCCGGCCGGGCCACGGCCACGTGACGTGGACCCGGGCCCGCCCGGTGACCGGCCGATGAGTGATCCCGGTGCATCGCCTGTGGAGTCACCCACGAACGGTCGCCGGAACGTCCGGGACCAGGCACCATGGACGGCATGACGGCCGCACTGCTCGACCGCCCCTCCCCCGCCACCAGGCCCCGGGCCCGGGGCTGGATCCACCTCTACTCCGCGTATGTCGCGGTGGCGATGGGGATCTCGCTGGTGGTGCTGGCCGCGACCCTCCGGGGCGCCGGGGCGGCGTTCGCCTGTGCGGTGTACGCGGCCACCATCATCGGGCTCTTCTCGGTGAGTGCGACCTACCACCGGCACGTCTGGGTCTCCACCCGGGCGCGCACCTGGATGAAGCGCGCCGACCACTCGATGATCTTCGTGTTCATCGCCGGGACCTACACGCCGATCGCCGCGCTGGCGCTGCCGCCGACCACCGGCAACTGGGTGCTCTGGACGGTGTGGGTCGGTGCCCTGGGCGGCGTCGGGCTAAAGATGCTGTTCCCGCACGCGCCGCGTTGGCTGGGCGTGCCCTTCTACATCGCGCTCGGCTGGGTGGCCATCTTCGTCACGCCGGAGCTGCTGACCCATGCCGGTGTCGCGCCCTTCGTGCTGATCGTCGCGGGCGGCCTGCTCTACACGGTCGGGGCCGTGTTCTACGCGACCCGGCGCCCCAACCCCTGGCCGCTGACCTTCGGGTACCACGAGCTGTTCCACGCCGCCGTGTCGCTGGCCGCGGCCTGCCACTGCGTGGCGATCTGGTTGGCCCTGCTCGGCTGATCACACCCGGCCGTTGACGACGAAGGGCGCCACCGGGATTCCGGTGGCGCCCTTCGTGTGTCGGGGATCAGCCCAGGTCGGGACCCTTGTCCCGGACCCGGTTGACCTGCTCCATCGCCTCGCGCAGCTCACCGAGCCAGCTGTCGGCGTGCTCGCCGACCAGGCGGACGGCCCAGACCAGGGCGTCGGCGCGGGACCGGGCGACCCCGGAATCGACCAGGGTGTCCAGGATCTGCCGCTCGGGCTGGCGCAGCCGGGTCATCACCGGGACGGATGCCGTGGTGAACAGCTCCTCGGTGCCGCCCTGGCGGGCGCCCCAGGAGACCTCGCGGCGGTAGCGGAACTGCGCCTGCTGGGCGATCTCGATCCGCTGCTCGCGGGTGTCCTCGCGGAACCGGGAGATCCGTCCGGCCTCGGCGGCCGCGATCGTCGCGGCGTCGCCACCGGCGTTCTCCAGTGCCGGGAGCTCTCCCAGCACCGTGATCTCGTCACGGTCCACGATCACCTCGGGGGCGCCGGTGAACCAGTCACCGGGCAGCCGACCGGCGAACCAGCCGGCGGCGTCGCTCGCATCGGGGACCTCGGGACCTCCACGTCCGCCGCGGCCACCGCCGCGCGGACCACGGGGTCCGCCCGGACCGCCGGGGCCGAAGCCGCGCCCCGGTCCGAACCCGCGGCCACCGGGGCCGCGTCGTCCGCGCGGGCCCGGGCCACCTTCGCCCTCGGGTCCGTCGGCACTGAACATCGCTTCGAAAGGATGCCTTCTCATGTCGGTACTCCTCGTACTCGTCGAAACGGGAACCTCCTGTTCTCGTTGTTGATTACATGATTACACGCTTGCAAACGTTGCACAAGTAAGAGGCAGATGTGCGTTCGTCGTGCAACGGGCGAGCGGACTGTTCCGTCCTGCTGTCGACGAGTCCGGACGATGCGAGGAGCGCTCATGGGGTCGAAGCGAGGGTCGGACGCAGCCCTGCTCGTGGCTGCTGCCGCGCTGGTGGCACTCGTCAGCGGATGTGCGGCCACACCGGGAGCGACGAGTGCCCGGGACTTCTCCGGCGTGTCGACGAACGGCCCGGTCACGAGTTCGGCGTCACCCCTGGTCGCCGGCTCCATCGGTCCGGTGTCGGACGTCCCTGTCGATCCGGCACCCGCACCGTCGTCGGATCTGCCGTCGTCGGATCTGCAATCGCCGGGGTGGCCTACCGGAACCGGACCGGTATCGGACGTCCCCGTCGATTCGGCACCCGCCACGCACACCCCGGACACCAGGAGCTCTGACAGCACCACCTCACCATCCGGATCCGGCCCGGCGGCCGGCCATCCCCGGAGTCTGGCGGACCTGGACGGCCACAGTTTCCGGTTGGTCAGGACGCTCACCGATGCCGGCGGCGCGGACCTGATGCACGACGACGCCTCGTTCGTGCTGACCTTCGGCAGCGGGACAGCCACCGGGGTCAGTCAGTGCGGGGTGCACACCTACGGGGCGGTGACCGAGGTCGACCCCACATCCGCTCTCGGCGACTTCACCCTCGACCTCGGGACGCCGAGCGGTCCCGACTGCATTCTCGGCGACGACCCGGGATCCCTTCCCATGGGGCAGTTGTCGTGGGGCTGGGATCCTCAGGCACGTCACTACTGGTTGAGCACCGGGTACGTCGCCTGGTTCTTCGCCGAGGCCTGATCCGCCGGGCGCCCGAAGCGGCCCCGAGACCCCGCGTGACCCGATCGCCCGCCCGGACTCCACTGACGGGAAGGCCGGTCGCGGCTGGTCGTCCGCTGGTGGATGTAGGCCCGTCAGTCACTGCCTGCGACGGACGCCCACCACTCCGCATAGGGCGTGGTGCGCGCCGGGTGTCGGGTGAGGTCGGGTTCGTCGTCGTCCCACCACACCGGACCTCGCTCGCCCAGGGCTTCCTTCGCCGCCTGCACCGCGGCCCGGGCCGCGGCCAGCGCCGTGTCGTCGTCGGCCCGCTTCGCCGCGGCGACCGCGCGGCGGGCGTCCATCAGCGCGTTCACCGCTTGCTGCCGCTGCTCCTCCGTGAGCAGCGGGTCGGACCGCCGCCAGAGCCGGCCGCGGACGACGAGGTAGCGCCCGTCCGGCGTCACCGGATACCCCGACATCGGCGGCTACTTCTTCGTCGGGTCGTGGCCCCAGTTCATCAGCGAATACCGCCAAGTGGTGTCCCGGATGTCACCGCTCGGTCGCTGCGCCAGGTGCCGCTTCACATACCCCACCACCTTGCGCATGTGGGCGAGGTCGTCCTCGGTCAGGTCGTCCTTGGTCTTCCGCAGGATCTCGACGATCCGCCGTCCCGAATGGTGGCCGGTGGACTCACCTCCGCCCTTGTGCTGGCCGGATTCCCTGGAGTTGTCGGTCTGCAACCACTTCTCCAGGCTCCCGGGGGACATGTTGACGGCCTCTTCGAAGTCCTTGCGGGTGTCGTCCGTGTCGCCGGTCATGTCGATCCCTCCTGGGTGGATCCGACCACGGCTGTCCGCACCGGCCGGTGATCCGTTGTCGCTTATCGGTACCCCTGCGGCCGACGATCAACGCCTCCGGGCCCCGAACGGTCAGTCGAGGTGCATGCGATCCCGGTTGTAGGTGATCTCGGTGTAGCCGTGCGGAGCGGGCACGCCGTCCTCGCCGACGTTCACCATGACGACCTTCTCGATCGTCAGGATGTTCCGCCGGGTGATCATGTTCCGCACCGCCGCCCGCAGGGTGATCGAGGTGCGTCCGAAAGCCGTTGCCCGCAGTCCCATCTCGACCAGTTCGCCCTGCCGCGCCGAGCTCACGAAGTTGATCTCGGACATGTACTTGGTGACCACCCGGCCGTTGCCGAGCTGCAGGATCGCGTAGATCGCCGCTTCCTCGTCGATCCAGCGCAGCAGGCTCCCGCCGAACAGCGTGCCGTTCGGGTTGAGGTCTTCCGGGCGGACCCACTTGCGGGTCCGGAAGGTGATCTCGTCGTCCTCGTCGGCCATACGCACTCCTCGTTCGATATGTCAGGACAATACGACAGCAGAGTCGATCCCGATTCGGCGGATCGCGACGCAGCGAAGAACCGGAGAAATCGGACGGATCCATCGGGAACCGATCGACAGCGAGTCGCATCGGAGTGTGCAACCGGCCCGCACACGACGGGCCCACCCTCCGGGAGCGACCCATGGACGAGTACGGCAGCGAGTACGGGTACGGCTACGGCACCGCGACCTACGGCTACGGCACCTACGAGGGCGGCGCCTCCTACGGCTACGGCTACGCCGGCGAGTACGGCGCCGGGTCGTACGGTGCGGAGTCGTACGACAGCGGATACGGCTCCTACTCCTACGACACCCAGATCCCCGGGTACGACGCCAACCCGATGGGCCTGCCTTCGGTGGCGGACCTCAACCAGATGGCGAACCAGGCCTACGACCAGACCACCGCCACCCTGGACGGCCAGGTCGCGCAGATGAACGAGCAGTACGCCGCCTACGGCCAGACCATCGACACCATGAACCAGGACGGCCGGTACGACGGGATCCTCGCGCAGGCCGACCAGGCCGACGCGCAGATGGCCTACGGCTACCAGCAGTACGGCAACTCCGTCTCCGCGCAGACCAACGCCGAGTCCTGGGAGCAGGCCGGTGCCCAGTCCTACTGGGTCGGCCAGGGCCTCTGACCGGATCAGCGCGTCAGACCGGTGGGGCGCCGAGCACCGACTCCAGATCGGTGACCTCGGTGACCGGCCGGTCGCAGACGAACCCACGACACACGTAGACCGCCGGCCGTCCGCCGACCAGCGGACGGCCGGCCAACAGCGGTGCCCCGGGCAGGTCCGGCGGCCCGGCCTCGATCACCGATCCCCCGGGCATCCCTGTCGCGGCTGCCAGCGCGAGAGCATCGCGCTCCGGCCCATCGGGACCACTCACCGCGATCTGCAGCGGTCCGGTGACCATCGCCTCCGCGACGGCCAGGTAGTTGCCCACGGCCCGCGGCGCCCGGTCGACCAGCGCGGCGACCGAGGCCAGGATCCGCTCGGCCTCCTCGCGCAGGTCGCTCCGCCCGGTGAGCGCGGCGGCGGTGAGCAGCGCATCGGCGATCGTGGACGGCCCGCCCGGTGCGGCCCCGTCGGTGACATCCCGCGGCCTCATCACGAGATCCTCTGCCCCATCGGCGGTGTCATACCACGTGCCGTCAGGCGCGCGGAAGTCGCCGGTCGCCGCCATCAGCACCTGCTCGGCCCGGCCGAGCCATCCGTCACCGGGTCGTGACTGGTGCACGGCGAGCATCGCCGCTGCCGTTCCGGCCACGTCGGCGAGCACCGCGGCGCCCGGACCCGGCCGCCCGCCACGGGAGGACCGACGCCACCGCCCGTCCACCAGGTGCACCCGCACCAGTGTCTCGAGCGCCGTCGCGGCGGCGTCGACCCATTCCGGCTCGTCCATCGACAGGCCTGCCTCGGCGAGGGCGACCGCTGCCAACGCATTGCTGCGCAGCACGACGATGTCGTCCCTGGACGGCTGCGGACGGTGCTGCCGGACCGCCAGCAGCCGGGCACGCAGACCTTCGAACCGCACCGGGTCGTCGGGATCGGCCGGCAGCCGCAGGACGTGCCCGCCAACCTCCTCCACCTCGGGGCCGTCGGCGGCGAACCACCGGCGCGCGGCCGCGGCGTCGGCGACACCTGCGGCCCCGGCGAGCTGTTCGTCGGTCCAGACGTAGGTGGCACCCTCCACCCCACCGGTGTCCGCGTCCAACGAGGCGGCGAACACCCCCTCGTCGGTCCGCAGCTCGTCGAGCAGGAACCGGGCCGTCGACCGCGCGACCGCTGCCGAACGGGCGGATCCGGTGAGCCGGGCATGGTGTGCGTACAGCCGCAGCAGCAGGGCGTTGTCGTCCAGCATCTTCTCGAAATGCGGTACATGCCAGGCACTGTCGACGCTGTAGCGGGCGAAGCCGCCGGCCAGCTGGTCATGGATGCCGCCCCGCGCCATCCCGTCCAGGGTGACCTCGACCGCCTGCAGCGCCTCCGCCGATCCCGTTCGTTCCGCGTGGCGGAGCAGGAACTCGCAGATCATCGCCGGCGGGAACTTGGGTGCACCGCGGAAGCCACCGGCGATCGGGTCGATCGTCGACACCACCGACCGGGCGGCCAGGTCCAGGGCACCCGGTCCCGGTAGCTCGCCGCCGGTGGGCGCATCGGCGGTCTCCCGGAGGCTGCGCGCGATGTCCGCCGCCGCGTCGGTCAGCCGGCTGCGATCACCGGTCCAGGCCTCGCGGACGGCGGTGAGCACCTGCCGGAACGACGGCATGCCGTGGCGCGGCTCGGGCGGGAAGTAGGTGCCGGCGTAGAAGGGAGCGCCGTCCGGGGTCAGGAAGCAGGTCATCGGCCAGCCGCCCTGGCCGGTCAGCGCCTGGACCGCGGTCATGTAGACGGCGTCGACGTCCGGCCGCTCCTCGCGGTCCACCTTGATCGCCACGAACCCGGCGTTGATCTCGGCCGCCGTCGCCTCGTCCTCGAACGACTCGTGCGCCATCACGTGGCACCAGTGGCAGGCGGCGTACCCGACGGACAGCAGGACCGGCACGTCCCGCTCGCGGGCCTCGGCGAACGCCGCGGGCTCCCACTCCCACCAGTCGACCGGGTTGTCCGCGTGCTGCAGCAGGTACGAGCTCATCGCCGAGGCGAGGCGGTGGGGCATGGAAGAGAACTCCTGCGGGTCGACGACGATCATCTCCCCCCAGTGGTACCCGGGAAAGATGAAAGCCGACCGCCCAGCGACCAGTGGCGAGTTCGCCGGTCTGACTCAGGCGCGGCCGGCCGCCGGCGGGTCGTCGGTGCCGGCGGGAGCTGACGGTGCGGCGTCGCCGGTGGCGGCGACGGTCGCGGTGGCCTGCGCGGACTCGTCGCGACCCTCGGCCGTCGGGGTTTCCGGGGCGGGCGGGTCGAAGCTGGTGGGGACCCTGCGGATGTTCTTGGAGAACGACCGGGCGAGGAAATAGCAAGCGACGCACAGCAGCACGATCACCAGCAGGCCGATCGGCGCGGCCTTGCCCCACTCGGGGCCCTTGCCGGTGCTCGGGTCGACCTCGGCCGGCGTGGTCTCGACCACCAGCAGGTGGACCCGGGCCAGCAGGTCGGAGCCGGTCACGAGCGGACCTTCTCCCGGATGCCGGCGAACAGGTCGTCCTCGGGCAGCGAGGTGTCGACCAGCGCCCTGGCCAGTTCGTAGTCGTCGGTCCCCCAGACGGAGGCCTCGACATCGCGCGGGATGGCGAACCAGTGCGACTCCGGATCGATCTGGGTCTCGTGCGCCTTCAGCGCCGCGTCCCGCTGGTCGAAGAAATCGGCGGCCGGCACCCTGGTGGTCGTGCGCTCGCCCGGGTCCTGCCGCGGGTGGCCGTCGGCCTCCCGCTTCTTGTCCATCTCGGCGAACCGGGCGATCCACTCGTCGTACGGGCCCTCACCGGTCCGCGCCCGGACGGCCTCGTTGATGGCGACGATCTTCTCCCGGGAGAAGCCGGCGTTGTAGTAGAGCTTCAGCGGCTGCCAGGGCTCACCGGCGTCCGGGAAAGCATCCGGGTCGCCGGCCGCCTCGAAGGCCCCCATCGACACCACGTGACACCGGATGTGATCCGGGTGCGGGTAGCCGCCGTTCTCGTCGTAGGTGGTCATCACGTGCGGGCGGAAAGCGCGAACCACCCGCACCAGGGCCTCGATCTCCTCGGCCGGGTCGCGGTCGGCGAAGCTGCCCGGCGGCAGCTCCCAGGTGTCCTTCGGGCCCTCGTGGTAGCCGGAGTCCTCGTAGCCCAGCCAGGTGTGGGCGACGCCGAGGATCTGTGCGGCCCTTGCCATCTCGGTCTGCCGGAGGACGGGGATGTCGATCCCGCCGTGCTGGAACTTAGGGTTGAGGATGTCGCCGCGCTCGCCGCCGGTGCAGGACACCACCATCACGCCCACGCCCTCGGCGGCGTACTTGGCCAGGCTGGCCGCGCCCTTGCTGGACTCGTCGTCCGGGTGCGCGTGCACCGCCATCAGCCGCAGCGGCGCGGCGGCGGCGGCCACCGCACGTGCCTCGGCCGCGTCGACCAGCTCCTGCGGCACGCCCGCGGGCAGGTCCGCGCCGGCCTCGACGACAGCCGCCGGATCGGTGCCGTTGACGCCGTTCACCGACGCGGCCGCGGCATCCTGAGGGCTCGTTGTCTCGCTCACCATCGCTCCAGATCGATCTCGGTACAGCACCGTCGGCACCACACAGTCCCGACAACAGCAGACGCACCCGCCGGTTCCCCGGCGCCCGTCCGGAACCATTCTCCCCCTCGCCGGGGACGACCCGGACCGCACCGGCTCAGCTGCCGGTGAACACCCCGGCCGGCACCGTCCCGGCCGGCGGCCTTCGCGAGCAGGACGACGGTCGGCGCAGGTCAGGTACCTCGGAGCGGCCGGCGGTTTCCGTGCGATCCGGGCCGGACAGGACGAACTGGTGTTAAAATGTCCGGGAACTCGCGGCCACTCCACGCCCACGTGGGATGGCCGCGAGATTTTTTCGATCGGGACACGGGCGCACCAGCGAAGGACGCCGCTCCGGGATCGGGAACGCGACTCGCGACCGCCTCGGGTGGGAACGGCCGCATCCCCGACCTCCGCGGAACCGCCTCCGGCGGTGGCGGCACCCCACAGCGGTACCGGGCACGGAGCCCGCGTCACCGGTCCCGGGCACAGACAGAAGGATCAGGAGGAACGGCGATGACCAGCAGCACTGCGTGGCTGACCCAGGAAGCGCACGACCGGCTGAAGAAGGAGCTGGACGACCTCGTCGCCCAGCGGCCCGTGATCGCGGCGGAGATCAACGACCGCCGCGAGGAAGGCGACCTCAAGGAGAACGGTGGCTACCACGCCGCCCGCGACGAGCAGGCGCGCCAGGAGGAGCGGATCCGCAAGATCCAGGAGCTCCTGCGCAACGCCGAGGTGGGTGTGCGGCCGGCCGACGACGGTGTCGTCGAGCAGGGCATGCAGGTCACCATCTCCTACGACGGGGACGACGACGACCAGGAGACCTTCCTGCTGGGCAACCGCGAGGAGGGCGCCCACGGGTCGCTGCAGGTCTACTCGCCGCAGTCGCCGCTCGGCGCCGCGATCCTCGGGGCCACCCCGGGCGAGAACCGCGAGTACCTGCTGCCCAACGGCCGCACCCAGAAGGTCACCGTGGTCGCGGCGACGCCGTTCGCCGGCTGACCGGGTCACTCCAGCCAGCACCAAGCACCAGCAACGCCCGCAGGCAGCAGCCGGCGGGCGTTCTGCTGTCCCCGAGGGCCCGCTGCAGCAGGGCCGGTCAGCTGTGGTCCAGCACCCGGACGCTGATCTCCTCCAGCACCTCGAGCAGCTGCAGCCGGTGCTCGGCGCCGCGGCACTCCAGCCGTAGCGCCACCTCGACGTCACCCAGCGCCAGACCGGAGCCGAGCCGGGACTGCTCGACGTCGACCACCGACGCGCCGAGCCCGGCCAGGGTGGACAGCAGCCGGGCCAGCGACCCCGGGCGGTCGGAGATCTCGATCCGCGCGGACAGGAACCGGTCGGCCGCGACCAGGCCGTGCTCGGTGACGTGCAGCAGCACCAGCGGGTCGATGTTGCCGCCGGACAGCACGGCCACCACCGGCGGCGCGAACCGGGCCGGGTCGGCCATGATCGCGGCGACCGAGGCCGCACCGGACGGCTCGACCACCAGCTTCGCGCGCTCCATGCACAGCAGCATCGCCCGGGACAGCTGGTTCTCGCTGACCGTGACGATCTCGTCGACCAGGGTCGAGACGTGGCTGTAGGTCAGGGCGGTCGGCTCGCCGACCGCGATGCCGTCGGCCAGCGTGCTCATCCGCTGCAACCGGACCGGCTTGCCTTCCGCCAGCGAGCCCGGCCACGCGGCGGCCTGCTCGGCCTGCACCCCGACCACCCGGACGTCGGGTCGCAGCTCCTTGATCACCGCCGCAATCCCCGAGATCAGGCCGCCACCACCGGTGGCCACCACGACGGTCGCGACATCCGGTACCTGCTCGAGGATCTCCAGTCCGACGGTGCCCTGGCCGCGCAGCACGTCCGGGTGGTCGAACGGGTGCACCAGCACGGCTCCGGTGCGGGCGGCGAAAGCCCTTGCCTCGACGAGTGACTCCTCGAGGGTCTCGCCGACCAGGTGCACCGTGGCGCCGTAGGCGCGGGTCGCGGACAGCTTGGCGATCGAGGCGCCGACCGGCATGAACACCGTCGCCTCGATGCCGAGCAACGAGGCGGCGAGGGCGACGCCCTGGGCGTGGTTGCCGGCGCTGGCCGCCACCACCCCGGCGGCGCGCTCCTCGTCCGTCAACCGGGAGATGCGGGTGTACGCGCCGCGGATCTTGAACGAGCCGGTGCGCTGCAGGTTCTCGCACTTCAGGTAGACCGGCCCGTCCACCAGCGCGGCCAGCGGCCTGGAGGACTCCATGGGGGTGCGGCGCACGACACCGTCGAGCCGCTGCGCCGCCTCCCGCACCTGCGCCACGTCGACGGTCATGGTGGCGGCGTTTCCGGCCGCCGGCTGGGAGTCGCTCATGGACGCCCATCCTGCCAGCCGCGCCCGATCCGTACGCACCCGCGACCGGGCCCGGCCGCGGCCGGGTCAGCCGCGGTGCGATCCGGGGCGGTAGATCTCCGGCCGGTGCACCACGGCGGCGGCCCCGACGATGCCGGCGTCCCCGCCGAGCACGGCCGGCACCACCCGCGGCGAGGAGCTGTAGCCGAGCGCGGCGTACCGGGCGTAGCCGTCGTCGATCGGGTCGAAGAGCACCCGGCCGGCCTGGGCCACTCCCCCGCCGATCACCACGACGTCGAGGTCGAGCAGGGTGACCGCACCGGCGACCGCCATCCCGATCGCCTCGCCGGCGCGGCGGAAGGTGGCCAGCGCCACCGGGTCCCCACGGCGTGCGGCCGCGGCAACCGCTCCGGCGTCCCGTTCGTCGACCGCCTGCCCGGGAGCACCCGCCATGCCGTGCTGCGCCGCCCAGCGGGCGATGCTGCGCCCGGATGCGATCGCCTCCAGGCAACCGCGGCCGCCGCAGACGCACTCCGGCCCGTACGGATCGACACTCACGTGACCGATGTGCCCGGCGTTGCCGGTGGTGCCCTCGACCGCCTTGCCGTCGATGATCAGCCCGCCGCCGACGCCGGTGGAGACCACCATGCCCAGGACGTTGCGCCGGCCCTGGGCGGCGCCGCGCCAGTGCTCGGCGACCGCCACCGCGACCGCGTCGCCGATCATCCGGATCCCGGTGATCTCGTAGCGGTCCATCAACCGGTCCCGTAGCGGGAAGTTGCGCCAGCCCGGGATGTTCACCGGAGAGACCGTGCCGGCGTCCCGGTCCATCGGCGCGGCGGTGGCCACCCCGACCCCGGCCAGCCCGCCGATCTCCTCCGGCTCCAGCCCGACCGCGTGCAGCGCCGGGTCGATCGCGTCGCACAGGGCCCTGAACAGCGCCTCGCCGTCGCCGTCGGGGGTGGGCACCCGGTGGCCGGCGACGATCTCGCCCTGCGCACTGACCAGTGCCGCGGCGAGTTTCGTCCCGCCGATGTCGATCGCGAGGGCGAACCCGGCCGGATCCTGCGGCGCCGGCACCTCGCGGGTGCGGGTGCTGCTCTGCGCGCTCATCCACCGCCTCCTGTCCCGATGCATGCCTGCGGTGTCGCCATCGATTGTGGCCGGGATGCGCACCGTCCGTGGCGTTTCCGCCAGGTCGGACGGGGCGCTCGGAGTGCGGCCCGGCCGGCGTGCAGGTCAGGCCAGGGCGTCGGTGAGATCCGCGAGCAGGTCGTCGAGGTCCTCGATGCCGACGGACAGCCGGATCAGGTCGTCCGGCACCTCCAGGCCGGTCCCGGCGACACTCGCGTGGGTCATCAGGCCGGGGTGTTCGATCAGCGACTCGACCCCGCCGAGCGACTCGGCGAGGGTGAACAGCCGGGTCCGCGAGCAGACCTTCACGGCTTCCTCGCGGCCGCCGCGGACGGTGAACGAGACCATCCCGCCGAACCGGCTCATCTGGCCGGCCGCGACGTGGTGGCCGGGGTGGGTGGACAGACCCGGGAAGTACACGCGGCCGACCTTCGGGTGCTCGGACAGCATGTCGGCCACCGCGTCGGCGTTGTCGCAGTGCCGGTCCATCCGGACGGCGAGGGTCTTGAGTCCGCGGAGCGTGAGCCAGGCGTCGAACGGCCCGGCCACCCCGCCCATCGACTTGGCGTGGAAGGCGAAGTCCTCGCCCAGTTCCGCGTCCGCGGTGACCAGCGCGCCGCCGATCACGTCGGAGTGACCGCCGATGTACTTGGTCGTGGAGTGCAGCACCACGTCCGCGCCGAGGGCCAGCGGCAGCTGGAGATACGGTGTGGCGAAGGTGTTGTCGACGACCAGCCGGGCTCCGCGGTCGTGCGCGAGCCCGGCCAGCCCGGCGATGTCGGAGATGCCGAGCAGCGGGTTGGTCGGCGTCTCGCACCAGATGAGCTTCGTCCGGTCGGTCATCGCCGCGGCCACCGCGTCCAGGTCCGACAGCGGCACCTCGGTGTAGGTGAGACCCCAGGGCACGCCGATCTTGTCGATCAGCCGGAAGGTGCCGCCGTAGGCGTCGTTCGGGATGATCAGGTGATCGCCGGGACGCAGCATCGCCCGCACCGCGGCGTCGGCCGCCGCCATGCCGGACGCGAAGGCGTGGCCGGACCGGCCGCCCTCGAGATCGGCCAGCGCCACCTCCAACGCGGTGCGGGTCGGGTTGCCGGCACGCGAGTAGTCGTAGCCGGCGCGGGTCTCGCCCGCGACGTCCTGTGCGAACGTGGAGGTCTGGTAGATCGGCACCGCGACCGCGCCGGTGGTCGCCTCCGGGTCCTGGCCCGCATGGATGGCCCGGGTGGAGAAGCCGTCGGTGGTCGGGGGCACGGGCGCGGACGTCATGCCGGTCAGGGTAGTGCCGCCGGAGTCCCTCTCCGGCCGCGGCTCCGGCGGGGTGCCGGGGATCCGCCGCCGAGTGTCAGGTGCCCGGCCAGACCGTCGCCTGCGGGGCGGTGCCGATCGCGGCCGGGGCCGGGGCCCGGCGGACCCAGCGTTTGGTGGCCGGCAACAGCGCCAGTACCAGGACGACCACCCCGCCCCAGTACAGCGGCCACTGCTCGACCGGGGACCGTACGGTCCCGATGTCGTAGGAGAACTGGGCGATCGCGGTGATCACCACCGAGACCAGGGCACCGAAGACCAGCAGCCCGCGGCCGCGGCGGAAGAGCAGCAGCAGGGCGCCGAGCACCATCAGCACGGTCGCCGCGCCCCAGCCGACGATCGTCAGCGCGGCGGGCGCCGGCCAGTCCTCGAGATCGACCCCGGCCCGGATGGCGCTGTCCAGGCCGCGGTAGCTGAAGCTGCCCAGCATCCAGCCGGTGATCCCCGCGCAGGTGACCGCCAGCCCGGCGCCGAGTGCGGCCGCCAGGTCGTCCTGCTGCGCCAACTCGTACGGTGCGGGCAGTTGGGTCATCGCGTGCTCCCCGGCTCGGGACTGCCGGGGGCAACCCGGTCCGCTCCCAGTGTCGCGCACGGGCGAGGGGAATGTGGTGCCGCCGGGCGGATTCGTCCGCATCCGGGCCCTCCGCCGACCGGCAGCGGGGTCGGCAGGGCCGGTCCGGAAACCCGGCGGCGGCTGTCGGTGACCGGGGCTACGGTCACCCGGTGACCGAGCGCACCGTCCAGCCGCAGCAGTCCCCGCAGGCCCCCGCCGGGGTGGGCTGGCAGGCCTGGGCGGCGGTGTTGGTCACGGTCATCTTCTGGGCGTCGGCCTTCGTCGGGATCCGCAGTGCCTCCGAGGGGCTTCGCCCCGGGCCGCTGGCGCTGCTCCGGCTGCTGGTCGCCGCGGTGGTGCTCGGTGTCCTGGTACTGGTCCGGCGGGAGAAGCTGCCCCGCGGCCGGGACTGGTGGCTGGTGATCGCCTCCGGCGTGCTGTGGTTCGGCGTCTACAACGTCGCGCTCAACGCCGGCGAGCGCGAGGTCGACGCCGGGACGGCCGCCATGCTGGTCAACATCGGCCCGCTGGTGATCGCGCTGCTGGCGGGATGGCTGCTGCGGGAAGGGTTCCCGCGGTTGCTGGTGGCCGGCCTGCTGGTCAGTTTCGCCGGGGCGGTGATCGTCGGGATCTCCACCTCGCTGCACACCTCGAACGGGAACAGCGTGCTGGGCGTCGTGCTCTGCCTGGTCGCCGCCGTCACCTACGCCGCCGGGGTGGTCGCGCAGAAGCCGTTGCTGGCCCGGGTGTCGCCGCTGATGGTCACCTTCCTCGGCTGCGCCCTGGGTGCTGTGGTCTGCCTGCCGTTCGCGCCCGCGCTGGTCTCCGACGCCGGCACCGCCACCGCCGGGCAGCTGTGGACGGCCGTCTACCTCGGCATCTTCCCGACCGCACTGGCCTTCACCACCTGGGCCTACGCCCTCAAGCGGATGCCGGCCGGCCGGCTCGGGGCGACCACCTACGTGGTGCCGGCGATGGTGATCCTGATGTCGTGGGCGCTGCTCTCCGAGGTGCCGCCATGGGGTGCGGTGATCGGCGGCGTGGTGTGCCTGGCCGGGGTGGCCGTCGGCCGGATCAGCCCGCGCCGCAAGGCATCCGGGCCGGGCTGATCGGGGAACGCCCGGTCAGGAGGCGACGAACGCCAGCAGGTCGGCCCGGGTGAGGACGCCGGCGGGCTTGCCGTCGTCGACCACCATGACCGCGTCCCGGCCCTCCAGCGCGTGCCGCAGGGTCGGGATGTCCTCGCCGGACCCGACCAGCGGGAACGCCGGGTCCATGTGTGCGGACACCGCATCGGCCAGCGCTGCCTTGCCGGTGAACAGGGCTTCGAGGAGCGCCCGCTCGGACACCGAGCCGACCACCTCGCCGGCCATCACCGGCGGCTCCGCGGACACCACCGGCATCTGCGAGACCGAGTACTCGTGCAGGATCTCGACCGCGTCGCGGACCGTCTCGGTGGGGTGGGTGTGCACCAGCGAGGGCAGCCGCCCGCTCTTGCCGCGCAGCACGTCGCCGACCGTCGCGGAGCCCTCGTTGGAGACGAAACCGTAGGAGGCCATCCAGGTGTCGGAGAAGATCTTGGACAGGTAGCCGCGGCCGCCGTCCGGCAGCAGCACGACCAGCACGTCGTCCTCGGTCAGCCGCTCGGCGACCGTGAGCGCCGCCGCCACGGCCATCCCGCAGGACCCGCCGACCAGCAGCCCCTCCTCCCGGGCCAGCCGCCGGGTGATCTCGAACGAGTCGGAGTCGGACACCGCGACGATCTCGTCCGCCACGGTGCGGTCGTAGGCATCGGGCCAGAAGTCCTCGCCGACGCCCTCGACCAGGTACGGCCGGCCGGTGCCACCGGAGTAGACCGAGCCCTCGGGATCGGCGCCGATCACCTGCACCCGCCCCTCGGACACTTCCTTGAGGTAGCGGCCGGTGCCGGAGATGGTGCCGCCGGTGCCGACGCCGGCCACGAAATGCGTGACCCGGCCCTCGGTGTCGGCCCAGATCTCGGGTCCGGTGGAGGCGTAGTGGCTGGCCGGGTTCGCCGGGTTGGCGTACTGGTTCGGCTTCCACGCCTTCGGGATCTCGCGCACCAGCCGGTCGGACACCGAGTAGTACGAGTTCGGGTCCTCCGGCGCGACCGCGGTCGGGCAGACGACCACCTCGGCGCCGTACGCGCGCAGCACGTTCCGCTTGTCCTCGGACACCTTGTCCGGGCAGACGAACACGCAGCGGTAGCCGCGCTGCTGCGCCACCAGGGCCAGGCCGACACCGGTGTTGCCGCTGGTGGGCTCGACGATGGTGCCGCCCGGCTGCAGCGCCCCGGATGCCTCGGCCTCGTCGATCATCCGCACCGCGATCCGGTCCTTCACCGACCCGCCCGGGTTCACGTACTCGACCTTCGCCAGGACCAGCGGCCGCAGCCCCCGGGTGAGCGAGTTCAACCGGACCAGCGGGGTGTTCCCGACGAGTTCGACGACGGACTGGGCATAGCGCACGGGGCGGCTCCTCGGGAGTGCGGCTGTCCCGCCAGCCTATCGGCCCGCGGCAGGCGTTCCGGTGACGGACGGCACTGATCAATCGGTTTGCCCACGCAGCGAGGACAGGCGCAGGATGATGAGCAAGACGAAAGGAGTCGGCGGTGCGCGGGGTGCTCTCTGGTCCGGTGAAGGCAGGGCTGATCGGGGTCACGACGGCCGGTGCGGTCGCCGGCATGGCGGGTGCGGCGTTCGCCGCGCTGGTCCGCCAGGGCCGGGTCGCCACGTCCGCCATCGAGCGGTACGCCCTGGACGCCGCCCGCGAGCAGGGGCTGCTGCCGGTCGGCGACCTGCCGCCCGGGTACGCGCCGTCCGACCTCCCGGTGCCGTTCGCCGACGGGGTGTACCTGCCCGGCGCGGCTGAGCCCCTCTCCGAGCCCGTCGCCGCGCCCGTCCCAGAGCCTGTTCCGGTTGCCGACGCGCCGGATGCCTTGACCTTCGCGATGCTCGGCGATTCGACCTCCGTCGGCTACGGCTGCCGCACCGCCGCGGAACTGCCCGGGGTGCTGCTGGCCCGGGGCATCGCCGACGCCACCGGACGGCCGGTCCGGCTGATCAGCCACGGCAAGGTCGGCAGCGGTGCCGACGACCTCGCCGGCCAGGTGGCCCGGACGCTCGCCGACGGCGTCGACGTCGCGGTGATCGTGACCGGCGCCAACGACATCCGGGACAAGGTGTCCCCGTGGCACTCCGCGGACAGGCTGGGCGATGCGGTGGCGGCACTGCGCGCCGAGGGGGTACCGGTGGTCGCCGGATCGTGTCCCGACTTCGGGGTGATCGTGCCGATCCCGCAGCCGCTGCGCAGTGTGCTGCACGGCTGGTCGCACCGGCTCGCCGCGCTCCAGGAGCGGGCCACGGTGGCGTCCGGCGGCCGGGCGGTGTCGATGAGCCGGCTGGTCAGTCCCCACTTCAACGGGCACCCGGAGTTCTTCTCGCCGGACCGCTTCCATCCGTCGGGAACGGGCTACGCGAAGGCCGTGGAGGCGCTGCTGCCGGTCGTGCTCGAGGCCTTGGAGTCGGACGGCCCGGTGGCCGGCGGCGCCGTCGACGGCACCGCGCGGCTGCCCGAGACCGCCTGACGCGGCTCGCGTTCCGGCCGACCCGCCGTCCGCTGCCGGGGTGGTGCACCTGGGTGGCCGGTCGCCGATCGGACCGGGACCCGGTGGTGCCGAGATCCCTTGGAGCAGCCATCCTGTGGTGCCGTGATCCGGATCCGGCCTGGCACGATCAGGCCGTGACACCGAGCCGGGTGGCGAGTGCGTCGGTCAGTCTGCGGATCAGCGCCGGGTCGACACCGGACCGTGCGGCGTCGGCGAACAGCACCTCGAGCTGGTCGACCAGGGCATGCGCCCCGAGGTCCGGCACCGCCGGCACCGGCCGGCACTCCTGCTGCGCCGCCGCGGCGGCCAGGTCGTCCAGCGCGGCCCGGGCGGCCGGGATGCGGTCGCCGTGCTGCCAGGCGGAGACGGGTCGGGCCCGGAGCCGGCGGATCAGACCGCCGGGCTCCGGGCCCGTGAGAGCGTGGGTCACTCGCTGCGCAGGTACCCGAGGAGACGCAGGATCTCCAGGTACAGCCAGACCAGGGTGAGCATCAGGCTGAACGAGAAGTACCAGGCCATCCGGGCGGGGGCGCCGGCGGTGATGGCCTTGTCGATCTGGTCGAAGTCGAGCAGGAACGACAGGGCCGCAACGGCGATGATCACCAGCGAGATCAGGATGGAGAACCCGCCGCCGTTGGACATCGCGTTGTCCGGGGAGAACAGGCTGAAGATCAGCCGGAAGACCACCAGGACCAGCACGCCGATCAGCGCGCCCACCATGAACTTGGTGAACTTCGGCGTCACCTTGATGGCGCCGGTCTTGTAGACGACGAGCATGCCGCCGAACACACCGAGGGTGCCGACCAGCGCCTGCAGGCCGATGCCCTCGTAGCCCGGGATGGACTCGAAGACGCCGGTGATCGCGCCGAGCAGGATGCCCTCGACCGCCGCGTAGCTCAGGATCAGCGCCGGGTTCGTCGACTGCTTGAAGATGATGACCAGCGACAGCACCAGGCCGACGATCAGCGCCGGGATGGCGAGCACCCAGGTGCTGGAGAAGTACATCGTCAGCACGGCGGCGACGATGCCGACGCCGAGCGTGGTCGCGGTCTTGGCAACCACGTCGTCCAGGGTCAGGAAACGCTCGCGCGCGGGCGCCTGCCCGGGCGGCTGGTTGTACATCTGGTGCAGGTAGTCGGCGCTGGGCACCGGCGGGGCCACCGCCCCGGGCCCGGCACCCCTGTTGAGATTCCGGAATGCGGGATTGCTGCTCTGCACGGTGACGCTCCTCGGATGTCTTGTGCTGTTGACCTGTGCTGTGGAACTGGTGCTGTGGAACTGATGCTGTGGAACCGGTGCTGCGTGCGACTCGTTCTGCAAGGGTCCGGCGGTTGCCCACCGATCCTCACACCTGTACGAACGCAGACGCTACGGCGCTAGTTCCCGGCGCGCAGCAAGATCATCAGGACCGCCTCCGGCATCACCCTGGAGCCTGACCTGGGGTGACCCCGACGCTGCCGGCCCTGACGCGGCGGGGTCCTGCCCGGCGTGAACCCGGCACCCGGCGGGTACCGGTCCGTGCAGGACCGACGTCGGGGTGCATCCTGTGCAGCACGACCCCGTCAGCACCTGGCGGGCCGTCGGGGAACAGCTCCATCGAGACCATGGACATCGAGAGATCGGAGACGGCCGTGTCGATCGCCGCCAAGTTGCGCCGGGCACCCCTGCGGGTCGCCAGCGGCGCGTTCATCCTCAACTCGGGCCTGACGAAGCTGAAGGCCGACGAGGAGACCTCGCAGGGTCTGCACGGCTTCGCCACCGGCACCTACCCATTCCTGAAGCGCATCCCGGCGTCGTCCTTCGCCAAGGTGCTCGGCGCCGGCGAGGTACTGGTCGGCGGCATCCTGCTCGCTCCGATGGTGCCGGCCGGGCTTGCCGGCCTGACGCTGGCCGGGTTCGCGTCCGGGCTGCTCGGGCTCTACGTGAAGACCCCGGGCATGCACGACGGGAAGATGCGGCCAACCCAGGCCGGCACCCCGATCGCCAAGGACAGCTGGCTGGTCGCCATCGGCACCGGCTTGGTGCTGGACGCGGTGACGACCCGGGAGAAGAAGGTCGTCAAGGTCAAGGCCGGAAAGGACTGACGCCCCGGGCGGGCCGACCGCCCTGCAGCAGTCCGTCGACGGCGCCGGATCCACGGGTCCGGCGCCGTTGCCGTGCCCGTGTGACGCGCGCGTCACACAGCCGGGCTAGCATCGGTCGTGGGTGGCGGCAGTCGCCGCCCGATGTCCGGAACCGGGAGCGCGCACCGTCGAAGTGCCGGTGCGAGGTGCGACCAGCGTGGCGGTTCCGGCGGGGCCCCGCGGGGGTTCCCGTTCGTCAGGGCAGGGCGGGTTCGGCAGTGGCCGGACCCGTGGTCGGCACAGGAGTTGGCCGGCACCTGCCTCGCCGCCCGCACCCCGGAGGATCCGCCCCGATGGTCGACCTGCCCCTGCTCCCGCACGCCCCCGGCTCCGATCCGGCCGCCCCCGTCGGTCTCGGCTCGCTGCCGGAGGCCAGCCCTTCCTCGCTGCGCCGGGCCCTGCGCCGCGCCCGTGACGGCGTCACCCTCGACGAGACCGAGGCCGGCATCCTGCTGCAGGCCCGCGGCGAACAGCTCGACGAGCTGTGCGCCGTCGCCGCCCGGGTCCGCGACCAGGGCCTGCTGGCCGTCGGCCGGCCCGGCGTCATCACCTACTCCCGCAAGGTCTTCATCCCGCTGACCCGGCTGTGCCGGGACCGGTGTCACTACTGCACCTTCGCCACCACCCCGGGCCGGGTGCACGCCCCGTTCCTGTCCATCGACGAGGTCCTGGAGATCGCCGAGCAGGGCCGGCAGATGGGCTGCAAGGAGGCGTTGTTCACCCTCGGCGACCGGCCGGAGGCGCGCTGGAAGGCGGCCGAGCAGTGGCTGGACGAGGCCGGCTACTCCTCGACCCTGGACTACGTCCGCGCCTGCTCGATCCGGGTACTGGAGGAGACGGGCCTGCTCCCCCACCTCAACCCCGGGGTGATGAGCTGGCAGGAGATGGCACGGCTGAAGCCGGTCTCGCCGTCGATGGGCATGATGCTGGAGACCACCTCGCGCGCGGTCTTCGAGGAGAAGTCCGGCGCCCACTTCGGTTCCCCCGACAAGGATCCCGAGGTCCGGCTGCGGGTGCTCGAGGACGCCGGCCGGTCGTCGATCCCGTTCACCACCGGCATCCTGATCGGCATCGGCGAGACGCTCTCGGACCGCGTCGACTCGATCTTCGCCATCCGCCGCCCGGCCCGCGCCTACCGCGGGATCCAGGAGGTGATCGTGCAGAACTTCCGGGCGAAGCCGGACACCGCCTTCGCCCGCCGGCCGGACGCCGAGCTGGACGAGCTGGTGGCCACGCTCGCCGTCACCAGGATCGTGCTCGGCCCCGGGGTGCGGCTGCAGGCGCCGCCGAACCTCATCGACTCCGAGTACCGGCGGATGATCGACGCCGGGATCGACGACTGGGGCGGGGTCTCACCGCTGACCCCGGACCATGTGAACCCGGAGCGGCCCTGGCCGCAGATCGAGGACCTGGCCGCGCGCACCGCCGAGGCCGGGTTCACGCTCTCCGAGCGGCTCACCATCTACCCGGAGTACGTGCTGGCCGGCGAGCCGTGGCTGGACCCCCGGCTGCGCCCGCACGTCGACGCGCTGGCCGACCCGGCCACCGGTCTGGCGCTGGAGGGCGCGATCCCGCAGGGCCGGCCGTGGCAGGAGCCGGAGGACGTCGTCTCCACCGGACGCACCGATCTGCACACCTCGATCGACACCACCGGCCGCACCGGCGACCGGCGCAGCGACTTCTCCGACGTCTACGGCGACTGGGATGCGTTGCGGGAGCGGATCTCCGCGCCCACCGCGTTCGACGCCGACGTGCTGACCGCGCTGCGCCGGGCCGAGGCCGACCCTGGGTCGCTGGACGGTGACGACGCGCTCGCCCTGATGACCGCGACCGGCGCCGAGCTGGACGCCGTCTGCGCGCTGGCCGACGACCTGCGCAAGGAGGTCAACGGCGAGGACGTCACCTACGTGGTGAACCGGAACATCAACTTCACCAACGTCTGCTACACCGGCTGCCGGTTCTGCGCCTTCGCGCAGCGCCGCACCGATGCCGACGCCTACACCCTGTCGGTCCAGGAGGTCGCCGAGAGGGCCCGCGTGGCTTGGGATCTCGGGGCCACCGAGGTGTGCATGCAGGGCGGCATCCACCCCGACCTGCCGGGCACCGCGTACTTCGACATCGTGCGCGCGGTGAAGGAGGCGGTGCCCGGGATGCACGTGCACGCCTTCTCCCCGATGGAGGTGATGAACGGCGCCACCCGCACCGGGATGTCGATCCGGGACTGGCTGATCGCGGCGAAAGAGGCCGGCCTCGACAGCGTCCCCGGCACGGCGGCGGAGATCCTGGACGACGACGTGCGCTGGCTGCTGACCAAGGGCAAGCTGCCCGCGGACGCCTGGCTCGAGGTGATCACCACCGCGCACCAGGTCGGTCTGCCGTCGTCGGCGACCATGATGTACGGGCACGTGGACACCCCGCAGCACTGGGTGTCGCACCTGGCGCTGCTGCGCCGGACCCAGCGGGAGACCGGCGGTTTCACCGAGTTCGTGCCGCTGCCGTTCATCCACACCAACGCGCCGATCTACCTGGCCGGACTGGCCCGGGCCGGGGCGAGCTTCGACGAGAACCGGGCGGTGCACGCGCTGGCCCGGATCATGCTGCACGGCAGCATCCATCGCATCCAGACCTCCTGGGTGAAGCTGGGTGTCGACGGCACGCAGGCGATGCTGCGCAGCGGTGCCAACGATCTCGGCGGCACCCTGATGGAGGAGACGATCTCCCGGATGGCCGGGTCCTCCTACGGCTCCTACAAGACCGTGCAGGACCTGGAGGAGATCGCCCACGGCATCGGGCGTCCGGCCCGGCAGCGGACCACCACCTACGAGCCGGTGGACGAGGCGCGGCACGCCGCCGCCCGGGCGTTCCAGGGCCTGGCGAAGGTGGAAGGCGCGAAGAAGGAGCGCGGTCAGGCGATCCTGGACGCGGCGGAGCGGACGCCGACGCTGATCGGCGCGAACCTGCTGGGCTGACGGCGGTCCCGCCGTGACGGGTGGGTGGTGGACGACACCACCCACCCGTGGCCGGCTTTCCTCAGCGACCCCGGCCGACCCCGCCCGGTCGGGATCGCTGTCGCTTCAGGTACTCCCGGAGCAGGTACCCGCCGACCAGGACGAAAGGGCCTGCGCCGGCCACGATGTGCCAGAAATGGTTCACCCGGCCACCGGCTGACCGGCGGATGCCTCGGTGCGCGGCAGCGGTACCCCGGCCCAGTTGGTGTCCAGCCCGGGGCTGGGCCGGCCGAGCAGGTAGCCCTGCCCGAGCACCCCGGCCGGCAGCGCCGCGAGTTGCCGTTCGGTCTCGATCCCCTCGACGACACAGGACAGCCCGAGCTCGGCGGCCAGCGCGGCGATCGACCGGACGATGGTGGCACTGGCCTTCTCGTGCGGCATACCGGCGGTGAACGACCGGTCCACCTTGAGCGATGAGATCGGCAGCGTGGCCAGGTAACTCAGGCTGGCGTAACCGGTGCCGAAGTCGTCGATGGCGATGCCGACACCGGCCTCGTGCAGGGTGCCGAGCTGACGCATCCCGGACGACCCGGTCTCCAGCAGGATCGACTCGGTGAGCTCCAGGGTCAGGTCGGAGGGCGAGAGGTCGTGCCGGCGCAGCGAACTCAGCACCAGCTCGGACAGATCGGCCTGCTGCGCCTGCCGGGCGCTGAAGTTGACCGCGAGCTTGGGCGCCGGGCCGTCCGGGTGCGTCCGGTGCCAGACCGCCAGGTCGCCGAGCGAAACCTCCAGCACCGTCGCCCCGAGCGGGGCGATCAGGCCCCGCGCCTCGGCCACCGGGACGAACTGGTCCGGCGGGATGTTCGCGCCGGACGAGTCGATCAGCCGGGCGAGCGCCTCGAACCCGACCAGCCGACCGTCGGTGAGGTCGTACTGCGGCTGGTAGGCGACCGAGAGCCGGGCACCGGTGGCCGGTTCCAGGCCCAGCGCCTCGCGCAGGGCGTGCTCGACCCGGTCCCGGCCGGCGACCTCGGCCCGCAGCGAGTCGTCGAAGATCTCGAACCGGTCCCGGCCGTGCTGCTTGGCCAGGTACATCGCGGCGTCGGCGTCGCGCAGCACGTCGTCGGCGATGGAGTCGCGGCGGGCGAAGGTGAGCCCGACGCTGATCGAGACGGTGAGATCGTGCCCCTCGTAACGGATCGGCAGGCCGACGGCGGCGATCACCCGGCGTGCGACGTTGACCGCGAAGCTCTCCCCGCCGACGCTGACGGTGTCCTCGGCGTCGTCCGGGTCCTCCTCCCGGGCCGCGGCCTCCAGCACGATCACGAACTCGTCACCACCGACCCTCGCCACCGAGTCGCCCTTGCGCAGCGACCGCACCAGCCGCTCGGCGACCTCGCGGAGGACGGCGTCGCCGGCCGCGTGACCGGCGGAGTCGTTGATCCGCTTGAAGTTGTCGAGATCGCAGAACAGCACGGCGACCTCGCCGTCGTCCCGGTCGACACGGGCGATCGCCGAGGCGATGCGGTCGACCAGCAGACTGCGGTTGGGCAGGCCGGTGAGCGGGTCGTGCAGGGCGGCGTGCTGCAGTTGCTGCTCGGCGTTCATCGCATCGGTGATCTCCCGGACGATGGACAGGGACGAGACGACGGCGCCGTGCACGTCCCGGGAGAACGGGGTGGACCGGCGGGACAGCCAGCGCTCGCCGCCGTCGCCGCCGCGCATCCGGTACCGGACGGTGACGCTCTCCCCGTCCGGCAGCTCGAGCACCGCCCGTTCGGCGGCACGGAGGCGACCGACGTCCTCGAGTGCGACCAGATCGTCGAGCCGGTCCTGGGTGTCGGCAGGACCCTCCGTGCTCCAGCTACCGCTGCGGCCGGTGGTCACGATGCCGGTGTCCCCGTCGGCGGGCCAGTCGAGCATGTCCAGCACGCTGCGCGAGCTCCAGGTGATCTCACCCGTGCGCAGGTCGGTGATCATGGTGATGTCGGGGCTGGCGGCCAGCACCGCCTGGTTGAACGCGATCGCCTCGGCCAGCTGTGCCCGCCGCGCCCGGTCCTCGGTCACGTTCTCGGCGAAGACCACACCGCCCGAGATCTCCCGCTTCTCACCGAAAATCGGCTGGATGCGGAGTCGGTAGGTCTTCCGGTCCACCGGGTGGAAGAAGTCGGTGTCGACCGAGTCGCCCGCCAGCACCCGGGCGAACATCGGCTCGACCATCGCGAACACCTCGTCCTGCAGGATGTCCGACAGCAGCCGCCCTTCCAGCGAGCCTTCGACCGGTAGGTCCTCGAGCACCCCCTCGGCCAGCAGCACCCGCATGTCGCGGTCGTAGAGGACCACCGTCGTCTGCGGCAGGGTGGAAGCGAGCTGCCGGTAGCGGGCCTCGCCGACCACGTCGAACATCGACGGGGACCGGAGCAGCACCGAGTAGCGGCTGCGCATGCTGAGGTAGGTGATGCCGACCGCGGCGGCGATCACGTCGATCAAGACGCTCGACCAGCCGTCGAACGAGCTCCGCACGGCGGCGAGCCGGACCGGGTCGTCGTCGACCAGCAGATGCAGCGCGTGGTGGCTGTGGTGGGCGGCGCAGGTGAGGAAGATGCCGGCCGTGGCCAGCGCGAGCAGGTTGGTGCGGATCTGCCCGGTGTGGACCAGTCCGCGCAGGATGGTCAGGCAGATGCCCAGATACGCCAGCGCGGTGATGATGTTGAAGGCAGCCGTCAACTCCCAGCCGCTCATCGCACTCCCCGGTCCACCGTGTGTCTCCATCCGTTCTGCGGTGCCCTCCTGCGGCGGTCACACGGAGGGCCGTCCGGCAGAAGGTGATTGCGGTGGTCAATATGACAGAAACGGCGTCGTACAACTACTCTTCGCAACCGAACCCACCCGTCCGATGCTCCGGGCGTTCGGTGGGCACACAGTTGCCCGAGCAGGTCATCCACAGAGTCGGCGAACGAGTGACGCCCGTCAGGCCGTCGGAGTTCGCTATGGCGCGGTTCGTCTGCCGCCAATCGGATGTGATGCAGCAAACCGGACATGGCGCCACGGCTGGCCGTGGCACAGCGCGCACGGCAGGTGGGTGGCGGCGGTGGACGGGTACCGATCGGGTATGCGACGACTCATCGTCACCGAGAACATGGCCCTCGACGGCATCGTCTCCCCGATGGGGGACTGGTTCGACCCGGCCGCCCAGGACGACGAACTGCTGGCGACCAACCATGAGCACCAGGCGGCCGCGGACGCGCTGGTGCTGGGCCGGCAGACCTTCGAGGAGTTCCAGGGCTTCTGGCCGTTGCAGACCGACGACCGGACCGGGGTGACCGACTACCTTAACGGCGTCGACAAGTACGTCCTGAGTACGACGCTGGAATCCACCTCCTGGCAACGGTCGACGATCCTCCGCGGGCCGGCCGCCGAGGAGCTGGCCGCACTCAAGGACCGGCCCGGTGCGGACATCGTGATCACCGGCAGCGTGACCCTGGTGCAGTCGCTCTGGGACACCGGGCTCGTCGATCTCGTCCGCGTCTTCCTCTACCCCGCCGCGCAGGGCGGCGGGCGGTCCCTCTTCCCCGACGGCACCGGCCCGCGCTTCACCCTCGTCGATTCCAAGGTCCACACTTCCGGCGTGGTGCTGTTGACCTATCAGCCGGCGGGCTGAGCAGAGCGGGCCTGCCCGATAGAGTCGACGGGCCGTCGGCCCCCGTAGCCCAACTGGCAGAGGCGGTCGCCTTAAAAGCGATGTGTTGCGGGTTCGAATCCCGCCGGGGGCACATCGTCGTCATCGGTCGCGCCGCCGGCAACACCGTTCCGGGAACACTCGGGGGCAGACCTTCATCCTGGCGAGCCCGCACGTCCTGAGCGGCGTCGAGGCGCCGCCGACCGTGGAGCAGATCGCCGCATGTGATCCCGGACCCGCCCGAGGATGTCGGCCAGGGTCTCGATGTCCGATCGGGACAGCGGCGCGAACAGCATCTCGTGGACCAGCGCGATGTGGCCGGGAAACACGTCGGCGAGGACGGCACGGCCGGCATCGCTGAGCGTGACCGTGGTGCTGCGCTCGTCGTCCGGCGACTGGGCACGGGTGATCAGTCCCCGCTGCTCGAGCGTCTGGGCCTGATAGGTCAGGCCGCTGCGGCTGTAGACGACCCCGTCGGCCAGATCCGTCATCCGCCGACTGCCGGCCGGGCTGTCACCCAAGGTGGCGAGCAGTTGGAACTGCACATAGGTGAGCTCCCCCGCCACGCGGAGCTGTTGCTCGACAGCGTGTTTCAACAGACTGCTGGCCTCGATCAGGGCTAGGTAGCCGGACAATTGCACGGCGTCCAACGGGGGCGGGGTCGTCATTCACCGAATCTATCAGTGCTACTAACTCGAAGTATTTGCTTCTGATTCGAAGCACGCGTACGGTCGCAACCAGTCGCTTCGAATCCGAAGCACTTAACGGAGGAGCACACCATGAAGGCAGTCCGGTTCCATCGCACAGGCGGACCCGAGGTCCTTCGCTACGAAGAGGTCGACCGGCCGATCTCCGGCGCGGGACAGGTGCTCGTCCGGGTCGCCGGTGCGGCCTACAACCCGGCCGACGGCGGACTGCGCGGCGGTTTCTTGCCGATCCCGATCACGCTGCCGCACACACCGGGCTACGACGTGTCCGGCACGGTCGAGGTTCTCGGGGACGGCGTCAACTCCCTGGCGATCGGCGACCGGGTCGTCGGGTTCCTTCCGATGACCGAGAACGGCGCGGCCGCCGAGTTCGTCGTCGCGCCGGCGGAGGCCCTGGTGGTGGCGCCCACCCGTGTCGCTCTTGAGGATGCCGCCGGCCTGCCCTCGGTCGGTCTCACCGCACACCAGGCCCTGTTCGAGGTGGGCAGGTTGTCTGCGGGTCAGCGGATCCTGATCAACGGCGCCGGTGGTCCGGTCGGCGGCTATGCGGTGCAGTTGGCGAAGGGCGCCGGCGCGCAGGTGATCGCCACGGCCAGCCCGCGCAGCCGGGACACCGTCGCCGCCGCCGGTGCGGACGAGATCATCGACCACACCGAGACTTCCGTGCTCGACGCGGTGCCCGAACAGGTCGATGTCCTACTCAACCTGGCCCCCATCGACGAGCAGGGGTTCGCTGCGATGGTCGCCCTGGTCCGGGACGGCGGTGTGGTGGTGTCGACCACCCCGAGGGTGGCCACGCCCGGGGACGCTTCGAGAGGCGTGAGGGCGGCGACCGTGTACGTCCACCCCGACCGGTCGGTACTCACGCAACTGGTCGACCTGGTCGACAACGATGCGCTGCACATCGACATCGCACAGCGCGTCCCGCTGGCCGAACTGTCGAGGATCCACGAGCTGGCCGAGACCGGTGGTGTCCACGGCAAGATCATCGCCGTCCCGTCGACCGTTTGAGGCGTGACGTCGGCCGTGCCCGGCCTTGTCGATGGCCGGGCAGGCTACGGTCCCAAGGAAGCAGCCGCGTCCCCGGCCATCGCGGACCGTAGATGAAACGACCCGTTGCTCACGGACCTGCAGCCGTCCAGTTCGATCGACACCGCCACGGGTGCGGCGTTGTCGTAGCGCAGGATCACCACGGCCAGTGCACCGGTCGCCGCTGGACAATTGCTCACCCCACCCTGCGTGCCACCGATTCCCGGGCCACGTAGGGCATCGACCAGTGCGACGCGCTCGGCGGTCCCCAGCTCGCGGGCGAAGGCAAGTTCGCCGGAACGGGACCACGACCTGTTCGCCGGGTCGCCGGCCGGAACGTTCGCAGCGATCGGATTGTCGAGCACATCACCGGCGTTCAGTCCGAAGTACCGGCACAGCAGGACACTTGACGGTTCGTCGGGGACGACGGACTCGTCCACACCGGCATGATCCTGCGGAAACGTCGCACGGTCCGGGACCGACGCCGGGCACTGCTGCCACGACGACCACGGATCGCCGGCTGGGTCCACGGTCCGCGGTCCCCCTCCGACGGTGATCCAGACGACCCCGGCTCCCAGCAGGACGACCACGAAGGCGAGCGCAGGCATCCAGCGACGTCGGCCCGGTCGGACGTCCACCTGCGGAACGCCGGAGAAGGCGGGACGCCGCACAGGTGACGCTCCGGCCGGCGACCGATCGGCAGCCGATCCGGCGGCAGTCTCCCGGGACCGGATCCGACCGCTCATCGTTCCTCCTGCATGAAATGGGACGCCTGCACGCGTAGGACGCCGACACGGAACCCGCCTCGGGCGACAGGACATTCCTACTCCCGGCGCCGTCATCGCACACGATGGAACCGGCACGCGGTAGAACTGTGCGCTTGCGGTCCGATGGGGCCTCGGCCGGTCAGCGGCCGGTGGCGCCGTCGATCTGCTCGCGCAGGATGTCCGCGTGGCCGGCGTGCCGACCGGTCTCCTCGATCATGTGCGCAAGCGCCCATCGCACACTCGGCGGCTGCTTCCCCGGCGCCGATGCCGGGAGCGGTGCGGCAAGGTCGGTGCAGGAGTCGAGGACGGAGTTGGCCCGGTCGACGACGTCCCGGTAGCGCGCAACGACGTCGTCGACGCTGTCGTCGTCGGACGCTTGGAAGGTCGCCGGCCAGTCGGTGACGTCCTCGCCGAGGAAGAGCCAGCGCTCGACGTTCGTCAGGTGGTGCAGCAGCCCGAGGACGTTCGTGCCGGACGGCACCCCCGCGGTCCGCACGGCCGGCTCCGGTGCCCCCTCGACCTTCTGGGCGACGGAGTTCCGCAGGTAGTCGAGAAAGCCGCGCAGCACGTCACTTTCGGAGCTACCTGTACGAGGAGGTGGGGTGTCACGGCGGCGTCGGCGAGCAGGCTGGGGCACGATGCGATCGTACGTGGCCGACCTCATCCGCCGTCCCGCCCTCCGGCTCAGCGGACGACTGCGACCTTCACCGATGAACCCGTGGAGCGGACGACATTCGGGCTACTGGGCAGGAAGTCGGCGCGGATGGTGTGGGCGCCGACCGAAAGGTTCGCCGGCAGCACGAACCTGGCTGTCCCGGACGTGACCGCCACGGCTCCCAGCCGGGTGGCACCGTCCCAGAACACAGCGGTCCCGGTGACCGCCGCGGGCGTGTCGTACGCGGTCGTCGCCGTGACGGTGACCCGGGCCGGGCCCCCGTACCGCTGCGTCGTGGCCGATGCAGTGGTCGTGGTGCGCGAGGTGACCTTCTGCACCTCCACCGTGAAGGCCTCGCTGGTCACTCCCTTCACCGTGGGATCTCCGGTCAGGTGGCGAGCCGTGATCCGGTGGAATCCGACCGGAAGGCTCGCCGGCACCCGGAACTGTGCCTTTCCGTTGACCACCGGCGCGGTCAACAGCTTCTTGCCGTTCTCCTCGAACACGATCGTGCCGGCGGCGGTACGTCCGCTGGACCAGACGGCCGTAGCGGTGAGCAGCACCGGATCCGAACCCGAGTAGACCTGCGACGACCGACCGGTGATCTGCACCGCTGAGGCCGCTCGGAACACCGGGAACGGGATCTCGGTGGTGCCGGTCAGCGATTGCTGTCCGCCTGTCGGCACGAACACGGCCGAGAGAAGGCCGAGACACATCGGCATCTTGGACGGCAGGGTGAAGAACGCCTTCCTGTCGGCGACCTGAGCTGTGCCCAGCAGGAGTCTCCCCTGCGGGCAGAGGTACTCGAACCGGACCGATCCGTCGGCAGTCGTCCCGTTGTAGGCAAAGATCTCTGCGACCACCTGCGCCGGCGCCGCAGCGTTGTAGACCTGTGCCGGCGCCGACAGTGTCAACCTGGTGATGGTGTCCTGCTGGATGGTGGCAGGAAGGAGCCGTCCGGCAGGCGCGGTCACGTGGCCTGCGCGGTCGAACACCCGGAACTCGACGTCCTGGCTGTAGGGCTTGCCAGGGACCGGAGCGGCATAGGGAAGCCACGGGCCGCCGTTGATCCGGTACTCCGCGCGACCCACTCCCGAGGTCTCGTCGGCCGCGACGAACCCCATGAGCAATCCCTCCTGCCACACCTCCATCGTCGGCGCGACCGTGTCGACGGCGGTGGTCAGGATGCCGCGAGTGTTGTCGACCGGCACTCCCTCGACAGCGGCCCGGTACTCCAGCGCGTGCACCCCTTCGCCCATCGGCACGCCGGCCGGCGGGGACGCCGTCCACGAGCCGTCGTCCAAGCGGTACTCCACGTCGGCCGTCGCACCCTCGGGGAGGAGGAACCGGACACCGGGTTGTGTGACGTACCAACCGTTCTCACCGTTAGGCGGACCACCACCGACGAGGGCCGTGATCGTCGGGAACACCCAGTCGGGATCCCCTGGGACCGGCACCGCTGCTCCGGCAGCAGGCGCGGTGGCGATCTGCAGTCCCCCTGCGAGCGCCAGCGAGAGCGCGAGTCCGAGCGCGCGCGATCGCGAGGATCGTCGACGGGAGCACTTCATTGTTGGTTCCCCTCCGTGGCATGTGACGGCGAAGGCACGAATCGCCCCTTGACCACAGGTATACCCGGTTCGTCACGATTGAAAGCACCGGGGTCGTGCATCCCATTGCTCAGCGCGGTCGGCGGCCCTGCATATCCGATCGTCCGGCGACTGGGGCTCACGTTCCGGAATCGGCTGCTCACCAGACGTTGTCGCCTTCTCCCGTTCATTTCGATGGGCGTGGTCCAGCGATACCGAATTGGATCGGATCACTGTCAGGCCGGAGAGTGAATTGACAGGAGTCGAGTCAAGCCGATCAACAGTCGCTATTGACCAGGGCGTTTGAGTGCGGTAAAGCGACCGGGATCCTGCACAGAGGTGTTCCGAGCGGGAACCTGCGGACGGCAGGCCCTACATGCCTGTCACCGGTGCTCCCGACAACCTGTGGAACTCTGTCGGCCCGCGGCGTCGGCGGACGAGGTAGGCATGTGTGCCGGCTACTCGACACCAGGCAGGGTCGCCGCCGTCTCGGTTCGTGGACTGCATGCCGTGGACGCCAGCCGCAATGCGATCGCCCGACTGACTCGGCAAGCCTGCACAGGATCTGCCCGTCAGGAGAAGATGATCGAGCCGTCGCCGCGGATCTCCATCGAGAACCAGTCGGAGCGCAGTGGCGCGGTTCTGCCGTCCGGGAAACGCATGTCAACCAGAACGAGGACGATCGCCGCCCGGTACGTTCCCGGGGCCAGCGTGCCCGGCCTCTCTCCGGCTCCCTGTTCCTCGGTGGGGCAGGGGCCGCCCATCAGATACTCGACCTCGGCGAATCGATGCGCGGACCCGGCGGGGATCTCGATCGGCGGGATCAGGCCCGGGACCTCGACCGCCTGGTTGATCCTCCTGCCCGATCCGGGATCGACAACGGCCAGACCGTTCGTTCCGCTGAGGCCCACGGTCATGTCGGCCGAGGTGCTGTTCGTCAGCGACGGTGCACCGTCCTCGACGTCCGTCCCGATCCCGAGGTCGGCGGCCGGTTGCAGGCCGGCGATGTCGTCCCCGCAGTCGCGGCCGTCTAACTGGTCCGTCGATGAGTCCGTCGGCGGTGACGATGCGACGGAGGCCGGGTCGACGGTCACCGACCCGTCGGCCGCCACGGCGATCCGGAAGTAGTCGGATCGCACCGCGGCCAGCGTCTGCGCGTCGAACCTGACCGATGCCAGCACGGACACCAGAACCGTTGCCCGGTAGCTGCCCTCGGGAAGAGCTGCAGGTGCGGCGTCGCACGCGACGACGTCGGCCTTCGACAGGTCCAAGGCCACCGGCGTCCCTGGGGTGAGCCGGGTCGGCCCCGAACCAACCAGCACGGCCGACGTGCGGTTGATCCGCCGCCCCTCGTCGTCGACGACGACGATGTCGACCACGGGCTCGAGGCGCACCACGAGCGACCGGTCGGTCGTGACTGCGATGCCGCCGCCCCCGGCCGGCTCGAGGGAGAGACCGGTGCCGGCAAATGTCGGCCGGACCTCGACATCGCTGCCGCAGTCGGATCCCGACGGCACCGGGCCGAGTAAGGGCTGGTGCCCGGCCGTCGCCGCCGTGTCGGTCGGCGTTGCCGTCAGGGTGGCGGTGCTGGTGGGCGTACCCACGGCGGGTGCGGTCGCGGAGCCATCGGATCCGTTCTGGCGTAGCAGTACCAGGGTCCCGGCCACGACGACGGCCACTGCGGCGGCTGCGAGTGCCGGGATCAGCCATCCGGGCCGGGGCGCCGCGCGCGGGACGTCCCGGATCGCCGGCCCACGCGGAGGTTCCGGATCATCGGCAACGAGCAGTGACCGGGAGAGCGCGTACTCGAAGGCAGTGCGGCGGTCAGGTCGTTCCGGTCTGGGCATCCTCGTCCTCCTTCGTTGCGGCGTGGTGCCCGTTCCTGAGCAGGGCGAGCGATCTGGCGGCGATGCTCCGCACGGTCGCCCGGTCGATGCCGAGGATCGCGGCGATCTGCGGATCAGGTAGATCCTCGTAATAACGGAGCACTACCACTGCTCGCTGCCGTGGCGACAGCCGCTCCAGGGCGCCGAGCAGGGTGAGCCGGTCGACGACCTCATCGGCAAGGTGACCCGATGCCGCCCGCCCGGCTACGGCGGACGTCGTGTCGACCACCCGCTCGGTCGACGCCAGGACCCGGTGCCGGTCGATGTGCAGATTCGTGAGCACCCGGCGCGCGTACGGATACAGCCCGCCGATCTGTCGGCGCAGGCGCCCGCGCCGGAGCAGAACGAGCACCGTCGACTGCACCAGGTCCTGGGCCGCGTGGTGCTCGCCCGTCAGGCGATAGGCGAGTTGGTGGAGATGGTCGCCGTGCACGCGGATCAACTCGACCACGTCCCCATTGCTCATCACCACCCCCTGGATCGCCTGCCCTTTACCGTTCAGACGGATCGAACCACCCGATCTGTGCCGGGTTCGCAGGAATCGTGTCAACGAAATCGGCGGCTGCTCCGTCTTGATGGTGAGGGAGGGAGGTGAGGGTGGAGGCCCAGCACGTGCGTGCGCTGTTCGACTCGCAGTGGCAGCGGACGGTCGCGCTCGCCGGTCAGCTGCGCGCGGCGGACCCGGAGGACGTCGCGGCCGAGGCCTTCGCCCGGCTCTACTCCAAGCGTGGGTCGGTGCGGACCACCGACGCCGCGGTCGGCTACCTCCGCACCACGGTGATCAACCTCGTCCGTGACCGTGCGCGCCGACAGCAGCTGGACGCCCGCGAGCGGTCGCGGGCCGCTCCCCCGATCGCCGAGGTGGTGGACCGGGACCCGGCCGTCATCGAGGCGGTCGGTGCACTTCCCGAACGCCAGCGCGAGGCCGTGGTGCTCCGCATCTGGCTCGACCTGTCCGAACGCGATGCGGCGGCCGCCATGGGCGTGTCCGCCGGTTCGGTGAAGACCCATCTGTCCCGGGCGCTGGCCGCGCTCCGCCCCGTTCTGGAAGGAGACCGACATGTCCGATGACCTCGAGACCCGGCTCCGCACCGCGCTCGACGAGCACGGCGACACTTTCAGCAGCGACCTCCGGTGGGACGACATCCTGCGTCGGTCGTCGAAGCGATCGCCGAGGCGCTGGATGATCCCGCTGATGGCCGCGGCGGCAGTAATCGTGGTGGTGGCCGTGACCATCGGCGTCACCCGCAGCGGCGGTGACTCGGATGTGGCGAGCAGCGGGAGCAACCGGTGGACCGTGGCATCCGATGCGCCAGGCCTGCCCGGTACGGGAGTTTTCCCGGGGAACCCTTGGGACGAGGGAGTCAACGACAGCTCAGTTCTCGCTGCGTGGGCCCTCCACTCGGATCAGCTGGTGGTGATCACCTTCGGCAGCAGCAGTTGCCCGGAGCTCGTGCGGGGGATCAGCCAGACGGCACCGGGCGAGCTCACACTCGACACCGAGACCGTGCCAGACGGAAATGCGTGCACTGCCGATCTCTCACCACACACGACCTTGATCGATCCGCCACCGAACATCGGACCGGCAGTACCACTCACCATCGTCGTCGGCGATCAGCGGATCGACGTGCCGGCCCGGGCAGATGGATCTGGATCGATCATCTCCGAGGGTCTGGGTTTTCCTGAGCCGGGCTCCGTTCCAACCGGGATGCCCATGTCGTTCACGGATCCCTCGGCCGCCAAGGATGTTTCGATCGAATGGTCGACCAAGGACGGCGCTCTTGTCGTCGTCACCTTCGGCAGCGGTACCTGCCCCGAGCTGGTCCTGCAGATCACGCAGACCGGGGACAACGAGGTCACTCTCATCATCGGAAATCGGTACCAGGTCGCGCCAACACCGACGTCCTACTCCTGCACCGCTGACCGGGTTCCCTACACCACGATCATTCAGCCCCCAGCCGGAATCGACGCCGAAAGGCCGCTGGCAGTGGTGTGGGACAACGAAAGAATCACGCTGCCGGCCAAGACTTCGTCGCCCGCGACCGGTTCGGTCATCAGCCAGGGACTCAACAACTCCGACCCTTCCCTACCCGAGCAGACCAACTTCGTCGGAGCCGGGCCGGATGCCATCGCAGTGGCCTGGTCGCCGACTGCAGACGTCTTGATCCTCACCACCAGAGGCAGCAGCAGCACAACGGCGGGTTGTCTGCAGACGGTCGCCCGGGTCGAACTCACTGATGCTGACACCATCACGATGATTCTCGATCGGGAGGTATTCGCCTCCACCGCATCCGCGCCACCGACCTGCCGCGCCGACCTCGCCAGCACCACCGCTGTCATCGATCCGCCGCTTGGGGTGACGCCGGACAGGGCCTACACGGTCATCGTCGGGGGAAATCGGGCGCAACTCCTCCCCCGAGCCGGCGGCACGCCGACCGCCGTTCCCACGACTCCCACACGGCCTCCTGGAACGGTCCCCACACGGCCCACGGGAGCGGTGGTCGGCGGCGACGGTCTGTCCCCCGTCGGCCCGGTGGTCACCACCGACATCTGGGGCGAGCCAATCAAGAAGGTCGCCTCCGTCTCCTGGGCCGCAGAAGGCGACTTCCTTCTGGTCGAGTCCTTGGGTAGCGGTAGCTGCCCCAACCCTGTGACGAAGGTCGAGGATCTCGGCGATTCCCGGGTGTTCATCCTGGTGGAGGCGTACCACGGCCCCGAGATGTGCACGGCGGATCTGTCTCCGACGCCGTATCTGCTGGCACTGCCGCCGGGATTCACATCCGACCAGACACTCAACCTTCTGGTCGGCAACCAGGAAGTCTTCCTACCTGCCAGGGAACCCGGCTCGTCGGCGACGCCCAGAGCCACAGGATCCGTCCTTCCGGAAGAAACGGATCCAGAATCCTCCGCGACGACCGTCTCCACCGACGTCGAAGGCAGCCCGATCAGGTTGGTCGACTCGATCTCCTGGGCTGCGGAAGGAGATCTGCTGGTGCTGAGGACGTCCGCCACTGGGAACTGTTTCAAGAGCGTCACGAGCGTGGAAGATCTCGGCGATGCGAGGGTGTCCATCCTGGTGCAGGCTTCCTCGTACTTCGGTACGTGCAACGACAACTTCGTCAGTCGCCCGATACTGATCGCGCTGCCACCTGGATTCACGGCCGACCGACCACTTGAACTGCTCGTGAACAACCAACACGTCCTGCTGCCGGCCCGACCCTGACCCGACTGCACAATCCGGCTCGCTGGTGACATCACCTATTCGGAGGCGCAGAGTGTCGGGGCAGGAGGGCGGGTGGAGTTCGAGGTGTTCGTGCAGCGGGAGATCGCCGGTCTCACGCGGTTCGCCGGTGTGCTCACCGGCGACCGCCAACTCGCCCACGACGTGCTCGCCGACGCCCTGATCGCCGCCCATGCCCGCTGGTCCCGCATCGCCACTCTCGACCACCCGCTCGCCTACGTCCGCCGCATGGTGACCACCACGTTCCTCGCCGACCGGCGGAAAGTCACCCGCCGCCGTACCGACCCGACCGACGATCCGACCATGCTCGACCAGGCCGTGCCGGATCCCAGCGAGACGGTGCAGCGCCGTGACGAGACATCCCGCCTGCTGGCACTACTCCCCGATCGACAGCGCGCCGCACTGGTGCTCCGCTACTACCTCGACCTGCCCGACCCGGCCATCGCCGACGTCCTCGGATGCGCACCGGCCACCGTCCGATCCCACATCTCCCAGGCGTTGGCCGCACTTCGGGCCGGCTCGGAGCGGAGGCTGTCATGACCGACCACGACCTCCGGACCGCACTGGCTGCCGAAGAATCCCATGCGCCGGATAGCTCCGCCGTGCTGGCGACCGTGCGTCGCGGGATCGATGTACGGTTCCGCCGCCGCCGGCGGATCGCCGTGCTGGCCGCCGCAGCGGTGGTCGTGCTGCTTGCCGGCACACTCGCGGTGGCTCAGTTCCGCCGGGAGTCGGTGGTCGAACCGATCTCGCCGCCGACGGAGACTTCCATGCCCGTGTCCCCCGCGCAGCCGACCGGTGTCACCGAGCCGTCAGGAGTGACGGCCGAGCAACTCGCCGCCGGTCACTGGTCGGCCATTCCTGACGCACCGATAGCGCCTCGCTTCTCGGCAGCCTCGACCTGGACCGGCAGCGAAATGCTGGTGTGGGGCGGACTCTCATCCGGAGCTACCGGCGATGACCCGGCAGGAGACGGCGCGGCCTACAACCCGGCCACCCACACCTGGCGGACCCTGCCCGCTGCCCCGATCTCTGCCCGCTACTCACCCGCGACCGTCTGGACCGGCAGTGAGTTCCTGATCATCGGCGGAACCGGCGCGGACGGTCCCGAAGGCGACGGCGCCGCGTACACGCCCTCGACCAACACGTGGCGGACCCTGCCGGCAGCCCCGCTGCAGCCATCGACCAGCCAACAGTTGATCATGGTCGGAGCAGAGGTGATGGTGGCGTCCGTTCCGCCGTCGGATGCGGCGAGCGGGATCCAGTTGGCGCTCCTCGACCCGACATCGATGACGTGGCAGACACTTCCGTCACCGACCCTGCCGGCCGGCCATGTCCCGTTCGCCATCGAGCTTGCCGGCGACACCGGAGGCGCCTACCTCTGGGCCTTCTGGGAGTCGAAAGCGCCCTCGGGCGGGGCACCGGAGACATCGGCCGGCAGTCAGACTGGGGTCGACGGGTTCCGCATCGGCGTCGCGACCAGGGCGACAGCGGTGGGAATTCCTGAGCAGCAACGGATCCGTGCGCCCATCGAGACCGGCTCCGGTCTGCTGCAGCCGCCTTCTCCACCGCGATACCCGCCATTCTGGAGCGTCCCGATGCCGTCGTTGGGACCCGGGTTCCTCTTCGATCCGGCCACGGGCGCATCGACCGACATCGCAGCAGGTCCATGGGACGACATCAACCAGTCGTTCGTCTGGACGGGAGCGGCGCTGATGTCCGTCAACGGCACCTCGATCGACGCCTCGCCAGACGGGCAGACGAACACAACTGGTCTCGCGGCCACCTGGGACCCCACCACCGACGAGTGGACCGAGCTTCCTCCCGCTCCTGCCTGGGGACCTGCCGTCCAGGTGTGGACGGGGACCTCGCTGCTGATGTGGGGTCCGTTGCTGGACCCGTCGGCCACCGGGTGGATCGGCACTCCGCCGACCACGGTGTCACCGGACGCACCGTCCGGTCTCGAGTTCATCCCCGGATGATCGCCACCCCCTCTACAGTTCCGCGCATGGACCGGTCGCGCTGGTTTGCCGCGGCGATGACGGCTGCACTGCTGTTGGCGGGATGTTCGAGAAGCACTGCCGCAGATGATTCGTCGGCGGTCGTCTTCGACTTCCAGGGCGATGTACAGCAGCGGGAGGAGTGGGACGGCGGTGCCGTGGTCGTCGTGCCGCCCCCGGCCGATGCGGATCCGGACGTCGACGTCGACCTCGCGATGCGGACGTGCGTCACCGGCAAGTCGGTGTGCGGGGCGAGTTCGGGGTTGGTCGTCCGGATCGGAGTCGCCACCACCCATGGCGCCGGGACCTACAGTTCGACCGAATCCATCCCGCTGATGAAGGACCGGCTGGTCTACGAGGTCATCTCGCCCGGGTTCAACTGCCTGCCGGCCGGAGCCGCGCAGGACGACGGACCGTACACCTGCTCATCAGTCGCCTGGATCGATGCGGCCACCGGCGACAACATCTACGGGTTGAGCGGCCCCGGCATCGGCCCCACGCACTGATCGGCACCGCCACCCAACCTTTTCGCAGCGGTCGGGTGTACTCGTGGTGTGACCCGCCCCGAGGCCCCGGTGTCCCTGCCGGACCGCGCCCCGACGACCTTCGACGCCTGGGTCGCGCCGCACCTGGCGGTGCTGTCCGCGATCGCGGTCCGCGAGGTCGGCGAGCACGATGCCGACGACCTGGTCCAGGAGACCCTGCTCCGCGGCTGGCAGCAGCAGGACAAGTTCGACTCGGCCCGGGGTTCGAGCCGCGCGTTCCTGGCCTCGATCCTCTACGACCGCGCCCGGCGTCACCGCACCCGGCGCCGTCCGGACCCGGAACTCGAGGTGACCCATGTCGGGCCCGTTGATCCGGAGCATCTCGACCTGGAACGCGCGGTCGGCACGTTGCCGCGCCGCCAGCGCCAGGTGGTGACCCTGCACTACATGGCCGGGCTGCCGATCGCCGAGATCGCTGTCGCCCTCTCGATCAGCGTCGGCTCGGTGAAGTCCCACCTGTTCGACGCCCGCACCGCCCTGCGCACCGCCCTCGAGGAGACCCCGTGATCACCGACGACTACCTCGACCGGGCGCTACAAGGCTGGGGCGACTCCGGCATCGCGCACGCACCGACGGTGGTGCCCGAGTTCCCGCGGGAGCGCCGGCACATCCGTTGGGGCACTTCAGCGTTGCTCGCTGCGGCGGTGGTCGCACTGTTGCTGGTGGGATTCACCGCCTACCGCTTCGTCCGGCCGGCGCAAGACGTTTCCACTGCTCCTCCGGCATTGTCGGGGAGCGCGACGGAATCGGCGCCGGCCGCCGAGGCGCCCGACCCCCGGTTCCTGCTGTATGGCATCCGCTGGCGCATGACCTCCGCGGTGATCGACGGCGAGCCGAGGATCGCCGGGAACGACGGCGCCACACTGGAGTTCGGCGAGAACACAGCAAATGGGTCGAACGGATGCAACAACGTCTGGACCCACATCAGCGTCTCACCGGACACGATCCGGTTCTCCGGATTCGCCACGACGCAGGCCTTATGTCCACCCGACGAGTTGGTCGGCGATGTCTACCCCGGCGTGATGTCCGGAAACACCCGTTGGGCTGTCAAGAATGACACCTTGACCCTGACCGCCGCGAACGGTGACGTGTTCATCTACTTCGGTCGCCGTGACCCGCAAGCACTGCTCTACGGCATCACCTGGCGAATGACCTCGGCCACGATCAACGGCGACATCAAGGACGTGCGCGGTCGGCAGCTGACCCTTGCGATGGGCCCGGGGCTGGCCGACGGCCACTACGGCTGCAACACCTTCTCGTTCGTAGGGACCACGGTCACGGCCCGCACCGTGACCTTCCCGGCGACTGGGAGCAGCACCGCCATGGCATGCGCGCCCGACATGGTCGTGGGCGACGTCTATCCAAGGCGACTGCAGGGTGACACCGAGTGGACCGTGTCCGGGAATGTACTGACGCTGATCACGCAGGACGGCAGCTCCTTCACCTTCACCGGAACGCGGAGCCTCGCCGCCGAGGTATACGGCGTGAAGTGGCGGCTCGATGCCGTCATCGTCGATGGCATTCGTCGCACCCCCTACAGCACGGCCACCGTCGAGTTCTCCGACGGAAAGGTCAGTGGCACCGAGGCCTGCAACTACTTCGACGGAACCGTCGTCGCTGACGATCGGGAGATCACCATCGGTCCGCGGTTCATGTCAGAGGCGCCTTGCCGTGTCGAACTGCTCGAGCCGGGACAATCGCACCCGGACTCCACCACCGCGCAGCGGTTCTCGTTCGGTGACGCCCAGGTGACGTGGTACCGCGTGCGGGACACCCTCTACCTGAACGATGTACGCGGAACGTTCCAGTGGGAACTCACCCCCTGCATCAGCACCTGCTGACGTCTGGCATCAGTCGGACTCTCTCGTCGACCTGTCCAACCGCCGCAGCTGCATGACCGTCCACACCCGCCACGCCAGGAACGCAAGCCCGACGACGGCCCCGATGAACAGCCCGCCGACAATGTCGCTGCGGGTCACCGACCCATTCTGCAACCAGGCGTAGAGCACGAGTACAACGGCCGTGACAACTCCACTCAGCAGCAGGGCCGTCACCCAGCGCCAAGCGGGGATCAGCAGCAGATGATGCGGTTCCCGCTCGTCGGTCTCGTCCATGTTCTCCGGGTACCCGAAGACGGCGGACCTGCAACGGTCGGGGCACCAGCACGACCCGGTCGGTCGTCGGCTCGTTCCACACCTTCCCGACCAGTCCCAGCGGCACCGCTCTGGCCTCGACGCGCAGCTCCTCGCCCATGACGAACTCGGCCAGGTCGGACAGTTCGTCGACGATGTCGCGTGTCGGCACCGAGCCCTGCCCGCTCCCCACGATCTGCAGTCGCGCCGCGCGCAGCGCCGCCGACGGAATTGCCGCGACTGGTCCTGCCGTCGCACCGATCTCGACCCAGACCAGCGGCCGGGACCGGTCGGAGCGACCGGTGACGATCGACCGCATGGCCTCCGCGGTCGGGACTCCCCAGACGTAGTCGAGCACCACATCCACGTCGCCGGCCACCGCACCCAGATCGTCGACCCCGAGGGTCACGACCTCGTCCGCTCCGAGATCGGCCAGCAGCGCGAGCCTTCCCGGGTCGCGACCGGCAGCCACCACCCGCTCCACGCCGAGATGCCGAGCGATCTGGACCGCCATCCGCCCCGCACTCCCCGTGGCACCCAGCACCAGCACCGACCCACTCGGCTCGATATCGATCCGCCGCCGGAGCGCCACCCACGAGGACATCGCAGGGTTCATCGCAGCGGCAATACGCACCGGGTCCGCGCCGACCGGAAGCACCACGCTGCGCCGCGGATCGATGATCGTCCGCTCGGCCATCGACCCGAGAATCGTGTCGGGCAGTACGAAGTAGCGCATGGCACCGTCGGGGTCACGTCCGACGCCGTCCACACCGGGGACCAGCGGCAGCTCGTCGGTGCTCGTGTAGTGCGATCCATCGGCCTGCGACCGCACCCGTGGGTGCAGGGCAGCCGCCATGACCTCGACCACGACCTCGCCCTCGTCCGGGTGCGGCTCGGGCCACTGGCCCGGGTCCGGAGGACTGTCGAACCTCGTCACCACTGCCGCACGCATCACCGGATCTCCTGCCAACTTGGTTCGTATTACCAACTAAACTAGGTGGTGATCCCAACTAGTGCAAGCTAGGATCGAGGTCATGGAAAAGAGTGCGACCGACCTGTTGGTCCAGACCTCGTTCACGGTGGTCGCCGTGCTGAACCAGGCCGCGGCGGAGAACGATCTGTCGTTGACCCAGTTGCGGGTGCTGGCCATCCTGCGTGACCGGGAGCCGCGGATGGCCGCGCTCGCAGCGCATCTCGGTCTGGACAAGTCCTCCGCGAGCGGCCTTGTCGATCGCGCCGTCGCTCGCGGGCTGGTCCGGCGCAGCCCTGCACCGGACGACGGCCGGGCCGTGGTGGTGAGCCTGACCGACGCCGGCCACACCTTGGCAGCCGAGGTGTCCACCCAGATCGGCACAGCACTCGCGCCATTGATCGGGCGGCTCGGACCCGCCGACCAACGCCGGCTCGCCACGCTCCTCGGACGCCTGCTCGTCGCCCCAGACGCCTGACGACTTGACGCACGGCCCGGGCAGCATGATGCGTCGGCGGGTTCCGTCGGATCGCCCTGCAAGGGGTTCGATGTCGACCTACGGGAGGGCATGCCCGGATCCTGTCCGCGCTGCCCAGCGCTCCGCTCGGGGCGGCGGGCAGGTCGTCGGAGAGGCGGTGTAGCAGGGACGTCCCCGCAACGGGAAGTTTCCGTTGCGGGATGTGGACAGCCGCGACGAGCCAGCGCGATTGTGGACAGCCGGTCCAGCGATCACAGCGGCTCGTGCACCCTGTGCCGATGGGGACGGAATGGGCGGGGTTGAGGGCGGCGGCGGAACCGGACGGCGGGGTGTTCACCGACCGACAGGCAGGAATGTTCGGAGTGACCGTAAGCATGGTGCGCGCCCGGGTGCGGGAGGGATCGGTGCAGAAGGTGCTGCCGGGGGTATTCCGTTTCGCAGGCGGGGGCCTGACGACGGAGGACCTGATTCGGGCGGTGGGCCAGTGGGGCGGGAAGGGCGCGGTGATCATCGGGCATGCGGCCGCCTGGTGGTGGGAGCTGACCGACGCCGCACCGTCCACGATCGACCTGGCCATCCGCCCGACGCGCAATCTCCGCTCGGGAGAAGACGTCCGCGTCCGGAGGCTCGAGCTGCCTGCCGAAGACGTGACCACCCACCGGCGTCTCCGGGTCGCATCGTTGCCGTTCGCCGCACTTTTCGGATCCGTGGCGATGGGTGCCGCCGGCCGCGCGGTGCTGGACCGGGCTCTGCTCCGGCGCGTCACGATGGACGAGATCGTCGACGCCCTCGAGCGCAACCGGTGCCGCACGGGCGCGGCCACCGCCCGCCGCTGGGTGAAGGAGGCGTCCGACGGGTCCGCCTCCGAAGCAGAGCGGTTGTTCGCGCGGCTGCTGCGGAACGCGGACATCACCGGCTGGGTCGTCAACCGGACCCGCAAGGAGTGGGGCGCGAAACCCGACTTCACCTTCGAGGCGGCGCGGCTGATCGTCGAGATCGACGGCTGGGCCCACCATTCCGACTCCGACGCCTTCGAGCGCGATCGCGCCCGCCAGAACCGCATCGTGCTGGCCGGCTGGACCGTCCTGAGGTTCACCTGGCGGCAACTGCAGGACGAACCGGACCGTGTCATCGCCGAAGTGCGGGGTGCCCTCCACCGATTCTGAACAGCCGCTGCCTCTCAGGGGCCCTCGATGTTCAGAATCCGAAGTGGCCACCTGTCAGAGCTCGAGCAGCCCGGCCGATGTCGGCCGAAAACCGCAGGAGTCGATGTAGAACGGGCGCAGCGCGTCATCGAAGTCGACATGCAGGTACAAACAACGTGATTCGCGGGCGCCATGGGCAGCGGCGTCGACCAGGGCACGCCCGATCCCGAGGCGGCGGGACGCCGAGTCGACCATCACGTCCTGGATCCAGGCGTGCACCAGCCCGTCCCAGAGCACGTTGACGAACCCGACCAGCCGGCCTTCGGAGCGTGCCGTGACCCAACCGAGGCTGTGCGCGGCCACCTGCCGCTCCCAGTCCCATTCCTCCGAGCTGTACAGGCGGGCACCGAACGCCTCCGCATGCAGCCGATTCGCCTCGTCGGAGGTGAACGCGCCCCGCCACTCGATGTCGACGCCACGAGCATGGCCGGCAGGTATGGGATCCATGGCCGGAGTATCCGCCGCGGTCAGGCTGTGGTCAGCCGATTTCCGCGCGGAGGGCGTCGACCAACTGCTGCTCCGACATCGACCAGACACCTTCGGCGACGAACTGGTCTGTGTCCTCCTTCTGCACCACGCGCCCGTTCTCCAGCACGAACGGGCCGCTGCAGGTGTACATGATCTCGGGCCAGTCTTTGGTATCCAGCGGCGGATCAGTGGGCATCACCGGGATCACGGCTCGATCGCCCGGCTGCAGCCAGGACCGGGAGAACCGCGCGGTCGGCTCCCATGGATCGCCGGAGTACCAGCCTGGGGCGAGCACCTTCAGGCTTGTGACCGGCTCGCCGAAGAGGGTCTGTTCGACGGCGATGGTCAGTTCCCGGTCCAAGTATGTCAACCGCGGCTCCGGCAGGTTCCCGTCGGCGTCCTCCTGCGGATCAGCCACTCCATAGGTCGCCTCGAACAGCGGCCTGGACGCGACCACCTCCCCGACCACGATCGCCGAACTCACCCCGACGAGATGCTCCAACGTGCTGGTGTAGTGGACGCAGTCCATGGCTTCGCGCACGTCGAAGGACGGCACCGTGTCCCGGTACTCGATGGTCGTGCCGGGGAAGGTGGTGATCGAACTGCGGTCGATGACCAGGTAGACGGTGGTCGCGACCGCCGCCAGCACGGTGAGCGCGATCAGCCCCGCCGTCGCCCCGAACCGTCGTCGCATCCCACTCCCCCTCGGTCTCAGTTTCTACGACGAAACCCTAGGTGCTTCCCGTTGCACCGATGGACCTCTACGGTGCGAGGAACGGGAGGTGAAGCCGATGCGGCGACGGTTCGGCACGGTGGTCCTCTGCCTGCTGCTGGCCGGTTGCAGCGCCTCGACCGCCGGGCCCCATCGATCGCCCCGTCCGTCCACGCGTCCATGTTCGTCGCCTTCGAGCGTCCGGCCAACGGCGATGACCGGGTTCCACTGAGTTTCCGCAACGAGCTGCGGGACCCGGGCCCGATCGACAGCCGCCTGCTCACCGTCGTGGAGTCTGATCATGCTGTCTACCTGGCCTTCGCCGGCGACCAACTCTGCTTGATCGACCGGGATCGCACTGACGGCAGCGGTGGCCTCGGCTGCCTTCCGACCGCATCGCTCCCGCACGAGCTCACCATCAGCCTCGCAGGCGATGTCATCCATGGTTACCTCGGCATGGTCGTCACCCCGCGCGGCTGCACCTTCACTGTCGATCCCGGAATCGAGATCCTCTATCTGTCATCCGACCTCGTCATCACACAGGGCGAAATCCTGGCCGGGATCTACGACTGCCCGGACGCCGGCGTCCACGAGCGGTACTCGTTAGGACCTTGATCAACTCCAGGGGATCCGGTCCGGGTCGCCGACGTTGAGCAGGGACCCTTGCAGCCAGAGCCCATCGCCGGTGGTGACCACGCAGGCTGCGCCGGCCGGAAGCTCCGGCGTCGCTGCGCTCAGTTCGTCGGCCGAGGCCTCGATGGTGATGTCGAGCCCCTCCATATCGGTGATGGCTGGAAGGCCGGTGCGCTCGACCACCAACTGCTTGCAGGACTCGAGGATCTCGTTCCAGTCGGTGGGCCGGTCGTACGTGCCGAACGCGAAGTACTCGGAGCGATGGACGGTGTCGCACGGCTGCTCGCAGGACGCCAGCCCGGGCGGCACCGGGAACCGCTGGTAGGCGTCGCGGATGCTCTGCTCGAAACCCACTGCGTCGCGGGCGATCCGGTTGTAGTCGTCCTGGACGACGCAGACCGCCCAGCCCTGGCCGAAGGCCCTCTGCAGATCTGTCGGTCCGCCCGGGGTCAGCGACGACGTGTAGTCGCCCAGCGGCACCCAGACGTTCATCGCGTCGTTGGCCGGCCCGCCCAGACCGAGGTACTCGCGGGACAACGTCGCACAGTTCTCTTGGTTCGGATCGTCCAGCGACTCCCCCTGCACTTCGCCGTTCCAGATCACTTCGCGGACGACGAGCGGGCCGGGCCGGTCGATCACACCCACCACTTCACCCATCCGCGCCCCCGTGCACGGCTCCGCCACCACGGTCTCGTACACCGGCGGCTTGCCTTCGTCCCGGACCGAGATGTTCGGCGGCAGCAGCAGTTCCGTCACACAGTCACCGAGCGCCGGCGCTCCGGGAAGGGGCGCTATGGCCGCAACCCCCTGCACCTTCCGTCCGATGATCGCTCCGCCGGCCAGCAGCGCGATCACCGCGGTCACGAGAACCACAGCACCGGCGAGCTTCCGCGTCGTCATGCCCATGGGATCCTCGCCGGATCGCCGACCCCGAGCAGCGACCCGGTGAGCAACCGCTCGCTGTTCGCGTGCAGTGCGCAGGTCACCAGGGCCGGTCGGGCCCGGGATGCCTTCGCCAGTTGATCCGGATCGGTGATCAGGACAACGGTCAGCCCGTCGATCTCCGGCAGCTCCGCGAGACCTGTCCGTTCCCGTGCGTACGACTCGCAGGATGCCTGCACCTCGGCGAGCACCGCCGGGGCGGTGAAGTTCGCGTCCGCCAGGTACTCCTGCCGATGCGGACCGTCGCACGGCATCGGTTCGCAGATCAGCAGGTCAGGGAGTGCCGGGAACCTGCTCAGCGCGCCTTGCACCGACCCGGCGAACCCCGACGCGGCATCACCCGCCGCCGCGTTCTGCAGCACGCAGGCCGCCCAGCTCTGCCCGGAGGCAGCCTGCACCGCCGACGGCCCGATCACCTGCACGGCCGAGATGACGGACGTCTCCGCCTCCCACATCCCCTCGTCGGGCGGCAGCCCGAGGTACTCGGCGGCCGCGGCGGAGCAGGTCCGCTCGTTCGGGTCTTCCAGCGCCTGCCCGATCCCCTGCCCCGGGTATTGCACGGACACCGTCCGCACGGGTTCCGGATCGGTCAGCACCGCGACCACCTCGCCGACCCGACGACCGGAGCACGGTTCCGCGACGTCCGACCGGTACATCGGGACCCTGCCGACCGCGTCGGCGAGGGCGTCGTGGGCGCGGACGACGGTGGTCAGGCAGTCTCCGACCGCCGGCGGTCCGGGGATCGGACCGATACTCGGCCGGCCGGGAAGGTCGCGTCCCAGCAGGGCGCCGCCGGCCAGCACCGCGCAGCACGCGAGGATCAGCACCAGGGCTCCGACCAGCTGCCTGCGCACCTGATCACCACCCTGCCTGACCGCCGGACCGTCAGTCTCCCAGCGCGCCCGACCAGCGGCAAGGCACCCGGGACCGAGCGGGCGGCGAGAATTCCTCCGGAACGACCCAACCGATCCGACCCGCTCCGGCAATGAAGGGATGTGCAGACGATCCGCGACCCCCTGCCGCCCGCCGCGGGTTCCGCCTTCACCGCCTGGGCCTCGCCCCACTGGCCCGCCATGACCATGCTCGCCCGGCGGCTGGTTGCCACCGACGACTGGGAGGACGTCGCACAGGACGCTCTGTCCGAGGCGTGGCGTCGCCGCGCGATCTTCGACGCGGACCGGGGCACGCCGCGGAACTGGTTGCTGGCACTCGTCGTCACCCACGCCCGGCGGCACCGGTCGCGTTCCCGGGAGACCCCCGTCGCGTCGGTCCCGGACAGTCCAGTGATACCCACCGACGGACACGCCGTCGACATGGCCGCTGCCCTCGGCACTCTCCCGCGCCGGCAGCACGAGGCGGTCGCCCTCTACTACTACCTCGACCTGCCGGTGGCCGCGGTCGCGCAGGTCATGAGCTGCTCGGAAGGCACCGTGAAGTCCACCCTCGCCGATGCCCGGCGAAGCCTGCGCACCACGTTGGGAGAGTCCTACCGATGATCACCGACGACCGGCTCGGCGCCCTGCTCAGCTCCGACGGGGAGCGGTTCCGGCGCGACTTCGTGGTGCCCGACCTGCCTGAGGAACCCGGTCGCGACGTCCGGACCTCACGGTGGATCAGACCTCTGGCAGCCGCCGCGGCGATCCTGGTCGTCGGATCGGTGACCTGGGTGATCGCGGCGAACCGCTCGGGGCCGGGGACCCAGGGCACGACGCCGGTGACCCTGAACGTCCCGCCCAGCGCGTCGACCGGTGCCGCGACCACGATCTCCGGACCGGCTTTCGATCCCGGGACCGTCCCGCCGGCGCCGAGCGAGTCGACCCTGCCGACCGCGACGGAACCGGCGCGGACACCCGGCGAAACCCCGGTCGTTCAGGCCTTCGCCGGCCAACCGACGCCGACCGTCGAGTACGACGGCCGGACCCTGTTCCTCGAAGCAGTTCTCCCGGCGCCGGAGCTCGCAGTCGATACGGCCCGCCCCGGCTGGATCAGGTTCAGCCGGTACAGCGGGACCGGATCTCCTTGCTACCCGCGAGTGGTGGTGTTCGCCGAGCAGGACGGCACCACCGTGACGGTCTACTACGCCTTCTACGCCGAAGCGACCGACCCGATGCCGGAGTGCGATGCCATGGCCATAGGTGGGGTCAGTGAGGCAACACTGCCGTACCCACTGGTCGGGGCAACCGTTGTTGACGGCGAAACCGGCACGCCCGTACAGACGTTCGATCTCGCGGACGCGCCGATGCCGACCTACATCCCGAACGGCTACACCGCCGGCGGCGGGTATTCGGTCTACGAGGGTGATCGGATGATGGTCGGCACCGAGTTCTCCCTGCGCGCCTGGCCGACCATCTCGGTCGATTGGTCGCGGTCGCCCACGGAGCTCACTCCGAGCGACATCATCGACTCGCGGGAGATCGGGAACAACGGCATCCACGTGGTAAACCCCGGGCGCAATTGCGTCATGACCGATCCGGAATCCGAGGCGGCGTTGTATCGCCAGGTGTGCGTACCTCTGGACCGCTACAAGCCGGACCTGACGGACCAGATCATCATGGTCTTCGAGTCCCTGCAATGATCGGCCTCCGATTCTGAACATCGCGTGGCCCTCAGGGGCACTGGATGTTCACAATCCGAGGAGGGAGAACAGCATGCCGAAGACACCGACGCCCCGGCCGCGCCGGACAACGGTGCAGATCGCCGTCCTCAGCGTGCTGGTGGTGGTGCTGGCGGCCGGAGGGCTGTACCTCGCGCTCCGGCCGAACCCGTTGTCCGGCGACTGGGTCCTGTCCACCGCGACCAAGGACGGATCCACCGTCAGTGCTCCGACCGGCTACTCGGCGGTGTTCGACTCCGGCGGCGAAGGGATGGTCTCGTCGGGATGCGGCAACAGCCTGACGATCTCGACGACCACCACGTTCTCCGGCTCCGGCGCCACGGTCGACTCCGTGGCAACGACCCTCCTGGCCTGTGACGCACCCACGCCCGAGGACGCGGCAGTGGTCGTGGCCATCGGCACCACCTTCGCCGCGCAGTCCACCCTCACTGTCGAAACGGTCGACGGCGAACTGCATGTCGGATCAGGCGGGACAATGCTCGTCTACTCTCCGGCATCGGATTAGGGCATGCCTCTCCGTCCAGGATCGTCGCGAGCAACGTCCTGGTGGGCCGTCGGCAAGGCGGTCGAGGAGCTGGTAATCCTGGTCGGCTTTCCGACGAGACCAACGCGGCCGACGGCCTGCCAGGGCGGTGCGCAGCAGATCTCGGACGGTGAGACATGCCCTACGCCCAGGGGATCCGGTCGGCCCGGCCGACGTTGAGGAGCGATCCGTCCAGCCATCGTCCTTCGTCGGCGCGGAGCAGACAGGAGGCGGTCAGCGGTCGGTCGGGCGCCGCCCCCGCGAGCCCTGCTGCCGAGTACTTCACCACCACGGACAGCCCGGCGACCGCTGTGAGATCAGCCAGCCCGGTCCGCACCTGTGCGTGTTCCCGGCACGACTCCTTCACCTGCGCAGCGGTTCTCGGCGAGATGAAGGTCGCCGAGGCCAGCAGCTCGTCACGGTGCAGGATGTCACACGGTCCCAGATCGCACGCGGTCAGCACTGCCGGGACCGGGAAGCCCAGATAGGCATCCTTGACCGTTCCGGCGAACCCGGGGCGTCGCCGATCAGACGCGGACGTCTCGTCGAAGACCACGCAGACCACCCACTGCTGCCCGAACCGGCGCTGCAGCGGTGTCGGACCGATCAGCTCGAGGCCGGAGATGAACGGGGACAACGGGATCCAGGCGTCGACGGCCTCTTCGGGGCGAACCAGGCCGAGGTACCCCCGGGCCGCGGAGATGCACATGAGATAGTTCGGATCGTCGCTGATGGACCGCCCCACGAGATCCCCGTTGATGTCGACGACCGGGGCGACGTCCACCGGCGCAGGGTCGGTGATCAGCGCGACCACCTCACCTGCCCGCCGACCGGCGCAGGTCTCGAACTCTGCGGACCGGTAGTCGAGCAGCCCGTCGAGATCATCCAGCGGGATGCCGGCCGGGATCACGTCGGTGCGCAGGCAGGAGCCGAGCGCCGGTGGCCCGGGGATCGGAGCGGTGGCCGGATCACCCTGGATCCGCCGGCCGAGCACCGCCATCCCGCCCAGCACTGCGAGGACAGCGACCAGCAGCAGGGCCGCACCGCTCAGCTGTCGTCGCATGTCGGACCACTCCCGCACGGCTCACGGCCGTGCTGCCGAGTGTCCCAGCGGCGGGCATCAGCGGCAAGGGAAAGAGCAACGGTGCAACGGATGGGTCGGTTCCGCTCGTCCACGTCGCATGCGCGCCGCCCTGCTCCGCACCCTGCTGGCCGCCGGTTGCGCGGCGGCGCTGGCGACGAGTTGCACTCCCAGCGGCAACAGCACCGCCCTACCCCCGGAGTCGCCCGAATCGTCGACGGCCCGGACATCCACCACCGGCGAGTCCGCCGATCCGCTGACCGGGATCAGGTGGACGTTCGTGACCGGCGCGGTGGAGGGACCCGGGTCGCTGCTATTGCGCCAGGACGGCACGGCGGAGGTCCGGACCGCGTGCCGCAGCGGCGAGACGACCTGGACACGCACGGCCACCGGTTTCAGGTTGGCAGGTGCGGATCTCGTCGACGATCCGGACGGCTGCGTCGACGAAGGCTTCTACGGGATTGTCCGGTTGCCCGAGCTGCTCGACGTCGACGTCACCGCCGTGGTGCGCGAGCACATGCTCATGGTGAGCCGACCTGGTCGCGAGCACGGCTGGAACTCGCAGTCCGGACCGCTGGCCTTCTACGACCCGGCGCACCGAACGACGCTCACCGCGAAAGGCAGCGTCTGGCTGCTCGTCGGCCTGACCGGAACGGAGACCTCCGATCTTCCGCTCATGTCGCTCGAGATCGACGAGGGCATCGGGACGATCCGCGACGCCAACTGCATCGAGGTCTGGTACGAGCTGGAACCGGTCACCGACTCTCGGTTCGAGCTCGGGCACGACAACCACATGGTGTTGATGGCGTCATGCGCTCGCGCTCCGTCCCCACGCTTGACCGCACTGCGCGAAGCCCTCATCACCCCAGGGTGTCTGGACGCCAACGAACCCGGTTGTGGTGTGCTCGCCGGCACGATCGAGAACGAAGAGACCATCTCTGTGGTCGCCGGGGAGTGGACCTTCCGGTTCCGGAAGATCTGACGGTGCCGAGGGATCACCCCGTGGTCATCCGCGCGAGAGCGGCGTAGTAGGCCGGTGGCAGGTCCAGGAGTCGGGAGGACTCGGTGCCGAAGTCGAGCACCGTCGGCGAGATCGGGTTGTGGTTGTCGTACCTCGCGGTGTAGGTCGCACCGTCCGAGGCGACGAAGGTCAGGGTCCACAACGTGCCGTACATCAGGCCGCCGTACTGCATCGGAGGTTTCGTCGGCGCGGCATTGAGAAAGTCGACCAGTTCATGGATCTCGGCAGCAGTCAGGTCCCTGTGCTGGGCAGCTGAGGGCTGTGGATCTTCGACCGTCCAGGTCACCGTCGCGGAAACGATGTCGTCCTCGGGGATCAGCGTGTCCGGGGTGCGGGCGCCGACCGGATACCCGGATGCCCTGATGGTGATCGCGGAGTCCGTGTCCGTGCCGGCCAGATCGACTTCCAGCCAGGGCTGTGCCAGTGCACTCAGGTCGGTCGGAGACAGTCGGGGGGCGAGGAAGACGATGGCATGACCATCGACGAGCGGCGACCCTCCGGACGCGTCCGGATACTCGTCCCGGTACCAGGCGTAGACCTCGGCGATCGAGGCCGCAGCCCGGAACGACCGGTCCAGCTTCACCTGATGCTCGGACAGTCCCGGACCGAACTGGTCACCGCTCCCCCACGGCGTAGCTCCTGGGTAGACGTGCACCGGGTCGACCAGGTGCACGAGCGCCTGCTCATCGGGATTCAGCGCCCCGGGTGTGGGGTTCGACGAGTTGGACGTCACGGGCAGGACGCTCGGTGTGGACGCAACGGCTGACGCAGAGGTGGACGGCGGCGACGATCGATTCGTTCTGGTCGCGTCGGACCCGCAGGCGACGGCACCGCCGATGACGACCACGGCCGCGATCAACGCGATCAGCGGCGCTGTCCTTCGCACTTGGGCAACCCGACCACCCATGTTGTTCCCCGATCTCCTCCGACACCGAGGGGAAGACGGACCCGACCTGCCCGACGGTTGCACCGGAGATCACATGCAACAGTTCGACGGGGTCGTCCGTGAGTAGAGGTAGGTGTCGGGCTTCGAGACAGCGGAAGGTGTGAGCGGTGACGTTCGACGAGTTCCTGCACGACCACCTCGACCCTCTCGCCCGGTACGCCCGGGTGCTCACCGGCAACCGGGACGACGCGCACGACCTGGTGGCCGACACCCTGGTCGCTGCATCGGACAAGTGGGAGAGGATCCGGCGGACCGACGCGCCGGAGACCTACGTCAGACGCATGCTCACCAACCGGCACATCGACAGGCACCGGCGGACTGCCGTGCTGGGCCGGGTCCGAAAGCTGCTGGTCAGCTACCGCACACCTGCCGTCGAAGGGACCGGGACCGTTGATCAGCGGCTCTACCTCGACTCCCTGCTGCGTGACCTGCCGGCCCGGCAGCGCGCGGCGATCGTGCTGCGCTTCTACCTGGGACGCAGCGACGAGGAGATCGCTGCCGAACTGGGCGTCGCCGAGGGGTCGGTCCGCTCGGCGATCTCCCGAGGGCTGGCCACCCTCCGCACGCGCACGTCCGCCATCGATGTGAGGAGCCACCTGACGTGATCACCGACGCGGAGCTCCGGCACGCCCTGACCGAGCTCGCCGACAACCGTCCCGATACCGAGGAGATCGCGAGATCCGTGCGCTCGCGACTCCTCCGTCGGCGGGGTGGCATCCGCCTGCTGACCACGTCCGCGGCGGCGGTCGTGGTCGCCGCGACCGTCATCCTGATCGCCCTCGCCTTCCGCCCGGTCCGCTTCGATCCGGCCGCGCCGCCGGAGATCACGAGTTCTTCCGCCCGCTGCTACGCCACCGCGGATCTGACGCCCGAGCACAACTTCCTGTCGGTCACGCTGGTCGACAAGGCCGGCGAGGTGCCGATCGCCGCAAGTGCACTGTCACTGTGCCGGGAGATGTGGATCTCCGGTCGGTTCAGCACCCGGCCGCCCTACGTCAACAACGAATTCGTGCCCGCCGACGCCCGTCCCGATCCGAAGCTCGTCCGGTGCGTCCTCCCGGCGGAGAGGAGCGACGACAACGAGCCGGAGATCGCCGTCGTCCCCGGTGTTCCGGGGACCTGCGAGAAGCTCGGCCTCGCCTCCTACGACTGACCGTGCGCTCTCGGCGGAATCGCTGGCGCCGGGGCGACTGTCACGGCGATGGTGGAGTCGGCCACGCCGTCGCGGAAGGGACTCGAAGTGTCAACACAGTCCGAACTGGATGCCTTCCGGTGGCGGGTCGGGTCCGTGCTGGCCGCCGTCAACCGGATCGGATCACAGGATCCGCGCTACGCGGGCGCAGGTGTCGACGAAGCAGTCAGAGGTGTCGTGCTCCGATTCGTCGGCGACGCCCCGCCGGATCCCCGCTACCGCGCGGCGGTGCCCGCCGACATGCCGATGGAAGTGCTGCGGGCGATGTTGGCCAACTACCACTGCGATGCGGTCCGACACTTTTTGCGCGAGCATCGCCTCCGGATCATGGAGAAATACGGGATCCGTCTCGGGGGCTGGGGACTCGATGAGCGGGGCGGGCGGTTCGTGATCGGCTACGACCCGGACCACGCCACACCGGGGCCGGATTTCATCGCGGAGCTGCCCTATCTCGACTCCACCACTGTGGTGTTCAGGCCGGGCATGCCGATCGCACTCGGACGGCATGCGGCCGGATGACCACCTGTGGGACGCTGCGGGCGTGGATGATGCAACGGCGGCCGCCCGGAACAACGCGCGGTGGTGCGACGCGGTCTGCCGCTCGCACGGAGTGGTGACCGAGTTCTCCGACGACATCTGGTGCAGCACATCACGTTCACCGGTCCTCTACCCGGATGCGGTCACCCTCTCGCCCCGGCTGACCGAGCGCGAGGTGCTCGCACGCATCGATGCCGGCGCCGGCGCGTCCGTGAAGGACAGCTTCGCCACCCTCGATCTCACCACGGCCGGATTCGAGCTTCTCTTCGACGCCACCTGGATCCGGCTCGACAGCACGGATCTCGTCACCGACCGATGGTCCGAGGTCCGAGATGTGCAGGCATTGCGTGCCTTTGCCGCGGACCACGGCGGCGGCGAGGTCTTCCGACCCTCACTGCTGGACGATCAGGACGTGGCGGTGCTCAGCGACGGTCGCGGATCGGGGGCGATCGCGAATGTCTCCGATCAGGTGGTCGGGATGTCCAACACCTTCGGTCCCGACCTCGCCGGCGCCGTCGCGGCGATCGCCGCAGCATTCCCCGCTCGACCACTGGTCGGATACGACCGCGGCGAGAAGCTCGATGTGCTGCTCGGGATCGGGTTCCGAGCGGTCGGCCCGCTCCGGGTGTGGCTGAAGCCCTGATCGGTCCGGGCGTAGCGTCGAGGTCGTGACCACCGAGCCCGCGTCCGTCCGCTTCGGCAGGACCGTGTACCGGATCGCCCGTCATCCCGTCGTCGCAGTCCTGGTCGTGATCGGCGCGCTCTCCTGGCTGCTGTCCACGATCATCGCCGCAGCGACCGGCGAGTGGTCCGACTTCTGGTCGCGACTTGCCCTGGGTCCGATCATGGTGCTCGCGCTGGTGGCGGGATGGTCCATCCGGAGGCGACCGTCCCCACACCGCAGTGAGAGCCGTTCCTTCCCAACATCTGTAAAGCACGAGGATCATGCGGCGCAAGCCCGCCAGGCGGTCTCGCGCCGAGATCTGGAAGAATGAGTCCCATGGGCTGGTGGATGCGGAAGGACGGGCTACCACGCTGGCTGGGCACCACCAGCCTGTCCGGGAGCATCGTGCTCACCCTGACCTGGACCGGATTGTGGCTCATCCAGGTGCTCGGCGACCGCGAGGTAGATGTCTTGTTCGTCTTGTTCGCGTACGTGTGCCTCCCGGTGCTGATCTTGTGTTACACGGCGACTGCGATCTATTTGTTGCGGCATCCCGAGAAACGGACGTACACCCTGTCCGCCGCCCGTCGCGAGCGGGAAGCGGAGGAAAGGCGAAAGACGGACGAGGCTGAGGCCGTCGAAGAGGCCCGCTGACCGCTGTGGCCCCGTCTGGGAAACTGACCCGGTGACCCGCTTCGACCCCGCATCGATCGCCCCGACCGCCGCCGGCCTGGCCGGCTTCCTGGACGCGAGCCCCACGCCGTTCCATGCGACGGCCACCGCGGCGGCGCAGCTGGTGGCGGGGGGTTTCACGGCGCTGGACGAGACGCAGCCGTTCCCGACGACGTCCGGCGGGTACTTCGTGCGCCGTAGCGGTTCGCTGGTCGCGTGGCGGCAGGCGGAGGGCGACCCAGCCCGGCCGTTCCGGATCGTGGCCGCGCACACGGACAGCCCGAACCTGCGGATCAAGCCCCTGCCGGACTATGCCAGTGCAGGCTGGCAGATGCTCGGCGTCGAGGTCTACGGCGGACCGCTGCTCGGCACCTGGACCGATCGCGATCTCGGGCTGGCCGGCCGTGTGGTCGTCCGCGACAGTGCCGGTACTGCAGAGCATCTCGTGACGATCGACGAGCCACTGCTGCGCGTCTCGCAGCTGGCCATCCATTTCAACCGGTCGGTGAACGCCGAGGGTCTGGTGCTCGATCCGCAGCGGCATCTGGCGCCGCACTGGGCGATCGGCAGCGGGCCGGGCGACCTGCCGGCGTACCTTGCCGGTCGGATCGGCGTTGCCACAACGGATCTGCTCGCATGGGACCTCATGGCCTACGACCTCACCCCCGCCCGGATCACCGGCCGCGACGGGGCGACGCTGGCCTCCGCCCGACTGGACAACCTGACCTCCAGCTACGCCGGGATCCGGGCGCTGCTCGAGATCACCGACTCCGCGGGCCCGCTGCCGGTGGTGGTGCTGTTCGACCACGAGGAGGTCGGCTCGACCTCCGCCCGCGGCGCCGGGTCGGCGCTGCTCACGACCGTCCTCGAGCGGATCGTCCGGGCCGGTGGCGGGGAGCGCGACGAGTACTTCCGCGCGCTGGCCGGCACCGTCATCGCTTCCAGCGACGCCGCGCACGCGACGCACCCGAACTACGCCGAGTACCACGAGCCGCGGCACCCGATCCGGATGAACGGCGGGCCGGTGCTCAAGGTCAACAGCCAGCTCCGCTACGCCACCGATGCGACCGGCGCGGCGGCCTTCCGGCTGGCGTGCGACCAGGCCGGCGTCCCGATGCAGTCGTACGTGCACCGCACCGACCTGCCCTGCGGCTCGACGGTCGGCCCGATGATCTCCGCGGCCACCGGTGCGGTCACGGTGGATCTGGGGGCGCCGCTGCTCTCGATGCACAGCATCCGGGAGCTCTGCGGGACGGCGGACCAGGCGATGCTGGCCGCGGCGCTGGGCGCATTCCTCGCGCCGGCCTGACCGAGCTGAGTGCGTCGGGGTCGGGAGCCGCCCCTAATTTGACCGGGACGGCTCCGGCCACCCCCCGACAGGTGGCCGGAGATCCCGAGCCGGCATTCCACTGGCGTTGGTGCTTCGGTTCCCGGACCGGTTCTCGTCACCAGTGCAGATCAAACGTTACCGTACCGAGACCGATGTGTGAGGGTTCTGTAGCGTTGCGCCCGGAAGTGATGATCAGTACCGAGCGGACGCTGCGGGATCCGGACGGCTCGCCGCAGGTCATGAACGCTGTCTTCACCCGTACGTGTAGCACAATGGTTTCACCATCTGTCATGGCTCGAGCAAGGGGTTCTCGTGTCGCGGTCGCGGATCAGGGTGCACGAACTGGCCGGTGAACTGGGTCTTGCGCCCGACGCCGTCCTGGAGTTCCTGTCCGGGATCGGCGTGCGGGTGCGCGGCCGATCCGCGGTACTCGGCGAATCGATGGCCGCCCAGGTACGCCGGGGGCTGCGCGAGCACCACGAGCCAGAACATCGGCCGGACCTACCAGTGACGCAGGCCGTCACTGCACCACGGACGACACCGGCCACCGCGGATCCGGACGTCCTCTTCCTGGCACCGGTCAGCCCGGCCCCATCCGTCCGGACACCAGCAGCCGCGACACCACCGACTGCCGCACCGCAGGCCGCCGCACCGCAGGCCGCGACGTCGCCGACGCTGCACGCGGCTGACGGCACCCCGCACACCCGGCCCATCCCGGCGGTGCGCCCCGCCACCCTGCCGCCGGCCAACCGTCCCGGCGGCAGCCGACCGGAGCACCAGCCCGAGCGCCCTGCCCGCAACCGGCCGGTGCCCCGGATCCCGTCGCCGCGGACCTCGCCGGAGAACGACCGAGCGACCGCACCCGAGGTCGACCACGACCCGCAGTGGCGCCGTCGCGGACTGACCCAGGACCAGCAGGCGGAGTGGTTGGCGGCCGGCCTGCTGCCCAGCGAGGCCGGGCTCGCCGACCAGTGCACCGTCGCCGACATCGAGCCCGACGACCTGCGCATCGTGCTGTCCGGGCGTTCGGCCCTGCAGCGGCTGCGCGGTGGGGAGTCCGCCACCTCGGTGTGGGCGCGGATCCAGGAGGGTGAGCAGTACCGTCGCCGCGGCGTCCGGCTGTCCGGCCGGTTCCAACTCGGCTGAGCGGCGGATCGGAACCGGTTAGGTTGATCCGATGACCGAGGGCGCCACGGACAAGCAGGACTCCACCACCGCCAAGGGTTCGGACTCCCCCGACCCGACCGACGACCTGGTGGTCACCGCACACACCGTCACCACACCCGCCGGAGAGCTGCGCTACACCGCATCGACCGGCCGGATCGTGCTGCGCGAGGAGGTGACCACGGACGGCACCTTCGAGGGGCACCAGGCCCGCGCGGAGGTGTTCCTGACCGCCTACACGTTGGACGGCGCCGACCCCGGCACGCGCCCGATCACCTTCGCGTTCAACGGTGGCCCCGGATCGTCGTCGGTGTGGCTGCACCTGGGGCTGCTCGGGCCGCGCCGGGTCCACGCCGGCGACGTCGACGACCGGGTCCCGCCGCCGTACGGACTGCTGGAGAACGCCGAGACCCTTTTGCAGCACAGCGATCTGGTGTTCATCGACCCGATGTCCACCGGCTGGACCCGGCCGGTGAACGGGAAGAAGAGCACGCCGTACCACGGGTTCTCCGGCGACCGGGACGCCGTCGCCGAGGTGATCCGCCTCTGGACCACCCGCAACAGCCGCTGGCTGTCGCCGAAGTTCCTGGCCGGGGAGTCCTACGGCACGCTGCGCGCGGCCGCCCTGGCCGGACACCTGTCCGAGCGGTTCGGCATGACCCTGAACGGGATCATGCTGATCTCCATGGTTCTCGACCTCGGGACCCTCGACTTCGAGCCCGGGAACGACGAGCCGTACGTCCACTTCCTGCCGGCCTACGCGGCCCTGGCGCACTACCACGGCATGCTGCCCGGGCGGGACCTGGAGGAGGCCACCCAGGCAGCGACAGAACTGGCCGAAGGCGACTACCGCTGGGCGCTGGCCCGCGGCAACCGCCTCACCCCGACCGAGAGAGCAGAGATGGCCGCGCGTCTCGCGGACGTGTCCGGCCTGTCCGTCGACTACTGGCTCCGAGCGGACCTGCGGGTGGAGCACCTGCACTTCTTCGCCGAGCTGCTCCGCCACCGCGGGCTGTTCGTCGGGCGACTGGACGGCAGGTTCAGCGGGCGGCCCGGCGACCTCAACGCGGCGCAGCTGCGGGTCGACCCGAGCATGGACCACATCGCCGGGCCGTACACCGCGGCGGTGAACCACTACCTGCGCGAGGATCTCGGCTACCACTCTGATCTGCCCTACGAGGTGCTCACCGAGAAGGTGTACCCGTGGTCGTACAAGGAGTTCGAGAACCGCGCGGTGACGGTGGTCGAGGATCTGTCGGCGGCGATGCGTACCAACCCGTTCCTCAAGGTGCACGTGGCATTCGGACACTACGACGCGGCGACGCCGATCTCCGGCGCGGAGCACTCGTTGGCCGCGCTGAACATCCCGGACGAGTTGCGCAGCAACGTGTCCCGCCGCTACTACCCGGCCGGCCACATGATGTACGTGCACGAGCCGACCCGGGTGCAGCAGTCCGCCGACCTCGCCGAGTTCATCGCGTGGGCGGTCGGTGGCGAGCGGCCGGCCGACTGAGATCTGCAGCGCCGGAAGTGCTGAGCAGCAGGGCTCAGGACGAAAGCCGGATCAGCCGCTCGGCGGCACGGTCAAGTCGAAGCCGTCTATCTCGACGGTCAGTCGCTCCGTGGGGCTGATGTCCGCGGGCGGCTCGACCATGGAAACGCTCGGCGCGAGATCCCAGGTGCACAGTGCCGGATCCACACCGGGCTCCCGCGGGTTGGTCAGCACGCTGCCGGTACCGAGCCGGATCGCCTGGGGCCCAATCATCTCGACATGTGAGATGTAGGTCGGGCAGGCGCCGCTGCCGAACGTCGTGACCAGCAGCACGTCCTGGCCGCGGTAGGTGGTCCAGCTGATCTTCGCCAGCGCCGGGCCCAGTCCGATCTCCGACAGCTGATCGCCGGGGATCTCCACCGGAGATTCCTCAGGATCGAGCCGGGACATCAGCACCATGCCGGTACCGAATTCACGCATCTCGGGGGGCGGGCCCACTGTCGGCCGGGAGCCCCACACCAGCGCGGCCGCCACCAGTGCGACCGCAGCGACCAGGATGAGGGCTCGCCCCACGATCTGGGCACGCCGGAAACCCGTCCGCCGTTCGATCCCCCTCTGCCGGTCCACGTCCGTCATGCGCCGCGCGCCGGAACGGTCAGGTCGAACCCGTTGATCGCGACGATCAGCGGTTCCGATGACGACACGGCCGCGGGTGGGTCGATCAGCGCGGTCAGCGGACTCAGGTCCCCGGAGCAGATCCGCAGAGATTCGCCGGTCGTCCGCGGGTGCGTGACCTCGCTGATGGTGCCGATCCGGATGGACTGATCCCCGGTCGCCACGATGTCGGTGAGGTACGTCGGGCAGGAGCTGCTGCCGAACGTCGTCACCAGCAGCAGAGTCTCGCCGCGGTAGTCCGTCCAGGAGATCTTCGCCAGCGCCGGCCCGAGCCCGGTTTCCGACAGCTGGTCAGAGGGGATCTCGACCGGCGCATCGCTGATGTCCACCTCGGACATCACCACCGATCCGGTGGCGAAACGCTGCAGCTCGGTCCCGGGCCTCGTCGATCGGGAACCCCACACCAGCGCACCGGCGATCAGCGCGACCACAGCGACCAGCACCAGAACGCGCACCACAACATGTCCGGGCGCCCTGCGATGACGCATGTCCACGTCCGTCATGAGTTCCTTCCGATGTCGGCGATCCTCGAGCATCCGAACAGTGAATGCGAGGCTCCATCGGTGGACGGTCCGACCGCACCGTCACGTTGCATCGCCGACGAACGCTGAGGGCCCTGGTGCAACCTCAGGCGTGCCGATCTCCGTCGAGGGATTGACGAAGGGGGGTCCGATGATCCGCACACTGCGGACAGCCGCACTGCTCGCCGCCCTCGCTCTTGTTGCGGTCGGCTGCGACAGCGGGTCGACCGCGGACCCGCCGAGCCCGATCGTCACCGGTCCGCCTTCCGCGCCGCTCACCACCAGCAGCGGGCCGCCGCCCACCGCGCCGTTCGTCAGCATGACCCAGTACCTGCCGGCTGGCACGGACATGCCGGCCACGTTCCCATCGGACATGGCCGACGCCAAGTACGGCGAGTCGATGGTCGGCTGGAGCACGAGCGAGCCGCGGAGGTTGGTGCTGACCACGTTCAACAGCAGCTCGTGTCGCCGTTACCCGACCTCCGTCACCTTGACCGGCCCGAACTCGATCGAGATCGTGCTCGCCGGAGGCTATGAGAGCCCCTACTCCCAAGGCTGTCTCGCAGACCTGGTGGCATCCACCTGGACGCTGGACCCGCCGGGCGGGATCACACCTGGTCAGGATCTTGACGTGCTGATCGAGGGGACGACCCATTCCATCACGGGCTGAGAAGCACACCCGCTCCCGACTCAGCCCAGCGACAACGCGATCCCGTCGAGGATGTCGTGCTCCGACACCGTCGCCTCGTCGATGCCCGTCCGGCGCTCGACCTCGGACACCAGCACCGAGAGCACCAGCGAGCCGGCCCCGATCACGTCCACCCGGCCGGGATGCATGTAGCCCAGGGCTGCACGGTGGGCGCGGGTCGAGTGCAGCAGCGTCGTCGCCACCCGGTGCACATCACCGGCCGGGATCCGGGACAGGTGGATCCGGGCCGGGTCGTAGGTCGGCAGGTGCAGTGCGGCTGCGGCGACCGTAGTGGCGGTTCCGGAGACCGGCACCAGCCGGCGCAGTCCGTCGAGCGGCAGCTGGTCCAGCCCACCGGACAGCAGCTCGGTCGCCCATTCCGTCGCAGCCGAGATCTCCTGCTGCGGCGGAGGATCGGAGCGCAGGATCCGTTCCGTCAGCCGCACGCACCCGATGTCCAGGCTGATCCGGCCGTGGACCTCCGGGTCCCCGGTGCTCGTCGTCGAGCCCACCACGAGTTCGGTGGAGCCGCCGCCGATGTCGGCCACGAGGAACGGTCCGGGATCCGGGGCCAGACCACCGACCGCGCCGAGGAAGGTCAGCGAGGCCTCCTCGACCCCGGTGATCACCTCCGGCTCCTGGCCCAGCACGCCGCGCACCATGTCGACGAAGTCCTGCCGGTTGTCGGCATCCCGCGACGCCGAGGTCGCCGCCATCCGGACCCGGACCGCGCCGGACGCCCGCAGGATCGCGGTGTAGTCGGACAGCGCCGCCCAGGTCCGGTCCAGCGCCCCCGAGGAGATCCGTCCGGTGGCGTCGACGCCCTCACCGAGCCGCACCACCCGCATCTCGCGGTGCACGTCGACCAGCACCCCGTCGTCCTCGACGTCGGCGACCAGCAGCCGGATCGAATTCGTCCCGCAGTCGATCGCCGCGACCCTGCGCGCCATGTCAGCCCACTCCTGTTGCGCCGTAGAAACCCTGGATGTGCGCGACGACCCGCTCGGAGGCGAGCCCCGGGTCGCCGTCCCGCACCGATTCCAGGATGCCCCGGTGTTCGGCGCGCAGCCGATCGGCCATCCCCGACCAGTCCGGGTACCCGTCCACGGCCGCCGTCACGTACTGCTCGATGGCTTCGCGCATGGCCGTCATCACCGCCGCGATCACCGCATTGCCGGCCAGCTGGGCGAGCGCGACGTGAAACCTGGTGTCCAGGTTGAGGAAGTCCGCGACCGGCAGGTCCGGTCGGTCCATCTCGTCCAGCAGGTCGACGATCGGAGCCAGGTCCGCGTCAGCCACCTCACGTACCGCGGCCTCGCCGACGGCCCAGGACTCGATCAGCACCCGGGTACCGACGATGTCCGCGACCGGGAGGTGCCGGCTGGCCAGGTGCCAGCGCAGGGCGGCGCCGATGGGCGCGGCGGGATCGGCGATGACCGTCGCACCGGCGTCCGGTCCGGACCCGACCCCGGTGCGGATCAGGCCCATCGCCTCCAGCACCCGGATCGCCTCGCGCACGCTCGACCGCGAGACGCCGTACCGCTCGGCCAGCGCGCGCTCCCCCGGCAACCGCCCGCCGACGTCCAGCCGCCCGTCCGCCAGATCCGCCTCGATCCGGCGCAGCACCTCCTGGTACGTGCGGGTGGCCATCGGGCTCCGTTCTCGGCTCGGCAGTGCGCGACTCCCAGCATCATCCCGTGCCGCCGTGCGGCCTCCGGCATCGGGTGGGTCTGTGGTCCGACCACAAGCCCGCCGAAAGCCTGGGTTGGCCGACCGAACGCCCCGTTCCCACGGCAGATCGGACCGGATCGTCGAGTGACCCGGGGAAGGGATCCGCTGCCGCCGCGAGGTGACGCGTGCCGGCGATGGCTCTGCATGCCGACGTCCGGCCGCCGGTCCGACCACCCTCCGACCGCAAGGAATGGACCGAAACCATCGCCCAGCAACGGGTTCGGTCCCGGATATGCCCTACCTACCGGCGCACGACGGAACCGCGCGGACCGCCGTCCCCGACCCACCGATCCGATCAGCACCCGGGGCTCACGGGTACTCACTCCCCCACCCGCGCGGCGCGGAACGGGGACAGCAGGAGAAGAAGTGCGGTGAGCAGCATCCCGCCCGCGGCGAGGAAGAGGCCGGGGCGGTAGCCGATGGCATCGGCGAGCAGACCACCGAGCGGCGCGGCGATCACGATCATGGCTCGGTTCACCGAGCGCATCGTGGCGTTCATCCGGCCCTGCAGGCGGTCCGGGGTGACGGACTGGCGGTAGGCCATCTCGTTGGCGTTGGACGCGCCCATCGCCACCCCGAGCAGGAACTGACCGGCCCCGGCGACCACCCCGGCCCAGCCGGAGACGGGGGTGAGAGCGACCACGCCCCAGGCGATCCCGGTGCCGGCCTGGGCGGCGATCACCAATCGGCCGGTCCCGAGCCGCTCCCCCAGCCACGCCGCCGCGGAGCTGCCGACGAACGCACCGACCCCGGCCAGCGCCAGTGCGATGCCGAGCAGCAACGGCGACAGCCCGACGGTGTCGACGGCGAACGGCACCAGCACCACCCCGGCCAGCGCGGAGAAGAGGAACCAGCCGTGGGTGGCGATCGCGAACGGCCCGAGGGTGCGGTGCCGGTACACCCAGCGCAGGCCCTCCCGGATCTCGGTCCACATGCCCTGCCGCGCCGCACGTTCCGGCACCGGCTCGGCGACACGGGTGAACAGCAGCAGGACCCCCGACACCAGATAGCTCGCCGCGTCCACCAGCACCGTCCGCGCGGCGCCGATCAGCCCGATCAGCATCCCGGCCAGCGCGGGGCCGCCCGCCTGCGCCACGGCGGCCGCCCGGTCCAGGCTCGCGTGCGCCCGGGTCAGGTCGTCCACCGGTACCAGCCGGGGCACCAGGGCCTGCGCGGCCGCGTCACCGGCCAGCGAGGCGAGTCCGAGCAGCGCCATCAGACCGGCCAGCACCAGGATCGGCAGCGATCCGGTCCAGGCCAGCAGCGGCACGGCGAGCAGCAGCCCGGCCCGCACGAAGTCGGCCGTGATCAGCACCGGGCGGCGGCGCATCCGGTCCACCAGCACCCCGGCGACCACGCCGAAAAGCAGGTAGGGCAGCCAGCGCGCGCCGTTGACCAGCCCGACGTCCGCCGCGCTGCCGCCCAGCTGCACGACGATCAGCACCTGCACCGCGAGGGTGGTGAAGTAGGTGCCGGCCTCGGAGATCGAGGTCGCCCACCAGAACCTGCGGAACGCCGGGTGCACCACGGCGCGCCCTACAGGTGGGCGCAGGCCGGCTCGCCGCGGAAGTACTCGGGCAGCAGGTCGACGGCCTCGTCGCCCAGCGGGTTGATCCCACGGCCGACGGCCAGCGAGTGCGCGACCAGCACGTGCAGGCACTTCACCCGGTCCGGCATGCCACCGGCGGTCACCGCGATGCCGAGGTCGTCGAGCGCGTTGCGGGTGGCCAGGTAGGTGTCGTGCGCGAACCGGTACTTCTCCGCGAGATCCGGCTCCACCGAGAGCCTCTCGGTCATCTCCCGCATCAGGCCGGCCGACTCCATCCGGCTCACCGCGGCGTTGAGCGTCGAGCAGGACAGGTAGTACAGGGTCGGGAAGGGTGTGCCGTCCGGCAGCCGCGGCGCCGTCAGCACCACCGCCGGCACCCGGTGGTCACAGCGGTAGGCGACCGCCAGCGCACCGCGCGGCGGGCGGCCGAGCTGTTCGGTGAAGGCCACCCGGTCGGCGTCGGTCACCGGGGTCAGGTCGACCGGCGCGCCGGGGCCCACCGCCCGGAGGTCCGGCGGGGTCTGGTCGGTCATGTCAGCTGTTCACCCGGTCGGCGTGGAGAGCGTGTCGTACAGGTCGGAGTACCAGGGCGAGGACTCCTCGACCACCGCGGTGCCGGGGCTGCCGGCCACCGTGGGCTCCGGCGCCTGCACCACGTAGACGGTGTCGCCCGGCATCACGTACTGCAGCCGGGCGCGGGCCTCGGCCTTGATGTAGTCCGGGTCCTGCAGCGCGGCGGCCTGCCCCTGCAGGTCGGCCAGCTGGTCGCGGAGCGCCTGCTCCTCCGCCTGCTCGGACCGCAGCTGGTCGCGCTGGGCGAGGTATGTGCGCAGCGGGAACGCGATCAGCAGGGCGACGGTGCACAGCACCAGTCCGAGCGCCGCTGCCTGCCGGGCCACCCGGGAGCGGGTCGGACGCGGTGCCTCGGCGACCCCGCCGGCGGCCGGTCCGCGCACGGCACGCCGGGCCGCGGTGCTGCCGGCCGGCGCCGATCCCGGTCGTCCGGAGACCGGTCGGGACACGGCCCGGGTGGGCCGCTCCGACCGGGCGGAGGCCCGACGCACCGCAGTGCCGGACCGCGAGGGTCCGGCACTGCGAGGTCGTCGGCCGGGGCCGGCTTGGGTCATACGGGTGAACCTACTCGGCGGAGAACCGCGGGAAGGCGAGCTCGCCCAGGTAACGCGCCGCGTCGCCGAGACTTTCCTCGATGCGCAGCAGCTGGTTGTACTTGGCCACGCGCTCGGACCGGGCCGGCGCACCCGTCTTGATCTGGCCGGATCCGACCGCGACCGCGAGATCGGCGATGGTGGTGTCCTCGGTCTCACCCGACCGGTGGCTCATCATCGACCGGTAGCCGGCGCTGTGCGCCAGGGTCACTGCGTCCAGGGTCTCGGACAGCGTGCCGATCTGGTTGACCTTGACCAGCAGCGCGTTGGCGGCGCCGCGGGCGATGCCGTCCTCGAGCCGCTCCGGGTTGGTGACGAAGAGGTCGTCGCCGACCAGCTGGATCTTGTTGCCCAGCTCGGTGGTCATCGAGATCCAGCCGTCCCAGTCGTCCTCGGACAGCGGGTCCTCGATGGAGACGATCGGGTAGGCCGAGACCAGCTCGCGGTAGTACATGATCATCTCGGCGGCCGTCTTGCGGCTGCCCTCGAAGGTGTAGGCGCCGTCGGAGTAGAACTCGGTGGCGGCCACGTCCATCGCCAGCGCGATCTCGCTGCCCAGCTTGAACCCGGCGGCCCCGATGGCCTCGGCGATCAGGTCGAGCGCGGCCCGGTTGGAGGGCAGGGACGGGGCGAACCCGCCCTCGTCGCCGAGCCCGGTGCCCAGGCCCTTCTTCTTCAGCACGGACTTCAGCGAGTGGTAGACCTCGGCACCCCAGCGGAGCGCCTCGCGGAAGGTCGGCGCGCCGATCGGCGCGATCATGAACTCCTGCACGTCCACCGCGGTGTCGGCGTGCGCGCCGCCGTTGACGATGTTCATCATCGGCACCGGCAGGATGTGCGCGTTCGGGCCGCCGATGTACCGGAACAGCTCCAGGTCGGCCGAATCCGCGGCAGCCTTGGCCACCGCGAGGGAGACACCGAGGATGGCGTTGGCGCCGATCCGGCTCTTGTCCGGGGTGCCGTCGATGTCGATCAGCTTCTGGTCGATGTTGCGCTGCTCGGTGGCGTCGAAGCCGATCAGCTCCGGGCCGATCTCGTCGAGCACCGCCTCGACGGCCTTCTGGACGCCCTTGCCCAGGTAGCGCGAGGCGTCGCCGTCGCGCAGCTCCACCGCCTCGTGCTCGCCGGTGGACGCGCCCGAGGGCACCGCGGCACGGGCCAGCGATCCGTCCTCCAGTGCCACCTCCACCTCGACGGTGGGGTTGCCGCGGGAGTCGAGGATCTCGCGGGCTCCGATGAGTTCGATGGCCGCCACGGGCGCACCCCTTCTTCTCGAGTCGGTCCGCCCGTGCGCCGGTCCGCGGCACGCGGGCACCACGGGGCCGCAACCGCGCGCCCCGCGCAGGCAGCCTATCGGTCCCCGCAGGGACCGCCTGACCGGCCGATCCGGGCCACCGCGCAGAGTCGTGCCTGTCGCACGGCCCACTCACCGGACAAGCCCCGGACGCTCCCGCCCGCCTGTACCTTCAGGCACCGGATCCCGCGCACCGGGACCACGACCGCACCCGGCAGCAGGAGACACCGTGACCACCCTCGCCTCGCTCGTGGAGGTGCTGCGCGAGCAGGGCACCGGCGGCACGGTGGAGGTGCTGGTCGGCGACCTGGACCGGACGGTCCGCGAGGTGGTCGTGGTCGACGACGCCAACGGGCTGGCCGAGACCGGCGAGGGCACCCTGCTGGTGCTGGACCGGCGGCTGTCCGCCGTCGCCGACTCCTACCGCTTCGACATCTTCGTGCGCCGGGCCCTCGGGCACGGGGTGTCCGGCATCCTGCTGACCCTGCCCGAGCAGATCGACGTCTCGGTCACCGCGCTGGCGCTCTGCCGCAAGTCCGGGGTGCCGCTGCTGAAGGTGGCCCCGGACACCGACCTCAACGTCCTGGTCCGGGAGCTGGCGCGACAGCTCGCCGACGAGCTGCACCTGAACATGGACCGGGTCCGCCGCGCGCTGCAGGGCATGGACGACCTCGGCGCCGGCCAGGACACCGCGGAGGCGATCGTGGCGGCCGGCTCCGAGCTGCTCGGCCGACCGATCACCCTGGTCGAGGAGGCCGACCCGGACACCGTGTCGGTCCCTGCGGTGGTCACCGAGCCGGACGGCGAGCGGCTGGCCGCCGCGGCCACCGGCAACGCCGACACCGACGCCCTGGTGCAGATGGTGCTGTGGCGGCTCGCGGTGGAACTGAGCCGCGGGGCACTGCAGCGGCGGCGGGCCGAGCAGACGCTGCGGCGGTCGGCGGGCGAGCTGCTGCTGCAGCTGGTCGACGCGGACCGGGCCGGGCGCGGTGCCACCGGCGCGATGGCCCGGCGGCTGGGCATCCCGGTCGACGGCCGGCATGCGATCGTCCGGATCGAGCTGGAGAATCTCACGGACCTGACCAGCGACGACGTCCGTGCCTACGAACAACGCGACCGGATGGCGGCCGCGGCCCTCCGGTCGACGACCGGCGATCCCGGCATCTGGCATGTCTCGCACGACATCTCGGTGCTGCTGCTGCTCTGCACCCGGGACGCGACGGCGGAGGGCACGGCGGCCGACACGGCCGACCTGCAGCGCACCGTGCGACGGGTGATCGGCGACCTGGTCGCGGACCTGCCGGAGCTGCGCACCTTCACCGGTATCGGGTCCTGGCGGGCCGGCATCGTCGGACTGGCGGCCAGCGCGTCGGAGGCCCGGCTGGCGGTCGCGGCCGCCCGCGCCCGGCGGCGGGTGAACGAGCCTGTCGGGTTCGATGCGGTCGGCCTGCGCAGCGGCCTGATCGAGTGGTACAGCTCGCCGCTGGTGCGCGAGTCGGTGGACACGCTCTTCGCCCCGCTGTCCGGCCTGTCCCCCGCCAAGCGCGACTCGATGATCGAGACCCTCGGCACCTACCTGGATCTCCAGGGATCGATCACCCGGACCGCGGAGCGGCTGCACCTGCACCGCAACGCCGTCCGGTACCGCATCCAGCGGGCGCTGGACCAGCTGGGCATCGACGAGGACGACGCGGACCAGCGCCTCTTCCTGCACCTGGCCTGCCGGGCGGTCACCATCCGCTGATGGGGTGCGGCGGGACCGCCCGGCAGATCCGGGGTCGGGAGAGATGCCCTAGTTGATGAAGGAACCCGCCACTGCGTCGAAACCCGAGATGTAGGTGCGGAACTGCTCGAAGAACGACGGCGGCAGCGAGCCGATCGACTCCTGGTACAGCGCCAGGTCGGTGATCTCGATGATCTCGATGTAGCTGTAGGAGGTCACCTCGACGCCCTCCATCACCGGCTCCTCCAGCCGCACCACGCGGTAGGACGCGATGCCGGGCAGCGCGATCGAACCGGGGGTGTCGACCTCGCGCACCCACGTCTCGTATTCGTCGCGCAGCTCCTCGGAGCCCAGCTTGGTCAGGAAGAACACCACTCGGTTCTCGGACACGTTCGTACGCCTCTCTTCTCGGGAATCGGGTCATCCAGGCCGTGCAGGGAAGGTCAGCCGCGCAGCAGCGGCAGCACCTCGGCCGCGGTCTGCGCGATCATCGCGTCACCCGCCTCGGCGGGATACGGTGCCAGCACGACGGTGTCGGCGCCGGCCTCGTGGAACTCCTTGATCCGGGCGGCACACCGGTCGGCCGGTCCGTGGATCGCGAACAGGTCCACCCACTCCGACGGCAGCCGCTCGGTCATCTTCGCAAGGTCGCCCAGCGCCATCAGCTCGGCGAGTTGGTCGTTGAAACCCAGCACCCCGGTCATCGGGGTGGGGCCGACGGCGGCCAGGTAGAAGGCCACCGCCTCCCGGGCGGCCTTCTCGGCCGCCGCGCTGTCGTCGGACAGGTGGTAGAGCACGAACGTCGGCAGGCTGTGCGGCTCCGCCTCGCGGCCGGCCTTCGCCGCGCCGATCGCGATCTGCTCCTTGGCGTAGCGCAGGTACTCCGGGGTGGCGATGACCGACATGACGGTGCCGTCGGCGACCTCACCGGCCAACTGCAGCGACTTCGGGCCGACGACGCCGGCGAGCACCGGCACCGGCGTCGCCGCCGGGTGCTCCAGCTTGACCGCATCAAAGCCGAAAGGCCCTGTCTCGGTGAGCTCTTCGCCGTCGAGCAGCCGCTTGACGGTGCCGATGACCTGGCGCAGCGAGGCGACCGGGGACTTCGGGTACATGTCCATCTGCTTGACCCAGAACGGCACGCCGTGGCCGATGCCGACCTGCAGCCGGCCGGGGAAGGCACCGGCCAGGGTGGCCGCCTCCATCGCGGTGACGGCCGGGTGGCGGACCACCGCGGACAGGATGCCGATGCCGACCTTGATGTTGTCGGTGGCCGCGAGGGTGATGGCGGCGCTGGAGATCCCGGCCAGCAGGAAGTAGTCCTCGCTGAGCCAGATCTCGTCGAAGCCGAGGTCCTCGATCGCCTTCGCGGTCGGGGCGAGGGAAGCGGGGGCGGCGGTGCCGTGGACGAGAATGCCGACGGATCCGGTCATCTGGACTCCTTGACGAGGCTGGTATCGGTGGTGCCGGGGTTGGCGGGCGGAACAGGACCTGGTGGGTCGGTGGGGCCGGCGGCGATCGGACTGCCGCCGGTCGGTGGGATCTTCCGGCGGCGCCGGGTGAACCACTCGGTGAGCTCGCGGCCGCGGGTCAGGCCGGCGGGCCGGAGCAGCAGGATCAGCACCATGATGATGCCGAGCACCACGTACTGCAGGCCCGGGCGCGGGGTGATCTCGAACAGGCCGAGCACGTCGCCGGCCTCGGCCTTGCGCAGCACCTCGCTGAGCACGGACACCACGACGGCCCCGGTGACGGCACCGGTGAGCGAGTCGGTGCCACCGATCACCAGCATCGCGATGATGACGAAGGTGTAGTCCAGGTAGAAGGTCCCGGGCGTCACCGAGCCGAGCAGCAGGGCGAACAGCCCGCCGCCGATGCCGGTGAAGAAGGCGCTGAGGGTGAAGGCGATGATCCGCTCCCGGGCGATCGACACGCCGGCCGCCTGCGCCGCGACCTCGTCGGACTTCGAGGCCCGCAGCCGCTTCCCGAACGGCGAGCGCTGGAACAGCCAGGCCGCCCAGATCGCGGCGATGGCCCAGAGCACCGCGGTGGTCACCGTGGTGGACGACGGGATCGAGGAGATGCCGCGCCGGCCGCGGGTCACGCTGTCCCAGTTGGAGGCGATGACGTTGACCGCGATCAGGATCGACACCGTGGCCAGACCGGCGGACAGGCCGTTGATCCGGGACAGCGGCAGCACCACCAGGAACCCGAACACCGCGGCCACCAGACCGCCGACCAGCACGGCCGGGAACGGGTCCAGCGCGAACCAGGTGAGTGCCGGCGCGTCCGGGAACATCCGGGTCTTCAGGTCGAGCGGCATCACCAGGATCGCCGCGGTGAACCCGCCGACCGAGGCGAAGGACAGGTGGCCGAAGGAGTGGATGCCGGAGTTGCCGACGAAGATGTAGAGGCCGACCACCATGGTCAGGTTGATCAGGGCGACGCTCAGTGTGCTGACCAGCGACCCGGGACCCGTGGACAGCAGCGCGGACAGCACCACCACGACCACGGACAGCACGGCCGGGACGGCGACGAAACGCAGCGCCCGCGAGCGGCGCGACCCGGTGTGGGTGGCCACGCCGAGGTGTTCGGTGACCGTCATACCCGGACTCCTTCACTGGTGCGGATGATCCCGGACGGCCGCAGCACCAGCAGCAGGAACACCGCGGCGAACAGGATCGCGTCCCGGAACGGCTTGACGTCCAACGGGAGTGCCGTCTGCAGCACCTGGCTGGTGATGCCCAGCGCGAGACCGCCGATGGCGGCGCCCTTCAGGCTGGACAGGCCGCCGGCGACGGCGGCGACGAGGCCGAAGAGCATGGCGTCGACACCGAAGTCGGGGGTGACCGAACCGGAGCTGGTGAGCAGGAAGATCGAGGCGACCGCGGCGAGCACGCCGCTGATCACGAACGCCACCGAGATCACCCGGTTCGCGTTCACGCCCAGCATCCGGGCGGTGGAGAAGTCCGCGGAGGCGGCGCGCATCTGCAGCCCGATCGAGGTCTTCGTCAGGAACACCGTCAGGCCGATCAGCAGCAGGGCGGTCACCAGCACGGTGAAGACGCTGACCCGCGGCACGAAGACCTGCCCGAAGCGCCAGCTCGACATGAGCCATTCCGACACCTGGGTCGACATCGGCAGGGTGCCGAAGAGTGCCTCGGCCAGGCTGGCCATCGCGATGCTGACGCCGAACGAGGTGACCAGCAGGGTCGCCGGATTGGCGCCGCGCACCCCGCGGAAGGCGACCAGGTCGAGCAGCAGCGACAGCACGACGCAGACCACCAGGGCCAGCACGATGCGCAGCCACAGCGGCAGCGAGCCGGTCAGCACCAGGGTGTAGGCGCCGGCCATGATCAGGCTGGAGTGGGCGAAGTTGATCAGCTGCAGGATGCCGAAGACCATCGCCACGCCGAGCGCGTAGAGGGCGAACAGGCAGCCGAGATTCAGTGCGTTGATGATGTTCTGGATGATCAGGCTCATCGGGCGGCCTCCTTGTCGCTGTGGCCGGCCAGGTAGTCCTCGGCCAGTCCGGCCACCTGGTCCGGGCCGGCCAGGCCGCTGCGCACGACCTCGCCGGTGCGCAGCAGGTAGTAGCGGTCGGACATGGCGACCGCGCGGGTGGCGTTCTGCTCGACCAGCAGGATGGTGATGCCGTCGGCACGCAGGGACTCGATGGTGGCGAACACCGAGTCGACCATCCGCGGCGCCAGTCCGAGCGAGGGTTCGTCCAGCAGCAGCAGTTGCGGCCGGCTCATCAGCGCGCGGGCGATGGCCAGCTGCTGCTGCTCGCCGCCGGACAGGAAGCCGGCGGCCTGGTCGATCCGCTCCCGCAGGATCGGGAAGCGCTCGAGTTCGCGCTCGAGGTCGGCGGCGACAGCCTTGCGGTCGCGGCGGGACACGGCGCCCAGCGACAGGTTCTCCTTGACGGTGAGTCCGCCGAAGATGTGCCGGCCCTCCGGCACCAGCGCCAGCCCGGCGGCGACCACCTGCTCGGGCCGCAGTCCACCGATCGGCCGACCGTCGAAGGTGATGGTGCCGCCGGCCGGCTTCTCCAGCCCGGCGACGGCGCGCATGGTGGACGACTTGCCGGCGCCGTTCGGGCCGACCATGGTGACGAGCTCGCCCTCGGCCACCTCGACGGTCACCCCACGGACGGCGGGGATGCTGCCGTAGCGGACGGTCAGGTCAGTGATCTGCAGCATCGCCAGCTCCTACCGGGGATCCGAGATAGGCCTCGATGACGGCCGGGTCGGCGGCCACGGCGGCCGGGGTGCCGACCGCGAGCACCCGGCCGTGGTCGATCACCTGCAGCCGGTGGCAGAGCCGCATGATCAGCCGCATGTCGTGCTCGATGACCAGCAGGCCGCAGCCGAGCCGCTCCGGGATCGCCCGCAGCAGTTCGAGCAGCTCGTCGCTCTCCTGCTCGTTGAGACCGGCGGCCGGTTCGTCGAGCATCAGGTAGCGCGGGGCGGCGACCAGCATCCGGGCGATGCCCAGCCGGCGCTCCAGACCGTAGGGCAGCGAGCCGGACGGGCGGTCCGCCCACTCGGCAAGGCCGGTGAGATCCAGGATCTCGCCGACCGCGGAGCGGGCGGCACGCATCTTCACGCCGAGGCCGAGGGCAACGACCTCGATGTTCTCGTAGACCGACATCTCCTCGAAGAGCCGGACGTTCTGGAAGGTCCGGCGCACACCGTGCCGGGCGATCTTCCGCGGGGACCACCCGGTGACGTCGGTCCCGTCCACCACCAGCGTCCCGGCCGAGGCCTGGAAACCGGTGAGGACGTTGACCAACGTGGACTTGCCGGCCCCGTTCGGCCCGATCAGCCCGAGGATCTCGGACGGGTGGAGCTCGAGGTCGACCTGGTCGATGGCCCGCAGGCCACGGAAGTCGACGGTCAGCCCGGTCGCCCGCAGTGCCGTGGCACCGCCGGTCGGGGCCGAACGGGGTTCGGTCATGTCAGTTCCAACCTTCTTGATTCGTCGTGCGGGCCCTGCGTCAGCAGGGGTTGCCGCCGGGCACCTCGGTGACCACGACGTCCTGGGCGACGACCGCGGGCCGGCCGTCGGTGTACTCGAGGACCAGCTGCGGGCGGGCACTCGGGATGTGGCAGGTGTCGGTGTAGGTGGTGGACCCGATCAGCAGCGGCTCGTCGGTGAAGCTGTTGAGAGCTGCTTCCACGGCGGCGGTGTCGGTGCTGCCGGCCTCCTCGATGGCGGTGGCCAGTGCCTGCACGCTGGAGTAGCCGGACAGCGGGTAGAACCCGGAGGCGGCGGGCTCGCCGGTCTCGGTCTCGATCCGCTCGAAGAAGGCGTTGATGTCCGCACGCGGGTCGTCGCCGTACATCGAGGCGGTCGCCGGGATGAAGAAGTTCGACAGGTTCGGGATCGACTCCAGCCAGTAGGTGCCGTCGAAGGCCTGCAGGCCCATCATGTCGGTCTCGATGCCGGCCGAGCGGATCTGCTGGATCAGGGTGGCGCCACCGGGCGGGTAGGAGCCGGCGACGATCAGGTCCGGCTGGGCCTGCTGGATGCCGGTGACCTGGGAGGCGGCGGAGGTGTCACCGGACTGGAAGGTGTCCTGGCCCGCGATGGTGCCACCGAGCGCCTCCCACTGGGTGATGAACGACTCGGCGGCGACCTGGCTGTACTCCAGGGTGTCGTCGACGATCACGTACGGGTTGGTGTAGCCCTGCTCGAAGGCCCACGTCGCCATGACCGAACCCTCGGCGGGCGAGGAGATGTGGGTGTTGTAGGTGTTCGCGCCGATGCCGTCGTAGCCGAACTGCGGACCACCGGCGCAGCCGATCGCGACGATGTTCGCAGCCAGCGCCTCGCGGGCGGCCGGGGCGCCGATGTCGAAGTCGCACGACGGGACGATGAAGTCCGCGCCCTGCTCGATGATCTCGCGCGCCGCGGTCTGGATGCGCGTCGGGTCGGTGGCGTTGTCGTTGGTGACCAGCTCCAGCGGGCGGCCGAGAACGCCGCCGGCGGCGTTGATGTCGTCGATGGCCATCTGCATGCCCTGCTCGACCGGGATGTCGAACACGGACATGAAGCCGGTCATGCCGGCGGTGTGCCCGATGACGATGGGGTCACCGGTGGGCGCGGCCGCGGACCCGGTGGCCTCCGAGGTGCTCGCCTCGGAGGTGGCACTGCCTTCGGACGAGCCCGCGGACGTCGCCGAGGACTCGGCAGAGGTCTCGGCGGCGCTGGTGGCGGCGGTGCTCGTGCTGGTGCTGGTCTCCGAGGCCGTGGTGCAGCCGGTGACCAGCAGTGCGGCCAGGGCGAGCGGACCGAACCGCGCCGCCCGGGACAACGTGCTCTTCATGTCTCTCCTTGCAGTCAGGTGCTGGATCTGGTGCGGGGATCTGTTGCTGCGTACTGCCTGTCGTGCGGTGGAGCCGGTACTCGCGGTGGGGCTGCGCAGCGGCACCGGTGCGCGGGTGGGAACTGTGTGTGGCTGATGGCTGGTGGGTCAGACCGCGCCGAGCGGTCCGGCGGCCTTGGCCCGGATCCGGACGACCGGGTCCTGCAGGTACGCCATCGGGACCTCCTCGATCTCGACGATCTCGACCTCGTCCGGGTCGGCCCCGGCGCTGACCGCCTCGTCGCTCGCGGCGGTGGTGGCCTCGGCGAGGATCTCCTCCCGCGTCCGGTTGCCGAGCTTGAACACCTTGTCGACCTGACCGGACACCGAGGCGATGGCGGCGCCGATCGCATTGGCCACGTCGTAGTTCTCGGGCCAGAGCACGTCGTCGAAGCCGGGCAGGTCCTTCGGCAGGATCAGCGACCCACCGCCGACGGCGACCACCGGAACCGACATCCGGGAGGGCCGGATCTGGTCGATGGCGTTCCACACCTGGTCGTCCGCCTCGGCCTGCGCGGCCTTGAGGGTCTCCTCGCGACCGGCCACCTTCTCCGGGTCGCCGATCGACATGCGGCCGGCGGCCACCGCGGCGTCCGACAGGGTCGGGCTGCCGCCGCCGAAGACCAGGGCCTCGGTGCGCAGCCGGTAGCCGACACTGTCCGGACCGACGGTGATCCCGTCCGCGGTGGCCCGGATCCGGGTGCCGCCGCCGACGGCGATGGAGACCAGGTCGGGCATCCGGAAGTTCGTGCGCACGCCGCCGATGTCGACCGCGGTGCTGGACTCCCGGGGGAAACCGTTGATCAGGATGCCGATGTCGCTGGAGGTGCCGCCGACGTCCACCACCACGCCGTCGGTGATGTTGGTCAGGTAGCCGGCGCCGCGCATGGAGTTGGCCGGTCCGCTGCCGATGGTGAGCACCGGGAAGCGCAGCACGTAGTCCAGGCCCATCAAGGTGCCGTCGTTCTGGGTCAGGAAGCTGACCGCGTCGATCTTGTTGCGCTGCAACGACTCTGTCAGCCCGGCGACGACCTTGCGGGCGACACCGACCAGGGCGGCGTTGAGCACGCAGGCGTTCTCCCGCTCCAGCAGCCCGAGAGCGCCGATGCCGTGCGACAGCGACACCGGGATGTCGCCGAGCACCTCGTGCACGACCTTCTCGGCGAGGAACTCGTGCTCGGCGGAGACCGGCGAGAACACCCCGGTGACCGCGACCGCCTGGGCGGTGCCCTGGACGCTGCGCAGGAACTGGGCCAGCGCGTCGGCGTCGAAGTCGGTCAGCGGGTCACCGCTGATCTCGCTGCCGCCGCGGATGACCACGTCACCGGCGGAGACGACCTCGGCGAGGTCGGCGGGCCAGTCCAGCAACGGCGGGATCGAGGTGGTCGCCGGAGCCCCGATCCGGACGACGGCGACCTTGTACAGGTCCCGCCGCTCCAGGATCGCGTTGGTGGCGTGGGTGGTCCCCAGCATCACGTGCGTGATGCGCTCCACCGGCTCGTCCAGGCCGGCCAGCACCGACTCGATGGCCAGGCTGATGCCGGAGGTGAGGTCCGGGGTGGTCGGGGTCTTGAACTTGGCCAGGAGCGTGTTCTCCCGGTCCAGGACGACGGCGTCGGTGTTGGTACCACCGACGTCGATCCCGATCCGCAGATCAACCGACGCGGGCATGGGTCTCCTCCACGGGGACGTAGTCGACGTCGTAACCGAAGGCGCGGGGTCCGACGACCTCGAGGCCGCGCGGGGTGCGCCACGGGGCGGGCGACGGGATGACCCCGACGACCACACGCTGTCCGTAGCGGATGTGTTCGGTGACGATGCCGTAGGCGGTGTGCTTGTCGAGCAGGGTGATGATGTCCGGGACGGTGGCCAGGGCCTCGCCGTCCTCCAGCGCCACCAGGTTCTCGTTCTGGAACTCGATGCGCACCAGGCGACCCCGGTCGCCCTCGATGCCCTCGATGACGGCGCTGCCGCGGACGAAGCCGCCGGCCGTGCGCCGGTCCACGTCGATCACCTTGCCGGTGATCAGCGGGTAGAGGCCGACCTCGGCGTCCAGCGCGCCGAACGGGTCCTCCCGGGCGGTGCGCACGGTGCGGCCGATCCGGACGGCGGTGGACACCGTCCCGCGGATCACCGGTCCGCGGGCCTGCGCCCCGGTCATCGGGTAGAGACCGGCGCAGGCACACCCGCCCAAGGTCGAGACCGCATTGCGGGCAAGCTTTTCCAGCCAGACGTTGTCCCGCGGCTCGAAGATGATCGCCTGCGAGCGCTCGTCGACCATCACACACGGCCAGGCCGGGATGTCGTACAGGTGCGGGGTGCACATCTGGATCTCCGGGAAGGCCCGGCCCATCAGGTCGCCGTCGACCAGCGGCAGACCGGTGGCGGAGGCCCAGGCGACCGGGAGAACACCGTTGAGGCCGCCCATCTCGAGCGGCATCATGGCGTGCGCCTTCACCCCGAGCTGCTGCTCGATGGTGGACCGGATGACCGGCCCCTCGGCGCCGCTGGGGATCTTCTCCACCATGACGGTGGGGGCGCCGATCATGCCGGCGCTGATCACCAGGCCGTCGTCGGGTACCTCGGTCACGTCGATCACCGGCACCGGGCCGTGCTCGCGCACCATGTTCAGCGCCATCAGGTGGCCGATGCGCGGGTCACCGCCGCCGCCGCCGGCGAGCACGGTGCAGCCGACGGCCAGGTCGGCGATCTCCTCCTCCCCGAGATGGGTGATGCGGTCGGTGGTGTCGCCCCTCGCGGGGGCTGCGGTCGGATTGCTGGTCAACGTCTCTCCTGTGGTGCGTCCGGGACGAGTGCGTCCAGGACCCGCTCCGGGGTGATCGGCAACGAGTTGCAGGCGCGCCCGAGGGCGTGGCTGACGGCGTTGGCGATGGCGGCCGGGGCGAAGGTGATGGGTGGTTCCGCGACGCCCAGCGCGCCGAAAGGCCCGGCGGCACTGGGATGTTCCATGGGGACGATCTCGACGTCGGGCAGGTCGAGCCCGAGCGGGATCCGGTACTGGTGCAGGTTGCGTTCGAGGTAGCGGCAGTCCGGACCGATGCGGAGCTGCTCCTGCAGGGCGTACCCGATGGCCTGGGTGACACCGCCCTGCACCTGCCCGCGGAACCCGACCGGGTTGATGACCCGGCCCGTCTCCTGCACGATCACGTACCGGATGACCTTGACACCACCGGTGACAGGGTCGATCTCGACCACGGCGAGGTGCACGTGGTAGCTGGGGGTGGCCATGCCGGGGAACAGCAGTCCGTCGGCACAGCTCGGGTTGTACTGCACGGGCGGCGTGGCGTAGGAGCTGGTCGCCGTGATGTGGCCGATCGAGTACAGGGCGGCGGTGGCCACCTCGGCGACGGACAGGCTGCGCTCCGGCACCCCGGCCACCTCGACCCGGCCGTCGGTGATCAGCAGGTCGGCGGGATCGACCTCGAGCATCCCGGAGGCCACGTCGAGCAGCTGCTTGCGGGCATCGGCGGTGGCGTCCCGCGCGGCCCGGCCGGCGGAGTGCGTGGTGCGGCTGCCCTGCGAGCCGCCGTCGTAGCCGGCGACATCCGTGTCCGGCATGGTGATCACGACCTGGTCCGGCCGCACCCCCATGGTCTCCGCGACGATCTGCACCAGCCCCATCGACACCGAACCCGAGCCGTTGTCGTTGGCGCCGCTGATCACCTGCACGACGCCGTCCTCGTTCACCTTGACAGTGGCCGAGCCGGGCATCGGGTTGGTCATCCACATGCCCGCGGAGATACCGATCCCCTGGTTGGGACCGAGCTCGGCGTGCGCCTGCTCCCACGGCACCGTCTGCTCCATCAGCTCGAAGGCCTCGGCGAGCAGCGACGCGTCGGGCAGCACCTGGCCGGTCAGCGTGACCGAGCCGTCGGAGAACAGGTGGCGCAGCCGGTACTCGCGGCGGTCCACGCCGAGGGTCGCCGCGATGTGGTCCATGTGGCGTTCCTGCGACATGTACAGGTAGAGGCCGCCGACCCCGCGGAAGGCGCCGGTCGGGGTGGTGTTGGTGTACCAGAGACGGGAGTCGACCCGCACCGGGCCGTGGATCTCGTAGACCGAGCCGAGGATCGACAGCGGAAGGGAGGCCAGGCCGGGCATCTCGCCGCTGTACGCGCCGTTGTCGCTGTCCACCAGCACGTCCCGGGCGATCATTACGCCGTCCGCGTCCAGCGCGGTGCGGACCCGGATCACCGCGTTCTCCCGGCTCGGGCAGGTGAGGATGTCCTCCTCGCGGTCGTTGCGGATCTGCAGCGGCTGGCCGACCGCCCGGGCGCCGAGCGCGGCCAGCGGCTCCACCGAGGCGTCCAGCTTGCCGCCGAAGCCGCCGCCGATGACGTGGCCGACAGCGCGCACGTCCGAGGACCGCATGCCCAGGTACTGCGCGACCCGGTCACGCACGTTGAACGGGTACTGGGTGGAGGTGTGCAGGGTGCAGCGGCCGTTCTCCCAGGTGGCCAGGCCGGACTTCGGCTCCATGTAGGCCTGGTACTGCCGGTCGACGGTGAAGGTGTCCTCGACGACGTGCGCGGCGCGGGCGAAGGCCTCGTCCACCCCGGGCGGGTCGGCGAACATCCGGGCCGCGAGGTTGCCCTCCCGCGGGAAGTCCCCGCCGGTCGGCTGGTAGGAGGCCCAGTCGGGGTGGATCAACCGCATCTCCGGGTCGCCGTGGCCGGCGATCGCGGCGTCCATGTCGATGCCCGGCCACTCGTCGATCTCCAGCACGATCGCGGTGGTCGCCGCCTTGGCGATCTCCCGGGTCTCGGCGATCACCAGGGCGATCGCCTCGCCCTCGAAGCGGACCTCGTCGACGGCGAGCATCGGCTGGTCCCGCAGCACCCAACCACCCAGCAGGTCCGGCTGGTCCTTCGCGGTGAGCACCGCGATGACGCCGGGAACCTCGAGTGCGGGCGAGGTGTCGAGGGTGACGATGCGCCCGGCCGGCACCGGGGAACGGAGCACGGCGCCGTGCGCCATGCCGACCTCGCGGTGGTCGATGCCGTACACGGCCGTGCCGGTGATCTTGCCGGGGGCGTCGTTCCGGGCGACCGGGGCGCCGATCAGCGAGGCGGTCACGAGGTCTCCCCGCGCAGGGTCGCGGCGGCGGCGAGGGCGGCCTCGACGATCTGGACGTAACCGGTGCAGCGGCAGATGTTGCCGGTGACGGCGTCCAGCACCTGACCTCGGTCCGGGTCCGGGTTGTGCTCCAGCAGATCGGTGAGCGAGACGATCATCCCGGGGGTGCAGAACCCGCACTGCACGGCGCCGTGTGCCTGGAAGGCGCCCTGCAGTGCGGTCCCGACCGGCGAACCGGCGAGTCCTTCGATGGTGCGGACGGAGCGGCCGTCGACGGCGGCGGTGGGCACCAGGCAGGAGTCGACCGCGCGGCCGTCCAGCAGCACCGTGCAGGCGCCGCACTCCCCTTCCAGGCAGCCCTCTTTCGCGCCGCGCAGTTCCCAGCGCTCGCGCAGCGAGTGCAGCAGCGACTCGGCACCCAGCGGCGCACAGCTCCGCACCCGGCCGTTGATCTCGGCGGAGATCTGGTTCATCGGTCCACTCCTCGGGCCAGGCAGCCGGTCAGCACATCGGCGACCAGGCGGGGCAGCAGCGTGCGGCGGTAACGGGCGGTGGCCTTGACGTCCTCGACCGCTTCGGCGCCGAGGTCGGCCAGCCGGGACAGCTCGGCGATCGCCGGCCCGTCCGGGAGACCGGTGCGCACCAGTGCCTGCTCGAGCGCGCGGGCCCGGAACGGGACGTCGGCGTAGGACCCGACCGCCACCCGGGCGTCGGTGATCGTGGCACCGGTGCCGAACTGCAGCAGGATCGCGACAGTGATGATGGGGGCGTCCATCTCGCCGCGGCGGCCGACCTTGCGGTAGCCGGTGACCGCTCCCGGGAGCGTCGGCAGGGTGACCGAGGAGAGCAGTTCGTCGGGCCGGATCGCGGTCAGCCGGTCGCCGAGCATCAGGTCGGCGACGGCAACGGTCCGGGTGCCGGCCTGCGAGCTGAGCACCGCCTGTGCATCGTGCACCAAGAACGGCGTGGCCAGGTCCGCCGGGTGCGCGATGATCAGGTTGCCGCCGACCGTACCCAGCTCCTGGGTCTGCGGGTAGCCGATCCGCTCGGCGGTGATCTTGACCAGCTCCGGCACCCGGGGGTCGGCCAGCAGGTCGTGGTGGGTCACCGTGGCGCCGATCCGCAGAGCCGCGGCCGCCGCACCGCCGTCCGGATCGACGACGGCGTCCTCGGTGATCGTGCGCAGTTCCGAGTGACGACCGATGTGCAGCAACAGCTTCGGGTCGATCTCGCGGCGGCGCAGGCGGATCATCACCTCGGTGCCGCCGGCCATCACCGTCGCATCGGACCCGAGGGCGGCGAGGGCGGCGAGCACCTCGTCGGTGGTGTCGGTGATGCGCACCCCGGGCGGCGCGAACGCCGTGCTGGTCGCTGTCATGGGCCGACGGTATGTCGGATTCCGATCGGCCGACTATGGGCACATCGCCCGGTTTCGACCTCTTCTTGTGCAGGACGGCAACGAATGACGGTCGTGTGTCGCCGGGTTTACCGCTGGACGACAGTTGTCGCTCTGTGCACGCCGAAAGTGACGCTGGGTTGACCGACGGCCGATCGGGTGTGGCACAGGCCACCGGACCGGCCGGTGAGGCACCGGCCACAGAACGCCGTTCTGTTCTCCCCGGCGCGCGGTGCGGCGTCCCGGGCGGCCGATTCCGCCCTCGGGCGCCGGCCGGAGGGGAACCGGCGACGGGTACCGCCGGAGGCCGTCGGTCTCCGGCGGGAGGAGGGTGTCAGCGGGCCCGCAACCGGGGCAGCACCTGCGACCCGTAGAGCTCGAGGAACCGGGCCTGGTCCGGTCCGGGCGCCTGGAAGACCAGGTGGGTGAAGCCGAGATCCAGGTAGCGACCGATGCGTTCGACGTGCTCGTCGGGATCCGAGGAGACGATCCAGCGCGCCGCGGCCCGCTCCGGGGTGACCGCAGCGGCGATCCGCTGCAGTTCGAGCGGGTCGGTCACCCCGGCCCGCTCCTCCGGGGTCAGCGCGAGGGTGGCCCAGGACGCCGTGTCCGCCAGCGCCCGGGCCGGGTCCGGGTCGAAGGACACCTTGACCTCGATCATCAGCTCGAGGTCGGTGAGGCTGCGCCGGGACCGGGCCGCACCCTCGGCCAGGGCCGGCAACAGGGTCTCGGTGTACTGGGCGGTCGACTTGCCGGAGGTGGTGATGAACCCGTCGGCGATCCGCCCGGCCAGCCGGGTCGCGGCCGGTCCGGAGGCGCCGATCCAGATCGGCACCGGCACCTCGGGCCGGTCGTAGACAGTGGCGTTGTCGGTGGAGTACCAGGTCCCGTCGAAGTGCACCCGGTCGCCGGCCCACAGCTTCCGGATCAGCGTGACGGCCTCCTTGAGGCGGGCGAACCGCTCCCGGCCGTCCGGCCAGGACGACCGCAGCGGCACCTCGTTGAGCGCCTCCCCCGATCCCACGCCGAGCACGACCCGGCCCGGGTACAGCAGACCGAGGGTGCCGAACGCCTGCGCGATCACCGCGGGGTGGTAGCGGAAGGTCGGGGTGAGCACCGAGGTGCCGAACAGGATCCGGCTGGTCCGTTCGCCGAGGGCACCCAACCAGGGCAGGGTGGCCGGGGCGTGGCCGCCGTCGTGCCGCCAGGGCTGCAGGTGGTCGGAGACGAAGACGGAGTCGAACCCGCTCTGCTCGGCCAGCACACCGAGCTCGATCAGCTCACGTGGCCCGAAGAACTCGGCGGACGCCTTGTAGCCGAACCGCACCGCCACCCGTTCCTCCTCCGCACCGTCCCGGATCCGGCCGGTCGACGCCGCGGCTCCTGCCCCGCACACTACTGACCCGTCGTCGCCGTGCCGGTCGCGGTGCGGTCAGGAGCTCTTCCCGGCGGCCAGCGCCGTGCGCACGATGTCGCCGATCCGGTCCGCCTCGATGAGGAAACCGTCGTGACCGTGCCGGGAGTGGATGACCTGCAGCGGACGCGCGGTGGGCGCGGTGGCGATCCGCGCGCCCTCGGCGGGTGTGTAGAGGCGGTCGCTGTCCACCACCGCCACGGTGATCGGGGCGGTGATCATGGCCAGTGCGGCGTCGACGCCGCCGCGGCCACGGCCGAGGTCGTGGCCGTTCATCACCTCGGTGAGCACCAGGTAGGAGCCGGGATCGAAGCGGCGGCCCAGCTTCTCGCCGTGGTAGGTGAGGTAGGAGCCGACCGCGAAGCCGCCGCCCGGCTGCTCGTCCCGGCCGAACCGGTCCTCGAGCTCCTGCGCGCTGCGGTAGGTGGTGTGTGCGATCTGCCGGGCCACCGCCATCCCGGCGACCGGTGCCGGACCGCCGTGGTAGTCGCCGCCGGCGAACGCCGGGTCCATCCGGATCGCGGCCAGCTGCGGTGTGGCCCAGGCGATCTGGTCCGCGGAGGCGGCCGCGGTGGTGGCCACCGCGATCACCTCGCGCACGTAACCGGCGTGCTCGACACCCCATTCCAGCGCGCGCATCCCGCCCATGGAGCCACCGAGGACCGCAGCCAGCGAGGTGATCCCGAGCTGCTGCAGCAACCGGTGCTCGGCCCGCACCTGGTCCCGCACGGTGATCTCCGGGAACCGTGACCCCCAGGGCCGGCCGTCCGGGCCGGTCGACGACGGGCCGGTGCTGCCCCGGCACCCGCCGAGCACGTTCGCGGCGATCACGAAGTACTCGGCGTCGTCGATGGGTGACCCCGGCCCGATCAGCCCGTCCCACCAGCCGGGGGTGGGCTGGTCCGGACCGACGTCGCCGACCACGTGGGCGTCACCGGTGAGGGCGTGCAGCACCAGCACCACGTTGTCCCGCTCCGGCGACAACCGGCCCCAGGTCTCGTACGCCATGGTGACCGCCGGCAGCACGTGACCGGAATCCAGTGGCAGGTCACCGATCTCCCGCGCATGCCGACCGGACCCGACGGCGGGTGAGCCGTCGGGCCCGGCCGACACCGCGGTCATCGGTCAGCCCTTCGCCGCGCGGAACCCGGCGTCGAGGTCGGCCAGGATGTCGTCGATCGACTCGGTGCCGACGGCCAGCCGGATCAGGCCGGGGGTGACACCGGTGGTGAACTGCTCGGCCTCGGACAGCTGCGAGTGCGTGGTCGAGGCCGGGTGGATGACCAGCGACCGGACGTCGCCGATGTTCGCCAGGTTGGTGAACAGCTCGAGCGCGTCGGTGAAGGTCTGCCCGGCCTCCACACCGCCCTTGATCTCGAAGGAGACGATCGGGCCGCCGCCCAGCGGTGCGTACTGCTGCTGCAGCGCGTGCCACTTGCTGGACTCCAGCTGGGGGTACGACACCGACTCGACCTCGTCCCGGCCCTCCAGGAAACGGGCGACGGCCAGCGCGTTCTCGTTGTGCCGCTGCACCCGCAGGCTCAGCGTCTCGATGCCCTGGGCGAGCAGGAAGGCGTTGAACGGGGAGATCGCCGGCCCGATGTCGCGGAGCAGCTGCAGCCGGGTCTTGAAGATGAACGACACGTTGATGCCGAACAGCCCGTTCGGGCCGAGATCCCGGGCCCAGACCAGGTTGTTGTAGCTCGGATCCGGGTTGTTGAAGTTCGCGAACTTCTCCGGGTCGGCGCTCCAGTCGAAGGTGCCGCCGTCCACGATCACGCCGCCGATGGCGGTGCCGTGGCCGCCGAGGTACTTGGTCGCCGAGTGCACCACGATGTCCGCGCCGTGCTCGATCGGCCGGATGAGATACGGGCTGGGCACCGTGTTGTCGACGATCAGCGGCACGCCGTTGCGGTGCGCCACGTCGGAGACACCGCGGAAGTCCAGCACGTCCAGCTGCGGGTTCGAGATCGACTCCGCGTAGAACAGCTTGGTGTTCGGCCTGACGGCGGCCTGCCAGGACTCGAGATCGTCCGGATCCTCCACGAAGTCGACGCTGATGCCGTACTTCGGCAGCGTGTAGTGGAAGAGGTTGTAGGTACCGCCGTAGAGCCGCGGCGAGGACACCACGTGGTCACCGGCCTCGGCGATGGCGAGGATCGCCAGCGTCTCGGCCGCCTGGCCGGACGCGACCAGCAGCGCACCGGTGCCACCTTCCAGGGAGGCGATCCGCTGCTCGACGACATCGGTGGTGGGGTTGTGGATCCGGGTGTAGATGTTGCCGAGCTCCTCCAGCGCGAACAGCTTGCGGCCGTGCTCGCTGGAGTCGAAGGCGAACGAGGTGGTCTGGTAGATCGGCAGGGCCCGGGCCTTGGTGGTGGGATCCGGGGTCTGGCCGGCGTGGATCTGCCGGGTCTCGAAGGACCAGTTGGGGCTCATCTCTCATCTCCTGTGACGTGAGGGCGGGGCAGCGACCATGCCCGCTCCGCCGGGGATGACGGGCGGGGACGGGTCGCTGATACAACGAGGACGGATGGCCGCCATGTCCCGGATACCGGGGCGCGGCGGGTGCTGCTGGGTTCCTGGACCGCCCGGTGCGGGGCGGCAGGATGCGGCCTTCGGACCACTACCCCGGGTACGTCGGCCGCACTGCGGACGCCGGAGAATTCAGTGGCGGCAACACATTCGACAGGACACAGCTGCGCTCCTCCGGGCGGCCAACTGGGCCGGCCAGGTGGCCGACCCGCGCTTGCGGAACCCGGATCCGGGCTCCGCCAGGTCAATCACCCGGGGCACCCCACCGCGTGTGGAGGGTTGCCGGCCAGCGAGCCGGGGCTTGTCACTGGCACTCATGACCTGACGCGAGTGTAGCGAACCGGTGTCGCCGGGGCACCGGGTGTCTTGACCGATGGCTGAACACGCGTTTAGCATGCTGAACATGCGTTCAGCGCAGGACGACGACCTGACCACACGTGCCCGGATCCGGGACGCGGCGATCACCCTGTTCGCCACGCACGGTTTCGCCAGGACGACCGTGCGCGCCATCGCCGCGGCCGCCGGCGTCTCGCCGGCGCTGGTGCTGCACCACTTCGGGTCCAAGGACGGCCTGCGCGCGGCCTGCGACGCCCACATCTCGGACTTCTTCGCCGCCTCGGTGGACGAGGTGGCGGGCGCCGACCTCTCCACGCTCGCGGAACTGATGTCCGCCAGGCCCGCCGAGCCGCTGCACGGCTACGTGCGGCAGGCCCTGGTCGAGGGCGGCCCGTTCGCCCGCCGCTTCTTCGACGGGCTGGTGGAGCAGACCCGGCGCTACCTGGTGCTGGCGACCGAGCGGGGTGACGTCCGGTCGGCCGGTGACGACACCGGCCGCGCCCTCGCGCTGGTGGTGATGAGCCTGGGCACCCAGTTGCTGGCCGACTACCTGGCGCCGCCCGGCACGCCGGCACCGGCGGCGCAGGTCGCCGCCGCGGACCGGGTGGCCCTGCCGCTGGTCGAGCTGCTCACCCATGGGCTGTTCACCGACAGCCGATTGCTGGACGGCTATCTCGCACACCTGCACACCCGCCAGGAGGAACCGTGACCGGGACCGCTGCTCTGGAGATGAAAGGTGTCCGGAAGACGTTCGGGCACGTGGTCGCACTGGACGACCTCGACCTGACGGTGGGCACCGGCGAGGTGCACGGCTTCCTGGGGCCCAACGGCGCCGGGAAGTCCACCACCATCCGGGTGCTGCTCGGCCTGCTCCGGCCGGATGCCGGGTCGGCCCTGCTGCTGGGTGGTGATCCGTTCGCCGACGCCGTGGCGCTGCACCGCCGGCTGGCCTACGTCCCCGGCGATGTCACTCTCTGGCCGAACCTCACCGGCGGCGAGGTGATCGACCTGCTGGGCCGGTTGCGCGGCCCGGTCGAACCGGCCCGACGGGCGGATCTGCTGGAGCGCTTCGAACTCGACCCCCGGCGGCGCGGCCGGACGTACTCCAAGGGCAACCGGCAGAAGGTGGCGCTGGTCGCGGCGCTGGCCGCCGACGTGGAGCTGCTCGTGCTGGACGAGCCGACCAGCGGGCTGGACCCGTTGATGGAGGCCGTGTTCCAGGACGAGATCCGGCGGGCCCGGGAGCGCGGCACGACCGTCCTGCTGTCCAGCCACATCCTGTCCGAGGTGGAGTCGCTGTGCGACCGGGTCAGCATCGTCCGGGCCGGTCGGGTGGTCGAGACGGGTTCCCTGTCCCAGCTGCGTCATCTCACCCGGACCTCGCTGGCGGCCGACCTGGACGCCGTCCCTGGCGGTCTCGACGCGCTGCCCGGAGTGCACGACCTGCGGGTCGAGGGTTCCCGGGTCGAGCTGGCGGTGGACTCCGACCGCCTCGGGCCGGTGCTCGAGGCGTTCACCGCTGCCGGGGTCCGGACGCTGACCGCGTCCCCGCCCACGCTCGAGGAGCTGTTCCTCCGTCACTACCGCGAGGAACCGGCCACCGGCGGCGCGCGATGACCTCGGCGGTGGTGGGGATCGGTGCTCCGCCGGGAACGGCCGGGCGGGGTGGGCCGCTGACCGGCCTCGGCCCGCTGCTACGGCTGTGCCTGCGCCGGGAGCGGATCCCGTTGCTGTGCTGGGTGATCGGGGTCGGGCTGGTGGTCGGCACCAGCTTCCCGGCGATCGCGGCGCTGTACCCGGAGGCCGCCGCCCGGGCCGACCTCGCGATCGGGGTCGGGTCGAACCCGGCCACCGTCGCGATCACCGGCCCGGTGTTCGACAGCTCGGTGGGCGGGCTGTCGGCCTGGCGGGTCGGGGTGATCGGCTCCACCGTGCTGGCGCTGATGGCCGTGTTCACGGTGGTCCGGCGCACCCGCGGCGACGAGGAAGCGGGCCGGACCGAGCTGCTGGCCGCCACCGCGGTGGGGCGCTCCGCGCAGCTCGCCTCCGCGGTCCTGGTCGCCGCTGCCGCAGCGGTGGCGGTTGGTCTGCTCGGGCTGCTCGGCGCGCTGTCCACCGGGTCGGCGGTCACCGGGTCTCTGCTGCTGGTCGCCGCCCTGGCCGGTTGCTCCTGGGTGTTCGCCGCGGTGGCGGCGCTGGCCGCGCAACTCGCCGGGTCCGCCCGCGGGGCAACCGTGCTGGCCGGGACCGCCGTCGGCGTGGCATTCCTGCTGCGCGCCACCGCCGATGGATCCGACCTGCCGTGGCTGCGGTGGCTCTCCCCCATCGGCTGGGTCGAGCAGCTGCAGCCGTTCGCCGCGAACCGGTGGCCGGTGCTGTTGCTGTACCCGGCCGCGGCGGTGCTGTTGCTGCTGCCCGCGGCCTGGTACCAGCGCCGCCGGGATCTGGGTGCGGGACTGCTGCCCACCCGGCCCGGTCGTGCCGTGGGCCGGCTGTCCGGGATCGGCGGTCTCGGGGTCCGGCTGCAGTGGGGATCCGCGGCGGGCTGGGCGGTCGGGCTCGCGGTCGCCGGGGCGGTGCTCGGTGGGGTGGCCGGCGGCGCCGATCAGCTGCTGCAGGGCAGTCCACAGATCCAGGAGCTGTTCCGCCGGCTCGGCGGCGACGGCGGGATCTCCGCGGTGGTGCTGGCCGCGATCGGCGGGTTCGTCGGGATCGCGGTGGCCGGGCAGGCGGTGTCCATCGCCCTCCGGCTGCGCGCCGAGGAGGAGGCGGCCCGGACCGAGCTGCTGCTGTCCTGCCCGGTGAGCCGGACCCGGCTGTTCGCGGTGCAGCTGCTGTGGGTGGTGGTCGCCCCGGCCGTGTCACTGACCCTGTGCGGGCTCTCCGCCGGTGTTGCCCTCGGCGCCCGCGGCGGCAGCGGGGCCGGTCTCGGCGACGGACTGTCCGCGCTGCTCGTGCAACTGCCCGCGGTCTGGGTGATGGGCGGGATCGCCCTGCTGCTGGTCGGTCTCGCGCCTCGCGCCATCGGAGTGGCCTGGGCGGCGGTCGGCGTGGCGCTGCTGCTCGGCCAGCTCGGCGACCTGCTGCGGCTGCCGCGCTGGGTCATCGACCTCTCGCCGTTCGGTCACCTGCCGCAGCTGCCCTCGGCGGCGATGGACTGGACCCCGGTCCTGGTGCTGACCGGGATCGCCGCTGTGCTGGTGATCGCCGGGCTGCTCGGATTCCGGCGCCGCGACGTCGGCTGATCCGGTACGCGTCCCCGCGTCGTGTGTCTGCTGTGGCTGCCGCCGGACGGATCCGCCGGTCCCGGTGGCACCGCCGGCACCCTCCGCCGTCCCGGTGACCCCCGACGGATCAGCCGGTGGTGCCCGTCGGGGCACTTCGTTCGGCCGCGACCAGCCGGTCGGCATGACCCCGGGCCACCGCGCGCAGCTCGGACTCCGGGTCACCGCCGGTGGCGCCGGCCTCGTAGGCGAGCCGGAACAGCTGCTCCCCCATCGAGTCGCCGGCGGGCAGTGGCACCTGCACCCCGTACTTCACCGACCGGGCGCCGAGCTTGGCGGCAAGGGCGACCGCCGGTTGCCCGAGGGCGACCCCGGACAGCACCGAGGACCGGCCCTCCGCCTTCTTCAGCTCCACCCAGCGGACCTGCTGGTCGGCCGCGGTGTCGACGGCCTCCGCATCGGCGTACACGTGCGGGTGCCGGCGGATCAGCTTGTCCGCGAGGTCGCCGGCGACGTCGTCGATGTCGAAACCGCCCTCCGCAGAGGGCGTCTCGGCCGCGATCCGGGCATGGAAGAGCACCTGCAGCAGCACGTCGCCGAGTTCCTCACGGATCGCCCGCTCGTCCTGATCCTCGATCGCCTGCAGCAGCTCGTAGCACTCCTCGACCAGGTACCGGCCGAGGGAGGCGTGCGTCTGCTCGGCATCCCACGGGCAGCCACCCGGGGATCGCAGCCGGTCCATCACCTCGACCGCTCGCCGCAGTCCGTCGCCCGGTAGCCCGTTGGTCTCGCTCACCGGCCCCATTATCCGGGCGGTGGAACCAGCCCGGTGCGGGCTCAGGCCGGCGCGGCGGTCAGCCCGGTCCCCGGCGCAGGTACGTCCGGGACAGCGGCGAGCGGATCCGGCACCACCGACACGGAGACCGGGTCCCAGAGACCGAACCGTGGGTTGACCTCGATCGCGGAGGTGGCTGCGACGGTGGACAGGATCACCCGTTCCACCTCCAGCAATCCCTCGAGCCCGCTGCCGAGCGTGCCGAGCTGGATCACCTGCTGCTGGGACGAGCGGGCCGTGATGAGCGCGACCACCACACCGTTGGCCTGCGGCACCACCACGACGTCGCCGACAGCGGCGCGGAACAGGCCCGCCGCCCCCTCGACCGCATGGGCCTCGGCCGAGCTGATCACCTGACTGCCCCGGCGGCCGCCGGTGGCGTCCATCAGGGCGACGGCGTTGCCGGGGTCGGCCTGGATCGCCGACCGCAGCGCGATGCCCGCGGCCCGGTCCGGCACGACCACACCCTCGTAGGTGGTGGAGACGACGTCGGTGGTCACGGCTCCGCCGGTGGCGGTGGCGATCTTGCTGACCAGCACCAGGTCGCCGAGGGTGGCCGGGACGTCGGCGAGCGGGATCTGCAGCGACTGCGCGACCGCCGCCGGATCGATCCCGGACGACTGCACGGTCTCCTGCACCTCCCCCGGCGTCACCGAGATCCCGGCCGCAGCGGCGGCCTTGCCGATCAGGTGGCTGCGGATGACATCGGTCAGCTGGGTGCGGTTCGCGCTCTGCCGGGACAACGTCGTGGAGGTGCCGCCGGCCTGCTCGTCGATCACCTGCTGGACCCGATCGCCCAGCGCGGACTGGCTGTACCCGATGCCGTCGAACTCGGCGGCCGACCCGGGATCCGCGGTGCAGGCGGCCAGCCCGGGCAGGGCGACGGCCAGCACCAGCAGCGCGGTGCGGATCGGGCGGCGCGCCCGGCGGGTCTGCGGCAGCGCAGCGGACAAGGACGTCGTCGACCTCACCGGCACCCCTCTCGGTTCCTCGGCTGCGAGTCAGACTGCCACAGCCGCAGCGGATCCGCGCCCGGAGACGATCATGGGAGGCCGGCGACGGCACCCACGTAGATGGGCGTCAGTACGCCCCGCCGCTGGAGGTCACGGCCTTGAGGGTCTTGAACAGGATGACCAGGTCGCCGGTGATGGACCAGTTCTCGACGTAGTAGGTGTCGAGCCGGACGGTGTCCTCCCAGGAGAGGTCGGACCGGCCGGAGACCTGCCAGAGACCCGTCATGCCCGGCTTGACCAGCAGCCGCAGCATCGCCTCGTCGCCGTAGACGTCGACCTCGGAGCGCAGCGGCGGCCGCGGCCCGACCAGGCTCATGTCGCCCCGCAGCACGTTGAACAACTGTGGCAGCTCGTCCAGCGAGTAGCGGCGCAGCACCTTGCCGATCCGGGTGATGCGCGGGTCGTCCTGCATCTTGAACAGCACCTGGTTGCCGGCGTCCCGCTGCGCCTGCTGCAGCGCGGCCAGCCGCGCCTCGGCGTCGACGACCATCGAGCGGAACTTGACCATCCGGAAGGTGCGGCCGTTGACGCCGACCCGCTCCTGCCGGAAGAACAGCGGACCACGGTCGGTGCACTTCATCGCGACGGCGATGCCCAGGATCACCGGGCTGAGCAGCACCAGCAGCAGCGCGGCACCGATCATGTCGAAGGAACGCTTGAGCACCCGGTTCGCACCGCGGTAGGTGGGCCGGTCGACGTGGATCAGCGGCAGGCCGGCGACCGGCGTGGTGTGCACCCGCGGGCCGGCGATGTTGGTCAGGGCGGGGGCGAGCACCAGGTCTACCGAGGTCTTCTCCAGCTCCCAGCCGAGGCTGCGCACCCGGCTCGGGCCGAAGGAGGCGGTGGCGGTGACGGCGACGACGTCGATGTCGTGGGCGGCGGCGACCTTCGCGACGTCGTCCAGCGAACCGAGCACCGGGATGCCGTCGACGTTCCGGACGGCCGACGGGCCCTCGGTGGTCAGGCCGGTGGCAGTGGGATCGGGCTGGGTGCAGATGCCGACGACGCGGTAGCTGGACAACGGGGCGCGGCGCAGATCGGCGACCAGCTCGCGCACGGTGCGCACGTTGCCGACGGCCAGCACCTGGGAGACGTAGCGACCACCGCGGCGCTGTACGTGCAGCCAGCGGCGCCACAGGTAGCGGGTGGCGAGCAGGGCCAGCAGGCCGGCCGGCAGCATCACCAGCACGTAGACCCGCGGCAGGTGCAGGTTGAACACGTAGGAGCAGATCGCGGCGAGGCCGAAGAAGCCGACGCTGGTCTGGACGACGCGCTTGTACTCCTCGGCGCCGTGGCCGACGACGGACGCGTCCCGGCTGCCGCCCCAGAGGAGGACCAGGGCCCAGGCCGCGGCGAGGCAGGCGGTCAGCAGCAGGTAGGCGCCGTCGACCGGGTCGCGGGACACCTGCGAGGAGAAGACGCCCATGTGCACGGTGTGCGCGCCGGCGCCGGCCCAAATGATGGCGACGAGATCGGTGAGAGCGAGACGGCGGCCGTAGCGGACGGCCCACGGCGTCTTGGCCGGGGCGGTGACGGTGAGCGGTCCGGTGGCGACCTCCGCGGAGCGGGGGGCGGTGCCGGTCTGCTGGAACTCGGCCGTACGCGGACCCCGCTGCGTGGGTACAACGTTCGGCACTCCGGCGTTGTGCACACCGGCGGGCGCGTCGACGCTCACCAACAGCTCCTCTTCGGTATCGATGTCATCCGCGTCCGCACGGAGCGAACCTGAAGGTTCCAGCACCTGTGCGGACTGCCTGACCGGATGATCGACCCCGACAGCGGTCATCCTTACTGCGGTGAAACTTTAACGCTCCGTAAGGTCGGAACCAAGATGGATTCCGCCGATCACCCGTTCGGGACCCAAGGACTGCCCGTCCGTGACGCGGGGCTCCGGCAGGCCCGTCGCAGGCCCCCGATCGCGTCGATCTCCGTCCCACGAACCGGGCGGGCCCGGCTGCACGGCCGCTCGATCCGCGGGCACCGCCGGCGCGATCCGGCACCGGCAGCACGAAGAGCGCCGGTCATGTCCGACCGACGCCCTTCGACCACAGGTGGCAGGGACTCAGGTGGCGATCGCCCGGGCCGGCTGCTCCCCCGTCGGCGCGTCCGCGCCATTGGCGATGGCGGCGAGCACCCGGCGGAGCTGGGTGGACGAGGTGTGCACGGTGTAGGGGAAGTACACGACCTCGACACCGACGGCGGCGAAGTCGGACTCGAGCTTCTCGCCCTTCGGCGTGCCCCGCCAGTCGTCACCCTTGAAGATGTGGGTGAAGCCGATATCCCGCCAGGAGTCGAGCTTCTCGCGGGTGCGCTCGGCGTACACGTCGTCGACGAAGCGGACGCTGCGGACCACCTCGAGACGCTCGGCCAGCGGGATCACCGGCTTGACACCCTTGGTGAGCTCGCACATCTCGTCGGAGACGACGCCGGCGACCAGGAAGTCGCAGCGTTCCTTGGCGTGCCGCAGGATGTTGAGGTGACCGACGTGGAACAGGTCGTAGGCACCGGGCGCATAACCGATTCGGATCGGCACGATGGCGACCTCGTCTTCTCGTGGGTCCACGGCGCGGATCCGAGCGCCGGCGCATCGTCTCGCACCCTGGACGGGCGGATGTCGTCATCGACTGTAACCGGTCGGCACGCCTCCGACCCGGCCTTTCACTCCAACGATGCGGTCCCCTTCGGGTGATTCGCTACGTTGGGTGGACATGCGGAGCAGTCGCCCGCCGACCGGGTGTCGGCGCACCACTGCGCGCCGGCGTCCGCCGGCGGGATCGAGTGAGGTGGTGACGGGGTGGCGGAACCGGGTCCTGACTTCCGGGTGCTGTTCGTCTGCACGGCGAACCTGTGCCGGTCGCCGATGGCCGACTTCCTGATGCGCGCCGCGATCCGGGACGTCCCGGCCGCGTCCGGGTGGACCGTCGCGTCCGCCGGCACCCGGACCCGGGGCGGCCGCGAGATCCATCCGCTCGCCGGCCGGGTGCTCGCCGAGCGCGGTCACGATCCTGCAGGTTTTGTCAGTCACGGGCTGGAACCCGTTGCGGTGCGGGATGCCTCACTGATCCTGACGGCGACGCGCGATCACCGGTCCGCGGTGGTGAAGACGGTGCCGGCCGCACTGGGCCGGACCTTCACCCTGCTGCAGTTCGCCGATCTGCTCACCGGACAGACCCCGGTCGAGGACGGGCCGGCGCTGATCGCCGCCGCCAAAGCGGCTCGCGGTGCGCGCCCGGCCCGGACCACCGAGGACGACATCGCCGATCCGGTGCTGTTGCCCGTGGAGGACTTCCGCGACTGCGCGGACGAGATCACCGCCGCCATCAACACCCTGCTGGCACCGCTGCGCTGATGCGCTGCGGCACAGCGCCTGTCGCGGGACTGTTGCGGAGCGGAGTGCGATCGACCGGGCCGTCACCGACCACTCCTGACCTGTCCGGTCCGCTGCACGCCCGGATCGCTGCCGGCCGGTCGCGGACCCGCTGTCAGTTGGTGCCCGGGCGGACCTTGCGACGGGACCGGCCGTAGTAACCACCGCGGCCCGATCCGCCCGACCCCGCCAGACGCGCGCCGTTCCGGTCGTCGTCCGTGTCGTCGGATCCGTTCACCCGGGGCGCGGTGCCGTCCCTGCCGGCATCACCCTCCGGGTCGACGGGTACATCGGCGTCCTCGGCGACCGGATCGTCGGGGACCAGCTCGTCGGTCGCCCGGTCAGCGGTGTCGTCGGGCAACGGTTCGTCGGCCGGCCGCCTGTCCGGCCCAGCGGTCCCGCCGGCGTGCCGCGCTCCGTTGACCCTGCCCGTCCCGACATCAGGGGTCCATGCGACGTCACTCTCCGCCACCGCAGGATCGGCGTCGTCCTGGCGCTCGTGGGCGGGGTGATGCGCTGTGGCTGCGGTGTCGGAGGCCTCGTCGTCGACCTCGACGAGTGCGAGCTGTCCGTCGATGACGTCCGTTCCCTCGGTGCCGCCGGCTCCATCGAGATCGGCGGCGACGACAGTACCTTCGGCGACAGCTGTCCCCTCGGTCAGCACTGTCACCTCGGCCGTGGGTGTCCGCTCGACGGGAGCGTCCGCGACAACGATGTCGGAGTGGTCAGCCGCGTGCACGGCCGGACCCGACGGCGAATCGGCGCCGGCGGTCGGGCGCGACTCCGATCCCTTCGTCCGGTCCGGAGCGGCGTGCAGCGCCTTCGCCGAGGCCGGGGCGTGCCCGACCTCCTTGCCCGCCGCGACGGCTCCGACAGCGGCTGACGCGACCCGCTCGAGCTGCTCACGGGAGGCCTTGCGGCCGAAGCGCCGCCGGACCGGCTCCTCCTTGGTGTAGTAGCCGTAGCCCTGGTAGCCCTTGGACTGGTCGTCACGCTTGTTCGGCCGCATGGAGAGCACCGCCCCCAGGATGCGGGCGTCGACAGCTTCCAGCGCCCGGACCGACATGGCGACCTGGGAGCGGGTGGTCTTGCCGTAGCGGACGATGAGCAGCGAGCCGTCCGCCCAGGTCGACGCGACCGCGGCGTCGGTGACCGGCAGCAGCGGCGGGCAGTCGACGACGATGATGTCGTACTGCTCGCGCAGCTTCTCGATCAGCTCGATCATGATGTGGCTGCCGAGCAGCTCGGAGGGGTTCGGCGGGGTCTCGCCGCCGAGCATCACCCGCAGGTTGTCGTTGCCCCACTGCTGGACGACGTCCTCGACCTCGACGTCGCCGGCCAGCACGTTGGTCAGCCCGACCGCGCCTTCCAGGCCGAGGTAGTCGGACACCCGGCCACGGCGCAGGTCCGCCTCGATCAGCAGCACCTTGCGGCCGGTCTCGGCGTAGACGATGGCCAGGTTGCTGGCGGTGGTGGACTTGCCCTCGCCGGCCACCGACGAGGTGACGACCAGCACCTGCACCGGGTTGTCGACGTTCATGAACTGCAGGTTGGTCCGCAACTGCCGGTAGGCCTCGGCACGGACCGAGCGGGTCTGGCTGCCGGTCAGCACCGGGTACTTCTTGGCGTTCGCCTCGAACCCCAGGGTGCCGAGCACCGGGAATCCGATGAGCGTGCGGAGGGCCTCCGCGTTCCGGAGGGTCGTGTCGAGCAGACCACGCAGCAGCGCGAGGACCAGACCGAGCACCAGACCGGCGACCACGCCGAGCGCCAGGTTCAGGTTCTCCCGAGGGCTCACCGGATTGGGATTGGCGTACGGGCCGGAGACAACGGTCGCCTTGATCTCGCCCCGGTCGACGGTGTTGACGAGCACCTCGAACTCGGTGGAGAGGGCGGTGGTGATGTCGTAGGCGAGTTGGGCGTTGGCGTCGGTGACCGTGGCGGTCAGCAGCACGGTGTTCAGCTCGGACGTGGTGCTGATCTTGTTGGCCACCGCACCCGGGCTGAGGTCAAGGCCGGCCTTGTCGATCACCATCGTGGCCAGCGAGTCGCTGGACATCAGCTCGGAATAGCTGGCGACCTTGGCCAGGGCGAGCTGGTTGGCCTGGTAGGGGCTGGTGCTGTCGCCCGCGGCGTCACCGGTGGAGATGTAGAAGGTGATGCTGCTCGCGTAGATCCGGGTGGCTTGACTGTTGTAGAGGACGCCGGCGCCGGCTCCGAGGAGGGCGGCCAGCAGGATCAGCCACCAGTTCTTGCGTACCAGCAGCAGGTACGACCGCAGGTCCATCCACCCATCCTCTGACCGCTCGGCCTCCATCGCAGGGCGCGACCCGCCCTCCGTCCCCCCGTGAGGCAACACGGATCGGGATCCACCGTCCGGACGCATCCTAACGTGGAGTGTCCATCCGGTGACAGCACTCGGCGCAACAACGACGATCGGCCGGTGGGGCGGGCAGCACCAGCTGCCCTGGCCCGCACCGGCCGATCGTCATCGGGGAGCTCAGGCCCCCGGCGTCACTGCCTCGAGATCGCGGAACGACACCACGATCGGCGCGTTGGTCGCCGAGCCCGACACGTACCCCTGCACGGCGATGCCGCCGGTCGCCGGCTGCCCGGTCGGCGCCGTGTCGGTCGCGGTGATCGACCAGGCCGTTGGCTCGGTGGCCCCCGCCGACCACGCCTTCGCCTTTGCCTCGACGGTCCCGGTGCCGGTCACCTGGAACCGGAGGTTCAGGTAGGCGCCCGGGGCGTGGGTGACTCCCGGGATCGCCAGCGCGCGGAGCGTGGTGCTGACCCCGGCGTTGACCCGCAGCAGCTGCAGGGTGATCGTCCCGGTCTGCGTGTGCACCGCAGTCAGCCGGTAGTCGCTGGTGCCGACGCGGCGGACCATCGTGCTGATCAACGTGTTCCCGCCGGTGGGCGCCTTGTCGAGCGCGACCTGGAAGGTGAGGTCGATGTCCCCGGCGTCCACCGAGTTCAGCGCCGCCACCCGGGTGCCGCCCTTGGCGACCGGCAGGTTCGCCGTGCCGCTCGCCACGGTGGCGGCGGGGGTACCTGCGCCCACCGTCCAGGCACCGCCGGTCTCGGCGGTGCCCCAGCCGGAGGCCACGATCCGGTTGAAGGCGTCCGCGGCGATGGTCGCCGACGGCTCGATCGTGACCGGGGCGCTGGTGGAGTGGGTGAGCCCGCCGCCGTCCGTCACGGTCAGCGTGACCGTGTAGGTGCCCGCGGCCGTGTAGGTACGGGAGGCGGTGGCGCCGGTCGCGGTGGTGCCGTCGCCGAAGTTCCAGGCGTACGAGGCGATGGGCCCCTCGGCATCGGACGAACCGCTGCCGTCGACGGTCACCACCGACCCGTTGACCGCGCTGGTGAACGCAGCGGTGGGTGCGGTGTTGGCCGCGGCCACGGTGACCGGCAACGACGTGGTATCGGTCAGCCCACCCGCGTCGGTCACCGTCAGGGTCACCGTGTAGGTGCCGGCGGCGTCGTAGGTGTGCGACGCGGTGGCGCCGGTTGCGGTACCGCCGTCGCCGAAGTTCCACGACCAGGAGGCGATCGGGCCCTCCTCGTCGGTGGATCCGGACCCGTTCACCGAGATCTGCAGCGGCGCGGCCGAATCCGAGGTGAAGACCGCGGTCGGCTTGCCGTTCGGCTTCGGCGCGACCGTCACGGTGCCGGTGGTCGTCCCGGTGGCACCGTTGTTGTCGGTCACGGTCAGGGTCACCGTGTAGGTGCCGGCGGCGGTGTAGCTGTGCGACACGGTCGCACCGGTGCCGGTGGTGTTGTCGCCGAAGTTCCAGGCGTAGGACGCGATGCTGCCGTCCGGGTCCGCCGACGCCGAGGCGTCGAACGAGGCCGCCAGGAAGTTGGTGCCCGACGTGAACGACGCGGTCGGTGCGACGTTCGGCGCGGTGCCGCCACCGGCGGTCCAGTGCTGGGTGACCTCGGCCTGGGACAGCACCCCGCTGTACACCGCGGCCTCGTCGATGCTGCCGGCCAGGTACGAGCTGGTGGAGCCACCGTTGGTGCGGTCACCGCCGACCCGCCAGTAACCGGTGTACGAGGTCGGCGTGGTGGCGGCGTTGCTGCCGACCAGCTGGCCGTCGACGTACAACTTCATCCCGCCCGCGCCCTGGGTCGCGGTGACCAGGTGCCAGGTGCCGTCGTTGTAGGACGCCGGCGTGGTGATGTTGTTGCCGGCCGCACCCGCGCCGAACACGAGCTTGCCCGCGTCGGTGAGGTAGACGTGCCGGTCGTAGGTGGTCGACAACCCGGTCCGGGCGTTGCCGAAGCCGATGATCTTGCCGCCGGACGTCGACGTGCTCTTGAACCAGGCCTCGACCGAGTAGTTCGTCGGGTTCGAGAACGACTTGTTCGACGAGACGAACCCGTTGGAGCCGTTGAAGGTCACCGCGGTGTCGGACACGCCGGGCAGTGCGCCGGCGACACCCTTGGTGACCGTGCCCTGGTACCCGCCCGGGGTCGAGCTGGTGCCGGAGTCGGCCGCCGTGGTGGCGGCGGCGTTCTCGCCGAGTCGCCAGTACAGCGTCGGCTCCTGGTCGTAGACCTCGGCACCGTAGGTGTCGGTCGGGGCGGCCAGCACGGTCGAGGTGCGGCCGGAGGCCGTCCACTGTGCGTTGATCTGGCTCAGCGTCAGCACCTTCGGGTACACCGACACCTCGTCGATGACCGCCTGGATGTTGGCGTTGGTGCCGGCGTTCGACCAGCCGGAGGTGCTGTCGCCGCCGACCCGCCAGAAGCCGATGTACTTCTCCCCGCCGGTGACGTCGGTCCGCTTGCCGACCTGCACGCCGTCGACATACAGGGTCATCCCGTTCGGCCCGAGGGACGCGACGGCCTGGTGCCAGACGTTGTCGTTGTAGGAGTTGGCGGAGGTGACGGAGCTGGCGGAGGTGCCGTAGACACCGAACGAGAGCTTGCCGGTGTTGTTCATGTAGATCTGCCGGTCCCGGTGACCGCCGTTGTCGTACTGCAGGTCCGAGAAGCCGATGATGCGGCCGCCCTTGGTGGTGGAGGTCTTGAACCACGCGGAGATGGTGAAGACGTCCGGTGCCAGGGTGGAGCCGGCCATGTAGACCTTGCCGTTGGACGAGCCGTTGAAGCTCAGCGCGGTGTCGCCGGTGATGGCGCCCGCGGCACCCTTGGTGACGCCGGAGGCGATGATGCCGTCCTGATAGCCCGCGCGGTCCCGCAGCGCGAAGCCGGTGGCCTCGTTCATCGGCCAGTACAGGGATGCACCCTGGTTGACCACGACCTGGCCGTACGAGGTGAGGGCGGTCGTCGATCCGGCGACGGTCACCGACACCGTGTCGCCGGTGACGACATTGCCGTCGCCGTCGGTGGCGGTGACCCGGTAGTTGTAGGTCTGTCCCGGGGTGAGGCCCGTATCGGTGTACCCGATCATCGGGCGCTCCCACTCGGCGGAGGCCACAGTGGCGGTGTACACCGGCGAGCCGCTCTGGCTGTTCCGGATGAAGCGGTAGGTGAGGTTGCGGTCGTCCCGGTCCCAGTTCGCCCGGATGGCGATGCGCACCTGACCGGACTTGTCCGAGGTGACGGTCGGCGCGAAGTCGGCACCGACGAGCTGCGGCTTCTCGGCCTTCGGCGCGATCGAGGCCACCGCGAACCGGGCCAGGCCCTGCTGCGCCTTGCCGTTCACCAGCGGGAACTCGCCGCCGAGCAGCACGTACTGGCCGTTGCCCGTCACGGACCAGGCAGCCTGGTCCTTACCGGTGTAGGTGCCGACGTCCAGCCGCGGCTGCCAGGAGAGCTGGGCCGGGGCCGGCTGGTTGATGAAGTTGCCGTAGCCGAGCGGCTCGCGGATCAACGTGCCCATCGGGGCGAAGGTCATGGCGTTGGCGCGGTTGAAGGTCCAGGACGCGGTCTGCGGCATTCCGTAGTTGTTGCCGCAGTAATGGGTGTGCCCGACCTGGTAGACGGCACCGGTGCCGGCGTAGACGCTGTAGGTGTCGCCGTGGCAGTCGTTGAGCCACTCGATGGCCCCGGTGCTCGGGTTGGCCCGGAAGGTGCCCTCGAAGGAGACGGCGCTGCCGCCGTTCTTGTAGCCGCCGCCGTAGATCGAGGTGCCGTCGGTGGTCAGGCTGAGGATCGCCGCGGTGTTACCGGAGTTGTTCACGGTCTGGTTGAGCGCCCACGGCAACGAGGCGCCGGTGACGGCATCGACCGAGGCGCTGCCCTTGGCAGATGCCCCGTTCACGTTCGCGAAGTTTCCTCCCACGATGACCCGGGACCCGTCCGGGGCGAGCACCATCGCCTGGACGCTGGCGTCGGTGGTCGGCGCCCATCCGAGCAGCGCACCGTTCGACGCCGAGAACGCGGCGAGCCGGCTGCGCGCCTGACCACCCGCCGTGCTGAACGCGCCACCCACGTAGAGGACGTCGTTGGTCGCGATCATCGCGTTGACCGTGTAGTCCACGCCGGCCGCGAACGAGGTGATCAGGGCGCCGGTGACGGCGTTGAAGGCGGCGATCCGGTAGCGCGAGACACCGTCGATCGAGATGAAGCTGCCGCCGATGTAGAGGCGGGTGCCGTCGGGCGACACCGCCATGGTCTTGACCTGGGCGTTCGCGCTCGGCGCGAAGGTGGTGATCAGCTCGCCGGTGGTCAGGTTGTAGGCCATCAGGTTGTTGCGGGTCACCTCGTTCTGACCTGCCGGCGAGCCCGCCGGGCGTGCCTTGGTGAACTCGCCACCGACGTAGACGATGTTGCCGGCGACCTTCTGGGTCCACACGACGCCGTTGACCTGCGCCGTGGGCAGCGAATCGGCGGTCACCATCGACGACGTGCGCTGCTGCACCTGCGTGGGCGCTGCTGCCGCGGTCCCGGCGACACCGAGAACGGTGAGACCGCCGGCGATCAGCGTGACGAGAGCGCCGAGCGCCCCGGTACGACGCAGTGCGACTCGGCGCGATCCGATTCGGGAAGTGGCCACCTGATGTGCTCCTGGCTGGTTCCGGCGTGTGGAACCGCACTCCCCCGGTCGTCACTGGCGACCCGCGAAGAACGCGGTGGCACGAACGACAGCGCCCTCCATGCAGGGAGTGCGACGCCGTGTTGTCGAAAGGTCTCGTCCGCGGCCCCGATCGCGAACAGGGTGGTACACGGGCATGCACCCGCAGGAACGAAGGTAACACTTGGTGAGGGTGATTCCGGAGAGTGTTCACCCGCCCAGCAGCTTCGTTCACCCTTTCGGTAACCGGCGGTCACCGGGCGACATCCACCGGGCGAGCCCGGTGGTGCTGCGCGCGGTCAGCGGCCGGTCAGGATCGATGCCAGATCGGCGCACATGGTCCCGGTCGTGTAACGCTCCCGGACGACGGCCGCACCGGCCTCTCCCATCGCGGCGGCACCCGCGGGATCGCCGAGCAGACCGAGGATCTCGTCGGCCATCGCCGCCGGGTCGGCCGGCGGCACCAGCCGCGCCCGGTCCTCACCGAAGTAGTCGTCCATCCCGGGCGTCGCGCAGGCCACGACAGGCCGGCCGGTCGAGAGCGACTCGAGGCCGACCGTCATGCCCGAGGCGTGCAGGTTGTGCCGGGTGGCGATCGCGGTGACCGTAGCCGAGGCGAGCAGGTCGCGAACCTCGACGTGCGGCAACCGGGGCACCACGGTGACGCCGTCGGGCACCGGCAGGTCGGTCCCGGACTGCACGGTGACACGGGTGCCCGGCCGGGCGGCGAGCACCAGCCGTAGCGCCTCGAACAATGTCGCCGGATCCCGGTCCCGGTCACCGCCGACGCTCACCACGTGTGGCTCGTCCGGGTACGGCGCGGCGGCGTAGAAGTCGGCGTCGACGCCGAACCGCAGGAAGTGGACCGGAGGACTGCCCGCACCCAGCCACTGCTGCACCTTCTCCGCCTGCGGCCGGCTGAGCACCCAGAGCCCGTCGAACCGAGGCAATGTCCGGGCCGCCAGGTCCAACGCAGCGGAGCGCTCGCCGGCCGCCACTGCATCGGTCGCCCAGATGACCCCGGAGAAGTGGTGATACGCGGGGATCCCGGAATACATGGGTACCGCCGACGTCTCGTCCCACGCGAGTGCGGTGGTCCCGGCACCTCCACGGGGCCGGCGGGCGCCGATCGCACCCGCCAGTCTCCGGCCGAGGCCGCTCAGGTCAGGAACCTCGACCGACTTCACCGGCAGGCCCGCTCCGGAGAGGAGATCCAGGCCGTAGGGCCAGAGTCCGGGAACCGGACTCTGCTTGTTCCGCTCGACCCATCCCGGTACGCCACGCCCCTCCCGGAACGTCACTACGAATTCCGACGAACCCGTTCCGGTGGATTTCTCGCTCGGGGCCAACAGTGGTGTCCTTCCTGCCGTACCGTGTCGTCGTCCCGAGGTGTGACCCGTCGCTGCAGACCACCGCCGGTGCGCACGGACGCAACCGAGTCTCCGGGTGACGATGTTCCCACGGGAGGTGAGTGCGTGACGGACCGACCCACCGCCGTCAACATCCCCGGCGGCCCCCATCCGGCGCCGACGGCGTTCCGTCCGACCACGGGCACAGCCGACGCGCCGGTCGACCTGGAATCGGCCCGCCGCTGGCGGCTTCTCGAGCAGTTGGTCGCCATCGGCCTAATGCTGATCCTCGGGTACCGCTACACCCTCCCGCAGGATTTCACCCTGGGCGGCCTCGTCGCGATGGCCTTGCTCCCCCTCTGGTGGGGACTCGCCCTTCGGTACAAGGCGGGGAAGTTGCTCCTGGGGCTCGGGGCACTTTGCCTCGCGGTCGGACCGCTGCTGACGTCGCTCTCTTCGGCAGATCACCCGACATCGACCGGCAAGATCATCAGTGCGACGGCGCTGATGATCACCTTGCTGGGTGGTGCAGGCGCCATTCTCTGGTGCCGGACCGTGCTCCGCGACGGGACGGTCATCGCCCTGTTCGGAGTCGGCATGCTGGCCGGCGTCTCGTCGGGGACCTCGTTGTTCGGATCGAACCCGTGGCGGTTCGGCTTCTCGATCCCGATCACGATCATCGCCCTGGGCCTGTTGCGGCTGGCCGCGCGCCGATGGCTTTCCCTGGTGGTGCTCGGCGCTCTCATCGCGGCATCCGGTCTGAGCGATGCCCGCTCGTCGTTCGCGATGCTGCTCCTGACAGCGCTGGTCGTCGGATGGCAGGCACTCCCGCGAACGCGATCCCGACGCGCTTCCGCGGCGCGGGTGCTACTTGCACTCGGGGTGCTGTCCTTCTCGATCTACACACTCGGCCAGGCCCTCATCCTCGAGGGTTTCCTGGGCGAGAGCACCCAGGTCCGCTCGCAGGCACAGCTGGACGCGTCCGGATCACTCATCGTGGGTGGTCGACCGGAACTCGCCGCGACCATGGCCCTGATGTCCGACAATCCCTGGGGATACGGGTCCGGCACGTCTCCGAACGCCCACGATCTGACCGTCGCCAAGCAGGGCATGATCGCCATCAACTACGACCCGGAGAACGGGTACGTCGAGCGGTACATGTTCGGGTCCGGCTACGAGCTGCACTCCATCTTCGGGGACCTGTGGTCGGACTACGGGATCGCCGGTATCTGCCTGGTCCTGGCCGTTCTCGGCCTCACCCTGCTGCGGCTGAGCCAGTCGATCGCGCGTCGGGTCGCCGACGCGGCAGTGGTCTACCTGTGCATCCGAACCCTGTGGAATCTCGCCTTCTCGCCGTTCTACAGCTCGATCCCGCTGTTGATGTTGTTCACCGGAGTGATCCTGCTGCAGACCCCGCGTGAGGTGGTGGAGATGTCCCGCACCGACGATGCCCCCGAGGTTCCGATCGAGGCCGCCGCGCCGCTTCCGGAGACCGCGGCGCGCCCGGCACGTCGCAGGGTGGGTGCCACGTGAGCGCCGGGCCGGTGCCTGCCGGCTCCCGCAAGGTCTTCCGCCTCGACTGGGTCGACACCGGGCGCGGCCTGGCCATCGTGCTCGTCGCGCTGTTCCACAGCACCAATTGGCTGTCCGGACCCGGGCTCGACCTGCAGTGGTGGACGGACTTCAACTCGGTGGTGTCGTCCATGCGCATGCCGACCTTCTTCATGCTCGCCGGGCTGTTCGCGCAGAAGTGGGTGCAAGGCTCCTGGTCGGCGGTACTCACGGCCAAGGTGCGGTTGTTCCTCTGGGTGTTCCTCGTCTGGGAGGTCATCGGGACCGCGACGTTCATGCTCGGCCAGCACGCGAGCGGTGTGACCCCGAACGTCCTTGCGGCGATCCGGGACCTGGTCATCTCGCCGGTGTCCCCGCGTTTCGAACTGTGGTTCATCTGGGCGCTGGCGCTCTTCTTCGTCGTCGCCCGCGCCACCCGCAGGATCGACAGCCGGGTCCAACTGGCCGCGGTCGGCACGGTGTCCGTGGTAGCCCTCACGCTCTGGTCCGACAGCACGACGGGGTGGACCGGCTCCGCCAAGTTCTACTTCTTCTTCCTGGCGGGTCTCTACCTCCGACGACACATCCTTGCCCTCGCCGATCGCGCGCGCGTCTGGTCGATCGTCTCCGTGCTGGTGGTGTGGGCCGGGCTGTCGTGGTTCTTCTTCGCCGCCGGCATCCGCGGAGTCTTCGGGATCTACTTCGTCAACTGCGTCCTCGGTGTGCTGGCGGGTATGGCCTTGGGCCGTGCGCTCTCCCGGCTGACCCTGTTGCGGCGGCTGGGCACCCAGACGCTGCCGATCTACCTCGCCCACACGCCGATCGTGATCCTGCTGTCGTTCCTCATCTCCCTACCCGCGCTCTACCGGATCGTGGAGCCGGTGACCCCGGTGGTCCCGCTCGTCGGCACGGCCGTCGCCGTCTCGCTCTCCCTGGGCCTGCGCCGGCTGTGTCGACGCCCACCCTTCGACTATCTCTACGAGCCGCCCGCCGGATTGCTGGATCCCATCGGGCGCTGGATCGCACGCCTCTTCGTGCGGCGTCCGATCGGAGCGGACCGCGCCCCCGCCGGCGAGCACGGTGGCACGATCCCGACGTCAGAAACGACCGAGTTTCCGGGCGCCGGCGGGCTGTCCGAGGAGCGCGGCGATGTCGGAAGGAAGACCGACCGCGACTGAGCCGCTCTTGCTCGCGGACGGCATCGCATCGGCCACCGAGTGGCCGGGATCGACACCGACGTTCTTCCACGAGGAGTTCTTGGCGTCCGCCAGTTCGTCCGGGGCGTTGTAGTTCGTCACCGTCACGTTGTCGCCACCACCCCAGCCGACCATCTTGGTGTCGCCCTTGGCGTGCCACTCGTTGAAGAGGTTGCCGGTGATGGTGATCTTCATGGCATCGGCGGAGACGTTCGACTTCCCGTCGAGCGCGTAGAACTGGTACAGGCCGCCGGTCCCGAACACGTTGTTGGACACGGTGATGTTCTTGATGATCCACGGCACGGTGGGGTCGGGGTTCGGCCGCTGCGGATCGTGCCCGGCCAACGAGGTGTTGGCGTTCCGTCGCTGGTCGTGCGCCAGCTTGATCCCGAACTGCGTGCTGTCGCCTATCTCGTTGTTGAAGATCCGCACCCCGCCTGTGTTGATGATCTGGATCCCGATGTTGTTGCCGATGGTCTGGTTGTTCGCGACCACAGCCAGCTCGGAGATCTCCAGCTGGATCCCGGTGGTCGAGTTGTCGTTGGCGATGTTGTCGACAACGGTGATGTCGTAGCAGGACTCGTCGCACCAGATCCCCGCGCTCAGGTTCCGACTCACGTCGTTGCCGATGAAGGAGACGTCGCGGGACCGGGTGATCTTGATGCCGCCGGACACCGGCGCCGGCTTGAACTCCTCCAGGTTGTTGTCCTGCACGATCGAGTCGGTGATCCGCAGACCGTAGGCAGCGTTGCCGCCGATGCCGAGCATGCCGTTGCGCACCACGGTCACGTTCTGCACGGTCTGGTCGTCGCCGCGCACGCTCAGCCCGATCGTGGCGTTGTCGGAGATGACCAGGTTGCGGACGGTGCCGCCGGCCTTGCCCATCCGCACCGCGCCGCTGTCCGGGATCGGGGTGGCGTAACGGCGCACACCGAAGCCCTGCAGGGTGACGTCGTCACCTGTCACGTAGAAGGCCTGGTGCTTGTTGCTGGACCGCACCTCCTGGCCGCCCGGGTCGGAGCCGATGCGCAGGGTGTCCGAGTTGTAGTCGACGTAAAAGGTGCCGGCGACGACGGCGGAGGCGGAGGAGACCTGGCGTAGCGCCTTGCTGCCGATCCAGACCTGGTCGGGCCAGGCGGCGAGCGGGTGGTCCGGATCCAGGAACCGGTCGCTGCGGTCGCCACGGGTGTAGCTGGTGGAGCGGTCGAACTGCGCGGTCCAGCCCGAGCTCACCCAGCTGCTGCCCGACTTCGACCATCCGGTGACCGGCAGCGATCCGTCGAACCAGACGGCTTCCTTCGGGTAGGCCTGCACGGTCACCGTGCGGTCGATGGTGACCGATTCGTTGTAGGTGCCGCCGCGCACCACCACGGTGCCGCCGGTCCGGACCTTGTCGACGGCCGCGGTCACCGTGCGCAGCGGCGCGCTCTCGGTGCCGGCCGCGCTGTCCGACCCCTTGGTGCTGACGAAGACCGCGCCGGAGGGCACCGGGTAGTTGGCGGCGCCCACCGCGAGCGAGCCGGCGGCCCCGGAGGACCCGGTGCCGGGTGACGGTGCGGGCGCCGGGGTGCTGGTGGTGGTCGTGCTGGTCGTGGTCGTGCTGGTGGTGGTGGTCGGCTTCGACGTGGTGCTCGACGTGGTGGTGGTCGGCTTCGACGTCGTGGTCGGTGCGTTGCTGGTGGTGGCCGTGGTCCGTGGGGTCGCTGTGGTGGGCGCAGCAGTCGTGGGCGCCGGGTCGTCGCTCGGCGCGTAGGCCTCGAACCGGTCGGTGCGCACGATGGCCGAGCCTGCGGAACCGCCGGACACGTAGGTCCAGAGCCCGATGGTGCCCAGGCCGGTCAGCCGGGCCGAGGAACTGTCGGTGGTGTCGATCTGCCACCCGGGAGCACTGTCTCCGTCCAGCCAGGCACGCACCTGCAGCCGCACCGGGTCGGTGCCGGTGACCTGCAGCTCCAGCCGGGCCTTGGCGCCGGAGGTGAGGCGGTCCGGCAGCCGGACCGAGGCCAGGCCCAGGTCGGTGCCGGCGACCATCCGGCTCAGCCCGACGGTGAGGACGCCACCGGCGGAGACCTTGAGACGTCCGCGGTAGGCGGACTTGTCGGTGGTGCGGGCCTGCACGACCTGGTGCACACCGAACGCGCCGGTGGTGATGTCGTCGATGGAGAAGACCGCGCCGACCAGGACGTCGGATTCGTTGACGGACGGCAGCCGGACCTCACCGGAGGTGCCCGGACCGACCTGGATGCCGCCCGCACCGGAGATGACTCCGGTGCGCAGACCGCCGTAGGTGCGGTAGCTGCCGCCCTTCTCCGCCTTGCCCCATCCGCTCGCGACGGTGCGGTTGAAGTCGTCGGCGGCGACCTGGGTCCACCCACCGGGCGCGGCGCCGGCTGCGGGCGGCAGGGCGACGGCGGTGGCGACGACGACCCCGGCGACCGCCACCAGGGCGGCGGCACCGGCTCCGGCGAACCGCCGCCGGATGCGGTGACGGCCTGAGGTCACGGTCGGGTTCTGCAACGGCACGGGACTCCTCGGGAAGCTCGTCCGCCCGCAGTGGGGGTCACTGCGCGCGGTTGCACCCGGCGACGGTCGTCGGCATTCGATGACGCACGACACCCGCATGTGTGAATGCGAGAGGGATGGAGGCGTTCGCTTCCACCGCCGATGTCGCCGGATCAGGTCACCCGCTCTCCCGATCGGGGGACGAGTTATCGAACTGTAACCGAAGCCATTCCGAATCGAGACCGGCCGGAAACTGCCCACTTGAAAAGTCAACGACCACCGCACTCACGGTTACCCCGCCCCTGTGACCCAGGCCACGAGCGGCACTGTCTGCGCAGGTCCGGACAGTCGGATCAGGAGCTCGCGCGACTCACGGCGGCGACCGACGAAAGTTCGGCTGTCGCACCGAAGGGGCGATTTTTACCTTTCGGCCCTTGATCAACACGATGGGAGGATCGTGCGACATGCGAAGAGACGTGCGGAGTGCAACTTCCCGAACGGCAAAGGCGGTCATCCATCACACGGACGGACGCCGGTCTTTCGTGCACACGCGGTGAAAGCAGCCCGGGGATCCGACATCGGCGTCCGAACAGTCAGAATGTCAACCGGAACGGCCGACAGCTCCGACATCGAACGTTGCGACCGGCGCACCCCACCCCGACCCGGCGTCCCCACCGGAACGAGCGGCACCGACCGAGGAGTGATTCGTGGACCGACCGGTTTCCCCGGCACCGCGGGCCGACGAGAACGCCGGCGCCGCGGCCACGGCACCCGCGTCAGGTCGACGGCCGTGGCTGCCGACCGCAGCAGGAGCGGTCACGACGCTGATCACCCTGATCGGCTCGTGGCACGTCTCGTTGTGGACCGACGAGGCCGCGACGATCAGCGCCTCCTCGCGGAGCCTTGCCGACCTCTGGCGGATGCTCGGCAACATCGACATGGTCCACAGCTTCTACTACGTGGTGATGCACGCCTGGACGTCCGTCGTCGGCGACTCCCCCTTCGCCCTGCGACTGCCAAGCGCTGTCGCCGTGGGCCTCGGCGCCGCGGCCGTCGTCGTCCTCGGCCGCCGGTGGCTGGGCACCGGACCGGCGTTGATCGCCGCCGGGGTGTTCACGGTGCTGCCGCGGGCGTCCTGGTCCGGCATCGAGGCCAGGCCGTACGCGTTCTCCATTGCCTTCGCCGCCTGGGCGACCGTCGTGCTGGTCACCGCGCTGGACCGGACCGTCGATCGTCGGCTGCACGGCGGCCGAGTCCCGTGGTGGTCGTGGGCCGGGTACGTACTGCTGCTGGCGGCCTGCGTTGCCGACAACGTCTATGTCGGGCTGCTCGGCGCGGCCCACCTCGTCACGGTGCTGATCGACCGGCGACTGGTACTCGCCGACCGGCTGCGGTTCGTCCTCGCCGCCGCCCTGGCCGCGGTCCTGGTCTCACCCGTGGTCCTGGTGTCCGCCGGTCAGACCGGCCAGCTCGGCGGCGGCGAGCTGGGCGTTGTCGAGTTCGTGCGCAACGCGGTCGTCAACCAGTGGTTCCTCGGCGACACCCCCACCACCACCACCGGCGTCGACCGGACCGACCTCAGCCTCGGCGACATCGGAACCTGGTGGCAGCCGGCCGCGATCGCGATGGCGCTGCTGTGCTGGGCACTGATCGCGGTCGGCGTCGTCCGCGCGGTGCGGGACCGACGTGGCACCGACCCTGCCGTCACCGGTGCCCGCCCCCTGCAGCTGTGGTGCCTGCCCTGGATCGTCGTCCCCACCGTGGTCATCGGCGGGTGGTCGGTGGCGGTGACGCCGATGTACAGCGCCCGCTACCTCACGTTCGCCGCACCGGCCGTCGCCCTGCTCGTGGCCGCCGGGGCCGCCGCCCTGCGGCCCGCGTGGATCCGCAGCACCGCGCTCGCCCTGGTCGTGGTGGCGGCGGTCCCGGTCCTGGTCTCGCAGCGCCAGCTGTACGGGAAGAACAGCAGCGACTGGGTCTCGGTCGCCTCGGTCGTCGAGCAGCAGGCCACTACGGGTGAGGCGGTGTACTTCGCCCCCCGCTACCCGGTGACCGGCGAACTCGTCGGGCAGTCGACCCGCGGGATCGCCGTCGCGTACCCGGAGGCGTTCGCCGGGCTGACCGACCTGACGCTGGAGACCACCCCCGCAGCGGCCGACAACCTCACCGGCTGGTCGCGCACCCTGCAGGCGGTCGCCCCGCAGCTGGCCGAGGAGCAGGTGGTCTGGGTCGTGCAACGGATCGACTACCCGACGGCATCGGCCGACGCCGACCGCGCGACGTTCGAGGCCGCCGGGCTGCGCGGGCAACTGGTCTTCTCCGGCCCGCTCGACCAGGTCTGGCGCTACAGCAGGTCCTGAGTCCGCGGTCACCGCGGTACCACGGCGTGCCCGGTCGGGCGTCGGCGCTGCCGGATCGACTGCCCACCACCTGTCACCGACGGTGATCTCGGTGTGCCGACCTCGCCGGATCCGGCCTGACTGTGCGTGAGGTCACGTCGCTACGACGATCCGCCGGGCCGCTTCACGGGTCCTTTCGGCACCCCAGGTCGGCATTTTCCCCAGATGAAGAGGCCGACCGTGTGACACAAGGTCAGCGAACCGGACACCCCGGCCGGAACCGTTCAGCCGAAAGTACGTCGATCGGGAGCTCGATGCGCAACCCAGAGCCAGATTCTCCAGCCCTCATGCCACGGTGGAGCGTTCAACTTGTAAACGCTCCGTAGATGCTGGACCACTCTGCGTCACTTCAACTACAGTCAGTGCCGAAGGTTCACGCAGCGTGAATCTCCTCGAACACTCACCGTCAAGAGAAGAGCAGCGAGATGGACAACACCGTGTCACCGCAGCCCGCGGTCGCCCGTCGGTTCAGCCGGCGCAACGTCCTCCGTCTCGCCGCCCTCGGTGTGCCCGTCGCCGTCGGCGTGGCCGTCCCGCAGATCGCCCGGGCCTCCCGGGTGGCCGCCGGCGCCAGCGGGGACAGCACCATCATGCTGATCGACCCGACCTCCCGGGCCTTGGGCGACCCGACGACCACCTCGGCGGCGAGCACCGCGGCGCCGACCACCCCGGCCACCACCGCCGCGCCCACCACGCCGGCCACCACCGCCGCGCCGACCACCCCGGCCACCACGGCCGCCCCGACCACCACCAAGGGCGATGCCGCCGCGATCCGCCGCGCACTCAAGCCGGGCACCTACAAGCCGGGCGCCTCCACCACCGGACCGATCGAGGGCACCAGCCTCAAGCAGGTCCAGGGCGACTTCACGGCGACCGCCAACGGCCAGGTGATCGAGAACCTCGAGGTCTGGGGCACCATCAACATCCGTGCCTACTCGAACGTCGTGATCCGCAACTGCGTCGTGCACGGCACGCTGGCCACCGGCACGGACACCGCCTTCATCATCTTCTCCAACGACAACGGCCGTGGCCTGCTCGTCGAGGACTGCCTGCTGATCGGCCGCGGCAGCCCCTGGTGCAGCGGGATGCGCGGCGGCAACTATACGATCCGCCGCACCGAGATCAACAACGCCCCTGACGGCCTCTGCTTCACCTCGCAGCTCGGCAACGTCACCGCCGAGGGCAACTGGATCCACAACGGCCTGTACATGGAGTGGGACGCGAAGACCCCGAACATGCCCTACGCCGGCTCGTACTACACCCACACCGACGGCATCCAGTTCCACCGCGGCCGCAACTACGTCATCCGCGGGAACACCATCGGTGGCACGCGCTACGTCGCCGCGCACCACTCCGGTAAGGCCAAGCAGCTGCAGGACGATGCGGACGACAACTACAACTCGGCGCTGATGATCAAGCAGGAGGTCGACAGCTCGGCCGCCAACAAGATCGAGAACGTGCTGATCGAGGACAACTGGCTGGCCGGCGGCCAGGCCACCGTCAACATCTGCTCGGGCCGGGACAACACCTTCTCGTCGCTGACCTGCCGCGACAACAAGTTCATGCGGTCCACCTGGGGCTCCCAGATGTACATCCTCCGGGGCCCAGGGCTGGGCAACTTCTCCGGCAACGTCTTCGAGGACGACGGCTCGGCCGTGCCGTTCTCGAAGGGCTACTGACCGGCTACCGGTCAGGTCACCTCGCAGGGGATACTGACGGCACCGATCTCCCCGGGCACCGCTGGCCCGGGACACCACCGACATCGGCCGGGGCATCCGCCCCGGCCGATCGGCGTTCCCGGGGAAGGACGCACGCCGGCCCGGACCGGGACGCCCGGACCCGAAAGGTGCAGTGCGAGAGGTGCAGTGCGAGTGCTGAGCAGCGCAACGACGGGCCGAGGAACCAACGACGCCACGGGGGCCGACCGCCCGGCCGGCCGGATCCGGGTGATGCAGTCGTTCTCGGCGATCCGGGACACGACGAACCCGTACCTGGCCCAGCTCTGGGACTCGATCGGCGGGCAGGTGGTCCCGTTGACCTTCTCCTGGCGTGACGCCGTGCTGGGCCGCTTCGACGTGCTGCACGTGCACTGGCCGGAGTTGCTGCTCCGGTCCGGTTCGCCGCTGAAGCGGTGGCTGCGCCGGGTTCTGCTGCTGGTCGTGCTGCTGCGCATCAGGACCGGCCCGCGGGCGTTGGTCCGCACCGTGCACAACCTGCGCCCGCACGAGGAGGGCAACCGCACCGAGCGGGCCCTGCTCCGGCTGTTCGACCGGTGGACGACCCTCTTCGTCACGCTCGTCCCGTCGACCCCGCTCCCGGTGCCCGGAGCCGCGCGCGCGGTCATCGCGCACGGCGACTACACGCAGTGGTTCGCCGGTCTCGACGTGCCGGCGCAGGTGCCCGGAAGGCTCGGCTACGTGGGTCTGCTCCGCTCCTACAAGGGCGTCGACGTCCTGCTGCACGAATTCGCCGCGCTGTCCGGCGACGGCCTGTCGCTGCGGGTGGTCGGCAAGGCCCAGGACCCGGCGATCGCAGCCCAGGTGACCGCGGCCGTAGCAGCGGACCGGCGCATCTCGGCCCGGCTCGAGTACGTCGACGACCCGACCATGGCTGTCGAGATCGGGCGGTCGGCCCTGGTGGTACTGCCGTACCGGGCCATGCACAACTCGGGCGCCGCCCTGCTGGCGCTGTCCCTCGGCCGACCGATCCTGGTGCCGGACAACGAGATCAACCGGGACCTGGCCGCCGAGGTCGGCCCCGGGTGGGTGCACCTGTTCGACGGTGAGCTGACCGCCGGCGCACTCGCAGGTGCGCTGGCCGCGGTCGCGGAGAACGACCGGTCGGACGCCCCGGACCTGTCGGCCCGGCAGTGGGACGCGGTCGGCGCGGCCCACGTCGAGGGTTACCGGGCCGCCCTGCGGATCGTGCTGGAGCGCCGCCGGAAGCGCTGAACGGACCCTTCCCAGGACCGGCCGGCAGCGCCGGCCGGGCTCAGTCCGTCCTGGTCATCCAGGTGTCCGCGGCGAGCCGCTGGTCGACGGCCGGCAGGTCGGCGAGCACGGACTCCCCGGGGGGTGGACCGTCGAGCACCGCCAGGATCGCCCGCCCGACACCGGCGGCACCGACATCGGCGTCGACGACGACGTGCCCGTGCGCGGCGAGCCACGGCGCGAGCCCGGTCTGCTCGGTGGCCAGGATCCGTGCGCCGTGCGAGAGCCCTTCGGTGATGGGCAGTCCCACCTGTTCGCGCCAGGCACCCACCGGCTGGGACAGCAGCACCAGCGCGGCGGCACGGCGCATCGCCCGGTGGATCTCCGGCCTCGGTGGATCGATCACCACCGTCACCTCCGGCCGGTCGGCCGCCCATGCGGTCACCTCGTCGGCCAGCGTGCCCTTGCCGATCAGCGTGAGCGTCAGATCACCCCGGGCGGAACGGATCTCGTCCCACCCCGCCATCAGCTGCCGGATGCCCTTGCGGTCGGAGAAGGCCCCGACGAAGAGCAGTTCACCCGTCTGTCGATCGTCTGCCGGACAGTCGCAGGGCGCCGGCAGCGCCTCGAACAGCTCGGCCCGCCGGTCCACCGTGCGCGCCCCGACCAGTTGCCGGTACAGCTCGAGGGAACCGCTGGTACCGAAGGCCAGCCGGTCGAACCCCCGGGTCAGCACCCGGCCGATCGCCCGCGCGGCCCACCGGACCGGGGCCGCGGGCAGCACCCGGAACCGGTCGCGGATCTCGCCCGCCGGATCGGAGAACCCGATGCAGTAGGCGGAGATCACCGTGCGTCGGCGCCCCCAGCCGCCACGCAGCCGGATGGCCAGGATCTGCGCGGCCAGGTCCGGCCAGCGCCGCCAGACCAGCGGCTCGTTCAGCTCGGCCACCCCGTACCGGTGACGGAGCAGGTGGCCGACGGTGCCGAGCCGGGACATCCGCCGCGGACGTCGTTCCGGCGCCACCGCCGAGTCGTCGTAGTCGTAGCGGTGCGACCGGTAGAGCACCGTGGACGGGGCCATCACCGCGAACCGCTCCAGGTGCGCCGTCCGCACCGACCCGTAGATCCGGACGATCCCGGGAACGGGATCCGTTGCCCTGCGCTTCATGCCGGGTCGTCGGACGTGCCGCCCGCGACCCCGGCCGGCACCGCGTCCGGGGTGCTCGCCAACCGGCGCCGGACGTACACCAGGTTCGCCGCGTACTGGAAGATCGCCACCCCGACCAGGGACCCGATGACCGGCCCGGCCGCACCGAGCGGGCCGGTCAGCCAGTACGACAGCAGGATGTTGACCGGTGCCATCAGCAGGATCATGTAGGCCTGGAACCGCAGGCCCTTTGCGTCGGTCAGGTACATGCCCAGTGGGTACTTCAGCGCCTGGAACACCATGAAGACCGAGAAGACCACCACCAGCAGGAGCGACACCGAGATCTCGCCTCCCGACGCGAGATCGGCCAACCACGGCGACGCCCCGGCGATGACCAGCGTGACGACGGCGGCTGCCCCGCCGAACCCGAGCGAGATCGGCAGCGGCGACCCCTTCTGGCCGTCGCTGCGCTGCTTGGCGAAGATCGGCCACAACGCGAACCCGGCGGCGCTCACCACCTGCCAGACCGGGGTGAACATCTGCGACGCCAGGTTGTACTCGGCGAGCTGGTCGGTGGTCGAGAAGTGGCTGAGCATCAGGCGGTCGGTCTGCATGGCGAACGGCAGCGCGACCATCTGGATCATCATCGGCCAGGCGACGTCGAACACCTTGCCGCCGCGCACGGTGCGGATCCGCGGTACGTCGCGGACCGCCCGCTTCAGCGTCGGGTTGATCAGCTTCGCGGCAACCCCGGTGGTCATCAGCTGGATCAGCAGGGTGGCCAGGTAGGGCACGACGGCGATGTACGGGCCGATCGGCGAGTCGGTGTTGATGACGATCAGCAGCACCGCCAGCACCATCGGCGTCTGCAGGCCGAGCAGCCCGATGGAGACGTGGTTCTTGCCGACGCCGGCCAGGATCCGCTGGCTGAAGCCGAACAGCAGGCTCACCGCGATGGCCGCGAGACAGAGTGCCGCCGCGAGCGGACCGGTCGCGGGATCCAGTCCCTCGCCGAGGATGTCGCCCCACAGGCCGAGAGCGGTGATGGCGACCGCGAGGCCCATCAGCACGGCGAAGGACCCGATCAGGATGCGGATCGTGCTGACCAGCATCGCGTGCACCTTGGGGTCGCGGCGCGGGTCCTTCGAGGCACCCACCACGTTCATCACCGCGGCCGAGATGCCGAGATCGGCGAACGGCAGCAGGTTCCCGATCGCGACCAGCAGCCCGTACTGGGCGAACGCACCGGTACCGAAGTGGTCGATGATCAGCCGGACGTTGACGACCCCGAGGATCGCCGACACCGGGAGCACCAGGATCTTCACCCCGGCGCTGCGGCCGACCGACGACCAGATGCCGCCCGACTTCTTCTTCGTCCTCGCGGCGGACGCGACCGGCGCCTCCGCCCGGTCCGCCTCCTCCACCGTCTGCGCCGAGGCCGCGGGCGGTACGTCGGAGGGTTGCAGCAACCCGTCGGTGCTGCCCTCCGCGGCGGTCTCGCCGCCGCGTTCGTCCACCCGGCTCACCGTGCCGCCTCCTCTGTCCGTCGCATCCGCGTTCCCGACCCGGCACCGCCTGCAGGAGGCGCGGCCGGGCGCCGCAGCACCGTCCGCACCCCGCGCCGGGCCAGTTCGGCCACTGCGATCCCCAGGCCGCGGGTGGTCCCCGTCAGTGTGGACCACAGGACGGACGGCGAGGCCAGGATCTGCCGGCGGCCACCGCGCAGCAGCACGGCGGCACTCTCGGCCGGCGTCCGCAGCACCCAGCGGAGCAGCGCCGGCGTGCCGAGATGCCGTGCGCCCCAGAGCAACCGGTTGCGGCAGTTGTAGTGGTAGTACAGGCCGGACTTGCGCCGGGTGCCGGCGTGCTCCTGAGTGCCGCCGGCGTCGTGCACCGCGGTCACGTCGTCGGCCAGCAGCAGGGTGCCGCCGAGATCGACCCACCGCCGGCTCAGGTCGACGTCCTCCCAGTAGAGGAACCAGCCGGAACCGAATCCATCCAGCTGCTGCCAGCCGCTGCGGTGGATCGCCAGGCAGGCCCCGGACAGCCAGCGGTCCGGGCCGGACACGAACGGCTGGGGAGCCCGGCCGACCCGGCCGGTGGCCAGGTCGATGCGGGAGCCGGCCGACCAGACGCTGCCGTCCGGTCGCTGCACCAGCGGCGCCACCAGCAGGTCGTGATCGCCGCGGCAGAGCGCGGCGAGCCGGAGCACGCCGGACCGGTCCAGGCGGGCGTCCGGGTTCAGCAGCACCACCACGTCGCAGCCGGCCTGCAGCGCACGCCGGGCGCCGAGGTCCGCGCCGCCGCCGAAGCCCGGGTTGCCGGGCGCCGCGACGAACTCCCAGCCGCGGTCGCGGCACAGCCGCCGGGCGGCCTCGCGCTCGCCGGCGGTGGAGAAGTTGTCCACCACCACCGCGAGCAGATCGGGATCGTCGCCGCCGGACGCCTCGAGCGCGGCCAGGTTCTCGCCGACCAACTGGTGCGAGGAGAAGTTGACGACCACCACGCCGACCCGGTCCGGCGTCACGCGGCGGCCCCGGACGACGCCTGCGGTCCGGTGGCGTGCTGGGCGGCGTACTCCCGGTAGTGCACACCCCATGCGCCCGCGAGCATCCCGGCCCCGCGGACGATGGTGCGCACCCCCCGGACCCGGCGCGGCAGCCGCCCGGTCACCAGGCCGAGCAGCGCCGCGGCAGCGCCGCCGGCGATCCGCACCAGGCCGGTCAGCACCGCGCGGATCCGGACCCGCACCCGCGCCGCGGGCGAACCCGCGAGCGCCAGCGAGGTCCGGGTCCACGAGTTGCCGGACCGGAAGGCCCGGCGCAGCACCCACTCCCGGGTGACCCGGGACGCCGGGACCCGGTCGACCACCACGGCCTCGTCGTTCCACACCATCCGCCCGCCGGCCCCCGTCAGCCGTCGGGTGAACAGTGTGTCCGAACCGCCGCTGATGCCGAACCGCAGGTCGAACCGCAGACCCAGGGCGCGGACCCGCCGCATGTCCAGCAGCAGGTTGTTGGTGGCGGCGACCTCGATCGCGGTGCCGGTGGGCAACCGGCGGCGGTCGAAGAAACGGCCGGCCGCCACCCACTCCCCCGGCTCCTCGTCGTACTCGGAGACGACCGCCCCGGCCACTGCGGCCGCGCCGGTCTCCCGCCAGGTCCCGACCAGTCCGCGGAGCCAGCCCTCGGACGGGGTCTCGTCGTCGTCGATGAACACCAGCAGGGTGTCCTCGGTTGCCTCGTCCAGCGCCCGGTTGCGGGCCGCGGCGATCCCCGGCTCCGATTCCAGCACGTACCGCACGCCGGCCGCTGCCCGGACGACCTCCCCGGCACTCCCGGCCGGGTCGTTGTCGACCACCAGCAGCTGCGAGCCGGGGACGGAGGCGAGCTGGGCGGTCACCGCGGGCAGCGCCTCGGCCAGGTCCGCAGGGCGTTTGAAGGTGAGCATCGCGACCAGCACCGGGCGGTCGGAGGTGCCACTGGTCAGGCCGGTGTCGGTCATGCCTTCGCCCTCCGCCCGATCCCGGCCAGTCGCCGTTCGATGTCCTCGCGGTAGACCTCGGGCGCATGACGACGCCGCGCGGTCCGCTCGTCATCGAGCACCCGGTCCCGGTGACCGGACCAGTCCGCGGCGATCTGCTGCACCGCGGACACCCAGGCCTCGACGTCGTCGGCGGGAACCCGGTGCGCACCACCGTAACCCGCCGTGGCCTCGTCGAGGCCGCTGCTGCTGCTGACCACCACGGGCCGGGCGGCCAGCGCGGCCTCCACGGCGGTGTTGCCGAACGGCTCGTCGCCCTGGGAGGGCACCAGCAGCGCGTCGGCGGCGGCCAGGTGCGGCCAGACGTCGTCCTGGAATCCGTGGAAGGTGACCGCATCGTCCAGGCCGAGCCCGGTGACGGTTTCCCGCAGTTCCTGCTCGAACCACTCGTACCCCGGGAACACCGCCCCGACCAGGTCCAGCCGGGCCGGGGTCCCCTGCTCCCGCAGGCGGGCCAGCGCCTGCACCGCGATCTGCGGTCCCTTGCGCGGGGACAGCCGGCCGACGAACAGCAGCCGGATCCCGCCGGTCAGCTCGGTCCGCGGCGGGGTGAACCGCTCCGGCCCGGGGACCCCGTTGTAGAGGACCTCGGCCCGCCGGCCCAGCCGGCGGAAGCTGTCGGTCAGCACCGACAGCGAGAACCGGCTGTTCACCAGCACTCTCGTGGCCAGCAGCAGCGGGAGGGCCAACAGCCGGCGCACCATCAGCGGGGCGTTGCGCTCGGACTCGTGCACGTGCACCACGACCGGCCGGCGCAGCAGCCGGGCGATCGGGACCCACAGCGGGATGGTCAGGGTGGAGACGTAGACCAGGTCGGTCCCGGCCCGCCGGACCTGCCGGACGGAACCGGGCACCGCCCGGACCATCTCCGCGACCAACCGGAGCAGTCCGGCCGGCCGCAGTGCGCTCTTGCGGAGGACCGGGGAGCGGTCGAACTCGACCGTCACCCCGGTCTTCTCCAGTTCCCGCACCAGCGGCCCCGGGGCCGGCAGGGTCACGGTGACCTGCCAGCCCCGGTCCGCCAGTGCGGCTGCGGTTTCCACCATCACCCGGTCCGACCCGTACAGGTCGGCGCTCGGGTGGGCGATCAGCACCCGGCGCGCTGCACCCGCTGTCACGGGTTCAGGGCGTCGGCCCTGAGGTTGTCGACGCTCGCGACCACGGCACCCGAGGTCGCGGAGCCCGACAGGTAGGGGTAGAGCGCGATCCCACCGGGGGCGGCGATCGTGTTCGCGCTGTCGGTCGCCGAGGCCTGCCAGGCGGCCGGCTCGGTGCCGCCGGTGTTCCACACCTTCGCGGACAGCGCCACGGAGGAGGTGCCGGAGGTCCGCAGCCGGATGGTCACCGGGCTGTTCGGGGTGATCGTGACGCCGGAGACGTTCACCGTCTGCAGCGTGGTGGAGGTGCCGTTCACGATCTTCACCAGCTGCAGCTGCACCCGGCCGTCGGCCAGGAACTTCGCCGTGGTGCGGTACTCCGACGTACCCGTCTTGCGGGCGGCCAGCGACATGTAGATGCCGCCGCCGGTCGGCGCCTTGTCCAGCGACACGTCGACCTTGACGTCGACGTTCGCGGCGGAGACCGCGCCGAGGGTGGCCGACGGGCCCGCGCCGGCCGCCGACATCCGGATCTTTCCGGTGCCCGAGGACACCGAGAAGTTCGCGTTGCCACCGGCGACCGTCCAGGCGCCACCGGTCTCGGCCGAGCCGAGGCCGTTGGCCGTGGTGCGGCCGAAGGTGTCCAGCGCGATCGGCGCGGCGACCGGGGCGTTGACCGTGACCGGCTTGGTGACGGTGTTGGTCGCACCCTTGTCGTCGGTCACGGTCAGCGACACCTGGTAGGTCCCGGCCGCGGCGTACGGGTGGCTGACCGTGGCGCCGGAGGTGAGGTCGGTGACCCCGTCCCCGAAGTTCCACGAGTACGCCGTGATCGTGCCGTCCGGGTCCGTGGAGGTCGACCCGTTGAACGCGGCGGTGAGCCCGTTCGCGGTGTTCGTGAACGCCGCGGTGGGCGCCACGTTCGCCGGCGGCGCGGCGGTCACGGTCACCGGCTTGGTGATCGTGCCGGTGGCGCCGTCGTCGTCGGTCACCGTGATCCGCACCTGGTAGGTGCCGGCGGACGTGTAGGTGTGCACCGCGGCAGCACCGGTGGCCGTCGCGCCGTCACCGAAGTTCCACGCGACGGCGGCGATGGTGCCGTCGGTGTCGGTCGAGGTGGACTCGACGTTGACCGTCAGGTTCTCCACCGAGCTGGTGAAGTTCGCCGTCGGTGCCTGGTTCGGCACCGGTGCGGTGACCTGCAGCGGCTGGGTGCTGGTGCCGGTAGCGCCCTTGTTGTCGGTCACGGTCAGCGTCACCTGGTAGGTGCCGGCCGCCGCATAGGGGTGCGACACGGTCTTCCCGGTGCCCGAGGTGCCGTCCCCGAAGTTCCAGGCGTAGGACGCGATGGTGCCGTCCGGGTCGCTCGACGCGGTGGCGTCGAAGTTGCCGGTGAGTTCCATCGCCTGGGCGGTGAAGGACGCCGTCGGCGCCTGGTTCGCCGGCGGGGCGGTCACCGTGACCGGCTTGGTGATCGCGTTCGTGGCGCCCTTGTCGTCGGTCACCGTGAGCGTCACCTGGTAGGTGCCGGCCGCCGTGTAGCTGTGCGACGGGGTGGCACCGGTCCCGGTGGTGTTGTCACCGAAGTTCCAGGCGTACGAGGCGATCGTGCCGTCGGTGTCGGTGGAACCGCCGCCGTTGAACGTCGCGTCCAGGAACGTGGCCGCGGAGGTGAAGGCCGCGGTCGGCGCCTGGTTCGGCGGCGGCGCGGTCACCGTGACCGGCTTGGTGATCGCGTTGGTGGCACCACGGTTGTCGGTCACCGTGAGGGTCACCTGGTAGGTGCCGGCCGCGGTGTAGCTGTGCGACGGGGTGGCACCGGTGCCGGTGCTGTTGTCACCGAAGTTCCAGGCGTACGAGGCGATGGTGCCGTCGGCATCGGTGGAACCGGTGCCGTCGAAGGTGGCGTCCAGCAGGGTGGCCGCGGAGGTGAAGGCCGCGGTCGGCGCCTGGTTGGCCGGCGCACCGGTGGTGCCGAGCAGGTAGTGGTTGGACACGGTCGAGGCGGACAGCACCTTGTTGTAGACCGCGGCCTCGTCGATCGTCCCGTTGAAGTAGCCGGAGCAGCAACCCCACTGGGTGTCGCCGCCGACCCGCCAGTACCCGGAGAAGTCCTGGGCGGAGGTCTGCGGGTTGGTGCCGACCAGCTGGCCGTCCAGGTAGAGCTTCATGCCGTCGGTCGTCGACTGGGTGGCGACCACGTGGTGCCAGCGGCCGTCGTTGTAGCCCGGTGCGCTGTTGGCCTTGTTCTCCTGGCCGGTCCAGGTGCCGAACCAGACGGTGCCGTCCTGGGTCAGGTACACGTGCCGGTCGTAACCGCCGGACGAGCCGGACTGGTTGCTGCCGAACCCGATGATCTTGCCGCCGTTGGTCGACGTGGTCTTGAACCACGCCTCCTCGGAGTAGTTCTTCGGGTTGTTGTAGGCGTTGGTGCTGGCCACGAAATCGTCGCCACCGTCGAAGGTCGCGGCGGTGTTGGCCACGCCCTGCAGGGCGCCGGCGGCGCCGAGCCCGACACCGTTCTGGTAGATGCCGCCCTGGTCACCGTTCGGGCCGGAGTCGGCCGCGGCGTTGCCCGAGGACTCGCCGAGCCGCCAGAACAGCTGCGGGTCGTCGTTGTAGACGGCCTTGCCGTAGTTGTCGGCCGGGGCGGCCGGGATCACCGAGGTGCGGCCGGCGGCCACCCACTGCGCGTTGACCTGCTGGCGGGTGAGAGCCGTGGGGTACAGCGCGACCTCGTCGATGGCACCGGCGAAGTAGTTGCTGGAGGGCTGGTTCGGCCATCCACCGAGGTTGTCGCCGCCGATCTTCCAGAAGCCCTGGTAGCTCTGGCCGGTGGTGACGTCGCTGCGCTGGCCGACGAGCTTGGCGTCGACGTACAGCTTCATGCCCGCGGAGCTCATCTGGGCGGTGATCTGGTGCCACTGACCGTCGTTGTACGAGGCCGAGCCGTTCACCGTGGCGGAGAAGCCCGGGTACACACCGAAGAAGATGCGGCCCTGGTTGTCCATGTAGACGTGCCGGTCGTAGCTGCCGGACAGGCCGGTGCGGTTGTTGCCGAAGCCGAGGATCTTGCCGCCGGAGGTGGTGGTGGTCCTGATCCACATCTGCGCGGTGAAGGTGTCCGGGCCCTGGACCGCGATCCGGGTGGCCGCCAGGCTGTTCGAGCCGTTGAAGGTGCTCGCGGTGGTACCGGTGATGGCGCCGGCGGTGCCGCGGGTCAGGTTCCAGCTGTCGGCGTCGGCGAAGCCGGCGTTGTCGTAGACGACCGCACCGGACGCCTCGTCCAGCGGGAAGTACGGCGCCGCACCGTCGGCGGTCACCTGCTGGGCGTACGGCGTGCTGCCGGTGCCGGCCTGGGCGACGAAGTCGACGATGTCACCGGTGGCGGTGTTGCCGTCGAGATCGGTGGCGGTGAGCCGGTACTTGTAGGTGGTGCCGGGCACCACGGCGGTGTCGATGTACCCCATCGCCGGCCGGTCCCAGAAGACCGACTTCGCGGTGGTGGTGTACACGGTCTGGCCGTTGCGGGTCAGCGTGTAGGTCATGGTCTGGCCGTCCATGTCGGAGTTGGCCTGCCACGAGACCCGGGCCGCACCCGAGGGCATGGCGCGCACCGAGGGGACGAACTTGGCGCCGGAGTCCTGCGGACCCATCTTGCCCGGGCCGATCGGCTTCACCGCGAAGCGGACGAGACCCTGCTGGGCCTTGCCGTTGACGGTCGGGAACTCGCCGCCCATGACGACGTACTGGTCGTTGCCGGTGACGCTCCAGGCGGCCTGGTCCTTGCCGGTGTAGCTGCCGCTGTCCATCTCCGGGAACCAGGAGTACAGGGTCGGGCTGGGGGTGCCCTCGAAGTTGTAGTAGCCGTACGGGTCGGCCAGCAGGGTGCCGGTGGCCTCCTTGGAGAACGCCAGCGCGTGCCGCATGTTGATCGACCACGGGTCGGACTGCGGGAAACCGCCGACGTTGCCGCAGTAGTGGGCGTGGCTCACCGAGTAGATGACCCCGGTCGGGGCCGCGTACTGGTCGTAGGTGTCGCCGTGGCAGTCCTCGACCCACCGGATGTTGCCGGTGGCCGGGTCGGCGGAGAAGACACCCTCCAGGTTGCCGCCCGCGCCGAAGTGGTAGCCGGACCCGTAGATCGCGGTGCCGTCGGTGGACAGGCTCAGGATCGAGGCGTTCGCGCCGGCGTTGCGGATCAGGTTGGTGGCGTTCCACGGCAGCAACGCGCCGGAGGAGGCATCGATCTTTGCGAGACCGTAGGCGGCACTGCCGTTCACGTTCTCAAAGGAGCCGCCGACGATGACCGCGCCGTCCGGGGAGATGACCATCGAGTTGACCGTGCGGTCCGCGCTCGGGTTCCAACCGGTCAGCGCGCCGTTGCTGGCATTGAACGCGGCGAGGCGGGTCCGGGTGGAGCCGTTGGCGCTGGAGAACGCGCCGGCCACGTAGACGGTGGTGTCGGTGGCCGAGATCGCGTTGACGGTGTAGTCGACGCCGGCGTTGAAGGTGGTGATCAGCGCTCCGGTCGAGGCGTTGATGGCCGCGATGCGGTTGCGGGTCACGCCACCGACGGTGGTGAAGCTGCCGCCGATGTAGATGCGCGACCCGTCCGGCGAAGCGGCGATCGTCTTGATCTGCCGGTTGACGTTCGGGTTCCAGCCGGTGACCAGCGCGCCGGTGCTCAGGTTGTAGGCCAGCGCGTTGTTCCGGGTGGTCAGGTTGGTCCCGGCGGCAGCGCCGGCCGGGCGGGCGTTGGTGAACTCACCGCCGACGTAGACGGTGTTGCCGACGACGACCTGGTCCCAGGCCACACCGTTGATCTGGGTGGTGGGCAGACCATCGGCGGTCACCATGTTGGCCGGCGGGTCGGCGATCGGCGCCGGTGCTGCGGAGGCCGCCGGCGCCACGGCGGCGACGGCGACGAGGCCGCCGATGGTCAGGGCGATGGTGCCGAGCAGGGAGGTCGGACGACGCCACCTACCGGTTCCGGGCACCGCACTTCTGCTGTTACTCACTGGGCATCTCCTGTGAAGACCACGACGGGGGCGTCGATGGAGTAGCGGACGGTGACCGTCACACCCGAACGGTCGGTGGCGGGAATGGTGAAAACGTAAACGGCACTTGCGGTCTCGCCCGGAGGGAGGCTCCCGGAGAAAGGCGCACTGGGATCCGCGGTCATGAAGGTGGCCGGGCCACCGTCCTTGTCCTGCAGATCGACGACGACGTTGCCGAGATCGATGGCGGCGTCGCTGTCGTTGGTGATCGAGACGTCGATCCGGACACCGGGTCCGGCGACCTCACCAGGCAGCTCCGCGGCGGTCTCCACCGCGGTGATCTTGTCCAGCAGCACCGTGACCCCGTTGCCGTAGTTCCCCGTCTCGGTGAGATCGACGGCAGGGGCGGTGGTCTCGGCTCGCGACGGCACGGTCTGGTCGATGTTGCCGGGCGAGGTCGGCGCGACCGGGGTGGTGGCCCGGGTGGCCGTGGTCTGCAGGTCGTCGGAGGTGGTGCCGCTCGTCGCCGACGGCGAGGCCGACCCGGTCCCGGACGGCTGCGCACCACCGGAGGTCGAGGAGCCGGACGGGGCAACGGATCCGGAGCCGGTGCCGGAGATCGTCGTCGCGCTCGTGCCGGCGGTACCAGAAGCAGCGGCGGACGATGTGGTGGCCGCGGTCGAGCTGCTCGTGGCCGGCGACTCGGCGGAGGTGCACGCGGTCAGCAGCAGCGCCGTCGCCAGGGCAGCCGAAGGGAAGGCGACGCGCCAAGCGCGCCGCCGGGTGGTCGGGTTCATCTCGGTCCTTTGTCCAATGCACCCATGTCGCGGAACCACTTCACCGCGGCGAGGGCGAGAAATCCGGCGTTGCAGGCGAAGACGACCGCGTAGACCGGGAAGAAGACGGACGGGGCGCCCCAGAGCACGAAGATCACGCAGAGCAGCCCGTAGTCGGTCGGGATCACCAGCAGGGAACGGAGTCCCGATGTCCCGCCGCGCTCGACGGCGATCCCGGTCCGGGCGGTGAACTGCCGGCGGAGGGAGTCGTTGAGCATCATGCCGAAGAACATCACCGCTGCGACGACCGCGAAGCCGATCGGTACCAGCATCCACGCGTCGGCCAGTTCGGTGAACCGGAACAGGCCGACCAGCACCGCGAGGTGCAGGGTGGAGATCTTCAGCGCATCGACCATGTGGTCGAGCCACTCCCCCGCGGCGCTCCCGCCGCCGCGGAGCCGGGCCAGCTGACCGTCGGCCGCGTCGAAGGCGTAGCCCACGACGAGGCAGACCGCGACCAGCACGCCGGACCACCAGGTCGGGCGGACCAGCGCGAGCAGCGCGATCCCGGTGAAGGAGAACAGTGCACTCACCGCGGTGACCCCGTTCGGGGTCGCTCCCGCGCGGTAGGCGATCGCCGCGAGCACGCGGCCGGCCGGCCGGTTCACGAACCGGGAGTAGGCCGGCGCACCCTTGGAGGTCTTCTGCGCTGCGGACAGCGCGGCCACCACGTCCCGCATCGGGGCGGACCGGGGGGGCCGTCCCGGCGTGACGCCCCGGGACAGCTGGTCGGTGGTGTTCATCAGGCTGCCCTGACCGCCAGGGCCGGCATCGGGACGCCGGCGAGCCGGTGGCAGAGCGCCTCGTACCCGTCGGTGACCGTCTCCCAGTCGTAGGACCGGGCCCGGTCGAGCGCCTGCGACCCGCGCTGGGCGGTCTCGGCCGGCCTGTTCTCGGTCCGCTCGATCAGCCGGGACAGCTCGTCCGCGGTGGAGAAGTAGCGGCCCGACTCGCGCAGCACCTCGCGGTTGAACACCACGTCGAACGCGTTCGTCGCGGTGCCGGCGCCGATCGCGCGCAGCAGGGACGGGTTGGTCCCGCCGACGGAGTGGCCGTGCAGGTAGCTGGTGGCCCCGGCGTACAGCTGGTCCAGCAGCTCCTGGTCCCACACGCCGCCGAGGAAGTGCACCCGGCGGTCACCCAGCTCGTGCACCCGCTTCGTGTACTCGTGGGCGTACGGGGCCGAACCCACCACGATGAGCGGCTTGGTGGCGGCGCTCCGGGTGTAGCCCTGGACGATCTCGGCGACGTGGTTCTCCGGCTCGAAGCGGGCGACCACCAGGTGGAACCCGTCGCGCTCGAGGCCGAGCTCGGCCAGCCGGTCGGACCGCTGGGCCACGACGGGGGCACCGTAGGTGATCAGGTCGGTGTCCGCGTGGTGGGTCTCGCGGTAGTAGTCGGCGATGCCCTGGGCGTCGGCGATCAGCGCGTCCGACCAGCGGACCGACAGCTTCTCGGCCATCTGGTAGTAGCGGCGGCCGTTGCCGCCCCACTTGGCGCGCTTCCACTCGAGCCCGTCGACGTGGGTGGCGACCGGGATGCCGCGCATCCGCAGCAGCGGCAGCCAGGGGGCGTTGGCGCAGTTGAACACCACGGCGGCATCGGCGGCGTGGAAGACCTGGTGGGCGACCGAGAGCCCGGTGTGCGACAGCGTCTCCAGCGACCGGCGGCGCATCGCGGGCAGGTGCACGAGGTGCATGCCGCGGTACTCGGGGGCGCGTTCCACGCCGTCCTGGTTGCGGCAGTAGACGGTGACCTTGTGGCCCCGGCCGGCCAGCCGGGCGCCGACCTCCTCGACGCAGGTCTCGAAGCCGCCGTAGTGGGCGGGCACCCCGCGGGTGCCGATGAGGGCGATGTCCAGCGGGCCGGACGGGGCGTTGCGGCGCTGGAACATCAGATGCTCCCGGCGGTGGCGAGGGCGCCCTGGGCGGTGGGGTGCGCGGTGGCCGGCGGCTCCGCGACCGCAGCTGCCGACGGGCGCCCGGCGCGCCGGCTCTTGCGGGTGGCGGTCAGCCCGGCGATGACGCCGACCAGACCGAGCACGATCCAGATCAGCGCGCCCACGGGGAGGGATGCGGCGGCCGGGGCGGTCGAAGCGGCGCCGTCGGTGGCGGCGGCGGCCGTGGCGGATACGCCCAGCAACACCGTCGGCACCAGTACGATCACGCTCAGTGAGCGTGCGTACTCGGCAAGCCTGACTCGAGTCATCGAAACAGTCCCCTTTGAGGTCTGTACCTAACGGTTCCACGCACCATGCGAAGGTGATTCCCCGACGACCCACCTGCCTCGCGCTCACTCCGATCGGAGTACCGAAAAGTTAACACTTGGTGATCGAAATCCGCAGGCCCTGATGCTGAAACGCAACTTTTTCCGCCTTCCGTGTGAGGGTCGGTGACCGGGTGATGCGGGGGACCGTCACACACCCGCCACATCTCTGCTGGTCGAACGGTGGCACACGGCCACGGTGAGTGATCGTCACCCCGTCGGAGCGACACACGAACGGGGCGTTGCTCCGAATCGGGCACAACGGCCACCCGGCACTCACGCTCCGATAACCCCTCCGCCGATCCCGCGGACCGGCCCGGTCGTCGGAGCGAACGCCGACCCCGTGGTCCGGGCGGCCGCCCGTCGACCCGGGACCGTACCGGTACCGCACTCGCACGGACCGGTTCGGCACCGCCGGAGATCCCGGTCACATCCGAGCCCGGGGAAGCAGCTGCCAGGCCGACGCCGAAGGTCCCTTGCCGGCGGTCGTGGGAACGGAACGGCGGACGACCGCACCGTGAACAACAGGTGCACGGGTGTCCGGCACCGTCGGTCGGGAATCGCAGCGCGGACGGTCCCCGCGCCGGTCCCCGTACGGACGTGGGGGGCGTCACGAGTCCGTCACAGCGATCGTGGACGATGTGCGCCATGACGACCGAGGCCGCATCACCGTCCGTCGAACCCCTGCTCGATGCCCCCGGCTCCCCCGGCACCCCGGAGGAGAACGACGACACCCACGGGGCCATGCTCCGGGCCGACGTCCGGCGGGTCGCCGCGCTGCTCGGACAGACCCTCGCCCGCCAGGGTGGCCAGGAGCTGTTGGACCTGGTGGAGCAGGTGCGCGGTCTGACCAAGCAGGCCCAGGAGGCCGACAGCACCGCGGCCCGGCACGAGGTCACCGACCAGGTCCGGGCGATGCTGACCGCACTCCCCCTGGAGCAGGCCATCGGACTGGTCCGCGCGTTCTCCGCCTACTTCCACCTGGCCAACGCCGCCGAGCAGGTCGACCGGGTGCGCGCGCTGCGCCGCCGGCCGGTGGAGGCCGGCTGGATGGCCCGGACCGTCGCCGCGGTGGCCGAGGCCCTCGGCCCCGCCGAACTCGAGTCGGCGCTGGCGGACCTGGCGGTCCGGCCGGTGTTCACGGCCCACCCCACCGAGGCGAGCCGGCGCAGCGTGCTCACCAAGCTGCGCCGGGTCTCCGACCTGCTGGCCGAGGCGACCACCGCGGACACGGCCGCCCGGCGGCGGCAGGACCGCGCGCTCGCCGAGGTGATCGACCTGATGTGGCAGACCGACGAACTGCGCCAGGTGCGGCCGACCCCGATCGACGAGGCCCGGAACGCGCTGTACTACCTGCAGCAGTTGCTGGGCCACACGCTCGGCGAGCTCACCGACGACCTGGCCGAGCAACTGACCGAGCACGGCGCGACGCTGCCCGCGACCGCGGCCCCGCTGACCATCGGCACCTGGATCGGCGGCGACCGGGACGGCAACCCCAACGTGACGCCGGCGGTGACCAAGCAGGTGCTGGAGCTGGGGGCGCAACTCGCGCTCGGCACGGCGATCGAGCAGGTCGACCTTCTGCTGGCCGCTCTGTCGGTGTCGACCGAGATCGCTTCCGTGTCGAACGATCTCGTCGCCTCGGTGCAGGAGGACCTGGATCACCTGCCGGGCCTGGACCCGCGGGTGAAGGAACTCAACCGCCTCGAGCCCTACCGGCTCAAGCTGACCTGCATGAAGGCCAAGCTGCTCAACACCCGGGCCCGGATCGCCGCGGCCCGGCCGCACGAGCCCGGCCGCGACTACGCCACCTCGGCGGAGCTGTTGGCCGACCTCGCCGTCGTCTCCGCATCGCTGCAGCAGCACGGCGGCACCCTCGCCGCCTCCGGCGTGGTCGCCCGGGTGCAGCGGGTGCTGGCGGCCACCGGGCTGCACGGCGCCACGATGGACATCCGGGAGCACGCCGAGGCCCACCACCACGCGGTCGGTCAGCTCGTCGACCGGCTCGGCGAGCAGGACGGGAAGTACGGCGACCTGGAACGCCCGGCCCGGATGGCGCTGCTGTCCACCGAGCTCGGCTCCCGCCGGCCGCTGGCCATCAAGCCGCTGCCGCTGGACGCCGACGGCAGCAAGACCTTCGGTGTGTTCGAGGTGGTCGCCGAGGCGCTGGAGACCTACGGCCCGGACGTCATCGAGACCTACATCATCTCGATGACCAAGGGTGCCGACGACGTGCTGGCCGCGGCGGTGCTGGCCCGCGAGGCCGGGCTGATCGACCTCTGGGGCACCCCCGGCGCCCGGGCCGCACGGGCGCAGATCGGATTCGCGCCGCTGCTGGAGACAGTGGAGGAGTTGCGCCGGTCCGGCGAGGTGCTGGACGAGCTGCTGTCCGACCCGCACTACCGGGAGCTGGTCCGGCTGCGCGGCGACGTGCAGGAGGTGATGCTCGGCTACTCCGACTCCAACAAGGAGGCCGGGATCACCACCTCGCAGTGGGAGATCCACAAGACCCAGCGCACGCTCCGGGACATCGCGGCCCGGCACGGCGTCTCGCTGGTGCTGTTCCACGGCCGGGGCGGCACGGTCGGCCGCGGCGGCGGCCCCACCTACGACTCCATCCTGGCCCAGCCGCACGGCGTACTCACCGGTGCCATCAAGTTCACCGAACAGGGCGAGGTGATCAGCGACAAGTACGCGCTGCCGGAGCTGGCCCGGGAGAACCTCGAGCTCACCCTGGCGGCCACCCTCCAGGCATCCGCGCTGCACCGCACCCCACGGCTGTCCGACGAGCAACTGGCCAGCTGGGACGAGGTGATGGACACCGTCAGCGACTCGGCCTTCCGCCGGTACCGCACGCTGTTCGACGATCCCGACCTGGCCGCGTACTTCCTGGCCTCCACGCCGGTCGAGCAGCTCGGCTCGCTGAACATCGGCTCCCGCCCGTCCCGCCGGCCGGACTCCGGTGGCGGCATCGGGGCGCTGCGGGCCATCCCCTGGGTGTTCGGTTGGACACAGTCCCGGCAGATCGTGCCCGGCTGGTTCGGTGTCGGCTCCGGCCTGCGGGCCGCCCGCGAGGCCGGTCACGGCGACGTGCTCGCGGAGATCTACGGCAAGTGGCACTTCTTCCGCACCTTCATCTCCAACGTCGAGATGACGCTGGCCAAGACCGACCTCGACATCAGCGAGATGTACGTCCGGGAACTGGTTCCCACCGAACTGCACCGGCTGTTCGAGCTCATCCGGGAGGAGCACACCACCACCGTGGCGGAGGTGCTGACGCTCACCGGCGGCACCGAGATGCTGGCCGACCAGCCGGAACTCAAGCGCACGCTGGAGGTGCGCGAGCCCTACCTGGCGCCCATCTCCTACCTGCAGGTGGAGCTGCTGCACCGGCTCCGTGGGGTCGACGGCGGTGCCGAGCCGGATCCGGACCTGCAGCGTGCCATGCTTGTCACCATCAACGGGGTCGCCGCCGGGATGCGCAACACGGGCTGACGGGCGGCACCGGGCGACGAGGGTTCCCCGGCGGCGTGTTCGCCGGCCCCGCGTCCGGCAGGAGGAGCGCATGACCGCGCTGTCCGTCATCGGTTGTGGATACCTGGGTGCGGTGCACGCCGCGTGCATGGCCAAACTGGGGCACGACGTCGTCGGCATCGACGTCGACGAGGCGAAGATCGCGAGTCTGCAGGCCGGGCGGGCACCGTTCTTCGAGCCCGGGTTCCCGGAACTGCTGGCGGAATCGCTGGCCACCGGCCGGCTGAGCTTCACCACGGACATGGCACCGGCGCAGGGCCGTTCGGTGCACTTCGTGTGTGTCGGCACCCCGCAGCGGGCCGGCGAGTTCGCCGCCGACCTGCGGTACGTCGACGCCTCGGTGGACTCGCTGGCGCCGTTCCTGTCCCCCGGTGACCTGGTCGTCGGCAAGTCCACCGTGCCGGTCGGCACCGCGGCCCGGCTGACCGAGGTCGTCCAGGCCGTGCAGCCGGAGGCGAACCTGGCGTGGAACCCGGAGTTCCTGCGCGAGGGCTTCGCCGTCAAGGACACCCTCACCCCGGACCGGCTGGTCTACGGCCTGCCCGCCGGTGCCGCCGGCGACCGCGCCAAGCAGCAGCTCGATGAGGTCTACGCCACCCCGCTGTCCACCGGCACCCCTTTGGTGACAGCGGATCTCGCGACCGCCGAGCTGGTCAAGGCGGCCGCCAACTCGTTCCTCGCCACCAAGATCTCGTTCATCAACGCGATGGCCGAGGTCTGCGAGGCGACCGGTGCCGACGTCACCCTGCTGGCCGACGCGATCGGCCACGACCCGCGGATCGGTCGCCGCTTCCTCAACGCCGGTCTCGGCTTCGGCGGCGGCTGCCTGCCCAAGGACATCCGGGCATTCATGGCCCGGGCCGGCGAGCTCGGCGCCGACCAGGCGCTGACCTTCCTGCGGGAGATCGACGCCATCAACATGCGCCGCCGGGTGCGGATGGTGGATCTGGCCCGCGAGGTCTGCGGCGGCTCCATCGTCGGGGCCCGGATCGCCGTGCTCGGCGCGGCGTTCAAGCCGGACAGCGACGACATCCGCGACTCCCCCGCACTGAACGTGTCCGCGCAGATGCAGCTGCAGGGCGCGACCGTGGTGGTCACCGACCCGGAGGCCGTGACCAACGCCCGCAAGCAGTGGCCGGGACTGCGGTTCGCCGACACCGTGGACGAGGCCGCCGCGGGCGCCGATCTGGTGCTGCTGCTCACCGAGTGGCGCGAGTACGTCGAGATCGATCCCACCGAGCTGGGCCGGATCGTCGGCGAGAAGCGGATGCTGGACGGCCGCAACGCCCTCCAGCCCTCGGTGTGGCGCTCTGCCGGCTGGACCTACCGCGCGCTCGGCCGCCCGTGACCGATCGTCCGGAGGAGGTCGACGGCACCGGCGCCGCCGCCTCCGGTTCCGCCGCGGCCGGGAACGGCCCTGTCGGGAACGGGCCCGTCAACGAGACCCCCGGCGCTGACGGGGCTGTCGACCACCGAGCCGACGACCACCGGGCCGACGACCACCGGTCCGACGCCAACGGCGCCGACGGACCGGCCGGGCAGGACGGCGCCGACGACACCGACCACACCGAGGCGCCGGCGGCCGGCCCGACGACCACCGCGTCGACCCCTGTGCCGGCCTCGACGAGGTCCGGCCGCCGGGCCCGCTCCCGCCGCCGGAAGATCATCGGCCGCTCGCTGATGGGCCTCGGGCTCCTGGTGCTGCTGGCCGGCGGTTGGGTTGCCTGGCGCAGCTACCAGGCGTACTCCCACCTGCAGGCCGCCGCCGACAAGGTGTCCGAGATCCGTTCGCAGGTGCGGGATCTGGACAATCTCGACGCAGAACAGCTGCGCACCTCGGTGGCCCAGCTGCAGCAGGATTCGGCCGACGCGGTGTCGGCCACGTCCGATCCGGTCTACCGCCTCGCCACCGTGCTGCCATGGCTGGGCACCAACCTGGACGCCGTGTCGGAGATCGCACACACCGTCGACGACCTGGCGACCGGCACCGCCCCCGGGCTGGTCGACGTCGCCGGGACGCTCGATCCGGCGACCTTCGCCCCGAAGGACGGCGCGGTCGACCTCGGCCCGCTCGTGCAGGCCGCCCCCACCCTGCAGGCGGCCGACGACTCGGTCCGGTCCGCCTCCGCCCGGGTGGGCGCCATCCCACGGTCGGGCCTGGTGTCGCAGGTCGCCGACGCCGTCGATCAGCTGCAGGCCCAGTTGACCGAGCTGGGGTCCACCACCGCGGCCGCCGCACGGCTGGGCCGGCTGGTCCCGCCGATGCTCGGCGCCGACGGACCCCGGACCTACCTGGTCGTCTTCGAGAACCTGGCCGAACCCAGGGCCACCGGCGGCATCTTCGGGTCGTATGCCGCCCTGACCTTCACCGACGGGAAGTTCACCCTCTCCGGCCAGGGCTCGGCCAGCCGTGATCTCGGCGAGTTCGAGCCACCGGTGGCGGTGACCGGTGACGTACCGGACGCGCTGTACCAGGGGCTGATCGGCCGGTTCGCGACCGACGTCAACCTCACCCCGGACTTCCCGACGGCGGCCTCGACCATCTCCGAGATGTACACCGAGCGCACCGGCACCGCGGTGGACGGGGTGCTGTCGGTGGATCCGGTCGCGCTGTCCTACCTGATGAAGGGCATTCCGCCGATCGACCTCGGCAACAACATCACCATCGACGCCGAGAACCTCACCGAGACCCTGCTGTCCAAGGCCTACACGCTCTACCCGGACATCGAGGACGGCGACGCCCGCGACGTGTTCCTGGCTGCGGCAACCGCACGGGTGTTCAGCACGGTGACCAGCAGCGTCTCCGGCGACGTGCTGCTGCGTGGCGTGCTGCGCGGCACGCAGGAGCACCGGGTGATGCTCTGGAGCAGCCACCCCGACGAGCAGCAGGACCTGGCGGCGACCCCGGTGGCCGGCGACTTCCCCGGCGGTGGGACCGGTTTCGGGGTCTTCCGGAACGACGGCACCGGCGGCAAGCTCGGCTACTACGCCTCCGGCGACGTCACCCTGGCCCCAGGCGGCTGCGGCGCCGGCGGACGGGACTTCACGCTGACCACCCACCTGGTCTACGACGCCCCGGCCTCCGGGCTCCCGGACTACGTCCTCGGGTACGAGAAGGCCGGACCGTACGTGCTGCGCACCAACATCCTGGTGTTCGGGGCCGCCGGCGCGGAGCTGACCTCGCTGACCGTCGACGGCAAGGAGATCCCGGTCGTGGCCGCGGAGCAGGACGGCCGGTCGGTGCTCACCGCGACCGTCGACCAGAAGCCCGGCACCGACACAAACGTGGTGGTGTCCGGCACCTGGTCGGGTGATTCCGCCCCCGGTCCGACCCACGTCACCCCCGGGGTCGGTAGCTGGGACGTCACCGATGCGGAACTGCTTCCGTGCCCCTGACCGGATGGCATCGGTGACCTCCGGTTCCGGTGGATCGGATTCGGGGTGCGAAAGCACCCACCCGAAGGGGTGACATTCCCCCGCCGGAGGGCTGATGTGGAGCACCATGCGTGATATCCGGGTGCTCTACCCCTACAGTGATCACAGGTTTGGTGCCGATCGGCCCGATTTCGAGGAGTAACGAGAATGTCCCGTATCCGTTCCATGGCCGTCACCCTGGCCCTCGTGCTGACCGGCCTGTTCGCCTCCGTCGGCATCGCCGCTGCCGCGCCGGGCGACTACCCGCCGTCGAGCGTCTCGCCGACCAGCGGTTCGGTCGCCCCGACCAGCGGTTCCGTCGCCCCGACCAGCGGCACCGTCGCCCCGACCTCGTCGGACGTCACCACCAGCACCGAGGCCGTCGCGGGCGTCACCTCCACCGTCGACGACGGCTCCCTGGCCTGGACCGGTGCCGGCTTCAACCTGGGCGCCACCATCGCCATCGCGCTGGCTGTCCTGGTCGCCGGTGTGGGCCTGGTCCTGGTCGGCGGGCGCATGTCCCGTCGCGGCTCGAGCCACAGCTGATCGGCGCCGGTCGCTGACCGGCGCACCGTAGGCACCCGGAAGACCCCCTGCCGATCCGGCAGGGGGTCTTCTGCGTCCCCCGACGGTTCGCAGCCGCGGCCTGGCCGGGCGATCGGCTGCTGATGACCCGACAGCCGGTGGACGTCGATGGGTGACAGGACCGGCCGTCCGCCCACACCGGCGGGCTTCTCACGAGCACGGCGGCCGGCACCACGCCGGGCAGTCCACGTGAGCGGCCCTGACCCGGACCCCGTGCGCCCGGAGCGGCGCGGGAGCCGCGCCCGGATCAGCCCACCGGCACCGGCGCGGGCACGATCGTCAGTACCTGCTCACACCAGGCCAGCAGCTCGAGGTTGCGCAGCGGTGCGGCACCGATCCGGTCCGTCTCGGTCGGCGTGCGGATGGTGATCGTGTGGGTGGACTCCCGGTAGCGGGCGCCGGGGTAGAGCCGGTTCAGCTTGAGCTGTCCGGACTCCGGCAGCGTCACCGGACCGAACCGGATGCCCTGCGGGCCGCCGATCACCTCGGCGATGCCGACCGTCCGGCAACGGCGCCGGAACGCGGCCACCGCCAGCAGGTTCTCCACCACGTCCGGCACCGGACCGTAACGGTCCGCGAGCTCGGCCCGCACCCCGTCGATCTCCTCGGTCGACTCGGCCGCGGCGATCTTCCGGTAGGCGTCCAGCCGCAGCCGCTCCCCCGGGATGTACTCGTGCGGGATGCTCGCGTCGATGGGCAGCTCGACGCGCACCTCGATCGGCTCCTCCTCCACGTCCTCGCCGGCCGCGGCACCCGCCGCCTTCTTGAACGCGGTGACCGCCTCGCCGACCAGCCGCACGTACAGGTCGAACCCGACGCCGGCGATGTGCCCGCTCTGCTCCGCACCGAGGATCGAACCGGCACCACGGATCTCGAGGTCCCGCATGGCCACCGCCATCCCGGCGCCCAGGTCGGAGTGCTGGGCGATGGTGGCGAGCCGGTCGTGCGCGGTCTCGGTCAGCGGCTTGTCGGCCGGGTACAGGAAGTAGGCGTACCCGCGCTCCCGGCCGCGGCCGACCCGACCGCGCAGCTGGTGCATCTGCGACAGGCCGAGGATCTCCGCGTGGTCGACGATCAGCGTGTTCGCGTTGGAGATGTCCAGCCCGGTCTCGACGATCGTGGTGCACACCAGGACGTCGAACTCGCGGGCCCAGAACCCGTCGATGACCTTCTCCAGCATGTCCTCGTTCATCTGCCCGTGCGCGATGGCGATGCGCGCCTCCGGCACCGCCTCGCGCAGGGTGGCCGCGATCTTCTCGATGTCGGCGACCCGGTTGTGCACGTAGAAGACCTGGCCGTCCCGCAGCAGCTCGCGGCGGACCGCGGCGGCCACCAGCTTGTCGTCGAACGCCCCGACGTAGGTCAGGATCGGGTGCCGCTCCTCGGGCGGGGTGGCGATGGTGGACATCTCGCGGATGCCGGCCAGGCTCATCTCCAGCGTGCGCGGGATGGGTGTGGCCGACATGGTCAGCATGTCGACATGCGCCCGCAGCGCGGTGATGTGCTCCTTGTGCTCGACGCCGAACCGCTGCTCCTCGTCGACCACCACCAGGCCGAGGTCGTGGTAGCGGACCGACGGCTGCAGCAGCCGGTGGGTACCGATCACGATGTCGACAGTGCCGTCGGCCAGGCCCTTCAATGTCTCCGCCGACTCGTGGTCGGAGGTGAACCGGGACAGTCCCCGCACCTTGACCGGGAAGGCCGACATCCGCTCGGCGAAGGTCGAGAGATGCTGCTGGGCCAGCAATGTCGTCGGCACCAGGACGGCGACCTGCTTGCCGTCCTGCACGGCCTTGAACGCCGCGCGCACCGCGATCTCGGTCTTGCCGAAGCCGACGTCGCCGGAGATCACCCGGTCCATCGGGACCGCCTTCTCCATGTCGGCCTTGACCTCGTCGATGGCCGCCAGCTGGTCGGGGGTCTCGGTGAACGGGAAGGCGTCCTCCAGCTCCCGCTGCCACGGGGTGTCGGACCCGAACGCGTGCCCCGGCGCCGAGGCCCGCGCCGCGTACAGCTGCACCAGCTTGGCAGCGATCTGCCGGACCGCCTTGCGGGCCTTGCCCTTGGTCTTCGCCCAGTCGCTGCCGCCCAGCTTGTTCAGCGTCGGCAGCTCGCCGCCGACGTACCGGGACAGCTGGTCCAGCGCATCGGTCGGCACGAACAGCCGGTCACCCGGCTGGCCCCGCTTGCTCGGCGCGTACTCGACCACCAGGTACTCCCGGGTGGCACCGGCGCTGGTCCGGCTGACCAGGTCGACGTACCGGCCGATGCCGTGCTGGCTGTGCACGACGAAGTCACCCGGCTGCAGTGCCATCGGGTCGACGGCGTTGCGGCGCCGCGTGCCCATCCGCGGGGCCGCGCTCGGCGCGGCGCCCCGGTTGCCGGTCAGGTCGGTCTCGGTGATCACCGCGAGCCCGGAGGACAGCAGCAGGAAACCGTCCTCCAGCCGGCCGCAGGTGACGGTCACCAGGCCGGCCGGCGGCACCACGGTCAGGCCCTCGAACGCCTGGTGCACACCGAGGTCGGCCTCGGCGAGCTGCTCGGTGACCCGGCCGGCGGTGCCGGCACCCGGCACCACGACCACCGTCGTACCGCCGGCGGTCAGCCGGTCGCGGGCGTCCTGCAGCGCCACCCCGAACTCGCCGCGGTAACTCGGCGCGGGCGAGACCGGCGCGTCCGGACCGCCGGCGGCAGCGGTGGTCTCGGTCGACGGGTCCTCGATCGGGGTGTCCAGCCCGAAGGACCCGATCCGCCACACCGGCAGGTCCGCGTCACGAGCGGAGTCCAGCACCTCACCGAGCGTCCGGTAGGCGGACTCGGCCAGGTCGATCGGCGCCTTGCCGCCGGACGCCGCCGCCATCCAGGACGCGGCCAGGAATTCCGCGCCGGTGCGCACCAGGTCCTCGGCCCGGGTCCGGATCCGCTCCGGATCGGACAGCAGCACATGGGTGCCGGCCGGCAGCAGCTCGGTGAACAGGGTGAGCCGCCCGGGCAGCAGCACCGGGATGAGCGCCTCCATGCCCTCCACCGCGACGCCCTCGGCCAGCTTGGCCAGCATGTCGGCCAGGGTCGGATCGCCGGTGCCCTCCGTGGACAGCCGGGTCGCCCGCTCCCGCACCTCCGGGGTCAGCAGGATCTCCCGGCACGGCTGCGCGACCAACTGCTCCACCGGGGCGATCGAGCGCTGGTCGGTCACCGCGAAGGTGCGCATCTCGCTGATCTCGTCGCCGAACAGTTCCACCCGGACCGGATGGTCGGCGGTCGGCGGGAAGATGTCGAGAATGCCGCCGCGGACCGCGATCTCACCGCGCTTCTCGACCATCTCGACCCGGGTGTAGGCGAGCAGGGCGAGCCGCTCGACGACCTCGGTGAGATCGATCCAGTCCCCGACCGCCAGCGTCACCGGGACCAGCTCACCCAGGTCCGGGGCCATCGGCTGGATCAACGACCGCACCGTCGCCACGATCACCTTCGGCGCGCCCGCCGGGTGCTCCTCCGGGTGGGCGAGCCGGCGCAATGCCCGCAGCCGGCGGCCGACGGTGTCCGCACGCGGCGAGAGCCGCTCGTGCGGCAACGTCTCCCACGACGGGAAGATCTCGACGTTCTCCGCCCCGATCAGGTCGCCGATCGCGCACTCCGCGACCTCGGCCTCCCGACCCGTCGCGGTGACCAGCACCACCGGCACGTCCGCGCCGCCCGCGTCCTTGCCGGTGGCCAGTCCGGCGGCCAGCACCGGCCGCAGCCCGGGCGGCGCCACGATCCGCTCGGCCGGCGACCCGGCAGCCCCGATCAGCGAACCGACCCAGTCGTCGGCGAGCACGGCGGACAGCAGCCCGGACAGCGGAGCCGACCGCTCTGCAGAGGTGCTGGTGGAGTTGATCTTGGCGGTCATCGATCTCCCGTTTCCTGACACCAGCCGGCCGTTCGACCGGGCAGGTGCACACGCCGAACACCCCCCGCCGATGCCGGACGAGGGGTACAGCGCTCAGCCTACGCGTGCACACCGACACTCGGACTGCGCCGTGGGAGCCACACATCTAGACAGATCTAAGGCTTTGTAGGACCGCGCTGTACACGACTGGATCTCGCTGGATCAGCCCGGACGGCAGGCACTCGAGGTTGTCCGGTCGACCGCCAGCGGTCGGATGGCCGGCCAGTCGGGCAAAGTCGCCAGAAGGCTGAACCGCCCGGCGACGTCGCTCGGTCCTGCCCGGGCGAGTCTGATTGCCAAGGGGCTGCTGTATGCGCCGGAGCACGGCCAGATCGCTGACACAGTTCCGGGAATGGCCGATTTCATCGACCGCCAGAAGAACTGACGACGCGAACGCCGGGCGGGAAGTCAGCGATGCGACCGGCCCACGCGGGCCGGGCAGGCCCCGTTAGTGACCCATCTCCCCGGCGGTGGCCTGGATGCGGGCGAGGCGGGTGGCGTTGGGCCAGCGGACCTTGGTCGCCCAGCCGAACTTCTCGAAGAACCAGATGGCCCGGGCGGACAGGTCGACCTGGCCGCGGAGCACGCCGTGCCGGGCGCAGGTCGGGTCGGCGTGGTGCAGGTTGTGCCAGGACTCACCGAAGGACAGCAGCGCCAGCGGCCAGAAGTTCGCCGACTTGTCGCGGGCGGAGAACGGGCGCTCGCCGATCATGTGGCAGATGGAGTTCACCGACCAGGTCACGTGGTGCAGCAGCGCCACCCGGACGAGCCCGGCCCAGAAGAACGCGGAGAGTGCGCCCGCCCACGACCAGGTGACCAGACCGCCGATGACACCGGGGCCCAGGACCGACACCAGCGTCCACACCCAGAAGATGCGGTCCTGCCGGACGATGTCGCGGTCGGCCAGCAGGTCCGGGGCGAATCGCTGCTGGTTGGTGGAGTCGCGGTCGAACAGCCAGCCCATGTGCGCGTGCCAGAAGCCCTTGGCCAGGGCCGGCACCGAGGTGCCGTAGGTCCACGGCGAGTGCGGATCGCCCTCGCGGTCGGAGAAGGCGTGGTGCCGGCGGTGGTCGGCGACCCAGATGATGACCGGGCCCTGGACCGCCATTTGCCCGGCGATCGCCAGACCCACCTTGAGCGGCCGGTTGGCCTTGAACGATCCGTGGGTGAAGTAGCGGTGGAACCCGACGGTGACGCCCATGCCGGAGATCACGTAGAAGACCGCGGCGATGATGACGTCGGTCCAGCCAAGGCCCCAGCCCCAGGCGAACGGCACGGCGGCGATCACCGCGAGCAGCGGGATCAACGAGAAGCCGTAGACCGCGATCTGCGCGGCGACGCCGCGACGGCCGTCGACGATGGGCTTCGGAGCGGCCTTGCCTGCGCTCTCCGCAACGTCCTCGCGCACCACCTTCGGCGCAACGGCCGTCGTGGGCGGGATGTCGGTGTCGATGGTGCTGGGGGTGGCGCCGGCCTGGGCTGGTGTCACGGGCTCTCTTCCGTCCGTTGCTGTTCCGGTACTCATCCTGCTCGCCGCCCGATCTGCCGTGATGCCTTCCGGGTCACCGCCGTGGTGGCTCCGGGGGGCACCTCGGCGGGTGCCCGTGCAAGGCATTCGTCACGGCGAGCGGGACGGACCGGTCGAACCGGTCACGAGCGACGCGAGAACGCCCTTGCACCGTACCGGTCCGGTGCCGTCGACGGTACGGCCCGACCGGTGAAAGTGAGGTTCGCCTTACCCGGGGATCGACCACCCCGCGAGCGACCGGACCGGCGGGTCGGCGCGGTGATCCGTGACAGAATGGCGCCGCTCGATCCGCCGTGGTGTAACGGCAGCACCTCGGATTTTGGTTCCGATGGTTCAGGTTCGAATCCTGGCGGCGGAGCGATCACCCACCGGCACGGCCCCTCGTCCGACGGGCCGTGCCGGGCTTCTTCTCCACCCCCGCCTCCGGGGATCCGGTGCGATCCGTCACCCCGTGCGCGGCGCCGCCATGGTCGCGCACTCACCCGGTCCGGCAGCCCCGCGTACCGGCGCTAGTATCGCGATCGGCCCGGACCGGCACTCGTGTCCCGGGTCCCGGTCCGGTCGTCGCCGCAGCGTCCGGACCCGCCGCGCCGGCCTGCCCACCGGCGGGACGTCGAACGCAGGAGGTCCACGCGTGCCCACTCCCCCGGCGGATCCCACGAACCCGCGGGTCGGCACGGTCGTGGTGCTCGCCGCCGGCGCCGGCACCCGGATGCGCTCGCGGATCCCGAAGGTGCTGCACCCCGTCGCCGGGCGGCCGCTGCTCTGGCACGCCGTCACCGCCGCAGCCGCACTGCAGCCGGACGACCTGGTGGCCGTGGTCGGCCACGGGCGGGAGCAGGTCTCGGCCTATCTCACCGGCGAGCATCCCGGCGTGCGCATCGCCGTCCAGGAGGTCCAGCTCGGTACCGGTCATGCGGTGGCCAGCGCGCTGCAGGACGTCCCGGACCCGAGCGGCACCGTCCTGGTGACCTACGGCGACACCCCGCTGCTGCGGCCGGAGACCCTGCAGGCGCTGGTCCGGGACCACGCCGCGGGCGGTCGGGCGGTCACCGTGCTGACCGCCGAGGTCGCCGATCCCACCGGGTACGGCCGCATCGTCCGGGACGCGGACGGCGCCTTCGCGGCGATCGTCGAGCACCGGGACGCCACCGTCGAGCAGCGCGCGGTGCGCGAGATCAACTCCGGCGTCTACGCCTTCGACGGACCGACCCTGGCCCGGCTGCTGCCGCAGCTGACCGCGGCGAACGCCCAGGGCGAGCGCTACCTCACCGACGTGATCGGGCTGGCCGTCGCCGAGGGTGCAGCTGTCGGCACCGTCTCCGCCGAGGACCCGCAGGACACCGAGGGTGTCAACGACCGGGTGCAGCTGGCCGCCATGTCCCGGGCGTTGAACGACCGGATCGTCCGCGAGCACCAGCTGGCCGGCGTCACCGTCCTCGACCCGGCGACCACCTGGATCCACTCCGGCGTGACCATCGGCGCGGACACCGTGATCCGTCCCGGCAGCAGCATCGAGGCCGGCACGGTCATCGGTGAGGGCTGCGACATCGGGCCGGACACCACCCTGTCGGCCTGTGTCGTCGGCGACGGCGCCACCGTGCTGCGGTCGCACTGCTCCGGCGCCCACATCGGACCGGACGCCACCGTCGGACCGTTCACCTTCCTCCGCCCCGACGCCCGGCTGCTCGAGGGCGCGAAGGCCGGCGCCTACGTCGAGATCAAGAAGTCGACGATCGGCGCCGGCTCCAAGGTCCCGCACCTGTCCTACGTCGGCGACGCGACGGTCGGCACCGGGGCGAACATCGGCGCCGGCACCATCACCGCCAACTACGACGGGGTCGGCAAGTACGCCACCACCATCGGCGACCACGCCTTCGTCGGCACCAACACCACCCTGATCGCACCGGTCACCGTGGCCGACGGCGCTTTCGTCGCGGCCGGCTCGACGATCACCGACGACGTCCCGCCCGGCGATCTCGCCGTGGCGCGCGGCCGGCAGCGCAACGTCGACGGCTGGGTGACCGACCGCCGACCGGACAGCCCCGCCGCGCGCGCCGCCGCCGGGCAGCCCACCGCACCGAGCCCCGAAGTGACGACCCCAGAAGTGACCGCCGCCGGAGAGGACCACCGTCCGTGAACTCGCTGTCCACCACCACCCGGAAGAGCATGATGCTCTTCTCCGGGCGCGGTTATCCCGAGCTGGCCGAGGAGGTCGCGAAGGAGCTGCAGGTCGAGGTCACCCCGCAGTCGATCTGGGACTTCGCCAACGGCGAGATCTTCGTGCGGCCGGAGCGCAGCGTCCGCGGCACCGACGCGTTCGTCATCCAGTCCTGCACGGTGCCGATCAACACCTGGGTGATGGAGACGCTGATCATGATCGACGCGCTCAAGCGCGCGTCGGCGAAGCGGATCACCGTCGTGCTGCCGTTCTACCCGTACGCCCGCCAGGACAAGAAGCACCGCGGCCGCGAGCCGATCAGCGCCCGGCTCATCGCCGACCTGTTGAAGACCGCCGGCGCACACCGGTTGATGACCGTCGACCTGCACACCGACCAGGTGCAGGGCTTCTTCGACGGCCCGGTCGACCACCTCTTCGCGCAGGGCCTGCTCACCGAGTACATCTCCGACCGCTACGGCGCCGAGGAATTGACCGTCGTCTCCCCCGACTCCGGCCGGGTCCGCACCGCGGAGCGCTGGGCGAACCGCCTCGGTGGCGTGCCGATCGCCTTCATCCACAAGACCCGGGACCCGCTCAAGCCGAACCAGGTGGTGGCGAACCGGGTGGTCGGCGAGGTCGACGGCCGCACCTGCATCGTCGTCGACGACATGATCGACACCGGCGGCACCATCGCCAAGGCGGTCATCCAGGTGCTCGAGGCCGGCGCGAAGAAGGTCATCGTCGCGGCGACCCACGGCGTGCTCTCCGACCCGGCCGCCGAGCGGCTCAGCACCTGCGGCGCCGCCGAGGTGGTGCTGACCAACACCCTGCCGATCCCACCGGCGCACACCTTCGACCAGCTCACCGTGCTGTCCATCGCGCCGCTGATCGCCAAGGCGATCCACGAGGTCTTCGAGGACGGGTCGGTGACCTCCCTCTTCGAGGGGCACTGACACCCCATCGACGGCACGGGTTTTCGGCTCGGAACAGATTCCGGGCAGACCTCACCCCAGAGTGCTGCCGAATCCCAACGTGCAGGCCGCCACCTCGGGCAGGGTCTGTTCGCGATGGATCACCACCAGCGGTGTCTCCACGGACAGCAGCACCCCCAGCTTCTTCCGCAGCTGCTTCTCGACCTGCTTGAGGATGAAGCCGTCGACCGAGATCGAGGCCCCCACACCGGCTTTGATGTCCAGGCTGGCGAACCGGCAGTCCGGATTGATGGCGATCTGGGTGCCCTTGGCGATGCCGACGGCACCGGAGACGAACACGTGCGGGCCGGCCATCGCGCTCGGCACCCCCATGCCCAGCATCAATTTCATCTTGAGCGCCACCACGTGACCCATCGCGTTGAGCGAGATCCCGTCGATGGAGTCCATGATCGACTTGTTGACGGTCAGCTCGGGCACGGTGCCCGACGTGCCGTTGATCCCCAGATCGCCCTTCAGGCCGTACGACGCCGAGGCCGACAGCGTGCTGTTCTTCGCCGCGAACGCGGTGATGAACTGCAGCGTGAAGGTCAGCTGCACGAAGAGCGGCAGTCCGCCGGTCGCCGGGCTCGGCGGGATCGGGAACGTCCAACTGATGTCGGGGGCGATCGACACCTTCTTGTTGGCGCCGCTGGGGTCCACCTCGCCCAGCCCGGCCTGCACGGCCACGTCGAACCCGGTCAACCCCTGCAGCAGCACGCTGAAGTTCTGCTTGCCGGGTGAACCTGATGCCTTGAACCGGAGATTGTCGAAGGTGAAACCGATGTCGCCGTCGACGATCAGATCGTCCTTGGTCATGGTGACGTGCAGCCCGGCATGACCCGAATCGACGTTGGGCGTCACCTTCACGTCCTTGTAGGTGATCGGGTCCTTGCCGGCGACCGGGCCGGGCTCGCCGGCGGCCGGGCGCAGCGCCGCGGCCGGGCCGCGCAGTCCACCGGGTCCGGCCGGTCCGCCCTCCTCCTCGTAGGACGGTGCGGCCGGGAAGCGCACGGCGGACATGGTGGCCGGATCGATGGCCGAGTCGAAGTTCACCTCCGGGTCCGGGACGACCTCCTCGAACGACACCGGCTCCAGGGTCACGTCCCGCACCCCGTCACCCTCGGCGATGGAGACGACCCGCCCCGCGGCCAGTGAGGATGCGAGCATCACCTTGCCCACGGCGAGGTCGGACACCCCGGCTGCGGAGGCGTCCATCGAGTAGGTGAACCCGTCGTCGCTGACTCCGCGGATGGCCGCCGGTCCGGCGGCGATCGGGACGACGTCCGGCTGGTAGCTGATCGAGGGATCCGGCCCGTAGCCGTAGAAGTCGCCGGCCGGCAGCGCCGGCGCCGGACCGGATCCGGCGGCGGCCGGTGGAGCGGCTCCGACCTTCACCGCCGTACCGGCGACGACACTGCCGCAGCCGGCGGTCAGCAGCAGCACCACGCCAACCACAGCCAGGACGCGGGACTTCCTGTGCAGCAACATGTTCCGGATCCCCGTTCGTCAGAACCGACTGAGGGCGAGCTTGGCGGCCTCCTGCAACGGCACCACGTTCTCCGCGTCGTCGGTGAGCAGCACCAGGGAGATCTGCACCCAGACCGTGCCCTTGCGGACGAAGATGTTGCCGTCCTCCTGCCACGCCTCGTCGCCGATGCCGGCGGGCTGGGTGAAGGTGTGCTTCAGCGTGTCCCGGTCGATCTGCAGGGACTTCTCCACCCCGTCGCCGACGAACACCGTCACCTGGGCGATGCCCGGATCCTCGGGATTGCCGGCGAACTGGCACATGGTCGCGGCCCCGAACTCGACGCCGGCCGGCTCCATGTCCAGCAGCGTGCGCCCGGCGAGGGTGTTCGCCTCCTCCTGCGTGAGCAGCGAGCAGGCGTCGGGCAGCGGGGTCTTCGCCGGGATCGACCCGGCGGGGGCCGAGGATTCCGGGGGCGGGGCATCGCCGGGCGCGGTGACGGTCACGGTGACCTGACGTGCCGCGGCGATCGGGGTTCCGTCGACCGCACATCCGCCAAGGACCAGCACCACCGGAAGGACGGCGAGAAACGGTCGGATCTTCACCGCACGGCTCCTGGGCGAGGTCGGGACGCGGACGGCCCGCACCCCGGTGATCAGCCGAGTGAGAAGCCTGCCCGCTTGATACACCACCGGCCGTGACCTGCGCCACGGATCCGTGGAACTCCGCGAACCGGACAGAGGCCGGTGACCGCCGACGGTTCGGAAGCACCGGGCGGGGAGCAGCGTCAAGGGATGGAGAACACGCGGTCGCGGTCGCAGTTGAACGGAAATCCTGCGTTCGTTAGACTTGATTGCAAGATAATCTTCGTCGGTGACGACCACCTGACGCCAGTCCGGCGTCGTCGCCCAGATCCGTCCGGGAGGCGACCGTGCCCACTCTGATCCCCACCGCGCCGTCGTCACCGACCGTGCTCGCCCGTTACCCGTCCGTCGCGATGGACCTCCGCGGCACGTCGCTCGCCGAGAACCGGCCGGTCGCGGCCGATCTCGGGGCCGGGCGGCTCGTGGACCCTGCCCCGGCCGACGCGGCCGACACCCTGGTGCTGTCCGCCGCCGTGGACCTGCCCACCGACCTGCCGGCGGATGCCGGCCTGGTGCTGGTCGTCGGTACGGGCGAGCTGTCGTCGTCGGTGCGCGACCTGCTCACCGGGCACGGCATCTCGGTGGACCGCGGCGCGGCGTCCGGGCGCACGCCGTCCGCAGCCTCGACCGAGCTCTCCGGCGCCGGGCTGCTGCCGCGCGGCGCGACCCCGCCGCCGGCCCCGGAGGACCTGCTGGCCCGGGTCGAACCGGGTGCCCTCCACTCCACGGCCGGGCTGCGCCACTCCGGCGGTCGGGTCGTCCTGGCAGTCGGCGGCGTTCCTGTGGCCGTGGTGATTGACGAGGATTGTCGCCGACTCGTGGTGCTGGCCGTCGACGGTGCCCGTGACGCGCTGCTGCCGCTGCTGTGCAATGCCGTTCAGTTCGCCGCTCCCCGCCGGGAGGCCGGAGCTCCCGCTGCGGTGACGGGCGCACGGACCGCCGACCTCCCCGCCTGGATCCGGCTGCGGGACACCGTCTCCCGGTTCCGGCCGCTGCAGTCCGCCGACGGCTCGGTGCCGGCCGACCGCCTCGCCGAGGCCCGCCCGCTGATCACCGACGTCGTCGACGCCCTCGCCGAGCTCGCACCCCGCTTCGAGCACGACGCCGAGTACCTGGGCGCGCTGCAGCGCGACCTCGTCCGCTGGTCGGAGCAGGACCTCGGGGTCCCCGACTTCCTGGACTCGCTGGTCACGTTCCGACCGGAGCTGCAGCGGGTCGACGGCCTCGAGCACCTGGTGCTGTTCCCCATGTACACGCAGAACGGGAACCCGGACCGGAACCTGGAAGCCGTGCTGGTGCAGGTGATCTGGCCGGATTCGGTGGCTCAGTTGGAGGCCGGCGAGTACTCGAACAAGCTCTTCGTCCCGATCCGGTTCCTCGACTTCACCGCGGGGTACGACACCAACTCCGCCGTGCTCTTCCCGGAAACCGTTGCGATGCGCGAGATCCCGCAGTTCACCTGGGGTGCCATCTTCGCCGATCGGGAGGCCGCCCGGTTCCGCCGGGTGGTCCGGGCCGCCGCGGACATCACCCGGCTCGAGCTGCCGCCGGACGCCGCCCGGCTGCTCGCCGACCAGCGGCTGGCCGAGGAGACCTTCGTCACCTGGGATCTCATCCACGACCGCACCCACATGCACGGCGACCTGCCGTTCGACCCGTTCATGATCAAGCAGCGGATGCCGTACTTCTTGTACACGCTGGAGGAGCTGCGCTGCGACCTCACGGCCTTCCGCGAGGCCGTCGCGCTCGAGCAGCAGGGCCTCCCGCAGGCGCGGCTGGTGCAGTACGCCATACTCTTCGACCGCATCTTCCGCTTCGCGATCACCGGCACCCGGGTCCGCAACTACGACGGCCTCGGCGGTCAGCTGCTCTTCGCGTGGCTGCACCAGCACCACGTCCTGCACTGGACCGACAACCGGCTGACCGTCGACTGGTCGGCGGTGACCGCGCCGGTGCTCGAACTCGGCCGCGCCATCGAGGACCTCTACTGGCGCTCCATCGACCGCCCCAAGGTCGCGCACTGGCTGGCCGCCTACCAGCTGGTGTCCGCCACCGTCACCCCGCACCCGGCCTCGGTGTGGGCGCGCGGCGCCGAGGCACTGCCGTTCGACGGCCCGCCCAAGGGCCTCACCGACGCCGTGCTGCCCGACGAGTTCCCGCTCTCGATGTTCTACGAGGCGCTCTCCCGCAAGCTCGGCGACACCGTGGCCGCCACCGCCGGCATCACCGGCACCACCCCCTGACCCCCACCCGGCGCGAGGATCTTCATCGCAGGCGCGTGTGAAGGTGTCGCCGTTGGGACCGGTGGTGCAGGAGTCGCCGACTTCGTACGCGCGGGCGAGGAAGATCCTCGCGCGCAGCGGTGCGGCACATCACTCCACCGACCGGTCGTGGGGACCTACCGCCGGTCGAACCACCCCCGACAGTGAGGGACACTGAGGACCGTGACCGTTCTGCACGACCCCGACCGCAGGGGCTTCGCCTCCGACAACTACGCCGGCACCCACCCGGAGATGCTCGCCGCCCTGGCCGAGGCCAACGGCGGGCACCAGCAGGCCTACGGCGCGGACGTGTACACCGCGCACCTGCAGACCGTGATGGCCGGGCACTTCGGCGAGGGCACGGTGACCTTCCCGGTGTTCAACGGCACCGGCGCGAACGTCGTCGGACTGCAGTCGCTCCTCCCCCGCTGGGGCGGCGTCGTCTGTGCCGAGACCGCGCACATCAACACCGACGAGAACGGCGCCCCGGAACGGATGGCCGGCATCAAGCTGATGACCGTCGCCACCCCGGACGGCAAGCTGACCCCGGAACTGGTCGATCTGCAGGCCTACGGCTGGGGCGACGAGCACCGGGCCCAGCCGCTGGTCGTCTCCATCACCCAGACCACCGAGATGGGCACGCTGTACAGCCCCGAGGAGATCCGGGCGCTGGCCGACCACGCGCACGCCCGCGGGATGGCCCTGCACATGGACGGCTCGCGGATCGCGAACGCCGCTGCCGCCCTCGGCCTGCCGCTGCGGGCGTTCACCACCGACGCCGGCGTCGACGTGCTGTCCTTCGGTGGGACGAAGAACGGTCTGGTCTTCGGCGAGGCTGTCGTGGTGCTGCCGGGTGCCGCCCAGCACGACGCGGCTGCCACCGCACTCCCGTTCCTGCGCAAGATGTCCATGCAGCTGCCGTCGAAGATGCGCTTCGTCTCGGCCCAGCTGATCGCCCTGCTCGAGGGCGACCTGTGGCTGCGGTCCGCGCAGCACGCGAACACCATGGCCGCCCGGCTGGCCGAGGCCGTCGGCGGGTTCGACGGCGTGCGGATCACCCAGCAGGTCTACGCCAACGCGGTGTTCGCGATCCTCGACCGGACCGTCGCCGACCAGCTCCGCGCCCAGTTCAAGTTCTACGACTGGAACCAGGCCACGGGCGAGGTGCGCTGGATGTGCGCGTTCGACACCACGGAGGCCGACGTGGACGCCTTCGCCGCGGCGCTGAAGGAACTGCTGGCCCGGGCCGGCGCCTGACCCGATGACCGCCCCGGCGCTCCCCGACCCGGCACTGATCGTGCTGGCGGGAGCGGCGGGGGCCGGGAAGTCGTTCTGGGCCGCGAGCCGGTACCGCAGCACCGAGATCGTCTCCTCCGACGCCCTGCGTGCGATGGTCGGCTCCGGGCCGGCTGACCTGGACGCGAGCACCGCCGCCTTCGACGTCCTGGAGCGCATCGTCACAGCCCGGATCGGCCGCGGCCTGACCACCGTCGTCGACACCCTGGGCTTCGATGCCGGCCGCCGGATCCGCTGGCGGGAGCTGGCGGCCGGTGCGGGCCTGCCCGCAGTGCTGGTGCTGCTCGACACCCCGGCGGCGTTGTGCCGCTCGCGCAACCGATCGCGGGACCGCCCCGTCCCGGCACCGGTGTTGACCGCCCAGCTCCACTCCGTCCGCGAGCTCGACGCCCGGATCGACGACGAGGGCTGGGATCTCGTGATCCGGGTGATCGACGACGGCGCCGCTCCGGCAGCTGTCGAGCTACCTGCTGATGCCGCCCCGGCCGGCCCGGGCGCCGATGGGCCGGAGGTGATCCTCCAGTTGTCCCGCTTCCCCTGGGACGCGGACCCGGCGGGCTGGCTGGCCGGGATCGCCACGGCCGCAACGGAATCCGGGCTTGCCGGGATCGCCCTGATGGACCATCTGATCCAGATCCCGCAGGTCGGTCGCGCCTGGGACCCGATCCCCGATCCGTTTGTCACCCTCGGGCTGCTGGCGGGACTGCCGGGCGGACTCAAGCTCGGCACCCTCGTCTCGCCGGTGACCATCCGGCCGGGAGGTGTGCTGGCCAAGGCGATCTCGACCCTCGACGTGCTGACCGGTGGTCGGGCGTTCTGCGGGATCGGCGCCGGCTGGTGGGATCGCGAGCACCGCGCCTTCGGCCTGCCGTTCCCGGAGCCGGGTGCCCGGCTCGATGCGGTGGAGGCGGCGATCACCGGCCTACGGGCCTGGTGGGGTCCCGGCACCAAGGCGCTCGAGACACCGGCCGTCCGACTGCCCGAGACCACGTGCTATCCAAGGCCTCTCGGATCGCCGCCGATCATCGTCGGCGGGACCGGACGCCGCACCCTGCGGATCGCCGGGGCGCTGGCGGACGGCTGCAACGTGCCCGCGGACGACCAGCTGCCCGCCCGGATCGCCGCCGTCCGGGATGCCGCCGCCGGGGCCGGCCGGGCGCCGGCGGACGTGTCGATCACCGTGCTCGACCTACCGGTGCTCGGTGAGGACCGGGAGGACGTGGCCCGGCGGGTGGAGAAGGTGCGCGGCCGTACCCCTGCGGCGCAGTACGTCCGCCGGCACCCGGCCGGCACCGCCGCCGAGCATGCCGCCCGATACCGGGATCTCGCCGAGCAGGGCGTCTCGACGGTGTTCCTCGCACTGCCCGACCTGTACGGCCCGGACGACGTCCACCGCCTCGCCCCGCTGGTCGCCGCCCTCCGCTGACCCCACCTCGCGCGAGGATCAACTTCGCAGGCGCGCACGAAGATGGCGACACCTGCACCACCAGTCCCAATAACGGCGATTTCCCACGCGCCTGCGATGTTGATCCTCGCGCGACGGGGCTCAGGGGTGCAGCGGGTCAGGGGTGGTGGATCGGAGTGGGGGTGCCGGTGCGGACGGCGGTGAGCAGGGCGGCGAGGGTGCGGGCCTGGTCGACGGCGTCGTCGGCGCCGAACTCCTGGGGATGGTCGCCGGCGATGATGTCGGCGATCGTGGCGAACTCGATGCGGTAGCCGTCGAACAGTGACCCGGTCAGTCCGTGGACGCCGTGCGGGTCGACCGGCACGCGCTCGACCTCGGCCACCGCACCGTTCCAGCGGTGCACCTCGACCACCCCGGTCGAGCCCAGCCACGGGTCCGGGATGACGACCTTGCCAGCGGTACCGATGATCTCGAGCTCGTCCCGGCGGATCAGGTCCAGCCCGATGTCCAGCACCCCGAGCACACCGGAGGCGCAGCGGGCGGCGGCGGCGACCCGGAGGTCGTCCACCCCGGCGGAGCCGTCGGCCCGGCTCTCCCCCACCGCCACCGCGGAGATCGAGGACACCGGTCCGCCGAACAGCCGGACCGCACTGATGCAATACGCCCCGACATCGCCGACGGCGCCGCCGTCCAGCGCCGGGTCACGGCGGATGTCGTCGGGCGGCGTGGTGATGGTCAGCGCGGCCCGGACGGTCGCCACCTCGCCGATCGCACCGGAGCCGATGATCCGGCGGGCCAGCACGGTCTGCGGGTGGTAGCGCCACATGAACGCCTCGAAGAGCAGCCGCCCGGCGCGGTCCGCCTCCCGGTGGCACTCCGCCACCGCGTCCGGATCCAGCGAGAACGGCTTCTCGCACACCACGTGCTTGCCGGCCCGCAGCGCCTCGATCGTCCACTCCGCGTGCAGCGAGGGCGGCAGCGCGACGTACACCGCGTCGATGTCGTCGCGGGCCAGCAGCTGCCGAAAGTCGGCGGCGTGCACCGGGATCCCCAACTGGAGCGAGTACGCCGCGGCCTTCTGCGCGGAACGCCCGGCCACCGCGACGATCTCGGTGACCGGGTCGTTCCGCACCGCCGGGACGACGACCCGGCCGATGCCGCCGGTGCCGAGAATGCCCCAGCGCAGTGGAGTCCGCATATCCGCCATCCTGCCTCTCATCCGGCCCGGGCGCCGGTCGGCCGAGGGCCGGCCCACGGTCGACGGCGCCGCGGGAGGCACGCCGGCGGCCGGGAGCGGCCGAGCGACTGACCACCTCTCGTACCGCTACCGCCCGCCCTGCCCGCCGGGCGCCGGTCGGGAAGCAACGGCCCGCACGGACCGATCAGTCGATGGTGATCTCCCGACCACCCTCGGCCGCCGAGGCCACGACCGCGGCCATCACCTTCATGTTGCGCAGCCCGTGCTCGAAGGAAGGCACCGGGGGCAGCGCGGACGGCACGCCGGCGGCCTGGTCCAGGAAGGCCCGGGACTGGAAGACGAACAGATCGTTCTGGCCGTAGCCGACCCCCGGGAAGTCCATCGCCATGCCGCGGCTGATGAACGGGTGGTCCGGCCCGATCAGCACCTGCCGGCGGCCGTGCGTGCGGCCGACCGTCGAGGAGTCGACGAAGGAGATCTCGCTCGGCCGGTCCATGTCGAAACCGGCCGTGCCACCGTCGCCGTAGAGGTCGAAGCCGTAGGAATTCGGGTGCCCCACCGCCACCCGGGACGCGGACAGTGTGCCCAGCGCGCCGGAGGCGAACCGCAGGGTGAAGGTGACGACGTCCTCGTTCTCCACCGGCTCCACCACGTCCGACAGCGCGGCACCGGAGTGGCCCACCGCCTGACCCAGCGGCAACGCCCGCTCGGTGACGTGCGTGTGCAGCCGGGCGCCGGACACGGCGACGATCGGGCCGCACAGGTACTCGGCGGAGTCGATCATGTGGCTGCCGATGTCGGCGAGCGCACCGGACCCGGGACCACCCTTGTACCGCCAGCTCATCGGGGCCAGCGGGTCGGCGGCGTAGTCGCACCAGTAGCGCCCGTTGAAGTGCACCGGCGCGCCGATCGCGCCGTCGGTGACCAGCTCACGGACCGCGCTGATCGCCGGCGAACGGCGGTAGACGAACCCGACGCCGGTCGCCTGGTTCGGCGCCGCGGCCGCCGCGTCGACCATGGACTGCGCCTCGGCGATCGTCGGCGCGAACGGCTTCTCGCACAGCACGTGCTTGCCGGCGGCGAGCAGACCCTCCACCACCTCGCGGTGCAAGTGGTTGGCGACAACGACGCTCACGACGTCGATGTCGTCGGCCTCGGCCACTGCCTGCCAGCTGGTCTCGGCCCGCTGGTAACCGAAGCGGCGGGCCGCGTCGGTGGCGAAACCTTCGTTGACGTCGGCGATCGCGACCAACCGGATGTCCGGCAGCACCTGGTCGTAGAGGGTGGGTGCGGACCGGTATCCGGCGGCGTGCGCGCGGCCGGCCATGCCGGCGCCGATCACGGCCACACCGAGGGAATCGGACATCGTCGTCTCCTGTGGGTCGGAAGTTCCTGGAGTGCTGGGGCGGGACCGTCACGATCATTGCCATTGCATTTCTAGACCGGTCTAAATCTCGCAGGTCCATCATGGGATCGGGCGGGTTACGCTGTCAAGGCCCAGCTGCCGGAGGATCGGAGGACGTCGTGACCGGTCCCCGGGACCGCGGCGGACCGCCGAAGGCACCGACCATGCGGGACGTCGCCGAGGCGGCCGGTGTGTCGAAAGCCCTGGTGTCCATGGTGATCCGCGGCGCGGCCGGGGTCAGCGAGGACTCCCGGCGCCGGGTACTGGCCGCCGCGGAGGGCATCGGCTACCGGGCCAACCGCACCGCGAGCCTGCTGGCCCGCCGCCGGACCAACCTGCTCGGCGTCACCATGCAGGTGCGCAACGCCTTCCACGCCCAGCTCGTCGAGGAGATCCAGGCCGCGGCGGACGCGGCCGGCTACCAGATCGTGCTGTCCGCCGTCTCCCGCACCCACGACGAGCAGCGCGCCCTGGACACCCTGCTGGAGTTCCGCTGCGAGGCGCTGCTGCTGATCGGTGCCGAGCTGGCGGAACCTGATCTGGCCCTCATCTCCGCCCAGGCACCGGTGGTCGTGATCGGCCGGCGGACCGATCTGACCGGGCTCGACGTGGTGCGCGCCGCGGAGGACACCGCGATGGGCCTGGCGGTCGACCACCTGGTCGGCCTCGGGCACCGGCGGATCCTGCACGTCACCGGCGGAACCGGCGCGGTCGCCGCGGACCGGCGCCGGGGCTACGAGACGGCCATGACCTGGCACGGGCTGGCCGGCGAGATACGGCTGGTCGAGGGTGGCCACACCGAGATCGACGGCGCCGCCGCCGGTGAACTCATCGCCCGACACCACGGCCGAGCACAGGCGCCGACCGCGGTCGCCGCGTTCAACGACGCCTCGGCGATCGGCGTGATGGACAGTCTGCGGGCCGCAGGACTTGCTGTGCCGCAGGACATCTCGGTGGTCGGGGTGGACGACGCCCCGCTGGCGGCCCTGTCCGGGATCCGGCTCACCAGCGTCGGTCAGTCCCCCGCCGAGCAGGCGTCCTGGGCCGTACGGGCCGCGGTCGAACGGCTCGACGACGGGCGCACGGAACGCCGCGAGGCGGTGCTGGAACCGCGACTCGTGGTCCGGTCCAGCACCGCCCCGGTGCCTGCCTGAAACTGCGCGGGCTCAGCGCCCCAGCTCGTGCGACAGCTCGGCCAGCTCCTGCCCGCCGGCCATCTCGGCGGTCAGCTCCTCCAGCGAGACCTCCGACCGCTTGCGGTCCAGCACGCAGGCGCCCAGCTTCAGGATGATGAAGTGATCACCGACGAGGTAGGCGTGGTGCGGGTTGTGGGTGATGAAGACGACCCCGAGCCCCGCGTCCCGGGCGGCGGCGGTGTACTTCAGCACCACCCCTGACTGCTTGACACCCAGTGCGGCGGTGGGCTCGTCGAGGATCAGCACCCGGGCACCGAAGTAGACGGCACGGGCGATGGCGACACACTGCCGCTGACCGCCGGACAGCGTCCCGATCGGCTGGTTGATGTCCTTGACCACCACGCCCATCTTGCGCAGTTCGGCGTCGGCGATCTCCTTCATCTCACTGATCTTCAGCGGCGCCAGCGGCAGCCGCGAACTGCGCATCTCGGAGCCGAGGAAGAAGTTCCGCCACACCTCCATCAGGCCGACCACGGCGAGATCCTGGTACACGGTGGCGATCCCGTGGTCCAGCGCCTGCCGCGGCGAGCCGAAGGTGACCTCCGCGCCGTCCACCTTGAGCGTGCCCTCGGAGTGCGGGTGCAGCCCGGACATGATCTTGATCAAGGTGGACTTGCCGGCGCCGTTGTCGCCCAGCACGCAGGTGACCTCACCGGCGTTGACCCGGAGGTTGATCCCGGACAGCGCCCGGATGGCCCCGTAGGACTTGCCGATGTCCGACATCTGGATCAGCGACTCGCCCTTGGTGAGGGCCACATCGGCGTGTTCTGCGATGGTGTCGGTCATCTCAACTCAACCTTCTGCTGGACGTGACCTTCTTGACGTACAGGTTCACCATGACCGCGAGCAGCAGCATGACCCCGAGGAAGGCCCGGAACCAGTTGGGATCCCAACCGGCGTAGACGATCCCGAGCCGGGCCATGGCCAGGATCAGGCAGCCGATGGCGATGCCGAACGCGGAGCCGAAGCCACCGGTCAGCAGCGTGCCGCCGACCACCACGGCGATGATGTAGAAGAACTCCTGGCCGACGCCCTCGCCGGCCTGGATGACGCCGTTGAAGCCGTACACCCGGTGCATGCCGTAGAACCAGCAGAGCACGGTGACGCCCATGAACAGGCCGATCTTGACCTTGTCCACCGGCACGCCGACGGCGCGGGCGCTGGCCGGGTTGCCGCCGACCGCGAAGATCCAGTTGCCGATCCGGGTGCGCTGCAACGTCCACGCCGCGATCAGCACGAACAGGATCCACCACAGCACGGTGATCTTCAGAGTGGTGCCGAAGAACGGGATCTCGGCGGCGAAGATGGTGTTCAGCGAGGAGAAGCCCTCGATGTCGGAGGTGTTCACCGTGGCCACCGAGCCGGTGACCAGCTTGGTGACACCGAGGTTCACACCCCACAGGATGAAGTACGTGCCGAGCGTGATCAGGAAGCTCGGGATCTGCGTCTTGACCACCAGGTACCCGTTGACGAAGCCGATCACCAGCGCCAGCAGCAGGGACAGGAACGTGCCCACCCACATGTTCAGGCTGAGCTGGTAGCAGATCATCGAGGTGAACAGGCCGGTGCTGATCGTCGCGACGCCGGCGGAGAGGTCGAACTCGCCACCGATCATCAGCAGACCGACGGCGACCGCCGGGATGCCCACCACGGAGGCCTCGTAGAGCACCGTGGAGATGGAGGCCATCGAGCGCAGCGACGGCGCGATGGCGAAGAAGAAGCCGAAGATGACGACCGCTGCGATCAGCGCGCCGAGCTCCGGCCGGGCGAGCAGTCGCTGGCCGATCGGCCGGTCGACGCGGGTGGGGACGCCGCCCGCGGGGGCACCGCCGGTGGCCGGCGGGCGGTTCGGAGTGGTCGTACTCATGCTGGGGTTCCCATCGTGAAAGGCCCGGGTGGGCAGGTGTTCCCTGCCCACCCGGGCCGGATCTCATCGGGTGTTGTTCGCCGCGTACTTGGCGATCGCGTCGATGTTGCTCTTGTCGACGATGGACGGACCGGTGAGAACGGCCTGGCCGCCACCGATGTCGTTCCCGTTGGTCAGGTACAGGTACAGCGACTCCACCGACAGGTAGCCCTGCAGGTAGGGCTGCTGGTCGACGGCGAACTCGATGCCGCCGTCCTGGATCGCCTTGATGGCCTCGGTGTTGAGGTCGAAGGTGACGACCTTGGCGCTGGAGTTGGCCTGCTGCTTGGACTGCAGCGCGGCCACGGCGATCGGGGCACCCAGGGTGACCACGTAGTCGATGGTCGGGTCCTGGGCCAGCTTGGCCTGGATGGTCGAGGTGACCGACGCGATGTCGGCGCCGTTGACCTGGAGGTTCTCGGTGTTCGGGGCCTTGTCCTTCACACCGGCGCAGCGCGCCTCCAGCGCAACCGAGCCCTCGGCCTGGATCACGCAGAGCGGGTGCTTGGCACCGGCCTCGGTGATCTTCTCGCCGACGGTGTTGCCGGCGATGGTCTCGTCCGAGCCGAAGTACATCAGCGCGCCGAGTTCCTTGTACTCGCTGATGCCGGAGTTGAACCCGACCAGCGGGATCCCGGCGTCGGTGGCCGCCTTCACCGCGCCGGAAAGCGCGTCCGGGGTCACCAGGGTGGTGGCGATGCCGTCCACCTTGGAGTCGACGGCGGTCTGGATCAGCTGCGCCTGCGCGGCGGCCTGCGGGTCGTTCGAGTACTTCAGCTCGATGTTGTACCGGGCGGCCGCGGCATTGGCCCCGGACTTGATCTTGTCCCAGAAGGTGTCACCCGGGGTCTCGTGGGTGACCATGGCGATGGTGAACTCGGGCGTTCCGGAGGTGCCACCCCCACCGGCCGGCTGGGAGGCCGCCGTGGTCTGGGTCTGCGCGCCACCGGTACTGCTGCACGCGGCCAGCGCGAGTGCCGTGACCAGCACTCCGGCGATCCGCACACCCCTGCGTGCACGACTCGACATCATCGGGAGATCCTTTCATCGGTGGTGGGATCCGGCGACTCGCCGGGGCTCCGGACGCCCGGACGGGCGGGCGGAGCGGGATGCGTACCCGGAGGAACGGGACGCGGGTCTGTGGTGAGGGTCGGAGATCCGGTGCGACGGACCGGGTTGCTCTCCGGACCGATCGATCAGGTGGTCCGGTGCCGGACCGGGGTGTCCGGCCGGTGGACCGGTGCGGCCGGCCCGGTGGATCTGCTCCGGAGGGAAGGACGGACATCCGAACGGCGGACCGGCGGGCCGGGGTGTGAACGGCCGGCCGGGCGGATCACCGGGCGGGCGGCGAGGGAGAACCTTCCGGAGTGCGGGGCACCTGCGGCGACCGGACGGATCACGTCCGCGCCACCGTCTCCGCCGGCCCGGATGGAACCGGCGGGAACTGCCCACTGCACCGTCGCCCTGGTGGTGATCACCATCAAGCCTCCGATCGTCGACCGGCTCCGGCGCCGGACCGGTCAAGAGTGACGTAGACCGCAATCAGTGTCAATACTTTGTTCTGACATGTTGATGTCCTCATGCAAGGTCCACCCGTGTGGCGGCACTCGGATCATCACGTGACACGTCCGCCCACGACCCGCACCGGCGCCGGGTCACCGCGGCACACCGCCGGGAACGCGAGAACCGTGATCGGCGAACAACTTCACGGCATGCCACCGACCCGCGCCGGAAGGCGCGGGTCGGTGCGATGACGCGATCACCGGGGGATCCTGTCACTCCCCGGCGCGGGCGTCATGTCCTGCGGGACAGTGCGGCGGCACCGTCATCGGGATGCGGCCCGATCGAGACCGGACCGCGACAGTGCCGGTCCCGGTCCAGCGGCCGGCCGGCGGAGGTTCAAAGGCCGGCCGGCGGCGGTTCAGAGGCCGGCCGGCGGCGGTCCAGGGGCCGGTCAGAGACCGGCGGCCACCTCGGCGCCGAAGTGCTTCGCCACCAGCGCGAGGACCTTCTCCCGCTGCCGGGTGCTCACCTGCTCGGCGATCTCCTCCCAGCCGAACACGCAGCTGCTGAGCACCCCGTCGAACCCGGCTGCGGCCAGGCCGGCGAAGGCGGCGTCGAAATCGACCTCACCACGCCCGATCTCGGCGTGCTGGTGCACCCGCACGGTGGAGCCCGGCGGATTCACGATGTACCGCAGGCCGTTCGAGGCCGTGTGGTCCAGGGTGTCGGCCAGGTGCACGTAGCTGGTCAGCGGTCCGGCGGCGGCCAGGATGCCGGCCGGGTCGTTGCCCTGGTGGAAGGTGTGCGGGGTGCAGTAGAGGAACGAGATCCAGTCCTTGTTCAGACCTTTCACCATGTTCACCGCGGCGCGGCCATCCTCGATGAAGTCGTCCGGGTGCGGCTCCAGGACGAGCTTCACCCCTTCGGACTCGAACACCGGGATCAGCTCGTCCATCGACCGCAGGAACTGGCTCTCGGCGTGCTCGGCGCCCTCCGGCCGACCGTTGAACTCGGAGTTCATCACGTCCACCCCGAGGTCCACCGTCATCCGGATGGCCCGCTTCCAGGCGCGGACGGCGGCCTGCCGCTCGTCCTCGCCCGGTCCGGACCAGCGCAGCACCGGAAGCACCGAGGCGATGCCCACTCCTGCGTCGGCGGCCCGCTTGCGCAGCGCCTTCACCGTGGCGTCGTCGGCCCGCGGGTGCTTGAAGAACGGGACGAAGTCCTCCTTCGGCGAGAGCTCCATCCAGGAGTAGCCCATCCGCGCCACCACGTCCGGCAGCTCCAGCACCGAGTGGGTGGCGTAGAACATCTGCGGGTCGAGGGCCAGCTTCACGGCCGCGGTCCCATCTGCACGGCGACCGTCTCCCCGGTCAGCACGGCCTCGACGCCGGCCTCGCACACCGCGACGGCCGCATAGCCGTCCCAGGCGCCGGGGCCGTCGATGGTGCCCTCCGTCGCCGCCGCGACCCAGCGCTGCAGCTCGGTGACGTAGGCCTGGCCGAAGCGCTCGACGAAACCGGGGGTGATGGACCCGCCCCAGCGCCCGTCGGTCGACTTGACCAGCATGTTCTGGTCCAGCCCGATGAAGGCGGACCCCTGCGAGCCGACGACCTCGGTGCGCACCTCGTAGGCCACGCCGGTGCGGACGAAGATCTCGTCGGTGGCGATCCGGCCGCCCTCGGTGGTGAAGGTGACCATCATCGGATCCGAGACACCCTCCGGCGCCGAGGGTGTCGGCCGGCCGCGGGTTACCTGGACGGAGGTGATCTCCTCGTCGAGCAGGAACCGGATGACATCCACCTCGTGCACCACCGAGTCGCGGATCATCATCTCGGAGTTGAAGTGCGGCGGCACGTCCGGGTTGCGATGGGTGCAGTGCACCAGCAGGGGGTCACCCAGACCACCCTTCGCGATCAGCTCGCGCAGGGCGGCGTACTCGGCGTCGAACCGGCGCATGAACCCGACCTGGATCAGACTGCGGCCCAGCGCCGCCTCGGCCTTGACCACCGCATAGGCGGTGTCGATCGACGTGGTCAGCGGCTTCTCGCAGAGCACCGGGATGCCGCGGTCCAGGCAGGCCAGCACCTGCGCCTCGTGGGCCGCGCCCGGGGTCGCGATGACCACGGCGTCCACGTCCGGGTCGGCGATCGCCGCGAACGGGTCGTCGACCACCCGGGCCCCGGTGGCGGCCGCGACCTCGGCGGCCCGCTCCGCCGAGAAGTCGTTCACCACGGTGACAGTCGCGCCGCGGACGAGCGACGAGAGCGTGGTGGCGTGGTAGGACCCCATCATCCCGACGCCGAGCACGGCCACCTTCAGATCGGACACGATCAGTGCTCCTTCGGGGTGAGCTCGTGCTGGGTGCCGATCTCCATCCAGGGACCGCCGCACGAGGCCAGGTAGGTGTGGGTGCGCCGGGCGATCGGGAACGGCTGGTCCGGCGGGCACGGGTACATGTCCTGCTCGACGATCCCGTACAGGTCGCGGTCGAGTTCGTGCACCGCGGCGAGTACGGCCCCGAGATCCGGTTCGCCGCGGGGCGGCTCGGTCATGACGCCCATCTTGACCGCCTCGCTGAACGGCAGGTCCTCGGCCAGCACCTTGGCCACCAGTTCCGGGTCGACCTGCTTGAGGTGCAGGTAGCCGATGCGGTCCGGGTACTTGCGGATCAACTCGAGGTTGTCGCCGCCGTAGTAGGAGACGTGCCCGGTGTCCAGACACAGGTTCACGTACTCGGGATTCGTGGACTCCACGAACTTCTCGATGTCGACCTGGTAGCCGACGTGCGAGTCGGCGTGCGAGTGGAACTGCACCTTCAGGCCGTACTCGTCGAGGATGCGGCGACCCAGTTCGTCGTGGCCGGAGGTGATCAGGCCCCACTGCTCGGCCGTGAGGTCGCGGGACTCCTTCTCCTTGCCGGTCTTGTCGTCCCGCCACAGGTCCGGAATCACCACGATGTGCTCGCCGCCGACGGCCTTGGTCAGGGCGGCGACATCGGTGACCTGGCGCCACACCTCGTCCCAGGTGCCCTCGTGCTGCAGCCGGGAGAACACGGTGCCGGCGGACACCCGGAGCCCGTGGGCGTCCAGCGCGTCCTGCAGCTGCGCCGGGTCCTTCGGCAGGTAACCGTAGGGACCGAGCTCGATCCACTCGTAGCCCGAGGCCGCGACCTCGTCGAGGAACCGCTCCGCCGGGGTCTGCAGCGGGTCGTCGGCGAACCACACCCCCCAGGAATCGGGGGCGGATCCGATCCGGATCTTGCCTGCCATGGAAGAACCTCCTGCACGTCGTCGTCCGGGAATCTCCGGGCCGGGATCTGGGTGGAACGAAGGTCAAACGGGTGATGCTGGTGCCGGTGTGGTCGTGCGTGAGCTGGTGCCGCGGACGAGCTCAGTCGGCGTTGGGATCCCCGCCGTCGAGCAGGATGTCGATCTCGGCCGAGGTCGGCATGGCGGTCGAGCACTCGAGCCGGGAGGCGACGATCGCGCCGGCGGCGTTCGCCCGCGCCAGCACCTTCTCCAGCGGCCAGCCGGCCAGCAGCCCGTGCGCCAGTGAGCCGCCGAAGCTGTCACCGGCGCCGAGCCCGTTGACCGGCTGGATCAGGATCGGCGGCGAGACCACCCGCTCGGTCCGGGTCTTCGCCAGCACACCCTTCGGGCCCTGCTTCACGATGGCCAGCTCGACGCCGGCGTCCAGCAGCGCGTCGGCCGCCTTCTCCGGGTCGGTCTCGCCGACCGCGACCTCGCACTCCTCGCGGTTGCCGACGGCCACCGTGACCTGGGACAGGATCTTCTGCACCTGCTCGGTGGCGTGCGCCGGGGTCTCCCAGAACATCGGCCGGTAGTCCAGGTCGAGCACGGTGAACTGCTTCTTCGCCCGGGCGGTCAGCACCTCCAGATGCGTCTCCCGGCTGGGCTCCTCGGACAGGCCGGTGGTGGACACCCACAGCAGGTCGACCGCCCGGACCAGGTCCAGATCGACGTCCTGCGGCCGGATCTGCAGGTCCGGGGCGGTCGGCTTGCGGTAGAACCACAGCGGGAAGTCGTCCGGCGGGAAGATCTCGCAGAAGGTCACCGGCGTCGGGTACTCGGTGTTCGTGACCACCTGGCCGTCGTCGACCCCGAGCTCCAGCAGCGCCCGCCGGACGAACCGGCCGAACGGGTCGTCGCCGACTCCGGTGATGATCGAGGTACGGCGGCCCAGCCGGGCCGCCGCCACCGCGACGTTGGCGGTGGTGCCGCCGAGGAACTTGCCGAAGGTCTCCACGTCCTCCAGACCGACACCGATCTGCAGCGGGTAGATGTCGACCCCGGCACGGCCGAAGGTCAGCACCTCGGGGGTGCCGGTGTTCGTCATCGTCAGTACCTCTTCAAGGAGTGCTGGTCGGGAGGATCGGATGGCTGCCGACCCCGCGGCGGCAGCCCGGACGGGAGAGCCGGAAGGCCCTGGGCTCAGTCGTTCTGCGGGAAGCCGAGGTTGATCCCGCCGTGGCTCGGGTCGAGCCAGCGGGTGGTGATCACCTTGCCCCGGGTGAAGAAGTGCACGCCCTCGGTGCCGTGGGCGTGGGTGTCGCCGAACAGCGAGGCCTTCCAGCCGCCGAAGCTGTAGTAGCCCACCGGCACCGGCACCGCGACGTTGATGCCGACCATGCCGACCTCGACCTCGTTCTGGAAGCGCCGGGCGGCGCCGCCGTCGTTGGTGAAGATCGCCACGCCGTTGCCGTACGGGTTCGAGTTGATCATCTGCAGGCCCTCGTCGTACCCGTCGACCCGGAGCACCGACAGCACCGGTCCGAAGATCTCGTCGGTGTAGATCGACATGTCGGTGGTCACGTGGTCGAACAGCGTCGGCGAGACCCAGTAGCCGCCGGCATCGCCGTCGACCTCTCCCCCGCGCCCGTCGACCACCGCGGTGGCGCCGGCCTGCACGCCGGCCTCGATGTAGCCGACCACCCGGTCCCGGGCCTGCGCGGTGACCAGCGGCCCCATGTCGCAGCCGCGGCGGCCGTCACCGGTGCGCAGCCCGGCCATCCGGTCCTTGATCTTCCCGACCAGCTCGTCGGCGATCGAGTCCACCGCGACCAGCGCCGAGATCGCCATGCAGCGCTCGCCGGCCGAACCGAACCCGCCGTTGACCGCCGCGTCCGCGGCCAGGTCCAGGTCGGCGTCGGGCAGCACCAGCATGTGGTTCTTCGCCCCACCCAGGGCCTGCACCCGCTTGCCGTGCCGGGTGCCGGTCTCGTAGACGTAGCGGGCGATCGGGGTCGAGCCGACGAAGCTGATCGACCGCACCGACGGGCTCTCCAGCAGCGCGTCCACCGCGGTCTTGTCGCCGTGCAGCACGTTGAAGACGCCGTCCGGCAGGCCGGCTTCCTTCCACAGCGCCGCCAGCCAGTTCGCCGCCGACGGGTCCTTCTCGCTCGGCTTGAGCACCACCGCGTTGCCGCAGGCGATGGCCACCGGGAAGAACCACATCGGCACCATGGCCGGGAAGTTGAACGGGGAGATGATGCCGACCACCCCGAGCGGCTGCCGCAGCGAGGCGACATCGACCTTGGTGGAGGCGTTCTCGGTGTTGCCGCCCTTGAGCAGGTGGGCCAGGCCGCAGGCGAACTCCACCACCTCCTGGCCGCGGGTCACCTCGCCCAGCGCGTCGTCCAGCACCTTGCCGTGCTCGGCGGTGATGATCGCCGCCAGCTCTCCCTTGCGGGCGTTGAGCAGCTCCCGGAAGGCGAAGAGCACCTGGGTGCGCCGGGCCAGCGAGATGTCCCGCCACGCCGGCCAGGCCTGTGCCGCCGCCGCGATCACGGCGTCCGCGTCCTCCCGGGACGCCAGCGAGACCAGTGACGACGCCACCCCGGTGGCCGGGTCGAACACCTGCGCGGTCCGGCCGGACGTCCCGGCGAACTCGGTGCCGCCGGCCCAGTGCGGCAGCACCGGCAGGCCCGCCGTCTCCTGCGCCAGAGTGTCGGTGTCGGTGATGGTGGTCATGAGAGTTCCTCTCGGTGAACGGTTCTCGTCCTAGAACAGCGGGCGCTGGGCCTGCTTGTGGTGGTCGTAGTTCGCGCGGGCGGTCTGCGTGACGTCGAGGGTGGAGACCTCGGCCACGGGCACGTCCCACCAGCCGTCGCCGGACGGGGACTGCTCGATCAGGTCGGTGTCCACGTGCACCATCACCGGCCCGCCGGTGTGCGCCTTGGCCGACTCCAGCGCCGACTTCAGCTCGGTGAGCGTCTTCGCCCGGAACACGGTGACGCCCATGCTCTCCGCGTTGGCCGCGATGTCGACCGGCAGGATCCCGCCGTCCAGCCGGCCCGAGGTCTCGTCCCGGTAGCGGTACTTCGTGCCGAAGCGGCTGACGCCGACCTGCTCGGTCAGCGCGCCGATCGAGGCGTAGCCGTGGTTCTGCAGCAGCACCACGATGATCTTGATGTGCTCCTGCACCGCGGTGACCAGCTCGGTCGGCATCATCAGGTACGAGCCGTCGCCGACGGTCACGAAGACGTCCCGCTCGGGGGCGGCCATCCGGATGCCGATCCCACCGGGGATCTCGTACCCCATGCAGGAGAAGCCGTACTCGACGTGGTAACCCTTGCGCTCCCGGGTGCGCCACATGCCGTGCAGGTCACCGGGCAGCGATCCGGCGGCACACACCACGACGTCGGTCGGCTCCATGGCCGCCTCGACGGCGCCGAGCACCTCGGCCTGGGCCAGCACCCCGGTCCGTTCGCCGTAGCCGGAGTGGTGCGAGGCCACGACGACGGCGTCCCACTCCCGGGCCAGCGCGGTGGCGCGGTCCTGGTAGTGCTGGGAGGTCCGGTGACCCGCCAGGGCCGCGGTCAGCGCGGTCAGCGTCTCCCGGGCGTCGGCCTGCAGCGGCAGCCCGGCGTGCTTGACCGCGTCGATCCGGGCCACGTTGACGTTGACGAACCGGACGTCCGGCGCCTGGAAGGCGGTGCGTGACGCGGTGGTGAAATCCGAGTAGCGGGTGCCGATCCCGATGATCAGGTCGGCCTCGCGGGCCAGCGCGTTGGCTGCCGTCGTTCCGGTCGCCCCGATCGCGCCGGCGTTGAGCGGGTGGTCGAAGGGCAGCGAGCCCTTGCCGGCCTGGGACTCCCCGATCGGGATCCCGGTGGTCTCGACGAACACCCGCAGCGCCTCGTTGGCATCGGCGTAGGTGACGCCGCCGCCGGCCACGATCAACGGTCGCTTCGCGGCACGGATGAGCTCGGCGGCCTCCTGCACCAGCGCCGGCTCGGGCACCGGCCGGCCGACCCGCCAGGTGCGGTCGGCGAACAGCTCGACCGGCCAATCGTGCGCCTCGGCCTGCACGTCCTGCGGCAGCGCGATGGTCGCCGCGCCGGTCTCCGCGGGATCGGTGAGCACCCGCATGGCGCCCAGCAGCGCTGCCGGCAGCTGCTCGGCCCGCCACACCCGGTCGAAGAACTTCGACAGCGGGCGGAAGGCATCGTTGACCGACACGTCGTACCCGGACGGCAGTTCCAGCTCCTGCAGCACCGGGGACGACACCCGGGTGGCGAAGATGTCGCCGGGCAGCAGCAGCACCGGGAGCCGGTTGATCGTCGCCAGCGCGGCACCGGTCAGCATGTTGGAGGCACCCGGGCCGACCGACGCGGTGACCGCGAAGGTGCGCAACCGGTCGTGCTGCCGGGCGAAGCCGGAGGCGATGTGCACCATGGCCTGCTCGTTGCGGCCCTGGTGGTACGGCAGCAGCTCCGGTTCCTCGATCTCGGCCTGCAGCAGCGCCTGGCCGAGGCCGGCCACGTTGCCGTGGCCGAAGATCCCGAAGCAGCCGGCGAAGAACTTCTGCCGGATCCCGTCCCGCTCGACGTACTGGTGCCCGAGGAAACGGACCACCGCTTGCGCGACGGTCAGCCGGACCGTGGTCGGGGTCATCACCGATCTCCTTGCTGCGCAGGGGCGGTCGCCGTGTAGAAGGGCAGCCGCGGGTCGACGTCCTGGTCGGCCCAGCGGTCGCGGACCCAGCCGTGGTCGGGATCGTCGACGATCTTCCACGCCCGGGTCGGCTCCGGGCCGGCCATCACGTTCAGGTAGTACATGTCGTGCGACGGGGAGGCGATGGACGGGCCGTGCCACCCGTGCGGGATCAGCACCGTGTCGCCGTCGGCCACCTCCTCGAGGATCTCGATCGGCCGGTCCGCGGTCCCGTAGACCCGCTGGATGCCGGCGCCGTGCCCGCTCACCGGCACCGGGGCCTGCGAACGGAACCGGTACCAGTAGATCTCCTCGAGCTCCGACTCGCTCTCCGAGGTCTCGTCGTGCTTGTGCGGCGGGTAGGAGGACCAGTTGCCGGCGGGGGTGAGAACCTCGCAGGCGATGAGCTTGTCGGTCTCGAACGCGGCCGGGGTGGCGAAGTTGTTGACCTGCCGGCTGGCCGAACCGGCGCCGCGCAGCTCGACCGGCACCTCGGCGGCCGGGGCGTACCGCAGCGGCAGCCGCCGGGACGCCCGGGCGGCCGGCAGCGCCACCAGCGCGCCCTGTTCGCTCTCCAGCACGGCGTCGGTGTCCCGCGGCAGGTACACGAAGTCGGTGACGCCGTCGAAGACGGAGGTCCGGCCGGCCAGCAGCAGTCGCTGCCCCTCGGCCCGCACCTCGAGCCCACCGGACAGCGGCAGCACGATCACCTCGTCCTCGCCGGTGGCGACGGCGACCGGCACGCCCGGCGGCAGGGTGAGCACGCGCAGACCGGAGAAGCCCCAGCCCGCGGTCTCCGGGGTGACCTCGAGGTCGAACGGGTCCCGGGCGGCGGACCCGGCGGGAAGGTAGAGCTGCGGCACGACCGTCACCGCACCATCGAGACGGCGGTGTCCACCGCGGCGGCGACGTCGCCGTCCTGCGGGTAGAGCAGGGTGCGGCCGACGACCAGGCCGCGCACCGCGGGCAGCTGCAACGCCTTCCGCCAGGTCGCGTAGGTCTCCTCCGGCGAGGTGGCCGGGTCGCCGCCGAGCAGCAGGGTCGGCATGGTCGTCGACTCCATGACCCGCTCCATGTCGTCCACCACCGGCAGCTTCATCCACGTGTAGGCGGACGTACGGCCCAGGCCCGAGCACACGGCGACCGACTTGATCACGGCCTCCGGCGAGAGGTCGTTGGTGACACGGCCTCCCGAGCGGAAGGACCAGAACGGCTCGATCATCGCCATCAGCTTGCGCTCGGCCAGCTCGTTGATCGCCTGCGCGCTGGCGACCATCGTCGACACGGTGCCCGGATCGCCGAGGGCGATGCGGGTGAGCATCTTCCCGCCCTCCAGCCCCATGTCCGCGCAGCCCTGCGCGTCGTAGCCGGTGAACCGGTCGTCGAGCTCGAACTCGGCACCCTGCAGGCCGCCGCGGTTCATCGAGCCGATGACCACCTTGTCGTCGAGAGCGCCGAGCAGCAGCAGGTCCTCGATGATGTCGGCGGTGCCGAGCAGGCCGTCCACGCCGGGGCGGGACAGCGCGGTCTGCAGCCGGTCGAGCAGTTCGATCCGGCTGCCCATCGCCATCGGCGAGGACCCGACGCCGAGCGCGCCGCGGGCGGGATGGTCGGCGGCGATGATCATCAGCCGGCCGTCGCCCTGCAGCAGCGGGCGGCGGCGGCGGGCCGCGGCGGCCCGGGCGACGGCATCCGGGTCCTGGGCGCGGATCTCGGTGATCCGGGCGTAGCGGCCGGCGAGCGTGTCAGACATGGAGCACCTTCGCGGTTGCGGACGCGGGAACGGGGAGGGCGGCCGGGGACGACGTGGCCGCGCGGGCAGCGGGGGTGGGAGCCGGACCGCCGGCGCCGCCGAGGCACCGGCGACGGCCAACGGCAGGGAGGGAACGCCGGTCGACCCGGGAACCGGGGACCGACACGATCCGGACGAGATGTGGCGCCACGCCGAGCCTTTCTGCTGTGGAACACGTGCACACGGGCCGGAGACCAGGAAGCGCACATGGACCACGACGGCGTGTGCGCCCAGACTGGTCTCGCTGCCCGCGCTCTGTCAATAGTTTGTCAGAACATTCCGTCATTCAGTCGTGCGGAGCTGCCCGCTAGTCTGTGTGTCACCTCATACCCCGGGCGGAGCCGATGACCGACCTCTTCGTGGACCTCGACCGGTCCAGCCCCATCCCCCTGTACTTCCAGGCCGCCCGGCAGATCGAGGAGGCCATCTCCTCCGGCCAGCTGGGCCCGGGGACCCGCCTGGACAACGAGATCAGTCTGGCCGACCAGCTCGGCCTGTCCCGCCCGACGATGCGCCGGGCCATCCAGGAACTCGTCGACAAGGGGCTGCTGGTCCGCAAGCGCGGGGTGGGCACGCAGGTGGTGCACGGCAAGGTGACCCGGCCGGTCGAGCTGACCTCGCTCTTCGACGACCTGAGCCGGCACCACCAGGCGCCGCGCACCGACGTGCTGTGCAACGAACTGATCCCGGCGTCCGAGCTGGTCTCCTCGCAGCTGGAGGTCGCCGTCGGGCGGCCGGTGCTGCACCTGCGCCGGCTGCGCTGGGCCAACGGCGAGCCGCTGGCGATCCTGGAGAACTACCTGCCGGAGGAACTCACCGACATCGGCAACGCCGACCTGCAGGACCGCGGGCTGTACCAGGTGATGCGGTCCCGGGGCGTGCACATCAAGGTGGCCAAGCAGCGGATCGGAGCCCGCTCGGGCCTGCCGGAGGAGTGCCAGCTGCTCACCGAGCGCCGCGGCAGCCCGCTGCTGACCATGGACCGCACCACCCACGACGACACCGGGCAGGTGGTCGAGTGGGGACACCACGTCTACCGGGCCAGCCAGTACTCCTTCGAGGTCACCCTCGTCGACCACTGATCCCGGCGCCGCTCCGGCCGTCGGGGCGGTCCTGTGCGGACGGTTTGGAGCGCGCCCCGGGCGCGGGTAGGCTGGAGCGGTTGCCTCGGCGAGGGTGATCCCCGTCGTGTCCGTCGGCTCAGTCCTTCCGGTTCCCGGAGGTGCGGTCGGGCGGACATGCCGGATCACCGTGATCGACGCGGTGGGTCCGTCCCGCTGTGCCTGTCCCCGCGCCCCGGCCACACGCCCCCGGGCCGGAGGATCCGCACGTCGCTGCGATCGCCGAGGCCCACCGCACCGAGAGTCTGCTAGGAGTCACCGTGTCCGAGTCCCGCCTGAGCGCCGAGACCCGCACCGAGTTCGGCAAGGGCGGCGCCCGCCGCACCCGCCGCGCCGGCAAGATCCCCGCCGTCCTGTACGGCCACGGCACCGAGCCGCGCCACCTGTCGCTGCACGCCCGCGAGTTCGCCCACGCCATCAAGGCCGGCGCGAACACCGTCCTCACCCTCGAGCTCGAGGGCGGCGCGTCGGAGCTGGCCCTGGCCAAGTCCGTCGTCCGGCACCCGCTGAAGGACTACGTCGAGCACATCGACCTGGTCATCGTGAAGCGCGGCGAGAAGGTCACCGTCGACGTGCCGGTCACCACCGTCGGCGAGCCGGCCCCGTCGACCCTGCTGCTGGTCGATTCCGCCACCGTGTCGATCGAGGTCGACGCGCTGCACATCCCGTCCGGCATCGAGGTGTCGGTGGAGGGTGCCGAGGCCGGCACCCAGATCCTGGCCGGGGCGCTGACCCTGCCGTCCGGCGCCGTCCTGGTCACCGACCCGGAGACCCTCGTCGTCGCGGTCAACACCGCGCAGCTGGCCGAGGTCCCCGAGGAGGACGAGGCCGCCGAGGGCGAAGCTGCCGAGGGCGAGACCGCCGAGGCCGAGAGCTCCGACGAGTCCTGATCGGAACCCACGCCACCTGCTGTCCTGTCGGGCGCCGCACCGGGAACTCCCGGGCGGCGCCCGCCGTGGTTCTGCCCCGGCCGCCGGCCGGTAGCCGCTGAGTACCCATGATCGAGAGGATCCCGCCGTGCCCCCGTTGATCATCGGTCTCGGCAATCCCGGACCGGGCTACGCCGGGAACCGGCACAACGTCGGTGCGATGGTCGCCGATGTGCTCGCCGCGCGCGCCGGCAGCCGGTTCACCTCGCACAAGAGCGGCGCCGACGTCGCCACCGGCCGGCTGGCCGGGCAGTCGGTGGTGATCGGCAAGCCGCGGTCGTACATGAACCTCTCCGGGGGGCCGACCGCGGCACTGGCCCGGTTCTACAAGACCCCGCCCGCCGAGATCGTCGTGCTGCACGACGAACTCGACATCCCGGCCGGCACCATCCGGGTCAAGCTGGGCGGCGGCGAGGGCGGCCACAACGGGCTGCGCTCGATCTCCGCCTCGATCGGTACCAAGGACTACCTGCGGGTGCGGATCGGCATCGGCCGGCCCCCGGGCCGGCAGGACCCCGCCGACTACGTGCTCAAGGACTTCTCCGCCGCCGAGCGCAAAGAACTGCCGCTGCTGCTGGAACTGGCGGCCGACGCCGCGGAGTCGCTGCTGGAGATCGGGCTGCTCGAGACGCAGAACCGGATCCACGGCTCCTGAGCCGTGCCCGAGCAGCGGGCGCGGCTACTGGTCCTGTTCCGCCTGCCAGTCCAGGTACTGACCCTCGACCTCGTTCCAGACCTTGGCCGGGACAAGGGCTTTCGAGGCCTCCTCCAACGCCTCCATGGCGATCCGCGAGTCGCGGTTGAACCCGAGCCGGTCACCGAAGACGGTGCCGTCGGGCAGGGTGATCCGGTAGGTCGCCCAGGAGCCGCCGACCGATCCGTCGTCGGCGTCGTCGATGGTGCCGTCCGGGAACTGCTCGTGCACCACCGCGAGGTAGGCGGCCACCGCCTCCGGGCCGGGCTCGAAGGTCTGCTCCCAGCTGGGCTCGTCCTCGACGTACATCGCCTGGAACATCAACGTTCCGGTGTCCGGGGACCCGTCCTCGCCGACGGTCAGCGTGACGGTCCACTCGTGGTTGTAGGGCGGCGCGATCGACCCGGTGTTCCACGTGTACTCGATGACGGTGCCGGTGGGGTACGTACCGGCCGGCCCGTCCACCACGCTGCTGCTGACCGGCGCCGTGGTCGTGGCGCTCGCGGCCGGGGTGGTCAGGGCGGGGGTGGTGCCGTCGGCGCGCACCGGGGTGCCCTGCGAGCCGCAGGCGCCCGCCAGCAACAGGGCGGCACCGGTGGCCAGACCGGCCAGCGCGCGCACGCTGCGGGTGGTGCCGCGCCGGTCGGCGGTGCGGCCGGGCCGGCCGGTCGGTCGGGTGCGGGTCGTCGTGCGGGAGTCGGTCGGGTTCATGTCGGATCCTCGGGCTGGGTGCATCGGTCGGCTGTCAGGTGCCGATCCGACGCCGTCCGATACGTCCCGGTTCCCGGTTGTTCGTGAATCTTCCCGTTTCTTCCGGTTCGGTGCCCACCACTGCCCGGAGACTTCCGGCGCCGTGTTCAGGACTGCCCGGAGACCTCCGGGCCCGCACTCAGGCCTGCAGCAGCTTCCCGGCGGCGGCCCGCTGCAACTTGCCTGACGGCGTCTTCGGCAGCGTGCCGACCGGCAGCACCTTCACCAGCCCCGGCCGGACCCCCATCGCGGCGGTGACCGCCGACCGCACCGCACTCGCGATCCCGGCCGCCGCCGACTCGTCGTCGGCCTGCCGCGATTCCACCGCGACGGCGAAACTCTCCCGCCGGCCGTCCTCCACCCAGCGCACGGCCACCGCGTTGCCCGCGCGGACCCCGTCGACCTCTTCGGCCACCCGCTCCACGTCGGTCGGGTAGATGTTGCGCCCGCCCATGATGATGACGTCCTTGACCCGCCCGCAGACGACCACGCGGCCGTCGGCCAGGTAGCCGAGATCGCCGGTGTCCAGCCAGCCGTCGTCGCCGCGGGTGGGCACCGGGCCGTCGACGGTGAGGTACAGCGAGGTGATCGCCGGGCCGCGCAGCTGCAGCACGCCGACCTCACGGTCGCCGCGCACGGCACCGTCGTCGGCCACCACCCGTACCTCGATCCCGTCCAGCGGCGGACCCAGGACGGGGAAGGACCGGGTGTCCGGTCCGGGTTCGGCAGGTCGCGCCCGCGCCTCGTGCTCCAGGGCGTGCGCATCCAGCACGTCGATCTCCAGCGGGGTGCCCCACGGATGGAACGACACACCGAGTGTCGCCTCGGCCATGCCGTAGGCACAGACCACCGCTGTCGGTGCCAGGCCGAACCGCTCCCCGGCCGCCAGGAAGCCGCGGACCGCGCGCACGTCGATCGGCTCTGCCCCGTTGAGCGCGAACCGCAGGGTGGACAGGTCCAGCTCCTCCGCACGCGGCAGCACCCGGGCCGCCAGCGCGTAGGCGAAGTTCGGCGCGGCCGTGCAGGTCCCGCCGTACCGGCTGATCAGCTCCAGCCAGAGCAGCGGCCGGCCGAGGAAGTCGGCCGGGGTCACCGTGACCAGATCGATCCCGCGGCACATCGGCAGGGTCAGGAAGCCGACCATGCCCATGTCGTGGAACAGCGGCAGCCAGGACACCATCACGTCCCGGCCGCCACGGAGATCCGCTGCGGCACACATGGACTCGAGGTTCGCCCAGAGGTTGCCGTGGGTGATGCGGACCGCCTTCGGTGCGGCGGTGGAGCCGGAGGTGAGCTGCAGCAGCGCCGGGTCGTCGTCGCCGCGGGTCACGTCGGGGGCGGCGTCGGGGTCGCCGGCGCGCAGCTCGTCGACGGTGACCGCGTCCACCCCGTTCTCCCGGAGCGCGTCGGCGAACTCGTCGAACGGCGCCCCGACCACCACCCGGCGGGCGCCGATCACCTGGAGGGTGCGCAACGTCTCCGCGGCGTACCGGTCCAACCGGGTCCGGGCGGTCGGCTGGTGCAGCATGGTGACCGACCCACCGGCCAGCCAGACGGCCTGTGCGGCGGGCGCGACATCGGCCGGGGCGCCGGCGAGGATCGCGACCGCGTCGCCCGGTGCCAGACCGCCGGCCGCCAGGACGGCGGCCCCGCCGAGCGCGGCCCGGTGCACCTCGTCCCAGCCGGTCCGCACCGCCGCGTGCGGCTCACCGGTGGTCATCCCGGCGTCCCCCTGTCCAGCGGTGCGCAGGGCGTCGAGGAAGGCGCTCATGGCCACCACCGTAGAGCAGCCCGGTCCGCGGTAGGTTCGGCCGGTCCCGGCCGGAGAGCCGGGATCACGAGCGCCGCACCACCGACCCCCAGGAGAGACCGTTGCCCGCGCAGGCCACCAGGATCGTCGTGCTCGGATCGATGAACATGGACCTGGTGGGCACGGTGGCGCACTTCCCGGCACCGGGCGAGACCATCCTGGGGCGGGAGTTCCGGACCGTGCCCGGGGGCAAGGGCGCCAACCAGGCGATCGCCGCGGCGCGGGCCGGCGGCGACGTCCAGTTCGTCGGGGCGCTGGGCACCGACCCGTTCGGCGACACCCTGGCGGCCCACCTGGCGGCCGAGGGGGTCGGCCGGGACGGACTGGACCGGGTCGACGGGGTCAGCGGCATCGCACTGATCACGGTGGCCGACGGCGGCGAGAACACCATCGTCGTGGTGCCCGGGGCCAACGGCACGCTGGCGGACCTGAACCCGGTCCAGCAGCAGCTGATCCGGGACGCGGACGTGCTCGTCTGCCAGTTGGAGATCCCGATGGCCGGGGTGACCCGGGGCGCCGGGATCGCCGCCGCCGCCGGAGTCCCGGTACTGCTCAACGCCTCCCCGGTCACCGCGCTGCCCGACGAGCTGATCGACGCGGTGACCGTGGCGATCGTGAACGAGGGCGAGGCGGCGGATCTGGGAGATGCGGTGCTGCAACGGATCCCGCACCTGGTCACCACGCTGGGCGCGGCGGGCGCCCGCTACCGCGGCCCGGAGGGTACGACCGCGGCCGTCGGCGCCCCGGCCGTGAACGCCGTCGACACCACCGGAGCCGGAGACGCCTTCACCGGCGCCCTCGCGGTCGCCTGGTCGCGCGGGCTGCCCCCGGCCGAGGCGCTCGAGTACGCCTGTGCCGCAGGCGCTCTGGCCACCACGGTGTTCGGCGCCGGGGTGAGCGCGCCGACCGAGTCGGCGATCCGTGAACTGCTCGCCGGCTGAGAACATCGGTCCGGGACCGGCCGGCGACACTGCTCCATCCGGGCGGAATCCTGATCTTGGACTCCGAAAATCGGGCGAACCGGACCGAGCGTTCGCCACTGCCCCCGCGCGGTCCTAGAGTCCCCGTGTCGACCGCGCCGGAGCGGTCGGGAGCGGAGGACACGATGGCCGGCACGGACCCGTCGGAGCGGTCGCACAACGCCCTGATCTTCAGTCCCTGGAACCTGCTGCTGCTGGTCCCGCTGCTGATGCTGATCACCGCCTGGTTCAACAAGGACGGGCCGCGACTGTTCGGGATGCCGTTCTTCTACTGGTACCAGTTCGCCTTCGTCTTCGTCGGTGTCGCCTGCGTCTGGATCGTCTTCGCCGCGACGAAACACCTACGGGCGCCGGGATCCCCGGCGCTGACGCCGGCGAACCCGGACGAAGGCGACCTCGGGGAGGCCCGGCGATGACCGGCGGGCAGGTCGTCGAGCTGATCGTCTTCTCGGTGCTCTTCGTCGGGGTGGCGGTGATGGGTTTCCTGGCCAGCCGCTGGAAGCGCGGCGACACCATGGAGCACCTCGACGAGTGGGGCCTGGGTGGCCGCAAGTTCGGCGGCTGGATCACCTGGTTCCTGGTCGGCGGCGACCTCTACACCGCCTACACCTTCGTCGCCGTGCCGGCGCTGGTCTTCAGCTCGGGGGCGCTGGGCTTCTACGCCCTGCCGTACACGGTGGTGCTCTACCCGATCGTCTTCCTGCCGGTGCTGCGGCTGTGGTCCGTGTCCCGGGCGAACGGCTACGTCACGCCGGCCGACTTCGTCCGTGGACGCTACTCCTCCCCCACCCTGGCCCTGCTGGTCGCGATCACCGGCATCGTCGCGACCATGCCCTACATCGCCCTCCAGCTGGTCGGTCTCGAGGCCGTGCTGCGCACCATGGGCATCAACGGGTCCGGGATCGTCGGCCACCTGCCGCTGTTCGTCGCGTTCCTGGTGCTGGCGCTGTACACGTTTCAGTCCGGGCTGCGCGCGCCGGCGCTGATCGCGTTCGTCAAGGACTCGCTGATCTACATCGTGATCATCGTGGCGGTCATCTACCTGCCCAGCAAGCTCGGCGGCTGGAGCCACATCTTCGACACCGCACAGGCGAAGTTCGACGCCAGCGAGTCGAAGGCGGACGGGATCCTGCTCACCGGGAACAACCAGTTGCAGTACGCCACACTGGCTCTCGGTTCGGCGCTGGCGCTGTTCCTGTACCCGCACTCGGCCACCGGGATCCTGGCGTCCAAGAGCCGGAACACCATCAAGAAGAACATGATCGCGCTGCCGGCGTACTCGTTCCTGCTCGGCCTGCTGGCGCTGCTGGGCTTCGCCGCGATCGCCGCCGGGACGAAGCCGGTGACCAACAACGCGACCGGCCGGCCGGACAGCAACACCATCATCCCGGCGCTGTTCGACGGCCAGTTCCCCGACTGGTTCGCGGGTGTCGCCTACGCGGCGATCGGGATCGGCGCGCTGGTGCCGGCGGCGATCATGTCGATCGCGGCCGCCAACCTGTGGACCCGCAACATCTACAAGGAGTACATCGCCAAGCACGCGACGCCGAAACAGGAGGCCAAGCAGGCGAAGTGGGCCTCGCTGGTGGTCAAGTTCGGCGCGGTGGCGTTCATCCTGTTCGTCGACCCGCAGTTCTCCATCGACCTGCAGCTGATCGGCGGTGTCATCATCCTGCAGACCCTGCCGGCGGTGGCCATCGCGCTGTACACCCGGTGGCTGCACTCCCGGGCGCTGATCGCCGGCTGGGTGGTCGGGATGGCCTGGGGGCTGTACCTGCTCTACACGATCCCCAACCCGGCCAACGGCAAGCTGCACTTCGGCGGCTCGGCGCTGTCCCTCGGTGAGCTGTCGATCTTCGGCTGGCACCCGTTCAGCGGGTCCACGATCCAGATCTACGTCGGCATCGTGGCGCTGGTGGCGAACATGGTGGTCGCCGTGGTCGTGACGGTCGTGCTGCGGGCGATGAAGGCGCGGGAGGGCCGCGACCTGACCAGGGGCGAGGACTTCCACGTGGACGAAGGCGACGCCGGACTCCGCGAGGTGGCCACCTGACCCTGTCCGCCTCCGCCGCCCTGCCGCGCACGTCGCCCCGACCCCGTCCCGCCCTGCGGGATCGGCGCTGATCAGTCATGATCGGCGGATGTACAGCGCTGTGCACGACATGCTCATCGACGAACGCGAACTCCGGATCTGCAGCAACGGCACCGGGCCGCCGCTGCTGATGCTGCACGACCTCGGGGACTCCGCCGCCGTCTTCGAGCAGCTGACGGGCCCGGTGTGCGAGGCCCGCCGCGAACTGGTGGCGCTGGACCTGCCGGGATCGGGTCATTCCGACCCGGTCCCGACCACCGATCTGGCGTCCTTCGTCGAGTACCTGGCCCTGGCGTTGCCCGCGCTGGCCGACGGCAAGACCATCGACATCGGTGGCCACGGCTTCGGCGGCTACCTCGCTCTGTCGCTGGCCGCGACCCTGCCCGACATGTTCGGCCACGTGGTGGTCGTCGACCCGGCGCTGCCGCCGCGGTCCGGCCCGGCCGCCAGCTCGCGGATGTCGATGGGCATGGCGGTGAACGGCGCCCTGACCACCCTGCGCCGCGGCAAGCTCCGGCAGAACCTGTCCGGCCTGTCCCGCGCCCGCAGCGTGCTGGACCAGCTGGCCCAGGCCGATCCCGCCTGGTGGGACCGGCTCGCGACGATCACCGCACCCACGCTCATTCTCGGGCACAGCGGCGCGGACACCGGTGAGCGGGCGCTGCTGGACCAGCTGGCCGGGGCGGTGCCGGACGCGAAACGCAACACCGTCGCCGGGGGCCGCCGCCCGCATGTCGCCGATCCCGCCGACTTCGCCGGTCACGTGCTGGACTTCGTCGCGACCTGACCTCCTCCGGGTGTCCCGCCCGGTGGGACCGACGCGGCGACGCTCAGCCTTGTTCCAGCTTCTCCGCCACGCCCAGCCATTCCAGCTCGACGTCCTCCCGCTCGCCCAGCACCGACCGCAGCTCGGCGTCCATCGCCGCCGCCGCGGCGAAGTCGGCGCCCACGTCGGCCAGTCGCCTGTGCAGATCGGACTCCTTGCGCTGCAACGACTCCATCTTCTTCTCCAGCCGCTGCAGGTCCTTGCGCAGCTGCCGCGCCTCACCCGGGTCCAGGGCGGTCGGCGCTGCCGGCGCTGCCGGACCCGGCAGGCCCGGACGGCCTGCCGCAGGGCGGGCCGTCGCAGCGGCACCTTCCCGCCGACGCCGCAGGTACTCGTCGATCCCGCCGGGCAGGCCGGTGATCCGGCCGTCCCCGAACAGCGCGACCACGTCGTCGGTGACCCGCTCGACCAGGTACCGGTCGTGGCTGACCACCAGCAGGGTGCCCGGCCAGGAGTCGAGCAGGTCCTCCAGGGCGGAGAGCGTGTCGGTGTCCAGGTCGTTGGTCGGCTCGTCGAGGACCAGCACGTTGGGCTCGGCCATCAGGATCCGCAACAGCTGCAGCCGGCGTCGCTCACCGCCGGACAGCTCCCCCACCCGGGTCCACTGCTGGGCGTTGGTGAAGCCGAACCGCTCGGCCAGCTGACCGGCGGTCAGGTCCTTGCCGCCGAGGTTCACGGTGCCGGCGATCTCCGAGACCGCCTCGATCAGCCGGAGGTCCGCCGGCAGCTCGGCCACCGCCTGGGACAGGTACCCGATGCGCACGGTCGAGCCGACCTTGCGCACGCCGGACTCCAGCGGGCGCTCCCCGACCAGCACCCGCAGCAAGGTGGACTTCCCGGAGCCGTTCACGCCGACCAGGCCGATCCGGTCACCGGGCCCGATCCGCCAGGTGACGTCGTCCAGCAGCACCCGGTCGCCGTCGGGGGTGGGCACGGTGGCCGTCGCGTCCTCGACGTCCAGCACGTCTTTGCCGAGGCGACGGCGGGCGAAGGTGTGCAGCTCCACCACGTTCCGCGGTTCCGGGACGTCGGCGATCAGCGCCTCGGCCGCGTCGATCCGGTAGCGCGGCTTGGACGTCCGGGCCGGCGCGCCGCGGCGGAGCCAGGCCAGTTCCTTGCGCGCCAGGTTCTTCCGGCGGTCCTCCGCGGCCCGGTCCAGCCGGAGCCGCTCGGCGCGGGCGAACACCCAGTCCGAGTAGCCGCCTTCGCGGATGTACACCGTGCCGTCGACGACCTCCCAGGTGGTGGTGGCCACCGCGTCCAGGAACCAGCGATCGTGGGTGACGGTGATCAGCGCGCTGCGCCGGGAGAGCAGGTGCTCCGCCAGCCACGCGACACCCTCGATGTCCAGGTGGTTGGTCGGCTCGTCGAGCACCAGGATGTCGGTCGGGCTGTCCGGGGTGACCAGCACCGCGGCCAGGGCGACCCGCCGGCGCTCACCGCCGGAGAGCCGGTCCACCGGTGAGTCCAGCCCGATCGCGGACAGGCCGAGGCCGTCCAGGATGCCGCGCACGGCGGAGTCCGAGGCCCAGCCGTGGTCCCCGTCGCCGAACCGGGCCAGCACCACCTCGCGGACCGTGTCCCCGGGCGGCAGCTCGCCGCCCTGGGTGACGACCTCCATGGTGGTGCCGCGGGACACGGCGACCCGGCCGGAGTCCGGCGGGACCAGGCCGGCCAGCACCGACAGCAGGGTGGTCTTGCCGGAGCCGTTGAGGCCGAGCACCCCGATCCGGTCACCGGTCTGTACGCCGAGCGAGATCCCGTCCAGCACGGTCCGCACCCCGCGGTTCACCGAGACCGCTTCCAGGTTCACCAGATTCGCCATGCCGTACCCACTTCCGCGCCCAGATCCGCACTCCTGCCGGCCACATCCACCTGCACCGTCCCCGACGTCGGGCATCCCGTGAGCAATCGCCCACGCGCTGCCGGACGCCCGGTGGTGCGCATCATCCGATCACCCGGGCGCCGGGCACCGGGCCGCTCGCCACCCGCACCGACCGGCAGGTGCCGGTGCCGGCCAGTTCGGTGGCGACATCCGCTGCGGCTTGGGCACTCTCGCAGAGGAAAGCAGTGGTCGGACCGGACCCGGAGACGATCCCGCCGAGCGCACCGGCCTGCAGGCCGGCCTGCAGCGTGCGACGCAGACCGGGCTGCAGCGAGATGGCCGCCGCCTGCAGGTCGTTGCCGAGCGCGGCGGCCACCCGGTGCACGTCGTGCGAGGCGAGGGCGGAGAGCATGTCCTCGACTCCGGGTACCCGCGGCGGGTCCCCGGCCGCCCGCAGCCGGTCGAGCTCGCCGAAGACCGCCGGGGTGAGCAGGCCCTCGTGGCCCAGCCCGAGCACCCAGTGCAGCTGCATCCGGGTCAGCACCGGGGAGAGCAGGTTGCCGCGGCCGGTGCCGACCGCGGTGCCGCCGCGGAGCGCGAACGGCACGTCGGAGCCCAGCTCGGCGGCGATGGCGGCCAGCCGGTCGCGCGGCACGTCGGTCCCCCACAATCGATCACAGGCGACGAGAGCGCCTGCGGCGTCGGCACTCCCGCCTGCCATCCCGCCGGCCACCGGGATCTGCTTGGTGATCTCGATGGCCACCGGGCCGGTCGCCCGATACTCCTTGGCCAACCGACGCGCGGCCATGCCGGCCAAGTTGCGGGCGCCGGCCGGCACACCGGCCACCGCCTTGCTGCCCGGCGACACCGTGCGCACCGAGTGCCGGTCGGCGAGCCGCACGACGAGCTCGTCGAACAGGTCCACGGCGTGGAACACGGTGACCAGGTCGTGGTAGCCGTCGGGCCGCAGATCGCCCACCGCGAGCAGCAGGTTGATCTTCGCCGGGACCCGGACCCGGACCTCCTGGGTGCTGCGGCTCATCCGGCGGAGCCCGCGGGGTCGTCAGCGGGATCGGCGTCCCCGGGGACCTCGTCCGCAGCCGCGGCAATGGCGACAAACGCTCCGATGTCGAGCATCTCGCCGCGCAGCGACGGGTCGACACCGGCCGTCCGGAGCACCGCCTCGGCCCGCGGCGCCGACCCGGCCCAACCGGACAGGGCGGAGCGCAACGTCTTCCGGCGCTGGGCGAAGGCACCGTCGATCACCGCGAAGACAGCCGCACGCTCCCCGCCCATCGGGACGTCGTGCCGGTGCAGCGACACCAGCGCCGAGTCCACACCGGGCACCGGCCAGAACACCGACCGGCCCACGGCCCCGGCGCGTTTCGTGCGCCCGTACCAGGCGGCCTTCGCACTCGGCGCACCGTAGGTCCGGGATCCGGGCGGGGCGGCCAGCCGGTCGGCGACCTCGGCCTGCACCATCACCAGCACGGTGCGCAGCGACGGCAGTTCGGCGAGCAGGTGCAGCAGCACCGGCACGGCGACGTTGTACGGGAGGTTCGCGACCAGGGCGACCGGCTCCCCGTCGATGTCGGCGCGCGCCACCCGCAGTGCGTCGGCCTCGATCACGGTGAGGTCGGCCGCCCGGTCCGGTGCGTGCTCGGCGACGGTGCGGGGCAGCAACCCGGCCAGCCGCGGGTCGATCTCGACGGCGGTGACCCGGCCGGCCCGCTCCAGCAGGGCCAGGGTCAGCGAGCCGAGTCCCGGCCCGACCTCGAGCACATGGTCGCCCGGACCGATGCCCGCGGCATCGGCGATCCGCCGCACCGTGTTGGCGTCGTGCACGAAGTTCTGCCCGAGGGTCTTGGTCGGGCGCAGATCCAGCTCGGCGGCGAGCCGGCGGATCTCCGCGGCGCCGAGCAGGGTCAGCGGCGACGGACCGGTCCCGGCCGCCGCGGTCTGCTCGTCGCTCACCCCACCATCCTCACACGGGTGGAGCAGCGCCCCGACCGGCTCAGCCGGTCATCCAGTACTGGCTGTTCAGGTGGAAGTAGTGGTCGCTGTAGTAGTCGGCGCAGGTGACGCCGTACTCGCGGACGGTGCAGGTGATCGCGCCCATGGTGAGACTGTCGCCGTAGCCGAGGGTCGCACCACCGAGCCGACGTCCCGCCGCTGCACATCCGTGCCGTTCAGCCGTGGATTCAGCGGTCGGACTGCACCGATCGGCGCCCGCGTCCCGGCCCGGTGCCAGGACGGTGCCGGAGGCGGACGGACCGGACGGGGCTGCGGATCAGATCGGCTGCACATCCGTGCCGTTCAGCCGTGGATTCCGCGGTCAGAAGGCACCGATCGGAACCCACCTCCCCGGCCTGGTGCCAGGACGGTGCCGGAGGCGGACGGACCGGACGGGGCTGCGGATCAGGTCGGCTGCACATCCGTGCCGCTCACCCGCGCCTTCCGCGGTCAGAAGGCACCGATCGGAGCCCGCCTCCCGGCCTGGCGCCAGGACGGTGCCGGAAACGGACGGATCGGCCGGGGCCGGGATGGTGGCGGACCACCTCGGTCGGCGGCACATCCGTGCCGTTCACCCGCGCCTTCTACGGTTGAATGGCACCGATCAGCTCCTTTGCGGGTGCGGCTGATCAACGATCCCCCGTCCGGCGCGTCGGTCAGCGATCAGGCGGAGTCGCGGCAGGCCCAGGGCTCGAGGCCGCGCTGCAGGTAGAGGAGCTTGGCCCGCATCAACTGCTCGGAGGGAGTGGCGTCCATCGGGTTGCCGGACCCGCCGACGGACTCCCAGGTGGGGATGTCGAACTGGAACATGCCGTAGGTGGGCAGGCCGGCCGACGGATAGGCGTTGACGGCCTTCGGGTTGTGGGTGGACTCGCAGAAGGCCAGCCCGTCCCAGTCGACGCCGAAGGTGGTGTCGTGGGTGAAGACCTGCTCGCCGTCGTAGGTGAACTTCTTCTCGGCCAATGCCGCCTCGGCGGGGGTGCCCGGCTCGGGGGTGCGGGTGCCGACCTTGATCAGCGAGGACACCGGCGCGGTGAGCACCTTCCGGCCGGTGACCACCCGCGCGGTCTCGGTGCCGTTGACCGTGGTGACGCGATAGGTGACGGATTCCTCGCCCGCGCTGCCCTTGGTGGCGACGACGGTGGTCCCCAGATCGACGTTCTTGTCCTCGACGCGGCGGTCGGCCGGTTGGGCCAGCGCCTTCTTCTCGGTCACCGAGGTGGTGACGACCCGGTTGACCACGACCGACATCCCGGCGGCCAGTGTGGTCGACACGGCCGGCTCGACGGTGTCCGAGGCGCCCAGCGTCACGCCGTGCTCGGTGAGCAGCTCGCCGACGGTGGTCGCACCGGTGACCTGCTCGGTGGCCGCCGCACCGCCGACCGACAGTTCCACCCGGACGGTGCTGGTCGCGGTGACCGCCATGCCGTCCAGTGGGATGTCCCGCGAGCGGTCCGCCGACAGTGACAGGGTCCGGCCACGCTGGTCGCCGACGCCGAGATCGGCGAGCGCCTCGTCGACGGTCCGGGCGGTGGTCCAGACGTCCTGCTGCTTGCCGTTCCAGGTCAGCGTCAGCTTCCGCGCCCGCTCCATCACGATGGTCGACCCGTCGGAGATGGAACTGCCGGCGGACGGCGCGAGCACGTCGTGCTGACCCTCGTCGATGCCGGCGGCGGCCAGCGCGTCGGCGACGGTGCCGGCATAGGTCGAGATCTGGGTGGTCTGGCCGTCGACGACCAGGGTGACCTGCTTGCGCAACGCGAGGGCCGTGCCGCCACCCGCGGTGAGCAGGCACAGCGCCGCGGCTGCGCCGATCAGCACCGGCTTGCGCCATCCGCGACGCAACCGCACCTCGTCGACTGCCGACACGGCCCGCTCGCGGCCCGTCGGGTCGTCTTCGCCCTGCTCATCGGTGACAACAGGGATCTCCGCGGTGGCGTCCGCGGGCTCCTCGATGTCGACGGAGGTCAGCGCCGCGGGCACGGGGATCTCGTCGGTGGCATCGACAGCGCTGACATCGGCGGCGCCGGCTTCGATGGCGCCCGGATCCGGAGCCCCGGACCCGACGACAGCACCGGCAGCCGGATCGGTGGCCGCGAGCTCGGCAGCGGCGGCGGGGTCAGCAGCAACAAGGTCGGCAGCGACGACGGCCGGCTCAGCAGAGATGACGGTGCCCGAGGAGTCCTCGTCCTCGGCGGCGCGACGGCTGCGTCGCCCGCCCGGCCGGAGCTGGGTGGCGCCGGGCTCGCCGGCCTCGGCGGCGGCCAGCAGCCGCTGCCAGGACTGATCAGGCCGGTCGGCTCTGTCGTCGTCGGCGGCGCGGTGCTTGCTCACGGATCTCCGGGTGGTCGAGGTGCCCGGGCAGGGTGCGCCGGCGGCGGCAGTACCTGTGGGTGCGAAGCGCATCGACCCCCGACGAACCGATGCGACCGCTGACCTGCCGACGCCGGAGATCTCTTCGGACCATCCCGGCGGCTATCACAGGACGATAACAAGAACATTCACCGAGAAGCAAACCGGACATTGTCGAAAACATTGTTGCTGATACGCCGATGCGAATCCGCCACCCGTGTGACATGCCTGCCGGAATGACCCGCCGGACCTTTGACCGGAAAGACACATCGGCACCCGGCCGCAGCCTGCGGTCGGGTGCCGATGATGTGCCGGTCGTCACGGCAGAGCGGATCAGCCGGCGGCGTACCCACACGCCCAGGGCTGGAGACCCCGGTCGGCGTAGACCTTCTCGGCGATCGCGATCTGCTGGGCCTTGGTGGCGAGGTCGGCCCGCTCGGCGTACACACCGCCACCGGCGCCCTGCCAGGTGCCGTAGTCGAACTGCAGACCGCCGTAATAGCCGTTGCCGGTGTTGATGGACCAGTTGCCGGTCGATTCGCAATGCGCGATGGCATCCCAGTCGGTGCTCCAGTGCGCCGGGTCCGCGTAATAGGCGGCGGGGTCCGCAGCGGCAGCAGCCGGATCAGCAGCGGCCGACGGGGCGGGGTCGGCCGCAGGAGCCGGATCGGCGGCCGGGGCCGGATCCGGGGCGGGCGGCGGCGGGACCTTGGTGCCGACCCGGGTGATCGTCGGCAGCGCCTCGGTCACCGTCTTGCGGGAGACCTCGGTCGGGGTCCCGGGCTTCCCGTTGACCACCTTCGTCCGCAGCGTCACCTCGACGACGCCACCGCGACCCTGCTGGTCGACCTGGGTGACACCCTGGTCGATGGTGTCGTCCTCGACGGTCTGGTCGGCGGGCTGGGCGGTCGCGACGGAGCGCACCTCCACCGTGTAGCCGATGCGGGTGATGCTGATCTTGAGACCCTCGGCGAGCGGGGTGGTCAGTGCCGGGGTGACGGTGTCGTCCTTGCCCAGCGTGATGCCCTGCGCCTTGAGCAGGTCACCGACGGTCTTCGCCTCGGTGGCGGACGCGGCTCCCGGCTTCGACCCGTCGGCCACCACGACCGTCGGCAGCGTCCGGATGGTGACTGCGACGCCGTCGGTCAGCGGGGTGGTCGCCGGCACCGAGAGCCGGTCGTTCTTGCCGACCGGGATCTTCTGCTCGGCCAGCAGGTCCTTGACGGTGGTGGCGGTGGTGCTCACCGAGATCTTCTTGCCGGCCGGCGTGGTGACGCTGACGTCGTTGAGGGTCTTCGCGCTCACCCCGAGGCCGGTCAGCGGGATCTCCCGCGAGCGATCCGCGGACAGCTGGTAGTCGGCCGGGTTCTCGCCCAGCTCGGCCAGCGCCTCGTCGACCGTCCGGGCGGTGGTCCACACGGTCTGCGGGGTGCCGTCGACGGTCAGGGTGAACTCGCGGCCGCGCTGGATCACCACCGAGGAACCGTCCGAGATGTCGGTGCCCAGACCCGGAGCCAGCGTGTCGTGCTCGCCGACCTGCAGCCCGGCGGCCTCCAGCGCACCGGACACGGAGCCGGCCAGCGTGGTGACCTGACGCTGCTCGCCGTCGACGGTGACGGTGACGGTCTTGGTCATGGCGGCGACGGTGCCGCCGCCGACGGTCAGTCCTGCCACCAACACGGCGGCGGCGACCAGGGCGACCCGGCGACCGCGGCGGCGTCCCGGGCGGTCCACAGCGATCGGGGTGCCGGACGCCGGCGGCGGCGGGGCGGTGCCGGTCTCGGCAACGTTGTCCGCTGCGGTCTCCGCAGGGGTGTCCACGACGGCGACCACGGGCGCGGTGGTGGGGGCTTCTTCGTCGGTCTCGCGCTCATCCACCGGGGCGGTCACGGCGGCAGCGGGCACGGCATCCTCGGCCGCGGCGGCGGAGGATGCGGAACGGTCGGCCTGGAACGGCAGCAGGGGGACGGCCCGGAGCGTTTCCGCGGCAGCAGCACTGTCGAAGGCGGTGGAATCGGCACCGGTGTCCGATTCGGTCCCGCGGGCAGGCGCGAAACGGTCGAAGAAGGTGGTCAAGGGTCCGTCCAGGGTCGTGCTGCCCGGGCAGTGGCGGGGCGTCGTGACGTGGCGCGGCTGTGCACACGATCAAAGGCAGGGCGGCACCGGAAGCCTTCCGCGCACACTCGCACGGGCCTCGCCGGTACTGCACCTGCCCCGACACCCGGAACTTCCCCATCCCGGCCGTTGTCACAAGACAATAACGACAGGGGCACGGACCGGCAACCTCACGGCCGCTCGCGCGTCGACACTTCAGCCGTTCGTACGCCGTGGGCGCCCTGCGCACGGCCGGACCGTGCACGCGGTGACGATTTCAGGCCGTCGGTTGCGGCAGTCGGTACACCCGTTCCGCGGTCCCCCGCACCTGGTCACAGACGGTATCGAGATCCACATCACGGAGCGCTGCCAGGGCCCGGACCGTCCACGGCAGTGCGTACGGCTCGTTGCGTCGGCCACGGTGCGGGTGCGGGGTGAGGAACGGTGCATCGGTCTCGGCCATGTACAGATCACCCGGGATCACGGCGGCCGCCTCGGCGAGGTCCCGGGCGTTCTTGAACGTCACCGGTCCGGCGAAGGAGAGCACCCACCCGCGGTCGGCACAGCGACGGGCCATCTCCGCGTCGCCCGAGTAGCAGTGGAAGACCACGGTCTCCGGGGCGCCTTCGCCGTCCAGCACGTCGAAGATCGCCTCGTGCGCCTGCCGGTCATGGATCATCAGCGCCTTGCCGGTCCGTTTGGCCAGGTCGATGTGCCAGGCGAAGGCCTCCCGCTGCACATCGTGCGGCGCCGCGTCCCAGTAGAAGTCCAGACCGGTCTCGCCGATCGCCACCACCCGGTCGGAGCCCGCGAGCGACTCGATCTCCCGGCGGGCGGCGTCGTCGAGCGTGTCGGCCCGGGTCGGGTGCAGGGCGACCGCCGCGAACACCCGCGGGTCCCAGGTGGCGGCCCGGGCCGCCCAGTGGGCGGAGGCCAGGTCGTCGGCGACGGTCACCAGCCGGGTCACCCCCACCGCCGCGGCCCGGTCAGCGGCGGCCACCACGTCGGCCGCGTCGAGACAGCCGCAGGCGTCCAGGTGGGTGTGCGCGTCCACCACCTGGGCGGGCAGCGGTTCCGGGACGGGCGCCGGCTTCCTGTCGGCGACCGCCTCGTGCACGGTCACGCGATCGGCGCCCAGTCCGGGCCGGTCTCGCCCAGCCCCGGGTCGAGCTTGGTGAACAGCGGGCTCGGCTTCTGCAGTCGGCGTCCGCTGGTGATCTCCGTCCGCACCCACCGCGCCTGCTCGGCGGCGTAATCACCGGTCAGCACCGGGTAGTCGCGCACTGGCGGCACGCCGACACCCTCGACGTCGTCGTCGAAGTCGGTGACCTCGTGGATCTCCGGCTGCGCCGCCCACACACCTTCGCCGCCGAGCGCGGCGAACACCGACTGGCTGGAGTGCGGCAGGAAAGGCGTCAGCATGGTCTTGACGTCGTCGACCACCTGCAGCGCCGTGTGCAGCACGGTGCCCTGCCGCTCCTTGTCAGCCCCCAGCTTCCACGGCTCGGTCTCCGACAGGTACTTGTTCGCCAGCGCCGCCACCCGCATCGCCTCACCGGAGGCGGCCCGGAACCGACTGCGCGCCAACAGGTCCCCGACGGTGTCGAAGCCCTTCCCGGCGGCCGCCAGCAGCTCGGCGTCCACGTCCTGCAGGGCACCGCGCTGCGGGATCTCACCGAAGTTCTTGTGCGCCATGGAGATCGAGCGGTTGACCAGGTTGCCCCACTCGTTGGCCAGCTCGAAGTTGGTGCGCCGCACGAACTCCTCCCAGGTGAAGTCGGCGTCCTGGTTCTCCGGGCCGGCGGCTGCGATGAAGTAGCGCAGCGCGTCCGGACCGTAGGCCTTCAGGAAGTCACCGACGTAGATGACCGTCTTCCGGGAGGTGGAGAACTTCGACCCGCTCATGGTGAGGAACTCGCTGGAGACCACCTCGGTGGGCAGCTGCAGCCCGCCGAAGGTGCCCGGGGCACCGCCGCGCTCGCCCAGGCCGTCGTAGCCGAGCAGCTCGGCCGGCCAGATCTGCGAGTGGAAGGTGATGTTGTCCTTGCCCATGAAGTAGTACTGGGCGGCGCCGGAGTCCGAGCTCCACCACTTCTGCCACTGGTCGGCGTCCTTGCCGAAGCGGCGCGCCCACTCGATGCTCGCGGACAGGTAGCCGATCACCGCGTCGAACCAGACGTACAGCTTCTTGTCGCCGCGCTCGCGCCAGCCGTCCAGGGGAACCGGGATACCCCAGTCGATGTCGCGGGTCATCGCCCGCGGGCGGAGGTCGTCGAGCAGGTTCAGCGAGAACTTGAGCACGTTGGGGCGCCAGTCGTTCCGGGTGCGCAGCCAGTCGCCGAGCGCCCCCGCCAGGGCCGGCAGGTCCAGGAAGAAGTGCTCGGACTCGACGAACTTCGGTGTCTCGCCGTTGATCCGCGAGCGCGGCTCGATCAGGTCGACGGGATCCAGCTGGTTGCCGCAGTTGTCGCACTGGTCGCCGCGGGCCGCGGTGTACCCGCAGATGGGGCAGGTGCCTTCGATGTAGCGGTCGGGCAGGGTGCGGCCGGTGGACGGCGAGATCGCCGACATGGTGGTGCGCGGCACCAGATACCCGTTGCGGTGCACCGTGCGGAACAGTTCCTGCACCACCGCGTAGTGGTTGCGGGTGGTGGTCCGGGTGAAGAGGTCGTAGGACAGGCCGAGCCCCTGCAGGTCGCCGACGATGACCCGGTTGTAGCGGTCGGCGAGCTCGCGTGCCGACACCCCCTCCTGGTCGGCCTGCACCAGGATCGGCGTGCCGTGCTCGTCGGTCCCGGACACCATCAGCACGTCGTTGCCGGCCATCCGCTGGTAGCGGGAGAAGACGTCGGAGGGGACGCCGAAGCCGGACACGTGGCCGATGTGGCGGGGGCCGTTGGCGTAGGGCCAGGCCACCGCGGTCAGGACGGAACTCATGCACCCAGATTAGTGCGCGTCGGCCATCGGCTTTCCCGGGCCGCCGCGACCGGACCGGGGTCAGGAACCGGCGCGGTAGCGGAGCCCGTCGTAGATGAGGTCGATCAGGGCCACCGCCACCGGGCCGGCGGCCGGCTGGTCGGTGGCCATGCACACCCCGCCCATCGCCCGCAACAGCTCCGGCGGCCCGAAACCGCCGAAGTCGGGCCGGATCTCGCCGGACTCGCGGGCGGCGTTGAGCAGCCTGTTCGCGGCCGCGTGCAGCGTCGCCTTCGCGTCGACGAACAGCTCGCTGTCCGTCTCCATCATCGACTTGAGCAGTCCGACCATGCCGCGCTTGACCGCCGCGTAGTTCACGAAGGCGTGCATCCACTCCCGCAGCGCCTCTCCCGGCGGCAACTCGTCGAGCAGCCGCAGCGAGGTGGCGTCCAGCTCGTCGATCTGCTGCCGGTAGACGCCGAGGACCAGCGCCTCCCGGGTCGGGAAGTGCCGGTAGAGGGTGCCGATGCCGACCCCGGCCTGGCGGGCGATGTCCTCCAGCGAGACGTCGACGCCGTTCGCGGTGAACGCGGTCGCGGCGGCGGCCAGCACCTTGTCGCGGTTACGGCGCGCGTCGGCGCGCAGCGGCTTCACGGCGGGCGTCGCCGGCGCCGCGCGGTCCGGCGCCTCGGCGAGCCGGGTCCTGGTCGTCACGTCCACCGCTCCTGTCACTCCTCCGTCGGTCCCCGGCGGGGTCCCTCCGGTCCCGACGATACCGACATCCACTGCGTTTCCGACTGCTGCCGGTGGTCCGACCTGCAGTGACACCGGCGACACCATGATCGACACCAGTCCACGGCAGCATCCACTTGCAGAACCGGAGGCACCCTCCGTATAGTTCTATCCGGAGGCCAGCTCCACTTCGAGGAAGCCTCCGCTTAGCGCAAGAGTACGCCACCTGGCGTCGGAAGGAAGTCCGCATGTCCGTCCAGTCCTCCGTGGACCGGCCCGCAGGGGCCGGCACCGCGACGAGTGCCCCCACCGCAGCACCGGGAGGTCGCCGGCAGCGCTCCCGCGGCCTGGTGCTCGCACTGGTGCTCACCGCGCAGCTGATGATCGTGCTGGATGCCAGCATCGTGAACATCGCGCTGCCCGACCTGCAGTCCTCGCTCGGCTTCACGCCCACCGGCCTGTCCTGGGTGGTGAACGCCTACACGCTGGTCTTCGGTGGCCTGCTGCTGCTGGGCGCCCGCGCCGGTGACCTGCTGGGCCGCCGCCGGGTGTTCCTCATCGGCATCGGCATCTTCGCCGCCGCATCCTTGGCCGGCGGGTTCGCCGAGGGCCAGGGCCTGCTGCTGGCCTCCCGCGCCCTGCAGGGCGTCGGTGCCGCGATGGCCGCGCCGTCCGCGCTGGCCCTGCTGATGACGATGTACCCCGAGGCCAGGGAGCGCACCAAGGCGCTCGGCTACTTCACCGCGGTGTCCATCGGCGGTGCCGCCCTCGGCCTGATCGCCGGCGGCATGCTCACCGAGTGGGCGTCGTGGCGCTGGGTGTTCTTCGTCAACGTCCCGATCGGTATCGCCGTGCTGGTCGGCGCGATCGTCGCGATGTCCGAGACCCCTCGCCGTACCGGTCATTTCGACCTCGCCGGCGCCGTCACCTCCACGCTGGGCACCACCGGCCTGGTCTACGGCTTCGTCCGTGCGGCCTCCGACGGCTGGAGCGACCCGCTGACCATCGCCGCCTTCGCCGGTGGCGTGATCCTGCTGGCCTCCTTCATCGCGGTCGAACTGCGGGCCACCTCGCCGATCACCCCGCTGCGGCTGTTCGCCGACCGGGAGCGCGCCGTGTCCTACGTGGCCCGGCTGCTGCTGGTCGCCGGGATGATGGGGATGTTCTTCTTCCTCAGCCAGTTCCTGCAGGACGTGCTCGGCTACTCGGCCCTGCAGTCCGGCCTGGCGTTCCTGCCGCTGACCGTCATGGTCTTCTCCGCCTCCCAGCTCTCCGCCCGGGTGCTGGCCGAGAAGCTGCCGACCAAGTGGCTGATCGCCGGTGCGCTGTCGGTGTCCACCCTGGGTCTGCTCTGGCTGACCCAGCTGCACGCCGACTCGTCCTACCTGGACCTGCTGTTCCCGCTGATCCTGTTCGGTCTGGGTAACGGCCTGGCCTTCGTGCCGCTGACCGCGCTGTCGCTGCGCGGGGTGCAGCCGGCCGACGCCGGCGCCGCCTCCGGGCTGGTCAACGTCACGCAGCAGGTCGGCGGTGCGCTCGGCCTGGCCGTGCTGGTCACCGTGTTCGGTGCCGCCTCGCGTGGCGCCGTCCCGCCGGTCGGTGCGACCGCCGCCGAGGCCGCGGAGCACGCCTTCGTGGTGGGCGCCGACCGTGGCTTCCTGGTGGCCGCCGGCTTCCTGGCCGCCACCGTGCTGCTGGTGCTGTTCGCCGTCCGCGGCACGCCGCGCCGCAGCGAGGCCCGCGCCGAGGTCACCGTTCCGGCGACCGCGGTGCCCGAGCCCGCCTGATCCACCTGCACGACCGGAGGCCGGGTACGACGAGCGTCGTACCCGGCCTCCGGCGTTCCACCGGCACTTCAGACCCCGAGGGACGAACCCTCAGTGCCCGACAGCCTTCTCGGCCCCGAGGCCGGTGAGGGAGCGCACCTCCAGCTCGGCCCACTTGGCCTTGTCGTGCTCCGAACTGGTCAGCGCGCCCACGATGGCGAAGATGAAACCGAGCGGGATCGACACCAGGCCGGGGTTGGCCAGCGGGAACCAGTCGAAGTCCGCGGACGGGATCAGGCTGGTCGCGGTGCCGGAGACGTTCGGCGAGAACACCAGCAGCACCAGGGCGGATCCGAGGCCGCCGTAGATGCCCCAGGTGGCGCCCCGGGTGTTGAACTTCTTCCAGAACAACGACAGCAGGATCGCCGGCAGGTTCGCCGAGGCGGCGATGGCGAAGGCCAGCGCCACCAGGAAGGCCACGTTCAGGCTCTGCGCCGGGATGGCCAGCGCGATGGCGACCGCCCCGATCACCACCGCCGCGATCCGGCCGACCCGCACCTCCTGTGCATCCGTCGCCCTGCCGCGGCGGATCACGTTGGCGTACAGGTCGTGTGCCACCGAGGCCGAGGACGCAAGGGCGAGCCCGGCGACCACCGCCAGGATGGTGGCGAAGGCGACGGCCGCGATCAGTGCCAGCATCGCAGCGCCGAGCGTGGTGCCTTGTCCGCCCAGTGCCTCGGCCAGCTGTGGTGCCGCGGTGTTGCCGCCCTTGGACTGCGCGGTGATCGCCGCGCCGCCGACCAGGGCCGCCGCCCCGAGGCCGAGCACCAGCACCATCAGGTAGAAGAGCCCGATGATCCCGATCGCCCAGTTGACGCTCTTCCGGGCGGCCTTGGAGTCCGGCACGGTGTAGAAGCGGATCAGGATGTGCGGCAGCCCGGCGGTCCCCAGCACCAGTGCCAGGCCCAGCGAGATGAAGTCCAGCTTGGAGATGAGTGTCTTGGTGGCGTCGGCACTCTCGACGCCGTACCGCTGGCCCGGCTGGATGAAGGCGTCGCCCTTGCCGGAGGCGTTGGCCGCCGCGTCCATCAGGCCGGAGATGTTGAAGCCGTACTTGGCCAGCACCCACACCGTCAGCACGCCGGTGCCGACCAGCAGCAGCACGGCCTTGATGATCTGCACCCAGGTGGTGCCCTTCATCCCACCGAAGACCACGTAGACGATCATGAGAACGCCGACCAGGGCGATGATCCCGTTCTTCGCGGCGGCGCTGCTGATGCCCAGCAGCAGCGAGACCAGTTCTCCCGCACCGACCATCTGCGCCAGCAGGTAGAAGATCGACACCACGACGGTGGAGATCGACGCCGCGGTCCGCACCGGCCGCTGCCGCATCCGGAACGACAGCACGTCCGCCATGGTGAACTTGCCGGTGTTGCGCATCAGCTCGGCCACCAGCAGCAGCGCCACCAGCCAGGCCACCAGGAATCCGATCGAGTACAGGAACCCGTCGTAGCCGTAGAGCGCGATGATCCCGGTGATGCCGAGGAACGAGGCCGCCGACATGTAGTCGCCGCCGATGGCCAGGCCGTTCTGCATGCCGGTGAAGGACCGGCCGCCGGCGTAGAAGTCGGCGGCGCTGCGGTTCTGCCGGCTGGCCCAGATGGTGATGCCCAGGGTGCCAGCCACGATCACCCCGAACAGGATGATGGTCAGCGTCTGGTGGCCGTCCGACGCGGTGGCCTCGGCGGCGACGGGCGTGCCGTCGAAGGTCAGGAACGGTGCGCTCATCGGTGCTCCCCCGCCTCTTCGCGGATCTGCTCGGCCTGCGGGTCGAGCTTGCGGTCGGCGTACCGGCTGTACAGGATCGCGATCCCGAAGGTGGTCACGAACTGGCCCCAGCCGAGCAGGAAGCCGACGTTCACCGACCCGAAGACCTTGGTGGACACGAAGTCCCGCGCATACGCGGTCAGCAGCACGTAGAGCAGGTACCAGGCCAGGAACGCTACCGTCATCGGGAAGACGAAGCGGCGCAACGCCCTTCGCAGCCGGGCGAACTCGGGTGTGGCCTGCAGGTGTTCGAAGTCCGTCTCGGACCTGCCGGATACGTCGGTCTCGGACGACACGCACGACCTCCTCGTCGTCGGGGTGACCGACCGACGAGGCGACAGCATCGTCAGGGGCCACCGGCTCTGTGGTCGGCCTCACACTAGGAACCCGGCGGCGGCGCGCACAGCAGCCGCGGCGGTGGCTGCGGACAGCGGCACCACCGGTGCGACGAACGGCGGTCCCGGGCCGGTCGAACGGTCGTCGGCCGGGGTGGTGGGCAGATCTCCGTGGCGGTGACGGAGTGCTGCCGGTGCGGTGTCAGCGGTGGTGCAGGGTGCCGGGCAGGTGCAGCCGGGCCAGGACGGCGTCCACCTCCGGGCGCACCGTCCGCCGGGTGGCCAGCGACACCCCGATCATCACCGCGAAGGCGACCGGAACGCTGATCACCGCCGGCTGTTCCAGCAGCCAGGACCACCGGCCGGCCCGGTCGCCCAGCACGATGCCGGCGGTCACCGCCCCGAGCGCGAGCCCGCCGCCGCAGAGCATCCCGGCCGCCGCACCGGCCACCGTCACCCCGCGCCACCAGATGCCGAGCACCAGCAGCGGGCAGAAGGTGGAGGCCGCCAACCCGAAGGCCATGCCCACCACCCGGACGATGTCGGTGCCGCCGGCACCGAGCGCGACCGCCACCGGCACCAGCACCCCGAGCACCGCCGCCACCCGGAAGTCCCGCACCCGGCCGGGCAGCACGTCCGTCGAGATCACCCCGGCGGCCGCCACCAGCAGGCCGGAGGAGGCGGACAGGAAGGCCGCCACCGCGCCGGCCGCGATCATCGCGGCGAGCACGGTGCCGGCGGTGGCGGCACTGCCGTCCAGCGCCCGGGCCGGCACACCGAGGATCACCAGGTCACCGCCGGCCGGGTCGGCACCGGCGGACCGGCTGATGAGCCCGAGCAGCACCGTGCAGAAGTAGAAGACGACGAGCAGGGTGATCACCTGCACCGTGGTCCGCCGCGCCGCGCCGCCCCCGGAGTTGGTGTAGAAGCGGACCAGCACGTGCGGCAGGCCCATCGTGCCGAGGAAGGTGGCGATCACCACCGAGTAGACCTCCGGCAGCGCAGCACCGCCACCGAAGCCGAGACCGGGTGCTGCCCAGGGTGTGTCGAGCGCCGAGAAGGCGTCACCGCGGAGCAGCGCGATCATCACCACCACCGGGACGGCCACCGCGGAGAGCTTGAGCCAGTACTGGAAGGCCTGCACGAAGGTGATCGACCGCATCCCGCCGGCGACCACGCTGGCAGTGACCACCAGGGCGACCCCGACCACCCCCACCCAGCGCGGGACGCCGACCAGGTACTGCAGCAGCAGCCCGGCACCGTGCAGCTGCGGCACCAGGTAGAGCCAGACGATCACCAGCACCACCACGGTCGCCAGCCGGCGCAGCCGCAGCGATCCCCAGCGGATCTGCGCGAAGTCCGGCACGGTGTAGGCACCGGAGCGGCGCAGTGGTGCGGCGACGAACAGCAGCAGCGCGAGGTAGCCCGCGGTGAAACCGATCGGGTACCAGAGGGCATCGGCGCCGAACTGCACGATCAGCGCGGCGACGCCGAGGAAGGATGCGGCGGAGAGGTACTCGCCGGAGATGGCCGCCGCATTCCAGGTCGGGCCCACCATCCGCGACGCCACCAGGAAGTCGCCGGTCGTGCGGGACAGCCGCTGGCCGTAGGCACCGATCAGCACGGTCGCCAGCACCACCAGCCCGACGGCCACAGCTGACGGCACTGAGGCACCGAGCCCGCTGTTCATCCGGCTGCGCCGTTCATCCGACAGCGCCGTCCATCCGACAGCGCCGTTCATCCGACAGCGCCGCTGATCCGACCGCTCCCATCGGCACCACCACGGCTGTCATCGGCGGAGCAGTGCGGTGAACTCGTCCTCGTTGCGGACCGCCTGGCGCAGGAACACCCGCGCCACCACCAGCACCACCAGCGGGACGGCCACCCCGAGCACCCACCAGGGCAGCGGCACGCCGAGCCAGCGCATCTCCGCCAGACCGGGTACCACCGCGAACAGCGCCGGCCAGGTGCCCACCCCGAGCACTGCGATGGCGGCCAGCCGCAGTGCCAGCGCCAGCTGCGCCCGCATCAGTCCGCGGACCAGCAGCCGGCCCACCTCGGTCTGCTCGCGCACCTCGTCCTCCGGCGGCACCGGGGCCGGCGCGGGACGCCGGTCCGCCAGCACCACCCGCACCCGCCGGGGCCGCTCGACCGCCACCGGCTACCGCGCCCGGCCGAGCGCGTCCGCGGCGAACAGCCGGTCCTTCAGTTCCTTGAGATGTCGCCGGGCCACCGGGATCTCAGGACAGCGCGGGTGGTTGCCGAGGGTGACCTGGTGACCGCCCGGCATCGCCCGCAGCTCGGTAATCCGGGCCAGGTCGACCAGGAAGCTGCGGTGCACCCGGACGAACCCGGCTGCCTCCCAGCGCTGCTGCAGGGTGGAGATGGGCGCCCGCAGCAGGTGCGAGCTGCCGTCCTGCACGTGCAGGCGCGCGTAGTCGCCCTGCGCTTCCACCCAGCAGACCGTGGACCGCGGGATCAGCCGGGTGGCGCCGGCCAGTTCCACGGCGATGGTCTCGTCGGCCGGTGCGGCCCGCTGCTCCCGGTCGGCCGTCCCGGACCGCGTCAGCCGGCTGACCCGGTCCACCGCCGCGGTCAGTCGCTGCGCCCGGATCGGTTTGAGAACGTAGTCCACGGCTCCGATGTCGTAGGCCTCGACGGCCCGTTCGTCGTGCGCACTGACGAACACCACGGCCGGCGGGGTACGCAGCTCGGCGATCACCCGGGCCAGTTCCATCCCGTCCAGCCCGGGCATCCTGATGTCCAGGAACACCGCGTCCGGGACCGGCGTCGACCGGTCCTGCAGTTCGCGCAGCGCACCGGTCGCGTCGTGCGCGGTACGGACCGTGGTGATCCGCGGATCCCGGGACAGCTGGTGGACCAGCTCGGCCAGGGCGGGCTCCTCGTCGTCGACGGCGAGCACCACCAGGCCCTCCTCGGCGAGTGCGGTCATGCGGGGATGCTCCCACAGTTCCGGGGCGCGCGGCCGGATCCCGGCCGGGTCAGTCCACCCGCACACCCGGCGCGAACTTCGGCACCCGCAGTACCACCTTGGTGCCCGCCCCCGGTGCGGTCTCCACCACCAACCCGTAGTCCTCGCCGAAGACGGCCCGCAGCCGGTCGTCGACATTGCCGAGACCGACGTGGGTCTCGCCCGCGTCGTGCACCCCGACCGTCGCCGGATCCATCCCGATGCCGTCGTCCTCGACGGAGATGACGCAGTCGGCGCCGACGTCGGCCGCCTCGATGGTCACCGTGCCGCCGTCCGGCCGGTCCGCGAGCCCGTGCCGGACGGCGTTCTCCACCAGCGGCTGCACCGCGAGGAACGGCATCACCACGCCGAGCACCTCGGGCGAGATGCGCAGCCGCACCTGCAGCCGGTCGCCGAACCGGGCCCGCTCCAGCGCCAGGTACCGGTCGATGTTGCCGAGTTCGTCGGCCAGCGTGGTGAAGTCGCCGGCCGAACGGAACGAGTAGCGGGTGTAGTCGGCGAAGTCGAGCAGCAGGTCGCGGGCCCGGTCCGGGTCGCTGCGGACGAAGGCGGCGATGGTGGCCAGCGAGTTGTAGACGAAGTGCGGGGAGATCTGTGCCCGCAGCGCCCGCGCCTCGGCCCGCGCCAGGTCGGCCCGGGCCGAGTCGGCGCCGGCCAGCTCCAGCTGGCCGCTGACGAACCGGGCACACTCGTCGGTGGCCGTCACCAGGTGCGGCCCGACCGAACTGCCGGCCAGCACGGCGAGCACCCCGGCCGGGCGGCCGGCCACCACCAGCGGTTGGAGCAGGGCCCGGGCCGCGGTGCAGTCCGTGCTGCCGCACAGCGCCAGCCGCACCACGCTCCGTCGCCCGGAGGCCGCGGCTTCCGTTGCCGCGCCGGTGATCTCGGCGGCGTGTCGGCCCGCCGGGCCGTCCGCACCGAGCACCTCGCCGTCCGGCCCGAGCAGCGCCACCCCGTCGGTGGCCAGCAGCCGGCGCAGCGGCGGCAGGGCCACCGCAGCCGACTCCCGGTCCAGGCCGTGCCGCAGCGGCGGCACGGCCGAGCCGACGAGTTCCAGCGCCCGGGACGCGGCCCGCAGGTCCGGCGAGGCGGTGGCCCGCGACCGGAGCCGGACCGCGACGAGCAACGCCACGACGCCGACCAGCACCACCGTGATCCACAGCAGCACGCCGGTCATCCGCCCGGACGCCTCCTCGCAGCCGGCTCCGCCCCGTCAGGTGTCAGCGGGTCAGGACTGCACCTCGCTGCGGTCGCCGGACCACAGCACGTGGTAGGTGCCTTCCTTGTCGGTGCGCTGGTAGGTGTGCGCGCCGAAGAAGTCCCGCTGCCCCTGGATCAGCGCCGCCGGCAGCCGCTCGGCCCGCAGCCCGTCGTAGTAGGCCAGCGCCGAGGAGAATCCAGGCGTCGGGATGCCGTAGCGCGCCGCCCCGGCCACCACGTCCCGCCACGGCCCCTGCGCCCCGCCGATCGCCTCGGTGAAGTACGGCGCGAACAGCAGCGACAACGGCTTCTCCGCGGTGGTGTCATAGGCCTCGGTGATCCGGTTGAGGAACACCGCCCGGATGATGCAGCCGCCCCGCCAGATCCGCGCCACCGCACCGAGATCGATGTCCCAGCCGTACTCCTTCGCCCCGGCCTGGATCTCGTCCAACCCCTGCGCGTAGGCCACGATCTTCGACGCGTACAGCGCCACCCGCACCGTCGCCACGAACACGTCCAGGTCCTCGATCGGCCACTGCTCCTGCGGCCCCGGCAGACCCACCTGCTGCGCCGCCGCCCGCTGCTCGCCCTGCGAGGACAGCCCGCGCGCGAACACCGCCTCGGCGATCCCGGACACCGGCACACCCAGGTCCAGCGCGGTCTGCACCGTCCACGTCCCGGTGCCCTTCATCCCCGCCACGTCCTTGACGATGTCCACGAACGGACCACCGGTGGTCGCGTCGACCTGCGCCAGCACCTGCGCGGTGATCTCGATCAGGAACGAGTCCAGCTCGCCCTTGTTCCACTCGGCGAAGATGTCCGCGATCTGCGCCGGCGACAGCCCCGCACCCCGGCGCAGCAGGTCGTAGGCCTCCGCGATCAGCTGCATGTCGGCGTACTCGATGCCGTTGTGCACCATCTTCACGAAGTGCCCGGCACCGTCTGTGCCGATGTGCGTGCAGCACGGCGCCCCGTCCACGTGCGCCGAGATCTTCTCCAGGATCGGGCCCAGCGATTCGTAGGACTGCTTCGACCCGCCCGGCATGATCGACGGCCCCAGCAGGGCGCCCTCCTCACCACCGGAGATGCCGCATCCCACGAAGTGGATGCCCTTCTCCCGCATGGCCGCCTCCCGGCGGATCGTGTCGGAGAACTTCGCGTTGCCACCGTCGACCAGGATGTCCCCCGGCTCCAGCAGCTCCGCCAGCTCGTCGATCACCGCATCGGTCGGGCCACCGGCCTTCACCATGATGATGATCTTGCGCGGCGTGGCCAGCGACGCCACGAAGTCCGCCGCAGACTCCGACCCGACGAACGTGCCGTCCCCGCCGTGCTCCTCCAGCAGCGCCTGGGTCTTGGCGTACGAGCGGTTGTGCACCGCGGTCACGAAACCGTTCCGGGCGAAGTTGCGTGCCAGGTTGGACCCCATCACCGCCAGACCGGTGACTCCGATCTCTGCCTTCGGGCTCTCGGTCATGTGCGGTGCTCCTCGTCGATCCGGGCTGCGATGCTTCGCGACTGAGCCGGACGGTGATCCGGCCGGTCCATCCTGCCCGACCGTGCTCGGCTCGTGCAGCCCGGGACCGGTCAGCGGTGCTCCAGCAGCTCCCCGGTCGACGCGTCGACCCGCACCGCGAACGTCTGCGGGTCGTCCCCCGACCCGGAGTGCCTGTGCTGCGCGGTGACGTCGACGACGGTCCGACCGTCGGCGGTGGCCACCGAGAAGGTCAGGTCGTACCAGGTCAGATCGGCGGCGCTGGAGGCATCCGGGCCGAGCAGGCCGTCCGCACCGGCCTCGTGCACGGACTGGGTGGCGATCCACTGCTCCCAGGCCGTCGCCGGGCGGCGGTTCTCCCCCGGCCAGGGCGCGGTCAGCTCGCTGGCGGGAGCACCGGTCGAGGGGCAGCCCTCGTCGCCGGGCAACAGCGGCACGAAGGACAACCACAGGGACTCCGGGGTCGCCACCCCCGTGGAGACGCCGACGGTCAGGGCGCCACCGACCATCACGTCGTCCTCGGTCCCGGCCAACAGAACAGCGGCCGCAGCGGCATCCTGGCCGGCCAGTTCAGCACACCCGCTGTCCCCCAGCAGTTCCCGGAGGGAAGTCGGACCACCCCAGGTCTGCTCCGGCACCGGATCGCCGTCCAGCGGCAGGTACCTGGCCATCAGTCGGTAGCGCGAGACCTCGTACGGCGCAGCGGGTGCGGTGAGCCGGTCACCGGCCAGTCCGGCGATCTCCGCGGACAGCGCCCCGAAGGCGCGGCGGTGGTCGACCTGCGCCCCGGTCAGACCTTCCTCGTAGCCGGGCGCGTAGACGCGGTGCTCGATCTCGCGGGTGGCCAGGGTGATCGTCATCGTGGTCCACGGGGAGTCGGTGATCCCCGGCTCGCCCATGTCCAGATCCCCGAGCAGCCCGAGCTCCGTCGCCCGGATCATCAGTGCGTCGAGCTCTCCCGGGGCGAGAACCGCCACCGTCCAACCGGTCCCGTCCTCGTCCGGTCGCAGCACTGTGCCGTCGCCGTAGACGACCAGTCGCTGCTCACCGCTGATTCCGCCGACGCCGGCCATCGTGTGAACGACCGAGATCACCGGCCGGTCGGGACGTGTCGGATACCCCGGGACCTGGGCGGGAGTGACCTGCGACGACTGCGTCGCCCCGGTGGTCCCGGAAGTCTGTGACGTTGCCGTGGTCGGGACGGTGCTGCCGGAGGTCCCGGTCGGCGATCCGGCCACCGCTCCGCCGGCACAACCGGCGAGCAGGGCCGCCGCGGCCAGAGCGGCGAGCAGTGCTGCGGTGCGCGGGCGGCGCGCTGTGGTGATGGCTCTCATGGAGTGTCGGACGCAGCGGACCCCCGATCCGGTTGCACTCCGTTCGGGGGATCTCGGTACCGGCCCGTGCTGTCCGGCCGGTCTACCGGTCCCGGCGGGCGAACAGGAAGGCCTGATCGGCCTTCTCGGGTCCGCTCGGGGCGCGCACTACCCGGGCGTCCACGTGCAACCCGGCCTCCGCGAGTTCGGCGGTGATCAGGTCCGGGTCGAGACGCCAGACGTCCAGCGCGATCTCGTGACCGTAGGCCTGCTGCAGCAGGCGCCGGTCGGTGCCGACCTGGAAGGCCACCAGCGCCCGGCCGCCCGGCCGCAGGGCCGCGTGCATCGCGGCGAACGCGATCGGCCGGTCGGTCGGCAGCAGGTGGATGACCGAGTACCAGGCCAGCACCCCGGCCAGCGAACCGTTCGGTGCGAGCGGGCCGCCGGTCATCGAGGCGACGTCGAACGACACCTCCGGGAACCGGCGGCGCGCCACGGCGATCATCCCCGGCGACAGGTCGCTGCCCGAGATCATCAGCCCGGCCGCCGCCAGGTGCCCGGTGATCCGGCCGCCACCGCATCCCACCTCGAGCACCGGGCCGCCGAGCTCGCGGACCTGGTCCGCGAACGCGGCGAGCACGGCGTCGTCGAGCGGGTGTGTCCCGATCATGTCCCGGAGCAACTCGTCGTAGGACTCGGCGACGGTGTCGTAGGCGACCCGGGTGCGCTCCTGCTGGGTCGCCCGGTCCTCGGTGCCGTCGTCGTGGACCGACTGCGCCCGCACCTGCATCGGGTCGAGCGGTGCTCCGGTCAGGACAGAGCCTTCTTCACCGCACCGGCGATCCGGCCGCCCTCGGCCCGCCCGGCCGCCTTCGCCTGGGCCAGCTTCACGACCTGGCCCATCTGCTTCATCGTCGGTGCGGCGCCGACGGTCTCCGCCACCTCGGCGACGGCCTCGGCCACCAGGGCGGCCACCTCGTCGTCGGTGAGCTGCTGCGGCAGGTAGGCCTGCAGCACCTCGGACTCGGCCTTCTCCTTGTCGGCGAGCTCGGCGCGGCCGGCGCCGGCGAAAGCCTCCGCGGCCTCCTTGCGCTTGCGCACCTCGCGGGCGAGCACCTTTTGCACGTCGGCGTCGGACAGCTCGCGGGCGGTGTCGCCCGAGACCTCCTCGGTGGTGATCGCGGCCAGCGCCATCCGCAGGGTGCCCAGGGTCAGCGTGTCCCTGGCCTTCATCGCGGTCGTCATGTCGTCCCGCAGCGTCTGCTTCAGCGTGCTCATCGGTGGTTCACCTCGTCGTCCCGGCCGGTCCGTCCGGTCGGCTTCCGCACGGTAGCCCGGCAGGCCCGGTCCGCGCACCGACGTTCCTGCCGCCCTGCCCCTGCCCGGCGCGAGGATCTTCATCGCAGGCGCGTCCGAAAATGGCGACAACCGCCCCACCCGTCCCAATCCCGCAACTTTCACACGCGTCGGCGATGAAGATCCTCGCGCCAGGTGGGGCGGTCAGCGGTGGGCGGCGTCGTACACCCGGCGGCGCGGCAGGCCGCGGCGGGCGGCGATCTCACCGACCGCGTCCTTGCGGGACGCCCCGCCGCCGACGAGCTCGGCCACCTCGGCGGCCAGTTGCTCGTCGGTGACCTCCTGGTCGACGGCACCGGACGCTCCGGCGATCACCAGGGTCACCTCGCCGCGGACATCACCGGCGCCGGCGGTGATCTCGCCGAGGGTGCCGCGGCGGACCTCCTCGTAGGTCTTGGTCAGCTCCCGGCACAGCGCTGCCGGCCGGTCGGCGCCGAACACGTCGACCATGGCGGCCAGCGTCTCGTCCAGCCGGTGCACGGACTCGAAGAACACCATCGTCCGGCGCTCCCCGGCCAGCTCCAGCAGCGCGGACCGGCGGGCGCCGGGCTTGCGCGGCGGGAAGCCCTCGAAGGTGAAGCGGTCCGACGGCAGCCCGGACAGCGCCAACGCGGTGAGCACCGCCGACGGGCCGGGCACCGAGGTCACCCGCACCCCGGCGGCCGCGGCCGCCGCGACCAACCGGTAGCCGGGATCGGACACCGACGGCATGCCGGCGTCGGTGACCAGGACAACGGTCAGCCCCTGCTGCAGCTGGCCGATCAGCGCCGGGATCCGGCTCTGCTCGACGGCCTCGTAGTAGGAGACGACCGACCCGCGCACGGTGACGCCGAGATCGGTGACCAGCCGGTGGAAGCGCCGGGTGTCCTCGGCGGCGATCACGTCCGCGGCGGTCAGCACCGCGGCCAGGCCCGGCGAGGCGTCGGACACCCTGCCCAGCGGGGTGCCGGCCAGCACCAGCACCCCGGCGCCGGGGAACGGTGCGTCGGCGGCGGGAACAGTGGCAGGGACGGCGGCCGGATCCACCTCAGTCGACCCACTTCACCCGGCGCATCATCCGTTCACCCTACGATCGTCCGCATGACCGCCCCGCCGGCCGCTGACGCCGCTGCCGACGACCGCACGGAACACGACACCCCACCCGGCCCGCTCGGGCCCGACGACCTGGTCGCCCGGCCGACGGTGCTGGGCCTGGACGAGGACGACCTGCGGCAGTCCCGGCCGGATCCGGCCCGCGGCGTGGTGGCGATCGGCGAGGTGCCCCCGTTCCTGCCCCCGGTACGGCCGGAGCGTCGTCGTCCGACCGGACTGCCCAGCGACCGGGCCCGCGGCTGGCTGGTCACCGGGCTGCTCACCCTGATCGGCGGCGTGCTGCGGTTCGTCGGCCTGGGCAACGCGGTGGACGGCGGCAGCAGCGGCGGCGTCGGCACCCCGCTGTTCGACGAGAAGTACTACGCCGTCCAGGCCGCCGAGGTGATGCGCAACCTGGGCGTCGAGGACAACCAGGCGTATGGGGTCGTCGTGCACCCGCCGCTGGGCAAGCAGCTGATCGCGATCGGCGAGTGGCTGTTCGGCTACAACTCGTTCGGCTGGCGCTTCTCCTCCGCGGTCGCCGGCACGATCATCATCCTGCTGGTGATCCGCGTGGTCCGGCGGATGACCAGCAGCACCCTGATCGGCGGCATCGCCGGGGTACTGATCATCTGCGACAGCCTGTCCCACGTGCTGGCCCGGGCCGCGCTGCTGGACGTGTTCCAGGAGCTGTTCGTCATCGCCGCCTTCGCCTGCCTGATCGCCGACCGGGACCAGGTGCGGGCCAGGCTGGAGGCGGCCACCTTCGGCGGTTTCCTGCACGAACCGGCCAAGGGGCCGGGCTTCTGGGCCCGCTCCGGCGAGCGGGCCGGCATCGCGCTCGGCGCCCGTTGGTGGCGGTTCGGCTGCGGCATCTGCCTGGGCCTGGCCACCGGGATCAAGTACTCCGGCATCTACTGGGTCGCCGCCTTCGGCATCCTGACGATCATCTGGGACATCCTGGCGCGCAAGGAGGCCGGCGTCCGCCGACCGGTCGCGGCGGTGGTCCGGCGTGACCTGGCCCCCGGGCTGTGGTCGCTGGCGGTCATCCCGATCGGTACCTACATCGCCTCCTGGTGGGCCTGGTTCTTCTCCGAGACGGCCTTCCCGCGGAACGTCATCTGCACCGCCGAGGGCAACCCGTGCGGCGCCTGGGACACCGGGTTCTTCAAGTGGCTGGCCGGACTCTGGGACAACACCCTGTGGACCTGGACCTGGCGCATGCTGGACTTCCACTCGACGCTGCTGACCCCGGACGATGTCGCGTCCCGGCACCCGTGGGAGTCCAAGCCCTGGACCTGGCCGATGGGGCTGCGCCCGGTGCTGACCTACGTCGGGTCGAACATGTCCTGCGGCGACGGCAGCAACGACTGCGTCGCCCGGATCTTCATCATCAGCCTGCCGGCCATGTGGTTCCTGGCGTTCTTCGTGCTGGCCTGGGCGCTGTGGCGGGCGATCGGCCGCACCGACTGGCGGTACGCCGCCGTGCTGGTCGGCTACGGCGCCGGTTACATCCCGTGGTTCGCCAACCTGGACCGGCAGATGTACTTCTTCTACGCCGCCTCGCTGGCCCCGTTCCTGGTGATCGGCATCAGCCTGGTCCTCGGCGACATCCTCGGCCGGGCGAAGGTCGGGATGGAACGCAGATACCTCTTGATCGCCATGGTCTCGCTCTACGTCGGCATCGTGGTGGCGAACTTCCTGTGGATGCTGCCGATCCTCAACGGCGACCCGATCACCCAGTCCGAGCTGACCGCGCGGACCATCATCCCGCCCTGGGGCTGAGCTCGCCCGCGCTCGGACGGACCCCACAACAACACCCCGACGGGCCCGGATGTTCCACGGGTGAGCCATCTCCCATGCCCCTGATACCTGCCGGAAACACGGGTATAGGGTCAGGTGAGTTGGTGCTGCGCCGGTATTTCCACGGTCGGCGCCGGACCCGACGAACGACCCACGTGCTGCACCCAGTTCCACCGCGGGGTCGGCGGGGTACCCACCCGGCCGTCCCGCACCGTCCGAACGTTGCCGTGTCGAAGGAGCCCTCATGGCCGTCTACACCCTCCCCGAACTCCCCTACGATTTCGCGGCCCTGGAGCCGCACATCTCGGGCGAGATCACCGAGCTGCACTACACCAAGCACCACCAGGCCTACGTGACCGCGGCCAACCAGGTGCTGGACCAGCTGGCCGAAGCCCGCGAGAAGGAGGCCTTCGGCCCGCTCGGCGGCATGGAGAAGACCCTCGCCTTCAACCTCGGTGGTCACATCAACCACTCCATCTGGTGGCCGAGCCTGTCCCCGGACGGCGGCGACAAGCCGACCGGCGAGCTGGCGGCCGCGATCGACGAGTTCTTCGGCTCGTTCGACGCCTTCCAGAAGCAGTTCACCGCCAACGCCACCACGATCCAGGGCTCCGGCTGGTCGATCCTGGCCTGGGACACCCTGGGCCAGCGGCTGAACATCTTCCAGCTGTACGACCAGCAGGGGAACATCCCCGCGGCGCAGATCCCGATCGTCCTGGTGGACGTGTGGGAGCACGCGTTCTACCTGCAGTACAAGAACGTCAAGGCCGACTACATCAAGGCCTGGTGGAACGTCGTCAACTGGGCCGACGCGCAGGCGCGGTTCGACGCCGCCAAGACCAAGACCGCCGGTCTGATCACTCTGTAGATCGGACGCGGGAGACGGACGGCCGATTCGCCCGGCCGACCGACCTCAGCAGGACACCGCGAGCCCCTGCCCGTTCCCGGGCCGGGGCTCGCGGTGTGTCCGGATCCGTCAGGGCCGACAGCAGGTCCGACAGCATGCCCGGAGCGCCGATCTGTCCGGGACCTGCGGGCGGCACGGCGGTCTTCACGACGCACACGGCCCGGGCCGACCAGGTCCATCTCCGACCGGGTCGATCAGGAGTGGTCCGGCCAGCCCATCTTGCGCAGGTCGTCCGGTGCCGGCTCCCCGCCGGCCCGCGCGAACTCGGCCAGCGCATCGACCACCGCGCCCCGCCGCTCCGGCGCCAACCGCTCCAGCACATCGCCGACGGCCTGCCGCCGCGCCTCGGTGACCGCGTCCACCACCGCCCGGCCGCGCGACGTCACCGTCAGCACGAGATGCCTTCTGTCGTTCTGGTTGTCGCGGCGGACGACCAGGCCGGCCGCGACCAGTCGGTCGCACAGGCGGGTCGCGTTCGACGGGTGCACGCCCATCGCGTCCGCCAGCCCGCGCAGGTCCAGATCGCCACGGGTGCTCAGCACCACCAAGGCCCGCAGCTGGGTCACGGTCACCTCGTCCTCGACCGCGGCCATGGAGCGCGCGGCGATGCCGACCAGCAGCCGGGACGCAGTGATCACCTGATCGACCTGGTCCCCCGGAACGCTGTCCTCCGTCGGTGTACCGCCCACGTCACCATTCTGCCCCGGCCACGCAACCGGGGCACCGCGGGTGCGCCGAAGCCGCGGTCGGCGTGGCGAACGACAGCGCGCGGACCCGACGGAGCAACGGGCCCGCCGACAGTTTCGGACCGAACGGAGCAGGACCGCACACCGTGTCCGATCCAGCCGTCCGCGCCGGTGGCGCTCACATCCGACTCACATCAAAAACTTGTGCGGAACCGTGTTCCGTGGCGCACTCTCATCACACGAGCGCGGGACTCCCGCTCCCCCAAGACCAGCGGAACCGCTTCCAGGCAGCGGTTTCTCGCCAGAACGGCCGACCGGGCACCGTACCGGTCGGCCGTTCGTACGTTCCGGCTCGCTCCGTGAACCCGGTGCGCTGACCCGATCGGACAGCGCCGGCACGCTCCAACGGCCCGAGCCCGGCGCGATCCGGGTGTCAGCTCCCGAGCAGCCTCTCCACCCGCGCGACCTTGCCGTCGATCTCCCCGGTACGGCCGGGCCGGATGTCGGCCTTCAGCACCAGTGAGACCCGTGACCCGTAGCGCCCGACCACCTCGCAGGCCTGCTTGATCACGGCCATGCACTCGTCCCACTCGCCCTCGAGGGTGGTGAACATCGAGTCGGTACGGTGCGGCAGCCCGGACTCCCGGACCACCTGCACGGCCGCCGCGACGGCCGCGGACACCGAGCCGTCACCCGACCCTCCCGCGGGATCAACCGGCGACAGCTCGCCGGTTCCGGACGGGGCGACGGAGAACGCGATCAACATGGTCCAGAATCTATGCCGGTCGTCCCGGCTGCCCGCCGGGGCCCGGCCGGAGCAGGAGTGCAGAGGGGGCGGGAGTGGCGAAGGCATCCCCACCGCCGCACGTCCCGACCCGCCGCATCCTGTCGCTCTCCGCCTCCGCCTTCGTGGTGCTGGCCGCGGAACCGCTGTTCCTGCTGGTCGACACCGCCGTCGTCGGTCACCTCGGGGACGTGCCACTGGCCGGTCTGGGCGCCGCGGGCGCGGTGATGACGTTGCTGGCCGTGGTCGGCACCGCTCTGGAGTACGGCACCACCGGGCGCGCGGCCCGGTTCTTCGGCGCCGGACGGCGCGCCGCCGCCGTCGGCGAAGGAGTGCAGGCGTCCTGGCTGGCGCTGCTCATCGGCCTGGCCGCCGTCGCCGTGGGCCAGCTGGTCGCCGGGCCGGTGGTCCGGGTGATCGTCGGGTCCGACGGTCCGGTGGCGCAGGCCGCCGAGTCCTGGCTGCGCATCGCGATCCTCGGGCTGCCGGGCATCCTGCTGGTGCTGGCCGGCAACGGCTGGATGCGCGGTGTGCAGGACACCCGGACCCCGGTCGTGATCGTCACCATCGCCAACGTGCTGTCCGCAGCCGCGTCGCCGCTGCTCGTCTACACGGCAGGCTGGGGACTGGAGGGGTCCGCCGTCGCGAACGTGTTGGCCCAGTGGACCGGCGCGCTGCTGTGCCTGCGGGCGATCCGCCGGGAGCAGGTACCGCTGCGGCCGGACCGGTCGGTGATGGGCCGGCAGCTGGTGATCAGCCGGGACCTGGTGATCCGGGCGCTGGCGTTCCAGGCCTCCTACCTCACCGCCGCCGGTGCCGCCGGCCGGATGGGTGCGGCCGAGCTCGCGGCACATCAGATCGGCATGCAGCTCTGGAATCTCATCGCACTGCTGCTCGACTCGTTCGCCATCGCCGCGCAGGCACTGATCGGTGCCGCGCTGGGCGGCAACGACGAGGCGACGGCCCGGTCGACGGCCTGGCGGGTGACCCGGCTGGGTCTGGTGGCCGGCCTGGTGTTCGGCGGCCTGCTCGCCGCCGGTTGGTACCTGGTCCCGCGGATCTTCACCAATGATCCCGACGTCTGGCAGCAGGCCCATCTGCTGTGGCCGTTCCTGGTCGCCATGGCGCCGATCGGCGGGGTGCTGTTCGCGCTGGACGGGGTGCTGTTCGGCTCCGGCGACCACACGTTCCTGCGCACCATCACGCTGATCGGCGCCTTCGGCGGCTACGTGCCGATCGCCGTGCTGTCGTTGGTGTTCGGCTGGGGCATCGCCGGGGTGTGGGCCGGCCTGGCAACTTTCATCGTGATCCGGTTCATCGGTATGGCGCTCCGGGTCCGGTCCGGGCGTTGGCTGGTCCTCGGCGAGACCCGTTGACCGTCAACTCTTCCCGCTGACAACCGGAGACGCGGCCGCGCACAGCCGGTCCAGCGTGGTCCGCATGCCGGCGGCCAGGTGCGCGGCCCGGTCGGTGACCCCGGCCCGCCGCCGCAGCCATTGCTGGATGCCCGGTGACGGTTCGAACTGCTCCACCGACTCGGTGACCACACATCCGTGCGCACCGTCCGGCCGCGGCGAGAAGGTGTAGGTCCACAGCGGGCCGCCGGTGCCGGCCACCCGGAAGGCGAATCGGGACCCGCGGTCGGCGGCGGTGACCGTGGCGCGGGTCGACCAGCGCAACATCCCGAGGCGGTTGCTGCCCTTGAACCGCGCACCGACGACCGGTTCCCGCAGCTCGCCGGTCCACCGGGCCGAGACCGTTTCCGGACTGCGGTCGCCGACGGTGGTGATGTCGCTGACCAGGTCGTAGAGGGTGACCGGATCGATGTCGCTCTCGACCGAGACGGACACGTGGATCGGGGTGCTGTTCATGGGCGCTCCTGGGGGACCGGAGGCGATCGGCGACCGCCCGCTCGCACCCATGACGCAGCCGCGGACAGCTCTCGACAGCTCGGAACCACGCCGAACGGGTGAAACGTCCGGATCAGTGCGGCGTCTCGGGGGCCGGAGCGGCCGGCGCACGGTCCCGGAGCAGATCCGGCTCGATGTACAGGACGCGCGCCACCGGCACCGCGGCGCGGACACGGGCCTCGATCGCGTCGATGGCGGCGGCGATCTCGGCAGCGGTGTCCGACGCGGGCACGGCGACCTTCATCCCGACCAGCAGTTCGTCGGGGCCCAGGTAGAGGCTCTTCATGTGGATGATCCGCTCGACGTCGTCGCCGGCCTCCACCGCGGCGCGGATCCGCTCGGAGTCCTCCGGGCTCGCGCCCTCGCCGATCAGCAGGCTCTTCACCTCGATGCCGAGCACGATCGCCACCAGCACCAGCAGCACACCGATCGCGACAGTGCCGATGCCGTCCCAGATCCCGTCGCCGGAGAGCACCGCGACACCGACCCCGACGAAGGCGAGCACCAGGCCGACCAGCGCCGCGATGTCCTCCAGCAGCACCACCGGCAGCTCCGGCGACTTGGCGCGGCGGACGAACTGCCAGAGCGTGATGCCCTTGCGCAGCGGCGCCGACTCCCGCAGCGCGGTCCGCAGCGAGAAGCTCTCCAGCACGATGGCGATCGCCAGCACGGTCAGCGGCAACCAGGCCTGCTCGATGGGTTCCGGGTGCTCGAGCTTGTGCACGCCCTCGTAGATCGAGAACACGCCGCCGACCGAGAACAGGATGATCGCGACCATGAACGCGTAGACGTACCGCTCGCGCCCGAAGCCGAACGGATGGTCCGGGGTGGGCGCCCGCTTGGCGCGCCGGCCGCCCACCAGCAGCAGCACCTGGTTCCCGGAGTCCGCCAGCGAGTGCACCGACTCCGCCAGCATCGACGAGGAGCCGGACACCAGGAACGCGATGAACTTCGTGACGGCGATGCCCAGGTTCGCGAACAACGCCGCGATGATCGCCTTCGTGCCGCCCTCGGTGCTCACGTGCACCTCCCCTTCCGACCGCTCCGACGTGGGGCGCATCGTCGCACAACGGGGCGACGACCGGGGGTGCGGGGCGGGGCCGGCCGCCGGCCATGATCATCGACGCGCACCGAAGATGATCATGTGAATCGCGGACTAGTCCGCCCACCCGCCCAGGACACATGCACGTAACAGGTCCACAATGCAGTGTCATGACCGTGCAACACGCCGAACCTAGCGTTCCGGCCATGGCCGACCTCTTCGCGGAATACCCGTTCGGCCGGGCCTTCGACGAGATGTTCGCCGGCCCGGGTGAGATCAGGACGGCCTACGAGTCGGTCTACGGAACGCTGCAGCAGCTCACCGCGGCCGATCTGAAGGCCCGCGCCGACATCATGGGCCGGACGTTCCTGGACCAGGGCATCACCTTCGCACTGGGTGGTGTCGAGCGCCCGTTCCCGCTGGACCTGATCCCGCGGATCGTCACCTCCGCCGAGTGGCAGACGGTGCAGCAGGGGGTGCCGCAGCGGGTCAAGGCGCTCGAGATGTTCCTGGCCGACTGCTACGGGCCCGGCCGGATCTTCGACGACGGGGTGGTGCCGCGCCGGCTGGTCACCACCTCCCCGCACTTCCACCGGCAGGTCGCCGGGATGTCCACGCAGGACGGCGCCCGCATCGTGATCTCCGGCGTCGACCTGATCCGCGATGAGAAGGGCACCTTCCGGGTGCTGGAGGACAACGTCCGGGTGCCGTCCGGCGTGTCCTACGTGCTGGAGAACCGGCAGGCGGTCGCCCAGGTGCTGGGCGAGGCCGGTGCCGACCAGGACGTGCGGCCGGTCGCCGAGTACCCGGCGCGGCTGCTGGCGGCGCTGCGCGCGGTGGCGCCGCCGAACGTCAGCGACCCGACGGTCGTGGTGCTCACCCCGGGTGTCTACAACTCGGCGTACTTCGAGCACACGCTGCTCGCCCGGGAGATGGGCGTCGAGCTGGTCGAGGGCCGGGACCTGATCTGCCGCAACAACCGGGTCTACGTGCGGACCACCGCCGGCGAGATGCCGGTCCACGTCATCTACCGCCGGGTGGACGACGAGTTCCTCGACCCGCTGCAGTTCCGGCTGGACTCGTTGCTGGGTTCGCCGGGCCTGGTCAACTGCGCCCGGGCCGGCAACCTGACCATCGCGAACGCGGTGGGCAACGGCATCGCCGACGACAAGCTCGTCTACACCTACGTCCCGGACATCATCAGGTACTACCTCGGCGAGGACCCGATCCTGCCGAACGTGGACACCTACCGGATGGAGGTGCCCGACCACCGCGAGTACGCGCTCGAACACCTCACCGAGCTGGTGGTGAAGCCGGTCGACGGCTCCGGCGGCAAGGGCATCGTGATCGGTTCCCGCGCCGACTCCGCCACTCTGGCCAAGGCCCGCGAGGCGATCCTGGAGAACCCGCGCGGGTTCATCGCCCAGCGCGAGATCGCGCTGTCCACCGTGCCGACGCTGATCGGCGACAAGATGCGGCCGCGGCACGTCGACCTGCGCCCGTTCGCGGTGAACAACGGCAACGACGTGTGGGTGCTGCCCGGCGGGCTGACCCGGGTGGCGCTGCCCGAGGGCGAGTTGGTGGTCAACTCCTCGCAGGGCGGCGGGTCCAAGGACACCTGGGTGCTGGCCGACGCCGGCGACTACCACGTCCCGGCGCCCGAGGTCGAGGAACTGCCGTGGACCGAGTCCGGGGTGCCGGTGGGTCAGCAGACCAGTTCCGAACTGACCGGCGGGTTCTTCTTCGAACCACCGATCACACCGACCTTCGAGCAGCAACCGCTGCGCGGCCAGCAGGGCCAGCAGCAGCAGGCCGGTACCGATTCCAGGGGGACCACGACGTGCTGAGCCGGATCGCGGAATCGCTGTACTGGCTGGGCCGGCACGTCGAGCGGGCGGATTGCACCGCGCGGATCCTGGACACCTACCTGCACCTGCTGCCCACCGGTTCCTGGCAGACCGACCACCAGGTGATCCGGTCGCTGGTCGACTCGATGGGGCTGACCGGCGACGCCGATCTGGAGGGCGCCGACTCCGGCCGCCTGGTGCGGACCCTGGTGTTCGACACCGAGAAGGCGTCGTCGGTGTCCGGTGCGCTGATCGCGGCGCGGGACAACGCCCGCGGCGTCCGCGACACGCTGCCGCTGTCCGTGTGGGAGTGCCTCAACGTCACCTGGCACGGACTGCGCGGCCGCACCGCCACCGGCGGCGGCCCGCACACCTACCTGCGCTGGGTCGGCGAAAGGTGTGCGATCGCCGCCGGTCTGGTCGACGAGGTGATGAGCCACGACGAGGGCTGGCACTTCCTCGCCGTCGGCCGCGCCCTGGAGCGGGCGGACATGACCATCCGGCTGCTGGCCGCCGCCGACTCGCAGACCGGCTCGGTGCCGCCGTGGCGGGCGCTGGTGTCGGCGTGCGGCGGCTGGGAGCCCTACGTCCGCGACCACGGCGGGTCCGTGGGGCCGCGCACGGCGATCGAGTTCGTGCTGCTGGACCGGCGTTTCCCGCGGTCGGTGCTGCGGGCCCTGACCGCCGCCGAGTCGTCGCTGGCCGAGCTGGAGTCGGGAGTCGGTGCGCAGCAACGGGACCCGCGCCGCGACCCGTCCAGCGCGCGACGCATTGTCGGCCGCACCCGGACCGGACTGGACTACCGCACCGGCACCGAGCTGACCACCGAACTGCAGTCGCTGCTGTCCTCGCTGCAGCGCACCGTGGCCAGTGCGCACAATGCCGTCACCACCTCGTTCTTCCGCCGCGGGGACGACGTCACCTGGGCGAACATCGGTGCGACGGACATCCCGGCGGTCGTCGGATGAGCCGCGCACCGATGCCCACCGCTCGCCCCCGGCCGAACCGGAGCACCCACCGATGACCTCGTCCGAGATGCCTGACTTCACGGCTGAATACGCGACCCCGCTGTACGCCACTCAGCAGCAGACCCAGGCGCACACCCAGACCCAGACGCAGGGCCTGTGGTACCCGACCGAGATGTGGCGACTGATGATCGTCCACCGGACCGAACTCACCTACCCGGACACGGTCACCACCTCCTACAATGAGGTGCGCATGCAACCGCTGGAGGAGCCGGGCCAGTCGGTGCTGTCCTCCCGGATGGAGATCGATCCGTTCGAGGGTGTGACCGCGTACGCCGACTACTACGGCACCCGGGTCGCCGCGTTCGACCTGCACCGGCCGCACCGGCACCTGACGATCACCTCGACCTCCACCGTCGAGACCTTCACACCGCCGGAAGATCCTGCACGCCAACCGCTCTCGTGGGAGGAGCTGTCCGCGAGCGACGCGAACGACCGGTTCGAGGAGTTCCTCACCCCCACCGCTCTCACCGAGCTGTCGGACGAGCTGGCCGGGCGCGCCGAGAAGATCCGCGAGGAGGCGGCGACGCCGGCCGATGCGGCGCGCGCGGCCTGCGACCTGGTCCGCCGGGTGGTCCGCTACGAACAGGGCGCCACCGGCGTGCACACCTCCGCGGTCGAGGCCTGGGAGGAGAAACGCGGTGTCTGCCAGGACTTCTCCCACCTTGTCTGCGCACTGATCCGGGCCACCGGCATCCCGGCCCGGTACGTCTCCGGGTATCTGCACCCGGCGCCCGAGTCGGAGATCGGCCGCGCGGTCGTCGGCCAGTCGCACGCCTGGGTCGAGTGGTGGGACGGGGCCTGGAACGCTTTCGACCCGACCAACGGTGCCCCTCCCGGACTGGCCCACGTGGTCGTCGGCCGTGGCCGCGACTACACCGACGTCCCGCCGGTCAAGGGCGTCTACGCCGGACCTGATGCCACCGGGAACACGGTCACCGTGCGGGTCACCCGGCTGCGGTGACCGGTCAGGTCTGGCTGCACGGGTTCCCGGTCCCGGGCCGGACCGCGGACGCCGGGGCCGTCGCCGAGGACCTCGGCTTCGACGGCATGCTGCTCGCCGACAGCCAGCACCTGGTCGCCGATCCGTTCGTCGAACTCGCCGTGCTGGCCGGTCGGACGAGCACGCTCGGTCTCGGCACCGGGGTGATCAACCCGGTCACCCGACATCCCGCCGTGGCCGCCGCCGCGGCGGCCACCCTGCAGCTGGAGTCCGGCGGCCGGATGGTGCTCGGCATCGGCCGCGGTGACTCGGCACTGGCCCAGGCCGGGCTGGCGGCGCCAGGTGCCCGTCAGCTGCGCGAGTTCGTCGTCGCAGCAAGCGGTTTCCTGCGTGGTGACGGCACCGGTGAGGGGCGGATCGGCTGGATCGCCGATGCCGTTGCCGACGGCCGGTGCCCACCGGTCCCGGTCGAGGTCGCCGCCACCGGGCCGCGCACGGTCGCGGACGCCGCGGTGCACGCCGACCGCGTCATGCTGACCGTCGGCGCCGACGAGCAGCGGATTGCCACGGCCGTGGCCACCGCGCGGCAGGCCCGGACGGCCGCCGGCATGGATCCGGCGGACCTGCGGATCGGTGCGTACCTGAACATCGCGGTGCACGACGACGTGCACGTGGCCTGCGACCTGGTCCGCGGCAGCACCGCGATCTTCGTGCACTTCTCGTCGATGCATCCGGCGCCGGCCGACTTCACCGAGGCCGACGCCGCGGTCGTCCGGTCGGTCGGTGTTCAGTACGACGAGGCACGGCACGGCCTGGGCGATGCCGGCCACGTCGCGGTGCTCGACGACGACTTCGTCGGTCGCTTCGCCGTGGTCGGGCCGCCGGAGGTGTGCGCGTCCCGGCTGTGCTCGCTGCTCGACCTCGGCCTGGACCGCATCGTCATGGTCGCCGGATCCCGGGACGCACCCGCGGATCTCGTCGCGGCGACCACCGCCCGCTTCGCCGCCGAGGTCGCCCCGCAGCTCCGGATCTGAGGCCGCGGGCCGGCTCGAGGCCTGCTCCGGGCGTGTCGGATCCGCCGCGACCACGTAGGGTCGTAGCAGGAGAGCAGGTGGGAGCAGCCCCACCGCGACGTCGAGGAGGACGAGGATGCCCACCACGACCGGCGGCGTGTCGTTCGCGCAGCAGTTCGTCGATCGGGTCGAGGCCACGCCCAACGGCGCTGCCTTCAAGTACCTGGACGGCGAGGAGTGGAAGGGCCTGTCCTGGGCCCAGACCCGGGACAAGGTCTGGGAACTCGCCGCCGGGCTGGTCGATCTCGGCGTGCAGTCCGAGGAGCGGGTGGCGATCGCCTCGTCCACCCGGATCGAGTGGATCCTCGCGGACCTGGCGATCATGTGCGCCGGCGCGGCGACCACCACGGTCTACCCCTCCACCGAGGCCGAGGAGGTCAACTACATCCTGGCCGACTCGGAGTCGGTGGTGGTCATCGCCGAGGACGCCGCCCAGGTCGAGAAGGTGCTCTCCGGCAGCCTTCCCGGATTGCGCGCAGTGGTCTCGATGACCGGCGAGGCGGCCTCGCTCGGCGGCGACTCCGGAGTCGAGGTGTTGGCCTGGGCCGACCTGGTCGCCCGCGGCAAGGCCCGGCTGGCCAAGGACAAGGCGACCGTCACCGACCGCATCGGCACCGTCGGGCCGGAGAGCCTGGCCACCCTCATCTACACCTCCGGCACCACCGGCCGGCCGAAGGGCGTGCGGCTGGTGCACGCCAACTGGAGCTACGAGGGCAGCGCCGTCTCCAAGCTCGGCATCCTGCAGGAGGACGACCTGCAGTACCTGTGGCTGCCGCTCTCGCACGTCTTCGGCAAGATGCTGATCGGCATGCAGCTCGAGATCGGTTTCTGCACAGCGGTTCACGGCGACCTGACAACGATCGTGGAGAACCTGGCGAAGGTGAAGCCGACGTTCATGGCCGGCGCCCCGCGCATCTTCGAGAAGGTGAAGTCCGGCGTCACCCTGCGCACCCAGGGCGAGGGCGGCCTCAAGGCCAAGATCTTCGACTGGGCGGTCGGCGTCGGCCTGGCGGCGTCGAAGGTCCGGCAGCAGGGCAAGGAGGTCGGCGGCGCCCTCGGGTTCAAACTGCGGCTGGCCGACAAGCTGGTCTTCACCAAGATCCGCGCCGCGATGGGCGGCCGCATCAAGTTCTTCGTCTCCGGATCCGCCCCGCTGGCCCGCGAGGTCGCCGAGTGGTTCGACGGCGCCGGCATGGTGATCCTGGAGGGCTACGGGCTGACCGAGACCTCCGCCGCCTGCGCGGTGAACCTGCCGCAGGACGTCCGGATCGGCACGGTCGGCCCGCCGTTGCCCGGCACCGAGTTCATCATCGCCGCCGACGGCGAGATCCTCATCCGTGGCGGCGGTGTCATGCGCGGTTATCACAACCTGCAGCAGGCCAGCGAGGAGGTGCTGTCCGCCGACGGCTGGCTGCACACCGGCGACATCGGCGAGCTGGTCGACGGCTACCTCCGGGTCACCGACCGCAAGAAGGACCTCATCAAGACCTCCGGCGGCAAGTACGTGGCGCCGCAGAAGGTCGAGGGCATCTTCAAGGCCGTGTTCCCGTACTCCTCGCAGATCATCGTGCACGGCGACGGCCGCAAGTTCGTCAGTGCCCTGATCACCCTGGACCCGGATGCGATCAAGGGGTGGGCGGAGCGGAACGGCCTGGCCGGCAGGTCGCCCGCCGAGCTCGCCGCCGACCCGAAGGTGACCGCCCTGGTACAGGGCGGCATCGACGAGCTCAACTCGAAGCTGGACCGCTGGGAGACGGTGAAGAAGTTCGCCGTCCTCCCCCGCGACCTCACCATCGAGGACGGCGAGCTGACCCCGTCGCTCAAGGTGCGCCGCAAGACGGTCGAGAAGCAGTACATGGACGTGCTCGACGGGCTCTACCCCAAGGACTGATCCCCCGAACTCCCGGATGCTCCCCGCCACCTGTGGCGTGGAGCATCTGTCGTTCCGGGCCCCTGTGACCTGCGCTGTGTGCACAACTCCCGGCGGTCGCTCGCGGCTTGGCTAGCGTGATCATCCACCGGCGGGGGCCGGTGCAGGGGGCGTGCGGCGCGGGGCCGCGGCACGGGTGGGAGGGGTGGTCCGTGGGGGATCCGTTCGTGCTGGGTGGGAGCCCGGCGGAGATCAGGGCGTCGGCGGCCGGCTGGAGCAGCTTCGCCGGCGCGACATCGACGGCGGCGGCCGACATCCGGCGGCTGGACGCCACCGAGTTCGCCGGTGACGAGGGCGATCTCTACCGGGAGCGGATGGACGCCGACCTCCCGCCGCGCCTGGAGACCACCGCCCAGGCCTGGACACTGGTCGCGGGTGCGCTGTCCGGCTACGCCGACCGGCTGGAGGAGTTCCAGGGCCGGCTGACCGGGCTGGTCGCCGATCGGGACGCCCAGCAGGCGCTGGTCGGTGCGGCCGAGGCGGATGTCGCCTCGGCGACGGCCGCCGACAGTGCTGCCGCTGCTGCTGACGCTGCTGACCCGCCCGGGTCGGATGCGCCGTACGTCTCCGGGACACCCGCCGCCACCGCCGATCTCGAAAGCTCCCGGGCCGTCCTGCAGCAGACCATCGACGCTGCCAACGGCGTGCAGGCCGAGCACTCGCTCGCCGTGCAGACCTGTGTGTCGGAGATCCGGAAGGCGCAGGACCTGCGGTTCGAGGAGCCACCCGGGTGGTTCGAGAGCCTGTGCGACTCGGTGTCCGACTGGGTGCGCGAGCGGATCGACGCGATCAAGGGCCTGTCGTCGCTGCTGAAGACGATCTCCGGGATCGCCGGGGTGCTGGCGCTGATCCCGATCTTCACCCCGATCGCCGGGCCCATCGCGCTGGCCACCGGCGCCGCCGCGGTCGCCATGGACGTCGGCGTCAAGGTGACCACCGGCGAGGGATCCTGGTCCCAGATCGGCCTGGATGCGCTGGGTCTCGTCCCGGGAGTGCGGGCGGCGAAGGCCGTGATGGCAGCGGATGTCGCGGTGACCGGGTACCAGGTGGCGACCGGTGAGGCGTCCCTGGCCGACCTGGCCATGGTGGTCGGGCTGGGTGCGCTCGGGGCGCGCGGAGGGTCGAAGGCGGGCGGTACCGGCGGCTCCGGAGCCGCGAAGTCCGGTGGTCCACGTGCGACGTCCGGTGGTGCGGGCGCGGGATCTGCTCCGGCTGGGTCCGCTCCGGCTGGGTCCGCGGCCGCAGGCGGGCGGGCAGGTGATGCCGGGCTCGGCTCGGCGAGCACCCGGATGCCGCTGCGCGGCCGCACCTGCGCGAGCGACCCGATCGACGTGGTCACCGGCGAGATGGTCATGCATCACGTCGATCTCGAGCTGCCGTCGGTGCTGCCGCTGGTGCTGGTCCGCACCCATCTGAGCTCCTACCGATGGGGCGGCGGATTCGGGCAGTCCTGGGCATCGACGCTGGATCAGCGCCTGCTGCCGCAGCCGGGCGACGACATGGTGCTGCTCACCGAGGACGGATCGGCCCTGCTCTTCGAGGGTGCCGCGGCGTTGCCGGCAAGCGGAGTCGTGGTGGCGCGCTGGGGATCCCGGCGGTGGGAGCTGCGTCGTGACGGTACCGGATGGCAGGTGCTCGACCCGGTCGAGTACATCACCCGATGGTTCGGCGAGAACCTGCTGCTGCATGCCATCACCGACGTCGTCGGCAACCGGATCGACTTCCGCCGGACGAGTGCCGGTCTGGTGTACGAGATCTCGCACTCCGGCGGGTACCAGGTCCTGGTCGCATCGGCGCACGGGCGCTACGAGTGGATCGGCCTGATCGACCCCGATTCCCCAGGCGGCATGGTCGATGTCGTCCGGTTCCAGCACGTCGCCGAGGGTGTCAGCGGGATCGTCAACTCCTCGGGACTGCCGCTGAAACTCAGCTACGACGCCGCCTGTCGGGTCACCGGCTGGGAGGACCGCAACGGCGTCTGGTACGCCTACGTCTACGACGAGGAGTCCCGCTGCGTCCGTACCTCCGGGCGGGAACAGCTGCTCTCCTACGGGTTCTCGTACGGCCTGGGCCGTACCACGGTCACCGATTCGACCGGCGCGGTCAGCCTGCACGAGTACAACGAGGACGGCCAGGTCGTGCGCACCGTCGACCCGATCGGACGGACCCGCAGCGCGCTGTACGACTCCTTCGACCGGGTGGTCACCGAAACCGATCCGCTGGGCCGCACCGTCCAGTACGTCCGCGACTCGCAGGGGCGGTTGCTGGAGCGGATCGAAGTGGACGGCAGCCAGGTGCGGATCGAGCGGGACGGCCACGGGCGGCCTGCCCGGCTCACCGACCAGGACGGCCGGGTCACCACCTTCGAGCACGACGACCTCGGCAATCTGCTGGTGGAGACCGGGCCCGGCGACGAGGTGACACGGCGGACCTATCGCTCCACCGGCGTGCCGGCGACCGAGACCGATGCACTCGGCGCGGTCACCGTGTTCGACAGCGACGCTGCCGGGCGACTCACCGGGATCACCGCACCGACCGGCGAGGTGACCCGGTTCGAACTCGACGCCTTCGGCCGGACCCGCCGGACGGTGCTGCCGGACGGCGGCGCCGAGATCCGCAGCTGGACGGTGGAAGGCCGGCTCGCTGCGTTGTTCGGACCGGACGGGTCGGTGCGCCGGTCGCGGTGGGACGCCGAGGGCAACCTGGTCGAGGAGATCGACGAGGTCGGCGCGGTCACCCGCTGGACCATCGGGATGCTCGACCTGCCGGTGTCGCGCACCGATCCGGACGGCGCGGTGTTCCGGTTCGAGTACGACACCGAGCTGCGGCTGACCGGTGTGGTCAACCCGGAGGGTCTGCGCTGGAGCTACGAGTACGACCCGGCCGGGCAGGTGGTCGCGGAGACCGACTTCAACGGCCGGCGTTGCACCTTCGCCTACGACGAGCTCGGCGAGCCGGTGCTGCGGCGCAACGCCTCCGGTCAGGAGGTGCGCTTCGAGCGCGACGAGCTGGGCCGGATCTCGGCGAAGTCGACCGATCAGGACACGATCCGGTTCGAGTGGAACGGGCGCGGCGACCTGATGGAGGCCGCCGGTGAGCACACCTCCACCCTGATCGGCCACGACGGCGATCTGGCGGTGGAGCTCACCGACGGGATGGAGCTGCTGGTCGGGTTCGACGCGGTCGGCGCGGTGTCCGCGCGGCGGCTGCCCTCCGGCCGCGAGACCTTCTGGACCTACGACCCGGCCGGCCGGGTAGCCGCGCTCTGCACCGGCGGCATCGACGTCACCTACTCCTACGACCGCGCAGGGCGGTCCATCCGGCGGGACTTCACCGGCGGGCTGACCGTGGTCGACGAACTCGATGCCGTCGGTGACTTGGTCGCGCAGCGGGCAGGGTCCCGGGACCCTGCCCCGGGCGGTGGTGCCGCAGGTCCGTGCGGGGTCGCTTCTGACGTCGATGGCCCGGTACCGGCCGGCAGCGAGGTGTTCCGTCAGCCTGCATTCGCATCCGAGGTGCCACTCGATGACGGACTGCCGGCCGGCGGCAACGCAGAGATCCGTGACCTGCGGATCCGGCGGCTGGCGGACGGCACCATGATCGGCTCCTCCGACCGGTCGGGGTCGCGGTCCTGGGAGCTCGACCCGGGTGGCCGGGTGGCGGTGGTCGGCGGCCCCTCGGGCCGGGAACGGTACGGCTACGACCCGTCCGGCAACGTCGTCACCGCCGATCTCGACGGCGTGACGGAGCGCCGCACCTACGACGGCACCCTGCTCACCAGGGCCGGCGACGTCGGGTACTCGTACGACGCCGACGGCCGGTTGATCTCCAAGCGCGATGTCCGGACCGGCGAATCGACCCATTTCGTCTGGGACGCCGACGACCAACTGATCCGGGTCGACCTGCCCGACGGCACCAGCTGGTTCTACAGCTACGACTGCATGTTCCGACGTCGCCGCAAGGAGCACCGGACGGCCGACGGGACCGTGCTCGAGGTCGTCCGTTTCGCCTGGGACGAGTTCCGCCTGATGGAGGAGATCCGCGAGGACGGCGTCACAGGCTGGGAGTACGACGACTGGACCCCGATCCTCCAGCACGAGACCGGTCCCGGTGGGGAGCAGCTCTTCGCCGTGCTGACCGACCTCGCCGGGTCACCGACCGCGCTGGTGACGGTCGACGGGCGGGAGGTCGTGTGGTCGTCCGACCCGACGCTGTGGGGTCTGTCCCGCGGCACCGGATCCGATCCGTCGCGGTGCCCGCTGCGTTTCGCCGGCCAGTACTTCGACGCCGAGACCGGCCTGCACTACAACCTCCGCCGCTACTACGACCCGGCCACCGGTCGCTACCTCTCCCCCGACCCCCTCGGCCTCTCCCCCGCGCCCGATCCCCACCGCTACGTCCTCAACCCCACCCGCTGGATCGACCCGCTCGGGCTGAAGTGCCAGTCCAGCGATATCGTTCCGGGCGGAGGTCTGAAAGCTCATGAAGGCGAGACTCCATGGGAGAGGGGACACACGCTAAGGTGGCATGTGGGGAAATCGGAACCTGAACTCATCCAGCGAATGACCGACAACCCGAAGGTGCACAAGTCGTCGAGTTTTCGTGATCGACGTACCGCGGAGCGACTGATCAGTCGCACCCTACGTAAGCGCAAGTCAGACATTGATGCTTGGCTCGCATCCTCATCCATCGATCCGCTAGAAATTGACGATCGCAGTCGATTGATTATCGGAACCTCGATAAGGAGGAAAGGGCTGAAGGTCACCAAGCTCCGAGAGTATCGAGTAGTTCTCCAGAAGGATGCAACGATGCCAACTGGGTACCTTATCAAGACATCATTCCCAGGGCTTCCGAAGCCAGTGTCAACTCCGTAGACCGAAGGGGACTTCACGTTGGGCACCTACTACCGCATCCAGCATCTGCTGAACGTCTACTACGACGAGGACTGGCCATTGATCGCCGGCGACGACACCTGGCAGCCGATCAAGGAATTCCTCAAGAGTGGCACCACCGCGAAAGTGGAACTGATCGAGCAACTCGACTTATTGCTGCGGTTCGACGACCAGACGATTACCCGAATTCTCGAAGATCAGATGGACGCGGAGGTTCACCCAGCTGACTTCGGCTACACCTACGCGGAATGGGCGCGGGAGGTTCGCGATCGGGTGCGCGCTGATCTCGCGCAGGAGCCCCCGCCGGCGGCGACCTGACCCGGCGGTGTCGCTGCACGGCCGACGAGAGCGCGGGCAATGACGATGCCCGTCGACCGGCCCTGCAGGAACAGGCACGGTAGCTGTGAGGCCGGGAAATGCGGAGACCCCTTGATGAACTCCTTCACCGGCCCCTGAACGACACTCGACGTGCGCTGGCATCACCGGCTCGGACGAGAACGACTGCGTCCGGCCGGTTCCGGGGCCTTCCGATGCCCGAGTCCGGGGGTCAGCGGGCCCCGTACTCCGCGTTCGTCGGGCCGGCATCTCCCGGCATTCGCGGCCCGCTCCCTGACTACACCGACCCGCACGCCGCACCCTGGCAGCCCGAACACGCCCTTCGTAGCACCCCAGAAACACCCCGGCCCCGGCACAAGAAGCGCCGGGGCCGAGGGAGAAGCAACGGATCAGGAGGGGTTGAAGGTGGCCGGGTCGGGGCCGGTCCGGGCACCCTTGTCGAGGCCGTTGATGAGGCCGAGGTCCTCGGCGGGCAGGGTGACGGTCGCCGCGACGAGGTTCTCCACGATGCGCGAGGGCGTCACGGACTTCGGGATCACGACGCTGCCGATGGCCAGGTGCCAGGCGAGAACGGCCTGCGCGGGCGACACACCGTTACGGGCGGCGATCTCGATGAGGGTCGGGTCGGCGAGCAGGTTGTTGTCGCCGGCACCCAGCGGGGACCAGTCCTCGGTCACGATGCCGTGCTTGGCGTGGAACTCCCGCGCCTCCTTCTGCTGCAGGTAGGGGTGCAGCTCGATCTGGTTGATCGACGGCGCGACCCCGGTCTCGCCGATGATCACCTCGAGGTGCTCCGGCAGGAAGTTGCAGACACCGATGGACTTGACCTTGCCGTCCGCCTTCAGCTGGACGAGCGCCTTCCAGGTGTCCAGGTACTGCCCGCGGGCAGGCAGCGGCCAGTGGATCAGGTAGAGGTCCAGCACGTCGATGCCGAGCTTCTGCGCGGACACGTCGAACGCACGCAGCGTCTCGTCGTAGCCCTGGTCGGCGTTGTTGACCTTGGTGGTCAGGTAGATGTCGTCGTAGGTGATCCCGCGGTCGGCGGCGGAGGCGATCGCGCGGCCGACACCGGTCTCGTTCTGGTACATCGAGGCGGTGTCGATCAACCGGTAGCCGGCGTCGAGGGCCTGGCCGACGGCGGTCTCGGCGACGTCGTCCTCGACCCGCCAGACACCGAAGCCGAGGGCCGGGATGGTGGTGCCGTCGGACAGGTCCTTGGTCGGGACGGTGACGGGGGCACCGGAGGTGGGTTCGCTCATGTCCACCACTCTGCCAAATCCCGGCCGCCCGCACCTAACCAGGTCAGCGCACGCCCCGGCGGATCATCATGGGCGCGATCAACGCGGTCCACCCGGTCTGGTGTGTGGCCCCCAGACCCTCGCCGGTATCGCCGTCGAAGTACTCGCTGAACGTGACCTGACCGGCCCAGAGCGGATCGGCCGAGGCCTCGATCCGGGACCCGTCGCACGGCCGCCGCCCGCCGGGTCCCTGCCGGAACATGCCGGCCAGCCGGCTCGCGATCTCGTCCGAGGCCTGGTGCAGGGTCATCTCCTGCCCGGCCACCGTCACCCGGAAGGCGTCGCCCAGGTGCCGTCCGTGCACCTTCAGCGCATCGGCGAGCAGCACGTTCACCGGGAACCAGATCGGTCCGCGCCAGTTCGAGTTGCCGCCGAAGAGCCCGCTCTGCGACTCGCCCGGCTCGTAGTCGATGGTCATCTCCTGGCCGTCGACCACCGTCCGGTACGGCTCGCGGTAGCAGGCGGACAGCGAGCGGATCCCGTGGTCGGAGAAGAACTCGTTCTCGTCGAACATCCGCTCCAGCACCCGGCGCAGCGAATCGCCGGACAGCACCGCCAGCAGCCGGTCGCCCTCCGGATCCGCACCGCTGACCAGTCCGCCGAGCAGGTCCGGCCGGCGGCGCTGCAGCCAGGCCAGCCGCGACGCGAAGTCCGGCAGCGCCGCGATCTCCACCGGCAGCCCGGCCACGGCCAGCACCGGCAGCAGCCCGACCATCGACCGCACCCGCAACGTCTGCACCCCGCCGTCCGGGTGCACCAGCACGTCGTAGAAGAAGCCGTCCTCGTCGTCCCACAGCGAGACGTCCTGCGAACCGAAGGATCTCATCGCCCGGGCGATCGCCAGGAAGTGCTCGAGGAACTTGGTCGCCACGTCGTCGAACGGCGGTGCCACGGCCGCCAGCTCCAGCGAGATCCGCAACATCTGCAGGCAGAAGAAGGCCATCCAACTGGTCGCGTCGGACTGCTCCAGCCGGAACCCGGCCGGCAGCGCCGCGGACCGGTTGAACAGGCCGATGTTGTCCATGCCGAGGAAGCCGCCCTCGAACAGGTTCGACCCGTCGCTGTCCTTGCGGTTCACCCACCACGCGAAGTTGAGCAGCAACTTGGTCGCCACCCGCATGAGGAAGTCGGTGTCGTGCTCGCCGTCGATCCGGAACACCTGCAGCGCCGCCCAGGCGTGCACCGGCGGGTTCACGTCACCGAAAGCCCATTCGTAGGCGGGCAACTGGCCGTCCGGGTGCATCGCCCACTCGCGGAGCAGGAGCAGCAGCTGCTCCTTGGCGAACTCCGGGTCGACGTGCGCCAGCGCGACGCAGTGGAACGCCAGGTCCCAGGACGCGAACCACGGGTACTCCCACTCGTCCGGCATCGAGATGACGTCCGCCAGGCTGAGATGGGTCCACGAGGTGTTCCGCCCCTCGGCCGATTGCCGCTGCGGCGGCGGGGCCGGGTAGGCGGGATCACCGTCCAGCCACTGCTGCACGTCGTACCGGTAGAGCTGCTTGTTCCACAGCAGGCCGGCGAAAGCCTTACGGGCGACGGCAGTGTCGACGTCGTCCAGGGTGTCCGGGATGACGTGCTCGTAGAACTCGTCGGCCTCGTCGGACCGGTCGGCCATCACCGCGTCGAAGGCCGGCCCGAAGGTCGTCGGTTCCGGGTCGTTCATCGAGAGTCGCAGCCGGAACCTCGCCGACGCGCCCGGGTCCAGTTCGACCTGGTACCAGAACGCCGCCTTCGTCCCGGATCCCGAGTGCACGGCGCCGGTCTCGCCGTGCACGACCCGACGGCCGATGCCGTCCTTGGTGTACTCGGTCGGGTTCTCCGGATCGCCGAACAGCACCATCGCATTGGTCTCGTTCGCGCACACCAGCACCTCGGGCGAGCCCTCGGCCGTCAGCACGTAGCGGCCGAGGAAGCTGTGCCGGCACTCGACGGCCCGCAGGTCCAGCCCGACCAGCCGCGGGTCCAGCGGCTGCAGGTCGGGGGTGCGGTCGTCCCGTCCCCAGGACCAGGTGTTGCGGAACCAGACCTGCGGCAGCACGTGCAGCGGCGCGGTCTCCGGACCGTGGTTGGTCACCGTGACGTCGATGCAGACGTCGTCGGGCGAGGCCTTCGCGTACGTGAGAGTGACGTCGAAGAAACGGTTCTGGTCCAGGATGCCGGTGTCGGAGAGCTCGTACTCGCGGTCCTGCTTGCCGCGGCGGGCGTTCTCCTCGCGCAGCTGCCGGTACGGGTATTCGGCCTGGGGATAGCGGTACATCCACTGCATCCAGGAGTGGGTGGGCGTGCCGTCCAGCGCCCAGAAGTACTCCTTGACGTCCTCGCCGTGGTTGCCCTCGCCGTTGGTCAGCCCGAACAGCCGTTCCTTGAGCACCGGGTCCTTGCCGTTCCACAGCGCGACGGAGAAGTTGAGGAAGCCGAACCGGTCGCAGATCCCGCCGAGGCCGTCCTCCCCCCACCGGTAGGCGCGGGCGTGAGCCTGCTCGAAGGGCAGGTAGGACCAGGCATCACCGTCGGCGCTGTAGTCCTCCCGCACGGTCCCCCACTGCCGGCCGGACAGGTACGGGCCCCACAGCCGCCACGGTGAGCCCGCGGCCGGCGCCTCGGCGAGCCGGGCATGCTCCGCGGTCCGGTGCTCATGGGCGGGCGCGGTAGCGGAGTGTCGCGGCATCGTCACAGGGACAGACTGACACGGGCATCGTCACCCGGATGCCGCGACCTGCCGCTCACCGCCCGATCGTGGTGTCAGGAGCTTCACCGGGTACCGGCGCCGACGCAGGGGCGAACTCGTCGCCACCCGTCACACCAGTCCCATTTCCTGCCCCGGACGGCCTGCGGACGATGTTGATCCATGCCACACGGGGGCGGGGCAGGGACGGTCAGGCGGAGCCCTGGCGGTACACGTCCCAGCTCAGCTGCCAGTCGCCGTAGCCGTCCCAGGACTGCAGGTCGGTACCGACGGTGTTCTTGATGTCGACGATGTCGCCGAAGGTGAAGTTGTCGTAGAACCACTTGGCGTTCTCGGTGGACACGTTGACGCAGCCGTGCGAGACGTTCTCGCTGCCCTGCGCCCAGACCGACCAGGGAGCGGCGTGCACGAACTCGCCCGTGGAGCTGATCCGCACCGCCCACTCGACCCGGGTCCGGTAGGCGCCGGTGCCGGTGAGGCCCCAGGTCGAGGAGTCCATGATCTTCTCCTCGTAGGACTCCGCGACCACGTGCACGCCGTTGTAGGTCGGATAGGTGTTGCTGCCCAACGAGACCGGCATCTCCTTGATCACGGCGCCGTTCTTCTTGATCACCATGATCTTCGAGTTGTCGTCGATCTCCGCGATCATCGAGTCGCCGACGGTGAACGAGAACGCCTCGTCCTGCATGCCGTAGAGGCCGCCGCCGAGGTCCTTGCCGTAGATGTCGACCTTCACCGAGACCTTGGTCCCGGGCTTCCAGTAGACCTTCGGCCGCCAGTGCACCTCGCTGTCGGAGAACCAGCGGAAGGCGCCCTCCTGCTTCGGGTTCGTGGAGATGGTAATGGCGTCCTGAGCGGCCTTCTTGTCGGTGATCGGCTCGTCGAACACGACCGAAACCGGTTGTCCGACACCGACCTTCCAGCCGTCCCGGGGGAAGGTGGAGGCATCGGTCTGGTTGTCCGGGGTGATGGTGGCGAAGGTGGTCTCGTGGGTGCTGGCCTTGCCCTCGGCGTTCACCGCGGTCGAGGTGAGCGTGTAGTTCTTGCCGTAGCCCAGCTCCGGCGTCACCGTCCAGGACAGCTTGTCGGCGGCCATCTTCCCCTCGACGGTCACGCCGGTCTGCGAGTTCTTCAGCGAGACCTTCTGCAGCGTGCCCTCGGCCACCTTGACCGAGATCGGCGCGACCGGCGAGATCCCCTTGCTGCCGGTCGCCGGGGTGGTGGTCACCTTCGCTGCCGGAACGGGCGGCGGTGTGCTGGAGGAGGTGGACGGGGTGGTGGGTGTGGTCGGCTCCGGGGTGGTCGACGTGCTCCCGCCGCTGGCCGTGTCCGAGGTGGTCCCGGCCGGCACGGTGACCGTCACCTGGGAGCTCGACGGGGTGCTCGCAGCGGCGGTCGTGGCGGGCGTGGTGACGAAGGCCGGATCGGTGACGTCGGCCTGACCCGAGGACGGCGAGCAGCCGGCCGCCACCAGCACGCAGGCGAGTGCTGCCGCCGCGATCCCCATCAGTCGCATCCGTCGACCCGTCATCTGTACCGCTCCCTCCTCGCCACCCGTGCCGCGGGCGGCTGCTGCGCCGACGGCACCCCCATGGTGCCGCATGCGCCTTTACCTCGTGTTGACCTACACCTATTGACACGCTTCGGAGCGCAGCCGGTTCCCGTTCCGCCGAGTTGTCGCCCGATCGTGATGTCGGAACGACCAGCGCCCGGATCACCGGCTGCGGCTTTCGGCACGTTTTCGGTCACACCGGGCACCATTCCGGCGTCGGTACCGTTGGTGGGGAGGACGCCGGGGGTACCGGTCCGGTTCAGGTCGTGGTCACGGTTCCGTGCACCGCGATCGACCGGATCGAACCGGCAGGGGCCCGCCGTCGTGCACCGAGCAAGCAGTCCGTCCGGCACCGACCGGGAGGGCACGAGGACGAGAAGAGGTGACCGTGGCCGAGACCGCGGTGAACGTCGCCACCACCACCGGCACCGTCGGGACCGCATCGACGACCGCCGACCGGACCCGCTCGGCCCGGGTGCTCGGCACCGTCGGCGTCGTCGGGGCGGCGTCCTCGATCGTCCTGGTCGGGCTGCTCCACGTCATCCCGCCGACCAATCAGACCTCCCTCGTCCGCCGGACCATCAGCGAGTACGGGCTGTCCGACCTGGCGTGGGTGTTCAACGCCGGCGTGGTCGCCCTGGCGCTCGGCTCGCTGGCCGTCTTCGCCGCTCCCCTGGTCTCCGGCAGCATGCGGAAGCTGTCGTTCGGGCACCTGTTCGGGACCCTGTGGGTGGTCGGGATGCTCACCCTGGTCGTCTTCCCCAAGCACAACTGGTCCGTCGGCCCGAGCGCCAGCGGCACGGTGCACCGGATGGCCAGCCTGGTCGCGTTCCTGGCCCTGCCGCTCGCGGTGATCCTGCTGGTCCGCGCGGACAAGGTGCGCAGCTGGGCCTCCCGCACCGCCTTCTGGTTCGCGGTGATCTCGCCGTTGTGGTTCGTCTGGATCCTGGTCGCGATGCTGGTCAGCAGCACCACGCGCTGGTGGCAGGCGGTCCCACTGGGCCTGGTCGAGCGCGGCCTGGCGCTGACCGAGGTGCTCGCGGTGGTCTTCCTCGGCATCCACGCACTGCTCGCCGCCCGGCCGTCCCGGCAGCGGCAGTCGGATCTGTCCCCGCTGCCCGCATCGGCCATCTGACGCCGGAGATCCGAGGCCGGGGTGGCCTGACGAACGGTGGCCGACCAACGCCGGCCTGACGACATCGGCCACCCGAGATCGGGGGCAGCCGCCGGCGATCTACGGACGAGGCGTGCGTGCCCGGGTCGAGAAGCAGAGCAGCCAGGTCAGCACGACGGCCAGCACCGCGATGCCCAGGCTCGCCACCACCACTCCGCCGATCCCGTTGTCCGGGTTCAGGAACGGGTAGGGGTACCAGTCGATGATCGGCCCGCGGATCTCGCTGTAGATCAGGTAGAGCAACGGGAAGATCAGCCAGAACAGCCCCGGCCGGACGAACCCGAGCGGCCGCACCGTGCGGTCGACGAGGAAGTCGACCAGCGCAACCACCGGCATCAGGTAGTGCAGGATCGTGTTCACCCACGGCGTCGCCGTCTGCAGCGAGGCCTCGAGACCGGACAGCAGCGTGACGTACACGATACCGGTGATCGTCATGTAGAGCGTGGCAGCCCCACGCCAGGCGGCGAGCCGGGTGGCCGACCGACCGGAGAGCGCAAGCACCCCTGCGGCGCCCATCACCACCATGTTCAGCACGTTCGACTCGATCGTGAAGAACGAGAAGAAGTTGTCCACCCGGAACCCGGGACGTCCCGTCGAGATGACGATCTGCCCGATGACGGCGGCCAACGTGGCCAGCGCGAAGGCGATCCGCAGCAGACCCAGCAGCCGGTGCCAGGCGGGCACATGGGTACGGGTGGTACCGGGGGCGGTCACGGGCGGACTGTATCGCCCGCGTCCAGCGTGTGGCCGCAGGCGTCCCGGATCGCCCGCTCGAGGTGCTCCCCCGCCGCCACCCGGGCGCCGGGAAGCAGCACCACCTCGCGGATCGTCCCCTCCACCACGGCATCCGGCGCGACCACCGAGTCGGTGCCGGCGGCGAGCTGGTTGGCGGTGAGGAACTCGGCCGGGGTGCCGCAGTCGTGGGCCTCGCCCACCACCTCGACGAACTCCAGTCCCCCCGACGCGTGGGCGTTCTTCCAGACCGCCGCGTACAACCCGTCCGGATCCGGGCCGAGCCGGGCGGCCACGTCCGCCGGAACGGTGGACACCCCGAGGAACCGCAGCGTGCCGAAGTCGGCCGGCCGGCCCATGTCCTTGACCAGCAGCCGCGGCCGGCGGCCGTCCCAGCCCTCGAGCAGCTGGTCGACCGGGCCCTGCAACCAGACGTCGCTGTTGGCCACCACCACCGGCCGACCGTCGATCCAGTCCCGCAGCTGCCAGAGCGCACCGGCGGTGCCGAGCAGCCTCTCCCGCTCGAACGACACCTCGATGCCGGGGTGCAGTTGCCCGGCCGCGGCGGCGATCTGGTCCGCCAGGTGGTGGGCGTTGACGGCGAGCGACGAGGTCAGTCGCTCCATCCGGCGGATCGCCAGCTCCAGCAGGGACACGTTGCCGACGGTGAGCAGCGGCTTGGGCACCACATCGGTCAGCGGGCTCATCCGGGACCCGCGGCCCGCGGCGAGCACCACCCCGGCCGGCTCCGGCACAGTTGTCACGGCTGGATCCGTGTCATCGCAGCACCCCGCCGATCAGGGCAGGCGGGAGGCGATCCCGGCCAGGATCTCCTTGGTCTGCGGGGTCAGCTCGCCGTCGGCGGCCGTGCGCCACTCGTAGGACAGCACCTCGGAGCCGGTGGCCACCTCGACCTGCTGCCGGTCGGTCGGCAGCAGCCAGATCAGGTCGACGCGCTTCTTGGCCGGATCGACGTGAGCGGTGTCGGGCGCCGGTGCCAGCCCGGTCGGATCGACGCCGATCTCCTCGGACAGCTCCCGGGCCAATCCGGTCCGCGCCGACTCGCCCTTCTTGAGCAGCCCGCCCGGCAGCGCCAACCCGGGCCGGTGCAGCTGCCGGACGAACAGGATCTTGTCGCCGTCGTGCAGGATCGCCAGCGCGCCGACGGTGAAGGACGGCGTGAGCACTCCGACCAGGCCCCGGCGGACCCGCGGCGGCAGCTTGCCGAACGCGGAGTAGGCGACCGTCCGGGCCGTGGACTTCAGTGAGTGCAGTGCGCTCGGCATCGGTGGGATCGGGCTCCTGATCAGCGGTCTCACGAGGGCAGGGGGCCGACGCTACCACGTCGGCCCCCTGCGCCCCCGGCGCTGCGCCGGATCAGCGGCGGGCCGGCTCCCCGTGGACGGCGGCCCGCCCCGCCTCCAACCGGGCCACCGGGACCCGGAACGGCGAGCAGGACACGTAGTCCAGCCCGGTGGCGTGGAAGAAGTGGATGGACTCCGGGTCACCGCCGTGCTCGCCGCAGACACCCAGCTTCAGTTCGGGTTTCGTGCGCCGCCCCTCCTTCGCGGCGATCTGCACGAGGCGGCCGACGCCGTCGGCGTCGATCGCCTCGAACGGCGAGATGGTGAACACGCCCTTCTCCAGGTAGGCGGCGAACACCGCCGCCTCGACGTCGTCCCGGGAGAAGCCCCAGGTCGTCTGGGTCAGGTCGTTGGTGCCGAAGGAGAAGAAGTCCGCGGCGTCGGCGATCCGGTGCGCGGTGAGCGCGGCCCGCGGCAGCTCGATCATCGTGCCGATCGGGATCTGCAGCGGAATGTCCTCCGCCGCAGCAACTTCCGCGATGATGCCGTCCGACTCGTCGCGGACCAGGTAGAGCTCCATCACGGAACCGACCAGCGGGACCATGATCTCGACCTTCGGGTCGCCGCCGGCCCGGCGCCGGGCGACCGTCGCCTCGGCGATCGCCCGTACCTGCAGCGCGAACAGACCGGGCACCAGCAGGCCGAGCCGGACACCGCGCAACCCCAGCATCGGGTTCGACTCGTGCATCCGCTCCACGGCCCACAGCATCTGCCTGTCCTGCCGGGTCTCCTCCGTGTCGGTGCCGGCCGCTCCGGCGAGCGCCACCTTGACGGCGAGATCGGTGCGGTCGGGCAGGAACTCGTGCAGCGGCGGGTCGAGCAGCCGGATGGTGACCGGCAGCCCGTCCATCGCCGTCAGCAGGTCCTCGAAGTCCTGCCGCTGCAGCGGCAGCAACGCCGCGAGAGCCTCGTCCCGGCCGGCGGCGTCGTCGGCCAGGATGACCCGCTCGATCAACGCCCGGCGGTCACCGAGGAACATGTGCTCGGTCCGGCACAGACCGATGCCCTGCGCACCGAGACTCCGTGCCCGGAGTGCGTCCTCGGCGGTGTCCGCATTGGTCCGCACCTGCAGTCGGCGGCGCTGGTCTGCATGCCCGAGCAACCGGTCGACGGCCTGCACCAGTTCGGCGGTCTGCTCGTCCACCTCGGCCACTGCCCGCTCCAGGCCGTGTTCGAGGTAGGTCTCGACCGGCGACGGGACGACCTCGAGCGCACCGATGAACACCTCGCCGGTGGAGCCGTCGATGGAGATCAGATCGCCCTCGGCAATGACCGTGGAGCCCACCTGCACCCGCTTGGCGACCGCATCGACCTCGAGCTCCTCGGCGCCGCAGACACACGTCTTGCCCATGCCACGGGCGACAACCGCTGCGTGACTGGTCTTCCCGCCGCGCGCGGTGAGGATGCCCTCGGCCGCCAGCATGCCCTCGAGGTCGTCCGGGTTGGTCTCCTTGCGGACCAGGATCACCGTGTCGCCCTCGGCCGCGCGGCGGGTCGCCTCGGCGGAGGTGAACACCACCTTGCCGACGGCCGCACCCGGGGAGGCGGCCATCCCCCTGGTGAGCCGGGTGCGTTCGGCCTTCGGGTCGAACTGCGGGAACATCAACTGCGCCAACTGGTTCCCGGACACCCGGGACAGGGCCTCGTCCATGGTGATCAGCTGCTCGTCGACCAGGTGCGAGGCGATCCGGAAGGCCGCAGCGGCAGTGCGCTTGCCGACCCGGGTCTGCAGCATCCACAGCTGGCCGCGTTCGACGGTGAACTCGATGTCGCACAGGTCGCGGTAGTGGTTCTCCAGCCGCCGCATGACCTTCTGCAGCTGGGCGTGCGAGGCCGGGTCGGAGGCAGCCAGATCCTCCAGGGACAGCGTGTTCCGGATGCCGGCGACGACGTCCTCGCCCTGCGCATTGGGCAGGTAGTCGCCGTAGGCGCCGGGCCGCCCGGTCGCCGGGTCCCGGGTGAAGGCGACTCCGGTGCCGCTGGTGGAGCCCAGGTTGCCGAAGACCATGGTGCAGACGTTGACCGCGGTGCCCAGGTCCTGCGGGATGCGCTCGCGGCGCCGGTAGAGCCGGGCCCGGTCGGTGTTCCAGGAGTCGAAGACGGCGCGGATCGCCATGTCCAGCTGTTCGCGCGGATGCTGCGGGAACTCGGCCCCGCTGTGCTCCAGCACCGCGTCCTTGAACTCGCGGACGAGCCCTCGCAGGTCGTCGACGTCCAGGTCGACGTCGGACAGCACGCCCCGGGTGGCCTTGGCCTTGTCGATCGCGTCGGAAAAGACCTCGCCGGGGATGTCAAGGACGGTACGGCCGAACATCTGCAGCAACCGGCGGTAGGAGTCCCAGGCGAACCGCTCGTCGCCACTGGCCTCGGCGAGACCCTTGACGCTGGCATCGTTCAGCCCGACGTTCAGCACCGTCTCCATCATGCCCGGCATCGAGAACTTCGCCCCGGAGCGGACACTCACCAGGAGCGGGTCGTGCCGGTCGCCGAGCCGGCGGTTGGTCTCGTCCTCCAGGTTGCGCAGCGCCATGGTCACCTGCACGCGCAGTTCGCCGGGCTCCGCACCCTGCGCCAGGTACTCCCGGCAGGCCTCGGTCGAGATGGTGAACCCGGGTGGTACCGGCAGGCCGAGCCGGGTCATCTCCGCGAGGTTCGCGCCCTTGCCGCCGAGCAGATCCTTCTGGTCCTTGTCGCCCTCGGTGAACTTGTAGACGTACTTCGTCACGGCGGCTCCTTGCACACGGCGGGCCGGTCGGTGCGCCTTCGTGGGGCGACACCTCGACGCCCGCGTCCGGATGAGGGAGCAAGGATGGCACGCACTGTTCACCAAGAGGATTGCCCGGAAAGGGATTTCAGTCTCTGGATCGAATCAGACGATCGAAAGTGCGCTGATGGCAACGCTGTCATGGGGAGTCGTGCGCGGGGCTGTTCGACCTTGGGGATCGCAGTTCTGAACAGAACTGACCAGATCCCGTCAGTTCACCCGCCGGACGCCCAGGACTGCGGGTGCCGGCACCCGCTCTGCCGGGTGCCGGCACCCGCAGTCCTGCCGTCGGGCAGGTGTGCTGTGGTGCGGTCTCAGAGACGCTCGAGGATGAGGGCGTTGGCCATGCCGCCGCCCTCGCACATGGTCTGCAGGCCGTAGCGGCCGCCCGTGTCCTCGAGGTGGTGCAGCATCGTGGTGAGCAGCTTGGTGCCGGACGCGCCGAGCGGGTGGCCGAGCGCGATCGCCCCACCGCGCGGGTTGAGCTTCTCCGGATCCGCGCCGAACTCCTGCTGCCAGGCCAGCGGCACCGACGCGAACGCCTCGTTGACCTCGTAGGCGTCCAGGTCGTCGATGGACAGGCCGCTGCGGCCCAGGATCTTCCGGGTCGCCGGGATCGGGCCGGTCAGCATCATCAGCGGGTCGTCGCCGGTGACCGCGAAGCTGTGGAACCGGGCCCGCGGGGTCAGGCCCAGCTCCTTGGCCCGCTGCTCGCTCATGATCAGCACCGCCGAGGCCCCGTCGGTGAACGGCGAGGAGTTGCCCGGAGTGATGTGCCAGCCGATCTGCGGGAACCGCTGCGCGTACTCCTCGGTCTGGAACGCGGGCTTGAGCCCGGCCAGGCCCTCCACCGTGGTCGAGGCGCGCACCGTCTCGTCGGCCGCGAAAGTGACCTGGCTGCCGTCGGCGGCGGTCACCGGCAGCGGCAGGATCTCCCTTGCGAACCCGCCGGCCGCGGCGGTGGCGGCGGCCCGCTGGTGCGACCGGGCGGCGTAGCTGTCCAGGTCCTCCCGGTCGAACTTCCACTGCGCCGCGATCAGCTCCGCCGAGATACCCTGCGGCACCAGCGGATCCGCGGCGAACCGGGCGTGCATCATCGGGCCGAACGGGTCCTTGCCCATCGAGTGCGAGCCCATCGGCACGCGGCTCATCGACTCCACGCCACCCGCGATGACCACGTCGTAGGCGCCGGCGATCACGCCCTGCGCCGCGAAGTGCGCCGCCTGCTGGCTGGAACCGCACTGCCGGTCCACCGACGTGCCGGGCACCTCCACCGGCAACCCGGCCGCCAGCGCCGCGTTGCGGGCGATGTTGAACGACTGCTCCCCCGCCTGGCCCACGCAGCCGGCGATCACGTCGTCGATCACCGCCGGGTCGATACCCGACCGGTCCACCAACCCCTTGATGGTCTGCGCCAGCAGATCCACCGGATGCAGGCCCGACAACGACCCGCCCATCTTGCCCTTGCCACTCGCGGTACGAACGGCATCGACGATCACGGCGTGCGCCACGGCGCCTCCTCGCGCTACGGCCGGCCCGCGTCAGGCCGGCGGCATTGGTGAACCCAGGTTCACACCGTACGTCCGGCCGGCGGGTCGGCGACCGCGACCTACGTCACCCCCGCTGTCGGCTCCGACACCCGGGTGCTGTCGGCTCCGACACCCGGGTGCTGTCGACCGCAGGGCCGGGGTCGTCGGGATCGTCGCATCGGGCGTCGCCGACCGGCTCTGATCGCGTCCTCACCACACTCCGCGGCTCCCGGTCGGTGTGCCAGAGGTGACCGGTCCGCCCGGCACAGGGCCCGGCCTCCGGGTGGTCGCCGGCCTTCAGGGATCACCGCACCCACCCGAGGCCGCCCGAGCCCGCCCGAGGCCGCCCGATCTCAGCCACCCAACCGGCCCCGCAGGCCGCTGGCCCGGGCGGCGGGCCGTGCGACGGCCGCGGCGAAGGCCTCCCGGTCGCCGAGGATCCGGACCTTGTTCCGGGCGCGGGTGATGGCGGTGTAGAGCAGTTCCCGGGTGAGCAGCGGAGACCCGACCTCCGGCAGCACCAGGGTGACCGTGCCGAACTGGCTCCCCTGGCTGCGGTGCACCGTCATCGCATGCACGGTCTCGAACCGGTCCAACCGGGTCGGCCGGAAGGACACGGTGCCAGTGCCGCGGGCGAACACCACCCGTGGCTCGCCGTCGGCGTCGAGCACGACCACACCGGTGTCGCCGTTGAACAGGCCCAGCGGGTAGTCGTTCGCGGTGATCAGCACCGGGCGCCCCGGGTACCAGGGCCCGCTCTCCGGCTCACCGCGGTCGGCGGCGAGCCAAGCCTCCACCTGTCGGCGCCAGTGATCGACGCCGGTCGGCCCCGCCCGGTGAGCGCACAGCAGACGGTGCGCGTCCAGGTGGCGCAGCGCAGCTGCGGCGTCACCGGCGATCGCGGCGGCCCGCAGGTCCCGGCCTGCGGCGACCACATCCGCCCGCGCCCCGGCCGTGCCGCCGTCGGGCAGGAACTCGACCGCGGATCCCGAGGCGTCGAGGATCTCCGTGGCCCCGTCGATGTCACCGCGGCGCACCGCCGTCGCCAGCAGGGCGATGTCGCCGCCGAACCGCCAGTTGTGCTCGAGCCGGACGATCCCGGCCCCGGCCGCCCGTCCCGGAACGGTGCCCCCGGACGGGACGCCGTCGACCTCCTCGCCGCTCACGGGAGCGGACCCCGCCCCGTCGAGCCCGTCGAGCCCGTCGACGATGTCGGCGAGCACCGCACCGGCCTCCACCGACGCGAGCTGGGCCGGATCGCCGACCAGGACCAGCCGCGCATCCGGTCGCATCGCCGCGAGCAGTCGGGCCATCAGGGTCAGCGAGATCATCGAGGCCTCGTCGACGACCACCACGTCATGCGGCAACCGGTGGGTGCGGTCGTGCCGGAACGTCAGCCCGCGACCGCCGACCGCGCCGAGCAATCGGTGCAGGGTGGATGCCTGCAGCGCGCCGAGCCGATCGGCGATCTCGGGCGCGACCGGCCGGACCGAGGCGCCGATCTCGGCGGTCACCGCCTCCTGCAGCCGGGCGGCGGCTTTCCCGGTCGGCGCGGCCAAGGCGATCCGCAGCGGTCCGGGGGCGACACCCGTGGCGCTGCCAGGTTTCCTGGAGCCGGGCGCGCCGGGATCGGAGATCTCGGTGAGCACGGCGAGGAGCCGGGCCACGGTGGTGGTCTTCCCGGTCCCGGGGCCGCCGCCGAGCACGGTGGTCCACCGGGTGGCCGCGGTCCGCGCAGCCCGCCGGGTGATCCCCCACGCCTCCAGCTCCGCGGCCCTGTCGTCATGGTCGTCCGTGCGCGGGTCGCCGTCGGGGCCGCGGAAGTAGCGCACCACCGCGCGATCCAGCCTCGCGGCGTCGACCGACGGTCCGGCGGACCGTTCCCGGGCGGCGAGATCGGCGGCCACGTCGCACTCGTCCCGCCAGTAGCGGTCGAGGTAGAGCAGGCCCCGGTCGTACCGCAGCGGCCGGGAACCTTCGGTGAGGTCGTCGGACCAGGTACCGAACAGGTCCGGCCCGGCCCCCAGGTCGGCGGTCAGCGGGCTCCGGCGGACGGCCGCGATCCAGGGTCCCGGCTCCGGCCAGGGTGGGACGGCCTCCGGCGCCACGCCGGCCCCGGACGCCGTGGCGCCGGAGGTCACCTCGGTGGTGTCGATGACCGGCGGGTCGGTCAGGTCCACGCACACCGATCCGCCACGCACCGCGGCCACAGCGAGAGCCAGTGCCAGCGAGACGGTCTCGTCCGTCTCACCGGCGAGTGCCGAGAGTCGGGACGCCACGTGCACGTCGCCGGCGTCGAGCAGGCCGGCCTGGTTGAAGTCCCGCAGCAGGCCGGTCGCGCGCAGCGCGAAGCCGGCGGCCATCGGGTCGACCGGGGCGGTCATCCGACACCTCCGTCCAGCACGGCGGACAGTTCGGTGACCAGTTGCACCGGCGGACGCCAGGAGAACACACCGGCCGGTACGCCGTCGGCCTCCGGGCCGTCCGGTCCGCACATCCCGCGCAGGAACAGATAGAGCACGCCGCCGAGATGGCGGTCCGGGTCGTAACCGGGCTGCCGCCAGCGCAGGAACCGGTGCAGCGCCACCTGATACAGCAGGGCCTGCAGGGGGTAGTGCGAGTGCATCATCTCGGCCGCCATCGCCTCCGGCCGGTAATGCCAGGCGGTCAACCGGCGATCGGTCGGGTCCAGGCCGTCGCCGAGCCAGTTCGTCTTGTAGTCGGCGACCAGGTAGCGCTGGCCCGGGGTGCGCAGGACCGCGTCGATGCTGCCGGTGAGGTAGCCGCGCAGCGGTCGTCCGGCCAGTTGCGGGTCCCGCAGCCGGTCGGGGTAGGCGGCCAGCGGGTCACCCGCCGGCAGGTGGCGGGCGAGCACGCCGGCCAGGTCACCGACCCGCGGCTCGGCGGGTGCCGGCGTGTCACCGCCGGCCAGCGGCAGTTCGAACACCAACTCCGACAACCGGTCCCGCACCGGGAAGTCGAGCAGCGTCCGGCCGTCGGCGAGCGGGCCGAGCGGGGTGCGCAACGAGGGCAGCAGTGCGGCCGCGAGATCGTCCGGCAACACCGGCATCGGTGCGCGGGCCAGCTGCAGACCGCAGGCCTCCCGCAACGGGACGGTCGGGTCGGCGGCGTCCGGGTCGAGGTCCTCGAGCACCGCGTGCACGACGGTGCCGAAGGCAGCGCCGGTCGGCAGGTCGGCCATCGGCGAGGGCACCTCCCACCCGGGGTCGACCGACGATCCGGCCCCGAGGCCGAGAGCGGTGGAGGTCAGGTCGTTCTCGTCGTCCTTGCCCGGCTCCTCCGGTTCGCTGGTGCCGGGATCGACGAGGTCGGCGACGAAGCCGGGCACGTAGTGGTCGGTCGCGGTCAGCGCACTGTAGGAGGTCCGGCGCCAGCGCAGGTCGACCTCGCGGTCGAACGGTGCGACGGCGAAGTCGTCGACGGACAGCGGCAACGGCACGGGCACCGCGGCCGCCGGTGTGGCGAGTTCGACGGTGAAGGCGCCGTCCCGTTCCCACTGCAGCAGCCGCTCCCAGGCCACCTCGTCGGAGGGCACGGACACCCGGTCGGGGATCCGTCCGTCGTCCCGCCGGCCGAACAGCATCCGGTGCAGCGCCGAGTGTTCCGCGTTCCTCGTCGGCGCCCACCAGGCGATCAGCCGGGACTGCGCGCGGGTCAGGGCGACGTAGAGCAGCCGCAGCGTCTCCCCCGCCTCCTCGGCCAGCGCGCGTCTGGACCGGTCCGACGCGCCGGGCATCCTCGGACCCCCGAGATCGATGATCCGGCGGCCGGTCTCGTCGTGCAGCAGCGCCATCTCCGGGTTGTTCGGCACCCAGCGGTCGGCGACGAACGGGAGATAGACGACCGGGTACTCGAGGCCCTTGCTGGCGTGCAGGGTGACGATCTGGACCGCGGAGGCGTCGCTGTCCAGTCGGCGGGCACGTTCGTCGGAGCTCGGCGTGCCCTCGAACCGCCGCTCGGTGAGCCATTCCAGCAGGCCGGGGATGCCGAGAGAACCGTCCGTGGCGGCCTTCTGCAGTCCTTCGCCGACCTGCCGGAGATCCGTCAGTAGCCGCTCACCCCCTTCGGCGCCCAGTACGCGGCGCCACAGGCCGGTGCGCTGCGAGACCGTCTCCAGCAGCCCGGCGATGCCGCCCCGGGCGGTGATCGCCGCCCAATCACGCAGCATTCCGGACAGGCGGTCGGTGAGTTCCTCGCCGCCGGTGCCGAGCGCAACCGGGTCCAGGCCGAGGAACGGGGTCAGCGCCGCGGCACGGACCAGCGGTGCGCGCTGCGGCTGGTCCAGCGCACGCAGCAGGATCAGCCACGACTCGCCGGCGTCGGAGGCGTAGACGTTCTCCGCGCCGGACACCACCCGCGGGATGCCGGCCCGCCGGAGCGCGTCCTGCACCAGGTCGCCCTGCGCGTGGGTACCGACCAGCACGGCGATGTCCCCCGCGGCCAGCGGCCGGCCCTGCCAGGAGGCGCCGGAGGCCAGGAGTGCGGCGACATCGGCGGCCAGGTCCTCGGCGATGTGAGCCCGCACGTCGTTCACCGGCGGGAACTTCTTCGCCGACGAGAACTGGTCCCGGCGCGCGACGCGGAGCCGGAACGGTGCGTCCGACGGCCCGCCGAGCAACCGGCGCCCGGTGTGCCGGGGCTCCACCGGGACGACCCGGATGGACTCGTCGCCGAGCGCCGTGCCGCCCAGCAGCACCTCGAGCGAGTGGGCCAGAGCAGCGTCGCTGCGCCAGTTCTGGGCGAGGGTGGCGGAGCCGGAGGCCGAGCCGACGGCGGTGAGGTAGGTGACCACGTCGCCGCCGCGGAAGGCGTAGACCGCCTGTTTCGGGTCACCGATCAGCACCAGGGTGGCGAAGCCGTGGAAGGCCCGCCGCAGTACCTCCCACTGCACGTGGTCGGTGTCCTGGAACTCGTCGACCAGCACGATCTTCCAGCGGTCGCGCATCCGGTCCCGGGCCGGGCTGTCCTCCGGCGCGAGCGCATCGGCGAGCCTGCTGAGCAGGTCGTCGTAGCCGAGTTGGCGGCGCCGCCGTTTGCGGCGGTCCACCTCGGCCCGGACGGCGCCGGCGAACCGGACCCGCCACTGCCCGTCGCTGCCCGGCTCGTGCTCCTGTGGCTCGATGTCGGCCTGCGGGTCCTCCACCGCCCGCCGGCCCAGTTTCAGCGCGGTGGCCCGGTCGAAACGCGGCGTGGCGGAGCCGGTCCCGCCGAACGCGCGGAGGAAGATGTCGTCGACCACCTCGACCACCAGGCCGTCCAGGTCCTCGACCAGTTCGGTGCCGGCGTCGCTGTCGCCGGCGACGCCCAGACCGGTGAGCACCTGCTGGCAGAACTGGTGTGTGGTGGCGATGGTCGCGGCATCGAAGTCGGCGACCGCTGCGGTCAGCCGGTCCCGGCGCCGGGCGACCTCGGGCTCGGTGTCGTCGGCCAGGTGCCGGAGCAGCGGGTCGTCGGAGGCACGGGCGCCGGCCGGGTCGCCCAGTGCTCGCTCGACCTCGACCAGTCGTGCCCGGACCCGTTCCCGCAGTTCCTGGCTCGCGGCCCGGCCGAAGGTGATGACCAGCAGGTCGGCCGGTGCGGCGACCCCCTCGGCGATGTACCGGGTGACCAGGGCGGCGACGGTCCAGGTCTTCCCGGTCCCGGCGCTGGCCTCGAGCACCGTGGTGCCGGACGGCAGTGCGCCGGTGACGTCGAAGGCGGCCGCCGGCAGCGCGCCGGTGGCGGATCGTGCGTGCGGACTCCCGGTCACAGCGGCATCCTCCGTTCCCGGGTGAGCAGCGGTTCCCAGACGATCCGGGCGAGCCGACCGAAGGACGTGTGCTCGCCGACCAGCCGGGGATCATCGGCGGCGACTCCCAGTCCACCGAGTTCGAGCTGAGTGCCCGTCAACTCGTCCAGCTGACCGGTGCGCCAGATCCGCTGGTTCCCGTCGGTGACCGCATCGCCGAACTTCTTGCTCCACGCGTCTTCGGCCGCCCGGGTCGCCTCGACGACGCCTTCGCCGGTCAGCCGCGCTCCGGCGTAGACCGCTGCCGTCGCCGGAGGTGCGGGCAGCGGGACCTGCATCCCGAGATCCCGGATCGCGACCAGTTCCTCGAGCAGCGCAACGGCATCCGCTGCGTCCACGGCGGGCAGCATCGCCTTCATCGGCCGTCCGGTGGCTTTCCGCGCCCCGACAGCGGTCCAGCCGCCCCCGGGCAGGGCCGCACTCAGGGCCAGCAGCTCGATCCATGCCTGCAGCCGTTGCTTGGGCTTCTCGCTGGAGTACGAGACCCGGACGATGCACGACCCGTACACGCCCGGGATCGAGCCGCGCACGACACGACCGTCGCCCAGCGGGATGTCGACGTCGATCGTGCGCGGCGGGCCGGACCGGAGCGGCACCGTGCCCTCGACGAGTTCCTCGACCTCGGCCGCGAACTCGTCGACGCGGCCCACGCCGATGCGGCCGGGCGGGAGTTCGCCGCGGGCGAGTTCGCGCTCCCGGCAGACCTCCATCGGTACGCCGTCCAGCCTGGCCTGCAGCATCCGGTCGCCCACCTTCCACGCGGACAGCCCCTTCAGCTCGGCCGCCACCGCGTCCCCGCCGTCCGGGTCCTCCTCGTCGTCCGGCCACCAGACGCCGAGCCGCTGCCGGAGATAGGCGCGGGCCGGGGCGGTCAGCATCCGGACCAGCTCGTCCAGTGCGACATCGGTGACGTCCGCGGGCGGGAGCACGGTCCCGGTGAAGGCCAACGGGGCGCCGCGACGGCCCACGCTCGCCCGGGCGGCCTCGACCGCCGAAGGATCGTGGGAGAACGGCCGTCCGGGAGCCAGTGCGCCCGGCGTGACGTTCCGTGGGTCGAACGGCTGCAGCGGGTGCCGCACGACCAGCTCGTCCTCCTCCAGGCCGGTCAGCGACCTGACGGTGTCGAGGATCTCGCCGAGCGGCACGGCAGGGGGACGGCGGGCGCCGGTGCGCTCGTCGGCGCCGCTGTAGGTGATCACGACGGCGTCGGAGGCGGCCATCAGGGCGTCGAGCACCAACTGCCGGTCCTCGGTTCGCGGATCCCGTTCGCCGGGGCGGCGGTCACGGGCGAGCACGTCGTCGCCGTCCGGGTAGGCGCGTCGCGGGAAGACGCCGTCGTCCAGGCCGAGCAGACACACCACGCGGTGCGGCACCGACCGCATCGGCACCATGGTGCAGACGGTCAGCGTGCCGGTCCGGAAGTTGGCCCGGGTGGGCCGACCGGCGAGCCGGTCCGCGAGCAGGGAGCGGACGTCGCCCAGTCGCAGCCGGATCGGCGCACCGTCGGCATGGTCGAGCACGTCCGCACACTCGCGGCGCAGCTGGGCCTGTTGCCAACGGTCGCCGGTCGGCACGTCGGCCAGTGATTCGACCGCGTCCGGCAGCAGCCGCAACCACTCCTGGACCTCGTGCTCGCCGTCGAAAACCTCCAGCACGGCGTCGATCCGGTCGATCGCCTCGGCCAAGCGGCCGGCCAACAGGATCTCCGAGCTGCCGACCTCGTCGAGGGCCAGCGCCCCGGCCACCATGGAGCCGGGACCGCCGGCGACGCCGAGCAGGATCCGGTCGAGGCCTGCCCGCCAGGTGTTCTCCCGGACCGTCTCCATCGTGAACGGCTCGCGCGATGCCGCATCCAGCCCCCATCGGACACCGGACTCGGCCACCCAGTCGGCGAGCACCTCGACGTCGTCCTCGCGCAGCCCGAAACGGCGTCGCACCACCGGGCGTGCGAGCAGGTCCAGCACCTGCGACGCGGTGACCCTGGACCCGGCGAGCTCCAGCAGGGCGGCCGCGACGCCGAACAGCGGGTTGGTCTGCTGCAATGATCGGTCCGCCAGCTTGACCCGGAGCCGGTGGCCGGGATGCCCGTCCTCGCCGACGATCTCGGACAGCCCGAACGCCGCCGTCAGCAACGGGGCGAAGGTCTCGATGTCCGGGCAGGCGACCAGGATGTCGCGCGGCTCGAGCGTCGGATCGGCTGCGAGCAACCCGACCAGCACCTCCCGCAGCACCTCCACCTGCCGGGCCGGACCGTGGCAGGCGTGTACCTGCACCGTCCCGTCCGGCGGCAGGGCACCCCCGTCCGGCGCGACGTCGTCCCTGATCCCCCGCTGCAGCCCGCCGAGCAACGAGCGCCGGGGCGCCGGGGCGGGGTGGTGCGTGGCATCGCCGGCCGCGAGAACCTCTTCCAGTTCCCGGGACTCGCGTCCGAGGGAACGCAGCAGCGGGTGCCGCACCGCGTCGCGGCCCCACTGGGCCGGCGACGGGTGCGTCAACCACAGATGGACGTCGCGGTCCCGCGCGAGGGTGTGCAGCAGGGTCCGGTGCGCGGCGGGGATCCTGGTCAGCCCGAAGAACGACACCCGCTGCGGCAGGTCGATCCGCAGCGGTGCAGCCAGGCGCGCGGCGGGATCGGGCGCGCCGATCCGGTCGGCCAGCAACCGCCACAGCCGGGGCTGCCACGCCAGATCCGCCGGCAGCGCCGCTCCGAGCCCGTCCCCGGATCCGCCGTTCGCCCAGTCCTCGATCACCGCGGGGCGGTTCATCGCGTAGGACGAGAACAACCGGGCGAGCCGGAGGGCCACGGAATACCTCCGGCTGCGCCTCTCCTCGATCGCGTCGGGCCCCTCGGACACCGGGATCACGGCACCGGGCGCACTGCTGTCAGGCGCGTCGACCGCGCCGATGTGCCGCCCCAGGGCCGCACACCACGGGTCGGTCGCCGCGAGGTCGATGACCTCCAGCAGCGGCCACACCGCGCGCTCCGGGCTCCAGGGATCGTCCTCGGTACCGAGCACCAACCCGGCGAACACCGCTCCCGGCGAGGGGAACCGGATCGCTGCGCACACCCCCGCCTCGCGGCGCTCCCCGGTGACCGCGCCCAGGCGGTGGGACAGCTGCTGCATCAGCCAGCGTTCCATCCCCCGGGCCGGCACCGCGACGACGTCGTCGGCGAACACGTCGGGCAACGGCTCCGCCAGCACCCCCGCCAGTCCGTCGACCAGGCCGTCCGCCCGCTCGGAGCGGTGCACGTGCAGCGCCATCGTCCCGCCCTCCCTCTCCGCCTCGCCGGGTGTTCCCGACAGCCCCCCGGCTGTCGGGAACCCATACTGCACGACGGGTCCGACAGTCGACCGTTTGGCCGCACGTCCTCGGTGGGCACCGGCACGTATCGGACCGCGAACGACGCCTGAGGAGCTCGTGATGGCCAAGGATCTCAAGAAGGGTGACCGGGTGTCCTGGCAGACCCACGGCACCACCACCCACGGCACGGTCGAACGGAAGATCACCAGCCGGACCGAGGCGGCGGGCCGGACGGTCGACGCGTCCGAGGACGAACCGCAGTACCTGGTGCGCAGCGAGAAGTCCGGCGAGACCGCCGTGCACACGCCGGAGGCGCTACGGAAGGCCTGACGGTCACCCAGGACTCAGGCCGGCACCGGCGCCCGCTCCCCCACCTTCCAGCGCGGCTCCATGCCGAACTCGCAGATCCGCCACCGGCTGCCCGTACGCCGCAGGCGGGCCCGGTAGACCTCGCCGAGGGCGAAGGTCGGAGCTGCTCCGCGGGTGGCGAACACGGCGACGACGTTGGCGCGAAGCTCGGCGGTGTCCGGAGCGGTGACGGTGACCAGCTCCGCACCGATCAGGTGTTGCAGCCCGTCCGAGTCCCGGTGGTTTCTGCGGGCCTGGGCCACCAGCTGGTCGAGGCCGGTCATCCGGCCGCCCGGGGTCAATGCGGTCACGTCGTCGGTGAACAGCTCCCGCAGGTCCTCGAAGCGGTGCTCGTCCATCGCCGCGTAGACCCGGCGGAGTACCGCGACGATCTCCTGGTGGTCGGTCATGACACCACTCCCTTTGTTGGCGTGACCAATGTTGGTTGTGCCAACGATAAGCGCGCGCAGTCAGAAGGGCAAGGGCCGGCACTACGCTGCCACCATGGATCCCCTGGAGGCGCCGGCCCGGACCCGGGACCTGCCGAGCTTCCTGCTGACCCGGAACGCACTGACTGCCCGGCAGTTGCTGGCCGCACGCCTCGACGCGCGGTCCATGCGCCACGCGCACTTCTCCACCCTCGCCGCGATCGACGAGTTCGGTCCGCTGAGCCAGGCCGAGCTCGGCCGCCGCATCGGCCTGGACCGCAGTGACGTGACTGCGGTGATCGCCGATCTCGAGGCGCGTGGGCTGCTCGACCGTTCGCCGGACCCGGCGGACCGGCGCCGGAATCTGGTGCTGGTCAACGCCCGAGGTCGCACAGAGCTGGAGACCCTCGAGCAGATCGTGCAGCAGGTGCAGGACGACTTCCTCGCGCCGCTGGCGCCGGACGAACGCACGCAACTGCACCGGCTGCTGCGGAAGCTGGCCGGCGTGCCGACGGTCGATCCCGCCGGCGACTGACCCGGATCAGGCCGGGCGCTCGTCCCGGAAGCGGAACCGGGTCTGGGTGAACGGCTCCTTCGAGAACGCCATCACCGTGGTCGGTTCCACCCGGAACACCACTGCCCGGCCACCGTCCTCGCTGTCGAAAGCGCCGTCCTTGACACTGAAACGCCAGTCCTCGCCGTACTTCCGGACGTAGGACGCGGCGAGCGAGGTGAGGGCGGAGTCGTCGGTGAGCGGGACGGCCTCGCCGTGCACGACGACGTCGAGACCGGAGAACGCGTTCGTCCCGGTGGTCAGCGCGCACTGCGGGTGCCGCTCCAGATTGCGCGCCTTCTGCTCCGTCGGTCCGGTGCAGAAGTGCAGCGCGCCCTCCGACCAGACCGCGATCAGCGGTGTGACGTGCAGTTCCCCGTCCTGCTGCAGGCTGCTCACCCAGAAGATCTCGGCGTCCTCCAGTGCGGCCTGGACCGCGGACCATTCGGTCGCCGGCTCCTCGGGCTGGCTGAATCGGGCGTCGAGGGCCCCCGCGGGCGCGGTCATCAGGGTCTCCTTCGTCGTCGTGACGGCGTGACGGACCTGTCCGACCATGCCCGCGCGCGACGGCCTTCGCAACCCCGGAGGTCAGCCGGCGGTACCCATCGCCTTGCCCTTGATCCAGTAGCCGCGGACGGTGAGCGATTGCTTGCCGATGCCGGCCGCCTTGAGGTCGACGCGCAGCCGCTTGATCACCCCGGTCTCGGCGGCCACCCAGCACCGGTGCGCCGCCAGGTCCGGGACACCGGCCACCGCGCGGGCGAGCGCCTGTCCGTTGTCATCGGCCTTCACCCAGGTGACGGTCGCGCCCGGATGATCGCGGACCGGCATGTCCCGGTCGCCGTCGTGTGATTCCTCGAGCAGCACGGTGAGCCGGCGGTCGGCCGGAGCGGCGGACAGGATGCTGTTGATCGCGGGCAGCGAGGCGGGGTCGCCGCACAGGAGCGCAGGGGTGACCGGATCGTCGACATAGGCGTCGCTGCCGAACAGCGTCGCCTCCACCGTGTCACCGGGTGCGACGGTCCGGGCCCAGCGGCTGGCCGGGCCCTCCGGTTCGTGCAGCACGAACTCGCAGGCGAAGGTGCCGGCGTCCGGGTCGACGTCGATCGCGGTGTAGGCCCGCTGGTACACGGCGCCGCCGGACGGGATCCACAACCGTAACCAGCTCGTCGGTGCCGAGATCCTTGGCAGCAACGCCTTCTCGCCGGAGAACACCACCCGCCGGAGTCGAGGCGTCACCTCGGTCACCCCGACCGCCGTCAGCGTGAAGTCCGGCGCGCGCAGCGCCTTCAGCACCACCTTCTCGAACCGCGTACCCACCTGCCACCTTCCATCGATCCAGAAGGTAAGGCTTACCTCAGTAGGCTACCGCGAGGCAAGTGCGGGTCCGGATGCTGCGCTCGGGGCGGTCAGCGCCCGCCGACCCGGATCTCCTCGCCGGTCATTCCGTCGATGACCTGGCGTTCACCCAACAGTTCTCCGAGATCAAGGCTCTGGGTGGTGAAAAGGCCGATCATCTCGGCACCGCAACTCGAATCCCGGTCCTCCGCGTTCCTGATGTAGTGGGCCACCGTGATGACGACTGCCCCGCTGCCGTGCGCTGTCACAAAGGCTCTCGGGAATCTGTTGCAGTCGTACGGCATCGACACGAGAACGGCGCTCGGATTCGCGGGGTCCGTCGTCACGGACGCCACCGTGCTGTTGCGTTCCCACTCGAGAGTTTCGCCGTCGTGCTCGAGCGTGGGCGGGATCAGTCGGCCGAAGGGATCGTCGTCCTGCAGTGGCGAGATGGTCCCTTCGGCGGGTGGACGGGTGGTCCCATCGATCTCCTGGAGGAGAACCTCCGCATGGGTGGTGTCGTCGATGATGCGCCGATCGCCGAGCGGGGCGCCCAACTCTATCCGCTCGGGCCGGTACGTCAGGGACGTCCGGCACAGCGCATCGACCGGGAGCGGTTCCCCGAACTGGGCGGCACTGAGGCCCACCGTGCCGTCGTCCTGGGAGGTGACGAAAACCCTTGCGTAGAGACGACATTCCAGGATCCGGTCCAGCAGGATCACCGTGTTGTCGTCGGGATCGACACGGACCCCACCGATCGGCTGGAGGTGGAAGAGCGGGAGGTATTCGTCGTCGACGACGACGTGGTCGGGAACGACTTCGACGCGCCGGACCGACTCTCCTACCGTTCCCAACCCCGGGCTTCCCGCCTTCTGTACGACCTCGATCTCCGAGCCATCAGAAGCATCGATGACCGTGCGCCCATTCAGCGGAATACCCAGATCGATCTCGAAGGCGCCCTCCGAACCGCTTGCGATGCACGTTGTCGTGACCGGGCCGAAACTCGCCGTGGCGAGCGTGACCGTGTGGGAGTCCTGGGCTGTGACGAAGACCTCTCGATGGTCACCACAGCCTCTAGTCCATCCAACGTCCACGGTGGTGTCGCCAGGCGAGCCAATGGCGACCGAGTCGATCGGGACCAGTTTGTCGAAGGGCAACCTGGTCTGACCGACCATGACGAAAGACGGCAAGGCGTCGACCTCGGCAGTTGGAGCGACAGTGGTAGCACCCGATGCGCTGGTTGTCGCCACCGCCAGCGCGGCGGGCGGGGTGGCGACCTGCGGCGGGCCGGAGCGGACGACAACGAGAGTCACGGCGGCCGCTGCGACCAGCGCCCCGGCCAGCACGACCGGCCGCCACCAGGATGCCCCGCGGACGACGGTCGGCTCGGGAACCGGCGGCTCGGTGAATTCCGAGAGCCAGTGTGCCGCATGCTCCTGCAGGCGCAGGTCCATCTCCTGGTCGGTCATCGGTAATCCTCTCCGAGGTCCTTGCGGAGCTTGGCGCGGGCATCGCGCAGGGTCGACTTCACGGTGCCTTCGCCGCACGCCATCACCACGGCGATGTCGGCGAGCGGCAGCCCGACGAAGTAGTGCAGGGTGACGGCGAGCAGCTGCCGCTCGGTCAGCCCGGTGAACGCGCTGTCGAGGTCGAGCCGGCCGGATCCGTCGCTGTCCGGGCCGGCGGAGTCGGGCGGATCGGCCACGGGTTCCGGGCGCCGCCGGCGGTGGTGCTTGTGCGCCCGGTCGGCGACGATCGCCAGCAGCCAGTTCCGCGCCGATCCCCGCCCCGGGTCGAACGAGGTCCACTTCGCCCAGGCAGCGGTGACCGCCTCCTGCAGCACGTCCTCCCACTCGCCCCCGGGCACCAACCGGCGTGCCAGGACCGCCATGCCCCGCCAGTGCGGCTGCAGCCACTCGGCGAACGACGGTGCGCCGGCTCCGATGGTGGCCTCCCCCTGCCCGCTAATCACTGTGCCCACACCTGATCTACCCGCCCCGTGGCGATCAGGTGGGGAACGACATCAGGATCAGTGGCAGCGCCACCCGCCCGGGCCGGGGAAACAGCACCTCACCGCTCCGTGGCCGTGCAGGCCCGACACGGGCCTTCCAGTGCCCGGGAGCCGATCGCCCCCGCCGCCACCAGCCGTCAGGCGGCCGCGTCCAGCCGGGCCCGGAGCTCTGCCGGCAGCTCGAGCCGGGCACCCACCAGTGCGGCGTCCAGCTGCGCCACCGAGCTGCCGCCCAGGATCGGCACGATCGACGGCGTACCGCCGATCAGCCAGGCCAGCACCACCTGCCCACGGGTCACCCCGAGCTCGACCGCCACCTCGGTCAGCGCGTCCATCCGGCGCTCGGTGCCGGGATGACGGAACGGCTCGGCCAGGATGCGGTCGGTGCGGTCGAACCACCCGCGCAGCAGCGGCGTGTAGGCCCAGATGTCCATGCCGTGCGCGGCGGCGTGGTCGAGTTGCTCGTCGGACAGCGCGCCGAACCGGTGGTCCTCCCCCGGCACGGTGATGTCCGGCCGCGAGCTCAGGTAGCTCTTGCGCAGCTGGATCGCCGAGAACGGCGCCACCTCGGCGTCAGCAGCGGCCCGGCGGGCCCGCTCCACCCGCCAGGCCGGATGGTTCGAGACCCCCACCCTCCCGGTCAGGCCGTCCCGGACCAGCTCGCCGAACGCCACCGCGGAGTCCTCGACCGGGACGTCCCGGTCCTCCTTGTGCGCCCAGAACAGGTCCACGGCGTCGACCCCGAGCCGGCGAAGGCTGCCGTGCAGGCTGTCCCGGACCGCCGACGGCGACAGTCCGGTGGTCCGGCCCGGGAACGACCCCGGCTCGACCGGTTCGGCGCCCGTCTTGGTGGCCAGCAGCACCTTCTCCCGGACACCGGGCCGGGCGGCGAGCCACCGGCCGAGCAGCTCCTCCGACTGGCCGCCGTGCCCGGACGGGTCGTTCCAGAACGAGTAGCAATCGGCGGTGTCGATCCAGCCGCCGCCCGCGTCGACGAACCGGTCGAGCAGGGCGAAGGAGGTGGGTTCGTCGATCCGGGTACCGAAGTTCATCGCCCCGAGGGCGAGCGGGAGCACGGTCATGGATCCAGTCAACCGCAGATCGGTCGCCGGCACCGGACCGGGCCGCCGTCCGACCGCCGACGCACCGTCAACGACAACCCGACAAGGCCGCGCAGTCAGGCACTTTCAACCACAGTGCACGGATGTCAGGGGCGCTCGTCGTCCGGGTCGATCCAGATCTCGTCGCCCTCGTCCTCGGCCAGCGCCTCCGGGGAGCCGGCCCGCCAGATCGGCGCACCCACCTCGGTGCGGCCGGCGTACCAGGCCACGATGTCCAGCGCGCGCAGCGGCGTGATCAGCGGCTCGGTGGCCAATGCGGCGACCTCGTCGAAGAAGTCGGCGGAGTCCCGCAGGTCGCGGGTGATGGCGGCGCCGAGCAGCGGCAGGAAGTCGCGCCAGGTCCGCCGCATGTCCACCGGCACAGGTGCCTGCGGGGCGCGGCGGTAGCAGTGGTCGATGAACCGGTCGTACAGCGGAACGAACGACGGCCGCTTGCGGTGCATCACCTTCGCCAGGATCGCGCCGCGGGCCTTCAGCGGGATGTCACCGCCGTCCAGCACCGCGAACAGCTCCCCCAGCTGGGCCAGTTCCGGCTCGCCGGCCTCCACCAGCCGGGCATCGACCGGGATGTGCCGCAGCCAGTCCTCCATGTGCGGGCGCAGCGCCTCCAGGGCGTAGAACACCCGGGAGTTCATCTCGGCGTTCAGCAGCACCGGCGCGACCAGGTCGGCGTCGCTGATCCGCCACGGCCCGCCGCTGGAGGCGAAGGCGTCGTAGGCGGGGTAGGCGAACCGGTCCCGTCGACTGAGGTAGTTGCGGGCCGAGTCCAACGCCAGCGCACGGTCGATGCCGACCCCGCCGATGCGGACCGCGGTCTGCTCGTCTGCCATCCGGTACCTCCAGGCCCGTTCTCGGCTGCGATTGCCACGCGGCACCACCTCGCGGTGGTGCCCGGACGGCCAGCGTAACGAGCCCGTCCCGGCGGCCGACGCGGGGTACCGGCAGGCGCCGCCGCAGGCGTTCTGGCAGCATCGGTACCGATGCGCATCGAGATGATCGACAAGCAGTTCCGCCTCGACGGCCGCCCGCACCTGGTGCTGGCCGGCGAGATCCACTACTTCCGGATCCCCCGCCCCGAGTGGGAGCAGCGGCTCGATCTGCTGGTCGAGGCCGGGGCCAACTGCCTGGCCACCTACATGCCGTGGGTGGTGCACGAACAGGCCGACGGCAGCATCGATCTCACCGGCCGGGTGCGTCCGGAACTGGACCTCGGGGCCTTCGTCGACCTGGCCGCCGAGCGCGGCCTGACCGTGCTGGCCCGGCCCGGCCCGTTCACCATGGGTGAACTGCGGCACGAGGGCATCCCGAGTCGGCTGCGAACCGACCATCCCGAGATCCTCCCGGTCGGCTGGGACGGTGCGCCCGCGACGACCAGCACCGTGGACTACCTGGCGCCGGCCTTCCTCGCGGAGGTGCGACGCTGGTACCTGGAGATCGGCGAGATCCTGCGCCCCCGTTCGGCCGCGTCCGGTGGTCCGGTGATCGCCGTGCAGCTCGACAACGAGATCGGCATGCTGTCCTGGGTCTCCAACACCCCCGACCTCACCGACCGGGCCGTCGACGCCTTCCGCACCCGGATGCTCGACACCGAGGCGACGGAGCAGCTCGCCGCAGCGGGATATCCTGTGGCACAGCAGGATTGGACGGACGCGGTGCGGTCGCCGGACGAGCGGCTGGTGGCGGCACTACGGGTGGACCTCGCCGAGTTCCTGCGCGAGAGCTACGCCACCTACGTCGGCATCCTGCACGGCTTCGTCACCGAGGCCGGACTCGGCGACCTGCCGCAGCTGATCAACGTGCACGGCACCGAGGCCGGCAGCGCGCTGTCGTTCCCGATCGGGATCTCCCAGCTGCAAAGGAGTTTCCGCGGCCGGCCCGGCTTCACCGCCGGCTCCGACCACTACCTCGGCACCCTCACCTGGCGGGGCGCCGCCGAACTGCACCTGGTGCACGCCTTCCTCGATGCCGCCCAGACCCCGGAGCAGCCGCTCACCTCCCTGGAGTTCGAGGCCGGGACCGGCGACTACGGCGGTGATCTGGGCAATCTGACCGACCCGGCGTCCGTGATCCTGAAGACCCGGCTGCTGCTCTCGCAGGGCGCGCGGATGCTCAACTGGTACCTGTTCGCCGGCGGCACCAACGTCGTCGACCCCCGGCCCGACGACAACGGGACGCACCGCTTTGGGATCACCGGCGAACGGCACGGCCACGCCGCTCCGGTCACCCCCGAGGGCACCCGCGGCCCGGCGTTCCCGTCGACCGTCGAGTCGATCGGCGTGGCAGCGAATCTCGCCGGGTTCGCCGCCGCGTGGGTGCCGGAGCACGACGATCTGGCCGTCGGGTTCGTCCCGGACCACTGGGCGACCGAGCACCGCTACCCCGGCAGCACGCTGACCGCCGAACTGGTCGGGGAGCTGACCTGGGCCCGCGGCGCCGGCCCCCGGGCCGCACTCCCCCGGTGCCTGCTGGCCGCCGGCTTCCGTTACGGCGCCGTCGATCTGCAGGATCCGCAGGCCCGGTTGCCGCGGCTGGTGGTGCTCGGCACCGGTCGCCTGCTGCAGCAGGAGATCCAAGAACGGCTGCTGGCCCACGTGCACGGCGGCGGACGGCTGCTGCTTCTCGGCGATCTGCCGGTGCGGGACCTGTTGGACCGGCCGGCCACCGCCTTCGCCGATGCACTCGGCCTGCGCCCGGGCGAGCTCGTCCGCGGCGGACCGGGCCGCTTCCCGTCGGTGCAGCCGGTCGGACCGCTCGCCGATCTCACCGAGGTGCCACTCGGCCGGCTCACCCCGCTGCAGCACGACCGCGGTATCCCGCTGCTGGTCGAGGCCACCACCGACCGTCCCTGTGGGCTCGAGATCCCCTACGGCGACGGCTTCGTCACGGTCATCGCGGCCGACTGGGCGCCGGCACAGGACACCCTGCGCCGTCTCGTCGGGCGGCTGGGGGTCGCACCTGGGCTGGTGCTCACCGGTGCGCTGCCCGGCCTGTACTCCGCCACCACCCGGACACCGGAGGGAGAGCGCTTCCTGCACCTGATCAACGTCGAGGGGCACCCGCAGCGGGTCACCGTGACGCTGGACGGCAGCCCGGTGCGCGGCAGCGAGGAGTTCGTCCTCGCCCCGCGCACCGGGACCGTCCACGTCATCGGGTAGGGCTCCGATCCGCGAACCGAAACCCGGTCAGGCCACCTGGTCCCGCGCCGCCGCCGGGTTCGGGATCGCCGCCAGCAGCTTGCGGGTGTACGGGTCCTTGGGCTCGGTGATGACGGTGCGGGCGTTGCCGGACTCGACCACCTTGCCCTTGCTCAGCACCAGCGCCTCGTCGGCCAGCATCCGCGCCGACAGCAGGTCGTGGGTGATGTAGAGGATCCCGACGCCGTGGTCCTGCACGAGATCGTGCAACAGCTCGAGGATCTCGGCCCGGATGGAGACGTCCAGGCTGGCCACCGGCTCGTCCGCCACCAGCAGCCGCGGCTGCGGTGCCAGCGCCCGGGCGATCACCACCCGCTGCCGCTGCCCGCCGGAGAGCTGATAGGGGTACCGCCCGGCGAAGGACGCGGCCGGGGTCAGACCGACCGTGTCCAGCAGCTCCAGCACCCGGTCCCGCAGCTTCTTGCCGCGCAGGCCGTCGTAGTTGCGGACCGGCACCGCCAGCGAGTACCCGATGGTGTGCGCCGGATTCAATGCCGCGTAGGGATCCTGGAACACGTACTGCACGGTGCGCCGGAACTCCTTGAGCTTCGACCGGGACAGCGAGGTGGGCTCGGCCGGCTCGCCGGAGGCGGAGTGGAACAGCACCTGACCACTCGTCGGCTTCTCCACCCCGGTGATCATCCGGGCGAGAGTGCTCTTCCCGCTGCCGCTCTCACCGACCAGTGCGGTGACCATGCCGTCCCGCAGGGTGAAACTGACACCCTGCACCGCGTCGGTCACCGTGGTGTGGAACCCGCGCCGCCGCTTGTACTGCCGGGTGACGTCACGCACCTCGATGATCGGCGCCGCCTCGGCGTCACCCGGTTCGCGGATGGACTTGGTGAACGACGGCCCGACGAACTCGTCGACCTTCTCCGGCACCTCGTCCACACCGGGCTCGGACTTCCCGTGCTGGGCCGCCGCGACGATGCAGGCGACCTCCTCGCCCGCCACCTCCTCCAGCGGCGGGTCGATGGTGCGGCAGGCCTCGATCACCTCCGGGCACCGGGCGGCGAACGAGCAACCCTGCCGCGGCCGGGACAGGTCCGGCGGCCGCCCCGGCAGGTAGGAGATGCTCACCGTCTCGGCCCGCGGGTCGCCGTAGGAGGCCAGCAGTGCCTTCGAGTACGGGTGCAGCGGCTCGGTGAGCAGCTGCCGCGACGTCGCGACCTCGACCAGCCGGCCGGCGTACATCACCATGATCCGGTCCGAGGTCTCCAGCACCGTGCCCATGTCGTGCGAGATGAACAGCACGGTGAAACCCTGCTCGGCCTGCAGCCGCCGCACGTTGTCCAGGATGCTGCGCTGCACCACCACGTCCAGGCCGGTGGTCGGCTCGTCCAGCAGCACGAACTTCGGCTTCAGCGCCAGTGCGAGTGCGAGGTTGATCCGCTGCCGCATGCCGCCGGACAGTTCGTGCGGGTAGCTGTCCAGGAACTTCCGGTCGATCGAGACCATGTCCAGCAGTTCGGCGGCCCGGTCGTCGGCCGCCGACCGGTCCAGGTCGGTGTGCGCCTCGATCACGTTGCGGAACGAGGCGCCGATCCGGATCACCGGGTTCAGCGAGTTCATGCTGGACTGGAAGACGGTGGAGATCTCGCTCCATCGCCGTGTGCGCAGCTCCTCCGGGGAGAGCGCGAGCAGATCCTCGCCCTCGAAGAGGATCTCGCCGTCGGTGAGGTGTGCGGGCGGCTCCAGCAGCCGGAGCAGCGCGGTGCCCAGCGTCGACTTGCCGCACCCCGACTCGCCGATCAGCCCGACGAACTCGCCCTCGGCCAGGTCGAAGCTGACGTGGTCGACGGCGGTCAGCGCCCGGCCCAGCCGGGGCGTGTACCGCACGGTGAGATCACGGACCTGCAACAGGTTCCCGGTCATCTCAGGCCTCCCGGAGGTGCGGGTTGGACAGCAGGTCCACCCCGAAGTTGACGAAGGTGAGCGAGGTGACCAGCAGCGCCAGCGCGATGCCCGGCACGAACAGCCAGACCCAGAGTCCCTGCACCAGCGCGCCGTTCGCGTTCGCCTGGGTCAGCATCAGGCCCCAGCTGATCGAGGTCGGGTCGCCGAAGCCGAGGAAGGACAGCCCCGCCTCGGCGACGATCGCCCCGGTGGCCGCGCCGATGAAGCTCGCCACGATCAGCGAGGTCATGTTCGGCATGATCTCGCGGAACACGATGCGGGTGCTCTTCTCCCCGGCGAAGGTGGCCGCGGTGACGAAGTCCCGGTTCCGCAGGGTGATGATCTGCGCGCGTTTGGCCCGTGCCGCGCCGGCCCAACTCGTGATGCCGATGACGAACACCAGCAGCCACAGGCCGCGGGTCTCGCTGTAGGCGACGATGACCAGCATCAGCGGCAGCACCGGCACCACCAGTGCGAGGTTGGTGAAGAAGGACAGCACGCTGTCCAGCCAGGTGCCCTCGGCGTAGCCGGACACCAGGCCGATCACCACGGCGATGACGGTGGAGAACAGCCCGCCGAAGAGCCCGATCAGCAACGACAGCCGGGCGCCGTAGATGAACTGCGACAGGATGTCGTAGCCCTGGGCGGTGGTGCCCAGCGGGTGGTCCCAGGAGAGCGGCAGCACCGGCGCGAAGGAGCCGTCGGTGGGGCTGTACGGCGCGAGCACCGGGGCGAGGACGGCCATCAGCACGAACACCGCGAGCATGATGATCCCGATGCGCGCCTTGGTGTTCGACCAGAGGATCGCGTACCAGCGCGGCGGGCGCAGCACGCTGTCCAGGTCCACCGGGGTGTCCTGCGGCGACGGGGTCGGCCGGGCGCCGGCCGGTGAGATGTCGGGGCGGACGGCGGAGGTGCTGGAGATCAGGCCGTCCGGTTCGCCGGCCGGGGGTGGTGGGTTGATCGACATGTCAGCGCTCCTTCCGGGCACGGGGATCCAGGACGCCGTAGAGCAGGTCGGCGACCAGGTTGGCGACCAGCACGGCCAGGATGATGAAGAGCAGGATGCCCTGCATCAGCGGGAAGTCTCGGTTCGCGGTGGCCTCCGCGAGCAGCCGTCCCATGCCGGGGTAGTCGAAGAGTTGCTCGACCAGCACCGAGCCGCCGAGCAGCGCGCCGAGCGAGAGCGCGAAGTTGGTGACGCTGGGCAGCATCGCGTTCCGGGCGGCGTAGCCGAGGGCGATCTTCCGCTCCGGCAGGCCCTGCGCCTGGCCGAGCCGGATGAAGTCCTCGCCGAGCACCTGCACCATGGTGTTCCGCATGCCGAGGATGAAGCCGATCGGTGCGGTGATCATCAAGGTCAGTGCCGGCAGCGCGGCGTGCGAGAGCACGTCGGCGGCGAAACTCCAGTTCCAGCCGGGGTTGGTGTACTCGTAGCCACCGGAGGCCGGGAACCAGCCGAGGGTGTAGGCGAAGAAGTACAGCACCAGCAGGCCGATCCAGAAGGACTGCAGGTTGCCGACGAAGGTGGAGCCGATCGAGATGATCGAGTCGAACCGGGAGTTGCGGCGCCAGGCCGCCCAGGCACCGAGCACGGTGCCCAGCACGAAGGACAGGATCTGGGTGACGCCGATCAGGCCGACGGTCCACCAGACCGCTTGGCTGATCACCTGTGTCACCGGGAACGGGTAGTACGCGAAGGACAGTCCGAACTGGCCGCGGAAGAGCGATCCGAGGTAGTCCAGGTACTGCGTCCAGAGGTTGCCGCCCGGTTCGCCGATCATCGCCCGGATCGCCTGCACCTGGACCGGGTCCAGGGCGCCGGTGGCGCCCGCGGCGCTGTTCAGCTTGCGGACGATGACCTCGGCCGGATCCCCCGGCTGCAGCCGCGGGATGAGGAAGTTCAACGTGATGGCCGCCCACGCCGTGAGCAGGAAGTAGCCGATCTTGCCGGCGAAGTAGCGCATGTCAGTTCCTCCTGTTCCGGGTCAGGACGTCGGCCGCAGGTGCGTGAGCACGTAGACCATGTTGTTGGTGGGATAGGGATTCGCCGTCGTCGGCCAGCCGGTGATCCCGGCGGTCCGGTAGATCAGCCGCTGCGGCGCGTACTGCAGGGCGATCACCGGGACCTGCTGCACGAAGATGTCGATGATCTGGTCGGTGTAGGTCTTCTGCTGCTCCGGGTCGATGGTCGCCTCGAAGTCGGCGACCAGCTTGTCGGTCTCCGGGTCGTTGTACCGCTCGACGTTGATCTTGAGCGTCTTGTCGTCCGAGATCTGGTTGCTGGCCAGCTTCCCGCCGAGGTCCTTGGCCCGGACGCAGCCGCCGTTGACGTAGTCCAGCACCATGTCGAAGTCGCCGGTCTTGATCTGCGAGTCGACGGCGTTCGGGTCGGTGGCGATCAGCTTCACGTTCAGCCCGATGGCCTGGAAGTTCCGGACGATGACGTCGGCCATCGCGAGGTAGTCGATGAAGCCGGCCTGCACGGAGAAGATGAGCTGCAGCGGCTGGCCGTCGGGCGTGGTGCGCAGCCCGTCCGGACCGACCGTGAAGCCGGCCTCGTCCAGGATCTGCGCGGCCTTGGTCGGGTCGTAGCCGATGTAGCCGCCGTCCTGCTGGTACTTCTCGGGGAGCTGGTTCTGCTGCAGCGGCAGCTTGAGCATGGTCTGGCTCGCCGGCTGCATCACTCCGAAGCTGGCCTTGCGGGCCAGTTGCTCCTTGTCGATGGCGTAGGCCATCGCGGTGCGGAACTGCGCGTTGTCGGTCGGGAACTTTGAGTTGTTCGGCGCCAGCACCGTGGTGCCGGCCGGCGCGTAGTAGTAGTCGGTGGACGAGGCCCCGCGCACCGAGTTGTTGGGGTTCGGGATGTCGCCGGTGTAGAGGTCCAGGGCACCGGAGCGCAGTTTCAACGCGCCCGAGTTGGCGTCGTAGGTGCCCTCCAGCGAGAGCTGCTCGATCTTGATGGTGTCGGCCTGCCAGTAGTTCGGATTCCGTTCCAGCGTGAGCCTTCTGCCGTTGTAGGCGCCCTTGACGAAGGGTCCGGTGCCGACCGGGTTCGCGTCGATGTAGGTGGTGATGTCACCGACCGAGCCGTAGACGTGCTCGGGCAGGATGAGTGTGGCGTTGACCAGTCCGTCCAGTTTCGAGGCGGCGTCACCTGAGAAGGTGATGACCACCGATTGCCCGTCGACCTTGACCGAGGTCGCCGGTGCGCCGAAGCTGTCGCTCCACAGGCCGGCCTTGTCGATGCCCGGGTACTGCTTGCCGGCATTGAGGGTGAACGCGACATCGGCCGGGGTGAAGGGCGTTCCGTCCGACCACTGGACGCCCTCGCGGATGTCCAGCCGCAGGGTGGTGGTGTTCACCCACTCGTACCCGGTGGCCAGCCACGGCATGATCTCGCAGCTGTCGGTGTTGGTCACCATCAGCGGCTCGTAGATGTACTGCCGGGTCAGCGGACTGACCGCGTACGGGTTGTAGTTCTCCAGACTCTGTACGGCGTTGCCGTTCTCGGCCGGCAGCACGAGTTCGGAGATGTAACCGGGCTCGGCGGGCGGCGCGGGCTCGCGGCCGATGTTCGCGCACCCGGTCAGGGTGATCAGTCCCGCGGCGAGCAGCGCGGGTAGTCGTCGTCTCATCTGGACCTCGTCGTCCTCGTCGTCCCGGTCGTGTCCGGGATGCGCCGTGCGTGGCGCTGTGGGTGGTGTCCGTGCGGCGTGCGGTCTCCCCCTGGTACTCCCCCGGATCACCTGTGCGGCAGGCGGTCCGGCACGGTCGGCGCGGTGCTACGGGAACTCGAGCAGCACCGCCGACGGCATCGGCAGGGCGAAGCGCACGACGCCGTCGGTGACGGCGACGTCCTGCTGCGGCATCGCGGCGGCATCCCCCAGCGCCGTCCATCCGGCCTCGTCCGGCCAGTCCCCGATGCTGAGATCGGCGGCCGCGGCAGCCAGGTCACCCTCGCCGATCGCGAGGCGGGTGATGCGGACAGTGCCGGCATCACCCGGTGCCCGCAGCGCGACCTGCCGGTCCAGGGCCGGGTCACCATCGGCCTTGTCCTGGTCCAGCGTGAGATTCCACAGCAGCACCGTCAGGCCGCCGTCGGCGCGGCGGGTCGCCCAGCCCTCGACCAGCGATCCGGCGCCGTCGCCGGAGAGTTCGAGCGGCAGCGCGGTCGGCCCGAGCCGGGACAGCAGGGTCATCGCGTGGAATCGCGGTTTGGGCAGGTTGCCGACGGAGAGCAGGCCGAATCCGCCGTGCAACAGCCGCGGCGGGCGGCCGAGTTCCTCGAAGTGGTCGCTGGCCACCCAGTACGACAGGGCGTCGATGCGGCCGGCCGCCGAGCGCATCCCGCGCAGCAGGAACACCGCGGAGAAGACGCTGTCGTTGACCGGGTTGAAGTGGGTGGGCGTGACGCCCCACTCGGTCCAGAGCACCCGGGCGTCCGGGAACCCGTGGCGCATCAGGCTCGCCCGCACGTCCAGCGGCGGGCTGCCGTAGGTGTGGGTGGAGACGAAGTCCACCGGTGACCCGCTGCGTGCGCAGTGGGCGAGCAGGTGATCCACCCAGCCGGCGGCGGCCGACGACGGCCCGCCGACCTGGATCCGCGGATCCACCTGCTTCACCGCGGCGGCGGTGACGTCGTAGAGGTGCAGCCACTCCTGTTGCGTCCCGGACCAGAAGACCTCGAGGTTGGCCTCGTTCCAGACCTCGAAGTCCCACACCGCGACCTCGTCGGCGCCGTAGCGGTCCTGCAAATGGCGGACCAGCGCCGACACCAGGTCGGCCCAGCGGCCGTGGTCCTTCGGCGGGGAGATGACGGCACCGTAGGCGAAGACCTTCTTCTCCGGATCGGAGGCCAGATCGGTCGGCATGAAACCGATCTCGACCACCGGACGGAGACCGATCCCGATCAGCAGATCGTACATCCGGTCGACGGTGGAGAAGTCGTGCACCGGCTCGCCGTCCACCTCCCGGTAGACACCGGTGTCGTCATGGAAGACCGCGTGCGCCCGCACGGTGCGCACGCCGATCTCGTCGTGCATGCGGCGCAGCGCCTCCAGCAGTTCGGTGCCGATCTCCCGGCCGCCGGTCGTGTCGGTGCACAGCAGTTGCGAGAGCCGTTCGCTGCCGATCATCGGGATCCACGGCCGGTCCAGCGGGACACCCGGTCCGTCACCGATCGTCGCGGTGACCTCCGGAGCAGCACCGGTCGCGACGGCGGCGGTGGCCGGCACCGGTGCGCTGTGCCGGGCGTTCGTGATCGTGACCTCGGGGATCGCCGACACCGCGTAGAAGACCCGCTCCCCCACCGGGCCCGTGGTGTCCACGTAGGGCGGGTGCGGGACGGACAACACGTCGCGGCCGTGGTGATCGACCACCTCGAACGGGCCGTCGGCCGACGGGCCCCGGTGCAGCAGGTAGCCGACGGCACCGTCGACCGGGTCCCAGCTCAGCGTGACCTGGCCGATGCCGCCGGTGGCGACGAGCCCGGTGGGCGGCGGCAGGTCCGGGAGGGCGGCACCGGAGTCGTTGCCCGTGCCGGACCGGATGGAGATCCGGTTGTCCCAGTCGGTGCGGGCGTCGGGCTGAGCGGTACTCATCGGGCACCTCCGGTGGTGGCCAGGACGGGGCCGACGGCGAACTTCTCCTGGGCGAGCAGCGGCCGGACGGCGGGTTCCAGGAGCGGGGCGAGCAGTTCGTGCAGGACCCCGTCGGCGAGGTGGTTGCCGAGTGCGCCCATGATCATCGCCTGGTCCAGCGAGAGGTGCCGCTCGGCGCGCAGCCCGGACCTGACAGCGACGGCGTCGTGGAAGCCGCCGGGACCGTAGGCGTGCAGGTCGGTCTCGATCCGCGCGAGGTTGTCGACCACGGCGTCGGTCTCGTACCCGACGGCGAGGAACGCGGCGTGCGGGGTGACGACACCGTCGCCCCAGGACGTGGCACCGTCGACGGCGAGCGGGGTGTGCTCCAGATCCGACGGGTAGCCACCGCGGTGGGCGGAGATCGGCTCGGCACCCCAGGCGTCGTAGCCGCCGCCCGGGCGGCTGGCGGGCGAGAAACCCCAGTAGCCGTAGCCGGTGTCGTCGAGGCCGAACTCCCGTTGGGCACGGACGGCGAGCGGGTGGTTGCGTCCCCACGAGTCCGGACCCCACGCCGACTCCGGCACGAACAGGTCGGGCATCAGCTCCTCGAACATGCTGCCGCCGAAGGTGGGCAGCAGCTGGAGATCGCGGTAGCGGCGGGCGGACTCGTCGACAGGCACGCCGAGGTGCTCTGCCCGGACGGGCGGCACCAGTCCCGGCACCCCGCGGTCGCCGTCGGTACCGGCGGCCGGGAACGGGCGGCCGAGAGCGAAGTAGTGCTCGGCCGGTAGCTGCCCCAGCGCGATGCCGAGATAGGTGGCGATGCGCGGCTCGGAGTTCAGGATGCCGTAGTGGTGAGCGGTGGTGAAGACGGGATCACCGGCACCGTCGACGGTCTCGATCGCGTGGTCGTCCGGGCGGCCGGTCCAGAACCCTCCGCGCAACAGTCCGCCGGTGACGCCGGGGACGGCGGCCGGGTCGTGGAAGGCGGTCAGGTCCATCCGGTCGAGGGTGCGGTGCGCCAGGGCGGCCTGAGCGGGGTCGTGCGCGGCGACGGCGACCAGACCGGCCATCAGCCAGCCGTTGTCGACGCTGGACAGGAACGGGTGGATGGTGGTGCCCCGGTCGGGGTCGGTGACGACCACCGAGCCGTCGGCAGGGTCGTACCAGTTGAAGAACATGCCGCTCGGGTCGTGCCGGCGCATGCCGTCGAGGGTGGCGAGCAGCAACCCGGTCAGCCCGGAACGTTCGGCGGCGCCGATGATGCCGAGCCGTTCGGCGCAGATCGCACTCCACAGCAGGCCGCCGATGTTGGTCGGCGAGGTGTACCGGCCGCAGGTCTCCGGTCGCAGGTCGGCGTCGATGTTGTCCGCGACGAGGGCGGTGCGCCCGTCGGTCATCGCGACGAGGCTGCGCCAGGTGTCGGCGGCCCATCGTCGCAGGAGGGCCTCCTGGTCCCCGTGGGTCATGTCCGTCCTTTCCGGTGTGGGCAGTGGTTCCGTGCCGGGTCGTCGGTGGCGGTCGGTCTGCGTGCGTGGTCGGTCTGCGGGCATGAACGCAGCCGGGAACGGCGTCACCACGGTGGTTCCCGGCAGCCGCAGCTGCCGCGGATCACCAGGGTGGTGGGGAGCTCACGGGGATCCGGCGCAACCGGTGCGCCGCCGATCCGGTCGTGCAGCACGGTGCAGCCCAGTTCGCCGAGTTCGAAGACCGGCTGCCGGACGGTGGTCAGGCCGGGACGGAGGTAGCGGGCGGCGGTGACGTCGTCCCAGCCGACCACCGCCACGTCGTCGGGCACCCGGACGCCGAGGGTCTCCAGCCGGCGCACGACCGCCAGCGCCAGTTCGTCGTTCGCGCAGACCAGGGCGTCGATCGGGGCGGATGAACGCGCCACCCGGTCGGCCACCGCACGGCCGTCCTGCTCGGTCATGGTGCCGGTGCGCAGCGGGGCCGCCGGCCGCAGCCCGGCGACTCGGACGGCCTGCCGGAACCCCTCGTGCCGGCGGGCACCGTCGAAGGAACCGGCCGGATCGCCGACGAACCGCAGCGCCCGCCGGCCGTGTCCGAGCAGATGGGTGGTGAGTTCCGCTGCGGCGCCGGTGCTCTCGGTCACCACCGCGTCGCAGCCGGCGGGCGCGGCCCCGCCGAGCACCACCACCGGGTGGGTACGGGTCAGCTCGACCAGCACCTCGTCGGCGACCGCGGACGCGAGCACCGCGATGCCGTCGGTCCGGGCGGCGAGCCGGCGGACCGCGATGCCCTGGTCCGTGCCATCGGCAACCGTGACGACCAACGACTGCCCGTACCGGGCTGCGGCGGCCTCGTACCCGATGAGGATGTCGGCGTAGTACGGCCCGGACAGCCCGCCGAGCAGCAGGCCGTGCGCCTGGTAGGTGCGAGCGGCCAGCGACCGGGCCGCCGAGGCGGGCTCCCAGCCCAGGTCGGAGGCGGCGGCAAGGACGACGGAGCGGGATCGTTCGGAGGTACGGGAGGACCCGCCCAGCACCCGGGACACCGTCGCAATGGAGACACCGGCCCGCTCGGCGACCGCGTAGATCGTCGGCTGGCGGTTTTTGCCGGACCTGCCGGGCATCCCGGGACCGTCGTGTCCCCCGGATCCGTCGTGGGGCCCGGACCTGGTGCGCGCCATTCCTGCCTCCACTCCGTCGTGTCGGCGCCTGCGCCGGATTCCTCCGGCGTCGGCGGTCGTCGGCGATGTCGTCGTCGGCATCGCTCTCCGCGAGTACGGCTGCGGCTCGTGTAAGCGCTTACACGCTAGCCACGACCTGCTCGGGCTGGCAATACCCGGCCGGGCCCGAGTCATGCCGTCGGCGGCGAAATCCGGGGACCAATCGGACATCCGATGCCACAGCATCCCTTTCCGGAGCAGGTACAGGGCTTCGCCTCACTGATCTCACGCCGCCGCAGGACGGCCGGAGTTGCTGTCCGTGTCCGGTCACGCCGGCGGACGGACCGGTCGACACCGACCGATCGCCGGCCTGCTGCGCCCAGGTGCGCGGGAGTGTCGACACCACGCGACCGGACCGGTCAGCACCCACCGATCAGCGGCCGACTGCGCCCAGGTGTGCACCGAGCCGATACCACGCGACCGGATGCAGAGGGACCCACCGACGACCGGCCGGCTGCGCCGACCTCCGCGGCCGTCCCCGACGCCACCCGACAGGACGACTCGCCGGGTCGCGGACGGGACCGGTCGACCACACGCGACCGCCGGGAGTGCGCCGACGTGCGGTGCCGTTCCGACGGCACTAGCCTGCGTGCACCCGGCCGGTGACCGTCCGCCGATCCGACCTCGGACGGATCCCGACCCGGGTCGGTCGGGGCGGTTCGCCGGACGGGCGGGCCGGATCGCAGGCAGGCCAGGAGGAGGCATGGACCACCGCGCACTCCACACCGGCTGGGAGCTGGTCGACGCCCCCGGCGGCCCGGTGCCGGCGACCGTGCCCGGCTGCGTGCACACCGACCTGCTGGCAGCGGGCCGCATCCCGGACCCGTACCTCGGGACCAACGAGACGGCGCTCACCTGGATCGGGGACCGGGACTGGACCTACCGCAGGGTGTTCGACGTCCCCTCGCACCACTCACCGGCCCGGCACGGCTTCGACAGCGATCAGGCGCACGGGCGAGGACGAGGAGCGGGCGCCGCCGAGACCGTCCCGCCACGACGCGACCTGGTCTTCGACGGACTCGACACCATCGCCGAGATCTCCGTGGACGGAGAGCATCTCGCCGGCACGGCGAACCAGCACCGCCGCTACCGGCTGCCGGTGGACGATCTGGCTCCCGGCCCGCACACGCTGCAGGTCCGGTTCTCCTCCGCCCGGGCGCACGGGGAGGCGGAGCGGGAGCGACTCGGCCACCGACCGGGCGCCTACACCGCGCCGTACCAGTACCTGCGCAAGTCCGCCTGCAACTTCGGCTGGGACTGGGGCCCGGATGTGGTGACGGCCGGCATCTGGCGGCCGGTCGCCCTCGAGACCTGGTCCACCGCAAGGCTGTCCGCCGTCCGGCCGGTGGCCACCGTCCACGGGGCGACCGGCACCGTGCTCGTCCACGTGTCGGTCGAGCACGCGGATCCACAGGCACCGTCCAACGACCTGCAGCTGCGCGTCACCCTCGACCGCCACACCACAGTCACTCCGGTCGCCGGCAGCAGAGCCGAGATCAGCGTGACGGCCGAGGATGTCGAGCTGTGGTGGCCGCACGACCTGGGCGGGCAACCGCTGTACCCGCTCAGCGTCGAGCTGCTGCACCGCGGTGCGGTACTCGACACCGCGCGCCACCGGATCGGTTTCCGGACGGTCGAGCTCGACACCACGCCGGATGCGATCGGCGCGGCATTCCGGTTCGTCGTCAACGGCGTCCCGGTGTGGATCCGGGGGGCCAACTGGATCCCGGACGACTGCTTCCCGTCCCGGATGACCACGGATCGGCTGGAGTCCCGGATCGACCAGGCGGTCGGCGCCCACCTGAACCTGCTGCGCGTGTGGGGCGGCGGGCTCTACGAGTCCGACGAGTTCTACCGGCTGTGCGACGAGAAGGGCGTGCTGGTGTGGCAGGACTTCCTGTTCGCCTGCGCCGCCTACCCGGAGGAGGAGCCGCTGCGCAGCGAGGTGCTCGCCGAGGCCCGGGACAACGTCACCCGGCTGATGCCGCACCCCTCGCTGGCGCTGTGGAACGGCAACAACGAGAACCTGTGGGGGCACGAGGAGTGGGGCTGGCAGGACGATCTCGGTGACCGGACCTGGGGCGCGGGCTACTACCACGAGCTGCTGCCGGCGGTCGTCGCCGAGCTTGATCCTGCTCGGCCGTACTGCCCGGGCAGTCCGTGGTCACCGGCCGGCGTCCCGGCCAACGCCGACAGCCACGGCCCGCGCCACATCTGGGACGTGTGGAACGAGAAGGACTACACCGCCTACCGGGACGTGGTGCCGCGGTTCGCGGCCGAGTTCGGTTACCAGGCACCGCCGACGGCGACGACACTGCACCGGGCACTGCCCGGCGACCCGTTGCTGCCCGACTCCCCCGGCATGATCGCCCACCAGAAGGCGATCGACGGGAACCTCAAGCTGGCCCGCGGCGCCGAGCCGCACCTGCCGGAGGCGGTCGACGATGCCGACGCCTGGCTGTATCTCATGCAGGTGCAGCAGGCGGAGGCGATCCGGTTCGGCATCGAGCACCTCCGCTCGCACCGGGACGTCTGCGGCGGCGCGATCGTCTGGCAGTTGAACGACTGCTGGCCGGTGACGTCGTGGTCGGCGATCGACGGGGACGGGCGGCGCAAGCTGCTCTGGTACGCGCTGCGGGACACCTGCGCCCCGCGGTTGCTCACCGTGCAACCACGAGCGGGTGCGCTCGCTGCCGTGGCCGTCAACGAGAGCCGCGCCGAATGGTCCGACGAGATCGTCGTCCAGCGCACGGATCTGATCGGGAACCTGCAGGCGAGGTGGACGGCGCGGGTGACCGTTCCCGCGCTGTCCGGGCACGAGCTGGCGCTGCCGGAGGAGCTGATCACACCCGGCGATGCGGAGCGGGAGGTGCTGCTCGTCCGGACCGCCGGGCATCGCGCGGCCCACTTCTTCGTCCCGGACAAGGATCTGCGGCTGCCGGACCCGGGGATCACCGTGCAGACCGGACGGGACGGCGACGACCTGGTGCTGCGGGTCGCCGCCCGGCGGTACGCCCGGCACGTCGCCGTGTTCGCCGACCGGTTGGCACCGGGGGCGGTCGCCGACTCGGCGCTGTTCGACCTGGTCCCTGGCGAGCGCCGGACCGTACGGATCCGCGGCGCCGCCGGGGTCCGGGAGGCCGTCACCGGAGCGCCGGTCCTGCGCCACCTGGCCGGGATCAACCGGGCAGTGCGGGATCCCGGTCGAAGTTCCGTTCCCGCCGCGGCACTGCCCATGCCAGCAGGGCGCTGAGCACTGCCGCCACCAGACCGGCGGCGAAGGTGACCTGGAACGCGGTCGCCGTCGGCGTCGGGTGACCGCCGTGGTCGACGGACCATGCGGCGAGCACCGCGCCGATCACCGCTGCCGCACTCCCGGTGCCGGTGGACCGCATCAGCGCGTTGATGCCGTTGGCGGCGGCCGTCTCCGAGGCCGGCACGGCCTGCATGATCAGCGTCGGCATCGCTGCGTACCCGAGGCCGATCCCGATGCCCACCACCAGGTTCGCCGCCAGCAGCGACGCCACCGAATGGTCCAGCACCAGCAGCAGCGCGTAGGCGACGGCGATGGCCAGGGCACCGGCGATCAGCAGCACCCGGGCACCGACGACCCGGGTCAGCCGCCCTGCCACCGGCGACATGGCGATCATCATGACGCCGGACGGCATCATCACCAGGCTGGCCGACATCAGCGAGAGCCCCAGTCCGACGCCGGTGTCGCGCGGCTGCTCCAGCAGCTGCGGCAGGCCGACGTGGTTGGCGAAGAGGGCGAAGCCCATGGCGATCGAGGCGAGGTTGGTCAGCAGCACCGGGCGCCGCGCGACCACCCGCAGGTCCACCATCGGTGCCGACCGGCGCAACTCGTACCAGCCCCAGAGCAGCAGCACCGCGACACCACCGGCACCGGCCCCGAGCGTGGCCGGGCCGAGCCAGCCCCAGACCCGGCCCTGCGACACGGCGAGCAGCACACCGGACAACCCGATCATCAGGCCGACGGCGCCCACCGCGTCGAACCGGGCCGGTGAGCGGACCCCGCTGTCCGGGACCAGGGTCAGCACAAGGGCGATGTTGAGCGTGGCCAGGCAGGCGGCCACCCAGAACAGGGTGTGCCAGTCGGCGTGACCGACCACGAACGCGCTGACCGGGAGTCCGAGCGCGCCGCCGACACCGAGTGTGGCGCTGATCAGCGCCACCGAACCGGGCAGCCGGTCGGGCGGCAGCAGGTCGCGCAGGATGGAGATGCCGAGCGGGATGACGGCGATGCCACAGCCCTGCAGCCCACGGCCGACCACCAGCACGCCCAGCGAGGTGGACAGTGCGGCGATCACCGACCCGACGGTCAGCACGGCGAGCAGCCCGACCACGACCTTGCGCTTGCCGTACATGTCGCCCAGCCGTCCGGCGACCGGCATCACCACGGCACCCACCAGCAGGGTGGCCGTGATGACCCAGGCGGTGCCGTCCCGGCTGGTTCCGAGCAGTGCCGGCAGCTCGGCCTGGATCGGGACCACCAAGGTCTGCATGAATGCCGCCGACATTCCGGCGAAGGCAAGGACGGCGACGGTGAAGCGGCCGGGTCCGCGGCCTGACGGGGAGCCGGTGGTCGGGACTGATCCGCCCGGTCCGAGAATGTCGACGGCGTCGGGGCGTCGGGCGCTGAGCACCATCGACTCCCCCTCTCCTGGCCGGACGCTCCAGCGATATCACGTGAGTTCCTTGTTGCGCAAAGCTAAGTGAGCTGGTTCCGCCGGGGGCTGTGGTGAACCGCACTCACGGTGACGACCCGGCGTCCGGTGCGACAGCCGGCCGAGCACGGCACACCATCAGGAGCGATGCGGTCACCCGTTGGTAGCATCGTCGGCCGGGACGGTCGGCCATCCGGGGTCGGCGCGGACCATCCGGTGCCCCAGCAGGGAGCGTCGGAAAGGCTTCCGGGGCGCACGCGTGAGGAGGACGGATGGGCCGACGGCCTGCCGGTGCCGCACTCCTGCACCGCATCCGTCCGGTCGTCCTCCGCCGGTCGCTCGCCGCGAGCACGGCACCGACCGCCGTGTACTCGCGCCCGTTCCGCCGGACCGGGGCGGTCACGCTGCTGGTCCTGCTCGACCTGCTGCCGCTGATCTGCGCATTCCTGACCCGCCAGACGCTGTCACCGGTCGGCTGGAGCGTGCTCTGGGTGCTGCCGACGGTCGTCGCCGCCGCGGCGCACCGCCGACTGTTCGTCATCCAGGCCGCGCTCGCCGTGCTGGCGACGGCGACGACCTGCGTGCTCGGTGCCGCCCGGCACGGGGCGACCGCGATCTCGGCGTCGATCGCCTTCGCCACCGTCGCCGGCGCGGTGGTCGGCGCCGCGGTGATCGCCCGGCGACTGAGCCGGGACACGGAGGTGGGCCTGGCGGCGCTCCGGACGGCCGCGCGCACGGACCGGCTGACCGGTGCGCTCAACCGGCGGGGCCTCGAGGAGGCCTTCCTCCGGCTCGCGGACCGGTCGGACGGGTCGGTAGCGCTGATCGCCGTCGACCTCGACGGGTTGAAGTCGATCAACGACCGGCACGGCCACGCCGCGGGCGACCGGGCGATCGTGGAGACGGTGACCCGGATGCGGGGCGCGGTCGGGCCGGACGGGTTGGTCGCCCGGATCGGCGGCGACGAGATGATCGCGGTGGTCGCCGGTGCGACCGCGCCGTTCGCGACCGTGTCCGCCGCGCTGGCGGAGACACCACCCCTCGCGGCCAGTGTCGGCGCGGCCACCGCCACCGACTGCAGCAGCCTGATGGACCTGCACGCGCTGATCGTCGCGGCCGATGCCGATCTCTACCGGATCAAGTCCGAGCGCCGCGGGCGCGTCGAGGCGGCATCGGCAGGCGCTGCGAGGGCATCGACCGGCGCTCCGACAGAGCCGGGCGGGACCCCCTTCACCGCCGGGGACGCCGCTGCCCCGGCGCCGTCGGCACCGGCCGGCACGGACCACTCCCGGCCGGACGCGCAGGAGATCGGGGAGCCGGACCCGGTCCCCGGTACCACCGAACCGCTGCCGCCCCGGCACGTGACCCCGCTCGGTGATCGGGTGCGCTACGCCGGACTGGCCGCGTGGTTCGGCGCCATCGGCATCGTCGGCACCCTGGTGCGGCCGGACGGCCAGGTGCAGGGCACCTCCCCGGTGGTGATCGGTGTCGCGCTGTTGTTCGATGCACTGCTGGTCGGCTTCCTGCTGCGGCCCGGACCGGTGCGCACGACGATCACCCCCGCGGTCTGGGTGTCGCTGGTGATCCTGTCGCTGATCTCGGCCACCCGGGAGACGACCGCGGACGCATCCGTGGGGACCGCGATCTGGGTGCTGCCGGTGCTGTTGATCGCGCGGTACCTGGGTCCACGGACCAACATCGCGATCTACGCCTACCTGGTCCTGCTGCAGATCGGCGTCGACATCGTGCGGCCGCCGACGCAGTCGATGATCGTGGTGCTGCACCTGGTCCAGGCCGCCGCCGTGATCGCGACCGGGGCGTGGTTCGGACGACTGTGCCGGTCGGACGCCCGGAGCCGGCGGATCCTCGCCGAGCTCGCGGTGACCGACCCGCTGACCGGCATGTCGAACCGGCGGGGACTGGACGCCACCGTGTCCGGCTGGGATCCCTCGGCCCCGGTCGACGTGATGATCCTGGACGTCGACAACTTCAAGCTGGTCAACGACCGCAACGGCCACCACGGTGGGGACCGGTGCCTGGCCGGCCTGGCTCTCATCCTTCGCCGGAGTGTGCCGCCCGGCGCGGTGATCGCGCGGGTCGGCGGCGACGAGTTCGTCGTGGTGTCCAGGGAGCCGCTGCCCGACGGGCTGATGACGGAGGTGGCCGTCGACCTCGACGCCCTGCCGGCGCCGATCACCGTGTCGCACGGGGTCGCCCATGGGCGAGCAGGTGACCTCTGGGATCTGGTGCTGCTCGCCGATTCCGGGCTGATGGCCGGCAGGCGCCGGACGCGGCCGGTGGTGGACGAGGTACTGCCCGAACCGCACTGACCCGTGGTTGTGCGCGGGTGCGGCGCTGGTCGGCCGGAGCCACTCGCGCGGATCCCCCGGAGTGCCCGGGACGGACCGGAACGAGGAGCGCACCGGGGTGACCCGGGCCGGTGTCAGGAAGAGGCGGGCGGGCCGACGACGAGGGCGACACCGGTCAGGGCGGCGACGGTCAGCACCCCGACCAGCGCACCACGCAGCGGGCGGACCAGCAGCCAGCGGACGACACGCTCCGGCGCGCGGACCGCGGTGCCGTCCTCACGTAGACGCCAGGTCCGAGCGAGGTGGCCGCGGCGTTCGGCCCGCCGGTCGAACCAGAGGGTGAGCAGGGGTGGGATCGCGCAGAAGAGGGCGAGGAGCCCGCGGCCGGCCGGCCAGCGCTGGTCGACCCAGACGAGCACGGTGACCACGCAGTAGGCGACGAAGACGATGCCGTGCACCATGCCGAAGATCGAGACACCGAGGTCGGTCGTCCGGGTCACGTACTTGAGGAACATCCCGATCAGCAGCAGCACCCAGGTGATCGCCTCGGCCACGGCCACCCGGCGGAACAGCATCAACGGACCCATACGGCTCACGCTATCCAGGGCCGGGACCTGCTCCGGCACTCCCGGAGGGTGAGCATCGTCGCCCCGGATCCGGGAACTTGTCGCGTTTGTTCAAGACCGCCGGGCGGGGCCGGACCTACCGTCGGAGCCATGACCGCATCAGAGAAGTCCGAGAAGGCAACCACCACAGCGAAGGCAGGACCGGCGACGCCGACGCTCGCCATGTTCACCATCGACTGTGCGGATCCGGGACCGACCGCCACTTTCTATGCCGAGTTGCTCGGCCTGACCGTGAGCTACCAGGACGACGACGCCGTGATGCTCGCCGGGGAGAGCGGACCGGCACTGGGGTTCGGCCGGGTGGAAGGACATCGTCCGCCGGCGTGGCCGGACCCGGACGGTGGCAAGCAGTTCCACCTCGACCTCAACGTCGCCGACATCCCGGCGGCCACGGCACGAGCACTGGAGCTCGGGGCCACCGAGCCGGAGTTCCAGCCCGGAGAGGGGAAGTGGACGGTCCTGCTGGACCCGGCCGGGCATCCCTTCTGCCTGGCGACCTGGCCCAGCTGACGGGTCGGCCCGGTCAGGCCCCGGCTCGAGCCGGCCGCACCCCGGCCGGCCGGAAGGCCAACGGCACGGAGGGCCGAAAGGACAGCGGCACGGAGGGTCTGCCGGCATCCCGGCCGGGAAGGGCCCGAAGGTCAGCGGCACCGGAGGGCCGGCTGGGGTCCCCGGCCAGGCAAGGCCGGGAGGTCAGCGGCACCGGAGGCTCTGCTGGGACCCCGGCCGGGGTGAGCCGAGAATGGTCGGCACGAGGGAATCAGCGGACGCGGATCGCCTGGACCGCGCTGCGGATTGCGGCTTCCTGGCGATCGCGGCGGTTCTGGACGATCTTCGCCAGGGCGCGGCCGAGTCCGGTGCGGGCGGGGGTCTGCTCGAGGATGGTCGCCATCGTCGTGTCCTCTCGTGGCGGAGTGCTGGTGGTCGGCGGGATGCCGGTGGTCGTACGTGCCGGTGGTCGTGCGGCCGGTGGATCGACCGGGTGGTCGACCGTGATGTCCGGCCGGTACGAGGAGCTCGTCGGGCCGGTGTGGCCTGTCCGGTTCTCCGGCGTACTGCAATGGTGACGGCCGGTTGCCGATGGCATCACGCCGAATCCGACATTCCTCGCCAGCTTCCTCCGAACGAGTGAAGCAAACTCCGTTCGGCCGCACGCTGCGTATCCGCTCGCGCACAAGCTGCTTCCAAGTACGGCCCAAGGGACGAGCCGGATGCTCTGCAGGACGCCCAGCGGCGTCGGTCCGACGGGAGCCGCCGGGCCCGCCACCGACCCACCCGGAGCACCTCGTGACCACCTTCCCCACCCACGCCTCACCCGAACTGCCCGGACCCGGCCGTCCCCGATCCACCGAGCCGGCCGCGCCGGTCGGGATCGCACCGACCCCCGCGTCCCGGAACGACGTCGTACCCACGTCGGGCCCGATCCCGTTCGGCGAGCTCCGATCGATGCTCGACGGGGACCTGCTGATGCCCGGCGACCCCGATTTCGCGGCGATGGCCACCCCCTGGAATCTGGCGGTGCCGGCCGATGCGGCCGCAGTGGCCGTGGTCGACGGTCCGGCGGACATCGCCGCGGCCGTCCGCTTCGCCGGCGTGCATGCCCTGTCCGTCGCGGTCCGCCTCACCGGACACGGCGCCGTCCCGGGGAGCGCACCCACCCTGCTGATCCACACCGGCCGGCTCGACGAGCTGGAGGTGCGCCCGGACGGCACCGCCCGGGTGGGAGCCGGCGTGCGGTGGAACGAGGTGATGGCCGCCGCCTCACCGCTCGGGCTTGCGGCCCCCGCCGGGTCCTCCCCGCACGTGGGCGTCGTCGGATTCCTCACCGGTGGTGGGATCGGGCCGTTCGTCCGCACCCTCGGCCTCGGGTCCGACCACGTCCTCGCCTTCGACGTGGTGACCGGTGACGGCGAGATGCGCCGGGCCTCGACGGTCGAGAACCCGGCCCTGTTCTGGGCCTTGCGCGGCGGCAAGGGCGTCGCGGGCATCGTCGTCGCCGTGGAGCTCCGGTTGCCCAGGGTCAGCACCTTCTTCGGCGGTGCGATCCACCTGGACGGCTCGCACGCGGCACGCGTGCTGCACGCCTGGCGCGACTGGACCGCCGGACTGCCGGAGCAGGGCACCAGTTCCGTCGCCCTGGTCCGGCTCCCACCGATGCCGGGCGTCCCGGCCGAACTGGCCGGCCGGCTCACCGTCGCGGTGCGCTTCGGGTGGCTCGGCGATCCGGACGAGGGGCGGCGGGTCATCGCACCGATGCTCGACCTGGCACCTGTTCTGCTCGGCGGGATGGACGTGCTCCCCTACGGTGCGCTCGAACTGATCCACGCCGACCCGGTGGACCCGATGCCGGGACACGAGGCCTCCTCGGTCCTGCGCGAGTTGACCGCCGACGACGTCGAGACCGTGCTCCGGTCCGCCGGGCCGGAGGCCGACTGCCCGCAGGTGCTCGTCGAGATCCGGCACCTGGGTGGCGCTCTCGCCCGGACACCGGCCCACCCGGACGCCTTCTCGCACCGGGACGCCCGGTACCTGGTGTCGTTGATCGGGCTGGGGGTGCCACCACTGATGCAGGCGGTCGCCGATCACGCCGACGGACTGATCGCCGCTCTGGCGCCCCGATCGTGCGGTCGGCTGCCGAACTTCGCGCCCTCGACGGCACCGGCCGAGGTGCGCCGCACCTACTCCCCCGAGACGCTGCGCCGGCTGGCCACACTTGCCGCGACCTACGACCCGGCCGGGGTGCTGGCCGATGCGGCTCCGATCCGGCAGGCCTGCCTCGACACCTGAGGGTCGCACACCGCACAGTGGGAGCCGGCCCCACCGCTCCGATCCGGCAGGCCTGCCCCGACTCCTGAGGTCGGCCCACCACCGCGGGAGCCGGCGGATCACCGCGATCCGGCAGGCCTGCCCCGACTCCTGAGGTTGGCCCACCACGACGGGAGCCGGACCTACCGCTCCGATCCGGCAGTCCTGCCCGACTCCTAAGGTCTGCAATCCCGGGCGGGCACCGGCCGCCGCGGGTCGGCAGGCCTTCCCTGAATCCAGGGACCCGACCGTCAGGCCGGCACCTGTCCGGACCTGGCGGGACCTGGCGGGACCTGGCGGGACCTGGCGGGACCTGGAGGGATACGGTGCGACCGGGACATCCGGCACCGGCTTCCAGCGCAGACCCGCGGTCCGCCGGACACCACCGAACACCGCACGTCGAGCACACCGGAGGGGATCGTGCAGTACCGCGTACTCGGGCCACTGGAGGTGGTCCGCGACGACCATGCCGTGGACCTGGGCGGGCCGAAGCAGCGGGCCGTGCTCGCCGTGCTGCTGCTGTCCGCCGGGCGGGTCGTGCCGACGGACTCGATCATCGACGCGGTGTGGGGCGAGGATGCGCCACCGAGCGTGACAGGCAGTCTGCAGGCGCACATCTCGAACCTGCGACGACTGCTGCGGGACAGCAGCACCGCGACCTCCCCGATCGTCCGACGGGCACCGGGGTACTCGCTCTCCGTTCCGGCGGAGTCCATCGACCTGTCGCTGTTCACCGCGGACGTGGAGCGCGCCCGGACCGCGGCCGCCCACCGCGACTGGGGGCTGACGGTGCAGGCCGCGGAGGCCGCCCTGCACCGTTGGCGCGGAACCCTTCTCGCCGACTGGCAGGACGAGGAGTGGGTCCGCATCCCGGCCGCCGGTGTCGACGAGCGGCGGGCCGAGGCCCTCGAACTCCTGGTGACCGGACTGCTCGGATCCGGTCGGGAGACAGAGTCGCTGCACCCGGCCCGGTTGCTGCACGAGCTGCAGCCCTTGCGCGACAAGGCCTGCTGGTTGTACGTTCTCGCGCTGCACCGGGCGGGTCGATCGGGTGAGGCGCTGGACGTCCACCGCGCCCACACCCGGCGGCTCGACGAGGAACTGGGTCTGGAGACCGGACCGGACCTGCGGGAGCTGCAGGGCGCGATCCTGCGGCAGGACCCGTCGCTGATGGCCTGGCCGGGTCCCGCTGCGCAGCCGGCCGCGACCCCGACCGCACCCGCGATACCGGCCCCGCACACGCCCGACATCACCGTCCCGGCCGAGGGTCTCGTCGGCCGGGGGCGGGAGTTGGACATCGCGGCCGGGCTCTTCGCCGAGGTACGGACCGGCGGGGATCGCTGGCTGCTGCTCGGCGGCCCGGCCGGGATCGGCAAGACCCGGCTGGCCGAGGAGATCGTGCGCCGCTGGGAGTCCACCGGCGGCCGGGCGGTCCGGACGACCTGTCCGGACGACGACGGCGTCCCGCCGTGGTGGCCGGTCCGCCGCGTGCTGCGCGGGTTGGGATCCGACGACGACGCGGTGCTCACCCCGCCCGAGGGCAGCGACGCCGACGCGGCCCGGTTCGCGATCTACGAGCGGGTGCTGGGCCTGTTGGCCGAGGTGTCGGCCGACGCGGGCGGGTTGCTGCTGCTCGTCGACGACGTGCAGTGGGCGGACCCGGCGACCTTGCGCTTCCTGACCCACCTGGCCGCCGCGCCCGGGGCGAACCGGCTCGCGGTCCTGCTCACCGCCCGCGACGGGCTGCGGGCACCGGACCTGCAGCGGCTGCTCGAATCTGCGGTGCGCCGGGCCGGTACCCGTCAGGTCACCGTGCCACCGCTGTCGGTGGCGGAGGTGGGCCGGTTGTCGGAGCTGGTCGGCGGCCGCGCCGTCGACCCCGGGGAGGCCGCCGCGCTCACCGCCCGCACCGGTGGCAATCCCTTCTTCGTCGCCGAGTACGCCCGGCTCCCCGAGGAGGAGCGGGCCGCCGGCGACCTGCCCCCGTCCATCAGATCGGTACTGGGGCGGCGGTTGTCGGCGCTGGACCCGGCGGTGCTCCAGGTGCTGCGGACCGCTGCGATCATCGGCGACCCGATGGATCCTGCACTGCTCCGCTCCGTGACCCGGATCGACCCGGAGGAACTGGCCGACCTGCTCGACGAGGCCTCCGACGAACGGATCATCGTCGCCGCCGCCGACGGCAGGTACACCTTCGCCCATGCGCTGCTGCGCGACGAGGTGATGGCCGGGATGTCCGCCGTGCGCCGGCAGCGGCTGCACGCCCGGGTCGCCGACAGCCTGGGTCCGGGCGGACCGACCGAGCGGCTGGTGCGTCGGGCGGCGCACCTGGTCGCCGCGCTGCCGTTGGCCGACCCAGCCACCGCTCTCGATGCCTGCCGCGCGGCGGCGGTGGACGCCGACCGGCGCTGGCTGTCCGAGGCCGCGGCCGACTGGTGGGAGATCGCACTGCAGGTGGCGGACCAACTCTCGCTGTCCGGCCGGGACGCGCTGACCGATACCGAACGGGACGACCTGGTGATCGCCCGGGTCGACGCCCTGGCCCGGGCCGGGCGCGGGCAGACCGTGCTGGACGTGGTCGACGCGGCGCTGCTGGACGCCGCGCGCCAGGGACGAACGGGGTCCGTCGGCCGTCTCGCGTCGACGCTGCTGCGCACCGCCGGCGCCTGGCCGTGGACGACCTACGGCGCGGACCCGGCGCCGCTGCTCACCCGACTGGCCGGCGTGGAGCGGATGGTCAGCACCGACCCGGCCGCCCACGTCCAGGTGCTCGCCGCCCTCGCCGTCGGGAGCTGTTACGACCCGGACGGGGCGGTGCCGGACCGACTCAGTGCCCACGCGCTCGAGATCGCCGAGCAGCTGGGCGATCCCGAGGTGCTCGCCGACGCGCTGCTCGGCCGGGCGCTCACCTTCTCCGGGGTGGCCGCCCGCGCCGAGGAGTCCGTCCGGCTGCTGGAACGACTGGCGGAGGTGCCGCACCGGCAGCAGCGGCTCGACGACGTGCTCCGGCACAGCCTGCTCGCCATGGCCACGATGACCCTGGGCGACGTCACCGCCGCGGAGGAGCACCGACGTCGCGGAGCCGAGGCGGCCGATCTCCTGCGGTTGCCGGTCGGCCGGGTGCAGCTGCGCTGGATGGAGGGCGAACTGGCCCAGTGGCACGGCGATTTCGTGACCACCCGGGCGATCTACGACCAGACCTACGAGATGCACCAGCAGACCGAGCTGTACTTCAGCGGGGTGTACTACCACGCACTGCTCGCGCTGCTCTGGGACTCCGGCCGGATCGGCGAACTGGGCCCGCCGGATGTCGACAAGGACGTCGCCACCTGGGCTCTCGCCGCCTTGCACGCCGCGCGCGGTGAGGCCGCCGCCGCCGACCGGGTGATCGGCGAGGAGCTGGCCGCCGACGGTCCGCTGGTCTGGACCTCGCACGGCCGGTGGACGCTGATGGCACACCTCACGGCCGATCTCGGTCTGCACCATCACGTCAACGCCCTGCTCGACCGACTGGTCCCGCTGCAGCACTGCATCGCCACCATGGGCCATGTGGGCGTGTTCGGGCCGATCGGATTGGCCGTCGCGCGCCTGCACCTGCTGCGCGGGGATCCCGAGGCGGCCGCCGAACCGCTCGCGGTGGCGACCGTGCTGGCCGAGAACGGCGGTGGCCCGGTGTCGCTCGCCCGCTGCCGGTCTCTGGCCGCCGAGCTCGAGGATCTGTCGATGGCCGATTCCCGCTGAACGACTCCGTGGCGACCAGCGCCTGTGACCAGCCACCCACCATGGAGAACGAACAGCCGCGCGCCGCCGATCCGCTCGGCACCGACCCGGATGTTCTCCAGGCCGGTGTTCGCCGTTGTCCAGCGGGTCCTCGCGATCAGCGCTGCCGGACCTCGCCCGGGAACCGGCCGATGCGGTGGTCTGCGATCCGCAGGACGGGGACCGCGGCGACCAACAGCACTCCGGCCAGGATCGCGACCGCGACCAGTGCGGCGCGCAGACCGAGCTGGCCGGCGACCTGCCCGACATAGACCGGTCCGAGCAGGAACCCCACGTAGGCGGTGGTCGCGATCCGGGAGGTGGCCCGGCCGCGGCGCCGGTCGGGCACGTGCCGCAGTCCGGCGCTGATCAGCGTCGGGTACAGCACGGCGGTCCCCGCCGCTGCCACGGCGAACCCGCACAGCGCGATGCCGGCGGACTGCGCACCTGCGACGAGCAACGATCCGCAGACCGCCACGGCAGAACCCCCGAGCAGCAGCGCCATCGGATACCGGCGGGTCGCGCCGGCGGCGGCGAACCTGACCACCGCCGCGGTTGCGGCGAACACTGCGGGGGCAGCCGCCACGAGACCGCCGGTGCTGTGCAGGACGTCGTTCAGGAACACCGCCGACCAACTCTGGTGGGCGTTCTCGACCGCGAACGCCAACGCGGCGACGGCGCCGATCAGCAGCAGCGCCCCGGGCAGGGTGCTTTCCTTCGCCAACCGGCCGCCGGAACCACCGGCATCGGTTGCACTGCCGTCAGCCGAACCGGCATCACCCGCGCCGCCATCAGGCGCACTGTCATCCCGATCCGTCCGCTGCTTCCGCTCGTTCGCAGCGGGTGTCCGGCCATGCGCTGCCTGCAGCAGCATCGCCATGGCCACCAGTGCGAGGGCGGTCACCACGACGAACGGCAGAATCACCGGCCCACCGGCGATCGAGACCACGGCCACCAGACCGGTCCCGAGCACCACGGAAGCAGAGAAGACGCCGTGCGAGCGGGAGATCCACGGCCGCCCGGCGCGACGCTCGGCCGACGCGGACAGCGCATTGATCGCCACATCTGCCGCGCCGGAGGCAGCCCCGATCACCAACAGACCGATCGAGAGGGAGACCGGGCCGCGGGCGATCACCGCCAGCAGCATGGCCGCAAGACCGAACACCCCGATGCAGCACGCCGTCGAGCGGATCTCCCAGCGGTCGACGGCCCGCCCGATGAACGCCATCGCGGGCAGCGCGCCCAGCCCGACGAACAGCAGGGCGATGCCGAGCTGCGCGTCGTCGACGCCGGCCTGATCACGGATCGACGGCAGGGAAGCTCCCCAGACGCCCCAGAAGCCGCCGAAGGCGGTCCAGGGCAGGAGCGTACGGACCGGCGACACCAGATCATCGTGGCACGGAGCGCCCGCGCCAACCGGAGGCCCGGGCCACGCATGTGTCCAGCCGGCGCCGGCCACCCAGCGGGCGGCGGCACAGCGGCGTGGAGCCCGGGCCCAGCTCCGGGCGAGCAGGGCAACGGGGCAGCCGGTCCACCCGCCGCGCCGTGGATCGCGAGGCAGGCAGCGCGACGTCCTGCATCCCGTGCGCAACGTGCACACGGGATGCAGGACGTCGCAGCGGTTCTCGACAGTACCGCGGTTCCTGCGAGCGCTACTGGTACAGCACCGCCTGGATCTGCGGCTCGTTGATGTTGGTCTTGTCGTACCAGTAGAACCCGGTGTCGATGATCTTCGGCAGGGTCTCGCCCTGCAGTGCGGCGACCGCGGCCTGGACCGTCTTCTCACCGATGCCGACCGGGTTCTGGGTGATGGCGCCGGCCATGATGCCGCTGTTGATCGCGTCGATCTGGGCCTTGCCGGAGTCGAACCCGATCACCGTGATGCCGGTGGCACCGCTCTCCTCGACACCCTTGACCACACCGATCGCGGAGCCCTCGTTCGAGCCGTAGATGCCCTTGATGTCGGGGTTGGCCGCGATGATCGACTTGGTGATGTCCGCCGACTTCGCCTGGTCGCCGCCGCCGTACTGCGGCTCGAGCAGCTCGATGTCGGGGGCGTTGGCCTCCATCCACTCGATGAAGCCGTCCCGACGCTCTGTGCCGGAGGCAGAGGTCTGGTCGTGCACCACCAGGGCGACCTTGCCGGACCCGCCGATGAGCTCCGACATGTGCTTGGCGGCCTCGGCGGCGGCGGCCTTGTTGTCGGTGGACGCGGTGGTCAGCGGGATGTCGCTGTCCACGCCGGAGTCGAAGGCGATCACCGGGATGTCCGCGTCGGCGGCCTGTTGCAGCAGCGGTGCCGCCGCCTTGGAGTCGAGCGCGGCGAACCCGAGCGCCGCCGGCTTCTTGGCGATCGCCTGGGTGAGCTGGTCGATCTGCGCCTCGACCTCCGACTCGGACGCCGGACCCTCGAAGGTGATCTCGACACCGAGCTTGGCCGCCTCGGACTCGGCGCCGGACTTCACCGCCTGCCAGAACTGGTGCTGGAAGCCCTTGGAGACGATGGCGATCAGCGGCTTCGGATCGTCCGACATCGACGTCGGCGACAGGCCGTCGCCGCCGGCGGACGACTCCGTGGTCTCCGAGGAACCACCGCTGCCGCCGGTCGCCTCGCTCGACGAGGTCGGGGCGTCGGAGGACCCGGCAGCGGAACTGGTCTCAGCAGCTGTGGTGGGTGGCGGGGTGGCGGTGGTCTGGCTCGCCGAGTCGCTGGCCTGGGCACAGCCGGACACGACGAGTCCGAGAACGGCCAGTGCGGAGATCGCACCGGTGGTGAACCTGCGACGTTGCATGGTGGGTGTGTCCTCTCGTTGCGGTGCGCCGGACGGCGACCGTGGGCGGTGCTTCAGGTGGTGCGGTGCTTCAGGTGGTGCGGTGCGTCAGGCGGTGCGGTGCGTCAGGTGCTGTGCTGCCTCAGGTGTTGCAGCGCGTCAGGTAGTGCGTGCGTCAGATACTGCGGACTTCAGGTGCCGTGTGCGTCAGGTGCTCGTGGTGGTCCGGTTTCTCAGGTGGTGCGTTTGCGGGCCATGTCGGCGTAGACGGCACCCAGGATGACCAGTCCGAGGATCACGTTCTGCCACTCCTGCGGGATCGACATGATCCGCAGGCCGTTGTTGAGCACGGAGATGATCAGCGCGCCGATCACCGTGCCCACGATGGATCCCTTGCCGCCGGTCAGCGAGGTCCCCCCGATGACGACCGCGGCGATGGCCTGCAGCTCGTAGCCCTGCCCGGTGGCGGGCTGGGCCGAACCGAGCCTGGCGGAGATCATGATGCCGGCGATGCCGGTGAAGAGGCCGGCGACCGTGTAGATGATGAGCTTCCACTTGCGGGTGTTGATGCCGGAGAGCTCGGTCGCCTCCTCGTTGCTGCCGATGGAGAACGTGTAGCGGCCGAACAGGGTGCGCCCCAGCAGGATCGCCGCCAGGACCGCCAGTACCAGCAGCACCAGGACCGCGTTCGGCACCTTCGGGATGATCTCCCCGGTGGAGATCTCGCTGAACGCGGGCAGGACGCTGAAGTAGATCGGGGCACTGTTCGACAGCACCAGCGCCAGTCCCTGGGCCACCAGCATCATGGCCAGGGTGGCGATGAACGGCGGCAGCCCGAGGATCGCCACGTTGAACCCGTTGACCAGGCCGATCAGCCCGCCGAACAGCACCGTCAACAGCAGACCGAGGCCGAGTGGCAGGTTCCAGTTGATCAGGAAGACGCCGGACATGACCGCGCACAGCGTCATGCCGGTACCGATCGACAGGTCGATGCCGCCGGTGATGATGACGAACGTGGTGCCCAGGGCCAGGATCCCGATGACCACGGTGGAGAACAGGATCGCGGTGATGTTGCTGAACGTCCGGAAGTTCTCGTTCGCGATCGCGAAGAACACCACGATCACGATCAGGCCGGCGAAGGCGAGCAATTGCTCGAGGCGGCCCCGCAGGTCGGAGGACTTGCGGGGGCCCGCGTCGACGGGGGCGATGGCGGTGCTCATTCCTGGACGCCTTTCAGCTGGGTCCGGTCGACCGGGGGGTTGACGGTGTCGCGATGGATCGCGGGAGTCGTTCCAGGGTTCACGTCAGGGCACCTCGTCCGGTTCGGTGGGTGGTGGCTCGAGGCCGAGTTCCTCTGCGTCCGCCGGGTTCTCGTCAGGCCGGAGGGTGGCCAGGTGCATCACGCTCTCCTGGTCCGCCTCTGCCGCGGTCAGCTCCCCGGTGACCCGGCCCTCGCTCATCACCACGATCCGGTGCGACATCCGCAGCACCTCGGGCAGTTCCGAGGAGATCATGATGATTGACTTCCCGGATTCGGCGAGCTCATTGAGCAGCCGGTAGATCTCCTCCTTCACACCGACGTCAATACCGCGGGTGGGCTCGTCGAAGATCAGCACGTCGCAGTCCTTGAGCAACCACTTGGCGATGACCACCTTCTGCTGGTTGCCGCCCGACAGGTTCTTCGCCGTCTGCAGGATCGACGGGGTCCGGATCCGCAACTTCTCCACGTACTCGCGGGACTTCACCTTCATCGGCCGGTCCTTGACGAACCCTGCGCTGCTGAACCTCTCGGCCAGCGAGCTGATCCCGATGTTGGCATTGACGTCCTGGCTCAGCAGCAGGCCGAACTGCTTGCGGTCCTCGGACAGGTAGCCGATCCGGTGGGCGGCCGCCTCGGCCGGTGACCGGACGGAGATCGGCGCACCGCGCAGTGTGACCGCACCGCCGATGATCGGGTCCGCGCCGACGATCGCGCGGGCCACCTCGGTCCGCCCGGCGCCCATCAGTCCGGCGAAGCCGAGGATCTCGCCCTCCCGGAGGTCGAACGAGACGTCCTTGAGCAGTGCCTTGGTCGACAGCCCGCGCACCGAGAGCAGCACCGGCCGGTCGGTCCGGACGTTCTCCGGTCGGGCGTCGGTGGTCAGCTCCCGCCCGACCATCCGCGAGATGACGTCCTTCATGGTCGATGTCGAGGTCTGCAGGGTGTCGATGTAGCGGCCGTCCCGGATCACCGTGATCCGGTCGCTGATCACCTTGAGCTCGTCCATCTTGTGCGAGATGTAGATGGCAGCGGTCTCCGGCGTGACGAAACGGCGGATCAGCTGGTGCAGCGTCGCGACCTCCGCGTCGTTCAGCGCCGCGGTCGGCTCGTCCATGATCAGCACCCGGGTCGTCTCGAACGACAGCGCCTTGGCGATCTCCACCATCTGCTGCTTGGCGACGGTCAGCGAACCCACCACCTGCCGGGGGCGCAGAGGCAGGTCGAGCCGGTCGATCAACTCGGCGGCCCGCCGGTTCAGCTCCCGGTCGCCGGTGAAGAAGCCGGCGCTGCGCGGCTCGCGGCCGATGAAGATGTTCTGCGCGACCGTCAGGTCCGGCATCAGGTTGAACTCCTGATGGATGATCGAGATCCCCATCGCCTGGGCATGTCTCGGACCCGACGGCAGGTAACGCTCACCCCGCACGAAGAACTCTCCCTCGTCCGGCGTGTAGATGCCGGAGAGCAACTTCATCAGCGTCGACTTGCCGGCACCGTTCTCGCCGACCAGCGCGAGTACCTCGCCGGCCCGCAGCGTGAGGTGCATGTCCTGCAGCGCCTTGACCCCGGGGAAGCTCTTCGCCACCCCGCGGACCTCGAGCAGCAGGTCGGCAGCCGCGTCGGAGGACGGCTTCTGCAGCAACGGCGAGGTCATGCGACCACCGTCCGGGCTCGCCAGGGCCGGTCCGCGAACCGGCAGCGACCGGCCGGCGACAGAGATGTCACCGTGCCACCTGGTGACACGCGGCGGACCGTCCGCGAGGAGCGCCCCCGCGGCGGCCGGCCGGTCATACGACCACGCCCTTGCGCAGAGCGACGTTGCCGTAGATGCGGGTCTCGCCGGTCCGGACCACCAGGAACGCCTCCTGCGCGACGTCGTAGAAGTCGAACCTGTCGACGAACCGGGTGCCGTCGGCGGTGACACCGGCGGCCTCCATCAGTTCCTGCTGCACCGGCAACAGCTCCCCGTCGGCCGACCGCATCAGGTCGACCGCCGGGTCGTCGTCCAGCGGCACCACCGAGCGCACGGCGGCCAACAGCCGCGGGGTGCCGATCAACGGCAGGTCGAGCACCCGCCGCCCGATGCGGGTGGCCGGGAAATGCGCATCGGCCAGCACCAGCGCATCGGAGTGACCCATCGCGTCGAGATGGGCCAGCAGCTCCCCCGTGAGAGCCGGATCGATACCGGTCAGCATCTTTGCCTTCCTGCCGAGAAATCGGTTTCCGAGACTAGGGCCACACATTCCACCAGTCAACAGTCCGGCCGCCCGGAATCCCGGTCGTGATGGCATCGTGACGCATCACCGGCGATCGTGCCCGGATCGTCACACGGACGGCCGCACATGGCCGTGGCCGGAACATGTTTCGACCGGCAAACCATTGCGCCGGGGCACCGGTGGCGGACCGTGCCGGTCCTGCGCCTACGCTGTCGGGCATGCCGACCATCTACGAGGTCGCCCGACTCGCGGGCGTCTCTCCGGCGACCGTTTCCCGTGTGTTCAACGGGGTCTCGGTGAACCCGGACTACGCCGACCGGGTGCGGGCCGCCGCGGCGGAGCTGCGGTTCACCCCCAACCGGACGGCACGCCGGCTCCGCCGTCGGAGTTCCGAGGTGATCGCGCTGATCATCCCGGACATCGAGAACCCGTTCTTCACCTCACTCGCGCGCGGTGTGGAGGACCGGGCCCAGCAGGCCGGCTACAGCGTCGTGCTCTGCGACAGCGACGAGCACCACGACAAGGAGGCGACCTACCTCGACGTGGTGCACGCGGAACACATGGCCGGTGTCATCCTGGTGCCGGCCACGGACCACCCGCAACTCGACCGACTGCTCGGACAGGGCACTCCGGCGGTCGCGGTCGACCGTTCGGTGCCCGGACACCCGGTCGACGCGGTGCTGCTGGACAACGAGACCATCGGCAGGCAGGCCACGGAACGGTTGTACGCCCGGGGTTTCCGCCGCGTCGCCTGCATCACCGGGCCGCACGGGACTGAGACGGCGCAGCAGCGGGCGGCGGGTTGGCAGGCAGAGTTCACCCGGCGGCACCGGCGGGTGGATCCGGACCGCTATCTGGAGCACGGGGACTACCGGGTCGGCGGCGGCCGGGCGGCGATGACCGCACTGCTGTCGCTGCGCACGCCGCCGGACGCGGTGGTGGTGGCCAACAACTCGATGACCGTCGGCGCACTGGAAGTCTTGCAGGAGCGCGACATCTCCCCCGCCGAGCTCGGCATGGCCTGCGTCGGCGACCTGCCCTACTCGGTGCTCCAGCGGTCCGGGGTGGAAGTGCTGCCGCTGCCGGCGCGCGCGCTCGGCACCGCCGCCGCGGACCTGCTGCTCGCCCGGATCGCCGGGGAGACCGGCCCACCGCAGCGCGTCGTCATGCCGGTCTGAATCGTTCCCGCCCGGGCAGGGACATCCGACCTGCAGGTCCACGGCCCGCTGGTCGTTGCCCGCCGAGCAGGCAGGTCCTGTGCTGACGGTTGCAGCGCCCGCACGACGTTCGGCCAGGACCCCTGGCCCTGACGGGTCCACCGTCCGCTCGAGGCCGGGTCTGCGTCGCTGAACACCGACGGAGCCTTGACCGAGAAATCGTTTTCTGAGACCGTGGCGACACGACGCGGTCGGTGCTCGCCGGCGTCCCGGACGACCCGACGGGCACCTGCCGTGATGCCCTCGCACAACCCTGATGTCCTCGCACGACCCCCGATGCCACCACACCACTGATCGATCCGCGGGAGCGGACATCCCCGGACGACCATGGCCGGGGCACCGGTCCCCGCTCGACATCCCGGCATGCCCTGAGCTATCCGGGATGTCGGAACGATCATCGGCGGCCTGCCCAGCCATGGGCTGCCGTCGAGGCCCGCCCTCACCGACGACCTGAACTGCTCGACAACTTGCACTGCTCGACGACCCGTCCTCCCGACGAACGCACCCCGCACCCCGCACCCCGCACCCCGCACCCCGACGATCCACACCGCACCCCGACGATCCACACCGCACAGCCGAAGGAGCCTGTCGTGTCCGTCTATGCACTGCCCACCCTCCGCGAGAAGCCGGCGGCCGCTGAGAACGTCGTGTACACCGTTGCCAGCGGCGACCTCCGGTTGCCGGCGAACGTGACCTGCTGGCCGACCCAGGCGCAGCTGGAAGCCGACCTGACCGCGGCCCTGGAGTCCCTGGGCCGCACCGTGCAGCGCGGTCACCCGTTCGACGAGGCCAAAGGCCACGGGTTCATCGACAGCCAACGCGCCGGCATCGAGATCTTCCGCACGATCCCGCGCGACGCCCCGCTGATCGTGGTCGAGGCGGTGTGGCAGTACAGCCACCATGTGCTGGCCGGGCTGCGCAGCCACCGCGGCCCGATCCTGCTGGTGGCCAACTTCAGCGGCGACTTCCCGGGCCTGGTCGGTCTGCTCAACCTGGCGGGCAGCCTGACCAAGGCCGGGGTCGCGCACTCCACCCTGTGGAGCCCCGACTTCACCGACGACTGGGCCCGGGCGGGACTGGAGGAATGGCTGCGCACCGGCACGATCTCCCACGACCTCTCGCACGTCAGGGATCTCGGCCCGCTGCCGGACTCGCCGGAGACCGAGCTCGGCCGGGCGCTGGCACACCAGCTGATCGACGACAAGGCGATCATCGGGGTGCTCGACGAGGGCTGCATGGGGATGTACAACGCGATCATCGACGACGAGCTGATGAACCCGCTCGGCATCTACAAGGAGCGGCTCTCGCAGAGCGCGCTGGTGGTCGAGATGGGCCGGGTCACCGACGCCGAGGCGCAAGGCGTGCGGGACTGGCTCGACGCGGCCGGCATGACCTTCCGCACCGGGACCGACGAGGCCACCGAGCTCACCGACGCCCAGCTGCTCAGCCAGTTCCGGATGTACATCGCAGCCCTGCGCATCGCCGACGACTTCGGGCTGGACGCCATCGGCATCCAGTACCAGCAGGGGCTCAAGGACGTGGTGCCGGCGAGCGACCTCGCCGAGGGTCTGCTCAACAACGTCGAACGCCCGCCGGTGCTCTCCCGGGACGGATCCCGGGAGCTGTACCCGGGCGTCGCCCTCCCCCACTTCAACGAGGTGGACGAGGGGGTGGCGGTGGATTCGCTGGTGACCAACCGGATCTGGACCGCGATGGGCTTCGACCCGGCCACCACGCTGCACGACGTGCGCTGGGGCGACGCCTGGGAGGGCGAGTTCGTCTGGGTCTTCGAGATCTCGGGTTCGGTGCCGGCCTCGCACAACGGCGGGTACGACCGGTCGCACAGCATGCGGCAGCCCCCGATGTTCTTCCCGCTCGGCGGCGGCACCCTGGCCGGCACGTCGAAACCCGGCGAGATCGTCTGGTCCCGGGTGTTCGTGATGGACGGTGCGCTGCACGTGGACCTCGGCCGCGGCACCGTCGTCGAACTGCCCGAGGAGGAGACGCAGCGGCGGCTGGACGCGACCAACCCGGAATGGCCGATCATGCACGCGGTGCTGCACGGCGTGGGGCGGGACCAGCTGATGGCCCGGCACAAGGCCAACCACGCCAACGTCGTCTACGCCCCGGATGCCGCAGCAGCCGACGCCGCACTCGCCGTCAAGGCCGCGATGTTCGAGGCGCTCGGCGTGAAGGTGCACCTGTGCGGTGATGTGAAGCTCTGAGCCCGCGGCCCTCACCCACCAGGACCACCGCTCGTTTCGGCACCCGCCTCAAGGGCACTCCCATGGGCGAGTGGAAGGAACCCGGTGATGGATCGGCGGATCGAGGACTACGGCCTGATCGGCGACACGCAGACGGCGGCGCTGGTCGGGCGGGACGGCTCGATCGACTGGCTGTGCCTGCCGAGGTTCGACAGCGCGGCGATCTTCGCCGCGCTGCTCGGGACAGAGGATCACGGTCGGTGGCGGCTGGCCCCGGCCGGTGAGGTCACCCGTACCGAGCGCCGTTACCAGGGCGACGACCTGGTACTCGAGACCACCTTCCACACCGCGGACGGCACGGTCCGCATCATCGACTTCATGCCGGTGCGCGGCCAGTCCCCGGACATCGTGCGGATCGTCGAGGGTGTGCACGGCGCGGTGCCGATGCGGATGGACATGACACTCCGGTTCGAGTACGGATCGGTGCTGCCGTGGGTCCGGCAGGACGGCAACGCCCTGGTCGCCATCGCCGGCCCGACCGCCGTCTGGCTGCGGACACCGGTGCAGACCCGCGGCGAGAACTTCTCCACCGTCGCGGATTTCACCGTCGAGGAAGGCGACCGGATCCCGTTCGTGCTGACCTGGCGGGAGTCGCACAAGTCGCCGCCGAAGCCCGTCGACCCGGAGCGAGCGCTCCGCGACACCACCGCCTGGTGGGCGAAGTGGCTCTCCCGCGGCACCGTCCCGGACTCCCCCTGGGCGCCGCTGATCCGCCGGTCGCTGATCACCCTCAAGGCGCTCACCTACGCCCCCACCGGCGGCATCGTCGCCGCGCCGACCACCTCGCTGCCCGAGCAACCCGGCGGGGTGCGGAACTGGGACTACCGGTTCTGCTGGCTCCGCGACGCGACGATGACCCTGCAGGCGTTGATGTACGCCGGGTTCGCGCAGGAGGCCGAGGACTGGCACCACTGGTTGCTCCGGGCGATCGCGGGGGACCCGGCGAAGATCCAGATCATGTACGGCGTGGCCGGTGAACGGCGGCTGTCGGAGTACGTCGCCGACTGGCTGCCCGGGTTCGACGGGCACCCGGTCCGCATCGGAAACGCGGCCGTCGACCAGTTCCAGCTGGACGTGTACGGCGAGGTGATGGACGCGCTCTACCAGGCGCGGCTGATGGGCAGCGGCACCGGTGAGTCGACCTGGGCGCTGCAACGCGCACTGATGGGCATCGTCGCGCAGCGGTGGCAGGAGCCGGACGAGGGCATCTGGGAGGTGCGCGGCGACCCGCAGCACTTCACCCACTCCAAGCTGATGGCCTGGGTCGCCGCCGACCGGGCGGTCAAGTCCGTCGAGAAGTTCGGCGTGGAAGGACCTGTCGACGACTGGCGGGCGCTGCGCGAGGAGATCAGGGAGGACATCCTGCAGAAGGGGTGGGACTCCGACCGGAGCACCTTCACCCAGTACTACGGCTCCGAGGAACTGGACGCCGCGCTGCTGATGATCCCGCTGGTGGGTTTCCTCCCGGCCGACGACGACCGGGTCCGCGGCACCGTCGCGGCGATCGAGAAGGGCCTGCTGATCGACGGTTTCGTCCGCCGCTACACGCAGCGGCACGACATCGACACCGACGGGTTGCCGCCGGGCGAAGGCGCCTTCCTCGCCTGCACGTTCTGGCTGGCCGACAACTACGTGCTGATGGGCCGGACCGACGAGGCCCGGCAGATCTTCGACCGGCTGACCGAACTCTGCAACGACCTCGGGCTGCTGTCCGAGGAGTACGACCCGGTCGGGCACCGCATGCTGGGCAACTTCCCGCAGGCGTTCAGCCACGTCCCGCTGATCAACACCGCCCGCACGTTGGCCGGAGGGCACACGCATCAGAGATGACCGGAATGCGCTCCTGCGGGGCACACGTTGCACCCCACGGTAGCGACACCAGTTGCCCGGTCACCCGGGCCCGTCAGGAAGGCAGTCCATGTCCCTCTCCCCCGGCTCCCACGCAGATCTGCTCGAGCGTCCGCTCTTCGCGCACCTGGCCACCGTCCGACCGGACGGCAGCCCGCAGAGCAGCGTCATGTGGTTCGACTGGAACGGTGAGGTGCTGCGGTTCACCCACACCAGCAACCGGCAGAAGTTCGCCAACCTCAAGCACGAGCCGCACGTCGCGATCTCGATCGTCGACCCCGATAACGGCTACCGGTTCCTGGAGGTCCGCGGTGTCGTGGAGAGCACCGAGGCCGACCCGGAGGGCGCCTTCTACCGGTCGCTGCAGGAGCGCTACGGCAACGTCTACCCGATCCACGACGCCGATGTGCGGGTGATCCTGAGCGTGCGTCCGGAGAAGTACATCAAGGTGGAGAACGGCGGCGTGGTCAAGGACTGACCGCCCCGGATCGACCACCCGCGCCCGGGCCGAGGGGTGTCGGGCGCGGGTGGTGAGTCACCGGGACAACCGGGCGGTGCCTTGCGGCGACCGTGTTGCGGCCCGGAAGTTGCGGCCCGGGAGCGGATCGGTGTCGGACGCCTGCGAACCTGGATCGGGCGCCCGCGAACCTGCTGTCGCCGGTCCCGTCCCGTCCCGACCGATGTCTTCTACTCGAACCAGACGATGTTGACCCCGGCGCGCTCGCAGAGCGCCGCCGCGACTTCGAAACCGGCCAGGATGCCCGCAGGATCGTAGTCCTCCTCGGCAGGCGCCCGACCGGCGGAGACGGCGTCGAAGACCGGCGCGCCGGCGGTGGCCGACGCGGTGAGCGCGGCGGCGAACTCCGGTGTGGTCGCGGCCTGGACCTCCAGCTGGAGTTGCTGCAGGGTGCGGGGCAGACCCGCCAGGTTCGAGGTCCACCCCTCCCCGACGCTGCCGGCCGCGGCCTCCTTCAGCCTGGGGACCAGCACGTTCTGCTGCGTGACGAACTCGCTGCAGGTCCGCAGTTCGCGCGAGCTCAGCTCCAGGCCGTCACCGGCGACCGCATCCTCGTCGCCCGCCACCACGGACATGTCGTTCTGTGCACCGCCGCCGACCGCGGTCGGGGTCGGGTTCGACGCCGTCCCTCCGCCACAAGCGGTGAGCACGACGGCGATGGCCATCGTGCCGACAGTGATCAGGGCACGTCGCATGGGAACTCCTGGCCTGATGCGGGCGCCGCTGCTGGGCCCGTTCGGGGTCTGGTCGTTGACGCCGTAGCAACGCCCGGTCCGTCGCATTCGTCCCCGGATGTGACCAAGATCCACTCGCGGTCGTTCAGGCGTCGACCAGCAGACCTCTGGTCGGGCCGAGCAACCGCTCCGTCCGCCTGGACACGGCGGTCAGCGCGGTGAGCCGTCGGGTCGCCGGCAGGCCCTGCTCGTCGCGCCTGCCCTGTTCCGCGAGGCGCGGTCGCCACCGGCCGTCGATCACCGGGGAGACGGGCCCTTCGAGCTCGGCCGGGTCGCACTCCAGGTGTTCCGACCACAACCTGATCCTCGTCGACCGCGCCAGATCCGGATCGCGCACCAGCACGTTCGCCTCGGTGTCGTTGAACAGGGAGTGTTCGTTGAGGTTCGCGGACCCGACGGTCAACCACTCGTCGTCGATGATGCCGACCTTCGCGTGCACGTAGAGCGACGCGCTGTCCCCCGACCTGGGCGCCCGGATCGTCGCGGCCGACAGCCGACCGTGCCCGTCGTCGGCGTCCATCAGCAGACCCAGTTGGCCGCGGGTGGTGTCGCGTCCGCTGCTGGGTCGGGCGGGCAGCACGAGCACCACCCGGAAGTCGTCGGCCGGCGGTTCGCGGAGCAGATCCCCGAGCACCTGCGTGATCTCGGCGGACCACAGGAACTGGTTCTCCAGGTAGACGAACCGGCGCGCCGACCGGAGGGCGCGGTGGTAGGCGTCGAGGATGGAGAACTCACCTCGCGGGGCGAACCCGTAGGTGCTCTCCGGAACCGTCCGGAGGAACTGCGCCGGCACCCCACCCACCAGTTCGTCCGGGATCCCCGGCATCGGCAGTTGCTCCTCGGCGACCTCCTGCCAGCGGTCCCGGAAGTGGTGCGCCACGTCTGCGACAACCGGACCGCGGAGGGCGAGGGTCACGTCGTGCCAGCCGGTCGGATCCCGTGGCGGATGGTCGTTGCTGTCCCATCGATCCCCGCTGAGGTCCGACATGTCCAGGCCGCCCACGAAGGCGACGCGGTCGTCGACGACGACGACCTTCTCGTGGTGACAGTGCAGGGTCCGCTCGCGGGCGTCGAGCACACAGCGGATCCTCCCGGCGGCCGTGAGGTTGTTGCGGACGTCCTTCATCATGCGTCGGGTGGGCTGGAAGGCCGGGATCGGGGGACCGGCCCAGAGCAGCACCCGGACATCGGCACGTTCGGCGACCTCCGCCAGCAGCCCGCCCACCGTGGGCCCGTCACCGTGGGCCCGGGTCAGGCGCAGCCCGGGGCTGAGATGCCAACCCGTCACGTGCACGTGCGAACGAGCACCGCGGATCGCCGTTGCGATCTCCGAGAACGCCTCGCGCCCGTCGATGAGCACCCGGACATCGTTCCCCGGCCGGGGCGGCCGCGGACCCGGGACCCAGAGATCCTCGGGGACCTCAGGCGCCAGCACCCCGCCGTGACCGAGTCGCTGCATCCGCCGCCGGTGGTGGACCCGCACCAGATGTTCCAGCGCGTTGCCGACGGCTGCGTCCAGTCCGTTACGCATCCGGCGATCGTGCCAGGCAGGCACGCCCGTCGCAGTCCGGGACTATGCGGCATCGGCAACGGTCCGCTGCCGTTGCCGTTGCCGTTGCGGTTGCTGTTGCCGGTGCCGGTGCCGGTGCCGGTGCTGGTCCGACCGCCGTACTCAGACGTCGACCGCCAGCCGGACGGCAACGGTGTCGCCCAGGTCGATCTTCTCCGCACGTCGGACGGCCGCTTTGACCGGGACGATGTACCCGCCGTCCTTCGGCCACAGAGCCGTCGCGAAAGTTGTGGCACCGATCCGCACCTGCACCGGGATCATCCCCCAGCCGTAACTGACCTGCGGCGAGACGGACTCCAGTGCCGCCGACTGCTCGTCGGGCACGGACACGAAGTGGAACGGCGAAGGGCCGCGCCAGAACCAGATCTCGCCCGTGAACTCCAGATCCATGGCTCAGGACGGGTCCGGCCCGAGGAACAGCAGCGGGTCGAACTCCTCGATCGGGATGATCCGCAGCCGGGGCAGCACCACGTTGAAGGCACCGACGTCGTGCTCCAGGTCGTAGATCTCCAGGCCGCGCTGCTCCAGTTCGAGGTAGGAGGAGCTGAGATGTTCGCGGAATCCGAGGATCCCGACCCGCCGGGTGCCGTCGAGCAACGGCTCCAGCCCGGTGAGGAAGTCGCCGTCGTTGGACACGAGAACGACGTCGCCGGGGATCTCCCGCAGCGTCTCCAGGGTGCGCAGGATCGCGACGTCGACGATCTTGACCTCGGGTGGTCCCTGCAGCAGCACCGGCCGGTAGTTCAGTGCGGTCAGTGCCTGGACGAACGGGTTCGGGAACTTCAGGTTGGTGGCGTTGAAGTAGAACAGGCAGCGGGCCTCCGGGCCCCACGTGCTGCGGGCGAAGTCGGCAACCCGGTCCCAGCGCGGGCGTTCCTTCGGTTCCGGGCGGCGGAGCAGGATGCTGGTGCCCAGGGTCGCGTCGATGTTCTCGCCGTCGACCACGACGAACACGGGCGCAGCAGCCTGTTCCATGCCACCACGGTGACATCCGCCGGGGCCGACCGCAATCACCATCGGGTTGCTGTGGGTGATCGGTTGACGACCTGTGGTGAGCGACCTGGTAGAACGGGCACTCCCACCGTTGTCGTCGCAGCACCGTCCGGAAGGCACCCCGTGAATCTGCACGCCTCGGGTCACAAGGTCATCGAACAGGGCTTCTTCTCCGACGAAGGCCTGGACTTCGCCGCACGGATCGCCCTCGGGCGGTGCGTGCGCGGCGCAGGCGAGATCGGCGAGGTCCTGGCCACCATCGCCCGGGTCAAGAACTATGCCACCTGGGCCGAACAGTGGCAGGTCACAGCGGAACACGTTGCCGCCGAGGCGGACCGCAGCCGGGCCGGCGGTCATCTCGTCAGTGCCCGCTCCGGGTACCTGAGAGCGGCGACCTACTGGGCCTGTGTGGTCGACGGGCTCACCGTCGAGGAGGATTCCGATCGGCTGGGCGACGCTTTCCGCCGGCACCGGGAGGCGTGGGACGCGTTCATCGACTGCTCCGACGGCGCGCACCTGGCCGTCGCCGTGCCGTACGAGGGCACGACGCTGCCGGGCTACCTGCTACGGCCTGATTCTTCGGGCGCCCGCCGACCCACCCTCGTCATCACCAACGGCAGCGACGGCGCCGTCAGCGACATGTGGACCAGCGCGATCGCCGGAGCGCTGGAGCGGGGGTGGAACGCATTCGTCTACGACGGTCCGGGCCAGCAGTCGATGCTGTTCGAGCGGCACACCTATTTCCGGCCCGACTGGGAGGCGGTGCTGACCCCGGTCGTGGACGCATTGGTGGCTCGCGACGACGTCGACGCCACCGCGCTGACCGCCTATGGCATCAGCCAGGCCGGGTACTGGCTGCCCCGGGCGCTCGCTTTCGAACAGCGCTTCGTCGCCGCCGTCGCCGATCCCGGCGTGGTCGACGTGTCCACGTCATGGACCGGGCCGCTCGGCAGGAGCATGACCGAACTGCTGGCCGACGGCGCCCGCAGGAAGTTCGACCGGAACATGAACCTCGCGGTCAAGCTGCCGGGACTCGGACGGACGCTGCGGTTCCGCGGCCGGCCCTACCGGCACGAGGACTGGTACGACCTGTTCTCCGCCGTCAGCGAGTACCGGATCGATCCCGAGATCGCCGCGCGGATCACCACGCCACTGCTGCTGACCGATCCGGAGAAGGAGCAGTTCTGGCCCGGACAATCGGCGCAGCTGGCCGGTATGCTCGGCGACATCGCGACCCTGGCGCCGTTCTCGGCCGAGGAAGGGGCGGAGTTCCACTGCCAGCCGATGGGCCGGCTGCTCACCGAGAACCGGATGTTCGACTGGCTCCAGGACCGGCTCGCCACGTCCTGACGCCTGCGTCGGCAGCGGTGGATCGGGGCCCGTAGGCGTGGTCCCTTCCGAGCGGCGCAGGGGTGCCGCAGGCGGACCCGACCGCAACGATCGTGGGGCGACCCGTCCGACAGCGAGTCCTGACCGAAGCCGGCTCTGGCACGATCGGAGGAGACCGACCCGACCCGACCGGACCCGGAGGACACCGTGCCCGCATCTGCACAGTCGTACCTGACGACGATCGAGAAGAACACCGGCCTGACGCCCCGACAGTTGCTCGAGCGTATCGACGCCGCCGGCCTCGGCGGTCCGGACACGAAGGCCGCTGACATCGCCGGGTTCCTCAAGACCGAGTTCGGCCTGGGACACGGGCACGCGATGACGATGGCCCAGGTGTCCCGGCACCGGGAGTCGATCGACATCCGCAACGAGGGCACCACCCCACCTCCGCCCGGGTCGATCGGACGACTGTGGTTGGAGGGCTTGGACTCCGCTCCCTGAGCGGCGGGTCCACAGGCACGAACCGCCCACCCCTGGGTCGGGCCGGACACACGACCTGCGGTCGCACTGCAGCCGGGCAGGGCGCGGATTCGACACGCGACGCGGTCTCTCCCGCATGCGCGCTGCGCCCCGGAGCGGACCACCGACTCGCCACCACCGGCGAGTGCACCGTGTGCGGCTGTGGGGCGGGTTCAGGATTCGGCGGTGGCGGTGTCAGCCCCTGGGACGCAGCACGTAGGCCGTGTACGAGTAGTCGGACCCGTGCGCGGCGCGGATGTCGATCTCCTCGCGGACCGGTGCGAGATCCGTGTCCGGGATGCCCTCCTGGCGAAGTTCCTGCAGCCGGCGCGCCAGCGGACCGTAGTAGTTCTCCCAGTCGCTGTCGGGAAGCACGTAGCTGGCGCGGATCTCCCAGCCGGCTGCCTGGAAAGCGGCGACATTCCCTGCTGTGGTGCGCATTCCGGGATAGCCGGGGGTCCAGAACGCCTGGGCTTCCGGTGCCGGGTGGTCGGTGAGCCACTCCGCCTCGGTGAGGACGACACAGCCTCTCGATGACAGCAAGGGACGCCAGGTCTCGAGCGCGGTGTCCACGCCGATGATGTACGCGGACCCCTCCGCCCAGATCAGGTCCGCCGAACCGTCGGCCACCGGCACCGTGTCCATCGAGGTCTGCACGGTGGTCACCCGATCGGCCAGTCCGGCCTCAGCTGCGCGGCGGTCCAGTTCGGCGAGAAACGGTGCGTGCAGGTCGATGGCCGTGACATGACCGCCGGACAGCTCGGCGAGCAGCAACGTCGCGGGCCCGGTGCCGCATCCCATGTCGAGCACCGAGAACGCAGGCATCGCAACCTGTTCATCCTGTGCCATCATCGATGCCGCCGACCCGGTCACTGAACGATCGGGCGCCGACCCGGTCGTCGTGAGATCGGTCCCCGTCGGCCCGGTCGCCGCCACATCGGTCGCTACCACATCGGCCGCTGCCACATCGGCCGCTGCCAACTCTGTGGGTGACAGACCGGGTATCACTCCGGCCAGTCGGAGCAGGAGCCGGGTGGTCGCATCCGATCCCGGGGCCTCACGCGGGAGGCCCTCGTGTGCGCGCCAGAAGATCTCGGCCGGATCGCTCATGACCGTCATGCTGCCACGGGGGCAGCGCCGTCCCGACTCGCAACCCCGTGCCGACGACTCATCAGGACGTCCGCGATGGCGCGCGCAACCCACAGCGCATCGGCCACGCGCCAGGGCGCCGAGGCCGGCAGTCGCCTGAGTGATCGCGCCGACCGAACACCGCGGGACCCCCGCCGACCGTCCCGGTCGTGGGCCGATGAAGTCCAGGGCTGTACGCCCACAGAGGTCGAGGGCGGTCCACGGGTCGACGGCCGACCACTGTTGCCGGCCCGCCACTGTCTCCGGCCGGCGACGGTCTCCGGAACACCTCCTGTCGGCGCCTGGAGTCGTGCCGGTGTCGCGATGTGAGGTCGGCACCGAATACGCTTGGCGTCGAGCGGATGTCACCCGGCGCCGGTGCGTGGCCAGGGTGGGTGCGAGGTGTTGCGCCTGGGTCTCTGCCCGGGGTCCAGCCAGGCGGGCGGGATGAAGTCCGGGAGCTGGTCGACCGGGTTCATCCGGATCCGCCAGGCCTCCCGGTGGATCAGCTGGTGGTGGAACCCGCAGAGCAGAGCGCCGTTGTGCAGGCTGGTCGGGCCGAGATCCCGTCCCCAGAAATCGATGTGGTGTGCATGGCACCAGGCGGGCGGGCGGTCGCAGCCGGGGAAGGCACACCCGCGGTCCCGGTGCGCCAGCGCACGGCGGAGCGCCCGGTTGGCCGTGCGCTGCGAGCGACCCAGGTCCAGCGGGACGCCGTCGCCGTTCATCACGACCGGCAGGATCTCCGCCTCGCACAGCAACCGCCGTGTCTCGGTGGCCGACAGGGTGCGGCCGCGTCCGGACATCGCCAGGGCTCCGGCCTGCTGCTGCAACACATCCCAGTCCAGGGTGAAGTCGATGGTCGGCCGTCCGTGGCCACCCTCGTGGTCCTCGCGGCAGCCCAGCAGGTGCTCCAGCGCGTCGGTCAGCGCGTGCGCCTGTCGGGTCGGAGCCGGGCGGAGATCGGGGATGTCGCCCGCCGGTTTCGGACCTGCATGCTTGTCGAAGAGCGCGGTGAGCAACTCGATCCCGTAGTCCTCCAGCCGACCGTGGAACGGGGTCAGGCCGGTCGCATGGTCGCGCCGACCGACGGTCAGCTCGGCGCGGTCCTTGGGATCGGGGCGATCCTTGGGCTCGAGCTCCTGCTCGAGCCTGTTCCGCAGGTTCGTCGCCAGCGTGTCCAGCGACGTCGGGTCCGCGACCTTCGCGTGCTCCACCACCGACTTCTCGAACCCGGCTCGGGCCTCGGGCGTGACCTCGGCGGCCATCCCCCGGAAGCTGCGCTCGATGATCCGGCAGTGCTCGGACGAGATCTCCCCCGCGGCCAGGGCTTGCGCGAGCAGCGGGAGCTGCGGTGGCGCCTCGCCACCGTCCGGCAGGTCCTGCGGGAGTACCTGACCCGCGGTCCGCACCCGCAACCAGGCCTCGCCCGGCCCGATGCCGAGCTGCTTGGCCAGCATGGCCGCCGTGGACGAACAGCCACGGGTCTTCGCGACGTGCTGGGCCTCGTACTCGCCGGCCAGGTTCACCTGCGCCGCCCAGCCCAGGCGGGTCGCGGTCTCCAGCCGGCGCGACACCTCGTCCAGCCCCTCGGGAGCCAGCTTCCAGATCGCGACCCGCCCGAGCCGGGCCAGGGCATCGGCCACCGAGTCGACCAGGTGCACGACCTGGTCGAGATCGCAGGCGATCACACCCTCTTCCGACATGAGGCCGACGCTACGACCCGACAAACGAACCGTGGGATCTGTGATCTTCCGATGTGGACAACCTCGCCGATGTGGACAACTCAGGACTGCCGCCGCGGGCCGGTCCGCCGACGTCCGCCTGGACGTACCCTGCACAGATGGGAGAGGTGGACATCGACGATCTCCGCGCACCCCTGGCCGGCCTGGTCCGCGGACTGCAGCAGATCCTTGGCGAGGAACTCCCTGATGCGACGGTCGAGCACGATCCCGGCCGGAGTCTGATCGGTTACACCTACCTGCCCGGCACCTACAAGGGCCTCGTCGCAGCGATTGCCGTCCACGGCGCGCACGTCAATCTGATGTTGTCCAAGGGCGCCGATCTCCTCGAACTCGACGAGCACGGCCTGCTGGTCGGCACCGGCAAGAAGGCGCGGCACATCGTCTTCCGCGAGACGGACGATCTCGACCGGCCCGGGATCCGCGAACTGATCCGGGAAACCGCCCGGCGGACACCGAGGGCGTGACCGCGACACCACCGCGTCGATCGGCGACTGCTTCAATCGGCAACGAAACCCCGGACGAAGATCCCGGCCACCTCACGGCCGATCTGCTCGGGGCTGAGGGCACCGTCGGCCCGGTACCAGCGGTGGAACCAGTTCAGGCTGCCCAGCAGGGACAACGCCGAGACCTTGACGTCGAGGTCCGCGCGGAACTCGCCGCTCGCCACGCCCCGGGCCAGCAGGTCGCGGAACACCCCCTGGTAGCCGCCGTCCCTGGTGGTGATCTCCTCCTGGCGCGCCATCGGCAGGGCGGACAGGTCACGCAGGAACACCGATGTCCCCGTGAGATGCCCCGACATGAACTGCATGTGGCCGATCACCGCGGCCTCCAGGATCTGCGCGACCGTCCCCGGCCCGGCGACCAGCCGCTGCAGGTTCACCAACCCGTCCAGGTGCACCCGGGAAATCACCTCGAAGAGGAGGTCCTCCTTGGACTGGAAGTAGTAGTACAGGCTGCCCTTGAGCATGCCGACCTCATCGGCGATCTGCTGCAGACTGGTGGCGTCGTAGCCGTTGTCGTGGAAGGCCTGGGTGGCGACGTCGACCAGGTCGTTCCACCGCTCGTCCCGCGGCTTCCGATCGGCGCGACCCCTGCGGGCCGGCGCGCGTCGCGGCTCGGCCACCCCGGTCACGTTCCTCTCCTGGCTCGCTGCAGACGGACGGCGAGCATACCGCGGCCCACTCAGCCGCTGAGGGATGTCGCGGACCGACTGCGGGCGACCAGATCTCGGAGGTCGACGTCCGGATCCAGGAAGTCGTCGAAAGTCGGCGGCACGTGTGCCAGCAGGGTTCTGACCGCCAGGTGCGAGGCGGCGTCGTCCACTGACTCCGCACCCACCAGCACCCCGTCGCGGAAGCCGAACACCGTGGTGCCACCACGCCGCCCTGCCCGCACCAGGTACCGGTCCGCGGACGCCAGGTCGCCGGCGATCTGGATCCGGCAGCCCGCCTGTTCCGACCAGAACCACGGCACCGCAGCGGGAACCGGTAGGGCCCCGGTCAGCAGAGCGGCCAGCCGCCGCGCCTGGTCCGTCGCGTTCTGCACCGACCGGTACCGCTGCACACCGTCCGGTCCGACCACCGCCGCACAGTCGCCGATGGCCCGGACCCGCGGGTCGGCGGTGCGGAACTCCTGGTCCACCAACACCCCGCCATCCACCGCCAGACCGGCTGCTGCTGCCACCTCGACGCGAGGCCGGGCACCGATACCGATCAGCACCGCGCCGGCCGGTAGCACCACGCCGTCGACCAGCCGCACACCCGCCACCCGGCCGTCAGCGCCGGCCACGATCTCCGCCGCCTGCAGGTCGAGCCGGATGTCGACGCCCCCCGCACGGTGCCGGTCCAGCAGGACCCGGGACAGGTCCGCCCCGAGCATCCTGCCCATCAGTCGGTCGGTGGCCTCGATCACCACCACGTCGAGGCCGCGTTTCCGGGCAGTGGTCGCCACCTCGAGACCGACCACCCCGCCGCCGATCACCACCAGCCGATCGGTCGCGGCGAGATCGGCGGACAGGGCATCGGCGTCCGCCCGGGTCACCAGCGTGTGCACCCCGGGCAGCGCCGTACCGGGCAGCGGTGGCACCGCCGCCTCGGCACCGGTGGCCAGCACCACCGTGGAGTACCGCAGACGTCGCCCGTCAGCCAGCACGACAGCGGCCGCCTCCTGGTCGAGAGCGGTGACGTCTACACCGGTCTCGAGGTCGACACCCAGCGCGGCGTAGGCCTCGGCCGGCCGGAACGGGAGCTCCGACGCGTTCCCGCCGTGCAAGTAGGCCTTGGACAGCGGCGGCCGTTGGTAGGGCACCTCGCCCTCGCCACCCAGCAGCAGCACCGGCCCGTCGTACCCGCTCTCGCGCAAGGACACCGCGAGCTGTGCACCGGCGTGCCCGGCCCCGACGACGACGATCGGATCCACGATCACACCTGGTGCGACGGCATCGTCAGTCGCAACCCGTCGAGCTGTTCGTCGAGCACGATCTGGCAGGACAACCGGCTCTCCGGCCGGCGCGGAGCCGCGGTGAGATCCAGCATCTCGTCCTCGTCCGGCTCCATCTCCGGCAGCTCCTCGAGCCGGTCCGGCTGCACGTAGACATGGCAGGTCGAGCACATCATCTGGCCCCCGCACTCGCCGACGATGCCCTGCACCCCGGCCCCGGTCGCAGCCCGCATCGCGGTCGTCCCCGGCGCAGCCGTCACCGCTGTGACCGTGCCGCCGTCCGAGACGAACTCCACCGTCGGCACGGTCACCGAACCCCCGCATCGTGCTGCACCAGCAGGGATGTCACCGCTCGGGATGCCGTGGTCGACCGGTACGACACCGGACCGGCGAGCCGGAGACCGGGCAACCGGTCCAGGATGATCGGGATCGCCGTGCGGGTCTCCAGCCGGGCCAGCTGGGCTCCCAGGCACGAGTGCACACCCCGTCCGAAAGCGACGTGCAGCGGCTGGGTGGGTCGGGTGATGTCGAAGTCGTCCGGCCGGTCGAAGGTGCCACCGTCCCGGTTGGCCGCGCTGTTCATCAGAAACACCCGCTGGCCGGCCTTCAGCTGCCGCCCGTCCCGCTCGTGGTCCTCGACCACCCAGCGCTGGATGGTCTTGATCGGGCCGTCGAACCGCAGCATCTCCTCCACCGCGGTCGGCACGAGACCACGGTCCGCGCGCAGCTTCTCGAGCTGCTCCGGGTGCTGCAGCAAGGACACGACGCCGTTGCACAACAGGTTCGTGGTGGTCTCGTGCCCGGCGAACAGGATCAGCGAGCATAGCGCGATCAGCTCGTCGTCGTCGAGCCGGTCCCCCTCGGCGTCCTGCGAGGTGAGCAGCACACCGATCATGTCCGACCCCGGCGCCGACCGCGCCTTGTCGATGAGATCGGAGAGGTAGGACTGCATCTCGGTGATCCCGGCGAGCGCCCGCCGGTAGCGGTCGGCCCGCTCCGCACCGCCGGTCCCGAACGCGACGAGAGCCAGTTCGTCGGACCACTTCTGGAACCGCAACGCGTCCTCCGCCGGCGCACCCATCATGGTGGCGATCACCGTCGCGGGCATCGGGAAGGCGATGTCCTGATAGAAGTCCTCGGAGCCGCTCGCGACGAACCGGTCGACGAGGCCGTCGACGATCTCGCCGATCCACTCCCCCATCGCCGCCACCCGCTGCTGCCGGAACGCGGTGTTGGCGAGCTTGCGCAGCCGGTGGTGCGCCGGACCGTCGGTCACCACCATCCACTCGGCCATGATCGCCAGCATCCGGCCCATCTCGTCCTGCCGGTCCCCCGCCACCATGCCGAGCATCGGCCGGATCCGGTCGGAGGACAGCCGCGGATCCAGGTAGGCCTCGCAGACGTCCTGGTACCGGGTGATCAACCAGGCCTTCTGGAACGGATTCCAGTGCACCGGGTCGTCCCGGCGCAGGTTGGCGTAGATGTCGTAGGGGTCGGCGGTCGGGCCCGGCGCGAGCAGGTCGGTCGGCGGCAGCGTGGAGGTCGTCATCGAACACATCCTTCGGCGGCGGAGGTCTGCCGGCGAAGTTATCAGACGGCCGTCTGGTAGACAATGGTTGGCACTGTTCCCGCTGTTCGCAGGACAGCACTACGGCCGCCCGGCCCCGAGATACACGCGACTCTGAATGGGGTGTCGGTGACCGACCGTCGTCAGGTCATCGACCCGAGCGACCTGCGCAGGGCGCCGGCGTACCCGGCCGGGACCTCCAGCATCGGGAAGTGCCCACCCCGCTCGGCGACGGAGAAGGAGCGGAGATCCCGGAACCGCTGCTCCACCCAGAACCGCGGGAACTTCTCGATGTCGGCCGGGAACACGGTGACCGAAGCCGGCACGCCGACCCGCTCGTCGTTGCCCCGGGGCGGGAAGTTCTCCCAGTAGAACCGGACCGCCGAGCCCCCGGTCCCGGAGAGCCAGTACAGCATCACGGTGTCGAGGATGCGGTCCCGGGACACCGGTGACCGCCGGTCGGTCCACAGGTGGAACTTGTCCAGGATCCAGGTGAGCAGCGCGAGCGGGGAGTCGACGAGCGCGTAGGCCAGGGTCTGCGGACGGGTCGACTGCTGCAGGGAGTACCCGCCGCCGTAGGTGTGGAACCAGCGGGTGTCGGCGACCCACTGCGACTCGAGCTCGGTGAGAGGGCCTGGACCGCCGGCAGGTTCGCTCACGTAGGGGGTGAACGTGTGCATGCCGATGACGTGGTCCGGGTGCGCGTGGGCCAGCCGCGCGGTGACCCGGCCGCCCCAGTCGCCGCCCGCCGCGAGGAACCGGTCGTAGCCGAGACGTCGCATCAACTCGACCCAGGCATCGGCCGTTCGTTCCACCGTCCACCCGGTCCCGGAGGGCCGCGCTCCGAACCCGAATCCGGGCAGCGACGGCGCGACGACGTGGAAAGCCGGCGCATCGGGGTCGGCGGGATCGACCAGGGCGTCGATGATCTCGAGCGGCTCGACCACCGAGCTGGGCCAGCCGTGGGTGATCACCAGCGGCCGGGCGTCCGGGCGCGGGGACCGGACGTGCAGCAGATGGATGTCGAGCCCGTCGATCTCGGTCATCGCCTGTCCGTGCGAGTTCAGCTCGGACTCGAGCCGCCGCCAGTCGTACCCGGTCGCCCAGTACTCGACGAGCTCGCGCACCGTCTCCAGCGGCGGACCCTGGTCCCAGATGTCCTTACCCGTCGTCGTTTCCGGCTCCGGCCACCGGGTCCGGCGCAGCCGATCCCGCAGGTGCTCGAGTTCGGACTCCGGCACGTCGAGCCGGAACGAGCGGATCGGGCTGATGGGATCGGGGGATGTCATGCCACCACGGCTTTCTCCTCGGTCGTTCGGCTCCGGACACACAGCACCCCGATCATCGCGCCGGCCAGAGCGAGCGCAGCACCGACCCAACCGATCGCGGCGTATCCGGCACCGGCGGTCAGCACCACCCCGCCGGCCCACGCGCCGACCGCATTCGCGGTGTTCGTCGCCGAGTGCAGCAGTGACGCTGCGAGTGTCGGCGCGTCGGGCGCGACGTCGAGCAGCCGCGCCTGGATCGCGGGCATCGGCGTCAGGCAGGTCATCCCGATCAGGAACACGCCGATCGCGGCGGTGACCGGGGTGTGCACCAGGAGGGTGAAGACCGCCATCACCGCGGCGATCGCGAACAGGCCGAAGCGGACGGTGCGGTCCACCGACAGGTCGGCCAACCGTCCACCGATCACCGTGCCGACGGTCATCCCGAGCCCGAACAGCGCCAGCACAGCCGGCACCCACGCCCGCGGGATCCCGGACACCTCGGTCAGGGTCGAGGAGATGTAGGTGAAGACGGCGAACATGCCGCCCAGCCCCACCACGCAGATCAGCAGTGCGACCCAGAGCTGACCGTGACGCAGGGCATGCAGCTCGCCGAGCACCCGCCCGACCCGACCGGCGGGCTGCCAGGGCACCCGCAGGCGGACCGCGACCAGGGTGAACAACCCGAGCACGGCGACGACGGCGAAGGTGGCCCGCCAACCCCACCACTGCCCGATGGCGGTCGACACCGGCACTCCGGCGATGTTGGCGACGGTCAGGCCCAGGATCACCGAGGCGATCGCCCGGCCACGGCGTTCCTCCGGCACGAGCGAGGCGGCGACCAGCGCGGCCACCCCGAGATAGGCACCGTGCGGCAGTCCGGCCACGAAGCGGGTGCCGACCAGGAACCCGAAGCCCGGGGCGAGCGCCGACCCGATGTGCGCCACCACGAAGAGGCCGACCAGGGCGAGCAACAGGGTGCGGCGCGGGATCCGTGCGCCGAGCACGGCGAGCAGCGGCGCCCCGATCACCACGCCGACCGCATAGGCCGAGATCAGCACGCCGGCGGTCGGCTCCGAGACGCCGAGATCGGTGGCGACGGCCGGCAGCACACCCATGGTCGCGAACTCGGCCGTGCCCAGCGCCACTCCGCCGAGCGCCATCGCGAAGAGAGCGGGGCCGGGCCTCGTGCGCACTCCGGCGGCGGGTGCGGTGGTTGCGGTCACCCCGGCACCGTAACTGGTTGAACCGGTGTCTTCAACCGGTCAGACCGGTGTCGGTCCGGTACGGTGGACGGTATGACCACGCCGCGGATGGCCCCGTCCCTGGCCAAGCGGTTCCGCTCCGGCCGGGTCAGCCTGGACTTCGCGCACACCGCTGCCACAGACGAGTGGATCGAACCGGAACTGATCGGTGACGCGGCGGGCCTTGAACGGTGGCTGGGACACGTGCTGCGGCCGATGCGGATCACCACCGCCACCCCGGCCGGCACGAGAGACAACGACGACCCGACCACCAGTGCCGACCTCACCACCATCGCAGACCTGACCACCAGCGCCCGACCGACCGACGAGGTCACGGCCGCGCACGAACTGCGCGGCGCGATCCTGCGGCTGGCCCGCATCCTGTCCCGTGACAACGATGTCGACGACCTGCCGGGTGTGGACGTGGAGACCGTCAACCGCTACGCCGCGTCTCCCCCGCCGGCGCCCCGGATGGCCGTCGACGGGACCGCCGCTGCGACCACAGCCACGGTGCCGCAGGCGTTGTCGGTGCTGGCCCGGGACGCGGTCGACCTGTTCACCGGACCGCTGGCGCACCGGATCCGCGAGTGCGAGGCCGACGGTTGCGCCTTCCTGTTCGTCGACGCCTCCCGCCCGGGCACCCGCCGCTGGTGCTCGATGGAGCGCTGCGGGAACCTGCTCAAGGTCCGGAAGCACCGGAGCACCACGACCCCGTGACCCGGCGGACGCCGCCGTCGCCGCCCGGGGCGGCCGTCAGGGTCAGCAGTCCGAAGGGTCAGCAGCGTCCGGAGGGTCAGCAGCGTCCGGATCGTCAGCAGTCCGAAAGGTCAGCAGCGTCCGAAGGGTCAGCTGTCTGCCGGGATCAGCACTCCGTAGCGGTCAGCGCCAGCGCGAGATCATCTCGGTCATCGACTCGGTCAGCGCGCCCTGCAGCAACGGCCCGTAGGTGATCCGGCCGACGCCGAGCCGGGTGAACCGCGGCAGGTCGTGCTTCACCGGGTGCGCCGTGCAGTTCACCGGTACCGGCAGCGCGCCGACCACCCGGGTGATCAGTGCGTCGTCGTCCTGGATCCGCACCGGGTACACGCTGTTCGCGCCCGCCTCGACGAGTGCCTGCAACCGGGCGATCGCCTCGTCGGCCACCGCGTCCTTGTCGTCGGCGTGCAGGAAGAGATCAGTGCGCCCGTTGATCCAGACCGGCACCCCGGCGGCGTCGGCCGCCGCGCGCAGCCCGGCGATGTAGGTGGCATGTTCCTCGGTGGTCCGGACCCGGCCGCCCTCCGAGTGGACGGTGTCCTCGAGATTCAGGCCGACACCACCGGCCTCCAGCAACCCGGCGATCAGGTCGGCCGGCGTCTGGCCGTAGCCGGACTCGAGGTCCACCGAGACCGGCACGTCGACCGCGTCGATGATCGGCCCGACGGCGGAGATCACCTCGGCGAAGGTCTGCCCCTCGTGATCCTCGGCGCCGCGCGAATCGGCCAGCGGATGGCTGCCGATCGTCAACGCCTCGAACCCGGCGGCGACGGCGGTCCGGGCCGACCAGACGTCCCACACCGTCGGCAGCACCAGCGGCTTCCGGGTGGCATGCAATTTGCCGAGCCGCTGTGCCCGGGCCAGTCGTGTCGAGATGTCCATGGGCCGATGGTAGGACCCGTCACCGACAGGTTCCCGGGCGGACGAGGCGGGTCAGAACAGTGAGGTCCAGTGCTCCTGGAAGCGGAAGAAGACCAGGGCGGCGACCACCAGGTACCAGGCGATGAGGACCGGTGCATGGAACCGGCGCAGCCGGGGCAGGTCCACGGTGTCCAGCAGCGTGTACCACCACAGCGGCGCCATGACGGCCCACACCACCATGCAGTACGGGCACAGCGCACCGACCTCGTAGAGGCTGACCCAGATCAGCCAGTGCACGAACACCAAGGCCACCGACATGCCGGCCAGCACGGCCCACCGGTACCAGCGCGGCGGGTAGAACCCGGCGAGTGCGGCAGCACCGACCATCATCACCATCGGGAAGCCGATCAACCCGAGCAGCGGGTTGGGGAACCCGAGCAGCTCCGCCTGGTCGCTCGACATGATCGACCCGCAGGACAGCACCTCGTCGATCGAGCAACTGGGGACGTAGTTCGGATCCCGCAGGGTGGCGATCTTCTCGACCGTCAGCACCAATGCGGCGAGCAGCCCGATCGCCCCGCCGATGAGTTGCCACGCTGCGAGACCGATGCCTCCGCCGACATTCTCGTCGTCGTACTGTTCGTGGTCCAGGTCGTCGGCCAGGTCCTCACCCCGGTCCTGTCCAGCGGCGGCGGTCATCGATCCGACCCGTCTCGCCGGGGCGCACGCAGGGTCCCGGCGGGAGACGCCCCGCCGGCGGATGTGTCGGCCATGGTGGTGCTGCTCCGTCCGATCGCAGTGGCAGCGCGCTGCCCCGTCACCACGGCAGCGCGCCGCGGTGGACCCTCATTCTCCGGTGTGCCGGGTCTGCGACAGGTGAGGTCGGTGCCCCGGCCGCGTCGGTCGTGATCATCACGACGCCGGACCGACCAGGCCTCGGTGAACTCCGGTGCGGTGTCAGCCGGTGAGAGTGCGAGGGTCGGTCCAGGTGGCCACGTCGGCGAGATCGTCGGCCACCACGACCCGCTCGGCCGCTGCCACCAGATCCGGCAAGGAGTCGTCCTGGCCGCCGTGGATGAGGACCAAGGAATCCGGTTCCGCGCGGGAGAGTTCGCAGAAGTCCTGGTTGAAGTACCACTGCGCGCCGTCGATCGTGACCGCGCGATCGCCCCGGGCCTCGGCGAGCCCGGTGCGATCGATGGGTTGTCCGTCCCAGGAGTGCAGGATCGGGCCGCTGATCATCACCGACACCGGGTCCGCCCCGTCGATCGACACCCCGGCCTGGACGTCGATCCACAGGTTCCCGTCGGGATCTGCCCTCGGGACGTCCGAGCCGAAGACGGACACCATCCTGGCGCCGTCCGCCGGGACGAGGTCGAACGGCACCGGGCTGGTCCGTGACCGGCCCAGCAGCAGATCCTGCACCACGGCTGCTGCCCTGGCCCGGGAGACCGCACTGTCACTCGGCGGCGACACCACCACCGTGCTGCCGTCCGGCGCGTCCAGGAAGACGTTCTGCGTGGCGTGGCCCTCCTCGGTCGCCGATCCGGCGGGGCCGACGACGCCCCACTCCCCCTGGGCCAGAGAGGGGTTGTCGGGCAGCACCTGTCGCTCCGGGCGGTAGCCACGTGGAGTGACCCCCGCTGCGAACACCGCGATCGCGACGGCCGTGACCTTCCCGCCGGACAGCACCATCAGGTGTTCGGACTGTCCCGACCAGGAGATCCGCCGGGTGCTGAACGCCGAACCGTGCCGGAATCCGACCAGGGTCGCCGCCTCCAGCGCCGGACCGGAGGGCACCGCACCACCGGGAAGCCCGATGGTGCAACGGTCCTCGGCTGCCGACGACTGCTGCGACTCCTGGGATGACGACGAGCCGCCGGTGGTCGACGTCGGCACCGATCCGGTCGCCGAGGTCGAGCCCACCGGTGGGACTGCCGGGGCGGGCTGTCCGTCGATCGGCGACCGCAGTCCCAGCGCCACCACCACCCCGGCGAGCAGCACCACCACGGCGGCTGCGACCAGTGCCGGGAAGTGCCTACGGCGCCGATGCACTCGGTGGTCGACCCCCAGCATCCCGACGAAATCCGAGAGCCGAGCCTGCAGCTCCGGATCCGGCATCCGCAGCGCCTCCCGCAGATCCTGCTCGGTGCGGCTCATCCGGTCACCTCCTCGTCGATGGTCGGGTCGGAAATCCCTGCGCTGTCGCCGGTCCTGCGGATCCGCAGCGTGCGCAGCGCCCGGGAGGCGTGCACCCGCACCGTCCCGCGCGAACATCCCAGGTCAGCGGCGATCTCGTCGTCGGACAGGTCGAGGAAGTAACGCAGGACGATCACGGCTCGCTGCTTCACCGGCAACCGCCGGACCTCCGCCAGCAGCTCCTCGCGCAGCGCGAACCGTTCGCTGCTGTCGGGTGTCACCTCGTCGAGCAGTTCGGCGGGGCTCGGCACCGACCTGCCCCAGCGGCGCCGCCAGGAGATGAGCTCGTTGACGAGCATCCGCCGCACGTAGGCGTCCCGGCCGTCCATCGGCCCGATCGACGGCCACCGCCGGTGCGCCCGGAGCAGTACCTCCTGCAGGACGTCCTGCGCGAGGTCACGGTCCCGGCAGATGCCCCGGGCGATGCCGACCAGCACCGGCAGCCGCGCCCGCGCGTACTGCTCGAAGCTCATCGGCTCGTCCGGCATCCCCACATCCTGGACAACGCACGACGGCGACGATCTGCATACCTGCCTGGTGAACGGGATCAGTCCGCACCGGTCGGGCCGCACCCGGATCCGGAGATCAGGCCGCCCGTGCGAGCGCCATGGCTTCCAGGAACGAACGCCAGGTGCCACGACCGCGAGGAGCCGCGACCTCGGTGAGATTGTCGCCGGCCCGGTACGCACGGCCGGCCGCACCGGGCAGGCCGATCCCGTGCACCCGGCGTCCCGGTCGGCCGAGCACCTCGTTGTAGGTCCGGACCAGGCCGGCCGCGTCGAGAACCTCAGGACCGGCCAGGTCCGGCACCCGCCCGGCGGGCGCACCGAGGGTCAGCTCGGCCAGCCGTCCGGCCACCTCGTCGACGTCCACCGGTTCGAACCGCAACCCGCGCGGGGCGAGGCGCAGCGTCGACAGGGTGCGGGCGACCGGCAGCACGAAATCGTGCAGCTGCGCGGACCGCAGGATCGTCCACGGCACCCCGGACCCGACAAGTTCGTGCTCCGCCAACGCCTTCCGGCGGAAGTACCCGATGGGCATCCGGTCCGCCCCGATGACCGAGATCAGCACCAGGTGGCGGACGCCCGCCTCCCGGGCAGCGCCCACCAGCCGCCGGGCCGCCACGTCGTCACCACGGGCGCCGCCGGCCAGGTGCAGCACCGTGTCGATGCCGCCCATCGACTCTGCCAGGCCAGTGCCCTTGACCACGTCGCCGCGGACCTGCTCGATGCCGGGCGCCGGATCACCGGGGTGCCTCGAGAGGATGCGGAGCGAGCGGGTCGGGGCGAGCAGCCGGACGACACGGCGGCCGATGGTGCCGGTGCCTCCGGTCACGAGGACGGTGGAATCCATTGTGTGCTCCTGTCACATCCGGACGGCGAGATCCGTCGGGATGATGACGGGCGAGGGCGCATCGATGTGACGAGAGGAGTTGACGTGGACAGTCCGGTCGGCTGGGCGCGCCGTTTCGAGGCGGCGCGTCCCCGCCTGCGGGCCGCCGCCGCGAGCCTGCTCGGATCGACCGCGGACGCCGACGACGTGGTGCAGGACGCCTGGCTGCGCCTGGAACGGGCCGACCCGTCGACGATCGGGAACCTGGATGCCTGGTTGACAACGGTGGTCTCCCGGCTGTGCCTGGACCAGCTGCGCTCGCCCCGACGCACCCGGCAGATGTCCTGGCAGGTCGCACCGTGGCCGGACGATCCCGGTCCGGACGACCTGCTCGGCACGGCGCCCGATCCGGCCGATCTGGTGGCCGGCGCCGATCGGGTGGGCGTCGCACTGCTCATGGTGCTGGAGACCCTCGGGCCCACCGAGCGTCTCGCCTTCGTCCTGCACGACGTCTTCGGTCTCCCCTTCGAGGAGATCGCAACGTCGATCGGCCGTACTCCGGCGGCCGCCCGCCAGCTGGCCTCCCGCGGCCGACGGCGGCTCCGCGAGGCATCGGCACCGGTCGTCCCGGATCATCGGCGGGCCCGCCGGCTCGTCGATGCCTGGTTACGGGCCGTGCAGAGCGGCGATCTCGGTGCGTTGCTGGCACTGCTCGCCGAGAACGCCGTGCTACATGCTGATCTCGGCACCCAGCAGCAGACCCTGGAGGGCGTGCAGGACATCGCCGCCCAGGCGTTGCTGTCGGCCCGCCTCGCCGCCCACTCCACGCCGATCCTGATCGGCGGGAGACCTGGTGTGGCAGCGTCTTTCGGTGGCCGAGTCGTCTCGATCATGGCCTTCGGATTCGACGGCGACCGGATCGTCCGCCTCGACGTGCTGGCGGACCCGGGGCAGCTGGCCGATCTCGACGTCGACAATCTCCTCGGCTGACGACCGGTTCAGCCCGCGGCGCGCGCGCAGCGCCGGCCGACCTCCTCGACGGCCGCGGCCAGCTCCGGCGGCCCGATCACCTCGAGGTCGGCGTCGAACCGGAGCAGCGAGGCCACCAGCGCAGGCCATGACCACGAGCCGAGAACCACCCTGGTGCGTCGGTTGTCGACGGGCGTCGCCAGCCCGTCGCCGATGAACGGGCGGACCTCGTCGACGGGCAGCTCCAGGATCGCCTCCCCCTCGCACGGCCAGCGGGTCGATCCCTCGTTGCCGCGGAACCGGCCGGTGAGGAAGGTGGTCAGGTCACCACCGGGCAACTCCCGCGGGGCGAACCGCGGGCCGTTGGGGATCCGCGGGCGGACCCGGTCGACCCGGTAGGTGCGCCAGTCCTCGCGGTCCAGGTCCCAGCCGACGAGGTACCAGCGCCCGCGCCAGGAAGCGACGTGGTGCGGCTCCGCCCGGCGGACCGGCCCGTCGCCGTCCCCGTAGTCGAACCGCAGCACCTCGCCCGCATGCACAACAGCACCGATCTGCTGCAGCACGGCGGGGTCGACGTCCTCTCCGTCGGTGGGCGGCCGCACCGCCGTCACCGACAAGGCGTCGACCCGGTGCCGCAGCCGCGGTGGCATCACCTGCCGGACGGTCGAGAGCGCCCGCAGTGCCGCCTCGCCGGTCCCGGCACCGGAGCCCGAGGCGATCTGCAGGGCGATCGCCAGCGCCACGGCCTGCTCGTCGTCGAACAACATCGGCGGCAGTTGCGTGCCGGCGTCGAGCCGGTAGCCGCCGTCCGGCCCCTTGAACGTCGCGATCCGGTAGCCGAGCTCGCGGAGCCGGTCGATGTCGCGCCGGACGGTGCGGGAGGTGACGTCCAGTCGCTCCGCGAGGACCTCACCGGGCCAGTCGCGACGCGACTGCAGCAAGGACAGCAGTGCCAGCAGTCGGCTGGAGGTGGTCGGCATGTTTCTCAGTATGGCCCGAGTAGCGGACACATCCTGTCCGCTACCTGCGTGATGCTGCTGCACGTGGTGATCGCAGGGATCACCGGAAGTGGAGAGTCCGCAGTGTTCAACGTTCTGGGCGACATCAACTGGCTCGCAGTGCTCGTCGCGGCCGTGGTCGCCGTCGTGCTGGCCGGCCTCTGGTTCGGTCTGGTCATCGCGAAGGCGTATCCGCTCGCGCTCGGGCGTGACGCGTCCGCTCCGGCGCCGACGGGACCGGTGCGGTCGATCGGTCCGCTGGTCTGCACGCTGGTCGTCGTTCTCACCACCGCGGTCCTGGTGGAGGCGCTCGACATCTCCTCCATCGGCGACGCCGTGGTGTTCGGGTTGGTCGTGGGGATCGGCTTCCTGACCGCGATGACCTTCCAGATCGCCATCAACCCGAACTTCCCGCGCCCGCTGTTCTACGGCCTGCTCAACGCGCCCTACTTCGTCATCAGCACGGTCGTCGGTTCCGTCGTGCTCGTGGCGATGCGCTGATCCGTTCATCGCGACTCCCGCACACCCCTCATCGCAGCCCCGATACCAAGGAGAAGTCCATGTCCATCACCACTGTCACCCACATCAACCTGCGCGGCACCGCCCGGACGGCGCTGGAGTTCTACCGGTCCGTCTTCGGGGGTGAACTGGTCGCGATCACCTATGCCGACGCGCACAGCGTCACCGATCCCGCCGAGGCCGACCAGGTCATGTGGGGCCAGGTCACCTCCGAGGCCGGCTTCCACGTGATGGCCTACGACGTCCCCGCCGCCCGGCCGCTCGACCTCGGCACGGCACCGTTCTTCGTCTCGGTGCGCGGCACCGATGCTGATGAGATCTCCCGCTACTGGGCGGCTCTCGCCGGCGAAGACTCCACTGTTGTGGTCCCGCTGGCTCCGGCCGGTTGGGCACCGCTGTACGGGATGGTCGTCGACCCGTTCGGTGTCACCTGGGTGCTCGACGTCGCGGTGCCGTACCAGGCCTGATCCGTGTGCCCGTTCCGCCGGGGCCGGCGGGACGGGCACACCACCCGCCGGGTCCGCAGGTCATCGGCCCTGTCAGCATGACCTGGTGACCGGTGAGGCCCTCGACGTGCTCCGCGGCGTGACGTTCCTCGCGCCCGCGTCGACGGCCGGGCTGCAGCGGCTGGCCGCCCGGAGCCGGCGGCGGTCCTGGGCCCGCGGCGCCTTCATCTTCCACGTCGGCGAGCCGGCGGACAGCTTCTTCGTGATCATCTCCGGCCAGGTGGCCGCCACCGACGCCTCCGACCACGGGCGGCGGGTCATCTTCCACGTCGCCGGACCCGGCGAGACACCCGGCCATCTGGACATTCTCGAGCAATCACAGCGCACCGCCTCCGCGCAGACGCTGACCCGGACCACCGTGCTGGAGGTTCCCGGCGGCGCCGTGCGTGCGCTGCTGGAGGAGGAGCCCGCGGTGCTGCGGGCGTTCGCCCTGGACGTGGTTGCCATCAACCGATCCCTGGGCCGGACCTTGGCCGACGTGGTGCTGCTCGACCTGCCGCGCCGGCTCGCCCGCTTGCTGGCGGCCGAGGCCGACCACGACCTGGCCGTCCGCTTGCCCGGCACCCAGGCAGATGTCGCCGCCCGGCTCGGCGTCACCCGGCAATCGCTGAACCAGGCGCTCGGACTGCTGGCCATCGGCGGGATGATCGCCTTCGATTCACCCACCCGCATCAGGATTCTCGATCCGGACGCCCTCCGCCGGTTCGTCGACGGTCAGCCACCCGGGTAGGTCATGATGTCCAGGCTCAGCGGCATCGCGGCCCGCTGAGTCGAGCGTGCAATGCCCGGCTCGGTCGGGACCGGACCGCCGTCCTCGAGCAGCGGACCGAGTGCGTCCTCCGAGGGATACCGGCCCTCGACCTCGAACTCGTCCAGGACGAAGGGCAGGCCGTTGGCCCGCAACGGGTCCGGCGAGTCCATGATGTGGAAGTGCAGGTGCGGGGCGTCGGTGTTGCCGGTGTTGCCCAGCTCGGCGATCTGCTCTCCGGCGGTCAGTTGATCGCCGACCTTCCAGGCACCGGCCGTGCCGGTCTTCAGGTGGGCGTAGAAGGCGTACCGGCCGTTGCCGATGTCCTGCACGATGTGGTTGCCGCCGTACTCCGCCAGCTCGAGGCCGGTGGGGTTGACCGTCGGTGTCTGCTCCGGCATCCCGTCCACGACGGCGACGACCGGTCCGTCGGCCACCGCGTACACCCCTGTCCCGAAGTACGGGTAGGAGTCCACTGACGTGGCATCCCCCGACCACAGCCGCCCCTCGCTGTCGACCTGGACGTAGTCGATGGCGAACCGCTCCGCCGCGAAGAACTCGCCGCTGATCGAGTTGACCGCACCGCGGTGCGCGGTCAGCGCGCAGCACGACCCGCCGTCCACCCATCCCGGACCTCTCAGCGGCGGCAGCACCTCGACCGGCTCGGCGGTCGACACCTCGGTGGCCGCGATGGTCTCGGTGAGCGTCGCCGGGATCAGCGGCTCCGACGGGGTGGTCGGCGTCGCGGTGATGACGTGGTCGAGCCGGGCCGGGACCTGCTGATCGGGTTCGAGTGTCACGTCCAGCCAGACCAGACCGGCCTGTCCCGGGCCGAAGGTGGTGGTCCCCGGCTCCGTCGCGCCGAACACCCGCATCCAGGACGGCAGGTCGTCGGCCGCCAGTTCCAGCAGGTCCTCCCCGTCCCCGCGCACGGCCACCGAGTCCAACCGGACATCCTGGGCCAGCACGTTGATCAGCTGCAGTTCGTAGACGAGGTGGATCATCCCGTCGGTGGCCGGCACCGGCTCGGGGGCCGCCACCACCCGGCCGGTGATCGGGGTGAACGCGACCGGCAGCTCGTCCGCGATCGGGTTGCCACCGGAACCGGGTTGCGCCCCGCTCGTCGACGACCCCTCGGTCGACGTCGACGAGCCGGTTGTCGGTGATCCGGTCCCCGACGACCCCGCTCCCGACGACACGGCTCCCGACAACATCGTCGTGCTCGCAGCGGTTGTCACTGCCGCAGGCGGAGTGCTCGTCGATGTCGATGCCGTGGAGGAGGTGCATGCCGCGGCCGCCAGCAGCGCGGCCGCAGCGATCGCAGGGAAGAAGCGGCGGCTCCCTCGGCGGCCCACCCGGCCGGGATGTCTCGTCACGCGGCGACCGTAGAACGCGAAGGTGGTACGTGCTGTCGGGTACCCGACAACATCCGCTCCGCCGGTGCGGCAGCGTCACCCACCGAACCACGGATCGCGGACCCGGGCCGTTCGTCCCACACTCGGTGTGGTTCCGGTCACCGCGCCGGCCCCGGACCGCGCCCCCTCCATCGACAAGGAGTCCCCCGGTGACCAGAGACCGCCATCGCACCGGCTCGTCCCTCCGACGCAGCCGTTCCGCGCCCGTGGTGATCGGGGCGGTCGTGCTCTGCCTGAGCGCGTGCACATCCGCCGCATCGAGCGGCACCTCCACGTCCGCACCGCCCACCACCAGCGGCATCTCGTCGCCGACCTCCGAAGCATCGACAGCCGTGCCGACCTCCGGATCCCCGGCTTCCTCGAGCTCTGCACCCGCGTCGAGCGCACCCTCCGGATCGGCGGTGTCGTCCGTGCCGACCGGGACGTCGGCGAACGAGCCCGAGCACTTCACCCCGCTGATCATCACCAGCATCTCGCCCGACCCGGTGCCGGTGACCGGGACCGACCGCAAGATCTACCTGGTCTACGAACTGCAGGTGCTCAACGCCGCGCCGCGTCCGGCCACCATCACGTCCGTCGACACCCTGGGCGGCGCATCCGGCGAGATCCTGGCGTCGTTGACCGGGGACCAGGTGGTGGCCCGCTCGCTCCTCGTCGCCGACTATGCGCTGCCTCCCGTGCCCGCCACGACCATCCCGGCCGGCCGGACACTGCTGCTCGTCATGGACGCGGCCTTCGACGCCGCAGGGTCGGTACCGACCTCGATCGTGCACCGGATCACCGCGACCTTCGGCGACTTCGACCCGAACCAGGGTGATTTCGCGCTGAACAACTTCCCGGGCCGGATCACCCAGACCGGCGGCGCAGTCTCCGTCGGCACGGGCGCCCCCGAGGTCGTCGCCCCGCCGCTCGCCGGTCCGGACTGGGTGGCGGTCAATGCCTGCTGCGAGCTGTCCCCGCACCGGGGCGCGATGCTGCCGCTGGACGGCCGGATCAACGGGGCCGAGCGGTACGCGGTCGACTTCGCGAAGTTCGACCTGACCGCCGAGCCGATCGTCGATCTGGAGAAGGGCACCCAGGCGTCGTTCTCCGGCGACCCGGACAAGAACGAGAGCTACTTCGCCTTCGGCCAGCCGATTCTCGCGGTCGCGGACGCCGAGGTCGTCACCGTGGTCCAGGATCTCCCGGAGGCCCCGCCGCACGTCTTCCTGCAGGGCCTGGGCGTCGGCGAACTCGGCGGCAACCACGTGGTGCTGAAGCTGCGGGACGGGGTCTACGCCTTCTACGGCCACCTCAAGACCGGTTCGGTGACCGTCGCCGTCGGCGACCGGGTGCAGGTCGGCGAGCAGATCGCGGAACTCGGCAACTCCGGCAACACCTCCGAGGCGCACCTGCACTTCCACCTGATGAACGGACCGTTGCCGCTGACCGCCACCAACCTGCCCTGGGTGATCGACAGCTTCACCTGGGACGGCGATGTCACCCCGGAGAAGCTGCTCACCGCGACCGCCGGCGAGCGCACCGACGAGCTCCCGCTCATCTACGGGGCCATGACCTTCCCGGCGGTCGGGTGACATCCGGCCCTGGTGCCGTCGCATGCGGTGCAGATGCGTGGAGGCGGCGAGAGATGTTCAGGTCGACGCGATCCCGAGCGCCAGCGCGACCGCCGACAGGACCGCGAACGCGACCGCCATCGGCAGTCCTGCCGCGGACCTGGCCCGCGCATGGAACGCCAGGGCTCCCAGGAAGTACAGCAGCAGCCCGACCGCTGCGGCGATACCCAGTGGTCGCCAACCGATCCCGATGAGCAGTCCGACCGCGCCGGCCAGGTTGAGCACCGCCAGTGGCACGAACCACGACCGCGGCACGCCGGCGGCGAGCAGTCCGGACGACGCCGGCTCCACCCCGCGGATCTTCGCCAGGGCGGTCCCAGCACTCATCAGTGCCAGCACGGCTGCGACGACGACGTAGGCGATGAACATGACAACCTCGTTCTGTTGGGTTCTCGGGTCTCGACCGCAGACAGTGGCTCGGCCGGGCCGTGGGACCCGGGCACACCCTCTGCAGGTGAACAGGTGTGATGCCGGACGACACCGTCCGCCGACGGACGACGGGGCTCCCGGCGGAATCGACGGTAGATCCGGCACACCCGGAGAACGCTAGGCACCCGATAGGTACCGAAAGGTAACCTTCGGGGCATGAGCCTGCGTCCCGGCACCGTGTTCCTGGCCGACTGCCCGGCACGGCTGACCATGGAGATCATCTCCAGCAAGTGGTCCGTGGTGACGCTCTTCGCGCTGACCGACGGTCCGGTGCGGCACGGGGAACTGGTCGACCTGATCGGCGGCATCTCCCGCAAAGTGCTGACCCAGACCCTGCGGCGACTGGAGGATCACGGCCTCGTCCGGCGCGAGGTGTTCGCCGAGGCACCGCCCAGGGTCGAGTACAGCCTCACAGCACTCGGTCAGACCCTCAAGGACCCGATCGTCGCGCTGACCTCGTGGGCCAGGACCAACGGCGAGGCGGTCGCCGGTCACCACGAAGGCCGTCTCCGGTCCACCGGGACGACCTGAGGCCGCGACAGGTCAGTCGTGCCCTCCGGCCCGCCGCCTGCCGATCCGCACCAGCACGGCGCCGGCACCCAGCAGCAGCACCACCACCGGCCACCAGGAGTCGACCGGAAGTCCGGTCGCGGCAAGGTCGGTGGACGTGGCCGGTGCGGACGTCGCCATCGGGGCGGTCGTGGAGGTCGGGCCTGTGGACGTCGGACTCCCGGAGGTCGGGCCGGCGGAGGTCGACGACCCTGACGTCGGGGTCGCTGCGGTCACCACCAGAGCCGTCGACACGGCGCAGGTGTCCCCCGGTTCGCAAGCGAGCGGCGATGCCGGGGTGCCGCCGAACGGATCGACGGACGCGCGGACGACCACCGTGCTGCCGACCTGCGCGGCCGCCGGCTCCAGGTGGAGCGTGAAGGTGGCGGTCGCTCCCGGAGCGACCGGGCGCTGCAGCGCACAGCTCAGCTCCTGCGAGCCTTCACCGGTCGCAGCGGCGGTGCAGGTCGCTCCGTCCGGGGCCGGGCCGGCCGTGCTCGGCCAGGACACGGCGACAGGCGCGGTGAACGGCGCGGTGCCGGAGTTGTGGACCTCCACCGAGTAAACCGCCTTGCTCGAGACCACCACTGCCGACGGGCTCTTCATGCCCAGGCCGAGCACCGGACCCGGCGCGACGAACAGCGGATCGCCCACCGCGCAGCCCAGGGGCTCGGGGCCACCGGCACAGGCCGTCGGGTCGGCGACGCCGCCGTCGCGGTTGTCGACCGCGGCCCGCAAGGACACGCTGGTGCCGCTCGACGCGTTCGTGGAGAGCATGTCGAGGGTGACGACGGTCGGTGCTCCGCCGGCGGGGAACGGGCCGGGGACCCTGCACAGCAGCGTGGCGGTGGCGACCGAGCACTCCGCACCCTGCACCGCCTGCACCTCCAGACCGGCCGGAATCGCGAGGCCGACGGTCGCCGGTCCGAGCAGATCGAGGCTTCCGGTGTTGCTCACCGTCACGGCGAACGGGTTCGTCCGCCCGACCGCGGACGTGGCCGGCGTGTCGATGTCGAGCGTGAGATCGACGCCGGGAAGGACCTCGGCGTCGTCGCTCTCGGCACACCCGGCCGGCAGTGGGTCGCCGACGCAGGAGGCAAGAGGCTGCGGGGTGTCTCCACCGGTGACATCGAGGCTCGCGACATCACGCACCGACGTCCCCGTCGCCGGTCCGGTCGCGACCACCCACAGCCCCAGCACGGCAACGGTGTCCGGGCCGATCGGACCGGTGACGCTGCAGCGCATCTCAGGTCCGGAGGTACATGTCCCGCCGGTCGAGACGTCGAGCAGCCGGACCCCGGACGGCAACGCGTTCAACACGGTCGCCCCGGCCGCCGGCGCGGTGCCGCGGTTCGCGATCAACAGCTGATAGTCGGTCGGCACACCGACCTCGAGGAAGGTGGGCCCGACAACTCCCAGCTCCAGGGCGATGCCGGAGCCCACGGTGCGGGAAGCACTGACAGCGCATCCGACAGCAGGTTGGTCGGTACCGGTGCAGGTACCGGGATCCACGAACGGTGAGCTGCCGTCGGAGTTCTGGACCGCACCGAGGACCCGCACCTGTGCGTCGGCGCTGTCCGGCGCGGCCGTGAGTCGCAGCTCCAGGACGGCTTCGTCACCGGGTAGCACGGCAAAGATCTGGCAGGACAGTCGCTGTCCGGCGGCCGCGCAGTTCTGCCCGCCGGACAGACCGGCGAACTGCAGCGACTCCGGCAGCAGCACCAGCAGCACGGGCGAGGCGATCGAGTCGCCCCGGTTCACGACGGTGAACTCGTAGATGTCGGTGCGGCCGGCCTCGAGCGAGTCCGACGCGGTGATGCTCAACCGGAAGTCAGCGCCGGCGGCCGCTGCCGCAGGTCCGGCACCCAGGACCGACGCCGTCAGCACGGGCAGCAGGATTGCCGTCAGCAGTGTCGCGATGCGGCGGATCCGCGGACGGCGGGGCGTTCCCTGGGCAGGCACGAGCAAGTGATCCCCCTGGCGAGTGCGGACCCCGGGCGACTGTCGCAGCACCAGGGAAGGTCAGTATGGCATCGGATCGGCCGCCAACTCACCTGTTCGGCGAGAACGACTCTGCGCTGATCGGCTCATCGTCACCCGATCGAGGAATTCAGTCGCGATCCGCCGCAACGCATCGCCTGCCGGCCGTACCGATCCTGCCGGTGGCACCGAGATTCAGCGGATCACCGGAGCGAGCTCCTCGACACCCGCAGTCGCGCCCTCGGTACAGGTCGCGAAGGGGACGTCCATCGGGTACGACGTGAGGAGCACCAGGATGTAGCGCTGGGCGTGACCCACCAGGCCCGTGGTGTTCACGACGCGCCGTTGGCGCGACGAACCCCAGCCCTGTTTGATCCACCATTCCCTCCCGGGCAGGGCGTCGGGTATTCCGAAGTACTGGTCGAAGCCGTCTGCCGCGATCTCTGTGGCTCCGCCCGTGCTGTCGAGGATGGTCTCCCTGATGCTCGCCGGCGCCTGGGTCAGGATCCACGACCACAACCGCGCGACGTCGAGCGCGTCGATGCGCGTCGACCCCCACTGCCCCGGGGAGTCCGGCGCGGACAGGGTCGGCAGGTGCATCAGATCCTGCATCCGGTCGATGATCCGGGTCTCGCCGCGCTGGACCCACAAGGCACTGGCGATGGTGTCATCGCTCTTCGCCAACATTTCCCGGACACGAGCGGCGCTGTCCGATGGGGCATTGCCGTCGAGCAACAGATCGATTCCGATCAGTAATTTCACCACGGAGGCGGTCGGAAATGTCTCGCTCGCGTTCGCGGTGGCCACGCAGCCGCCTTCTGCCTGTCGACGAGTGCCATTCCCGCCGCCGCATGGGCGGTATGATCTTTCACCGTTCGGACCACCCTATTCACCGCATCCTGAACGGTGCGATCGCATTGCCGCTGCGGAATCTGCACCGTCGCCGGCATGTCGGAACTCTCCACGGACCTCCCGCAGCCCGACAGCAGGCCGGCGAGGCCGACCGCGACGACGGCAAGAACACCCAATTTCACGGACAACGATTGCCGGACGGATGCCACTGATTGCGTTTTCACAGGATTGCCATTTCATTGTCGAGCGGAACGATGAAATGAAGCTAGCCCGACGACAGAAACATCGGATCCGCCCGAGGTAGGGGTTCGGACTCGTACCCAGGTGGTGATCCCCGCTCCGATCTCCACCCGTGGTACCGCCCCGGCCGACGAGCCTTCGCGGCCTCTCCGGCCGGTCCCTGCATCACCGGTCGCAGTGTCCGTCACGCCGATGGGCACGGCACAGGTCGGCTTCCGGCGTTCGCGATCAGGAGAGGTCACCGGCATGCCCGGCCTTGCCGCCCGCATCGACGAGTGGCTCCGCGCCCGTGCCGTACCGCCGTTCGGTGGTCCGCGAGGAGTTTCACGGACTCAGTTGACGATCTCGCCTCGCTGATCCGGTGGCAGCGAGATCAGGCGATCCCGCCACGCCTGCAGTGCTTCGGGTGTCAGCCGCGTCCAGGCGGTGACCTCACCCACGACCCGCAGCGGCGCCGTGCTGCGATAGGACCGGGTCGGATTGCCGGGGAACTTCTTGTCCGTCACGTTCGGGTCGTTCTCGAAAGCTCCCGTGGGCTCGACGACGTACACCCGCGGCGACGCCCCGCCGCCCACCAGTTCGGCGGCCAGTTCCGCGGCCAGCCCGCCACCATCGGGCAATGCGGTGAAGTACACGTGGTTCATCAGCACCTCGGGCCGGTAATTCGACGGCCTACCCGGGACCAGCAGGTCACCGACCTGCAGATCCGCCACGGTCCCGTGGAAAAACGGCCCGGCGTCCAACGGTGCCGACACGCACTCCACCTCCTCGGTCCCCGTTCGTGGGCCCGTCGATCCGCATCCGGTCGAAGGCCCCTGCACGGAGTGCTCGGGACACCCACGGACCAGCATGACACCAACGATCCCCGGGGGCCCGTGGCGCCGGCGCTGCGTCCGACATGGGTGGTGGGTGACGACGCTCCGGCCGGATCACTGAGTCGCTCAGGGAAGTGTGCCCAAAATGTGCCCACGAGACGGAGAAGAGCCGGTGCCCTAGACCTCGACACCGGCTCTGACCTGCGTCAGCACTTCATTCAACGCAGTGTGGTGGAGCTGCGGGGAATCGAACCCCGGACCTCTTCGATGCGAACGAAGCGCGCTACCAACTGCGCTACAGCCCCGCGTCGCGGATCTCCCCGCGATGCCCAGCAAGGATAGCAGCCGATCACCCGGCACCCGACCAGCCCGCAAACGGCAGGGAAACGCCAGCTCAGGGCAGGGAGCCGGCGCGGAAGACCTCGCCGTCGAGCACCGGCACGGCGGTGGACATGTCGAGTTCGGCGGCGACGTCGATCTCGTCGCCCCAGCCGTCGCCGATCAGTTCCTGACCGGAGGCGCAGGCCCGCAGCATCGCCGGCACGGACTCCTGGACGGTGTGCACGCCCAACGGGTCGAGCAGCGCCCGGTAGCCCGCCGCGGCGGCCTCGGCCTCCGGGGAGGCACCCTGCAGTCCGGCGTCGAGCAACGCGGCGATCACCGCGCCGGCGCCCCACAAGTCCTCGACCGCCGGCCGCAACTGATCACCCGGCCACCGCTCTCCTGCCGCCACCACGGCGATCGGCCGGTCACCGGCGTGCGCCCAGGCCCAGGCGGCCACCGAGCGGGCGTTGCGCAGGCAGGCACCGACCACCGCGGCGTCGCCGTCGGCGAGGCGCTTGCTGATCGCGGAGCCGTTGGGCGAGGGCAGCACCAGCGCGTCGCCCGGGGACAACCGCCCCTGCTCGACGGCCCGCCGGATCGACAGTGGCGACAGGCTGATCCCGGTCTCCCCGGCCTCGCTCCGGCCGACCGCCAGCATCGCACCGCGCTGCGCCGCGAAGGACGCCGCGGAGGCGTCGCGGAAGAGATAGGGGTGCACGACGAGGTCGTTCTCCACCGCGACCGAGAGCGTGGTGGTGAAGGACAGCACGTCCACGACGACGACCACCCCGGCACCCTCGGAGATGGCGGTGGCGCCGGGAAGTCCCCAGTCACAACGGATGCGGGCGGCGGCCTGCTGGTGCGCGCCCGTCGGCGCGGCGGTCACTCCCCGACAGCTCGGCGGTAGGTGATCGGCTCGTAGTACTCGAGGTCGTCGAACGCCGGGTCGTCGTCGTCGAGATCGACGATCTGCCGCGTGCGGTGGTACGAGACCGGCGGCAGCGTGCTGGGCCGCGGGGCGGACGGATCCGGCAGCGACTCGTTGTACGGGTTGTACTCGTCGCGCGGGTGGTACTCGGGCCGGATCTGGCGCGCCCGGCGGAGTCTCGCGGTCCGGCGCGCCCGGATGTCCGCCTCCACCTTGACCTGCCGGCGCAGGTAGGTCAGGTAGCCGACGAGCAGCAGTCCGAAGAACCCGGTGGCGAACCACACCGGCTTGACCAGGAAGTACGCCGCGGCACCCGAGACCAGCGTCAGCAGCAGCAGGGTCAGCGTGACCCGGCGACGGCGCCGGTACCGGAAGGCCCGGGTGATCTCGGCCTGCTCGGGGTCGTAACCACCGCGGCCGCGCCGGTGCGGGATCGGGCGGTAGCGCTCATCGTTCTCGTACGAGTACCCGGAATCCGAGCCGTAGGAATCGGTCTCGTAGGAATCGGTCTCGTAGGACTCGCTCTCGTAGGCGTCGGCCTCGTGGGCGTCGGTGCGGCCACCGGACAGGCCGGCCGACCGGCGCGCACCGGCCCCCACCAGCTCACGGCGGCGCGGGGCCGGCTCCTCCTCGGGGTCGTCCCCCTCGAGATCGTCGAAGTCGTCCTCGGTGTCGAGCAGCTCTTCCTGCAGCTCCTCGAGATCCTCGGCGGAGTCGGTCTCGGTGAACTCGTCGTCGGCGTCGTCCTCGTCGGCCCGCCTGTGCCGCAGGAAGCCGTTGCGGCGCTGCCGGCTCTCACCGCGACGCAGCACCCGGAAACCGCCGGTGCCTTCGTCCTCGGCCTCCGGTACCGCCTCCCGTCGCCGCGAGACCATCGGCACCAGGACGGCCAGCCAGGCGATGACCAGCAGGCCGACGGCGACGGACGTGGGAATCGACACCTCCGTGCCTCCTTCGGTTGATCGTGCCGACCGAAGGCCGGGACTGCTGGATCTGCTCGCGATGAACGCTAGTCACAGGAGTCCCTCTGGTACCGGCGACACGCGGGCGAAAGATCAACCTGTGCTCGAGGCTTGTCCGGCCAGGACGCCCGGCAACCGCCCCTCCCACTCCTCCGCCGTCAGCGCGAACAGCAGGTGGTCGGTCCAGCTCCCACCGACGTCGAGGTAGCGATGCAGCACACCCTCCTGCCGGAAACCCAAGTGCCCCACCACGGCCCGGCTCGGCGTGTTCGTCGGCGCGATGGTCGCCTCCACACGGTGCAGTCCCATCGGACCGAAGGCGTGGCTGAGGGCCAGCGCCACCCCGACGGTGGCCACCCCGCGGCCGTGCCGGCTCGAGTCCACCCAGTAGCCGATCCAGCCGGACTGCAGCGCGCCGCGCTGGATCCCGCCGAGGGTGATCTGGCCCGCGAACTGCTCGTCCACGGTGACCGCGAACGGCGCCGCCTCACCGCGCCGGGCCGCCATCCGCAGCACCGACCGGTGACCGGCCCACATCGCCCGGCTGTGGCGTTCCGGCCAGCCGTGTTCGCTGCTCGCGTCCCACGGGGCGATGAACCGCTCGTCCCGGATCCGCATCTCGCGCCAGTCCTTGCCGTCCCGGCGGCGCAGCGGGCGCAGCCCGACCAGACCCGCGCGCACCTGCACCGGGCCGACCACCGCCGGCCAGCCCGGGCGGCCGGCCAGCGGCCGCGGCTGTGTCATCGCATCCGGTCTCAGGCCCGCTGGGCCAGGAACGACACGGCGACCTCGCCGCCGGTCGGCACGTCGGTGACGGCCTCGTCGATCAGCACCAGGCAGTTGGCCTCGGCAAGCGAGGCGAGCAGGTGCGTACCGCCGCCGCCCAGCACGTGCACCAGGTATTCGTCGTCCTCGTCGCGCATCAGCTGGCCGCGCAGGAACTGCCGGCGTCCCACCGGCGACGAGATCGGCTCGAGCGTGCGGGCGGTGACGGTGCGCCGGTAGGGGTTCCGGCGTCCGAGCATGACCCGGAGCATCGGCCGGACCATCACCTCGAACACCACCAGTGCGGACACCGGGTTGGCCGGCAGCAGGAAGGTCGGCACCTGGTCCGGGCCGAGCCGGCCGAACGCCTGGGCCGACCCGGGTTGCATGGCCACCCGCTCGACGTCGAGCTCGCCCAGGTCCGACAGCGCCTCGGCCACCTGCTCGCCGCTGCGGCCGCCCGCCCCGCCGGCGATCAGCACGATCTCGGAGACCAGCAGCCGGGCCTCCACCATCTCCTTGAGCCGGCGCGGTTCGCCCGGTGCGATGCCGACCCGGTTGACGTCGGCGCCGGCGTCACGGGCGGCGGCGGCGAGCGCGAAGGAGTTGACGTCGTAGACCTGGCCCGGGCCTGGCGTGCGGGAGACGTCGACCAGTTCGTCGCCGACCGAGATGATCGACAGCCGCGGCCGCGGGTGCACCAGGACCTTGTCCCGGCCGACCGCGGCCAGCAGGCCGACCTGGGCGGCACCGATGAAGGCGCCGGAGCGCACCGCGACGTCTCCCGGCTGCACGTCCTCGCCGGTCCGCCGGACGTACTGCCCGGACCGGAGCGACGCGGTCACCGACACCCGGGCACCGGTGCTGTCGGCCGAGGACCGCGGGACCACGGTGTCGGCGATCGTCGGCAGCGGGGCGCCGGTGGAGACGTAGACGGCCTGCTGCGGCTGCAGCCGGTGCGCGGCCCGGGTGCCGGCGGCGATCTCACCGACCACCGGCAAGGTGATCGGGTTCACCGGGGACGCACCTTGGATGTCCACCGACCGCACCGCGTACCCGTCCACCGCGGCCTGGTCGAAGGACGGCAGGGCGGCGCTGGCGACGACCTCCTCCGCACACAGCAGACCTTGGGCCTCGGAGATGGCGACCCGGACCGGCTGCGGGGTGACCGCGGCGGACAACACCAGGTCGAGTTGCTCGGTGACACTCCTCATCGGGCGGACCTCCGGTGGCCCGGCCCGGCGACACCGACCACGTCCATGACGTCCGTGGTTCCCCGGGAACCGGCGGGCATGCCGATGGCGCGGTGCAGGTGCATAGCGCCTCACGCTACTGTGCCGCGCCGCGCGGACCAGGCAGGCCGGTGCGGCACACGCCGTTAGGGTCGGGGCGTGCACAATCCCGTTCCCGGCGGCAAGCAGTGGTGGCGCGCCCGGGTGGGTGCCGCACGCAAGGGCATGGACCTCGAGGACCGCGCCCGCGCACGGGCCCGCAACCGGGACCATGTCGCCGGGGAACTGTCCGATGGGACGGTCTGCGCGTTCCACCCGCTGCCGAGCGAACCGCTGGATGCCGGCGTGCTGGACGACCTGCATGGGGCCAGCACCACCGTGCTGGTCCCGGTGACCGGGAAGGACGCACCGCTGGACTGGGTCCGGTACCCGGTGCCGACGGTGCCGGGCAGCTTCGGCATCGAGCACCCGCAGGGCTCGCTGCTCGGTCCCGCCGCGATCGCGGGCGCGGACGTCGTGCTGGTCCCGGCCTTCGCGATCGACCACTCGGGGCGCCGTCTCGGCCGCGGCGGCGGCCACTACGACCGCTCCCTCGCGCTGCTCGAGGCCGCCACCCGGATCGTCGCGGTGCTCTACGACGACGAGTTCGTGGACCGGCTGCCGGACGAGCCGCACGACATCCGGGTGCACGGGATCGTCCGCCCGTCGACCGGGCTGACCTGGCTCTGACCTGCCTGTTCCGGGCGGTCGTTTGCGGCGGAGGGCACGCCCGGCGCATCATCGACCTGGCACTCGTGGTGGTGGAGTGCCAGCACGGGCCCGGTGGATGCGCCTGTGGACGATCTTTCCCGGAGGTTGACGTGCCCACGTACCAGTACGCCTGCACCCAGTGCGGCCATCGCTTCGAGGCCGTGCAGGCCTTCACCGACTCCGCACTGACCGAGTGCCCGGAGTGCGGCGGCAAGCTGCGCAAGGTCTACGGGTCGGTCGGCGTGGTGTTCAAGGGCAGCGGCTTCTACCGCAACGACGCCCGTTCCGACAGCAAGAGCTCGTCCGGATCCACCAGCAGCTCCTCGAGCAGCGAGTCCTCCGGCAGCTCGGACTCGAAGCCGGCCGCGAAGTCGGACAGCTCCTCCTCGACCCCGGCCTCCTCCGGGTCGACCTCCGCCGGTTCCTCGTCCTCGGCATCGGGCGGTTCGTCGTCCTCCACCGCAGCGTCCTCGGGATCCTCGAGCAGCAGCTCCCCCGCCAAGAACTGACAGCCCGGGTCGTCCGGGCGACCACCGGCCGCCGACGCCGCGCGCGGAGCGTCCGTGCCGATCTGTCCACAGGCTCCGATCGATCCACAACCGCAGCGGGCAGTGCTGCCCCGCCACCTCCCGGCTGCCTACCGTCGCGGCATGGTGATCCCCGGATGGCTGCGCGCGGTGCCCGGTTCGGCCCGCTCGGTCCGGGCGTCGCCCGGCGACCGGCTGATGACACGCGCCCGCATGCGACGCCGTGGCGGTGTCCGGGCCCGCCGGGTGCGCCGGCTGCTGGCGCTGGTGCTGGTCGGGATCGCGGCGGTGCTCGCGCTGCGTGAGCAACAGCCCGGTTCCGGCGAGAGCACCGTGCTGGCCTGGGCCCGCGACCTTCCGGTCGGGACCGTCGTGGCACCGGGCGATCTCGTGGCCGTCGCGCTCCGGGCACCACCCGACGGTGCACTCACCGATCCCACTGCTGTCCGGGGCCGCACCCTCAACGCTCCCGTCCGTCGCGGCGAGGTGCTGACCGACGCGCGGCTGGTGCCGGCGGGCGGACCGGACGCCGGCCCCGGGCGGGTGGCGGTCCCGGTCACCCCGGCCGATCCGACCACGGTGGCGCTGCTGTCCCCCGGTGTGCACGTCGCCGTTCTCACCGTGGACGACGACGGCAACCCGACGCTGCTCACGGCTGATGCGGTGGTTGTGGCACTGGTGCCACCGACCGACGATCCGCGACGTCCGGATGCGGTGGTGCTGGCGGTCGACATCTCCGTTGCAGACATCGTTGCCGGTGCGACCCTGGCCGATCGGGTGACGTTGCGATTCAACTGATGTCCCGCAACGATCACGCCACTCACGCGGCGTAACATCCGCCCCGACCAGCCGGTGCGGGGCGGCGGATCCCGCCCCTCGTCCGGCACCGGTCGGCTGTGCCGCATCGTCCCCGCACCGCAGGTGCCGACCGGAAGAGAGACACTGATGCTCAAGGGTTTCCGCGACTTCATCATGCGCGGCAACATCGTCGAACTGGCGATCGCCGTCGTCATCGGTACCGCGTTCACCGCGATCGTCGCGGCGTTCACCAGCGCGATCATCCAGCCGATCATCAACTCCATCGGCGGTCAGGGAGCGGCGGACGGCCTGGGCTTCCGGATCCTGAGCGACAACCCGGACACCTTCGTGAACATCGGCGCGGTGATCAACGCGATCATCACGTTCCTGATCACCGCCGCGGTCGTCTACTTCATCTTCGTGGTGCCGATGAACAAGATCAACGCCCGGTTCAAGAAGGGCAAGGAGGAGACGCTGGCCGCGGCTCCCACCGACGTCGAGCTGCTGATCGAGATCCGCGACCTGCTCAAGGCCCAGCACGACGGCCCGCTGCCGACCACCGTCAAGGACTCGCCCACCGACACGGTCTGATCCGACGACGACCCAGGGTCATCGCCTCGTCCGGCAGCACCTGTTGACGAGCGACCACCCGGCCGACGACATCTGTTGAGCACCAACAATTCCGCAGCCCTGATCCGGGAGATGGCCGCCGCCGACTGGCCGGCCGTCTCCCGGATCCATGCTGCCGGGATCGCCACCGGGGACGCCACTTTCGAGCTCGCCCCGCCGGCCTCCTACGACGCCTTCGATGCTGCACGGCTCCCCGCGCACCGGTTCGTGGCCGTCGACCCCACGGCCGGAGGTGTGGTCGGTTGGGTGGCGGTGTCCGCCGTGTCGGCCCGGCCGGCGTACGCCGGGGTCGTCGAGCACTCGGTCTACGTGGACCCGACGTCCGGCGGACGCGGGATCGGCCGGCTGCTGCTCGACACCCTGATCGCCTCCACCGAGGCCGCCGGGATCTGGACCATCCAGTCCGGCATCTTCCCGGAGAACGCCGCGAGCCTGGCGCTGCACGCCCGGGCGGGGTTCCGCATCATCGGGGTCCGCGAGCGGGTCGGGCAACTGCACGGGGTCTGGCGGGACGTGCTGTTGCTGGAGCGGCGCAGCGCGGTGGTCTGAGCCCGCGGCGGGGGCAGTGTCGGCAGGTGGACGTCCACCGTCGGCCCGACCCGGTTCTCCCCGCCGTGGGACCACAGCGACAGCCGCGGTGGGCGCAATGGTGCCGCCACGGGTGGAGCATCCCGTCGGCCCGGCCCGGGGTGACAGTCGTGTTTCCTGCGGTCCGACGAGTTCCGGCGTGCCGTTCGCGGGACGGGCGCCGTCAGCCGCCGTGGTGCGGCGGCCTGTTCTCGCGGTACCAGTCGTCGGTACCCCGCGATTCCGACCGCTCCGGCAGTTCGTCGCGGGTCACCTCCGGCAGCGTGGTGCCGAAAATGCGGTCCAGCAGCGCCTTGTCGATCGGCGGGCGGGGCGTGACCGCCACAGGGTCCGGCGTGGTGGCGACGGTGTCCGCCGGTCCGGCGTCGGGGTCGGTGCCCTGAGCCGGATCCGGGTCATCCCCTGTGGCCGGTGCTGCGTCGCCGGGTACGGTCATGGTGTCAGCCTGCCACTCGTGGCCCGTCGCTGTGCCGGGCCCTGCCCCCTCAGGAGATGCCCGATGAGCTTCGTCGAGAAGGCCGTCGAACAGGCCAAGGACACCGCCGGCGAGGTCGGCGAGAAGGTCAAGGACGTCGCCGGCACCGTCACCGAGAAGGTGACCGAGGTCGCCGGCACCGTGGGCGACAAGGTCGCCGAGGTCGCCGGGCCGGCGTGGGACAAGGCCAAGGACGTCGCGGAAACCGTGGGCGAGAAGGTCGCCGAGGTGGCCGGTGCCGTCGGCGGGAAGATCGCCGACGTCGCGGGCGACGTCAAGGACAAGGTGTTCGGCGGCGGCGATGCCGCCGATGCCACTGACGCCGCGGAGAAGGCAACTGTGAAGGCCACCGACAAGGCCGAGGCGGTGGCCGCCGAGCAGGCGGAGAAGGCGTCGGAGCTGGCGAAGGCCGCGGCCGACAAGACCCGCGAGGCGACCGAGAAGTAGCGCGCTGCTGCCGGACCCGGTGCTGCTCGCGGGTCCGGCGCTGCCGCGCGGGTGCTGCTCCGGCTACGAGACCGGGCGTGCCGACGTGATGCTCGCTGGTCCGGCCGCCGCCAGGCACTGCTCCGGCGACGAGACCGGGGCGCGCCTTCGTGATGCCCGAACCGGCGGCCGGTCCTAGATCTCCGGGTCGGAGAGCTCCTCGATCACGTGCTTGGCCAGCGGGATCAGCGTCGCCAGGCCGTCCCGGATCGCGGTGCGCGACCCGGCGACGTTGGCGACCATGGTCGACCCGGACACCCCGACCAGCCCGCGGGAGATCACCGCGTCGGTGACGCCGGCGGCCATCCCGGACCAGCGCAGCGCCTGCGCCACACCCGGCAGCTCACGGTCGAGCACCTCGCCGGTGACGTCCGGGGTCACGTCGCGCGGGGACACACCGGTGCCGCCGACGGTGACCACCAGGTCGACACCGCCGATGACGGCGGTGTTCAGCGCGTTGCGGATGTCGCCGGCGTCGGAGGCGATGGTGACCGAGCCGTCGACGACGAACCCGGCCTCGGTGAGCAGCTCGGTGACCAGGGCGCCGGCACCGCCGTCACCTTCGCCGTGCACCAGCTGATCGGTGATCGAGACGATGAGTGCGCGCCCGGCATGGGTCGTGGTCGGACCTGTCGACGGCATCGCTACGTCCCCTCGTTCTACGCCGCCCTCCCGGCGAGTGCGGCGTCCGCAGAGCCTATCGGTGCGGGCGGACAGCGGGCCTATCGGTGTCCGGCGCCGGGTCCGCCTCCACGAGTGGCCGTGGGGCCGGCGATGAGCACGCCGCCGACCGGGCAGAGGCGCGCACCGGCCGGCCGTCGTGCCCCGCCTGCCGGGGTGTCGCGCTCGGCCGGCGGGTTCGGTGTGCGGGACGAGGTCTACCGGTGTCCGCGGACGGCGGCCGGGCATCATCGGGGCCATGCGGTTGATCCTGCTGCGGCACGGCGAGTCCGAGGGCAACGTGGACGAGACCCTGTTCTGCAGCGTCCCCGACCACGCGATGGTGCTGACCGACCGTGGCCGCGAGCAGTCGGAGCGGGCCGGCATCCGGTTGGGGGAGGTGATCGGCGACGACCCGATCGACGTGTACGTCAGCCCCTACCGCCGCACCTGGCAGACCTGGGAGTTGCTCGGGCTGCAGGACCGCACCCGGCGGATCCGCGAGGAGCCCCGGCTGCGCGAGCAGGACTGGGGCAATCTGCAGGACCCGGCCTGGCAGCAGGCGCAGAAGGCCGAGCGGAACAGCTTCGGCCACTTCTACTACCGGCTGCGGTCCGGCGAGTCAGGGGCGGACGTGTTCGACCGGCTGTCCGGCTTCTTCGACGGGTTGCTCGGACCGCACGCGGTCTGGCCGCGGGGAGCCGACGGGACCGGTTACCGACCCGGCGAGACGGTGGTGTTGGTCACCCACGGCCTGGCGATGCGGCTCGCCTGCATGGCACTGATGGGCTGGACCGTCGAGCAGTTCGAGTCGCTGTCCAACCCGGGCAACGGCGACTTCCGGATCGTCACCCGGCACCGCGACGGGTGGGAGCTGGACCGACCGTTCGACACCTGGCGCTGAGGGTCAGCGCGCCGGGGTCCGCGGATCGGTGAGGAACTCGGCGACCCGTTCCCGGAACAGCGCCGCCGTCACCACCGAGATGTGATCCCGCCCGGGCACCTCCAGCCACCGGGCGTGCGGCAGCGACGCGGCCCAGGCCTGAGCGGCGTCGTCGATCGGATCCAGCGCGCCGGTGACCACCAGCGTCGGCTGCTGCGGGGGTGGCGCGGCCCGGGCCAGGGCCGGATCGACGGACAGCCCGGCCACCAGTGCCCGCAGGGCGGTCAGGTCGTTCGACGGCGTCGCGGCCGCGATGGCCGCCAGCCTGGTGGCCCCGCGGTGCTGCTCCCCCACCGCCGGCGGGCCGCCGATCTGCGCGAATGCCTGGTCGACCGCGTCCGGCGGAAGGTCCTGCAGCAGCGGGGTGCCGGCGTAGCCACCGATCACCATCCGGCGCACGGCCAGCCGGCCCGGCCGGTGCGCGAGCTCGCAGACCAGCCGACCGCCGAGGGAGTAGCCGACCAGGTCGACCGGTCCGGCGAGTTCGGGCAGGGCAGCGGCGACGGCACGCAGGTCCGCCAACAGGGTGTCGAGGCGGTACCGGGCGGGGTCGTGCGGCCGGTCGGAGCCGCCGTGCCCACGCAGGTCGACGGCGATCGCGGTGATCCCGGCCCGGCCCAGGGTGCGCAGCCAGCCGGTGCGCTCCCAGTTCGCCGCGCCACCGGACCCGAACCCGTGCACCAGCAGCACCGGCGGCCGCGGGGCGCCGACCTCGGCGGGTCGGGTCACCCGCACCGCGATCGTCGTCCCGTCGTCGGAGTGCACCGGGAACTGCTCGGACTCGCTCACCGGCTCCATCCTTCTCCTCGGTGGCACGGGCGACGGCACGGGGCGTGCGTGCGCGGTCTCACGGGCCTGCACGGTGGGTTTACCCCGAAGTAGCCCCTACAGTCCCAACGTCACGGTGGTGCGCCGTTGCCCGCCGATGTCGATGAGGAGAGCCCGTGGCCGACCGCAGGACCACCGCGCGCGATCTCGCGCAGATCGCCGTGTTCGCCGCGCTGATCGCCGCTCTCGGCCTGACCGGCACCCTCTACCTCGGCGGCGGCACCGCCGTCCCGATCACCCTGCAGACCCTCGGCGTCATGCTGGCCGGCGCGATCCTCGGGCCGCGCAAGGGTTTCCTGGCCGTGCTGGTCTTCGAACTGCTGGTGATGACCGGTCTCCCGCTCCTGTCCGGTGGCCGCGGCGGGATCGGTGTACTCGCCGGCCCGACGGCCGGCTACCTGATCGGCTGGCTGCCCGGTGTGTTCGTCGTCGGCTTCCTCACCAAGCGCATCCTGCCGCGCTACCCGCTCTGGCTCGGGATCGTCGTCACGGCGATCGGCGGCGTGCTGGTCATCTACACGATCGGCACGATCTGGCTGATCGCGAAGGGCATCGCACCCGGCGTCGCCATCAGCAGCAACGTGAACTTCCTGATCGGCGATGCGATCAAGGTGGTCGTCACCGCCCTGGTCGCCAAGCAGGTGCACCGGTCCTACCCGGGTCTGATCGGCGGCGTGCCCGCCCGGTCGCCCCTCGCCGGGCGCCCGACCGCGTCGCTGGAGAAGTGACCGCGCCGGTCGGGGGCGCATGAGCGAGATTTGTTTCGCCGGTGTGCACCACTGGTTCGGGGAGCGGGTGGTGCTGGACGGCATCGACCTGACCCTCGCCGAGCCGCGGGTGGGTGTGGTGGGCGCCAACGGTTCCGGCAAGTCGACGCTGGCCCGGATGATCAACGGGCTGGTGACGCCGTCGCAGGGCACGGTGACCGTCGACGGCCTGGACACCGCCCGCGAGGGCAAGCAGGTGCGGCGCCGGGTCGGGTTCGTCTTCACCGACCCGGACAACCAGATCGTGATGCCGACGGTTGCCGAGGACGTGGCGTTCTCGCTGCGGAAGTCGGGGCTGCCGAAGGACGAGATCCGTTCCCGGGTGGACGATCTGCTGGAGCGGTTCGGCCTGGCCGGGCACGCCGATCATCCCGCGCATCTGCTGTCCGGTGGGCAGAAACAACTGCTGGCGCTGGCCGCGGTGCTGGTCGCCCGGCCGGCGGTGATCGTCGCGGACGAGCCGACCACGCTGCTGGACCTGCGGAACTCCCGCGAGGTCGCCGGGATCCTGTCGACCCTTCCGGAGCAGGTGGTGCTGGTGACCCACCAGCTGGACCTGCTGGACGATTTCGACCGCGTGGTGGTGGTGCACAAGGGTCGGATCGCCGCCGACGACACCCCGGCGGTGGCGGTGCGCCGCTATCGGGAGCTGCTCGGATGATCGGCCTCTACCACCCGGGACATTCGCTGCTGCACCGACTTCCAGCCGGACCGAAGCTCCTGCTGCTGCTCGTCGCGGTGGTGACCCTCACCCTGCTGCGGCAGCTGTGGCAGCTCGGGATCGCGGCGCTGGTGGTGCTGCTGCTGATCCCGGTGACCCGGTTGCCGTGGCGACTGGTATGGCAGCAGCTGAAGCCGATGCGCTGGTTCGTCCCGATCGTCTTCGGCTTCCAGTGGCTGCTGGTGGACCTGCGGTCCGCGGTCATGGTGTGCGGCGGGCTGGTGCTGGCGGTGGCGCTGGCCGCGCTGGTCACGCTGACGACCCGGGTGACCGCGATGCTTGACCTGATGCAGAAGCTGCTGCGGCCGCTGCGCCGGTTCGGGGTCGATCCGGACCGGGTCGGGCTGGTGCTGGCGCTGACCATCCGGTGTGTGCCGTTGCTGTCGGAGATCGTGCGCCAGGTGCAGGAGGCCCGGATTTCCCGCGGGGTCGGGTTCTCATTGCAGGCGCTGGTGGTGCCAGTGGTGGTGCGGGCCTTGCGGTCCGCCGATGCGATCGGCGATGCGCTCGTGGCCCGCGGCGTCGACGACTGATCTCCTGGCCGCGGCGGGCTCACCGGCCGCGGCGACGGCGGACGTCGGGTGGCGGCGGGATCTCCTTGCCCGCGACGACCGCGGTCCACGCGATCCGCACCGGGCCGTACTTCGTCCCGACCGTGCAGCCGTTGTCGTCCCGTTCCAGCAGCTCACCGAGCGCATCAGTGGCGCTGCCGCCCTCCAGCCGGTGCCGGATCACCACGCGGGTGCCGAGCGGCAGCGTCAGCAGCGGGTGGGTCATCCTCGGGTCACCGGGGCCTCCGATTCTGAACATCGCGTGGCCCTGAGGGGCACTGGATGTTCACGATCCGCGGGGTTCGCGGCGGGCATCGCGTGTGCGACTGGCCGTTGATCAGCCCTTGCCGCCCGGCCCGCATCACCCGTGGCCGGCAGAGCCCCGCCGGCCACCGCGCCTCGCGGGTTGTCGAGATCACCACTGGCCGCCCGGCCCGCATGACACCGTGGCCGGCGGAGCCTGCCGAGCAGCGCGCCTCGCGGGTTGTCGTGATCACCACTGGCCGCCCGGCCCGCATGACACCGTGGCCGGCGGCGCCCCGCCGGGCAGCGCGCCTCGCGGATAGTCGTGATCACCACTGGCCGCCCGGCCCGCATCAAGCACTGTGGCAGATTAGTCCGATGCCGCCCGCACCCCAGTTGATCGCTCTCGGGACGTACACCAAGAGCACCGGCGGGCGAGGGCCCGGGGTCCGGACGCTGTGGTGGACCGGGGATCCCGCGACCAGCACCTTCGCCGGCACAGCCGCGATCGCCTCACCGTCGTTCCTGTGCGCGCACCCGTCCCTTCCCCTGATCTACGCGGTGGGCGAGCTCGACCAGGGTGTGATCACCACGATCGCGGTCGACAACGGCCAACTCTCGGTCATCGACGAGCAGCCGACCGGCAGCAGCGCGCCCTGCCACCTGGCGTTCACCCCGGACGGTCGGCACCTGGTGATCGCCGGCTACGGGTCGGGCGATCTCACGGTCTTCGGCGTGAACGAGTCGGGCCGGCTGACCGGGCGGACCGAGCTGCTGGCCCACCAAGGCCGCGGTCCGCACCCGATCCGCCAGGACGCCCCGCACGTGCACCAGGTGGTCGCTGCACCGGACGGCGAGATGCTGGCCTGCGACCTCGGCAACGACACGATCACCGGCTACCGGGTCCAACCGGACGGCACACTCTCCCTACGCGATCTGGTCAACGCCCCCGAAGGCAGCGGTCCGCGCCATCTCGCCCTGTCGGCCGACGGCGAGACCGCCTATGTGACAGCGGAACTGGACTCCGGCCTGCTCTGGTACGAACGCGACGGCCAGGGTCCGTGGGTGTTGCGGTACCGCGTCCCGTCCACCGGGCCGGTGACGCCGCTCGAGAACAACCTGCCCTCGCACGTCGCCTTCACCGCCGACGAGCAGTACCTATTGGTGGCGAACCGCGGAAACGACGTGCTGTCGGTGTTCGACGTGGGCGGCGGCGAACCGATTTTCGTCGGTGATGCGCCGACAGGTCGCAACCCGCGTCACTTCTCGATCGTCGGTGATCACGTACTGGTCGCCGCCCAGGATGACGACGCCATCACCGTGCTCCGCCTCGACGAGTACGGGACGCTCACTCCTGCGGACTCCCTGGACCTGGGCAGCCCGACCTGCATCCTCCCGCTCAGCTGAGCAGTTCCCCCGCCACGTCTTCCGCAATCGCGAGCAGGGCCGGATCGAACAGCACCAGCGTGGCGGTGACGACCTTGCTCGGGGTGTCCCGCAGCGCGGTGAGGGCCTGCACGATCGCGTCGCGCTTCGGCCAGCCGTAGACACCGGCCGAGATCAGCGCGAAAGCCACGGTCCGGGCGCCGATCTCGTCCGCGACGGCGAGGCTGTTGCGGTAGCAGTCGCGCAGCTGCTCGGTCTGCGCCGGGTCACCGTTGTGGACGGGCCCGACGGTGTGGATCACCCAGCGCGCCTGGAGTTTGCCGCCGGTGGTGGCCACCGCCTGCCCGGTCGGCAGGCCGCGCCGGTACTTCTCGGTGCGGCGGAGTTCGCGACAGGCATCCATGATCGCCGGGCCGCCGGCCCGGTGGATCGCACCGTCCACCCCTCCCCCGCCGGCCAGCCCGGAGTTCGCGGCGTTGACGACCGCGTCGACGTCGAAGGTGGTGATGTCGCCGGTGGCGAGCGTGATCTCCATGATCAGTACGTCACGATCACGCCGAGCCGGTCCGCGGAGAACTCGACCTCGGTGAGGTTGCGGACCATCGGCACACCGAGATCCCTGTGGTTGGTGGCAATCCCGATGACTGGTACGCCGGCGGCCTGTGCGGAGGCGACCCCGGCCGGCGCGTCCTCGAAGGCCAGGCATTGCGCTGGGGGCACGCCCAGCTTCTGCGCACCCATCAGGTACGGCGCCGGATCCGGCTTGCCGAGGCTGACATCATCCGCGGTCACCAGGTACTTCGGCTGCGGCAGCCCGGCCGCGCGCATCCGCGAGGTGGCGAGCCGGACGCCGCCGCTGGTGACGATCGCCCATCGGTTCAGCGGCAGGTGGTCCAGCGACTCGATGGCGCCGGGGATCGGCATGACGTCGCCGGTGTCCGTGGATTCCGCCTCGAACATGAACTGGTGCCAGTGCTCGATCTCGTCGGGGTCCATGTCGGGTCGGAGCCGCGCCAGCACCTGCCGGACCGGGATGCCGTGGATCCAGTCGGCGATGTCCTCCCACGGCATGTCGATGCCCGCGGCCAGCTTCTGCCAGTTCCGCTCCACCGAGGCCGTCGAGTCCACCAGCGTGCCGTCCAGGTCGAACAGCAGCCCCTGCACCACCAGTTGCGTCATACCCGTGAGCCAAGCACACCGCTCACCGGCGCTGTGTCCGGCGCCGGGCGAGCAGGACCAGCGCGCCACCGGCGAACAGGGCGAACAGCCCGACGGCTCCGGGCCCACCGACCTGCACACCGGTGGCCGACAGCTGCGGTCCGGGCTGTTCACCTTCGGCCACACCGGGCAACGATTCAACGTCGGTGCCGCCCGTGGGGAGTGCCTGGATCGATGTGCTTCTCGTGGGGGTCGGGGCAGCCACCGTCGATGACGACGGTGGCATCGAAGCGGAGACAACGGCAGTCGAGGGAGGCTCGGTCGTCGTGGAGGTGGTCGTCGTCGGACCGTCCGACACAGTTCCGGTGCTTGTGACAGTGGATGGCGGAACAGAGGTCACGACCGTAGACGGCGGCGCCACTTGCGGAAGCCCACACGAGTCACCGACCGAGAAGTTCGTGATGATGCGGTTGTCCGTGGGCGACGAGAAGAGGAACTCCCAGGGCTCCTGTTGGATCCAGGTCCATTCACTCCACTCCTCGAGGACCTCCGTCGGGTCACAAGGATCGGTCGAACCCGGCCCGGCGGGCAGCAGGGTGTGCACGAAAGTCAGGGAACCACCCACAGGCAGGTCATCGATGTGTACGAAACCGATGTAGTCGTTGTAGTCGCCACCATCCCAGACCTGGCTGAGCGTCGGGCACACAGCGCCACCGGCGGGCGTGCACGACTCCCAACGGGCGACCAGCTGCGGCACGCGGTCTGTCCGTGGCCCGAATAGCTCGGTGACCAACACCAATGGGTAGGGCAGCGGATCAGGACCGACCCATGTCACGGTGGTGGTCACACTGATCGGCAAGCCCGGTCGAGCGACCAAGGAGCTGAAGCTAGAGGTGTGCTCGATCTCCAGAGGTGGACAGTCCGGCATCGTCGGCGTGTCCAGCGGGAGACCCATCTCGTTGTTCGAATAGTCGATGTCCGGCTCCGTCTCGGAGACCACCTCTGCAGGATCGACGCGGCCATAGACATAGGTCGCCGGCGGGCCGCAACGCACACCGGTTGTTCGCTCCACGGCGACGAAGCTGTACTTGACGACGAACGCGGCACCCGCGTCCAGACCGCTGAGATCCAGCGACCAGACATCGGTCCAGGCGGTCGACGTCGACGTCCGCTCGTGGAAGACCATGTCCACAGGACAGCCCACTGTGTCGACGTCGATCCACACCCCGGATGACGCCTCGCATGACAACAGAGTGAAGTTCGCGCCGTCGATGACCGGATCGCTGTCGGAAGACATGGACGAGAACGCATGCAGCGCCCCAGAGGCATCCGGGCCATCGTTGGCCACCACCGACGTGACGACCACCGTCTGTCCTGGTTCGACGGACGCGCTGTCCGTCGAGATCACTATCGAGAGATCAGATTCAACGGGTGCAGCTGAGACCGGAGTGGCTGCTGGACCGATTGCCAACCCGGCCATAGCCGCAACCACGACGGCCGTCCGGACCCGGAGTTCCTTCATCCGATCCCCCTCCCCCTCGGCCGGCCAACTCAGCCGGTCAGGCATGGATGATGGCAGCGGGGCCGTGCTCCGACCAGCCGCCGAACGAGGTGTCGCCGGTTCGTTCGGCGGCGCCCCGAACGGCTACTCTGGACCCGCCCCGCCCTCATAGCTCAGGGGATAGAGCATCGGTTTCCTAAACCGTGTGTCGTAGGTTCGAATCCTACTGGGGGCACGTTTGACCAGGTCACAGGCCTGCACGTCTTCGGAGTCATCCGCTGCTAGGGTTCCAGCCAGGATTTGTCCATGCCAAACGACGGCGATCCTGCTCCAGGAGCCTTTCGACGGCTTGTCGATGCCTTTCATCGGTGCTGGTCAGCCCGCTCCGACGCACGGTCACCGGCCGAACCTACTAACCGTCAGTTGGCGGGTTCGGGTGCCTGCCATACGTCGGAGCGGGCTGACCAGCACCGATGGAAGTCGTTGAAGGCGCCGGAGCATCAACGAGCAGACTGAATCAGGAGGATGTCTGCCCGGCCACCCGCGACCGAGAGCAGTGAAGGGTGACCCGCGCAGAACGTCGCCGCGGTGGCCAGCCGCATCCCGGGGAAGTCATCGCCCGTGGCGCTGCGGAGGTCCCCAGTGGTTGCTGTCGGGAACGGTTCCTCGAGGAGAGCGACATGACCCGTCTGGTTGAGTCGCTTGAAACGGGATCGAACGAGATCCCGCTATGGGGAATGCGATCTTCGCGCGAGCGAACTATGAGATCGAGGCCAAGGTCCCGAATGCGCTCCGGAAGAACACCAGCGGATCCGCAGTCGACTCCTGCGAGAGTGCACGCACTCGACCCACCACAAGAAGGTGATCCCCCGCCGGATGTTCTGCCTGGAAGTCACATTCGATGACTGCAGCGACACCTCTGATCACGGGAGCACCCGACAGCCCTGGACGATGCTCGACGTCATTCCACCTGTCGATGCCACTACGTGCCATCTGTCGGGCCAGATCCTCCTGGTTAGCGGACAGGATGTTCACCGCGAACCGGCCGGCCTGACGGATCTTGGGGTAGGACTTGGAGGCGGCCGACGGTGAGAAGGCAACCAGCGGAGGGTCGAGGGACAAGCTGAAGAACGACTGACAGGTCATGCCGATCAGTTCCCCGGCCAAGCAGGCGGTCACCACGGTGACACCGGAGCAGAAGCTCCCCACCACCGAGCGGAACTGAGCGGCGTCGAAGGGACGCTCGTCCGCAATGTCGGGCACGACGTCCATACCCAAACCTTTCAAGCCTGACTACCGGAGATGTACGACGAAGTTTCCTGCCCCGCCGAGCATCCCGGTCGGGAGAAGCACGTAGTGGCCTGATCGGCCGGCCGATCAGCCTTGCGCTCCGGTCGCGGACGTCGGCGCCGATCCCGCAGCAGCCACGGACTGTTGGCAACCGGCGTTGACCGAGGTGTCGTAGGGCGGAGGCTCCTTGCCGTACCAGAGCTGCTGCTGTGCCCAGACCTCCGGGGTGATCGCCACCGACGCCGGCCAGATCTTGGTCATGTACCGGTCGTAGGTCTCCTGTGCCTGGGCATCCGTGAACCCCAAGGCCGACTTCATGTCCGTCATCAGCGCCTCTTTGCTGGCCGGGTCGAGTGCCCAGTCGCGGATCTCCTGCGCACCGCGGCAGAAGGTCTGGATGACATCGGGATGGGCCTCGGCGTACTCGCAGGTCGTCGCATAGAGACTCTGCACGGCGCCCTGACCGGGAGCGTCCGGCGTGCCCGCCAGGTCGACCACGGTCTGGTAGTTCCCGGCTCCGAGCACCACGTCGGCCGGAGGGGTCATGTACAGAATGTCGACCTGCTTGTTCTGCAACGCCAGCGCGGCCTGCTGCGGTGCTCCGACCGCGACATACGTGACGTCGGAGGGCTTCAGCCCTGCATCCGCGAGGACCAGGTTGGTGATCGACTCCTGAGAACCGCCGAGCGACACCACGCCCACCGTCTTGCCCTTGAGGTCGAGGGCGCTGGCGGGATAGGCCTCGCCCTGGTGGGTCAGCGGCAGGTCGGGCAGGCTGATCAATGAGCTGACGACGGCATTGTTCGCGGTGAGGAACTGCAGGCATTGTCCTTGCGCCATCAGCCCGAACGCGGCGTTCGGCACCTGCAGGGCGATGTCGGCCGAGCCGCCGGCCAGGGCCGAGGCCAACTCGGCCCCGCTTGCGGCAGAGGCGATCTGAGAGACGTTCCAGTTCGCAGTGGAGAAGACTCCCGCGGCCTTGGCCTGCTCCTCCAGTTGCAGGAGCGGCGAGGTCGCCCCGGGTCCGACCATGAAGGTGAACGAAGCGGCTGTCGAGGCCTCGGAGCCACCAGATGATGAACTGGTCGAGCCGCAGCCGGCCAGTAGGGCCGCGGAGATCGCGGTGATGACGGCGCTTGCGATGATGCGTCGGTGCGGGTTGTGCGTCATTGCATACTCCCGGGTGGTCGGTGGTCGAACAGGGTTCGAAGAGCAGTTGCTGCAGAAGGGATCACACGCGCAGGCCGGCTTCGACCAGCAGTGGCAGGAGTTCCTGGTGGAACTGGGCGATCCCCTCGTCGTAGTCGATCCAGGTCAGTCCGAGTCCGTCCAGTCCGAGTTCGGACAGCCAGGCGAGCTTGTCGACGATCATCTCCGGCGTGCCGACGATCGGGAGTTGGCGACCACTTGCACTGAGTTTGGCGATCAGCTCGGCCCCTTCACCGATGTTGGCGTGCGATCCGGACGCGTTGCCCAGCAGCGTCTCTGCGAAGCGCCGGATGCCTTCGACGTCGGCGTTCGCATCGACGAACCGGGCCACGTATTCGGAGGCTTCCTGGACCGTCGGGCGACAGACGAGCAGTGCTGTCCCCCAGATGGACAGTGGCCGAGCGGCGGCCGTGGCCGCGGCACGGAGGTCGGCCACGATCGTGGCAACATCAGGGGAATTGATCTGGATGAACATGATGTCGGCCCGGCGCAGCGCGAAATCCTTCCCGGCCGCGCTCATTCCGGCGTTCATGATGAGCGGGCGGGGTGTCGACATCGGCTTCGGCTCGGATGCCAGCCCGCGCAATTGGAAGAACTGGCCCTCGTGGTCGAACTCTTCGTCCGTCGCCCACAGCCGGGTCACCACTTCGGTCCACTCGTCGGCATAGGCGTAGCGGGCGTTGCCGTCCAGTTCCGGGAGCCCGAACATCCGGAACTCCGGCATGATCCACCCTGACACCACGTTCAAACCCCAGCGGCCGCCGGCGATGTGATCGATGGTGGCGCCTGCCTTGGCAGCGAACACCGGGTGCACCATCGGCACCATGCAGCTGGTGAAGACGGTGATCGACTCCGTCACCGCGGCGACACCTGCCGCCCAGGTGAAGGTGTCGAGTGAGCGGTCCCAGAATCCGCTCTCCGAGCGGAAGCCCTTCCACCTCACGACCGGCACAGCGGCCTCGAACCCGGCCCGGTCGGCGGCGACCACGAGCGAACGCGCTTCGTTCCAGTTGCCCACCACGGGCGGCCCGTCCAGGGTGGTCAGGACTCCGGCGCCGCCCGACAAGTTGGGGCCGAACACGGCGAGCTTCAGCTTGTTCGGGCCTCCCAGCAAACGGCTCCCTGCGGTGGGGACGGTCCGGTCGAGCACAGCGCGGTGGTTCGAGAGCTTGTTCATCGATTGGCATCTCCGCTACATTCCGGGCGACGACGTTGCCGCTCGTCCATTTCATCGCCACTGGCGGTGAGCTGTCCAATACTTGTGTCGGCCCCCGGATTGCGCGTAACGCATGGAAGGGCTGCGGACCCCTCGAGTGGAGTGAGTGAGATGATCCTGTACCACGTCGGCTGTGCGGTAGCAGATCTGGACCGATCGATGCGCGATGTCGGTTCTGCGCTCGGTCTGGACTGGTCTCCGGTGCGCGAGCGCCCGGTGCCGGGTGGGCGGGCGCGGGTGGTGTACTCCCTGGGCGGCCCGACCCATGTAGAGCTGCTGGAAGGCAGCCCAGGCACACCCTGGCACGTCTCGGGGGCGCCGGTTCATCACCACATGGGTTATTGGACAGATGATCTCGCTGCCGAAACGGCGCGGCTCCTGGCCTTGGGCTTCCGACTCGAGCACGATCTCGGCCACGTCAGGTATCTGTGCTCGGACGCAGCGCCGAGGATCGAACTCGTTTCGACGGCGGCTGCGCCCGAGCTGGCCCGGCTCTACGGGTTGACTGCTCCCGGCTGAGCGCCTGGCCGCAACATCACCTTGATCGATCGTCGCTCGTCCATGGCCCGGTACGCCTCGCCGACCTGCGAGAGCGGCATCTGCGCGTCGAAGACGACACCTGGGCGCAGGTTCCCCTCGATGACCTCGCCGAGCAATTCCGGAAGGTAGTCTCGGACGGGTGTGCTCCCGCCGGACAGGCGGATGTTGTTGGAGAACATGTACCGGGCCGGCAGTTCCGGGCCGCCGTGCGGAACGCCGACGACTGCGACGGCACCTCCCGGCCGGACCGACCGGATCGCCTGGTCCCAGGCGTCGTTGGTGCCGACGCACTCGAGCACCCGGTCCGGACCGATCCCCTCGAACATGTCCCTGACCTCGGTCACGGCTTCTGCTCCCCGAGCCGTCAGCACGTCGGTTGCCCCGAAGGTGCGGGCGATCTGTTGCCGGTCCGGGTGGCGCGACATCACCACGATCCGCTCTGCCCCGGATCGTGACGCCGCGAGCACCGCGCACAGACCGACCGCGCCGTCGCCGATCACGACGACGTTGTCGCCGGCCGCCACCTGGGCCGACCGGGCGGCGTGGTACCCGGTCGTGAACACGTCGCAGAGCGCGAGAACATGAGGCACCAGTGCCTCGTCCGGCGCTTCCGGCAGGACGAGCAGTGTTGAATCCGCTCGTGGCACGCGGACCAGCTCCCCCTGGGCCCCGTCGGCGAAGCCGCCGATGCTGTCGTTCGATGCCCACAGTGAGCGGGTCAGACAGGCGACGCTCATGCCGGTGAGGCAGTTCGGGCAGGTCATGTCGCAGTCGTAGAAGGGAGCGACCACGAAGTCACCGACCCGTACGTCGGTGACGGACGGTCCGATCTCTTCCACGACGCCGATGAATTCGTGCCCGATCCGATCACCCGGCGCGGTGGCCAGCACCCCTCGGTACCGCCACAGATCGGAGCCGCAGACACAGGACGCGACCACCCGGACGATCGCATCCCCGCCGGTGCTCAACCGCGGATCCGGTACCTCCGCGTACTCGATCTGCCCGGGCCCGTTGATGATCGCTGCATACATGGTCCGATGCAATCAGCCGACCCGGCCGGGGTCCAATACAAGCTCGCGAATCTCGCTTGCGTGCGGCGCATGTCCGGGCGTTCGAGGCGTGTGCTCGGCGGCCGGCGTCGCCCCGATCGCTGTCCGGATGTGATCCCGAACGATGCGGTAGAGCTGCGCGGCGCGTTCGGTCAGGCCGTGCCGTGCCGAACAGCGCAGCGACCACTCCGGAGCACCGGGGATGACCGGCCGTCCGGGTAGTGGCTGCAGATCGAGCCGGCCGGTGAGCAGCCGGTTGCCCAGCACGATGTAGTCGAGCCGTTCAGCGAGTTCGGCCAGGGCCTGGTAGTCGTCGCTGATCACCGTCGGCACCTGCAGCTGCAGTCCGTCCAGCGCTGTCAAGGGAATGGTATCCCGCATGAAACTTCCTGCTGCGACCGGATAGTCGCCACGTGAGGATGCGCCGGCCGGATCGAGCAGGGGATGACCGGTCCTGACCAGCGGTTCCATCACATCGCCGGGGAACCGGTGTGAGATCAGTTGGTTGGCCCGCGCGAACTGGTCGGACCGGGCAGGCACACCGCTCACGGAGAAGTCGAGCTCTCCCCTGGCCAGCAGCGTGACCAGACGGGAGTTGGAGCCGTTCACGATCTCGACGGGCGTTCCTGTTCCGGCCAGCACAGGTAGTAGCTGCGGCAGGAACACCAGGCTGGAGATGGGGCCCATCCCGATCCGGACCGGCGTCCGCAGGACCCCACTGGTCAGGGCACGCATGGCATTCGAGGCGTTGTCGGCTTCGCGCAGGACCGACTCGGCGATCGCGACGAACTCGGCGCCCGAGGGGGTGAGTCGGACGCCGTCACGCCCTCGGTGGAACACGCACACCGAGAACTCGCGCTCGAGGCTCTGCACACTTCGGGTCAGGGCCGACTGGGACACCGGGATCTCGGCGGCCGCGGCGACGAAGCTGCCCTCCCGGGCAACCGCCACCAAGTGCCGCAGCTTGTTCAGATCGAGATCTGTCATGGCTGCGTTCGGGCCGCTGTTGCAGTGGTCATGCCCAAGGGCCGGTGACCGGCGTCCACGACCGGATCCGCCGCTGCGCAACCGCCCCGTGCAGCCGGAAGGGATCGCGATCCAGCATGGCGTGCAGCTCGCCCGGGCCCGGGGCCGAGACCACCAACAACGCGCCCGGTTCACCGTCCGACCACGGTCCGGTCGCGACGACAGCCACCGTCCCATGGTCGGTCTCGTTGAGGTACGCGCGGTGCGCCGCTCGGTGGTGCTCGCGAAGCGGGTCACTGCCCGGTGCGTAGTCGTAGAGGACGGCGAAGTACGGCACCGGCTCAGCCGTTCGCCGCTGGTGTCACCAAGATCTTGACCTCGTTGTCCCGGCCGCCGCCCAACAGGTGCTCGAATCCCTTCGCAACGATGTCGGCCAACCCGATGGTCGAGGTGATCAGCGGCGTCGGGTCGAGCCGGCCTTCGTGGACCGCGGCGACCACATCGGCGAAGTCCACATCGGTGTAGGCGTAGCTGCCGGTCACCGATTTCTCGGTCTCCAGGAAAAGGTTCGGGCTCAGGGTCACCTCGGAGTGGAAGAGCGCCACCGTGACCAGCGTGCCCCCGGTGCGGAGTGCTTGCAGCCCCGCGCCGAATGTGGCCTGGCCGACACCCGAGGCGTCGTAGGCCGAATCCACCCCGCCGGCGGTGATCGCCACGGTCTCGACCGCGACATCACAGTCGCTGGGATCGAGCGTGCGGGCGCCGAGCGACGCGGCCAGCTCCCGTCGGCGCGGGCTGGGTTCGCTGACGATGACCGTCCCGACCCCCATCGCCTTCAACGCGAGCACCAGACCGAGGCCGACCGGGCCGGCGCCGATCACCAGCGCGCTGGTCCCGGGTCCCGGCTGTCCGCGACGCGCCGCCCTCCAAGCCACCGCCATGGACTCCACCATGGCGCCGGTTTCCGCGGTGAACGGGTCCCGCAGCACGTGAACCTGGTCGGGTTGGACCACGACGGTGCTGCTGAAGCCGCCACCGCCCCCGTGCAGACCGACGAAACCCCAGTTCTCGCAGAGGTTCACATCACCCCGGAGGCAGGCCGGACAGGTTCCGTCCCAGACGTTCGGCCGGATGGCGACCAGGTCGCCAACTGCGATGCCCTCCACACCGTCGCCGACGGCGCTGACGTGCCCGGAGAACTCGTGCCCAAGGGTGTGCGGCCCGGTCTCGCCGAACTGCGGGTGCGCGAAGTCCTCGGGGATCGGGGAGCCGTGTTCGAAGAAGGACAGGTCGGAGCCACAGATCCCGGCGTAGTCGACAGTGACCTGCACCGTGCCGGACCGCAATTCGGGCTCGGCGACCTCGTCCAGTCGCAGGTCGTGCGGACCCCACAATCTCGCGGACAGCATCGTTGTCGTTCCTTTCTGTGGGCGTGCGTGTGCTCGGTGCATCACGGTGGTGGGAGAGACTGTCAGGACACGCGCGGGGGTTGCCAGCGCAGCAGCCTGCGCTCGGCGACATTTCCCAGGGCATTGAGGACGGCGGCGGTCACGACCAGCAGAATCAGGATGGCGTAGACCTTGGCCATGTCGAACGACCCCGACGCCCTGGTGATGACCTGCCCGAGCCCGTCGCGGGCGGCGATCAGTTCCGCCGAGATCACCCCCAACAACGAGAAGATCACGGTCAAGCGGGCTCCGGCCACCAACGACGGCACGGCCGCGGGCAGGATCACCTTGTACAGCACTTCCGATTTCCGGGCGCCCATGACCGTCAGCATCCGTACGGCCTCCTGGTCGGCAGCGACCATGCCCGCCTGCGCATTGATGATCATGACGAACACTGCGAGCGAGAACGCCAGGGCGACCTTCGCGGTCGAGTTGATCCCGAAGATGACGATGAACACCGGGGCGAGTGCGATCCGCGGAGTTGCGTTCACCGCATTGAGGATCGGGTTGAAAACCCGCGACACCATGGGAAAGGAGCCGATGAAGAGCCCGACCGGGGCGCCGATCACGATCGCCAGCACCAACGCGATGAGCGCCGCCTGCAAGGAGGCCCCGTAGTTCGACCACAACTCGCCGGAGGACGACATCGTCCCGAACGCCTCCACCACGTCCTTCGGACTGCGGACCAGCACCTTACGACCCCACTCGAAGGTGGCGGCCAATTGCCAGATCCCGATGAGTACCAGGATGAACAGGAGTTGCCACAGGGCCACCTTGAGCCGCCCGCGCCGGTGGCCCGCGCGCCGTCGGGAGGCGGTCGCGGTGGCGCGACGATCATCGGTCTGCAGAACTGTCATCAGGTCCCCTCCGACGACGCCGTGGGGTCGGCCGGCTCCAGCAGGCGGTGCAGGCGGCGTTCCAGATCGGTGAAATCCTCGGTGTAGGGCAGAGTTCCGGGGTCCCGCGGACGCGCGAACGGCAGGCGGATGTCCTCGAGGATGCGGCCACCGAGTCCCATCACGACGACCCGGTCGGCGAGCAACAGCGCTTCCCCCAGGTCGTGGGTGACGAAGACGATGTTCGACCGGTCACGTTCCCACAGCTGCAGGAAGGCGCTCCGGACACTCTCCCGGGTCTGGGCGTCCAGAGCCGCGAAGGGCTCGTCCATCAGGATCAGGGCCGGCGCCATCGCCCACGTACGCGCCAGCGCAACACGCTGCCGCATTCCCTGGGAGAGCTGCCACGGATACCGGCGTTCGGCGCCATCGAGACCCAGCACCCGGATGAGCCCCTGGGCGATCTCGCGGCGATGCTTGCGTGGGACCCGGCGGATCTCCAGGCCGATCTCGACGTTCGCCAGGGCGGTTCGGGATGCGATCAGGGCGTCCCTGGCGAACATGTACCCCATCTGCTGCCGGGCGAGCCGAGGAGCCTTCCCGTCGAAGGACACCGTCCCCTGATGATCCTGGATCAGCCCGGACAGCACGTTCAACACCGTCGTCTTGCCGCACCCGCTACGCCCGATGATGACGAGGAACTCACCCGGGGGGCTGTCGATACTGAGATCGTCCAGCACCCGGTTCGCCACACCCGTTGCCGGATCGTCGAACTCGACCGAGAGATGACTGATCGAGATGCCGGTGGAAACGGCGGGCCGGGTGGAACCTGGCGCAAGCGGTGCCCTCGTGCCGCGGTCCGCGGTGTGCGGAGCACTCACGCCTGGCCCGCAGCGGCAGCCACTGCCTGCTGGCAGTCCGCGTTCACGTTGTCCGAGTACGGCGGCAGATCCCCGCCGGTCCAGAGTTTCTGGGCCTCCCACACATCCTCTGTGATGGCAACGCTCTCCGGCCAAACGCCGGTCACGTACTTCTTCCACGCGGCTTCGGCTGCGGCTGCATCGACGTTCAGTGCTTTCGCGAGATCGCCGGCGATCACGCCGATGTTGGCCGGATCCAGCGCCCAGTTGCGTACCTGCTGTTGGGCCGTACAGAAAGCCTTCACGACCTCGGGATGCGCCGACGCATAGTCACACGTGGTGGCGAACAGACTCTGGACCTTGCCCGCGATGGGCGAATCCGGAGAGCCCGAGATCGGCACGATCACCTTGAACCCGCCCTCCCCCAGCAGTTCTTCGGCCGGTGGCTGGGCGAGGAGGATGTCGATCTGGCGCTCCTGCAACGCCGTCACCGCGGTACCGGGCGACCCGACGGCCACCTCCGTGATGTCCGTCGGCTGGAGCCCGACCTGCGCGAGCAGCGAACGCAGGATCGCGCTCTGCGAGCCACCGATCGAGGTGATCCCGATGGTGTGTCCCTTGAGGTTCTTGATGGACTCCGGGAACTGCGCGTCCGGATCGGCGGGTTGGAAGTCCGGGAGCGAGACCAGATTCAGGTAGGGGACGTTGTTCCCGGTGAGGAACTGCAGACATTCGCCCTGCTGGGTCAGCGGAATGGCGGCGGCCGGCACCAGCAACGCGAAATCCGCGGAGCCGCCGATCAGTCCGGAGGCGAGCTCCCCGCCGTTGGATGCGGTGCTGAACGCAGGTGCCAGACCGTTGTCGGCGTAGATCCCTGCTGCCAGCCCCTGTGTCTCCAACTCCTGCAGCGGGGATTCGTTGCCCGGCCCCAGTAGGAAGTTGATCGCCGTCGACGCGCCCGACGTCGACGCGCCGGATCCACCGGACGAGGACACCACGGCGCCGCCGCCGGTGCTTGCAGTGGTGCTGGGGTCGGCTGCTCCCGAGGGTGAGCTGCTGCCGCAGCCGGCGAGTAGCACCACGCCGGTCAGAGCCGATACCAGGACGGCTGCGCGCCGCCGGGTGATGGAGCCGAGAGAGGTCTGCGTCATTGCATCTCCATGAGCTGCCGGGCCCCTGCGATCACCGTGACGCCATTGGCGGCGTCCTGTAATTTTTCGGTGCCCGTGCGATATTTGGTCGTGGCAAGAGTAGCAACCTGCGCCCCTCTGTCAACAGGCCCCTACCCGCGAATCCACCACCCGGGCAACGGGTCCCACGACGGTGGCAGTCGACTATCACCCGCAAGACAGCCGGCAACCACGCACCGGCACATCCGGTGCCACACCCACGGCGCCGACCTGCACGCTCCAAAATCGTCGCCCGTGCGAAATATGCGCCGACGGTAGTGAAGGTACACAGCACTCGGAGTGACGTCAATCACTTGTCGCCGGCTGTCGTGCGGAGGCAGCACGCATCTAGTCAGAATCTCGTCCTCACTGCCAAATATCGGTCTAGAGTCCCCGGTGTGACCGCAACGACCGCGGCCGAGGCCGCTGCCCGAGTTGCCAGTGGGACACAGGTTCCGATGCTGCTCGGCGCCCTCCTCCCCAATGACGAAGTCGATTTCTCCACGCAAGATCTCATCCACTGGATCCGCGCGGCGGAATCCGCCGGCCTGCACCACGTCGTGCTTGCCGATCATGTCCTCGGGGCCGATCCGACAGCCACGCCCGAGTGGGGGACACAGTGGTCCGGGACCAGCAATGTCGGCCCGTACACGACCGCCGACGTCTTCCGCGAGCCCTTCGTGCTGATGGGATACCTGGCAGCACTGTGCACCCTCGAGTTGATGACCGGGATCCTGATCCTGCCCCAACGACAAACGGCACTGGTCGCCAAGCAGGCCGCCGAGATCGACCGCTTGACACAGGGCCGGACGCGCCTGGGAGTCGGCGTCGGGTGGAACCCGGTGGAGTTTGAGGCCTTGGGCCGGCCTTTCCACAGGCGTGGTGCCCTGATCGAGGAGCAGGTCGCGCTGTTGCGGCAGTTCTGGACACAGGACGTGGTCCGGTTCTCCGGCGAGTTCCACTCGATCCCACCGAGCGGCATCCAACGGCTCCCCGTGCAACGCCCGATCCCGATCTGGATGGGCGGCGAGGCACCGAAGGTGCTGGAGCGGATCGGCCGATGCGCCGACGGGTGGTTCCTGTTCTCCAAGGTCAGACCCGGCGCGGAGTTCGCCGAATCGCTCGCGGTCGTTCGACGATCCGCCGTCGAGGCCGGGCGCGACCCCGACAGCATCGGCACCGAGCCCCGTCTCGTCATCGGTGACCGTTCCGACGCCGCCATCCGAGCGGATGTCCGCGCGTGGCGCGACCTCGGAGCCACCCATCTCTGTCTCGACACACGTTTCGGCGGCCGGGATCCACGGGCACATGCGGACGCCTTGGCCCGCTTCACCGACCTCGTCCGTTCTGTCGGCTGACAGCCGCGACCCGCGGAGGAGTTTTCGCGAATGGACCAGCCTGGCCATCCGGCACCGCGGCCGTCGCTCGGGGCGCTGCTGTCCCTGCAGGGACGGACTGCGGTCGTGACCGGGGCCGGCCGCGGCATCGGCGCAGCGATCGCGGACCGGCTTGCGGAAGCCGGAGCGGACGTCCTGCTGGCCGACCTCGACGGCACAGCGGTCGAGCAGGGCGCCGCGGAACTCCGTCAGCGCTGGGGCACCAGATGTACCGGCCACGAACTGGACGTCCGCAACCCGCGGTCTGTCGATGCCCTGGCAGCGCTGGCAGACGGGCCTGATGGGCGGCTCCGGATCTGGGTCAACAATGCCGGCATCTACCCGGCTGCGGCTCTCGCGGAACTGGAACTCGAGCAGTGGCAGCAGGTCCAGGACATCAACGCCACCGGAACCTTCCTGGGAGCAAGAGCCGCCGCCCGTCGGATGACCGGACACCCGGACCGTCACGGTCACGTGATCGTCAACCTGAGCTCCGTTGCCGGCCTCACCGGTCGCCCAAGGATGGCGTCCTATGTCGCGGCCAAGCACGCCGTCTCGGGTCTGACGCGAGCACTGGCGGTCGAACTAGGACCCAGCGGCATCAGAGTGGTCGCCGTTGCACCCGGGTTCGTGGACACCCAGGCCTTCCGCGAACGGGCGAGCACCCCGGCGGGCGCGCGCCAGAACGCCATGGCGTCTGCCGATCTGGGGAACGCCGTCCCACTGGGGCGTGCGGCCTCTGCCGACGACGTGGCCCGGGTGGTGCTGTGGGCGGTCAGCGACCTCGCGTCCTACGTGAGCGGCGTCGTGCTGCCGATCGACGGTGGCATGCTGGCGCGTTGAGCGGGGTCTTGACCAGACCCCGAAGGAGGGCTTGAATTCAGCTCTGAGCGCCACAATATTGGTGCCGCCATCTCGCAGAGACAGCAATGAAGCTGAAGGGACGCCGCATGGCCATCAACACCTCCGACCTCGAGGGACTGGACTACACAGTCGCTCCCACCTGGAGCAACGGGACCCGGAACATCCAGGCCACACCGTCCGTACTCGTCCGTCCGCGCGACGAGACCGAGGTCGCCAGGATCGTCAAGTTCGCCCGGAGGCACCGCCTTCCGGTGCGACCGGTGGGTGGTGGCTACTCATGGATGCCGCTGGTCACGACCGGCGGGATCATCATGGATCTGCAGTTCCTCACCGGGGTCGTGTCGGTCGACCTGCCGAACCGCCGGGCGCGGGTCCGCGCCGGGACGCGTCTGTACGACCTCAACGAGCGTCTGTGGGACCAGGGCGCCGCGATGATCCAGCTCGGCGCGTGGGCAGGGCAGACGATCGCCGGTGTCGTGGGCACCGGCACCCATGGCACCAGCACCACCCTGGGCAACATCGCCTCCTTCGTGCGTGCGGTCCGGATGGTCAACGGAGAGGGCGAGATCGTCGAACTCGTCCAGGGGGACGCCGATCTCGAGGCGGTCCGGGTGTCGATGGGACTGTTCGGCATCATGGTGGAGATCGAACTCGAGGTGGCGCCTGCATATCACCTGGCGCAGGACGGCGGCTTCCACCCGTGGGAGAAGGCCGGGGAGCTGATCTTCGCGGACGCCGGCAACTACCGTCATCTCGCCGCGTTGTGGGCGCCCCACGAGAAGTCCTTCGAGTCGGTCCGATTTCCTGCCGGACCGGGCCTGGGCGATCACTTCTACCTGCAGCGCTTCTACGAGCCCGATCCTGCCCGCACCGACCAGGCGGTCGATCGCAGCTACCGGGTGCTCTCGTTCGCATCGATCACCCAGCCCCTCGGCGAGTACATCGAGCTGGAGTACGGCATCCCGGTCGAGCGGACCGAGGAAGCGGCGAATGCGACCCGCACGCTGCTGCGCGAGGAGTTCCCGTTCTTCATCGGACCCATGTACAACAGGTTCATTGCAGCCGATTCCGCCTACTTGTCGCCGTTCTCGGATCGCGACTCCGCCACGGTGAGCATCAGCAGCTCCCCGCTCTTCGAGTTCTGGCCGGTGTTCGAGGCCGTGCACCGGCTCCTGGTCGAACGTTTCGAGGCGCGCCCGCACTGGGGGAAGATCAACTTCTTCGAGGGTGAAGACCTCGAGAAGGCGTTCCCGCGGTACCAGGACTTCGTGGCCGCGCGCCGCCGGTTCGACCCGGACGGCGTCTTCCTCAACGAGTACGGCCGGGCAAACTTCGTCTGAGCCGGACCTCGACACAGCAGAACGCCACCCACGCACCGCGTGGGTGGCGTTCTGCTGTCGGGTCGATCTCGAACCGACACGGTTCCCGATCCGCGGACGGCACCGGACGAGAGCTGCATCCAGGCTTCGCATTCCGGCGAGGTCATCAGCGGAGGCGCCGGGAGTCAGCGCGCAGCACCTGTGACAGCCGCCTCGGGGCCCCGCTCGCGATGGTGCGACGCCTACCCGTGGACCGCGAAGGACGGGGAACAGCGTCGGACGACGCCAGAGCCGCTGGGCAGCCGGGTATTCCGGCCGCACAGCGGCTCAGAGCCTGCGCGTTCTGATCAGCCGGCGAGATAGCCGGCGTCCACCGGGATCATCACACCGTTGACGTACGACGACGCGCTGGAGACCAGGAAGAGCGCCACCTGCGCTGCTTCCCGGGGGGATCCGAGCACCCCGGTCGGGATGCGTGCCGTCAGCTTGGCGTTCAGGTCGGCGTGGCCCGATTCGATCGTCTTCTGCACGATGGGTGTGTCGATCATGCCGGGAGCGATCGCGTTCACCCGGATACCGCTCGTGGCGTACTCGATCGCAGCGGTCTTGGTGATCTGCGTGATCCCGCCCTTGGACGCCGCATAACCGGCGACGTGCTCCGTGCCGATGTAGGAGGCCAGCGATCCCCAGTTCACGATGGAACCGCCGCCGGACCTGATCATTTCCGGAATGGCGAACTTCATCGCCATGAACGTACCGCGCAGGTTCACCGCGACAACCCGGTCGAAGTCCTCGATACCGTGGTCCGCGGTCAGCCCACCGGGGTTCGGGACGATCCCGGCGACGTTGCAGAGCGAGTCCAGGCGCCCCCAGGTGGACACTGCTGTGTCGACCATTCGCCGCACGTCCTGCTCCTGGGAGACGTCGCCGTGGACCGCGACGGCGTTTGCGCCCATGTCCTGTGCGACAGTCTCTTCCTCACCGGAGATGTCGAACAGCACGACCTTGGCGCCCTCTTCCACGAAGAGTTGCGCGGTGGCCTTGCCCATCCCCGACCCGGCTCCGGTGACGATGGCGACCGTTCCTTCGAGAACTCCCATGTTGCAGTGCTCCTCACATGTGTGTCATGGTGGCCCGCTCGGCCGGAGCGGGTTCAAGGCCGGGCGTCCGTGCCGCTGACGGGCACCCGGCTCGAGAAGGTTGGGGCTACTTCCCCCAGATCTTCGAGAACTGCTCCTTGTAATCGACGACCACCGGGAACAGGGTGTCCGTCGACGGCAGGTTCTCCTTGGTGAGTGCCCAGACCGGAGGCTGCCAGGCCACCTGCGGCTGCCCGGCGAAGGCGCGGGCCAGCGCATCGGCGGCTGCGAAGGTGTCCTCGAACAGTGGGAAGTAGACCGACATCGCCTGCTGTCCGGCCGCGATGTAGCCCAGGTTCACCGTGTCGGGTCCGAGGCCGATGATCTTGATGTCATTCAGACCAGCTGCCTTGAGCGCCGCCGGGAGTCCGATGCCGAGGAAGTCGGTCGCCTGGATCACGTACTTCACGTCGGGGTGTGACCGCAGGTAGGACGTGATCAGGGACGGCGCGTCCTTGCCGGACTGGGTGAACGAGATGTTGATGGTCTCGTAGCTGCAGCCCGGGCAGAGCAGGGGCATGTTCTTCTCCAGCGACGCGTCGCGGGCCAGGTTGATCGGGAAGTCCGGAATCGTGGCGTAGAGGGCCTTTCCGGTCCCGCCGCTGTCCGCTCCGATGAACGACGCCCATACCTTGCCGGGGTCTTCGGTCTCCGGTCCGGCGATCACATTGAGAACACCGTTGGTCGCGCCCTCCGAGGTCGCGATGGAGACCACCTTGACGCCCTTGTCCTCCGCTTCCTTGAGGTACTTGGCCACCGCCGACTGCGGGGTGCCGGCGTAGACCAACCCGTCCACGTTGTCGTTGAGCGCCTGTTGGAAGGCGTTCTGGACCTGCTGCACGGACCCGTCCGTCAGGTACGGCTTGATCGTCCAGCCGAGGATCTGGCCGGCTTCGCCCATGATCTGCGCCTCCTGCTTGCAGATGCTGGCGCCGCAGTCGATGAACCCGATGGTCTTGCCGGTCGGGATCGGGGCGGTGATCGGTTCGGTCATTCCGATCGAGGTGGGCCGCGTGGCGAATTCCGCGAAGACCGTCGCGGCGTCGGTGCCGCTGGCCGAGGTCGGGGAGGAGCTGCCTGATCCGCCGGCTGATGCCGACGACGGCGTGGTCTGTCCGGCCGGGCTGGTGGCGGCGGTACTTGCGGAGCTGCCGCCGGAGTCGGAGGTCCCGCCACATCCGCTCAGGACCAGGGCGGCGATGCCGCAGGCGATGAGGGCACGAGTAGAGCGTCGATGCTTCACAGTCGTTTCCTTTCGATGAGAGTGACGGTCCCGAACCGGATATCCGGCAGGACGCAGGCCGGCGGGCAGCTGCCCGCCGGCGGAAGCAGTGGTCGAGGACCGGCCGGCTGTCAGTTCCGGCGGACGGTGAAGGCCAACGCGGCCAGCAGCACGATCCCGGTGAAGACGCCCTGCGTCCAGGTCGGGGCCCCGGACAGGGAGAGCCCGATGATGCCGGTCTGCAGCAGTACGGTGGCCAGCAACGTGCCCCAGGCGTTGAAACGGCCGGGGGTGAGCTGGGTGGCGCCCAGGAAGGCCGCTGCGAATGCCGGCAGCAGGTAGGCGGTCCCGGCGGTCGGAGTGCCTGCCCCGATGTTCGAGGCGACCACGATCCCGGCGAAGCCGGCGATCGTCGACGACACCAGCAGCGAGCCGAACCTCAGCCGGCTGGTGCGCGCACCGGCCAGCCGTGCTGCTTCGAGATTGAAGCCCGTCGCGTAGGTGCGGCGCCCGCCCGCGGTGTGGGAGAGGAACACCCAGATGACCACCGCGATCAGCACGGCGTACAGGATCGGCAGGGTGTAGCCACCGATGTCCTTCTGGGCGATGTCGGCGAACCCACCGAGCAGTTGGGGGGCCGTGATGCTGGCGTCATCGGTGATGGCCGTGATCACGGCCTGCAGCAACGCGCCGGTCGCGAGGGTCGCGATGAGCGAGTTGATGCCGAGAACCACGACTGCCACGGCGTTGACGACTCCGACCACCAACGCGGCGACCAGGGCGGTGACGACGCAGACCCAGGTCGGCCAGTCGGTGTGCACCAGGAGGTAAGCCACGAGAACACCGCTCAGCGACATGACGTAGCCGATGGACAGGTCGAAAACCCCTGCCGCCAAGGGAACGACCAGGGCGAGCGCAGCCAGCGCTGAGGTTGCGCTGGTGTTGAGCACCTGTTGCACGGTGGCCGATGTCGGGAACGTCGCGGATGCCGTGAACGAGAAGACGATGCACGCGACGACCAGCAGGTACAGCGCCCCCACACGCCGCGGGGACACCACGTGGAACCATCCGTCGCCGGTGCGGGATCCCGCAGGCATCGATGCTCGGTCATCGGACGGGGGCCGCGCAGGCGCCGGCGGGTGGTGGGTCGAGGTCATGAGTGGATTCCCTCCATGGCCAGCAGCACTCGCTCCTGGGTGATGTCCTGCGTGCCGAATTCGTCCACGACGGCGCCGCCGCCGACCACGAGCACCCGGTCGCACAGTGCGGTCATGTCTTCCGCGTCGGTCGTCGAGAGCAGCACGGCGAGCCCCTTCTCGGCCTCGCGTTGCAGGTACTGGTAGATCGCGAACTTCGCGGCCAGGTCGACCCCGGCTGTGGGCTCGAGCATGACGAGCAGCTGCGGATCGGCGGCGAGTGCCCGGCCGATGATGACCTTCTGCTGGTTGCCTCCGGAGAGTGCCGCGATGGGGATGCGCGGATCGTCAGCACCTCGCACGTCCAGCTCTGCAAGTCGCCGGGCTGCGAAGGCCCGCTCGGCCCGTCGCGAGAGCAGACCGAGACGCGAGAATCTCTGCAGTAAGGACAGAGTCAGGTTCTCTGTCACCGACATCTCCGCCACGATGCCCTCGGTGAGCCGATCAGCGGGAACGTAGCCGACAGTGGCAGGGCGATGTCTGCGCAACGGTCGCCAGGTGGTCGTTCCACCTGCCCGGATCTCGCCGGTGAGCCGCGCGGACCGAGCGGGCGATCCGAGCGCGGTCGCCAGTTCCACCCGCCCGCCGTCGACCAGCCCTGCGACAGCGGTGATCTCACCGGTCGATACGGTCAGCTCCGCCCCGTCGAGATACCGACCCCGCAGATCGCGCACGGCGAGAAGTTCGTCTCCCGGCGGTCGGTGGTGCGCGCGGACGGCCTCTTCGTTCGCCAGTTCCCGACCGAGCATCATGCCGACCAGGTCACGCTCGGTGAGTCCGGGCACCGGCACGTCGGCAACCACCCGCCCGTTGCGCAGTACCGTTGCTGTGTCGGCGATCTCCAGCACCTCTCCCAGCCGATGAGAGACGTACAGGATCGACGCTCCCCTGCTGCGCAACTCGGTGACCACGCCGAGCAGGACCGATACCTCGTGCGGCGGGAGCACCGACGTCGGTTCGTCCAGGACGAGCACGCCATCGGTGGCGTCCCAGCCGGTCAGCACCGCAGCGATGGCGACGATCGCCCGCTCGACCGGGCTGGCCTCCGCCAGCGGCCGGTTCAACGGGAACCGGAATCCGAAGGGCTCCAGTGCCTCCGCGGTGCGGCGGCGCTGCGCCCTCCAGTCCACCCGGCGGCCGGGACGACGTCGGTACCCGGCGTGCAGGGCGAGGTTGTCGATCGCGTCGAGTTCGCGGACGATGCCCAGGGTCTGGTGGACGAAGGCAAGTCTCGAGCCGGAGGCAGAGCTGCCTCGCAGGGCCTCCAGCTCGACGTCCTCGCCGTTCCATCGCACGACGGAGTTGTCGGCGCGATGGAATCCGGACAGGCACTTGATCAGTGTGGATTTCCCTGACCCATTGTGCCCGAGCAGGGCTCGGATCTCGCCGGCCCGCAGGTCGAGCCCGACGGAGTCGACCGCCGTGAAGGACCCGAAAGACTTGGTCATACCGGCGATGTGCAACCGCGGCACCGACTCCGCACCGGGTTCCGCGCCATGGCGTGGGACATTGGCCATGTCCGACGCCGCCGACTCGGTCATGCGTCCCCTTTTCTGCTCGCGCCGTTGCGGTGGGATGAGAAGCAAGATCGGTGTGCACATCGACCGGCGGTTCTCCCGCGCCGACAGCGCACAGGGGTGCCGGTTCGGACCACCGGTTCACTGCAGATCCGCCCGCCGCTGGGCGCTCCGTCGTCGAGTGGAACCGCCTGGGGGCGGCAGTGCGAGACTGCGTGGACCTGATGCGAAATACTGGGCTCAGAGCAAAATACAGCGCAAGCGCCTCGTGGTCAACAGCTGGCCTTCAGCGGCGTACCGGATCAGTGGCCGCGCCTCACGCCAACCATGCGCCGTCCGCACCGACGATCGAACCGGAGACGAAGCTGGCCTCCTCCGAGGCCAGATAAGCCACCAACGATGCGATCTCGTCGGCACGAGCCTGCCGTTCGGGACGGCTGAGGCGACCCCGCAGGTGCTCGAACCCCCAGGGGTCCCGCACCGCGTCGCCCTCGGCGAGCCTGGTGGTCACCGAGCCCGGACAGACGGCGTTGCACCTGATGTCGTACTGCCTGTACATCGACGCGATGGACCGGGTCAGCCCGATCAGGCCGTGCTTGGCGGCGGTGTAGGCCGCGCCCGAGATGGATCCGCTGAGCCCCGCGACCGAGGCGACGTTCACGATGGAGCCGGATCGTCGCTCGATCATCGACGGGAGCACCGCTCGCGCCATCCGCAGCGGGCCGGTGAGGTCCACGTCCAACACCCGGTCCCAGAGCTCGTCGGTCATCGAGTGCGCGGCGGAGAAGCCGTCGTGGATGCCGGCCACGTTGGCGAGCACATCGACGCGACCCCACCGGCCCAGAACCGCATGCACAGTGGCGCGAACCGCTCTCGAATCGCTGACGTCCAGACGGCGGGGATGCAGCTGCTGGTGCACGGCGCCCGTCGAGGGCATCGAGACGACGTCACAGCCAATCACCGTCATCCCGCGAGCGAGCAGCCGGTGGACCACGGCCGCACCGATGCCCGACGCGGCACCGGTCACCACTGCGACCTGCCCGGTCGGGCGCATGTCGGTGAACTCGGCCGGCCTGTCCGGCTCGATGGTTGCGGGGTGCGGCGACACAGTCTCTCCTTCAGTGACGATCAGCTGGACAGGACCGGAGTCGCTGCCGATGACGTGGACGCGGGTGTCAACCAGCTGCGGTCGAGTTCCGCGACGTCGCCGACGCCCATCAGCAGGAGCGCCTGGACCATCTCGGCGCGAATGATGTCCAGCACGTGCCGCACACCCTCGGCACCGTTGGCGACCAACCCGTAGATGTACGCACGGCCGACACCGACCGCGTCGGCGCCCAGCGCGAGCGCTTTGATCACGTCTGTCCCCCGGCGGATGCCGCCGTCGAGGTAGACCGGCACCCGGCCGTGCAGGGCGTCGACGACGGCGGGCAGTGCGTCCAGGCTCGCCTGTGCGCCGTCGAGTTGTCGACCGCCGTGGTTGGACACCATCACGCCGTCCGCTCCGAGTTCGACGGACCGCACGGCGTCCTCCGCGCTCAACACCCCTTTGATGATCAGGGGCAGGTCCCACTGGTCCCGGATCCACCGGAAGTCGTCCCAGTTCAGATCGGGACGCATCAGGCTGCCCTGCATGCGCACCGCACCGACGGCGCCGTCGGCCCTCGCCTCCTGCGCCAACATCCGCGGTGTGATCCGGTTCTTGGTGAGGAAGTGGTAGGACCAGCGGGGATGCGCCGCGCCGCTGAGCATCTGGCGTACGGAGAGGGTGGGTGGCGCTCCCATTCCCCTGCGCCGCTCACCGTCCCGGTTGCCGACCGCCGGTGCGTCGACGGTCACCCAGAGAGCGCGGTATCCGGCCGCTCGGGCGCGCCGGAGGAACGCTGTTGTCAGCGCCCGTCCCCCATGGTCGGGGTTCGCCCAGGGGTAGAGCTGGAAGAAGTGCCGGTGCTCGGTCGCATCGGCGATCTCCTCGGGCGTCCAGCTGGCGGCGGTGCTGATCACGGCCCTGGTGCCGGCGCGCTCCGCTCCGATCGCCGCTGCACGCTCGCCCTCCCAATGCAGGAGGCCGGTGGTACCGGTGGGTGAGGTGAAGACGGGGAAGGCGAGCTGCTCGCCTGCGACCGTGACCGCTGTCGAAGCGCCCGGATGACCGGCCAGCACCTTGGTGCGCAGGGCCCACTTCTCGAAGGCCGACCGGTTACCGCGCAGTGTCATCTCGTCCTCGGCGCCGCCGTCCAGGAATGGCCACACCATGTCCGGGAGCTTGCGGCGCGCACGCCGCCGGTAGTCCTCCACGGTGATCGGCTCGGACGGCCTCGCGATCCGGAACCGCATGTCCTTGAACGGATTCACCATGTGGATCGATGTCTCCTCGATCTGTGTTCGGCGGACGGAAGGGGTCAGAAGGTGGCGATCGGGTTCACCGGGGATCCGGTCCCCCGCCCTATGCGCAGCGGCGCGATGCTCAGGGAGAACGAGTACCGCTCCCGGGTACGGCATGCGGTTGCGAGGTCCTCCGCCTGGAGGTTGTCGATGAGCGGCAGACCGAGATACACCAAGGCACCGACGTGCACCGGGAAGATCACCCGCCCGACGTCGCCGGCCGGCCGGGCATCGTTGCCGCCGTCGCCGGCCAGGACCGAGATGTCGCGTTTGCGGAGCCAGCGCAGGCAGGCCGGGTCCAGCCCGGCCAGCACCGGCGTGCGGTCGAATTCGGCGGACACGCCGAGCACAGCCCGGCGGCGGGCTCGTCCGACGTACACCACCAGCGCATCCCCCGGTTCCACCGAGCACCCTTGCAGCTCCAGCGCGGCGTCGAGTTCCTCCGGCTGGACCGGCTGGTCCGGGTCGACCCAGTCGGCGCCGCGCAGGGCCGGAATGTCGGCGAGTACCGCCCTGGTGACGATCCCGTTCCCGAAAGCGGTCACCGCATTCAGTGCGGCGCCATGGTCACCCACCAGCGACGCGGGCCGCCCGTTGTACATCGAGCCGTCGAAGAAGACGTGACACAGCGCGTCGATGTGGGTGTGTCCCGGTCCGTGGAAGGCCACGCTGATGGACTCGGTGGCCAGTGTCGGTTCGGCGACGTGCTGCTCGCCGGTGGTGAGCATCTCCAGCTCGCCCCGTGACCGCCCGAGCCGCGATCCGGACAGGTCGATCTCACCGCAGCCGATGGTCAACCCCTCGATGACCTCCGCCGCAGCACGCACGACGGACCGCGGGGTCACCAGGTTGACCGTCCCGCGCTCGTCGTCAGCCCCCCAGCGGCCCCAGTTGCTGATCTCCGAGAACAGTTGCCGCAGAGCTGCTTCGTCGGTCACAGGTACACCAGACCCTCAGGGTGTTCAGCGGTCCGCCATTGCTCGAGCAGGCGGAAGAACCGTTGCGGGCCACCGGCATAGCGGCGGGCGAGGAAACCGAATGCGTTCTCGACATCGCCGTCGCCGTTGAGGTAGCTCGGGGTGCAGCGCAGCCACCGCTGCACCTCCGCATCGCCTGCGAATGCCAGCATCTCGTCCAGCCAGGCCTGCTCGGATTCCGCGGTCACCGTCACCGGCTGCCGGCGCCGTACGGAACGCGCCACCACGTCGGCGATGTGGCCGGCCTGCTCGGCAAGCATGTGGGTGAAGTTCAGCGTCGACGAGTTCTGCACGATGCCCATGAAGAACAGGTTCGGAAATCCGCTGGCCTGCATGCCGTGCAGCGTTCGCGGTCCTTTGACCCAATGATCGGACAGTCGGACCCCGTCGATACCCACCGGGTCGAATCCGGTCTGGCTGACGAAACTCGTCGCGACCTCGAACCCGGAGGCGAAGATCAGGCAGTCCAGCTGGTACTCCCTGTCACCGACCACCACGCCCCGCTCGGTCAGCCGGTCCACCCCGGTGCCGGCAGTCTGCACCAACGTCACGTTCGGCCGGTTGAACGCCGGCAGGTAGCCGTCGTGGAAGCAGGGGCGCTTGCAGTACAGGTAGTACCAGGCCTTGAGCCGCTCCGCGGTGGCCGGATCCTCGACCAGGGTCTCGATCCTGTCGCGCAACGCATTACCCGCCCGGAGGTCGGAGAACTCGATGGCCAGTTTGCGTTCGTCGGCCGACAGAGTGCGGCCAAGCCGGCGCTCGGCCCGTGTGGCGGCGGTTCCGGTGATCGCCTTGTTCAACTCCGTCCAGCTGTCGCTCACCAGATCGACGTCGTCCCTGACGCCGTAGACGACGTCGGTGAAGTTCTCCATGCGCTCGCGCTGCCACCCGGGTTGCAGCGAGACCGCCCAGACCGGATCGGTGGGTCGGTTGTTGCGCGGACCGACCACCGAGGGGGTCCGCTGGAAGACGTACACCTCCCGCGCCGATTCGGCCAGGTGCGGGACGACCTGGATCGAGGTGGCCCCTGTGCCGATGATCCCGACCCGCTTGTCGGACAGTCGATCCAGATTCCCGTTCTGGTCGCCCCCGGTGTAGGCGTAGTCCCATCGGCTGGTGTGGAAGGTGTGCCCTTGGAACGACTCGATGCCCGGGATGCCGGGCAGCTTCGCCCGGCTGAGGGCGCCGTTGGCGACCACCACGTGCCGCGCCTCGATCCGGTCGCCGCGGTCGGTCTCGACCAGCCACCGGGCCTTGTCGTCCTGCCACTGCAAATCGGTGACCCCGGTCTGGAACAGGGCGTCAGGGTAGAGACCGAAGTGCTGGGCGATGCGTCGGGCGTGGGTGAAGATCTCCTGGCCGTAGGCATACTTCAGCGTCGGCAGGTAGCCGGTCTCCTCCAGCAGCGGGAGGTAGACGTACGAGTCGATGTCGCACTGCACACCGGGATACCGGTTCCAGTACCAGGTTCCGCCGACATCGCCGCCGCGCTCCACGAGTCGGATCCGCTGCAGACCTGCCTGGCGCAATCGGCCGGCGGCCAGCAGGCCGCCGAAACCGGCCCCGATCACCACGGCGTCGGTGTCCTGGTCCTCGATCGGCATTCGGTCGAGCGGCTCGGCGTACGGATCGTCGACGTAGTGCGAGAACTCGGCGTCGACCTTCACGAACTGGCGGACGGCATCCGGTCGTTCGCGAGCGTCCCGCTCGTTGTCATAGCGGGTGCGCAACCCATCGGCGTCGACGCCGTAACCGTTCAGCAGATCGACGAAGTCACTGTTCATCTCCGCGCTCCTTTCCAACATCACATCAGGACGGCGTGGCGGCGGCGGTCCTACGGGTACCCGGGCCGCCGGACCGACTCACGAACTGCGGAGATCGAGGGCCACGTCTGCGATCGCCTCGGCCAGGGTCGGGTGGGGGTGGATGGTCGACCACACATCTTCCGGGCTCGCCGCCATCTCGATGGCCAGCACCGCTTCGCTGATGAGCTCCGATGCGTGGGGGCCGACGATGTGGACGCCAGTCACCGGTCCGCCGTCCGGCATCGCCGCCATCCGCACGAAACCTGTGGGATCACCGGTGGTCAGAGCTCGCCCCGAGGCGGCGAAGGGCCGGCGCACGGAGGCCTGTCGGCTCTGGTCGATGCCCATCGCCCCGGTGATCGCGATCTCCGGGTCGCTGTAGACGACCATGGGAATCGTTGCGGGTTCGAACGCGACACGGCGACCGGACAGGGCGGCCACAGCGACCCGCGCCTCGGCGGTCGCCTTGTGCGCGAGTGCCGGGCCCGCTGTCACGTCGCCGATCGCCGCGATGTGCGGCACGACGATGCGATCGGGGCCGACTGCGAGCAGGCCGTCAGCTCCCACCTGGATGCCGGCGTCGGCCAGCCCGAGGTCGTCGGTGTTGGGTCGCCGCCCGATCGCGACGACGACGACCTCGGCGGGGACGGCCCCGGCGCCGGCGCCGGCCAGCACCAACTCGTCTTGTTCCACACCTGCCACCGAAGTTCCGGTACGGACGTCGACCCCCAGTGCCGACAGCCGCTTCCGGACCGGGGTGACCACTTCGGAGGGCAGGCCGGGCAACAACGATTCCTGGGCCTCGACAATCGTGACCGCGCTGCCCAGCTTGCGTAGTGCCGTGCCGAGTTCGACGCCGATATAGCCGCCGCCGACCACCGCGACCGACGAGGGCAGGGCTGTCAGGCCGAGCACGTCGGTGGAGTCCAGGATGTGTACTCCGTCGCGTACCAACCTCGGAAGGGCACGCGGGGTCGATCCGGTGGCAATCACTGCGTCGGTGAATTCCAGGAACTGCGGCGGCGTGGTGCCGCCGGCGTCGACCACACCGCGGCGGGCGCCGAGGAACCGGAACCCGCCGGTCAGGATGGTCACGCCGGCCGCCTTGAGCAATCCGGCGACCCCACCGGTCAGGCGGGCGACGATGGCGTCCTTCCATGCCTGGAACGCTCCCATGTCGAACGGCTCGACGACTCCGCGCAGACCTGCGACGGCCAGGGCGGCATAGCGACTGCGCAGCTCGGCCACCTCGATGAGTGCCTTGCTCGGGATGCAGCCGACCCGCAGGCAGACGCCGCCCAGACCCGCCGGCCCGTCCCGGTCCACCAGGGTGACCGTGCGGCCCAATGCGGCAGCCTCCAGAGCCGCTGTGTATCCGCCCGGCCCGCCTCCGATCACCAGCAGGTCGATCGACTCGGCGATCTCGCCGACGACCATCAGGCACCGTCCAGCAGCAGGATCGGATCGCTCAGGTACCGGCCGAGTGCACCGAGGAACAGGCCCATGTCCTCGCCGTCGATGATTCGGTGGTCAGCGGAGACGCACAGGGTGAGCACCGGCCGGATCGCCGGTTCGCCGTCGACCGGGACCACGCGGTCCTGGATACGCCCGATACCCAGGATCGCCGCCTCGGGCGGCCGGATGATCGGTGTTGCGAGCCAGCTGCCGTACGAGCCGAAGTTGGTGATGGTGAACGTTCCTCCGGTCAGTTCGGCCGGTGTGCTGGTTCGGTGGCGCGCCCGATCGGTCAGCGTCCGGACCTGACGGGCGATCTCGGCCAGCGACAGTTGATCCGCGTCCTTGAGGACAGGGACCATCAGTCCGTCGGGCGCAGAGGTCGCCAGGCCGATGTTGCGGCGACCGTGCACGGTGACGGTGTCGGCTTCCGTGTCGATGCTGGAATTGAAAGCCGGAACCTGCGCCAGCGCGGCGGTCACTGCGCGGATCACCAATGGCAGGAAGGTGAATGGCACCTCGCCCAGGGCCAGGTGGTTCTTGAGCGCCTGCCGCGCAGTGACCAGGCGCGTCGCGTCGACCTCCCGCATGTCGGTGATGTGCGGGACCGTGTTCCACGCCGTGGTCATCGCCTTGGCGATCTGCCGCCGCAGACCGCGCAACGGTCGCACCTCGTCGGTCCCGGCCGTGGGCACCGGGAGGACGGCCGCCGAGGGGTCAGCGGCCGGCTCGGCGCCACTCCCCCCGGGTGCGGACGCCGCGGAGAGGTGCGCTTCGAGGTCCTGCCGGGTGATCCTGTGGTGAGGGCCGGTACCGCGCACGGCCGCAAGATCGACACCGGCGTCCCGCGCCCGCTGACGGGTCGACGGCGAGGCCAGTGGTCGCGTCGCAGCGCGCACGTCCGCGCCCCTGTCGGGATCGGCGGGCATGCCTGCTGCCTGCGGTGACGGATCGGGCGCGCGGACCGGCTGGGCCGCCGGTGTGGTGGCCGGGGCATCGGTCTCGAAGACGAAGAGCAGGCCACCGACCGGGACGATGTCCCCCTCGGCCGCCGCGTGCGACACCATCGTTCCGGTGCCCGGTGCCGGCAGCTCGACGATCGATTTGGACGTCTCGATCTCGACCACCGGCTGGTCGCGAGCGGCCTGCTCACCTTCGCCGACCAGCCAGCGCACCACCTCGGCCTCGTCCAGGCCCTCCCCCACGTCCGGCAGGGCGAAGTCGACCCTGGTCATGCCGGCACCCGCACTGCTCGTCGCGCGGCGGCGACAACGGAGGCCACGCCGGGGATGTAGAGCTCCTCGAACTGGAACGACGGGTAGGGCAGGTCGGGTGCGGCCACTCGTTCGACCGGCGCCTCCAGCGAGTAGAAGGCCTCCTCGTTGATGGTGGCCACCACCTCCGCGCCGAAGCCGGCGGTCAACGGGGCCTCGTGCACGACCACACAACGCCCGGTGGTCGCGACCGCCCGGGCCAACCCGTCGACGTCCAACGGGACCAGTGTGCGAAGGTCCAACACCTTGGCCGAGATACCCTCCGCGGCAAGCACATCGGCGGCCTTCTCCGCCAGTTGTACCGCGGCGCTCCAGGCGACGATCGTCACGTCCGATCCCTCGCGGGTCACCGCGGCCTGCCCGAACGGCACCGTGTAGTCACCGTCCGGCACCTCGCCCTTGACCAGCCGGTAGCCACGCAGCGGCTCGCAGAACAGCACTGGATCGCGATCGCGGATCGCCTCGAGCAGCAGGCCTTTCGCGTCGTACGGGTTCGACGGCATCACGATCTTGAGACCGGGCGCATTGGCGTACTGGGCCTCGATCGCGTCCGAGTGGAGTTCCGGTGTACGCACCCCGCCACCGAACGGGGCGCGGATGGTCACCGGGACGTCGAAACGACCCTGGGAGCGGTAGCGGTACCGGGCCAGCTGCGGCGCGATCTGGTGGAAGGCCTGATTGCTGAAGCCGAGGAACTGGATCTCTGCGATCGGCACCAGGCCCGAGAGCGCCAGACCCAGTGCCGATCCCACGATGGCCGCCTCGGCGAGAGGCATGTCCACCACGCGATCCGCACCGAAGGTGTCGAGCAATCCGTCGGTGGCGCGGAAGACGCCGCCGAGTCGCCCGACATCCTGTCCCAGCACCATCACCCGGTCGTCACGCTGCATCTCGAACTGCAACGCGGACCTGATTGCCTCGACCATGGTCATCGTCGTCATCGCGCGTCCTCCTCCGAGATCTGGAGAGCCTGCCGTCGCTGCCGCAGCAGGCGTTCCGATGGCCGGTGGTACACGTCGGTGAAAAGGCCTTCGACGTCGGGGGCGGGGTAGGCATCGGCAACGGCCAGGGCGCGGTCGATCTCCGCGTCGGCCCGTGTTTGCATCTCGCCGGCCCGGGCATCATCCCAGAGCCCAAGCCGAGCAAGATATCTCGTCACCCGGGTGATCGGATCGATGTCGTCCCGGACGGTCGCGGGGTCCTCCGGTACGTACCGCGAGGGGTCGTCAGCGGTGTTGTGCGCGCCCATCCGAACGGTCTGCAGCTCCAGTAGGGTGGCCCCCTCGCCGCGGCGTGCCCGCTCCACCGCGTCCCTCGTCGCGGCGTGGACGGCGAACAGGTCGTTGCCGTCGACCAGCACCCCGGGAATGCCGTAGCCGGCAGCCCGGGCGGCGAATGACTCCGCGGCAGTCTGCCGTGAGCGTGGTGTGGAGATCGCCCATCCGTTGTTCTGCAGGGCGAACACCACGGGCGCCCGGACGACACCGGCGAGGTTCAGCGCTTCGTGGAAGTCGCCTTCCGACGAGGCGCCGTCGCCGAAGTAGGTCAGGACGACCTCGTCGGTCTGCTGCAGCTTTCGTCCCCAGGCCAGCCCGACTGCGTGCGGGATCTGTGCGCCCAGAGCGATCTGTGTCGGCAGCATGCGGACGTTGTCCGGAACGCGTCCGCCCGCCATGTTGCCGCGCCAGTAGAGGATGAAGTTCTCCAGCGGATAGCCGTGCAGGATCATCGCGGGTGCCTCGCGGTACGCCGGGACCATCCAGTCGTGTCCGCGTCGTACCGCGATGGCCGCCCCGACGACCGCGGCCTCCTGGCCGTGCACCGCCGAGAAGGTGCCCATCCGGCCCTGGCGTTGCAGGCTGATCAACCGCGCGTCCAGCGTCCGGGACAGGATCATCCACCCGAGGGCATCGATCACCTCGTCATCGGACAGCGGTGACTCGGCGCCCGGCGCGAGCGAACCGTCGGGCAGGAGGATCTCCACCCGGTGCGCAAGCGTCGACGTCATCGCCCGCCCCCCAGCACCTTCCTGGCGATGGCGTACTGGTGCACCTCGGTCGGGCCGTCGTACAGACGGAATCCGCGCACATCGCGGAAGAGCATCGACACCGGGGTCTCCTCGGTCACACCGATCCCGCCGAGCACCTGGACGCAGCGGTCCAGCACCCGGAACAGTTCCTCGGAGACGAACGCCTTCGCGACGGAGCTCTCGTGCCTTGCCTTCTCACCCTGATCGAGCAACCATGCGACGTACCAGACGGACAGACGGCAGTGATGCAAGGCAATCTCGTTGTCGGCGATCTTGAACGAGACACCCTGGTGCTCGGCGATGGGCTTGCCGAACGCAGTGCGTGTGCGGGCGTGGTCGATGGCGATGCTCTGCGCGCGCTCAGCGGCACCGAGCCAGCGCATCGCGTGCGTCAATCTGGCCGGTGCGAGCCGCAACTGGGCGTACCGGAACGCCGCGCCGGCCTCACCGAGCAGGGCTTCCCGCGGCAGGGACAGCCCGTCGAACCTGACGACGCAGTGTCCTTCCACATAGTTGCGGTCCATCGAGTTCATCACCCGCTCGATGACGATCCCCGGCGCGTCGCCGTCGGCGAGGAAGAGGGTCGGGCCCGACGGCAGGTGCGGGTTCTCCTGCAGGTCCGCCATGATGATCCAGGTCCTGGCGCCGTTGGCCCCGGTGATCAGCCACTTGAGTCCGTCGATGCGGAAGTGGGTGCCGTCGAAGGTGGCCGTCGTCCGTAGCTGCCCGGGGTCGGACCCGGCGCCGTCCGGCTCGGTCATCGCGAACACCGAACGCTGGTGGCCTTCGATGACCGGGCGGAGGTAGCGCTCGGCCTGCGCTGCGTCGGTGATCTTGTTGAGCAGGAACATGTTGCCCTCGTCCGGGGCGGCGCAGTTCATCGCGACCGGTCCCAGGGTGGACCATCCGGCCGCCTCGTACAGCACGGCCTGCTCGAGGTGCGACAGGCCCCAGCCGCCGTACTCCACCGGGGCCTGGATGGTCAGCAGACCGGCGGCGCGGGCCTTCTCGACGAGCTCCTGGCGGAGTCCGTCGGTCGGGCCGTGCTGGGTCAGCCGCGGATCGGTCTCGTACGGGATGATCTCGTCGATCACCCACTGCCTGACGCGGTCACGCTTGGCGACCAGGTCCTCGGGGATGGAGAAGTCGATCACAGCGTGCCTTTCAGGTAGTTGTGCTCGGCAAGGTCCAACAGGGCCAGCGCCAGTCGTTCGAAGTCCGCGTATCCGTCGCCGATGACCGATCCCTGTTGCCACAGCCGGAACAGTTGCATCCACAACACCGCGAGCCGGTAGCGGGCGAGGGCGACCAACCAGACCAGGTTGTCGCCCGAGCGCCCGGTCCGGGCGAGGTACTGCTCGGCCAGATCGGTCCGGCTGCCGAATCCGTCACGCAGGGACGGGACACGTTCCAACGCCTGCACGTCCGCCGGATCCGACGGCTCGATCCAGTAGGCCAGCAGCACCGCCAGGTCGAACAGCGGCGTCCCACGGGTGGCCATGTCCCAGTCGATGACCGCCTGTGCGTCGCAGGTGTCCGGGTTCACCAACATGTTGTCGAACTTGAGATCCATGTGCAACAAGCACACCTCGTCGTCGACCGGTACTTTCGCAGCCAGTGCGGCGGACATCCGGTCGATTCCGGCGGGTATGTCCTGCGGCCAGACGGCGCCGGCCCGCTTGTGCCACGACGTCACCTGTCGCGACAGAAAGTTCTCGGGCCGGCCGAGATCTGCCACACCGGCGGCTGCCGGGTCGACGTCGTGCAGCTCCGCCATGACACCCACCAGCGCACCGGTGAGCCTTTTCGGCGCATCGACGGCGCCCATCGGTGGCATGTCCGCACCGATCGCGATGCCGTCGCGGAACTCCACAAGCAGGAACGGCACCCCGAGCACGGATTCGTCGTCGCAGTAGGCCAGCCCGAGAGGGGCGAGCGGGTACACGGCACCCAACCCGGACAGCACCTTCCACTCCCGCGCCATGTCGTTGGCTCCTACCTGCCGTGGACCGACCGGTGGGTGACGGAGCACAGCCGGCCGCCCGTCGAACGTGACGAGTTGGTTGACGTTGGCCAGACCGCCGGTGAATCGGCGCGCGCCGGATGCGTCGAACTGGTGACCGCGGGCGGCGAACCAGTGAGTCACCCGCTCCCCCTGCTCCCTGTTCACCCGGAGTCCGTGCCGCAGCGCTCGACTGTGATGAGCGCATCGACCGCGACCGCGGCGACCCGGGTGAGGATCACCGGGTTCACGTCCAGCTCGGAGATCTCCGGGTGTTCGGCCCCCAGCGCGGCGATCCGGACAGCGATGTCGAGCAGTCCCGCCCGCGGAGCGCCGTGGAGCTGTGATCGCTCGATCGCTCGAGCGAGTTTTGATGCTGTCAGGGCGTTCTCGATGGCTTCTGCCGTGGCCGGCAGCGGCAAGACCGCGGCGTCGGCGATCTCCTCGATCCACCGGCCGCCCAATCCCAGGCTGAGGATCATCCCCCACTCGGGATCGCGCTTCAGCCCGATGTAGGCCTCCAGTTCGCCTTCGACGAACTCGGCCACCAGCACCGGGCAGCCGTCGCGGCCGGTGTGCGTGCGGAAGGCGTCGGCGATGCCGTTCCAGGCGTCCACCAGTTGCTTCGCGGTGCGCACGGCGCCGGACACCAGCCCGGTGCCGGCCCGGTGGGTGGCGGAGTCGTCCAAACCCTTGAGGATGACCGGGTAGCCGATCGCGTCGGCCGCCGCCTTCGCCGCTTCCAGGGTGTCGACCACCAGTTCCCGGGAGACGCGCACACCGCGTGCATCGAGCAGTTGCTTGGCACGGTCCTCCAGGATCGTGCCGTCGGGCAGTCGAGGCGTCGAGATCATCTCGTTGACTGGTGATGTCGTGGCCGTTGGTGGGCCGGCCGCGTCGGCCATGAGGGACTGCACCGTGGCCGCGGCCTCCGTCGCCGATCGGACCGGCAGCAGGCCGGCCTGGACCAGTACATCGAGCTCCGGACCACCGCGCGCCGACATCCAGACCGGGATCACCGGCACGTCGGCCTCGGCCGCCACGGCGATCGCGGCCTTGGCGTATCGCATGGAGTTGTTCTCGTACCAGGCGTTGAAGATGACAAGCAGGGCACCGACGCCCGGATCCTGGGCTACCAGGCGCAGGGAGTCCTCGAAGGCGTTCTCCCGGAAGCTTGCATCGGCCAGGTCCAGCGGGTTGGACAGCGGCAAGGTCGGCGGGAGGAACAGCCGCATCCGATCCTTGGTGCTCGGGTCCAGTTCGGCGAGTCCGACGCCGTTGGTGGCCAGTGCGTCAGCCACCAGGACGCCCGAACCGCCGGACATGCCGACGATTGCGACCTCCCGGCTGCGTGGGGTCCAGCCCTGGTTCCCGTGGGTGACGGCGAGCCGGTAGTGCACCACGTTGACCAGGTGAATCAGATCATCGACGACCGAGATCCCGTGCTGCGCAGCGACCGCGCGCATCGCTCCCTGCTCACCGACGACCGCGCCGGTGTGCGAGCTGGCCGCCTTCCGTCCTGCCTCCGATGTGCCCGTCTTGAGCATGACCACCGGTTTACCGGCTGCCCGCGCGCGTTCGGCGGCCTCGACAAAGCGGTCCGACGACGGAACACTCTCGATGGCCAGCGCCACACCCTTCGTCGCCGCGTCCTGGACGAAGTAATTGAGGTAGTCCGCGACGTCCAGGTCCATCTGGTTGCCGGTGGCGAAGAAGGCGGAGAAACCGACTCCGCGGTGCGAGTCCTGGAGCACCGCGCGAGTGACACCGCCGCTCTGCGCGATCAGCCCGATCGGACCGGGCGACAGTTCGTCCTTGAAGCCCGGCTGGATGGTCAATCCGAGCGGCGCCAGGATCGATCCCACCCCGGGCGAGTTCGGCCCGACCACCCGGGTCGATCCGGCTGCGATCACCTCGCGCAGTTCGCGGTCCAGTGCGATGCCCTCCTCATCGCCGAACTCGCCGAATCCGCCGGCCATGATGACTGCGAATCGCGCCCCCTTGGCCTGCGCGTCCCGCAGCGCCTGCGGTACCAGTCCGCGGGGCAACAGGATCAGGGCGACGTCGATCTCGCCGTCGATGTCGGCGACCGACGGGAATGTCGGTCGACCGAAAACCTCCGGCCGCCGGTCCGTGACCAGGTGGATCGGTCCGGCGAAGGTCGAGTGCTCCAACACGTTCCGGGTGAGCCACGCTCCGAGACCGGTTTCCCCGGCACCAATGAGGGTGATCGATCGCGGGGCGATCAACTCGCGCAGATCGGCGAACTCGATCATCCGACGCTCCCGTCGTGGGCATCGATCAGATCCTGCAGAGACCGCAGGAAGCGGGCGTTACGGATGAACGGACCGTCGACCATGCTGCCGTCGACCACCACGACGGCGCGCTGCTCGGCCGCCGCGGCATCCACCGCGGCCAGAACCTTGTCGGCCCAGACGAGATCGTCGGCGCCGGGCCCGAACACCTCGTTGTAGATCGGTAGCTGGCGGGGGCTGATGGCCAGCGCGCCGGTCGCGCCGAACTGGGCGGAGATCTCCGCGTCCTCACGAGAGGCGTCCAGATCGGTGTAGGAGGTGAAACCTGTGACCTGGATGTCGATGCCGGCCGCGCGGGCAGCGGTGATCATGCGGCTGTAGGCGTAGAAGTACTCGTAACGGTGGATGCCCAGCGTGCGGTTCGACCCGAGCTGGATGCGCTTGAGCCGCAGATCCGCCCCCAGGTCGCCTCCACCGAAGATCAGACAGGTGACCCGTGGGACTTCCGCGATCGCGTCGGCGTTCTGGACCGACTGCACCGTTTCGGCCAGAGCCCATACCTCGACCGTCCCTGCCTCGCGTCCGGCCGCTTGCTCGGCACGATCGATGAGCAGGTTGGCCTCGATGATCTGCTCGGCGTTCTCGACCTTTGGCAGCATGATCGAATCGACACCGGCCGCCACTGCAGCGAAGACGTCCGTTTCGAACAGGTCCGAGTCCATCCCGTTGGTACGGATCACCCGCTCCGGACACCGCCAGGCCTTCTGCAAGGCCTCGGCGGTCAACCGGCGGGCCTCCTCCTTGCGAGCCGGGACGACGCCGTCTTCCCAGTCCACGATGCAGACGTCGGCGGCCACCGTCTCCATCTTTCCCAGGAGTTTCGTGTCGTCGCCCGGACAGATGAGCGACGACCTGCGCAGTCGGATCCGTCCGCGGTCGGCGGAGTCGACGTAAGCCATGTCAGTCCTTTCCCAGCGGCCAGCCGAGCGCAACTGCACGCCCCGGCGGCCATTCGATGTCGTTCACCGTGCGGTCGGGGCGCTCGCCACGCGAGAGTGCGAGAACCTTTGCTGCGGTGGCCCGGCAGAGCCGGTCCATGCCTTCGTCGGTCATTCCCGCCAGATGTGGGGTCGCCAGGACGTTCGGCAGGTCCAGGATCGGATCGGAGAGATCGGCCGGTTCCGGGTCCAGTACGTCGAGCACCGCTCCACCGAGTCGACCCGCGCGCAGAGCGTCGGTCAGGGCAGCCTGGTGCACTACTTCACCGCGCGAGGTGTTGATCAGTAGCGCGTCCGGTCGCATCACAGCGATCTCGGCCCTCCCGATCAGGTGCCGGGTCTTCGGTGTCGCCGGCACGTGAACGGTGATCACGTCGGAGCGCTCGAGCAACTCTGCGAGGGTCACCACCGTCATCCCGGCTCGCTCGATGTCGGCCGGTGCGGCAACGGGATCACTGATCACGACGTTCATGTCGAGACCGGCCCGGGCTCGCCGGGCGACGTCCCGGCCGATGTGGCCGTACCCGATGATGCCCAGTGTCCGGTGGGCGGCTTCGCGACCGCGCAGACTCCAATCGCGCTGGTCCCATCCGGCGCCGGCACGGAGCGCCAAATCCGCCTCACGGAACCGTTTCAGGCCGGCCACGATCGCGCCGATCACGTACTCGGCCACGGGTTGCGGGGCCACACCCGCGTTGTTGACCACCGCGATTCCCAGCTCGGTGGCGGCATCCAGATCGATGTTGTCCGTTCCCGATCCGGGGGCAACCACGAACCGCACCGTGTCGAGTCGTTCGAGCACGCCGCGTGGAAGTGTCGCCGGCCCGCGCGCGATGATCGCCACGGCACCCGTGCCGACGGTGATGAGCGATTCCGCGTCCGGGGAGGGAGATGTCGTCAGTTCGAACTCATCGCTCAGCAGTTCGTCGAGGACCGGGTGCAGGGAGGGGTAGTTCTGCAGCACGAGGGGTCGCGACCGGGCGGTACTCATGCCGCTCCCCGGGCGCGCCGTTGCGGCGATATCGTCATCGACATCCTCGTCTGATAGCACTGAATACTGCTGGACAACCACAATATTGGTTCTCGCTTGTAGCGGACGTTACTGCCGCCGGGATCACGGTGTCAATCGACGGTCCGCCGCACGACGTAGGCCCGCCGGAGCGGATTCGAACGGACTACTGCCAAGCCCTCCGGAGGGCACCATCCATCCCGATGGTCCTGCCGTCGAGATGGGTGTCGTCGGCCGGAACCAGGACCAACTGCGCGAATTCGGCAGGTTGGGTGCGGCAGCGTGGGAACTGGTCGGCCGCCCGCGACTCGTTCGACTTCGGTACTGACGCTGCGAGCATCGAGGTCATGACAACGCCGCCCGGACGATCGTGGACGACTCAGGAGTCCGCACGGACGGCGACCACGGTGTTGATCAAAGTGGTGGCCGGCGCATCCGATCGATTCACGAACACATGGGCATTCCCGGCGGCAAAAGCGCCTGAGTCGCCGACGTGCAAGGTGAACAGTCGGTCGTCGACTGCGACCTGCACGTCGCCCTCCACGACGTAGACCGTGACCATCCCGTCGTCGACCTCCGGTCCGCTGTGGCGTGCGTCCGGCTCCAGAGTCAATCGGGTGAGACGCTGGGAGGTGCCGGGAACCAAGCACTCCAGATAGTCGATGCCGGGCCCGACGTCCTTTCGCACCCAGTCCTCGGCAGGGACGTAGTTGAACCGGACCTCGTCCCGGGAGTAGCCCAGGATCGACCGCAGATCTTCTTTCAGGTAGGCCGCGATGCGCTCCAGTCGACCGATCGCTATGTCGGTCTCGCCGCGTTCGAGGGCTCCCACGAAGGAAGCGGACACGTTCGCGCCAACACTCACGTCCTGCAGCGTCAGACCACGCTCGGTCCGGATCCGCCGGATCGTCCGACCGATCCGTGTGGTGACGTGCGGCGTGGACGCCTGGGCGCGGTCGTACTCGTCCTGGCCGGAGCCGTCACTCGATGGGTACGGGTTCATCGATCCTCACGCTGCAGCTGACAATCCGCGACCACTGACCTCATGTGGCGGCCACGACTTGTGCCGGTGCCGCACGGTAGGCCATCATTGCCCCGAATTCTGGTTACCCTGCGAAATACTGGGCCAGGTGAAGGTAGTCGCTTCAGGCGTCTGCTGTCAATCGTCGTCAAGGAGTGGGCACTGATGCTTGCAACCGCCGTGACCGAGTTGCTCGGGATCGACCATCCGGTGGTGTGCGGAGGGATGATGGGCGTCGGAACTGCTCCGCTCATCGCGGCCGTCGCGAACGCCGGGGCACTGGGATTCCTCTCGGCCCTGACACATCCCACACCCAAGCGTCTGGCCGAGGAGATCAAGCGCACCCTCGAACTGACCGATCGGCCGTTCGGCGTGAACCTCACCATGCTGCCGACGCTACGCCCGGTTCCCTACGACGAGTACCGCGACGCGATCATCGAAGGCGGCGTCAAAGTGGTCGAGACCGCCGGCTCCAGCCCGGAGCCGCACCTACCGGCCTTCAAGGCAGCCGGAGTGAAGGTCGTCCACAAGGTCGTCGCTGTACGGCACGCCGTCACGGCTGAGCGGATCGGCGTCGACGCGCTCAGTGTCGATGGATTCGAGTGCGCCGGACATCCCGGCGAGGACGACATCCCCGGGCTGGTGTTGGTACCCGCCGTTGCCGCACGGACGACGCTTCCGATCATCGCGTCCGGTGGGTTCGCCACGGGTTCCGGCCTCGTCGCGGCGATGGCTCTGGGCGCCGGCGCGATCAACATGGGCACCCGCTTCCTGGCCAGCACCGAGGCGCAGGTCCACACCAACATCAAGCAGGCGATCGTGGCGAACACGGAACGGGACACCAGGCTGGTGTTCCGCAAGTTCCGCAACACGGCCAGAGTGGTGCGCAATGCGGTGTCGGAGGAGATCGTCGACATCGAGCGCCGCCCGGACTCCACCTTCGATGACATCGCAGCCCTCGCGTCCGGCGCTCGCGGCCGGGAACGGGCCCTCGGTATGGGATTGGTCGACGACGGACTCTGGTGGGCCGGCCAGGTGCAGGGGCTGATCACCGATGTTCTGCCCGTGGCCGAGATCGTCGAGAACATCGTTGGCGACGCCGAGAAGTTGATCACGACCCGACTGCCTGCTGCAGTCCGGAGGCACTGACCCGGCGCGGGGCCTTCCAGCTATGCACTGACCCAAGAGTGCACTCCGAGTGTTTCGTCTACCAAATTTCAGGATCTTGAACAACCTTACCCGTCCTGGTATTGGTGATCTTGTAGTCCTTTCGCGTGGTGCCGGGCAAAAACAAATATGACGGCATCTCGAACGGTGCGCCTCCCGCCGCTGAAGCGAGTTCACGGGTGTCCAGGCCGAACTTCTCAATGGTCGCGCCGACAGGTGGGGTATTCCGCGAAAGCCCCAGCCTGCCGTGACATCTTCGATACTCGGACCCGGACCCACACGGACATTTCTGGCGCTTATACGTCGGCGCCGGAGCCGTTACAACAGCCATCCGATCGACTGTGCCGCCGTACACAGTCGCACCGTTCATCGCTATTCCAGCACCCTTATCTCCATGCGATGCTTGAACGAAGGCAGGGAACTTGAACTCATTACTTGCTCGATTCGGCCGGTAGGACGCCTCAGGTTCCGCATCAAAATTTCTCGGGATCACGATACTGGTGCAATCCTCTCCGATGACTTCGTTCGCGCCTTGACGAATGATGTCGACTAGTACCGCGACAACGCCGGCAGCCGACATTTTCAGACTGACAAGCCGGTCGACTAGCTTCTTCGCCAGTTCGCTGTCTTCGCGATAGCCGCCACTGCCAATCGGCACGGCCAGACAGCGCACCGGCGACGTCTCTTGGAAGGAGAGACGGAACCGTTCAAACGGCCGGGGCCAGATGTCCGTTCCGGATATGGGACTCAGTTCCTGAAAGTTGCTGACCATCGCCATTCGGCTTATCGATCCACTCTCAGTGCGCTGATAGCCCGCGAAGAGAACCGAAAACTTCAGGTGGTCAGTGCGGACATTCGGCAGCATTGCAAACCTATGGCTGCAGATCGCTGAGAATCTGGCAAGTGCCTTCCAGAATTCGACACCCCCCGTTCCAGCTTCAGCGAGAGACATGGCAACCCACTTGGCAGCATCAAAGCCAGGCGCCTGCACCAGACCAGTCATAGTATAAGCGAATCGACCGTCACTGAACTCGACCAACCCTGCTTTCTCGTACTGATCGCTCAGCGCGCGGCTATCTCGACTGATCCTCCGATCAGTGACGACTCCGGCATACAAGGGGTGGACGAAGCCGATGCCGAAGGTCATGAGTCATTGTAGCGGCCATGCATGCTCGTGCCGGAAATTCTTTGCATCTGCGAGCGCGCTCGAGCCCAGAGTCTTCATCGTCACCACTGCCGGAGACTCGTCCGCGACTTGCTGAGTGGGATCGCAGCACCTTGAGTCGCGCCACACTAGACCGCGCACAGCGTTCAGGAAGATCGGTAGCGCGAAGAGTAGCGTCTGTCGCCATGACCGAGTCCACGCCGGTGGAGGCCTACGCCGACCTCTTCACCGTCATCCTACGCCCCGTTGACGATCCCCGTTTCGGCCCTGATCACGTTGACGGGGAGGTGATCATGTTCGAGTTTCGAACACCCGATGCCTTGGCCCCGGTAGACGCAATCCGACAAGACATCCAGATGGGGTTGGGGGACGACCGATTCGTCGCTCAGGAGGTCCGACGCCAAGTCTCCTGGGGTGCAGACTCGCAGACCTGGTCGCTCATCATCGACATCGCAGCCCAAGCCTTTGAAACGATCGCGACAGCCGGCATGGGGATCATGGCGGAGCGGATCATCGACCACGTCCGCCGGAAGCGGGACGCGGGCGCCGATCCGCTGACCGAAGAGCGCACAGTCGAACGAGCGAAGCGAGCCGTGGCGATCCATGCGGGTGTGCCCGCAAACCGCTTGGAGACCACTTCGGTGATGATCTCGGGCGACAAGCTCGAGGCAACCATCGAGGTGCTGGACACAGCGCCCGGCGGCCGCAGGTATGAACTGAGGTTTCGTTCGCATCGGAGCGCTGTCACTCAGACGTACCTGAAGTGGACGGTGTGAATCGCACCGCGTTGAACTTTAGTCCGCTACCTGCGTACCCGGCCATCGCCGTGGGCACCTGGCTCCATCCCCCCGCTGGACTGCAACACACGACCGATGCAGGCTCGTCCGGTCGCCAGCTCCGCCCAGGATTCAGCCATGCTTAAAGACGAAAGAGAGCCACATCTGGTCACATGCACCCAAAGCCCGAAGTCGTTGTCCACCAACAGGTTCGAAGCAGATCGCAGCGCCTGAAACACAGGCTCCGCGACACCGTGTGTCGTAGGTTCGAATCCTACTGGGGGCACAACTCTCGCCGGCCGGTGCGTCATGCACTCCTGACCTCCCCGCCTGATCGACCAGGTTCATGTCGTCGGCATGCCATCGCAAATGGTGCCCACCCGCCGTCGAGCCCGGTCGCCCGCCAGCCCCGACGGGTCGGTGTCCGGAACGGAGAACTCGATGTCGATGGCATTGCCACCCACGGCGGACCTTCCCTTCGACAGTGACGGAAGTCATCCAATGGTAGAAAGGTCGGACCGATACGGCAAGACGCCTACGATGCGATCGAGGGCCGCATCGCGAAGGGGTGCGATCGGAGCTCTGCAGCGAAGGAGAGGAGCCGTCGATGCGACACACGGGACGGTGGCCGCGCGGTGCAGTCGTGGCGCGGGCATCCGGTGATCACCGATGAGCAGGGCCACCGCACCCGCCCGCACAGTCCCGCCGGGCAGGCCGGAGTCGCTGTTCGGGCTGACCCCGATCAGGATCGCCCCGGACGGCACGGTCACCGGGTCGATGGACGTCGACGCCGGATGCGCCGACCCAGGCGGACCGGAACCGGTCGCACCGCTCTCCGGCGCGATCGGGGTGCTCGCCGACAGCGTCCTGGGCTACTCGCTGAACAACACCTCCGACGGCTGGTTCGTCACCACCGACATCGCACTGGAGTTCCTCGCACCCCGACTGGCCGGCACCGTCCACACGCACGCCCGCAGCGCGCACGCCGACGGCACGGACGGCATGGCGCGCGGCGAGATCACCGACGGCTCCGGAACAGTCCTGGCCTACGGCACCTTCCGTGGCCGGAAAACCGGCTGCGTGCCGTCCGCCGCGGAACAATCACCACCGAATGTCCAGGCCCGACCGGGTGCATCGCCGGTCGGCGCGCTGGCGAAGGCGATGCGTCCCGCTCCGGAGGGTGGCGCCACCTTCCTCGCGGATCCGATGTTCGGCAACCCGCTCGGCAACCTGCACGGCGGGATCACCGTCTGTCTGGCCGATCTGGTCGCCTGTCGCGCGATGCCGATCCCATCCTTCACCGAGTCCATCCGGGTGCACTTCGTCCGTCCTGTGGTGTCGGGCTCCCTGTTGACCCTCCGACCGGAGGTCGAACACCTGGGCCGCACCTTCGGCATCGTCAGGGTCCGGGGCTTCGACGAGCGGGGCAAGTTGTGCACCAGCGCCACCGTCGTCAGATCCGTGATGAGCGGCCGGATGTGAGCGGCCACGGCTCCGCCGGGCGGCAGCGGACGGCTGCCCTCTCCGGCACGGTCCGCGCTGAGGAGCTCGTCGCGCTGCTGGGCACCTGGCGGGTGGGGCCGGGGTCGCTCGGGGTCTCGTTGGCCTCGGCGATGGGCAACCTGATCGAGTCCGGCCGGTTGGCCCCGGAGAGCCGGCTACCGGCCCAGCGCGCGCTGGCGACCTCCCTCGGTATCGCCCGCGGCACGGTGAACTCGGCCTACGACATCCTCGCCGGGGCAGGCTATGTCACCTGCGAAGTGGGGCGCGGCACGCATGTCAACAACAGCGTCCGGCGGTCCGCGCACGGTCATGTACAGGCGTCCTCGGTCCCACCGGGCACCAGCGGGATCCTGGACCTGTCGGTCCAGTCGTTGCAGGCGGCCACCGGCGTCCGGGACGCCATCGCCCGGCTCGGGCGCGAGGTGATGGACCCCTACCTCGAAACCGGCGGGTACTTCGCCTGCGGACTACCCGTGCTGCGGTCCGCGGTCGCCCGGATGCTCACCGACGACGGCATCCCCACCCAGCCGGACCAGATCCTCATCACCTCCGGCGCACAGCAGGGACTGGCGATCGCCGCTCGCGCACTGACCCGACACGGCGATGCCGTGCTGGTCGAGGACCCGACCTACCGCGGCGCGTTGTCCACCTTCGGGTCGATCGGCACCCGGGCCGTCGGCTACCCGTTCGATCCCGATCTGTCCGGGCTCAGCCTGCAGGCCGCGGCCGGTGCGCGGTTGCTCTACTGCCAGCCGGCGGTGCACAGCCCGACCGGTCGGTTGATGAGCGAGGCCGGGCGGGCCGAACTGGCCCGGATCGTGCAGCACCACGGACTCATGACGATCGAGGACTGCTCGTCCCGTGACCTGCTGATGGACGGCGACCGCCCCGCGTCGGGCCTGACCGGGCTGGTCGACCCCGACCTGCTGGTGACCATCGGTACCTTCTCCAAGGTGCTGTGGGGCGGGCTGCGCATCGGTTGGATCCGCGGTTCGGCACGCACCATCGGGTTGCTCTCGGAGGTCAAGGCCACCATCGATCTGGCCACCTCGGTCGTCGACCAGTTGCTGGTCGTCGACCTGGTGTCGGACATCGCCGGTGCCCGGGCCAGGCGACGGGACCAGTTGCGCTCGACGATGGAGGCCGCTGTCGACCTGCTGGGCACCTACTGCCCGAGCTGGACGTCGTCGCCGCCGGACGGCGGCACCGGACTGTGGGTCGACACCGGTTACAACAGCGTCGAACTCGCCATCCACGCACTGGAGATCGGCATCCATGTCGCCGCCGGGCCGTCCTTCTCGTTGTCCGGCGGCCACACCACACACATGCGGCTCCCTCTCGGCCACCCGGCTTCCCGGGTGGAGCCGGCGCTGTCCCGGTTGGCGGGTGTGCTGGCGTCCAACCGCTACCTGCTCGCCTGACACCGGCCGACCATCGGGCCGGGGCCAGGCGGGCACGTCAGTCACCGGTCCGCCCGCAGGCTCCGCGACCTCCGTTTCCGGGTCCGGAGCGCCTGTGACAGCGCGACCGCACCGATCAGCACCACGCCGTTGAAGATGGGCTTCGCACCCGCTGACAGGCCCATGATGTCCAGGCCGTTCAGCGCCAGGCCCAGCAGGAACGTGGCGATGATCGACCCGACGACACTGAAGGACTCGGTGCCCATGAGCGAGGACCCGAGGAACGCCGCGGCGAAGGCCGGGAGCAGCAGCTCCGGTCCGGAGGTCGGGTTCGCCGATCCGATGGTGCCGGTCATCACGATCCCGCCGATCGCCGCGACCACGCCGGTCACCACGAACGCCCACCGGGTCACCTTGCGGGTCGGTACCCCGGCGAGACCGGCCGCGGTCGGATTCGCCCCGGTCGCGTAGAGGAAACGACCGAACACCACCCTCTTCGTCAGCAGCCACAAGGCAAGCAGCAGCACCAACGGCAGCAGCAGCACCAACGGGAACCCGGCCACCTTCACCCGCATCGGTTCGGTGAGCGCCGGGTCGATGCCGCTGTAGATCAGCTGACCGCCGGTGTAGAGCAGGGCGACCCCGCTGAAAGCGGTACCTGTCCCGAGCGTGGCGATGAACGCATTGACCTTGAGACCACTGACCAGGAAGGAGTTCAGCAGACCGGTCAGCGTCCCGATCACCACGATGACCACGACGATCATCGCCGGCGGCAGGCCTTCGTTCGCCGACAGTCCGGCGGTCAGCACCGCGCAGAGACCGACCAGGGCACCCACCGAGAGGTCGAACTGTCCGGCGATCAACGTCATGGTGATCGCCGCGGCGGCGAAGGCCGTGTGCGCGTTCTGTGCGAAGACGTTGGTGATGTTGCTCTGCGAGAGGAAGCTCCAGTTCCCGACCACGCAGATCACCAGGTACACGACGAGGAAGAATCCGATCGTCACGAACCGTTCCCACGGGATCGACCGCACCCGCCTGCTCGCCGTGGCGCCGGGCGCCCGGGCGACCGGCCCCGCGTCGGTCTCCGCGGTCGGGCGGGCCGTCACGACACACGCTCCAGCAGGTCGTCGAGCTGCACACCGGCGCGGTCGACGACCGAGACCAGTCGGCCGTTCTCGGCGATCGCCAGCCGGTCCGCCACCGCCAGCGCGTCGTCGACGTCGATCGTCGCCACGACCACAGCGGCCCCCTCCGCCTTCCGCTCGAGCACGAATCTGCGGATCGCGGCCCTGGTCGGCAGGTCCACCCCGCGGGTGGGCTCACAGAGCACGTAGAGATCCGGTTCCTGCAGCGCTATCCGGCCGAGCAGCACCTTCTGCTGGTTACCGCCGCTGAGTGCCAGCATCGGCATCCCCTCACATCCCTCCGGGCGGACGTTCATCCGTTCCACCACCTCCGATGCCGTGCGCAGGCCGCGCCGGCGGTTCACCCCACGCCACAGGCCGGTCCGACCCCGGGGACGGGTGTCGAGCACGGCGTTGTCGGCGACGGTCAGGCCGGTCAGCACGCCCTGTGTCAGCCTCTCCTCCGGGAGCAGCGCGGCCCGGCCCGGGCCGCCGGCCGGGGCGCTCACGACGACCCGGCCGGACACCGGACCGACGATGCCGGCCAGCAGATGGCCGATCTCGTACAGCCGGGAGGACAGCGCACCGACCACGGCCACCACCTCCCCGGCCCGGACGTCCAGCGAGATCGGTCCGACCGCAGCAGTTGTCGCCGCGGTCGCCGCCAGCACGACCGCGCCGGAGGCCGCGGCGCCCGCGTCGACCGGTTCCTGTGTCGTGATGTCGCCGGCGGCGAGGTCGTCGTGCAGGTCCGGAAGCGCCGGCACCGGACCGGTTCTCACGACCTTCCCGTCCCTCAGCACGGTCACCTCGTCGCAATGGGTGGTGACCTCGTGCAGCCGGTGGGTCACCACCATCGCCGCGCCGCCGCGGTCGACGAACTCCCGCACCCTACCCAGCAGCCAGTCGCTCTCGACCCGGTTCAGCGCCGCCGTCACTTCGTCCAGGATGATCAGATCGGGCTCGTCCCGTTCGAACAGCCTGCTGATCGCCACCATCGTCCGTTCGCCGAGCGACAGCGAACCCAGTTCGCGTCGCGGGTCGACTTCCACGTTCACCCCGGCCAGCTGCACCCTGGCCCGCCTGACGTCACCCGAGGGCGACACCCGGTGCAGTGGCCCGGCTCCCGGTACCAGGTAGAGGTTGTCGGCGACCGACATCGACGAGACCAGACCGAGGTCCTGGTGGATCACCCCGATCCGTCCGGGGCCCCCCTCCGCGCCCCGGACGGAGATCTCGCCGGCATCGGAGCGCTCGATCCCGGTGAGGATCTTGATGAGCGTCGACTTCCCGGCGCCGTTGGCACCGAGCAGCGCGTGCAACGTGCCTGGGCGGATCCGGAACGACACGTCGTCGAGCACACGTTTGATGCCGAAGGACTTTCGCAGACCGTGCACCGACAGGGTCGGCGGCATCACTTGCCCCACAGGCCGGCGTAGTAGGCCTTGTGGTCGAAGCCGGTGGGCGGCTCGTCCCCGGCCGGCACGTTGTCGCGGGTGATCAGGCGGAACGGGATGGAGACGTCCTTGGTGACCGGCTGGTCCGAGAGCTGCCGTGCCATCTGGTCGACCGCGGCGTAGGCGAGCCACTGCAGCGGGGTGTCGACGGTCGCCTCGAGGATGCCGTCGGCCTGCCGGAGCGAGTCGAGACCCGCGGCGCTGGCGTCGTAGGCGACGAGCTTGACGTCGGTGCGGCCGGAGGACTCGATCGGCGGCGCGATGGCCTCGAAGTAGGCGTCGGTCGGCGACTCGATGTAGTTGATGTCGCCCTCCGGGTACTGCGCGAGTTTTGCCGCAACGTTGGACCGGATGCGGTCGAGAATGGTGGCATCCTGTGCGATCTCGGTGTTGTCCAGGACGGTGCACGTGCTGCAGGTGCCCATCTCGCCGACGAAGCCCTCGGTCCGCAGCCGCACCGGGGTGGCCAGCTTGTTGTCCATCACCGAGACCTTCGAGGTGCCGTTCCCGGCCGCAATCACCCAGTCGGCCAGCACCTTGCCCTGCTCCGCGTAGTCGACGTCGGTGTTGGCCAGCGACGGGCTTGCGACCGGGTCCTCGGCGTAGTTGCCGCACACGCCGCAGACCACCGGGATCCCGGCCGCCTTCGCATCCTCCATCGAGTTCGGCATGAAGCTGTCCGGCTGGACGAACTTGATGATGCCGTCGACGTCCTGGTTGATGAGCGAGGACATGCCGGCGATCCAGCCCGACTGGCTCTGCGTGCCGTCGTAGAACACCGGTGTCCAGCCGAGTTCCTCGACGGCCTCGGTGGCGGCCGCGACCAGGGTCTGGCACGACGGGATGTTCTGCCCGCAGCCACTGATCCCCACCTTGAACGGCCCGGCCGCCGGGGTGAACGGCTGCAGGTCGTCCGGACCGGCCGGCACCGCCGTGTACTTCTCGACCGCCGCCTTGGCCGCTGCCACGAAGTCCGGTTCGCCGGCGCTGGGGGACGCGGTGCCGGCGCCACCCGTGCTGCTGCCGGGCGCTGTCGCCGCGCCGCTGCCCGCGGCGGACGTGGACGAGGTGGTGGAGGTGGTGTCGCTGCCGCAGGCGGCGAGCATGGTGGGCACCAGGACCGCGAGCGCGGCCACTGCCACGATGCGGTTCAAGCGGGTGGACCGGGGCACGATGTCTCCTGTGGTGTCGGCCGCAGGTCGATCGGGACTGCCTGCCGGCGCGGTGCCGAGTCACCAGGGGGTGTGGACCGCGGCCGCCGTTGGCCGTCCCGGCCGGTTCGCGGGCGGGTGTGGTGGTGCGAAGTTCGTCGATGTGCGCAGGCGGGCCTGATGGCCCCGCCCTGGTCAGAAGGCGCTGGATCCCGACGTGGTGATGTCGGTGGTCAGCCGGCCGCCGGTGGCGTGGTCGAGCGGGTAGGCCTCCATCAGCGTGCCGATACCGGTGATCGCGTCGGAGGTGGTCCAGTCGAGCATGGAGTGCCCGGTCAGACACACGCCGTAGGGCAGCCAGTTGTTGAAGGTTCTTGCGGTGGCGGTCATCTCGTCGGTCCGGCCGTTCACGTCGCGCACGGACAGGGTGATCAGCTCCGGGTAGATCCCGCGGTGGTCGACCTTCAGCGTGCCGCCGACCAGCCCGGTGAGCACACCGTCCCGCACGGTGTAGCCGTGCTTGAACTCGTGCTGCGCGCCGTCCGGCTGCGTCGGGTCGAAGGCGAAGATGGTCTGCACCACGAAGTCGTCCGGGAAGTGTGCGTTCATGTACGTCATCGGGTTCATCCCGCGCTCCGGGCGCGGGCCCCAGCTGTGGTCCTGGGTGGCCAGGCAGTTCACGTCGTACGACTTCCCCCGCACCTTCACGGTGCCGGTCACCCGGGTGGTCAGGTCGAAGTGGCTCGAGTACGCGGTGCCGAAGCCGCTGTGCTCGATTCGGGTCTCCTCGGTGTCGCGCGCCATCGGGTCGATCGCGGGATCGTGGATGTCGTAGGGGATGTGGATGCCCACGCAGTCCAGGTGCATCTCGGTCTCGTCCGCGCCGACGTAGTCGATCCGGTACTCCGACGGGCTCCGGGCCTCGAAAGTGAGACCGTTCGGGAGTGTGAAGGAGTCGAGCCGCTCCGGGATCGGGATGTGGTTCTGGATGTCGATGTACCGGGCGTCGTACATGAATTGCGACTTGCTGTCGACGAACTCGACATCGCACATCACCGCACCGGTGCCGGCCCGGAAGACCATGTACACCCAGCCGTACAGATCGTCCTCGGGGACGTAGAGGCCGAACCAATACGTCTCGGCCCAGATGTGGTCCACGTCGGCCGGGGTGTGGAACTGCAGATCGGCAGGGGTGATCACAAGCGAATCCTTCGGATCGGTCGGGTTCGAACACCGTGCAGCACAGAACTTCTCGTCCGGATCAGCTGACGCTTCGGCCAGCCGCACACAGGCTCCGGACCACGGCTGGAGGCGACCCTACGAGGCGCTGCAGAGACTGTCAATGGAACAATTGGACCAAACTGTGAGCCAGCACACCGACGCTCCGGCGGAAGCCTCCCGAAGGCCCCCATCGCGAGCCTGACAGGGGGCTCTCCAGCCCCGCCGGGCCCTCCGGGAGCCCGATCGACCGACCCCGGGAGGGCTCCGGTGGAGACTCCTACACCACCCCTGATGTCCGATCTGGCCGATCCATCGGGCCCGTGTTGGCATGTGCGCACGCGCAGAGCAGCGCAGGCGTGACCGGTGGCCGGGTCCTGGCCGGCCGACGAACGCGCCAGGCTCCTAGGAGATCTCATGTCGATCGCTTCACCTGCCGGCACCGCCCGGCACCACCTCGACGTCGACCCGGGGGTGCATGCACTCCTCGATCGGAAGCGGGACCGCGTCGCCGCCGGCGGGCCGTACACCCCGCTCACTGTCGAACAGACCACCCAACTGTTGGTGGACTACTTCGCGACAGTGGTGCCCGGAGCGAGTGTCTCCGGGGTCGGCCGGATCGGTGGCGGTGCGTCGAAGGAGCAGTTCTTCTTCGAACTCACCGACGCATCAGGCAACCGCACCGGGCACATCCTGCGGATCGACCCGGTGCAGACGGCCAGCGAGACCGACCGCCGCCGGGAGTTCGAGGCACTCGACGTGTACCGCTCCGTGGTGCCTGCCCCAGCACCGGAATGGCTGGACCATGAGGGTGCGCACTTCGGCCAGCCGGCGGTCATCATGGGATTCGTCCCCGGTGTCACCAAGCCGACGGCACCGTCGGACGACCTGAAGGTCACTGGCATCGGGACGACCTTCTCCGGATCGCTCCGCGAGAGTCTGGCAGATCAGTACCTCGGCCACCTGGCCGCCATCCACAACCATCCGGTCGACACCGCACGGCTGCCGAGCTTCGAGGCGCCGACCGCCGACCCCTGGCAGCCCGCCCGCTGGGCACTGAACTGGTGGTCCCGGGTGTGGGCCGACGACGCTGTGGAGGCGGTGCCGATCGCGGCGCTGACCGAGGAGTGGCTGCGCCGGCACATTCCGGCCTCCACCGCCGAACCGGTGATGATCCACGGCGACTTCCGCACCGGCAACTTCCTGTTCGACGAGAGCACCGGGCGCATCACCGCCGTCCTGGACTGGGAGTACGTGCACCTGGGCGACTTCCACGAGGACCTCGGCTGGATGATGCAGCAGCTCTTCAGGTCCGTCGAGGACGGCGAGGAGCTGATCTGCGGGCTCTACCCCGCCGCGACCTTCGTGCAGCGGTACGAGCAGCTCTCCGGCCGTACCGTCGATCCGGAGACCCTCCGCTGGTACGTCGTGCTCAACGCCTGGAAGTGCCTGGCCATCACGCTCGCCTCCTCGGCCAAGGCCGCCAGGGACGCGCAGAACCACCAGGACGCCCTGCTGGCCTGGATGTCACCGGTCGGCTACCACTTCGCCACCGACCTGTGCGCGCTCATCGAGAAGGAGTTGTCGGCATGATCCCGTCCACCCGCATCCGGATCTCGAGCGTGTCGAGGGCGATCGAGTCGGTGATCATCCCGGCACTCGGCGACGACCAGCCCTTCGCGCTCGAGCAGGCCCGGCTGCTGCTCGGGCACCTCGCCGTCCTGCAGGTCCAGGACCCCTGGTCGGCCCAGTTCGAGCGGCTCGACAACCTCCTGCTGCGCGAGTTCGCGCGGGACCTCGAGGGCGCCGCGCACGGTGGGCCCGCGACAACGTCTGCGGTGGGACAACTCCGGTCGCTGCTGGCAGAGCCGGTCCCGCTGACCCTGCCGGAGGTGCGGGCGGCGCATTCCGCACTGGGAGCGGCCATCCGGGACGTCATCCGGGCCGTCGGCGAGGACGGCGGTGACGAGACCTTCCGCACCACCGCGCTCATCACCATCCGGCACGAGCGCGCCGCCGCCGACCGGTACCGCGCCTACTTCGCCGCCATGGGGTACGAGGGCCCGGACAGCCCGTTGCCCGACCTGCCCGACCTGATCAGTGGGATGCAGGACTCCCTGGAACGATCCGGCTGAGTCGGCCCCGCGACCGGGTTCTTGCTCGACCCACCCGTGACCACCAGCGGACATCACTCCCCACCATCCGAAGAGAAGGAAACATGATCACCTACAACGAGTTCTACATCGACGGGGACTGGGCCGCTCCGGCCGGCACCGAGCGGCTCGACGTCGTCTCCCCCACGACCGAGAGCGCGATCGGTTCGGTGCCGGTCAGCACCACGACCGACATCGACCGGGCGGTGTCCGCGGCCCGGGCCGCGTTCGACGATCCCTCCGGTTGGCCGGCCTGGAGCCCGGAGCGGCGCGGCGAGGCGCTCGGCCGTTTCGCGGACGAGCTCGAGAAGCGCAGTCCGGAAACGGCCCGTCGGGTGTCGAGCCAGAACGGTATGCCGATCACGCTGGCCGAGGCGTTCGAGGGCGGATTCCCGCCGGTGCTGTTGCGGTACTACTCGCAGTTGATGATCGACGGCCCGGCCGAGGAGCGGCGCCCGGGGATGATGGGCGGGACCTCGCTCGTCCGGAAGGAGCCGGTCGGAGTCGTCGGCGCCATCGTCCCGTGGAACGTGCCCCAGGCGATCAGCTTCCTGAAGCTGGCCCCGGCCCTGGCGGCCGGCTGCACGGTCGTCATCAAGCCGGCCGAGGAGACCGTGCTCGACGCGTATCTCATGGCGGAGGCGGCGGTGGCGGCCGGCCTGCCCCGGGGCGTGCTGAACGTGGTCCCGGGGGGCCGGGCGGTCGGTGCCTACCTGGTCGAACACCCCGGGGTCGACAAGGTGTCCTTCACCGGATCCACCGCTGCCGGCCGGAAGATCGCCGAGACCTGTGGCCGGCTGCTCCGCCCGGTGACCCTCGAGCTCGGCGGCAAGTCCGCCGCGGTCGTGCTGGACGATGCCGACCTCGCCTCCTCGATGGAGAGCTTCTTCGGCGCCACCCTGCTCAACAACGGCCAGATCTGCTGGCTGAACACGAGGGTCGTCGCGCCGCGCAGTCGGTACGGCGAGATCGTCGACACGATCACCGATCTCGCGAAGTCCCTGAAGGTCGGCGACCCGCTCGACCGGGAAACCGCGATCGGCCCGCTCGTCTCCGGACGGCAACGTGAGCGGGTCGAGGGCTACATCAGCAAGGGCCTCGCGGAGGGCGGTCGGATGACCACGGGCGGCCGTCGCCCCGGGGATCTGGACCAGGGCTTCTTCGTCGAGCCGACGATCTTCGCCGATCTGGACAACTCCGCAACCATCGCCCGCGAGGAGATCTTCGGGCCGGTGCTGACGATCATCCCCTACGACGACGTGGACGACGCGGTCGCGATCGCCAACGACAGCGAGTACGGACTCGGCGGCACGGTGTGGACCTCGGACCCGTCCCGCGGCGAAGCCGTTGCCCGCCGGATCAGGTCCGGCACCGTCGGGATCAACGCCTACAGCAACGATCCGCACGCCCCGTTCGGCGGCATCAAGTCCAGCGGCATGGGCCGGGAACTCGGCCCCGAGGCGCTCTCCTCGTTCCAGGTCTACAAAACCATCTACCTGGACCCCCGGGCGTCCTGAAGCCCACGGGGTGCGGGCCGCCGGATCGCGGCGGTCCGCACCCCGCGACTCCTGCGCGCCGTGCCGGCGGCCGGGGTCTGCAGTCTGCCGATCAGGTCGCGAGTCTCGCGTCCAGCCAATCGATCACGCCGGCAACCACCTCGTCGCGGTTGGTCTCGTTGAAGACCTCGTGCCGGGCGTCGGGGTAGGACACCAGGGTGACGTCCGTGAGGCCGCGCTCCCGGTACCGGCGCACCAACTCGTCCACCAGGGCCATCCCGCCGTTGACCGGATCCATCTCACCGACCACCACGTACACCGGCAGTTCGGGGCGCATCCCGGCCACCCGCGCGGGATCGGCGAGCTGCCGGGCCCCGACGAACATCGCTCGCCCGCCGGGGATGTCGAGCCCGAACCCGCAGAGCGGGTCGGCGATGTAGGCGTCCACCTGCGCCTCGTCCCGGCTCAGCCAGTCGAAGTCCGTGCGCTGCGGCTGGAACGCGGCGTTGAACATGCTGAGGTCCATCGGTGCGTCCAGGTCCATCATCGGTTCCAGCAGGTCGATGACGGCGGTTCCGGACAGCACCACCGCCGCGACGTCGGCGCTGTGGTCGAGCAGGTACTGCTGCGTGGCGAAGGATCCCAGGCTGTGCGCGACGATCGCCGACGGCAGATCGGGATGCGCCGCCCGGGCCGTCGCGCCCACCCTGCCGATGTCCGCGACCAGTTCGCCCCAGCCGTCCTCGCCCAGCACACCGAAGTCGGCGGGCGAGACCGCCGTCCTGCCGTGCCCGCGGTGGTCGTGGGCGTACACCACGTACCCGGCATCGACCAGGGCACGGGCGAGCGGTCGGTAGCGGAGTGCGTACTCCCCCACGCCGTGCACGATCTGCACGACGGCCTTCGGCGTCCCGACCGGGTCCCACCGGTAGGTGGCGATGCGGGCACCGTCCGGCACCAGGACCTCGGACGACTCCGGTTCGACCATCTCTGCGCTCCGGTTCCCGGGTCCGGACCCGGCCGCGCGCCGAGGTACTCGTCACCGATCGTTGAACTGTCCGGGTCAGCGTCGGTCGGCCCGCGGGAACCCGCAACCCGAGCCCGCTGTCGGGTCCGACATCCGCAGGATCCCTCAGCCGGTGGGAGGCATGTGGCAGAGCATCCCGCCATCGACGGCGATCACCTGCCCGGTGAGGTACGACGCCCGGTCCGAGGCGAGGAAGAGCACCACCTCGGCGATCTCCTCCGGGCGCCCCAGCCGGCCCAGGGGTGTCTGCCGCTCGATCGCCGCGGGCTTGTCCGCCGGCAACCTGCCCAGCGCGCCGGCGGTGGCGATCAGACCCGGTGCCACGGCGTTGCACCGGATCCCGTCACCGCCGTACTGGGTGGCCACGTACCGGGTGAGCGACTCCACGCCCGCCTTCGCCACACCGTAGGAGGTCCAGGCGATGTCGCCGGCCCGGCCCTGCGCCGACGAGGTGTTCACGATCGCCCCGCCGCCGGCGTCGATCATCACGGGGACCACCGCCGCCACGAGATCGGCCGATGCCCGCAGGTTGACGTCGAGGGTGAGATCCCAGCTCTTGCGGCCGGCTTCGTGCAACCGGCCCTCGCCACCGGGGAAGAAGCCGGCGATGTTGACCAGCACGTCGATCCGCCCGGTCGCCGCGAGGGTCGCCTCCACCACCGCCCCCGCGGCGCCGTCGGCGCGCAGGTCGGCCGCCACCACGTGCACGGCGTCCGGCCGGTCGCTACCGGCGGCGATCGCCGCGGCCGGATCGGCCAGGCCGTCGGCGCTCCGGTCCACCAGCACCACCTGCGCCCCGCTCGCGGCGAACCGCGCGGCGGTGACGCTGCCGATCCCGCCCGCCGCGCCGGTGACGATCACCGTGCGTCCGGCGAAGTCGCCCGTCATCCGGCGACCAGGAGCCGGCGCACCTCGGCACTGAGGTCGATGCTGTCGGTCACCGTGCCGGCGACCGGGATCAGCGTGACGTGCCCGGCACCGCCGGCCACGAAAGCTGCCGCGAACTCCGCGATCTGCTCCGGCGTGCCGGCCGGCGCGATGTACTGGAACTTCTCGTACGGCAACCGGTACATGCCTTCGAGTTTCGCCGCCAGCAGCTCCCTGGCCCGGCCCGGGTCGGGATCGATCCCGCACCAGATGTTCACCCCGAACCAGTCCGGTGCCCGGCCCAGACCGGCTGCCTGCTCGAGGATCTCGGTGCGGGTGGCAGCCAACCGTCGCGCCGAGCAGAAGATGCCCAGCCAGCCGTCCCCGTACTTCGCGGTCCGCCGGATCGCCGAAGGGCTGGTGCCGCCGATGACGATCGGCACCGCCGGCGCCGGGGGCGGGAAGATGACGGCGTCCACCAGGTCGAAGAACTCGCCGTGGTGGGTCACCGGGGCGCCGGTGAGCAACTGCCGCAGCAGTCCGAGGGTCTCGTCCAGCCGGCGGCCGCGACTCGCCGGATCGACGCCGGCGTTGCTGATCTCGTTACGGTCCTCGCCGCCGACGCCGGCACCGAGCACCAACCGGCCCGGCGCCAGCTCGGCGAGGGTGGCGATCTGCCGGGCCGCCAGCATCGGGTGTCGCAGTCCGAGCAGGTAGACGCCGATCAGGACGTCGAGATCGTCCCTCGCCGCCAGGACGGACGTGGCGGAGACGATGCCGTCGAAGCCGGTGCCCCCGTGGAAGCTGATGTGGTCGCCGACGGTCAGGCCGTCCAGTCCGGCTGCGGCGACCCGGTCCAGCACCGCCCGGCGTTCGGGGCCGACGACGGCGTCGTGCGGGAGCGAGATGCCGACCGTGGTCACGATGCCGCCACCCGTCCGAAGAGGGAGGTGGCGATGATCCGCTTCTGGATCCCTGCCGTCCCGTCGCCGATGAGATAGCTGCACACGTCGCGGTAGCGCTGCTGCAACGGCGATTCCGTGGAGTAGCCGATGTTCCCGAAGGTCACCATCGCCGTCTCGATCGCATCCTTCGCCACCTGCGGCGGCCACCACTTGCACATCGCGGCGTAGCTGGTGTGCGCGCCGCCGGCGTCCCGCGTCCACAGTGAGCGGTAGCAGAGCCAGCGCGCCGCCTCGAGAAAGGTGGCATGTTCGGCGATCGGGAAGGTGACCCCCTGGAACGCCGCGATCGGCCGGCCGAAGGCCTGCCGCTGCAGCGACCACTCCACGGTCTCGTCGATGCTCGCCTGCGCCGCACCGAGACAGGCGAGACCGATGGCAGGGCGGCTGAAGTCGAAATGCGACATCGCCCCCGCGAACCCGCGGCCGGGTTCACCGACGAGGTGCGTGTCCGGGACGAACACATCGGTGAAGGCCAGTCCGCCCCAGCCGAGCGGGAGGGCACCCATCCCCGGCATGTGTCGGCGCTCGACCCCGTCGGCGTCGAGCGGCACCAGGAAGCAGCTGATCCCCTGATGGCCGGTCGACCCCGGTTCCCGGGCGTACACCAGGGCGGCCTGGGCGGTGATCGCGTGCGAGATCGCGATCTTCTCCCCGGAGATCCGATACCCGCCGGGGACCTGGCGAGCGGTCGTCAACAGCCCCGAGACATCCGACCCTGCTGCGGGTTCGGTCACGGCGATGGCCACCATCGCCGTCCCGGCGACGATCCGGGGCAGCCACTCGCCGCACACCTCCGCCGACCCGTGGGCCGCGATCTGCGCCGCCACCAGGCCCACGTAGATCGGACCGGCACCCACGTTCACGTCACCGTAGGAAAGTGCCTCGACCGCCATGCCCAGGGTGATCGGATCCGGATCGCCGGTCCCGCCGTACTCGGCCGGGATCCCGATCCCCAGGACCCCGAGATCACCCAGCCGGCGATGCGCGTCCCAGGGGAACTCGGCGACGGCGGCGCGCCTGCGGTAGTGCGGCGCGAGTTCCTTGGCGGCGAACGCGACGAGTTCCTTGCGGAACTGCTCCTGCTCGTCGTCGAAGGCGAAGGACAGCACGGCGACCTCCTCGTCGATCGGTCCGACCATTGTATCAGCAGGTGCAAACGATCGTTCACATCGCCGACCATCCCGTTGCCAGGTAGAATGGTCTGACCAACAATGTCGATCCTCGCAGTCGTCGCCGTCCGACCGGATCACCGCACCACCCGCCTGAGCGCACCACCCGCCACATCACCCCGCCGCAGGGCTCGACGAGGAGCACAGTGGACGAACTCCTGCCCCGCGTCCGCCGGGCCGTCGAGCACGCCGCGCAACTGACCGCCCGGCCGGACATCGTCGACGACCGCCGACTGGCCTCGCCGGCAACCGCCGGCGACGTGGTGCACGCGGCCCAGCAGGCGGTCATCGACCTGCTACGACGGCCTCCGGACCCGGTCGTCGGGATGGAGGCCGGCGCCGCTCTGGTGTCACTCTCCGATGTCCGCGCGTCGTTGCGCGAGCTGGAGTCGGAGCGCCGGGCCACCTCGGTCACCCAGGTCCACGAGTCGTTGCGACGACTGCGTGCCATCGACTCCATCGACCGCCTGATCGCGCAGACCCCGCTGGAGATCCGCCGGCTCGGCTACAACAGGTCCCTGCTCTCGCGGTTGTCGGGGCGCTCGTGGACACCCCGGTCGTCGTTCGCCGACCACGACCCGGAGCTCCAGGCCGCGCTGCTGCGGGTCGGTCAGGCGATCCCCGGCCGACTCGGCCGGGAGATCCCGGAGACCGAGGTGGTCCGCAGCCGCACCGCACTGCTGGTGAAGGACGCGCGCCACAACCCCAACGTGCACCACCATCTCATCGACCTGGCCGGCACCGAGGTCTACATCGTGGCGCCGCTGGTGGTGAGCGGCGAGGTGGTCGGCATCCTGCACGCCGACCAGCACGTGGTGAGCGACCGGGTGACCGAGTTCGACCGGGAGGTGCTGGAACTCTTCAGCGAGGGCCTGGGCTGCATCCTGGAGCGGGCGATGGTCGGCGAGCGACTGGCCAGGTTCCGGCGCAAGCTGGACGAGCAGTCCCGCTCTCTCGACGAGATCACCTCAGGCGGTTTTGATCTCGATCCGCTGCCGGAGGACGCCGGCGGTCATCCCGGACCGGTGTACGCGGCCGGCGGACCACTGGCGGACCTCACCCGCAGGGAGATGGAGGTGCTGCGACTGCTCGCCGAGGGCCGGACCAGCGCACAGCTCGCCGAAGCCCTCTACGTCGCTCCCGGCACGGTGAAGACCCACGTCAAGAACGTCCTCCACAAGCTCGGGGTGAACTCGCGCGGTGAGGCGGTCGCGCGCTACCACGCCTTCCGGCAGTCCGGAACGGACGGCTGATCGCGCTCGCGGGGATGGGGCAGAAATCTCCCCCAACAGGGAGACGCGGGTCACATCACGGCACGCCGACGATGGCCGTACGTCCCGCACCGCCGCGGGATGTCCGGGGCCGCCGCCCCGGCCACCTCTTCCGGAGGGCCGATGACCACCACCCAGATCCCGGACACCATCAGCGTTCCCGACTCCGTCGCCCGTACCGTCGTCCTTCCCGAGGGCCACCGGGAGGACGGTCCGCTGTTCGAGGCCTACCGCTGGTTGCGGGAGAACGCACCGCTGGCCAAGGTGCAGGTCGAGGGCTACGACCCCGTCTTCCTGGTGACCAAGCACGCCGACATCATGGAGATCGAGCGCCAGCCGCACATCTTCACCAGCGGTGGCGGCGACGAGCCGGGCTCGCACAACCCCATCCTGCAGAACCAGGCGGGCGACGCGTTCACCCAGTCACTGACCGGCGGCAGCCTGCGGATCCTGGACACCCTCACCTATCTCGACCCACCGGAGCACACGGCGGTCAAGGACATCGCCGCCGACTGGTTCCGGCCGGCGAACCTCAAGAAGTGGGAGGACCAGATCCGGTCCCTGGCACGGGAAGCCATCGACAAGTACCTCGTCGAAGGCGCCAACGACATCGACTTCGTGCAGGATTTCGCCGTCTACTACCCCCTGCACGTCATCATGACGCTGTTCGGCGTCCCGGAGTCGGACGAGCCCAGGATGATGGCGCTGACCCAGGACTTCTTCGGAACGGCCGACCCGGACACCCAACGGGCGGACGTCGAGCCGCTCACCCCCGAGGCCGCCGCCCAGCAGTGGTCGGCGGCGATCCAGGACTTCTACGCCTACTTCGACGCCCTGGTCGAGGACCGTCGCGCGGCCCCGCGGGACGACCTGGCCACGGTGATCGCCGTCGCGAAGGACGCCGACGGCGAGTACTTCCGCAAGACGTTCGCCTACGGCTGGTTCATCGCCATCGCCACCGCCGGCCACGACACCACCTCCAGCACCATGGCCGGCCTCATCGAGGCACTCGCCGAGAACCCGGATCAGTTGGCGAAGGTGCAGGAGAACCGCGCCCTGATACCGGATCTGGTGAACGAAGGACTGCGGTGGGCGTCACCGGTGAAGCAGTTCACCCGCCGTGCCACCACGAACTACACGCTGCGCGGACAGGAGATCCACGAAGGTGACCGGTTCATGTTGCTCTACCAGTCGGCGAACCGGGACCCCGACGTCTTCGCCGACCCGGACGCGTTCGACCTGACCCGGCGCCCGAACAAGCACATCGCTTTCGGCTACGGCCCGCACATGTGCATCGGCCAGCACCTGGCCAAGCTCGAGCTCCGGATCATGCTCGAGGAGCTGATCCCGCGGATCGCGAGTGTCTCGACCACCGGGCCGCGCAAGGTCGTGCAGACGAACTTCGTCGGCGGGCTCCGGAAACTGCCGGTGCAGCTGGTGCTGCGGTGACCACGGGCCGCGTCGTGGTGGTCGGCGGCGGGCACGCCGGCGCGGCCCTGGCGGGTCTGCTGCGGCAGGGCGGGTACGACGGCGAGATCACCGTGCTGTCCGCGGAGACCGACCCGCCGTACCACCGGCCGCCGCTGTCGAAGAAGTTCACCGACGCCGCCCTGGAGCAGTGGCTGCGACCGGCGGAGTTCTGGCCCGAACAGCGGATCGACCTCCGGCTCGGCACGACGGCGACCGCCATCGACCGGCGCCGGCACCGGGTGGAGCTGGCCGGAGGCGGGAGTCTCGACTACGACCACCTGGTGCTCGCCACCGGGGCGCGGCCGCGCGAGTTACCGGTACCGGGGGCGGATCTCGACGGCGTGATCGGGTTGCGCACGCTGTCGCACGCCCGGGAGCTCCGCCGGCTCGCCGGCGCCGGCAGCGGCCACCTGGTCATCATCGGTGGCGGGTACATCGGTCTCGAGGTCGCCGCGGTCGCGAGATCGGCCGGAACCGAGGTCACCGTCCTGGAGCGGGAGTCGCGATTGCTGGCCCGGGTGGCGAGCGACCGTCTGTCGGAGATCCTGGCCCGGTACCACTCCCGCGCCGGGACCCGTGTCGTGACCCGGGCGGACGTTGCCGGGTTCGTGGGTGAGGCCGGCCGGGTGCGCGCGGTCCGGCTCGGTGACGGCAGTGAGATCGCCTGCGACGCAGTGCTCGTCGGTGTCGGCGCGGTCCCGGCCGACGAGCTCGCGGTCGCCGCCGGCCTGGGCTGCGAGCAGGGGGTGCTGGTCGACGAGTGCGCGCGTACCAGCGACCCGAAGGTGCTCGCGATCGGTGACGTGACCCGGCGCCCGGTCCTCGGGCTGGACGGGTTGCGCCGCCTGGAGAGCATTCCGAGCGGGACCGAGCAGGCGCGGCAGGCGTGCTCGGTCGTCCTCGGCACCGCGGCGCCGGCGCCGGAGGTGCCCTGGTTCTGGTCCGACCAGAACGACCTGAAGATCAAGATCGCCGGGGTGGTGGTCCCCGGGACCGCAGTGGTGCTGCGCGGGTCCCCGGACGAAGGCCGCTTCGCCCTCTACCACCACGTCGGCGGGGTGGTCACCGCCGCCGAGACCGCCAACGCCCCTGCCGACTTCATGGCCGCGAAGAAGTTCATCGCGGCCGGCAGCCGCATCGACCCCGCACTGCTCGCCGACCTCTCGGTCCGGGTGCAGGACGCGGTCCTGACCTCCGAGGAGGCTTCGTGCCCACCGTGATCTACGAGCTGTCCGACGGCTCGGTCCACGAGATCGACGTTCCGGCCGGACAGAGTGTGATGGACGGATCCGTCCGGAACAACCTGCCCGGGATCGTGGCCGAGTGCGGCGGCAGCTGTTCGTGCGCCACCTGCCACGTGTTCCTGGACGAGGGCGACTCCGGCCGGTTCGACGCACCGAGCGACGAGGAACGCGACCTGCTGGAGTTCGCCGAGGGCGCGCAACCGAACTCCCGGCTGTCCTGTCAGTTGATCGTCGGGGCCGGCTGCCCGGCGGTGCGGGTCGTTGTCCCCGACACCAACGGCTGATCACCACCTGTCGATCCCCACATCCGCGGTTCCCACCGTGACCGCGCCGGACGCCGGCGTCCGGAGTCGAATGAACCCCGGCGGTGGCCCATCGATCCACCCAGTTCAACGAGGAGCACCATGGACATCACCGCAGCCGTCGTCGACGAGGTCGGCGGCCCCTTCCACCTTCGCACCGTCACCCTGGACGCACCCGACCCCGACGAGGTTCTCCTGGAGATCGCCGGCGTCGGCCTCTGCCACACCGACCTCGCCGCCAAGGACGGCCATCTCCCGTTCCCGCTGCCCGGGGTCTTCGGGCACGAAGGCAGCGGGACCGTCCTCCGGGTCGGCTCCGCGGTCACGAAGGTCGCACCCGGCGACAACGTCGTGCTCAGCTTCCACAGCTGCGGGCAGTGCACCCAGTGCAAGACCGGCGCACCCGCCTATTGCCTGCAGTTCATGCCGCTGAACTTCGGCGGGGCCCGGCCGGACGGTCGTGCGACGCTGCACGCGGGCGACACCTCGCTCGGCTCGGAGTTCTTCGGCCAGTCCTCCTTCGGCACCCACGCCCTCGCCCACGAACGCAACGTGGTCAAGGTGCCGGACGACGCACCGCTGGAGATCCTGGGCCCCTTGGGGTGTGGCATCCAGACCGGGGCGGGCGCGGTGCTGAACTCGTTGGACTGCCCGCCCGGGTCCTCGATCCTGGTGCTCGGCGGCGGGTCGGTCGGCCTGTCCGCGGTGATGGCCGCGGCCGCCCGCGGGCTGTCCACCATCCTGGTGCTGGAGCCGCACGAGGCCCGCCGCGCGCTGGCCCTCGAACTCGGCGCCACCCACGCCCTGGACCCGGCCGACGGCCCGCTGCCGGAGCAGGTCCGGGCGATCCTGCCGGAAGGCGTCGACCACGCCATCGACACCACCGGGCTGGTCACGGTGCTGGAGGCCGCGGTGCAGTCACTCGCCCAGCGCGGCAAGGTCGGGATCATCGGGGTGCCGTCCGACCCGACCGCGGCCCTGCCCGTCGGCCTCATCCAGGCGCAGATGATCGGGCTCACCGTGGTGGGCATCGTCGAGGGCGACAGCGATCCGGACGTGTTCATCCCGGAGTTGCTGGAACTGCACCGTTCGGGCCGCTTCCCGATCGAGAAGCTGATCACGACGGCACCTTTCACCGAGATCAACGAGGCGGTCGAGCGGCAGGCCCGCGGCGAGGCCGTCAAGATCGTCCTCACCCACCGGTGATCCCGTACCCACCACCAGCTGACAGGACAGGCACCCCATGACGATCGACTACGACCAGCTCTACGTCGGCGGTTCGTTCACCGCTCCGGCCGGCCGCGGCACCATCGCGGTGCACTCCCCGCTGACCGGGGACCGGCTCGGCTCGGTCCCCGAGGCCGACGAGACCGACATCGACCGTGCGGTGGCCGCGGCCCGGACGGCGTTCGACGACCCGCAGGGCTGGTCCCGGTGGACCCCGGCACGCCGCGGCGAGGTCCTCGAGCGGTTCGCCGTCGCGCTGGAGCAGCGCGGCGCGGAGTTCTCCCGGCGGGTCAGCATCCAGAACGGCATGCCGATCACCCTCGCGCAGGCCTTCGAGGGCGGCTTCCCACCGGTGCTGGTGCGCTACTTCGCCCGGATGATGCAGGACCTGCCGCAGGAGGAGACCCGGCCGGGGATGCTCGGCGGCGCCTCCCGGGTGATCAAGGAGCCCATCGGGGTGGTGGCGGCGATCGTGCCGTGGAACGTCCCGCAGGCGATCAGCTTCCTCAAGCTGGGCCCGTCGCTGGCCGCCGGCTGCACCGTCGTGCTGAAGCCGGCCCCGGAGACGGTGCTGGACGCCATGCTGCTCGGCGAGGCCGCCGCCGAGGCGGGCCTGCCGGACGGGGTGCTGAACATCGTCCCCGGCGGTCGGGAACTGGGCGCGTACCTGATCTCCCACCCGAAGGTCGACAAGGTCTCCTTCACCGGCTCCACCGCCGCCGGTCGGTCGATCGCCTCGACCTGCGGTCAGCTGCTGCGCCCGGTCACCCTGGAGCTCGGTGGCAAGTCGGCGGCCATCGTGCTCGACGACGCCAACCTGTCCCAGCAGCTCGAGGCGTTCTTCGGCGTCACCCTGCTCAACAACGGGCAGATCTGCTGGCTGAACTCCCGGGTGCTCGCCCCGCGGTCCCGCTACGCCGAGATCGTCGACACCATCTCCGATCTCGCCTCGTCGGTGAAGCTGGGTGACCCGCTGGACCCGTCCACGCAGATGGGTCCGTTGGTCTCGCAGCGCCAACGTGACCGGGTCGAGGGTTACATCGCCAAGGGCCTGTCCGAGGGTGCCCGGATCACCACCGGCGGCGGTCGCCCGGCCGGCCTGGACAGCGGCTGGTTCGTCGAGCCGACGATCTTCGCCGATGTCGACAACGGGTCCACCATCGCCCAGGAGGAGATCTTCGGCCCGGTGCTCTCGGTGATCCCCTACTCGACCGAGGACGAGGCGGTGGCGATCGCGAACCAGAGCGACTACGGCCTCGGCGGCAGTGTGTGGACCACCGATCCCGAGCGAGGCGAGGCGGTGGCCCGGCGGGTGCAGTCCGGGACCATCGGCATCAACGCCTACACCAACGACCCGACCGCGCCGTTCGGTGGGATCAAGGCCAGCGGGCTCGGTCGCGAGATGGGCCCCGAGGGCCTGGCCGCCTACCAGGTCTACAAGACCATCTACCTGGACCCACCCAAGGCCTGACGAGGCATTGCCAGGCGAAACCTCTGGCGATGTCCTGCATCCGGTGATCGCCCACCGGGTGCAGGACATCCCGGGGTCAGGGGCGGCGGGGGAAGCGGCCGAAGTCCGGGGTGCGCTTGGCCTTGAACGCCTCCCGCCCCTCCTTGGCCTCCTCGGTCGAGTAGAAGAGCAGGTTCGCGTCATGGGCGAGCTGCTGGATGCCGGACAGACCGTCCTCGGCGGCGTTGAAGCTGGCCTTCATCAGGCGCAGGGCGAACGGCGACATCTGCAGCATCTCCCGGCACCACTGCACCGTCTCGGACTCCAGATCGGCCAGCGGGACGACGGTGTTGACCAGTCCCATCGAGAGCGCCTGCGCGGCGTCGTACTGCCGGCAGAGGAACCAGATCTCCTTGGCCTTCTTGACCCCGACCAGTTCGGCCAGCAGCCCGGCCCCGAACCCTCCGTCGAAGGAACCCACCTTCGGGCCGACCTGGCCGAACCGGGCGTTGTCGGCGGCAATGGTGAGATCGCAGACCAGGTGCAACACGTGGCCGCCCCCGATCGCGTACCCGGCCACCATCGCCACCACCGGCTTGGGCAGGCGCCGGATCTGGATGTGCAGGTCGGTCACGTGGAACCGGCCCACCGCCCGGGCGCTGCCGGGTTCCGTCAGATACCCGGTGTCCCCCCGCACCCGCTGGTCACCGCCGGAGCAGAAGGCATTCGGGCCCTCGCCCGTCAGCACGATCACGCCGATCTCCGGGTTCTCCCGGGCCTCGACGAGCGCGTCGGAGATCTCCATCAACGTCTGCGGCCGGAACGCGTTGCGCACCTCCGGCCGGTTGATGGTGATCTTCGCGATCCCATCCGCGCTGTGCTCGTACCGGATGTCCTGGTAGTCGCCGGCCGGGGACCACAGCACCGGGTCCGCGCCGGCTTCGGGTGTTGTCATGGGGCGAGCCTACGACCGTCCCGATGGCGCGGCCGACAGCCGTCGGGTCGGCGCCACACGGGCCGGAAGGCCGCGGAGGGCGGTCCCCTGCACTGCGGAGGTCGTTCCGGGACAGCGGGTCTCGGTCACCCCACCACCGGCGGGACCAGCCGGGAACCACCACTTGAAAACGATCGTTCACAGCGCTAGATTGGGTGAACGATCAGACCAAATGGTGCAGCGCGGCGCCTCCCGACGTCATGCCTGCCACCCCGGAAGGACGCACGGCATGGCTGCCAACACCGACGTTTCGCTGTTCACCGACGTCACCTACGAGGTCGAGAACGGCCTGGCCACGATCACCATCAACCGTCCCGACCGGTACAACGCCTTCCGGGCGCAGACCGTCGACGAACTGGTGAAGAGCTTCAAGAAGGCGTGGGTCAGCCCCGACGTCGGCGTCGTCTGTCTGACCGGTGCCGGTGACAAGGCGTTCTGCACCGGCGGGGACCAGAAGCAGCGGATGGAGACCGGCGACTACGGCCCGTCCGACTCCGGGCTGTTCGAGATCGAGTCCCTGCACCGGGTGGTGCGGGACATCCCGAAGCCGGTCATCGCCGCGGTCAACGGCTTCGCCGTCGGCGGCGGTCACGTGCTGCACCTGATCTGCGACCTGTCGATCGCCAGCGAGACCGCGATCCTCGGTCAGAACGGTCCCCGGGTGGGCTCTTTCGACGCCGGGCTGGGCACCGGGTACCTGGCCCGTGTCGTCGGCGAGAAGCGCGCGCGGGAGATCTGGTTCCTCTGCCGGCGCTACTCCGCGGCACAGGCCTACGACTGGGGCCTGGTCAACAAGGTGGTCGCGCCCGACAAGCTGCGCGAGGAGGTGCGGGCCTGGGCCGACGAGATCCTGCTGCTCTCGCCCACTGCTCTGAAGGTGCTCAAGCAGTCCCTGAACGCCGACACCGAGCAGTTCGTCTCCCTCGGCAACCTCGCCTACACCAGCCTCAAGCTGTTCGGCGAGACCGAGGAGGCCCGCGAGGGCATCACGGCCTTCAACGAGAAGCGGCCGCCGAACTTCGGCGCCTACCGCACCAGCTGATCCCTCGATGAGGTTCAGCGACGAGCAGCAGGCGTTCCGTAGCGCTGTGCGCGGCTTCTGCGCACAGCACTACGGGACCAAGGCGCAGCGGGACGCGCTGACCGCCGACGGCACCCTGGCGAACAGCCCGCGGGCGCTGGCCGATCTGGCCGCCCTGGGTTGGCTGGGCGTCTCCCTGCCCGCCGAGTTCGGCGGCGGCGGCGCCGGCATGGTCGAGGAGTGCATCCTGCTGGAGGAGACCTCCCGCGGACTGGCACCGATCACGGCCTACTCCACGGGCCTCACGGCCGCGCAGACCTACCTCCGGTACGGCACCGACGAGCAGCGACGCACCGTGGTCGGCAATCTGGCCGGCGGCCGGTTGGAGGCGATCTCGCTCTCCGAACCCGGTGCGGGCTCCGACCTCGGCGGCGTGCAGATCAAGGCGGTCCGCGACGGGGACCGCTTCGTCGTCGACGGTCAGAAGACCTGGTGCAGCGCCGCCCATGTCGCGGAGAACATCCTGCTGCTCACCCGCACCGACGCCTCCGGCGGCAAGCACCGTGGCCTCACCCTCTTCATGGTCCCCCGGGACACCCCCGGTCTGGAGATCCGCGAGATCCCCACCATGGAGGCGCACACCGTCAACGACCTCTTCTTCACCTCGGTGCAGCTACCGGAGTCCGCGGTGGTCGGCGAGATCGATCAGGCCTGGCGGCATCTGATGCGGGGATTGTCGGTCGAGCGGCTGATCATCGCCGCGATGTCGCTCGGTGCCGCGGCCCGATCGCTGGACGACGTGCTGGCCTACGTCAAGCAGCGCGAGCAGTTCGGCGCCACCATCGGCAGCTTCCAGGCGATCCGGCACCGGATCGCCGACCTGGCCACCGACATCACCTTCTGCCGCTCGTTCGTCTACGACGTCGCCGACCGGATCGACGCCGGCCAGGAGGACGACCTGGCCACCGAGGGCTCGATGGCGAAACTGCGGTGCACCGAGGTGGCCAAGAAGGCCGCTCTGGAGGCCATGCAGATGATGGGCGGATACGGCTACGCCCGCGAGTACGGCATGGAGGAGCAGGTGCGCCGCGCCCTGGCTCCCCCGATCTACGGCGGCACCAACGAGATCCAGCGCGAGATCATCAGCAAGAACCTCGGTCTCCGATGACCGCACCCGAGAGGACCTGCACGTGACCACTTCCCCGTTCCGCCCCGATGTCCTGGCCGGGAAGCGGGTGTTGATCACCGGCGGCGGCACCGGTCTCGGCCGTGGTGTGGCCGCCCACCTGGCCGGGCACGGCGCCCAGGTGCATCTGTGGGGGCGTCGGCCCGCCGTGCTGGAGGAGGCCGCGGCGATCGCGGGGGCGGACGTGCCGGGCGCGGTGCACGTGCAGACCGTCGACGTGCGACAGCCGGAGATGGTCGATACCGCGATGGAGGAGCTGTTCACCACCCACGGACCGCTGACCTCGGTGATCAACAACGCCGCGGCGAACTTCATCGCACCGACCGAGACGCTCAGTGCCCGCGGCTACGAGGCGGTGTCCTCCACGGTGATGGACGGCTCCTTCCACACCACCCACGCCGCCGGGAAGCGTTGGATCGCCGCAGGCCTGCCCGGCTCGGTGCTCTCCACCCTGACCACCTGGGTCTGGACCGGCTCGGCGTTCGTCGTCCCGTCGGCGATGGGCAAGGCGGCCGTGCACGCGATGACGATGTCGCTCGCGGTGGAATGGGCGAAGTACGGGATCCGGCTCAACGCGCTGGCCCCCGGACCGATCCCGACGGACTACGCCTGGGAGATGCTCAACCCGACAGACAAGAGCTCGGTGGGTGCGACGCAGGCCGACCAGGTCCCGGCCGGCCGGATGGGCACGATCGACGAGCTCGCGAACCTGACGATCTTCCTGCTGTCGGATGCCTGCGATTACCTGACCGGTCAGACCATCGCGATGGACGGCGGTCAGATGTTGGCCGGGCCGGGCACTTTCGCCGGGCTGAACAGCATGTCCGCGCAGGACTGGGCCGACGCGAAGGAACGCAGCAAGGCTGCCTCCGCTGCGGCGAAGGCACAGCGCGGCACCTGACCGCCGGCAGTCCGCGAGCCCGGGCCGACCCCGGCACCCCACAGCAGTGGTGTGCCGGGGTTCTCCGTTTCCCGGTCCGGATCCTGCGTGGCACGACCCCTCGGACCGGCGCGGGGACACCGGGCGCGGCAGGGCGCAGCACCAGGCAGGTCAGTCGCCGGCCGGGACCACCGGGGCGTCGAGTCCGGCAACCTGGTGCGCGGCCACCAGGAACGCTTCGACCTTGGTCCGCTCGCGGTAGTACGGATCACCGACCCCGCGGACGGCACGCCGCCGTCCGTACTCGTAGAGCGCGGCCAGTTTCCACAGGGCCAGCGCCTGGTACCAGGCGATCCCGGACAGGTCGCGTCCGGTGGTGGCCGCGTACCGGTCGGCGAGCTCGGCCCGCGAGGGATAGCCGGGCTCGAAGACCGCAACACCGAACTCGCCGGTGGGGGTGAGGGTCTCGCCCGGCTCGGGGTAGGAGGACAGGAAGTAGCCGAGGTCGAAGAGCGGGTCGCCGATGGTGGCGAGCTCCCAGTCGAGTACCGCCGCTATCCGGCCCGGGGATTCGGGAGCCAGGATGACATTGCCGATGCGGTAGTCGTTGTGCACGATGGCCGCGCCGGACTGGGCGGGGACCGCGGACTTCAGCCAGGCATCGATCGCGGCGAACTCCGGCGGCGGTGTGCCGTCCTCGGCGTTGACCAGCCGGCCGACGCTGCGCAGGTGCCGGGCGTTGAAGTTGTCCGGGCGGCCGAGCCCGGCCAGACCCGCCTGCTCCCAGTCCACCTGGTGCAGCGCAGCGAGAGTGTCGATCAACGACTCACCGATCCGCCGCCGGTCGTCCGGCCTGTCCAGCGGCGGGGGCGTCGCGGCGGTCACCACCGGTCCGCGCACGTGGCTCATCACGTAGAACGGCACGTCGATGACGTCGCCGGCCTGACCGACCGCCAGCAGATCGGCGACGGGCACCTCGGAGGACCCGAGTGCGCCGATCAGCCGTGCCTCGCGGAGCATGTCGTGCGCGCCCGCAGGGACTGGGGGCGGCGGCGGGCGCCGCAGCACCACGTCGTGCTCGCCGTCGGACACCAGGTAGGTCAGGTTCGAGTGGCCGTCGCCGATCGGCCTGGTGGTCACCGGCCCGGAGGTGATGCCGCGTTCCTGAAGGAATCCGGCGAGGGTGCCGAGCTGTTCCGCCGACCAGTCCCAGTTCATCGGAGAATCCAGGTACCACAGGTGATCTGCATCGCAGCAACTCCCTTCCGGCGCCTTCGCCAGTCAGGTCGATCTTATCGTCCGGCCGGGCTGATCGGCGCCGGTCGGCCTGCGGACTGCACCACATCGAAGGTGCACGAGGCCGACCCACCACCGATCGCTCAGCGGTTGACATCCTCCGGATCCGGCTGCGCCAGGACGCCGTCGGACAACCAGGTATCGATCCGGTCGACGGTGAAACCCCAGTCCAGCAGGGCCTCACGGGTGTGCTCACCCGGAACGGGCGGCCGCGGTCCGGGACTCGCCGGGGTGCGGTCGAAGCGCGGCGCCGGCGCGGGCTGCACGATCCCGTCGATCTCCACCAGGCTCTGCCGCGCCACATGGTGCTCGTGCTGCCCCACCTCGTCGAGGTCGAGCACCGGCGAGACGCACGGCTGCAGGCCGAGTGCGGCGACTCTGGCCATCCACTCGTCCCGCGTGCGCCGGCGCACCGCATCCGCGACTACCTTCTTGAGCGCGGGCCAGGCCGCCCGGTCGTTCTGGTCGGGCAGGCCTTCCGGGAGCTCCAGCAGGATCACCAGGTCACGGTAGAAGTGTGCCTCGATGGCGGCACAGGACAACCACTTCCCGTCGGCGGTCTCGTAGTTGTCGTAGAACGGTGCGCCGCTGTCGACGATGTTGGCGCCGCGTGGGGCACGCCAGGTGCCCGTCTGCCAGAACCCGAAGAACGGCATGCCCAGCAGCATCGCGCCGTCCACCATCGCGGCGTCGACCACCTGGCCGCGGCCGGAACGGCTGCGCTCGAAGATTGCGGCGAGAACGCCCATTGCCAGCAGCATCCCGCCACCGCCGAAGTCGCCGACCAGGCTGAGCGGTGGGGTCGGCGGCTGGTCCAGCCGGCCGATCAACGACTGCATCCCGCTCATCGCGACGTAGTTGAGGTCGTGCCCCACCTCCTGGGCCATCGGGCCGCTCTGCCCGTAGCCGGTCATCCGGCCGTAGACCAGTCCCGGGTTGCGCTGCAGGCACACCTGCGGCCCGAGCCCCATGCGCTCGGTGACACCCGGGCGGAAGCCCTCGGTGAGCACGTCGGCCTGTTCCACCAGCTCCAGCACCAGCGCGACCCCGGCCGGGTCCTTCAGATCCACTGCCACCGAACGCCGCCCGCGGTGCAGGAGTTCCACCCGGAAGTCGGCGTTGGGGCCGGAGAGCACCGCCCCGTGGGCCCGGTCGATGCGCAGCACCTCGGCACCCAGGTCGGCAAGCAGCATGCAGCAGAACGGGCCGGGGCCCCACCCGGCCAGTTCGACGACCTTCATCCCCGCCAGCGGGCCACCGGTTCTCATGGGACCGATGATGGCAGCGCCGATCCGCTCCTTCGCATCGTGCGGTCCGCGCCGGTGTCGACTTCCCCACCGGCGGGACCCGGTGTCCACAGCCCTACAGGGCGATGAGCTCCTGCACCTCGCGATTTGCGAGATCGGCCACCGGTCCGCTGCCGACCAACTCGCCCTTGCGCAGCGCCAGGTAGCGGTCGGCGACCTTCTGGATCATGCCGATGTGCTGCTCGACGAGCAGCAGCGCGGTGCCGGTCTCCTGGATCTTCCGGAAGGCGGTCACCAGCTGGTCGATGATGACCGGGGCCAGGCCCTCGGTGGGTTCATCCAGCATCAGCAGGGTCGGCTCGGCCATCAGCGCCCGGGCGATGGCCAGCATCTGCTGCTCGCCGCCGGACAGTGCGGTGCCGGGCCGGGAGCGGCCACGCTCGAGGTTGGGGAAGAGTTCGAAGAGCCGAGCGGTGGTCCATTGGCCCTTCCGCCGGGATGCCCGGCCGAGCATCATGTTCTCCTCGACCGTGAGGTGCCCGAAGATGCGCTTGCCCTGCGGCACCAGGCTGACCCCGCGGCTGCTGGGCTCGTACCGTCGCCGGCCGAGAGGTGTCCCGTCGACCAGGATCTCACCGGTCACCGAGGGCACGCCGTACACCGACAGCAGCGCCGTGCTCTTGCCGGCGCCGTTGCGGCCGACCAGGCCGACGGTCTCCCCCGGCTCGATCGCGAACGAGACGTCCTGCAGCACCTGCGCTCCCGCGTAGGCGGCGGACACCGACCGGAACTCCAGGACCGGGCTCACGCGGCACTCCCCAGGTAGGCACGGACGACGTCCTCGTTGGCCCGCACCTCGGCGGGATCCCCGGAGGCCAGCACCCGGCCGAGATCGAGCACCGTGATGCGGTCGCAGGTGCGGAACACCCCGTCGACGTCGTGCTCCACCAGCAGCGCTGCGACCTCCCGCTCCTTGCAGAGGTCCCGGACGTGGGCGAGCATCCGCACCGACTCGTCCTGCACCAGCCCGGCGCACGGCTCGTCCAGTAGGACGACCCTGGGACGGCCGATCAGCGCCATCGCAAGGTCGACGGAACGCTGTGTCCCATAGGCGATCTCACTGCACACCCGGTCGAGGACCGGGACCAGGTCGAGTGCCGTCACGATCCCGTCCAGGTCGGTCTCCCGGTGCCGGTGGGCGATCATCTCCAACTGTGCCCGCACCGTCATCGAGCCGAAGACACTGGTCCGCTGGAAGGACCGCGAGATGCCACGGTGGCGCCGCCAACCCACCGGGCGTCGGGTGATCTCGACGCCGTCCAGCAGCACCCTGCCGGAGGTGGTCCGGGTGCGCCCGGAGAGGGCATCGATGAAGGTGGACTTGCCGGCGCCGTTCGGGCCGATCACACCGTGCACCACCCCCGGCTCCAGCACCACGTCCACGTCGGTGAGCGCCTTGACGGCGCCGTAGCGCACGGACACCTTCTCGGCGACGAAGAGGGCGGTCACCGCGCCACCTCCTGCGGGTCGATCGCGGCGGGTTCGTCGACGAAGGGGTCCTTCGCCCGGTCCTCGAGACCGGCCGGTCCGTCGGGAGCCGACGGCCCGGAACGTCGCCGGAGGATCCGGCGTGCGCCCCGCACCACCATGCCGACGATGCCGCCGGGCAGGAACATCAGCACCACGATCAGCACGATGCCCATGTACAGGTGCAGATTGCCGCCCGCGTTGAACTCGGACTGAGCGACGATGTAGAGCATGCCGCCCACCAGCGGGCCCGCCAGGAATCCCAGCCCGCCGATGATCGCGGCCGTCAGTGCGTCGCCGGCCTTGAGGAATCCCAGGGTGTCCGGCGAGACGTAGGCGGCGTTGAGCGCGAACAGCACCCCGGCGACCGATGCGACGAACCCGGACAGCACGAACGCGATCAGCCGCGGCCGGAAGGTGTTGAAACCGGAGAAACGCATCCGCTCCTCGTTCTCCCGCACTCCCTCCATGACGGTGCCGAAACGGGACCGTCCGACGAGCCACAGCACAAGGGCCAGCAGCACCAACGGGATCCACACCACGGGCCAGAACACGCCGCCCGCCATCATCTCCCGCGGCGTGTAGCCGAGGAAGTCGCCCTCGAAAGGGATCTGCAGACCGTCGTAGGCGCCGGTCCACGGGATGGCGACCTGCTGCACCGAGAACTGGTACAGCGCCTGTCCCAGCGCGAGGGTGAGCATCAGGAAGCCCATGCCGGAGGCCCGCACCACCAGCAGCCCCATCACCACCGACAGCACCGTCCCGGCCAGTACCCCGAAGAGAGCGGCCGGCAGCGGGCTCCAGCCCCATTGGGTGACCGCGATGCCCAGTGCGTAGGCCGACCCGCCGAAGAACGCGGTGTGTCCCAGGCTGATCAGCCCGAGATGCCGTGCCAGGAAGCCGATCGAGAGGGCGAGCATGGCCAGGATGAGGCCGTCGAAGAGGGTGCCGATCCAGAAGCGGTCCAGCACGATGTACGGCACGGCCAGGCCGGCACCGAGCAGCACCAGGGCGAACAGTGCCCCCCGCAGCACCAGCGGGCGGGTCAGCCCGGTCGCCGGCGCGGGGCGCAGGTGCCGGGCGACCATTCCGGACAGCCCGCCGTAGCGCGGCGGGCCCGGGACGGTCGGGGCATCGGCGGGGCCGGCCTCCACGGGTGAGATCGAACCAGGGGTGCTCATCACGCCTTCCTTCCGGCCAGACCGGCGGGTCGCCAGAGCAGCACGGCGACCAGCGCCGCATAGGGAACGAGAACGGCCACGCTCGGCAGCCAGATCGCACCGACCGTCTGCACGATGCCCAGCCCCATGCCGGCCACCATCGCGCCGCCGATGCTGCCGGCCCCACCGATCACGACCACGATGAGGACGGTGACCAGGATGGAGACTCCCATCGAGGGCGAGACCGAGACATAGGGTGCGGCAAGGGTTCCGGCGAGCCCGGCCAGGGCCGCGCCGACGCACACCACGATCAGGCTGACCTTGTCGACGTTGATGCCGAGGATCGCGGCGGTCTCGACATCGGTGCTGGCAGCACGGATGTGCAGTCCGGTGACGCTCCGCCTGATCCAGAGCACGAGCGCCAGGGCCAGCGCCAGCGCGACGCCGATCACGAAGAGGCGGTAGGTGGGGTACCCGACGCCGAGCACGCTGGTCGAGCCGTCCAGACCGGCCGGGGCACTCACCCCGAGCGTCCGCTCTCCCCAGATCAGCACGATGACCCGTTCGATCACCATGGCGATCCCGAAGGTGACCAGCCCGGTTTCGATGTGCGAGCGGTGCTGCAGCCGCCGGAAGAAGACCAGCTCCAGCAGCGCGCCGAGGACCGCGAGGACCAGCGGCGCGACGACGAGGGCCAGCCAGAAGCTGACGTTCGTGCTGACGCTGTAGGCCACGTAGGCGCCGGACATGTACAGCGCACCGTGGGCGAAGTTGGTCACGCCACGGAGTCCGTAGATCATGGACAGACCCGAGCTGAGGATCATCAGCAAGGACCCGAGGGCGATGCCGTTGAGCACCTGGGCGAAGTTCATCGTCGACTCCTGCACCCGCCACCGGCGTGCGGCGCGGTTGTGATCGGTGCCGTCCCCCGGCCGGATCCTCTGTGTGACAGGGTCTGTCGGCCGGGACGGAACCGGTGCGGACCCGGCCGCCGCGTCACCGCGGCGGCCGGGCGGCGGACTGCTGTCAGAGCTTGCACTCGGTGTTGACCGGGGGCATGATCGCCGCCCCGTCCGACTCGCTGATCAGGGTGAACCCGAGCTCACCGGCGCTGTCCTTCTCGACCTGCCCGACGTAGGACGGACGGATCAGCTGGTGGTCCCCGGCGCGCATCTCGACCGAGCCGACGATGCTGTCGAAGGTCAGGCCCTCCATGGCGGTGCGGACGGCGTCGACGTCGGTGCTGCCGGCCTTCTTGATCGCCTCGAACAGCAGCTGCGCGCCCAGGTAGTTGTCGGCCTGCACGTAGTAGGGCTCGGCACCGTCGTGGGCGGCCTTCCACGCCTCGACGAACTTCTTGTTCAGCTCGTTGTCCAGGCTCGGGTCGTACCCGACGTTGTTGAAGAAGCCGAGCACCTTGTCACCCAGCGCCGGGAAGAGCGGCTGGGAGACCATGTTGAAGCCCAGCACCGACTTCAACTGGGCCGGCAGACCGAACTGTGCCGCCTGGTTGACGAACGCGACACCGTCCGCGCCGTACTCGACGGCGAGCAGCGCGTCGGCGCCGGAGTCCTGGATCTTGGTGATGTAGGTGCCGAAGTCCGTGGTGTTGAGCGGGGCGTACTGCTCGAGCACCACCTCCTTGCCGGCCTTCGCCGCCGCTGCCTTGAACACCTCGGCCGAGGTGTGGCCGGTGGAGTAGTCGACGGCCTGGATGGCCCACTTCTCACCCGGGATCTTGTCGATCGCGGCGGCCATCGCGTTGACGTCCATGGTGGTCGACTGCACGACCCGGAACGCGTTGTCGTTGCAGTCCTTCCCGGACAGGCCGTCGTCCTTGCCGAGCGAGTTGATCGACAGGGCGCCGAGGGTGTCGAGCTGTGCGTTCAGCGCACCGTGTTCGGTGGAGGTCATGACAGCGCCGATGAAGGAAGCTCCGTCCTGGGTGACGGCCGCCTTCGCCTCGCGCAGCGTCGTCGCCGCGGCACCGTCGGTGTCCTTCTTGACCAGCTCGACCTGGCGGCCCAGCAGCCCGCCGGAGGAGTTGACCTCGTCGACCGCGAACTGCCAGGCGTCGACCGCGTCGGCGCCGAACTGGGCCAGGGCGCCACTGCTCGGGCCGATCACCGCGATCTTGATGGGGCCGTCGGCCGACGGTGCGGCGGAGCTTCCGCCGGCCGACGCCACTCCCGTGGTCGTGGCGGCATCGCCGGTCGAGGGGGTGCCGCAGCCGGCTGCGAGACCGGCGATCAACAGGAGCGACATCACTGCGCGGGACGTCTTTGTCACTGCCTACCTCTTCGGAGGGAATCGAGGAGCGCGCCATGGCTCCGGCGGGCGACGTCCGTCTGTGACGCCGCTCTCACCGACAATGGTCTGAACATTGACCCACAGGAATCCCCCATCGGGGGTGTTTCGCCACCACCAAGTGGGGGTGGCCGCAGTCCGACGGCGCCCGGCGGCGGCGGCTTCAGCGCTCCGCGACAGGCTGCACCCCGCCTGCCGCCGCACGTCCCGCGGGGCCAAGCGGGCGGTCGTCGACCGGAGTGACGTCCCCACCGTTGCGGCCGACGGGACTTCTGTTCCGACGCCGCGCGCGCTGCTCGGCGCCGATGACCAGCACCACGGCCAGTACCACCACCCCGCCCCCGACCAGCACCGCCGCCGTGACCGGCTCGTGCAGCACCACGGCCCCGAGCAGCACCGCCACCACCGGGTTGACGTACGCGTGCGTCGACACCACGGACACCGGTGCGTGCTGCAGCAGCCAGGTGTAGGCCGAGAAGCCGACGATGGAGACCACCACCACCAGGTAGGCCATCGCTCCCCAGCCGCGGACCGACAGGTGCGGATCGAACGGCTCGCCGGACACCAGGCCGGCGGTCGCCAGCGTCACCCCCGCCACGGCCAGTTGGTAGGTCGCACCGACCAACGGGTCGGCGGGCAGCGGGACCCGCGGCCGGATCCACGAGCCCAGGGACCAGCAGAAGGCCGAGACGAGCATGACACCGACGCCCAGCGCCGGCAGTGGCCCCACCCCGGCGCCGCCGCCGAGCACCAGCACCACCAGTCCGCCGAACCCGACCAGCACCCCCAGCAGACCGAGCCACGGCGGCCGGTCACCGGATGCCGTGCGCAGCAGCGCGATCCAGAGCGGCGCGCTGGCCACCAGCAGGGCCGCGCCGCCCGAGGACACCCCGTGCTGCTGCCCCAGAGAGGTCAGACCGTTGCCGATGGCCAGCAGGCACAGACCCATGAGGATGACCCCGGCGATCTGTCGACCGGAGAGTCGGAAGGACCGGAATCCCCGTCGCCACCAGACGTATCCGCCGAGCAGCACCGCGGCGATCAGGAAGCGGGCGCCCATGGCGGTCAGCGGGGGTGTCTCGTCGATGACCAGGCGGACCGCCAGGTACACCGACCCCCAGATGACGTAGACCAGGCCCAGTGCCACACCGATCTGACCCGGTCCTGCCCTCACGCCGGGGCGCCGGCCACGGAGACCTCCGACGCGAATTCGTACCCGCCCAGCCGTTCTGCCACCAGGCGCACCCCGGTGGGGTCCGCGCCGGCGGCGAGACGGACCCGGGCGGTCCGGCGCGCGGCGTCGTCGATGACGATCTCCGCGGCCACCCCCGGCAGCAGCTCGTCCAGCACGCTCCGCACCTCCGCCTCCAGCGCGAGGTTGCGCAGCGCGGGTTTGGACACCTTCCCGACCGGTGTCAGCGGCATCAGCTCGATCACATGCACATGCACCGGCGCGGCGGCCTGTTCCTGCACCCGTTCCCGGCAGAAGGCCTTGAGCTCCTCCGGTGTCGCGCCGGCGGCTGCCCGCAACTGCACGTAGGCCACCGGCAGCTCGCCCTTCGCCCGGTCCGGGCGCCCGATGGCCGCGGCGAACTGCACGGCCGGGTGCCCGACGAGCACCTCCTCGATCTCCTTGGGATCGATGTTGTGCCCGCCCCGGATGATCAGGTCCTTCGCCCGGCCGAACACCCATACGTAGCCGTCGTCGTCGATCATGCCGAGATCCCCGGTGTTGCCCCATTTCCCGGGCTCCGGAACGCCGCTCACATGGAAGTCCGCGTTCAGCGACTCGGGGAGGTACCCGGCCGTGACGCTCGGGCCGCCGATCAGCAGGACCCCGCGCTCGCCGGGCGCGCAGTCCCTGGCCCAGGACCCGTCCGGATGCAGTTCCACCACCCGGGCCGGGCTGTGCGGCAGCGGGCGGCCGACCGAACCGACCACCGGCTGCCGGCCGTCGTTGGGATGACCGGTGGTCGTGCCGTGGAACTCAGTGGCCCCCCAGTTCTCGCGCAGCCAGACCCCGAACCGGTCGTGGAACGCACGCACCAGGTCCATCGGCACCGTGCTGCCACCCACATGGAAATCGGTCAGCCGGTGTCCGGGCGCCGGCGTACCGGTGGCGGCGAGCAGCGCCTGGGCGGTGGTCGGGGTGGCCAGCAGCGAGGTCATCCCGTACCGGCCGGCGATCTCCCAGAAGTGCTCGATCACCTCGCGCGACCGGAACCCGACCGAGGTCAGCGTCAGCAGCGTCTGTCCGGTGACCAGCGCCCGGAGTCCCAGCGAGATCGTGCCCCCGCAGTGGAAGTTCGGCATGCCGTGGCCGACCACGCCGTCGCTCTCGTTGCCCATCAGGGCGCCCACGTTCCACGCGATGGACAGCTGGTGCCCCTGGCACATCCGCACCATCTTCGGGGTGCCGGTGGTGCCGCCGGTCGGCATCAGCATCGAGTCGCGCAGCGGGTCCTCGTCGACGGCAAGATCCCGGAAACGGTCGGCGAATTCGTCCCATCTGCTGCGCAGGTCCAGTGCAGGGTCCTCGTCGTCCAGCAGGAACACCTCGCGGAGCGAAGCCACCCGGTCCAGGAGCGCGGGCACCCCGCCCGGGACCTTCTGCTCCAGGATCCGCCGGTCGGTGACCAGCGCGGTGGCCGAGGTGGCGTCGAGCATCCGGACCAACGCGGAGTGCTCGAGGAACGGGTTCAGCGGCACGGCGATCCCCGCCGTCTGCGCCCCCCAGGTGGCGATCAGCCCCTCCGGCACCATCGGCAGCATGAGCGCCACAACCGGCGCGGCGTCCCCCGCCGCGTACCGGAACAGGCAGGCGGACCGTTCGATGCCCTCGACCACCTCGAGGTAGCTGACCTCGCGGTGCGGGGTCAGCAGGTCGGGCGGTTCGACGACGATCATCGCCGGTTTCCCGGGCCGATCGGCGGCGGCCTCCGCGATGCAGGCATGGATGGTGTTGCCCGGGCGCAGCTGCTCCGGGCGGTACATCTCGAGATCGCCGATGTCGTCGGCACTGCGCAGGCGAAGTCGGAACAGGTGGCGGGAATCCGGCCGGTCGATCGCCGGCCTCGCCACCGCAGGAACCGTCATGGCAGAGCTCCCTCTCCTGGGCGGGACCCGGACGCCGGATCAGGCGACCGAGATCCCTCCGTTGATGCTGATCACCTGACCGGTGATCCGGCGGGACAGATCGGAAGCCAGGAACAGCACGGTGTTCGCCAGGTCCTCCGGTTCGGTCAGTCCCAGATGTGCCTGCGACACGATCTTGTCGAAGATCTTCTTGCTGAACTCCAGGCTCATCGCCCGGTCGTAGGAACCGGTGTTGACGATCAACGACGGGGTGATGACGTTGACCCGCACCCCGTTCCGCTTCCCCTCGACGGCCAGTGTCCGGGAGAAGGTGACGATGGCGGCCATCGCCGCGCCCAGCACGGTCTCCCCCGGTGTCGGCACCCGCGCCGCGTCCGAAGCGATGTTGATGATCGATCCGCCGCCGCTCTGCTGCATGTGGGGCAGCAGCGCCCGGCTCATCATCAACGGCCCGAGTGCCTGCTGGGTCAGGATCGTTGCGACGTCGGCGAGCGGGATGTGGTGCAGCAGCGTGGGCTGGTACGGGGCGACGGTGGAGTTGACCAGTACGTCCACCCGGCCGAGCAGTCCGACGGCGGTGGCGGCGGCGTCCTCCACCATCACCGGATCGTTGGCATCCGCCGCGAGGAACTGCGGGTCCGCATCGGGCACCGCTGCGACGACTGCGCGCACCGCATCCTTGCCACGCTCCTGGTTCCGGCCGACCAGCACCGGACGACGCACGCCGGCCCGGGCGAACGCGATCGCGGTGGCCAGGCCGACACCCGAGGTGCCTCCGGTGATCACGACTCCGCGCCCGGCCAGGTCGAATCCGTCCGCGGCGACCGGCGGCGGGGGAAGATCGGGTGTACTCACGAGAACTCCTTGGGGACGTGCGTCGTTGATCGTCGCGAACGGTGCGGTGGCGCGGCTCGGTCGCCGGACGTGCACGGCTCCCGGCAAAGCCGCTTTGGTCAAACCATTCGCTATTTGATTCTAGCAGTGCCGGATGCCTACCACCATCCGGCAGGATCGGTGGCCCGTGACCGACTTCCTCTCCCGCACAGTGGATCTCGTACGGCAGGGACTCCCCGGGCGCACCCGGCCGGAGGGGGCCGGGTGCGCCCGGGGATTGCTACCCGGTCAGCCGGCGAGGACCGACTGCGGGTCCTCGGTGGGTGCGCCGGTGCGCCGACGGTCCCGCAGCACCGTACTGGCGGCGGCCCCACCGAGCAGGCAGAAGGCGAAGCAGGCGATGGCGATGGTGAACACGCCGAGCGGGGACTTCTCCAGCGACACAGCGACCAGCGGGGCGAAGCCGGCGATCAACCCGGCCATCTGCATGCCGAACGAGCCGGCGGTGTAGCGCACCTCGGTCGGCAGGCTCTCGGCGATGAAGGCCGGGAAGATGCCGTTCACCATGGCATGACCGACGCCGGCCACCAGCAGCATCGCGACGAGCACGAAGCCGACGCTGCCGCTGTCGACGGCCGTGAAGTACAGGAACAGCAGGGCACCCTCGAGCAGCAGACCCACCGTGATCAGTTTGCTGCGCCCGACGCGGTCCGAGAGTGCGCCCCAGACCGGGTTCATCACCACGATCGCCAGGTTCGCGGCGGCGATGATCCACAGCATCGAGGTCTTGCCGATCCCTGCGGAACCGGTCGCGTAGGACAGGCTGTAGACGGTGATGACGTACCAGATCGACATCATCCCGGCCATCACGAGGGTAATCGCCACGATCTTGCCGGGGTGCTTGGTGAAGGCCTCGCGCAGCGGCGCCCGCACCCGGCCGGATGCCTTCGACTCCTCGAAGTCCGGCGTCTCCTCCAGCCCGTAGCGGATCAGGATCCCCACCAGCACGATCACGGCACTGCCCAGGAACGGCAGGCGCCAGCCCCAGGACGAGAAGTCGTCGGAGGGCATCAGTGTCACCAGGGAGAAGACGGCGGTGGCCAGCAGCGTGCCGGCCTGGGCGCCCGCGGTGGAGAAACTCCCGAAGAATCCGCGTCGGTGGGCCGGGGCGTGCTCCACCGAGATCAGCACGGCGCCACCGAGCTCGCCGCCGACCGCCAGCCCCTGGCAGATCCTCAGCAGCACCAGCAGGATCGGCGCAAGGGCGCCGACCGACGAGTACGTCGGCAGCAGGCCCATCAGCACGGTGGCCCCGCCCATCAACGCGATGGTCAGCAACACCGAGGTGCGACGGCCGATCTTGTCCCCGATGTAACCGAACAGCAGGCCGCCCAACGGTCGGGCGACGTACCCGGCGGCGAACGTCGCGAAGGACAGCACCAGCGCGACATGGGAGGTCACGCCCTTGAAGAACAGATCACCGAACACCAGCGCGGCGGCGGTGCCGTAGGCGACCAGGTCGTAGTACTCGATCACCGACCCGAAGAAGGCCGCGGTGGCCGCGCGTTTCGGACTGGTCCTACGGGCGGGACGACCGGCGGATGCGACGTCAGTGGGCATGGCTGGCTCCTGATCGATGACGGGCGGTGGATCCGGCAGTGGACCCACCGTGGGCGGTGCGGACGACCACTCCGTCGTCCGCGGTACCTGCTCGGTGATGTCTTCGCGGTGCTGTATTGCGGCGGCGCCTGTGTTCCGGTCGAGCTGCGGTGGTGGTGCGGTCGTGCGTTGCAGAAGTGCGACGAATCCCGATGACCCGGGTGCTGGACGCACCGACATCTTCTTCCGATCAGTGTTTCTCGGTCAGCGGTGTGAATGGATGGTGAGCCGCAGTGGGGTCGCCGCAGCGGCGTGTGCGCCGGCATCGTGCGCACCCGGCGTCGACGTCGATCCGCCGTTCACCAAGGCGCAGGTGGCACAGCCCGGTGCGGCGCGCACCGGGAACTCGACGTCCGACCCGGGTTCCGACCCGTTCGCTCCGTAGGTCTCCAGGGCGAGCAGGGCGGCGCCGTAGGCGCCGGTCACCTGGGGGTCGGCCGGCACCCGGACATCGGTACCGAGCAGGTCGGCGAGGAACTTCACCGCTGCCGCGTTCTTCGCGACCCCACCGGTCATGACCACCGGGGATCGCTTGCCCACCTGGGCGACCATGCCCAGCGTCCGGGCAGCCACCGCCCGGTGCACGGATGCGGCGATGTCGGCGGGTTCGGCACCCTCGGCCAGCAGCGAGACCAGTTCGGTCTCGGCGAATGTCGCGCACATGCTGCTGACCTCGAGATCCCTGGTCCCGCGCAGGGCGAGGGCGCCCAGGTCGTCGACATCGACCTCGATGGCTCGGGCGAGCACCTCGAAGAAGCGTCCGGTGCCGCTGGCGCACCGGTCGTTCATGGCGAAGTTGTCGACCAGGCCCTCGTCGTCCACGGCGATCACCTTGCTGTCCTGCCCGCCGACGTCGATCACCAGCGCCACACCCGGGCACATGGCCGCGACACCTCGCGCATGACAGGTGATCTCGGTGAAGGTCCGATCGACGCCGGGCACCAGGCGGCGGCCGTACCCGGTGCCGATGGTGCCGCTGATGTCGTCCCGGACCAGCCCCGCCGCCAGGAGCGCACCTTCGACGGAGCGCCGCATGCCCTCTTTGCTCACGGCGCCCATCTGGACGACGTTCGAGCCGACGATCGCGCCGCGCTCGTCGACGATCACCGACTTGGCGGTGGTGGACCCGAGATCCACTCCCAGGTAGTACTTCCCGACTTCGGTGACCATGCGTTCCACCACCTCTCCGTTCCTCCGACGCCTGCGGGTGTCAGGCCAGTGCCCGGGCACGGCGGACGTCGATGCCCTCGAGCATGGCGACCAGCCGGCTCTCCAGGATCTCCTCCTTGTAGAAGGAGGCGTCGGCCACGTCGCCCTCGAAGAACATCGACGGGATGCCGAGTTCCTTCTGCGCCGATTTCGCCAGCAGGTGCTGAGGATTGGTGAAGGCCCGGCAGGTGCGGGTCGAGTGGAAGACGATCCCGTCCACGCCGTAGTCGGCGCAGTCCCGGTTCGTCAGGTACTTGAGCGTCCGGACCCCGTGGTTGGTCGGGCACAGCAGGTAGTGCTGGGCCATACCCCGGATCGGGTCGTCGGTGTCGATCAGGTGCGGCTCCTGCCAGAACGCATTGTGCGTGTAGCGCCCGCAGACCACTGCGACGTCGTACTCGGCGAACTTGCGCGCCAGGTAGCCGAGCTTGTTCCAGTTCATGATGCCGTCGAAGTAGAGGCGGTAGCGCTCGTTCGCGATCCCGGGCACCCCGTCCGCCAGCCGCTGCGCGACCTCGTCCCGCACTGCCTGGAAGTAGGCGACGAGCTCCGGGCCGGCCGGCAGGAAGTTGATCGGCGCGATGCTGGCGATCCAGTCCCAGTAGGTGGCCGGGGTGGGCGCGGCCTTGCACATGGCCATGGCCTCGCGGCGCAGCTCCGAGGCCTTCTTCACGTACGACATGACCTCGCGGAGCCGGTCGAAGTCGAACTTCCGTCCGGTCATCTGCTCGACGAACCGGATCAGGTCGTGCAGCTGGTCGGAGACGTAGGTGGTCGCCTCCTCCCACTCCTGACCTCGCAGGTAGCCGGCATCCGGCTTGTTCCCCCAGAGGAACGGCAGGGACACGTTGAAGATGGGGACGTCCTTGCCGAACACCCGGTAGGAGATCTCGTCCCACTGCTGGCCGGTGCTGCAGCCCGCGTAGGCATTGACGAAGAAGTCCGGTGCCGGCAGCCGGCTCGCCAACTCCCGCTGGTCGACCATGCCGACGACGCCCGAGTTCTCCTCCTCGCGCGCCTGCTGCGTGAGGACCGCGCAGCCGAGATGGGTCCGGGCGTAGCTGCACAGCTCGCCGACGTAGCCGTACTCCTCGCCGGCCAGCTGGGCCGGCTTCTCCAGGTGCTGGGCGGCCAGTCGTGCCGAGAACGCCTCGCCGTGGCACCATTCCAGCCCGGCGGCCTGGAAGATGACGTTGACCGCGGAGCCGTTGTACCAGACCACTTGCGCCCCGCGTTCCCGCGCGGTGAAGATCCTTTCCCAGTAGGCGCTGGTCATCGCGCCGGCCAGCGCGGTGGAGCCGAGCCTGTTCATCGGGCTCGCGACGGCGGTGCTCATGGGCTCGGTTCCTCTCGGGTGCTGGTGGCGTCGGGATCAGGTAGTGGCATGGGGGGTCAGACCAGGACGGCCTGGCGCCGGCGGATGCGTTCCAGGAGCGCCTCGATCCGGGTCCGCATGGACTCCAGCGGCATCCCCTCGTGCTCGGTCTCGATCAAGAGGTGCGGGATACCCTTGCTGTCCAGAGCTTTTCGGAGCTCCGGGTAGTAGAGCATGTGCGGCTCGCAGAACTTGGCCATCAGGACGATCAGGCCCTCGGCGCCGCTGCCGTCGAGCACGTCGAGCAGGTAGCCGTCCCAGTCGACGTCGTGCTGCACCCGGGTCGGGCAGGGCACTGCGACGTTGCGCGCCAGGTACCACAGCGCCATCGCCTCGATCGGGTCGTCGGCGTCCGGCACGTCGGCGGCGATCCAACGGGTCCCGTGGAACAGGTCGTCGTCGACGACCTGGGCGCCGCACTCCTCGATCAGCTCGAGCAGCTCGGTCCGCGGGGCATGGCAGAAGTGTCCGGACAGGTGGACCTTGATCCGACCGCGCTGCCGCTCGGCGGACAGGCCGAGCTGCAGCACCTCCTGCAGCAGGGCGATGTGTTCCGCCCGGTCCATGACCATCCCGGACTTCACGAGGACCTGCAGGTGGGCCGGCGAGAAGTAGGCGTTGCCGGAACGCCGCTCGTCGTAGAACCGACGCAGCAGCCGGCGCTGCTCGTTGAACAGCTCGATGCTGGCCCGCAGGTCGTCGTCGTGGATGTCGTGTCCGACGAAACCCGCGATCTCCGCACGGAACGCCGCCATCTTGCGCTGCACCTTGTCGATCGCCCAGGTGCTGCCGATGGAGGTCTCCAACTGCCCGAAGTAGACCGGCGTGTCCTCCTCGAACTCGCGGGTGACGTCGACCGCACCCAGCAGCTGGATGCAGTGGTCGGCGTTGTAGAACCCGTCGTAGATCGACAGCCTGCCCTTGGCGGCCTGGTCGGCGATGTTCCGGGTGTATCCGCAGTAGAACTCGGTCAGCAGGTTGCGGCCGACGGTGATCGTCTCCCGGTTCTCCTGGATCAGGACCGGCAACAGGCCTGCGGCATGGGCGATCTCGGCGGGGAAGTTCATCGGGAAGGCCCCGATGACCCGGCCGCCGGTGCGCTGCTTCCATTCCCGGACGTAGGCGTCCGGGTCGCCGGCGACCGCGGTCAACCGGGCGATCGCCCGACCGGGAACGACCCGGTCCTCGATGTCCACCATGTGTTCCGACCTCGCTGTCCACACCGTCGTCGACCCGTGCGGCGGCGGCGCACTGGTTTGGTCCGACAGTTGGTGACCGTACGCCAGGATGTTGTCCCGGTCAACGACTTGTCCCGATGTTCCGGAAGTCCAGATTTTTGGTCGGACCATCTGTACATCGGACCGCATCTCGGCTAGCGTCGCCGCCCATGATGCGATCCACGTCACATCGACCTGCCGACATCTCCCTTCCGCTGATCGAGACGACCGTTCCCGGGGTGCTCGCCTCCGCGGTCGCCACCTGCCCGGACCGGGTGGCACTCGTCGATGCCGTGGCGGCGCCGGAGGCGCGACGGACCTGGACCTACGCCGAGCTCGATGCCCAGGTACGACACATCGCGCTCCTGCTGCTGGATCGGTTCGCACCCGGCGAACGGGTCGCGGTGTGGTCGCCGAACAGCGCGGACTGGGTGCTGCTCCAGCATGGCGCGGCACTGGCCGGGCTGGTGCTGGTCACGGTCAACCCGGCGCTGCGCGAGTCCGAGGTCCGGCACGTGTTGTCGAACTCCGGTGCCGCCGGGGTGTTCGCCGCCGGCGAGTACCGCGGGTTCCGGCCCTACCAGGCCGTCGTCGACATGCAACCGGACCTCCCCGATGTGCGCCAGGTGGTCTCGTTCGACGACTGGGCGGGCTTTCTCGGCGGGACGCCCGGCGCGCACGAGCTGCCGGAGGTGACACCGGACGATCCCTGTCAGATCCAGTACACCTCCGGGACAACGGGTTTCCCGAAAGCCGCGCTCCTGCACCACCGGGGCCTCGTGAATGCATCGCGGTTCGTGGCCAGGGGCGCCGGCGTGACCGACGGCGCGGTGTGGGTCAACTCCATGCCCATGTTCCACATCGGCGGCGGCGCCCTCACCGAGCTCGGGACCTTCACCCACCACGGGACCTACGTCCTGCTACCGGCTTTCGACCCTGCACTGCAGCTCGAGTTGATCGAGACCTACCGCGGCACCATCATGCTCGCGGTCCCCACCATGCTGGTCGCGATGCTCGATCATCCGGACGCCCGCACCCGGGACCTCTCGTCCCTGGGGACCGTCATGTCCGGCGCTTCCTTCGTGCCCGCCGAGCTGGTCCGGCGCACCACTTCCGCGTTCGGGTGCGGTTTCTCGATCCTGTTCGGGCAGACGGAGATGCACGGTGTGATCAGCCAGACCCGGCTGTCCGACAGCCCCGAGGACATGTCGGAGACCATCGGCGCACCTCTGCCGCACGTCGAGGTCGCCGTCACCGATCCCGCGACGGGCGAGGTGGTGCCGACCGGTGAGCCGGGCGAGATCTGTGTCCGCGGCTACCAGACCATGCTGGGCTACTTCGGCGACGGGCCCGCCACCGCCGCGGCGCTGTCCGACGACGGCTGGCTGCACTCCGGTGACCTGGGCACCATGGACGAGCGGGGCTACCTGCGCATCGTCGGCCGGCTGAAGGACATGGTGATCCGTGGCGGGGAGAACGTGTACCCGGCGGAGGTGGAGCAGTTGCTCTCGACCCATCCGGAGGTCCGCCAGTCCGCGGTCATCGGCCTGCCCGATCCGCACTGGGGAGAGGTGGTGGCGGCGATCGTGCAGCGGGCTCCCGGATCGGAGGTCACCCCGGAGTCGCTCCGGGCCTTCTGCAAGGAGCGGCTCGCCTCGTTCAAGGTGCCCGGGGTGTGGTTCTTCGTCGACGAGTTCCCGGTGACCGCCACCGGGAAGATCCAGAAGTTCCTGCTCCGCGCCTGGGCGCTGGGGCAGCCCCCGGCCACGGCCGTCCCGGTCTGACCGGAGTCGACACCACCCCAGGAGCACCGCCAACCGCTCGGCGACCCGTGCGCCCTCTAGTGTCGAGTGGTGCACCCACCGTCCGACGAGGATCTCTTCCGCATCGAGCGGGCGATCGGGCATCTGGCCCGCCGGGTGCGCACCTTCGGCCGCCGGTCGGCCGGCGACATCCACCCCGGTCTGTCGACCGCCGCGTTCGGCCTGCTCCGCCGGCTGGTGGAGTCGGGCCCGGTCCGGAACCGGGACCTCACCGAGGTCTTCGGCATCGACAAGGCCGCCATCAGCCGTCAGCTGGGGCAATTGGTCCGGATGGGCCTCGCCGAGCGGTTCCCCGATCCGGGCGACCGGCGGGCGCCGCTGGTCGCGGCGACCCCGGACGGCGCGCGGCGGGTCGACGACATGCTGCAGCGCAGCCACCGCATGCTGCGCCTGCAGCTCTCGTCCTGGACCGAGGCGGAGATCGAGAACCTGCGGTCCGTGCTGGAACGGTTCAACACCGACGAACCACCCCTGGACGCCGGCGACGCACCCCAGGGTGACGTCAGCGGCCGGTGAAGACGGGTGCTCGCTTCTCCTTGAACGCAGACAGGGCCTCCGGCATGTCACTGCCTCTGGTCAGCAGCGCCTGTCCCCGGTTCTCCAGCTCGAGAGCGGCCGCGTAGGAACCGATCTCCTGGTTGCGGTGCAGGGCACGCTTGGACATCCGCACCCCACCCGGCGAGTTCGCCGAGATCTGTCCGGCGATCGTCAGGGCCTCGTCCATCAGGTCCGCCGAGGGCACGATCCGGTTGACCAGGCCGATGCGCTCGGCCTCGTCGGATTCGACCATCCTGGCGGTGAAGGCCAGCTCGGCGGTGCGTGCCGGCCCGATCAGCCGTTGCAGCAGCCAGGAGGTTCCCAGATCACCGACGGAGAAGCCGATCCGGGTGAAGGCCGCGGAGAACCGCGCGGTCGGTGCGGCCAGCCGGATGTCGGCCGCCAGGGCGAGCGCCATGCCACCTCCGACCGCGGCGCCGTGGATCGCCGCGATGATCGGGAACGGCGACTGCCGCAGGGCCGCGATGCCCCCGGTGGCCATCTCCTGGAAGGCCAGGAACTCCCGGATCCCGTAGGACGGCAGCACGCCCACCTCGTCCAGGTCGAAACCTGCGCAGAAGACCTTCTCCCCCGCCCCACGCAGGATCATCGCCCGGGCGCCGGTGTCGCGCAGCGCGTCGGCGACGATGCCGAACTCCTCGAACATCCGGATGGTCATGGAGTTCATCCGGTCCGGCCGGTCGATCGAGAGCACCACCACGCCACCCGGCAGCACCTCCAGCGACAGCGTCTCCAGCTCCGGCGGGGTGTAGTTGCGCAGCACGCTCGTCTCCTCGGTCGTGGACTTCTCGGGCGTGGACAGCTCAGGCGTGGACATCTCAGGCTCCGGTGAACTGCGGGGCGCGCTTGGCCTTGAACGCGGCGAGGGCCTCGGCCATGTCCGCGCCGCGGGTGAGGAGCGCCTGGCCCCGGTTCTCCAGTTCCAGGGCGGCGCCGTAGCTGCCGATCTCCAGGTTGTTCTGCAGCGCCCGCTTGGACAGTTGGATACCGGCCGGGGAGTTGGCGACGATCGCCCGGGCCATCGACAGCGTCTCCGGCAGCAGCTCGTCGGCCGGCACCACCCGGTTGACCAGGCCGATCGCCTCGGCCTCCTCGGCCCCGACGATGCGCCCGGTGTAGGCGATCTCGGCCGTCCGGGCCGGTCCGATCAGCCGGGGCAGCAGCCAGGAGGCGCCGAGGTCCCCCGCGGAGAGGCCGATGCGGACGAAGGCGGCGTTGAACCTCGCCGCCGGCGAGGCCAGCCGGATGTCCGCGCACAGCGACAGCGACAGCCCGCCACCGGCGGCCGCGCCGTTGACGGCGGCGATCAGCGGCTGCTTGATCCCGCGCAGGGCGGACAGGCCGCGGGCTGCGAGTTCCTGCTGGTCCAGCATGCCCATCGCGGTGAGTCCGGGCAGCTCCTCGGCGTCCTCGAGGTCGTAGCCGGCGCAGAACCCGCGCCCGGCCCCGGTCAGCACGAGCACCCGGGTCGCCGGCTCGGCGTCGACCCGCCGGGCGAGCACCTCGAACTCGCGGAACATGGTGTTGTTCATGGCGTTGAGCCGTTCCGGGCGGTGCAGCGTGGCCACCACGATGCCCTCGTCCGGCCGGTCGATCCTGATCGTCTCGAGCGACGCCGCCCAGTCGGTCACGTTCTCTCCTCGGTGGTGCTGCGGCCCGCCGGGTCCGGCGGGCGGATCTTCAATGGCGCCACAGGTACGTCCGCCAGGACGGTATCGACCTCCGGCTGTCGGTCTGCGGTCCGGACGTCAGCCGAACCGGGGCGCCCGTTTGCCGACGAAGGCGGCGATACCCTCGGCCGCCTCACCGGTCTCGAACAGTTCCTGCTCCTGCGTCACCTCGAAGGCCAGCCCCTGCTCCAGCGGGAGGTCCGCGGCGGCATCGACGGTCCGGATGACCGCCTGCTGCGCCGGCAGGGACATCCCGCGCAGGCCCGCCACCAGCTCGAGTGCGTGCTGCAGTGCCGTGCCCGCCGGCACCAGCCGGTCGACGAGCCCGATGACGTGCGCCTCCTCGGCGGGCACCTGCCGGGCGGTGAGCATGATGTCCAGCGCACGGCCGCGGCCGACCAGTCGTGGCAGTCGTTGTGTCCCACCGGCTCCCGGGATCAGCCCGAGGCGCACCTCGGGCAGCCCGAACGAGGCGTCGGCGCCGCCGACCCGGAGTGTGCAGGCCATGGCCAGTTCCAGGCCGCCGCCCAGCGCGAGCCCGTCGACGGCGGCGACCGTGATGCGGTCGGCCGAGGCGAGCCGGTCCAGGGCGCCCCGCAGCCGGTTGCCGTAGGCGAGGAACCCCTCGGCATCGGCCTCCGCCATCAGCTTGATGTCGGCCCCGGCGGCGAAGAATCCGGGCAGCGCGGAGGCAACGACGACGTACTTGACGCCGCCGGCGGCGTCGGCAGCGTCCAGCGCGGCGTTGATGCCGTCGATGATCGGTTCGCCGAGCGCGTTGGCCTTGGGGCGCTGCAGCGTGATCACCTGCAGGTCGCCGTCGATCTCGTGGGCCACGGCAGGCACGGGGGCACCAGCCGCGGCGGAGGGGCCGGTGGTGGTCGCGGTGGAGGTCATGCCGCTCACGCCATCGTCAGGCCGCCGCTGACGGACAGCGTCTGGCCGGTGATGAAGGACGTGGCGTCGGAGGCGAAGAAGGCCACGGCGGTGCCGACGTCCTCGGGCCGCCCCAGTCGCTTCATCGGGACCGCGCGGGTCATCCCGCTGATCACCTTCTCGGCGTCCTGGCCGGCGTTGTCGGCGAACTTCCGCAGTGCCGGGGTGTCGGTGGGTCCGGGGCACACCGTGTTCACCGTGACGCCCTTGGTGGCGACCTCCCGGGCGAGGGTCTTGGTGAAGGCGATGATCCCGCCCTTGGCGCCGGAGTAGACGGCCTCGAGGGACGATCCGACCCGGCCGGCGTCCGACCCGATGTTGATCACCCGGCCGTACCCGCGCTCGATCATGCCGGGCACGACGTTCCGGATCATCCGCAGGGCGCCCTTGAAGTTGATGTCCAGGATCTTGTCCCAGAACTCCTCGGTGGTGTCCAGGAACGGCATGAAGTCGTCCCAGCCTGCGTTGTTGACCAGCACCTCGATCGGGCCGAGTTGATCGGCGACGGAGGCGATGGCGGCGGACACCGACGCGGTGTCGGTGATGTCGATCCGCACCACCACCGCTTCACCGCCCGCCTCCCGGATGCCGGCCGCCGTCTTCTCCGCCGCCTCGATGTTCAGGTCGGCGATGGCGACCCGGAACCCGGCCGCGCCGAGGGCGTCCGAGATCCCCTTGCCGATGCCCTGGGCACCACCGGTGACGACTGCGACGCGATTGCTCATGGGACTGGCCTTCTTCTCTGCTCGTGACTGCGGTGTGGGGACGGCACTGTCGGATTGCTGTGTCGGACCGTGCTTCTCGTGCTGTGCGGGGGAAGGTCAGTGACCGACGACGTCGACCCCGGGGGTCCAGTTGATCGGGCCGGAGACGATGGAGTGGCTGGTCAGTTTGCGGCCCAGCACCTGCTGCGCCTCCCGCGCCGAGCCGATCACCACGTCCAGATCGACCCCGGTCTGCACGTCCATCTCGTGGAACATGCTGACCAGGTCCTCGGTCGCGATGTTGCCCGTCGACCCCTTCGGTACCGGGCACCCGCCCAGTTCACCGAAGCTCGACTCGAAGCTGCGGCAGCCCGCCTCCAGCGCCGCGTAGGCGTTCGCCAGACCCTGCCCACGCGTGTTGTGGAAGTGCGCCGTGACCTCCACCCCGGGCAGCCGCTCGATCGCCGCCGCGAAGAACTCGTTCGCGTACTTCGGGTTGCACATCCCGGTGGTGTCACCGAATCCCAGCTCGGTGGCGCCGTGCTCGGCGAACCGCTCCGCCAGATCCAGCACCCGCGACATCTCCACCTTGCCCTCGTACGGGCAACCGAACGACGTCGCGATCACCGCCGCGCACGTCAGGTCCTCCGCCACGACCCGCTTGACCAGCACGTCGTTGTCGGCCATCGACTCCTCGACCGTGCGGTTCACGTTCTTCTTGTTGTGCGTCTCCGACGCCGACACGAACAACGCCACCTCGTGGAAGTACTCCCGCTGCACCAACGCGTTGTCCAGCCCCCGTGAGTTCGGCACCAGCACCATCAACGACACCGAGTCCGGCACATCGATGCCGTGCAGCACCTCCACCCCGTCCGCCAACTGCGGGATCACGTCCGGCCGCACGAAGCTCGCCACCTCGATCCGGGAGAACCCGGCCCGCCCCAGCCCGTTGATCAACCGGATCTTGTCCGCAGTCGGGATCGTCTCCGGCTCGTTCTGGAACCCGTCCCGCGGACCCACCTCGCGGATCTGCACCGTTGTCATGACGCCGTCTCCTTCGTCCTTCTGCTGGTCCCGCCGGCCGCGGTCGCGGCCCATGCCTCCGACAGCTCCCGCCGGTGTTCGGGCGCTGCGATCGCGATCAACTGCTCGGCCCGCTGCTCCGCGGTGCGGCCGCGCAGGTCGGCCACCCCGTGCTCGGTGACCACGTGGTCGATGTCGGCGGCCACGGTGGTCGGGGCACCCTGGGCCAGCGTGGCCCGGATGGTCGAGGCGTCCCGAATCGTCGAACGCAGTGCGATGACCGACCGGCCGCCGCCGTGCGCGGCGGCCCGGCTGAAGTCGACCTGCCCGCCGATGGCACCGACCCAGTGTTCGCCGACCCGTTCCGCACCGACGTCGCCGTTCAGGTCGACCTCGAGCGCCGAGTTGACGGCCACCAGGGACCGGAGCCGGCCGAGCACCTGCGGCGAGTGGGTGTAGCTGGACGGCCGGAACTCGATCGGCAGGCCGCCGATCCGGCCGTACAGTTCCGGGCCGCCGAACGCGGCTCCGGTGATCATGAGCCCGGTGTCGATCTCCTTGCGGGCGCCGGTGAGTGCGCCGCTGTCGAAGAGCCGCAGGACGCTGTCGCCGATCAGTCCGGTGTGCAGGCCGAGGTCCCGGTGTCCGGTCAAACCGTCCAGGATTGCACCGGGCAGCGCACCGACACCGATCTGCACGGTGTCGCCGTCCTGCACGAGACCCGCGACGTGGGCGGCGATCCGCTGTTCCACCTCGCTCGCGGCCGGCTCCGGCGCCTGCACCAGCGGCCGGTCGGTGCGGATCGAGGCGGTGAGGCTGTCGACGTGGATCCGCGGGGCACCGGCCGTCGCCGGCATCTGCGCGTTGATCTCGGCGATCACCGCGCGGGCGTGCGGCAGAGCGTCCGCGATGTAGTCCACACCCAGCCCGAGCGTGCACCAGCCGCCACTGTCCGGCGGCGAGACCTGGATCAGGGCAACATCTCCCGGCAGTCGCCGGGCGGCGAACAGGCCGGCCAGCGCCGAGTAGTGCGCGGGCACCACCTCGAGCCGCCCGGAACGGGCGAGCCGCCGGAGCTCGCCCAGACCGCCGTAGGACACCACGTGCAGCTGTTGCGGCGGGTCCTGGGTGAGTCGCCGGTGCAGCGTCATGCCGACGAACGCCCGGATGTCACCGATCTCCGCGACCTGGTCGAGGAGGGCGTCCACCAAGGGGGTGGGCTCGGCGCAGGTCTGGTTCCAGAACACGCCGTCGCCGGCGGCCAGGAGCGGGCGGAGGTCGATCACGATCAGATCCGCTGCAGCAGGGTGGCGGTGCCGAGGCCGCCGCCGCAGCACATGGTGACGAGCGCGAGTTCGACGTCCCGCCGCTCCATCTCGGCGACCGCCGTGGCGATGAGCCGCCCGCCGGTCGCGCCGACGGGGTGGCCGAGCGCGATCGCCCCGCCGTTGACGTTGACCCGGTCCGGGTCGGGCTTCAGTTCCTGCTGCCAGGCGAGCACGACCGAGGAGAACGCCTCGTTGACCTCGAACAGATCGATGTCGGTGATGTCGAGTCCGTTGCGCTCCAGGATCTTCCGGGTGGCGGGGATCGGCCCGGTCAGCATGATGATGGGGTCGACCCCGACCGTGGTCTGGTCGACGACCCGCGCGCGGGCCCGCAGCCCGTACTCCTCGACCCCGTCCCGGGAGGCCAGCAGGACGCCGGAGGCGCCGTCGCAGATCGGGGACGAGCTACCGGCGGTGATCCTCGCGTGCTCACCCTGGCGGAACACGGTGCGCAGACCGGCGAGCGTCTCCACCGTCGTACCGGGGCGGACCGTCTGGTCGGACGTGCGCACGGCGCCGTCCAGGTCCCACGGCAGGATCTCCGGTTCGAACCGCCCGGCGGCGATCGCGTCGGCGGCCAGCGTGTGCGACCGGGCCGCGAACTCGTCCATCTGCAACCGGTCGATGCCCCACCGGTCGGCGATCAGCTCGGCGCTCTCGCCCTGGGTGACGAAGTCGTACCGCTCGCGCAGGGCCGCCGGCCAGGGTTCCCCGAACAGCTCGGAGATCGCCGCGGGCGAGTTCATCGGGACGTGCCCCATGTGCTCCACGCCGCCCGCGATCACCACGTCGTGGGTGCCGGAACCCACCAGGGCGGCGCCCATCTCGACGGCGGTCTGCGCCGAACCGCAGCGGCGGTCGAGGGTGACGGCCGGCACCTCGGCCGGGAAACCGGCCTGCAGCCAGGCGTTCCGGCCGATGTTGCGGGACTGCTCGCCGAACGGCGCGGTGCAGCCGATGATCAGGTCCTCGACGGCGGCGGCGGGCAGATCGGCGCGCCGCAGCAGTTCGGCGTAGACGGCGCCGAGAAGTTCGTTGGGATGGGTGTCGCGGAACCATCCCTTCTCCGCGTGCGACCGGCCCATCGGGGTGCGGACGGCCTCGGCGACCAACACCTCACGGGCGGTGCGCCGGAAAGGTCCACTGACGCGGGCCATCTCAGATCACCGTCCCGCCGTCGACGGCCAGCACCTGGCCGGTGATGTAGGACGCCGCGGGCGAGGCGAAGAACACGAAGGTGCCGGCGATCTCGTCGGGGTCGGCCCAGCGGCCGAGCGGGATCCGGGCCAGGGTGAGTGCGGCCAACTTCTCGTTGTCCCGGATGTTCTGGGTCATCGGGGTGGCGGCCAGCGGTGCGACCGCGTTGACGGTGATCTGCCGCCGGGCCAGTTCCTTGGCGAGGGACTTGGTGAGACCGACGATCCCGGCCTTGGCCGCGGAGTAGTTCACCTGCCCGATGGTGCCGACCAGCCCCGCCGCGGAGGTGACATTGATGATCCGCCCGGTGCCGTCGTCGGGCAGGAAGGGCAGCGCCGCCTGGCTGCAGGCGAAGGTGCCGAACAGGTGGATGTCGACGACCTTCCGGAAGGCGTCCGCAGTCATCTTCGGCAGCATGGCCGGGGCGATGGCACCGGCGTTGTTGACCAGGATGTGCACCGCGCCGGTACCACCGAGTTCGGCGGCGGCGGTGAAGGCAGCCGTCGCCTGGTCCGCGTCCCGCACGTCCAGCGCGGCGGATCCGGCGACCAGCCCCGACTCCCGCAGCGTCCCGGCGACCTTCTCGGCGGCATCTGCGTCGATGTCGGTGACGAGCACGGCGGCGCCGGCTGCGGCGAAGGCACGGGCCACCGCGGCACCGATGCCCGATCCCGCGCCGGTGACGACCGCGGTCCGGCCGTCGAGTGAGAAGGTCATGCGCCGCTTCCTGTCGTGTCTTCGAGAGTGTCTATAGGAATGGAGTTGTCGGAACGGAGCCGTCGGATCCGGAAGACTCAGTAGCTGCGAGGCAGGCCCAGCACGTGCTCGCCCAGGTAGTTGAGCACCATCTCCTGCGAGAGCGGAGCGATCCGGGTCAGCCGGGCCTCCCGGAAGTACCGGGCCACGTGGTACTCCTCCGAATACCCCATCCCGCCGTGCGTCTGCAACGCCCGGTCCGCCGCGGTGAAACCTGCATCCGCGCACAGGTACTTCGCCGTGTTCGCCTCCCGCGCGCACGGCCGGCCGTTGTCGTAGAGCCAGGTCGCCTTCCGCAGCACCAGCTCCGCCGCGTCCAGATGCGCCAACGAATCCGCCAACGGGAACTGCAAACCCTGGTTCATCCCGATCGGCCGGCCGAACACCTCACGCTCCCCCGCGTACTGCACGCCTCTCCGCAACGCCGCCCGCCCGATCCCCAGCGCCTCGGAGGCCACCAGCATCCGTTCCGGGTTCAACCCGTCGAGGATGTACTTGAAACCCTTCCCCTCCTCACCGACCCGGTCCGCCACCGGGATCCGCAGGTCGTCGATGAAGATCTCGTTCGAGGTGATCGCGTTCCGACCCATCTTCCGGATGGGCCGCACATCCATGTGCGCCCGGTCGATGTCGGTCAGGAACAACGTCAACCCGTCCGTCTTGCGCGGCGAGTCCTCGAACTTCGCCGTCCGCGTCAGCAGCAGGATCTTCTCCGACTCCACCGCCTTGGAGATCCACACCTTCCGCCCGTTCACCACGTACTCATCACCCTCACGCCGGGCGAACGTGGTGATCTTCGTGGTGTCCAGACCCGCACCCGGCTCCGTCACCCCGAAACACACGTGCAGACTGCCGTCCACGATCCGCGGCAACGTCCGCGCCTTCAACTCCTCCGACCCGTGCTTGATCACCGGATGCATCCCGAAGATCGACAGGTGCATCGACGACGCACCGTTCATCCCCGCCCCCGACGCCGCGACCTCCTCCAGGATGATCGACGCCTCGGTGATCCCCATCCCCGCGCCACCGAACTCCTCCGGCGTGGTGATCCCCAACCACCCGCCCTTGGCGAACGCGTCGTAGAACTCCCACGGGAACTCGTGCGCCTCGTCCTTCTCCAACCAGTACTGGTCGTCGAACTTGCCGGCCAACTCACGCACCGCCGAGCGGATCGTCTGCTGATCCTCGGTGAGGTCGAAATCCATGACGCCCGTTCCCATCTGCCTCGTCGGAGGCCGCGGTGCGATGGGAACGATCGTTCCGCAACGCCGCGGCGGGACCGACCACGGTCCCGATTGGCTTCACCGTATAAAAGGACTGACCAAAGTTCAAGCAGTCGCGGACACGAGCCGGAGCCCGTCGGCGATCCGCTCGTTCCAGGCCGCCGGCGCGCCGAAGAGCTTCTCGTCGAGCTTGAGCCGCTTGTAGAACAGCTGCAGGTCGTGCTCCCAGGTGTAGCCGATCGCGCCGTGCACGGTGAGTGCCACATCGGCCGCGCGCGCACCCATGGCCGTGACCTGCGACTTGGCGACCGCCGCGTGCAACGCCCGGTCGGGGTGCCCCTGCGCCACCGACGCCGCGGCGAAGTAGACGATGCCCCGGGACGCCTCGACCTCGACCAGCATGGTCGCAGCGGCGTGCTTGACCGCCTGGAACGACCCGATGGGCTTGCCGAACTGCTGGCGCTGCCCGGCGTACTCCACTGCCAGGTCGAGGACCCGCTCCATTGCTCCCAATGCATCGGCAGCCGTGAGCACCGCGGCGCGGAGCGCGACCTCGGCCATCACGGCCGCGCCGTCCACCTCCAGGCGCTCGGCAACGGCACCGTCGAGCCCGATGTCGGCGACGGTTCGCGACCGGTCCAGCAGCCGCCGGGGCCGGGCCCGCACGCCTTCCGCGGCAGCGTCCACGGCGTACCAGACAGGACCTCCGGACGCGTCGTGCACCGGCACGAGGAGCCGGGTCGCGCCGGCACCACCGACCACCCAGCCGATCTCGCCGGTGAGCCGGCCTCCGTCCGCGGTGACCGCGCGCGCGACACCCGGCACCCGGCCCGCATCGACGGCGACGGCCGGGTTCTGCTCGCCGGACACCGCCGCCTCGACCCCGTCCGGATCGATCGCGCCGGCCAGCGACAGCGCGGTCCACCGCCCGGACGGGGCCGCACACCGGGCCAACTCCTCCGCCGCGAGGGCACTCTCCAACAGGTCGCCGCCCTGGCCGCCGACCTCCTCGGCGAAACCGACGGCGGACCAACCCTCGTCGTCGAGCTGGCGGTCGAACCCGGCGGGATCCTCCGTGTCCAGCCACTTGCGCACCGCATCGGGCGCGGCGGCCCGGCCGAGCCACCCACGGAAGGTCTCCTGGAACATCTGCTGTTCATCGGTCAACGTCCACCGCACGGGCTGCACCTCTTCGTCGGAGTCCGGCTACCCTGCCGAGATCACGATTGTTGATCGAAGAGTATATTAGGTCTGACCGTTAGACCAGAACGGAGTGGGGCATGTCGACGGACCCGATCGACAGGGTGGGGCGGTCGGAGATCAAGTTGTCCCCGATGCAGGTTCCGAAGGCCTCCGACGTGCTCGCCGATGCCCTGCGCGAGCGGATCCTGTCCGGCGAGTTCGTCGAGGGGACACCGCTGCCCCCGGAGCGCGAGCTGGTCGTGCAGACCAGGATGAGTCGCACCACGGTGCGCGAGTCCCTGCGCATCCTGGAGGTACAGGGTCTGGTCCGCATCAAGGCCGGGCGTGCCGGCGGCGCCTTCGTGCAACGCCCCGGTGAGGAGTCGATGGCCCGGTCGGTCGGACTGCTGATCCGCGGCCGGCAGATCCGGCTCGCCGCCCTGCTGGAGACCCGCGAGGCCATCGAACCGTTCTGCGCGCGGTTGGCCGCCACCCACCGCACCGACGAGGACCTCGACGCGCTGGGCCGGGCCAACGCCGACCTCGAGGCGTCGCTGGACGAGCCGGACCTGGCGCTGTTCCTGCAGTCCAACCTGGACTGGCATGTCGCCGTCGCCGCGGCCGGCCACAACGAACTGCTGACCGGCATGATGATGGCCCTGTCCCGGGCGATCTACACCGCCACCGAGAACGAGGCGTTCGTCGACCGGGCCGTGAAGGCGACCACCCTGCGGGCCCACACCACGATCACCAATGCCATCAGGGATCTCGACCCCGATGCGGCGGTCCGCCGGATGACCCGGCACGTGCACTCCTACGCCGAGGCCCTCATGCAGGTCGACGAACGGACCGACATCTCGGTGCCGGACGAGGACTGACACCCGGCAGCCTCGCTGCTATGTTCGGTGCGATCGTTCTTTTGGTCGTACCGAACATGGAGGTTCAGGTGCTGCAACTCGAAGACACCTTCCACGATCCGCTCGTCGCCCCGGGCACCCCGGACCTTCCCGAGCGCTTCTTCGACCGGTTCATGTTCAACCTGCACCCGACGGACGCCACCGCGCCGTCGGTCATCATGGGCGCCGGGGTCTACCCGGTCCGGGACGTCACGGACGGTTTCGCGGTCGTGACCACGGCCACCGAGCAGCGCAACCTGCGGTTTTCCACCGAGCTCTCCGCGCTGTCGCCGGCGGCCGCGGGATCGGTCGGGCCGCTGTCCTGGACCGTGCTGGAGCCGAACCGCAGCTGGCGACTCCGGTTAGCGGACAACCCCATCGGGCTCGGCTGCGACATCACCTGGCGGGCACGGACCGAGGCATGGCACGGCGGCGTCGAGGTGCGCAACGCCGACGGCGTCCCGTCGACCTTCGACCACCTCTTCCAGTCCGGCACCTATACCGGCACCATCACCATCGACGGCGTCCGGACCGACGTCGCGGGCTGGTACGGCCAGCGGGACCGTTCCCGCGGCGTGCGCACGATGGCCGGCGGGCAGGGCCTGCACCTCTGGTACCAGGCACAGTTCCCGGAGTACTGCGTGGGATTCCTGCACGTCGAGGACCGCACGGGCGGCCGGCTGCTGCTGGAGGGTGCGGTGCTGCACACCTCCGGCGAGGTGGACGACATCGTCGACGTACGGCACGATCTCACCTTCGGTCCCGGTCTTGACCTGGAGACCGGCCGGGTCCGGGTGACCACCGCATCCGGCGCGGTGCTGGACATCGACGGCGACGCGCGGGCCGGCGGCGGCTGGATGGCCGGGGCCGGCTACGGCGGGCACCATGGGAAGCCCTGTGGCGTCGATCATCTCGAGTACGACGTCTACCCGCTCGACGGATCCGTGTCGCCTGCCACCGTGGACTCCGCCCTCACCGACCGGCTCACCGCGTTCACCTGCGACGGAGTCGCCGGCACCGGCATCCTGGAGTTCGCGCACAGCCGCAGCCGGTCCTACACGTACCGACCTTCGCTGGTCTGAGAGCCACCGGTCCGAGGGCCACCGGTCCGCGAGTCCCTGGTCCGGGCGTCACCGACCATCTGGCGCACCGGCGCATCCCGACTCAGCCGGCACCCAGACCCCAGTCGAGACTCGCCCCCAGTTCGGGCACCCCCAGTGGATCGGGATCGAAACCCAGTGGCGCCAGCCACGATCGATCGCCCCTGATCCCCGGTTGCGCCCCCGCCACGACGATCTGCTCGATCCGTCGGCGCTCCACGGCGGGAAGCCCGTCGGCGTCCCGGACGACCGCACCGATCGCGGCGTTGAGCCCGGCCGTGACCGCCTCGATCGATCCGCCGGCCGCGGTGGGGTCGGGACGCTGCCGGAGAGCCTGCTCCAGGCGGGGCCGGGACCGGAGCCCGGGCACCGCCGGGTCGGCGGCGAGGGCCCGCGCCGTGGCGGTCGTGCACCGCAGGTGGAACGCCGCCCGCCGGTCGATCAGATCGACCCGCTCGGCGACGAAGGCGAGGAAGTCCGCGACGAGCTGCGCCTGCTCGGCCGCCTGCTTCCTTCCGTCCCCGTCCAGTGCCGGTACCACCACCTCCCGCATGGCCTTCAACGCCGCGCGGGCCGTGTTCGCCGTGTGGTCCAATTCAGAGCACCTCCTCAAGTTTGGTGGAGAGCTGTTGCAGCAGAACAGGAACGGTTCCCTCGAGCCGGGCCAGCAGCACGTCCTGGTGCGAGCGGCCGAGCCGGGCCACCCGGTAGGAGGTGGCCAGGGTCTTCACCACGGCCGAGTACGAGCAGAGGATCGAATACCAGCCCAGCCGCACCGGGTCGATCGACAGACCCGAGGCCTCCTCGTACATCCGGAGGAGGTCGGGAACCGGGAGCAGACCGCCGGCCAGGAAGGTCTCACCGTCCTCCGCGTAGTGGCCGTACAGCGGTTGGGTGCAGTAGGCGAGATCGGCATGACGGTCGCCGAGATGGCAGGACTCCCAGTCCAGCCACGCGGTGATCCGCCCGCAGGCCTCGTCGAAGAGGAAGTTGCCGCTGCGGTAGTCACCGTGGACCACGCTCACCCGGTCCAGGACCGGGGCGGTGCGGGCGAGCCAGCCGCCGGCCACATCCATGAGCGGGACGTCCTCGCCCCTGTCGAGCTCCCACAGCTGGCGTTCGAAGTTGAGTCGCCACAGGGCGGACTCGCTGGTGCCCGTCCGCGGTGCGACCACCGCTGGAGACTGCACACCGGTCACCGGGAGGGTGTGCAGCGCGGCGAGGTGCGTCACGAAGTCGGCGCCGAGCGACGGACGCAACGACGCCCCGAAGTTCGTGCCCAGGCCCGTCACCTGGCCGGTCGAGGTCAGCGCCGGTTTCGTCACACCGTCGACGAAGCCGCAGATGAGTGCCGGTTCCGGCAGGAACTCGCCCGTTGCGTCCATCCACGGCGCCTCCGGCACGGGCAGCACGGCGCCGACAGCGCGGAGCACCTCGAACTCGGTGGACTTGTTGGTCGCGTTCAGCGTCTCCGGCGGATCCATCCTGAGCAGCATCCGTCGTGGTTGTTGCCCGGGAAGGACGACGGTGAAGGCCATCTGGATCTTCGAGGCGCCGCCGGTGAGCCACCGCGGCTCGCGGATCTCGCATCCGGCGCCGACCCGTTCGTCGAGCAACGCCCGGACGCCGTCGACGAGCCGGGACAGTGCCAGCGGTGTCCAGCCGGGACCGCCCCTGCGGTGCAGCTTCTGGTCGATGGCCTGTTGGCCCGCCGGGTCGGTCGGAAAGCTCTCCCGGACGGCCGTCTGCAGGGCATCCGAGGGCCTGTCCCGGTCCGCGTCCTCCGGGCCGGGCAGTTCCGCTCTGCCGGTGCTCACCACAGTGTGATCACTCCTTCTATCCCAGGTTCCGGAACCGCTTCCGGCCGCGAGAACAGTACGACTTCCTCAGTTGTCGAGGTAGACACTCTTCGGGAACTGGTAGGAGTGCAGGCCTTCCGGCCCGAGCTCCCGGCCGAGCCCGCTGGCCTTGACCCCGCCGAAGGGCGAATGCGGGTCGTTGGAGTAGGCGTTGATGCCAACGGTGCCGGACCTGATGCCGCGGGCGACCTCGGCCCCACGGTCCGGGTCCTCGGTCCAGACCGAGCCGCCGAGTCCGTAGTCGCTGTCGTTGGCGATCGCGATGGCATCGGCGACCGTGTCGTACGGGATCACCGAGAGCACCGGGCCGAAGATCTCCTCGCGGGCGATCCTCGCCGAGTTGTCGACGTCGGCGAAGACGGTCGGCTCGACGTACCAGCCGCGGTCCACACCCGCCGGCCTGCCGCCGCCGGTGGTCAGACGGGCGCCGTCCTGACGCCCGACGGCGATGTAGCCCTCCACCCTTTCGCGCTGCCGGGCCGATACCAGCGGGCCGACGTGCACGGCCGGGTCGAACGGATCACCGACGACCCTGGACCGTGCCATGTCGGTCACCGCGTCCACGACGCGCCCGTAGCGGCTGCGCGGCGCGAGCACCCTCGTTCCCAGCCAGCAGATCTGGCCGTTGTTCATCATCGTCGCGGCGAAGAAGCTCTCCATGCGCATGTCCAGGTCGGCATCGTCGAGGACGATGGCCGCCGACTTGCCGCCGAGCTCGAGCGTCACCGGCCTGAGCAGCTCGCCGCAGGTCCGGCCGATCGCCCGCCCGGCAGCGGTGGAGCCGGTGAACGACACCTTGTCGACCCCGGGGTGACCGACGAGGTAGGCGCCGAGCTCCCGGCCGCCCGGGACCACGTTCAGCACGCCGGGCGGCAGGCCGGCGGCCGCTGCCGATTCCGCGAGCAGGAAGGCGTCGAGCACGGTCTCCTCGGCAGGCTTCAGCACCACCGAGCATCCCGCGGCCAGGGCGGGTGCCAGTTTCAGCGCGGTGATGCCCTGCGGGACGTTCCACGGCACGATGGCCGCCACCACACCGATCGGTTCCCGCGTCACCCTGGTCCGGCCGCCACCCATGCCAGGACGGATCTCCTCCTGATCGCCGTCCACCATCAGCCCGCCGTAGTAGCGCATGAGGATCGCCGGGAACCCGGCCTCGATGGCATGTGCGACGGTCGTCGGCATCCCGTTCTGCAGGGTCACCCGCCGCGCCGTCTCCGGTCCCCGCCGCTCCAGTTCGACGGCGAAGGCCTCCAGCACCGACAAGCGGCGCTGCGGCGTCCATGTCGACCACCCCCCGGGATCGTCGAATGCTGCCCGGGCGGCCGCCACGGCCGCGTCCACATCACCCTCGGTGCCACGCGGCACCGAACCTGCCGGTTGCTCGGTGATCGGCGAGATCACCGTGATGGTCGACTCTCCCACCGGCGTCTGCCAGCGGCCACCGATGTAGAGCGCGTCGTAGTCGATCGTGGGCATCGTGGACTCCTGTGCTTCGGGAAGGGAACGGAACGGACGCCGCGGTCAGCGACCGGGTAGCAGGACGACCTTCACCACCTCGCCACGGTGCTGGGCCTCGACCGCTGCGTTGATGTCGCTCAGCGGGTACGTCCGGATCATCGTGTCGAACGGGAACCGTCCTTCCCGGTGGTACTGCAACAGCTCCGGGATGAACACCTGCGGGTCACTGTCCCCCTCGACGATCCCCTTGACCGTGAGACCGAGCTGCATGGCGCGGACGATGTTCAACGGCAGCTCCACCGAGAAGTCCTGCGGCACACCGACCAGGCCGAGAGTCGCGTTGGCCGCGGCCACGCCCAGCGCCGCCGAGATCACCTCCACCCGGCCGGTCGTGTCGAACAGGTAGTCGGCCCCCTGCGGGACGACGGCACGCAGGCCGTCGGCCAGTGGCCCCTCGGCCGGGTCGACCACGGCGGTCGCGCCGACCGTCAGTGCGAAGGCACGCCGGTCGGCATGCGGCTCGACGACGACGATGGCCGAGCAGCCCCGGATCGCCCCGGCCATGACGGCCGCGAGCCCGACCGGCCCGCCACCGAGCACGACCAGTCTCGTCCCCGCCCGGACATCCATGGAGTTCATCACCGCGCCGGCTCCGGTCTGGATACCGCAGCCGAGCGGGCCGAGCAGACCGGTGGCCAGCTCCGTCGTCACCCGGACCACGCTGCGCCGTGGAGCGAGAGCGTGGGTGGCGAAGGAGGACTGGCCGAAGAAGTGTCCGTGCATCGCGCCACCGGGCTGCGTCATCGTCGCGCTGCCGTCCGGGCGGCTGCCGATGTAGTTGAACTCGGTGAACCGTTCGCAGTAGGCAGGCCGGCCCGCCGAGCACGTGACGCAACCACCGCAGCTGGCGAAGGAGAGGACCACCGGGTCGCCGATCGCGAGGTCGGTCACCGCCGGACCCACGGCGGCGACCGTGCCACTGCCCTCGTGCCCGAGTACGAGAGGATAGGGCAGGCCGTAGATCCCGTCCCTTGCGGCGATGTCGGTGTGGCACAGCCCGACCCCGGCGATCTCGACCAGCACCTCGTCGGGCCCGGGCCCGCCCAGATCCACCTCTTCCACCGTGAACGGCTCCCGGGCCGCGCGCGCCACGGCCGCCGTGGTCCTCATCAGATCCCCGGACCGAAGGCGGTCGAGGTCAGCCGCCCGTGGCGGGACGTCCGGTCGGCCAGGAACTCGATGCCGTAGGTGTCGGCCATCAGGCCGAAAGCTGTTCGCCCGTCGAGGTCGTAGCGCACCAACGCCTGGAAGGTCACGTACGACGGGCTGAAGGTGTACCACGGGGCGTTGGCGACAGCCGTTCCCCGCAGCGTCCACGACCTGCCGAGCACATCCGTCACCTCGATGGCGTTCCACATCGGCAGCAGTCCCTGCGCCTGCCCACCGGTCATCCGCGCCTCGGTCAGGCCGGTCGTCCCGCCGTTCTCGTAGACGTAGCCGAACCGGAACGGGCTGTACCGGACCTGACCGCGGTCCAGTTCGATGCCGGTCACCACGTGGAACCCGAAGTCGTCGTCGAACGGCATGTGCAGGTAGGAGATCGCCGCCTGGCCGAGTTCGGTCCGCCGCCCCCAGCTGCGATCCATGCCACCCATGGAGTCCACCTCGTACTCGACCCCCCGCAACCGGAGGGTGCCGCGGACCCGTCCGACGAAGTCGAGATGTCCCCCGGACCAGGCGTCCCCGAGGCCGAGGTCGGTCCGATCCGGGTCGGCCAGCAGCGGATTCTCCCGGGGATCGTTCGGATCCCAGGCGGGCATGACGCCCTCGAAGGTCAGGTCGAAGGAACAGGCATCTTCTGCGGGCGAGACGTAGCTGAACCGGTAGTTGTTCGGGGGCTTCGTGACAGTGACCCGGAGCCCGTTCTGCAACGTGAAGTCGAGCATGGAATCCGGGCAGGGCACGTGCATGTGCGGGTCGGTGAAGTCCACCGAGAACGGGTGGTGGTTGCGGCCCTGGATCACGTTGATCGAGGAGTAGGCCGCGCCCACGTTCGGCCGGCACAGCACGTAGACGTTGGCGTAGATCGCCTCCTCGGGCACTGCGAACCAGAAGCCGATGGTCTCGGCCCACGTCGTCATCGACGCCTCGCTGGGGTGGAACTCGGCGTCCTCGGGCTTGATCAAGTGGTCCTCCAGGTGAAGTGCGGTGCGGGCTCGCTGCGCCGGTGGGCTCGGTGGTTGCCCCCCGTCGGTCGGGCGGTCATCCGGTCTCCTGTCGCGCGCGACGGGGCGGCGGCGCGCCGGCCGGCAATGGGATCGGCATCGCCTCGTCGAGGGTCGCCAAGGTGTCCGGGTCGGTGTCGAATCCCAGCGGTGCGAACCAGGCCCGGTCGGCCGTGATACGGCGGCGTTCGCCGGCCAACACGTGCCAGGCGGCACTGCGCCGGAGCGCGGGGTCCCTCCAGGAGAGTAGGTTCCGCAGTGTCTCCCGGATCGCACCGGTCACCTCGGCGAGCGCGTCCCCGCCGGACGGGAGCTCCGCAGCGCGCCTGGCCGCCGACACCAGCATCCCTGCGGTGTCCGGACTCTCGTCAGCCAGATCCTCCGCCAACGCCGCAGCGAGGTCGACCGAGTTCTGCAGCAGGAACGCGCTCCGCCTGGGCAGATCGGCCAGCCTGAGTTCGAGGAAGCGAAGCGTGTCCGTCACCAACGTCAGTTGGTCCGCTGCCTGTGCGTCGTCGGCGGCCTCGACGACCGGGCGGACGACCTCGTCCAGTGCCCGGATCGCGGCGTGCAGGGCGTTCGCGCTGTATTCCATCACAGCAGCCTTTCCAGCAGGCTCAGGAGTTCGAGCTCGATGACGCTGCGGGAGCCCTCCAGTCGGGCGAGAAGCACGTCCTGATGGGATCTTCCGAGCCTGGACACCCGGTACGCCGACCCGATGGTCTTCACCATCATCGAGTAGCAGGTCAGTACCCGGTACCAGTCCAGACGCTCATGGTCCACCGGCAGCCCGGACGCCTGTTCGTAGCGATCGAGCAGTTCGGGCACCGGCAGCAGTCCGCTGACCAGGAAGGTGGAGCCGCTCTCGTCGCGGTGGCCGAACAGCGGCTGGGTGGACCAGGCCAGGTCCCAGTGCCTGTCGCCCAGGTGAGCACCTTCCCAGTCGAGCCAGCCGGTGATCTCCCCCGAGGTCTCGTCGAAGAGGAAGTTGCCACTGCGGTAGTCGCCGTGCACAGGACCGACGTGATCGAGCTCCGGCAGATGCCGCTCCAACCACGAAGCGGCGAGTTCTATCAGTGCGCAGTCCTCACCACGATCCTCTTCCCACACCCGACGCTCGTAGTTCAGCCGCCACAACGCATTCTGCACCGTTCCTGCCGTCGGTGCCGTCGTGCTCCGGTACAGGTGCGTCGACGTGTCGAAGGTGTGCAACGCGGCAAGGTCCCGGATGAATTGCGGAGCCAGCCGTTTCCGGAGTTCAGGTCCGAAATTCGTTCCGAGGCCGACCACCTGACCGGTGACCGCCCCGGAGGGACGTGCCACCCCGGGGACGATCCGGTACACGATCGCCGGCTCCGGGAACCAGGTCGCATCCGCGTCGACCCACAGCGGTTCCGGCACCGGGACCGTGCCCACCAGGGATCTGACCATCTCGAACTCGCGGGTCTTGTCGGTCGTGTTGATCGGCTCGCGTGGATCCATCCGGAGGATCAGCTTCTCGGCCGTGTCTGCGCCGCCCGGACCCGGCCGGTGCAGCGTGAACCCCATCTGGACCTTCGATGCGCCGCCGGTCAGCCAACTCTCGTCCGCGACGGTGAACTCTCCACCCAGGGATGCGGCGAGCAGCGCGGTCAGCGACGCCCGTAGTCCGTCCAACGACGGGGTGACGCCGGGCCCCTGGCGACGCAGGGCCATCTTCCGGTCAAGCATCGCGGCGAGATCGGGATCGGTCGGGTAGTTCTCCGCCACCCGACGCGCGAACCGTGTCGTCGGCAGGTCCCGCTCGGCCTGGGACAGCGCGTTCACCGGGTGCCGCCCGGGTGTGCGGTGCGACGTGAGATCCCGTGCCGGGACATGCGATCCGCCAGGAACTCCAGCCCGTAGACGTCCGTCATCATCGAGTGCCCGACCTCCCCGGTGCCGCTCTCGTACCGCATCAGGCTCGAGAACGAGCAGGTGAAAGGATTCCAGGAGTACCACGGGGCACCGCCCACGGAGGCGCCGCCGAACTCCCACTCGCGCCCCCGGGCATCCCGGGCCGTGATGTGGTTGCGGACCGGGATCAGGTGGTCGGTCTCTCCGATGATCTCCGCCGATTCGATGCCGGTCACCTCACCGTCCTCGACGACGTAGCCGAAACGGACCGGGCCGTAGCGCACCTCGCCGTCCTCGATCTCCAGGGCGGCCGCCAGGTGCATCCCGAACCTGCGCCCGAACGTGACGTGCAGCCAGGTGACGGCCACGTCCTGGCCACCGGTCTCCGGACGAGGGCCCCAGCTGTGGTCCATGCCCTCCGTGCACCGGACCTCGTACTCGCGTCCGCGCAGCCGCAGGGTGCCGGTGATCTCGTTGATCAGGTCGAAGTGGCCGTGTGCCCAACCGGCCCCGAGCCCGGTGTCCGCGTCCTTGAGTCCGTCGGCGGGCAGCAGCGGGTTCGTGGCCGGGTCGTGCATGTCCCACGGGGCCATGATCGGCGAGTAGTCGAGGTCGAAACTGCAGTTGCCGTCGGCACTCCGGTAGGTCATCCGGTAACCGCCGCTGCTGTCGACCTCGACACCCATCCCGCTGTCCAGGGTGAAGCTGCTGAAGCTCGACGGGCAGGGCAGGTGCACCTGCGGGTCGTGGAAGTCGATCTCGTACGGGGTCGTGCACAGCCCCTGGTGCACGTTCACGCAGGAGGTGACCACACCGAGGTTCGGCCGGGCCAGCACGTAGACGTTGGCGAGGATGCCCGCCTCCGGTACGGAGAACACCCCGCCGATGGTCTCCGTCCACGTCCGGTCGGTCCCGTCGTTGGTGTGGAAGTCGAAATCGGCGCGCGTGATCATGCGGTGTCCTTGCTGTCGGTGTTCCCGCGCCGGCCGGGCGGCACAGTCGCGTCCGGAGGATCTCCGGCCGGCTCCGCGGCCTCGGTCATCGCGGCCTCGGCCTCTTCGTCGCCCCGTCGCTTCCGCCGGGCACGCACCATCGAGGACACGGACACCGCGACGACCAGTGCAGCGCCGTAGAAGAGCTGTTGGACGAAGGTCTGTGCGCCCAGCAACTGCAGTCCGTTGATACCGGTGACCAGGAAGTACACGGCGATCACGGAGCCGAAGGCGTTGAACCGCCCGGGCACGATGGACGTCGCGCCGAGGAACGCCGCGGCAAACGCCGGCAGCAGCAGCTCGGCACCACCCGACGGTGTCGCTCCGCCGCTGTTCCCCACGTAGAGCACCCCGGCCAGGCCTGCCAGACCGGAGCACATGACCAGCCCGAGCACCCGCGTCCGGTTGACGTTGATGCCCGACAGGAGGGCGACATCCCGCGCCTGCCCGACGATCAGCATGCGCCGGCCGAACGGGAGGTAGCGCAGCATGTAGAAGAGGCCGACGGCGATGACCATCGCGTAGTAGAACTCCGGGGCGATCCCCAGGATGCGGTGCCCGACCACCGCGTCCACCAGGCCCTGCGACACCCCGGTGATGGTGTTCAGATCACTCATCCATGCGGTCACCCCGGTGATCAGGCTGCCCGTCCCGAGAGTGACGATCAGCAGGTCGACGTTCATCGTGGTGGCGACGATCCCGTTGAACAGGCCGATGGCCATGCTGGCGACGATCGCGATGAGCACCGCCAGGAACACGGGCACGTCGTGCTGCACGTTGAGGATCGCCGTCAGCATCGCCGAGAACCCGACGACCGCTCCCACCGAGACGTCGAGATCACCGACGGTGAACGGGATCACGATCGCGAGTGTGACAACCACCAGGACCGCTTGGGAGGACAGGATGGAGGAGATGTTGGCCTGGGTGAGGAACACACCGGGTTTCAGGATCGTGAACAGGACGATCACCAGGACCCAGGTGACCGGCAGTGCGATCGGCTCCAGGTCCAACCGGCGACGCGGTGCCGGGCGTGCGCGGCTCGGATCCCCGCGGCCTTGCAGTGCGGGCGACCTCTTGGCTGCTTCTGTCGGGCTCACGTGACCTACCTGCTTCCTTCTCGTGGGACGGCACGGCCGGGCACCTTGAGACACTCCGCTGCAATGCCGTCCGCGGTCATCCGGCGACCGGCGAGTGTGGTGGCGATCCGGCCGTTGGCAACGATCGAGACCCGTGTGCAGAGGGTGGCGAGCTCGTCGTAGTCCGAGCTCGCCACGAGGACGGGACAGTTCGACGCGGCTTCCCTCACGAACTGCCAGATGTCGTTCCTGGCCGCGATGTCCACGCCCTGGGTCGGTTCGTGGAGCAGCAGCAGCGCCGTCCGGCGTTGCAGCCACTTCGCGATCAACACCTTCTGCTGATTGCCTCCGGAGAGGGTGTCCACCCGCGTCGAGGGTCCGCCGGCGACGATGCCGTACTTCGAGATCACCTCCCCGCCCGCCGCTGTCATCCGGCCCAACCGCAGCCTGCCTGCCCGGAAGTACCGTTCGAGCACCGGCAGGCTCAGGCTCTCCTCGATGCTGGCGACTCCGGCGATGCCCTGCTGCAGTCGGTTCGCCGGTACCAGCGCGACACCGTTCCGGATCGCCTGCCTCGGCAGCAGACGGGAAAGATCGAGCCGGAGGTTCCCCAGGGTCAGCGAGCCCGCAGCCCGCTCCTCGGCGCCGAACATCGCGTACAGCAGTTCCTCGTAGCCGCTCTCGGCGAGACCGGTGAATCCATGGATCTCGCCCGGCAGCAGCTCGAGATCGACGCCGCGCAGATGTCGGGAGGCGAGGCCGGACACGGTCACCGTACCGGCACCGCCAGGCTCCGCCGGTGCGACGGATGTGACCGCCTGAGCCTGCTCGAGCGGGTCCGTGCCGCTGTGCCACTCGGAACCCACTGCCATCCCGACCATCTCGTCCTCGCTCGAGCCCGCGGTGACCAGCGTCTCGATGATGCGGGCGTCACGCAGGACGGAGACGCGTGCCGTGTTCTCGAGCAACTCGGTGAGACGGTGCGTCACCAGCAGCACCCCGTGGCCGTGCCCCACCACCCGGCGCAGCAGGTCGAAGAGGGCTCCGACCTCCTTCTTCGGGAGGTAGACCGTGGGCTCGTCGAGGACGAGCAGCGCCCGCCGGTCCTCGCCGCCGCCGGCCCGCAGTGGTGCGAGCGCCCTGGCGATCGCGACCTGGGCCCGCATCAACGGGGTCAGCGTCCGCACCGCCACCCGTGGATCGACGCGCAGACCGTACTGACCCAGCATCTTCTCGGCGTCGGCGAACACCCCCGACCACCGGATGTGCCGCTGCCCGCCGGAGAACTTCTCGAGCATGAGATTCTCCGCCACGCTCAGGGAATCAACGAGTCCCAGGTTCTGGTGAACGAACCGGAGGCCGAGCTGTTCGGACCTGGCGGCCGTCAGTGGCAGCGGGATCTCTTCCCCGCGGACGAAGATGCGGCCGCCGTCGGGAGTGACGACCCCGGCGATGCACTTCACCAATGTGCTCTTCCCCGAACCGTTCTGGCCCAGCAGCCCGTGGATCTCGCCGGACTCGACGGTCAGGTCCGCGTGGCTCAGTGCCTGGGTGGTCCCGTAGGCCTTCGACAGGCCGGAGATCCGGAGCAACGGTTCCCCGGGCCGGTCCCCGAGGTCGTCCGTCCCGGTCACCCGGCCAGACCCCAGAGCTTCCAGTACCCGTCGGCGAACTCGGTGCCGAACCCGTCGGCATAGGCGGGTGCCGCGCCGGCGTTCGAGATGGTGGTCTTGTCGAAAACCCGTGCCGGGGTGGCCGCTTCGACCGGAGGCATGCCAAGAATGATCCGGAAGGCCTGGTCGAGGTTCGCGTAGGCCGTCCAGGCGAGTGGCTCCGCGACGTCGGCGGCGACGACACTGTCCGGATTCGCGACCTGCGCCATCACCGAGGAGGTGCCGCCGAACGACACGACCTTCACCCCGTCCGCGCGGTTGCTCGTGTTCATCGACGCGATCGTGCCGTCGACCAGGATGTCGAAGGTGGGGACGATGTAGTCGATGCCCGGGTCCGCGGAGAGTGCGCTCGACACCGCCTGCAGCGAACCGCCACTGATCTGATCGAGGGTCAGGCTGACCGTGGTCACCTTGCACCCGGGGCAGTTGGCGGCGTACTCGGCCTGTTCGGCCGCGTTCACCACGTCCCCCGAGTTGATGCCCTTGATGCCGACCATCAGCACATTGGCCGTGCCCTTCGAATCGTTGATGACCCAGTCGGCCATCATCCGACCCGCATCCGAGAACGGTCCCTTGACGACCGCAGCGAGGCCGGTGCAACCGATGCAGTCCGGAGCCTGCGGGTCCTTCGCATCCCAGATGTGCGAAGCGACGACAGGGATCCCGGCGGCGTTGGCGGCGGCGATCTGCGGTTGGAGCTGGCGCGGATCCGGCGCGGACTGCAGGAAGATCAGGTCCGGCTTCGCCGCGATGGCGGAGTTCATGCCCTGCACCCACTCGGCGACGGTGCCCTGGTTGGTGTGGAACGTGAGCTCGATCCCCATCTTCGCGGCGATCTCCTTCTCGGTCTCCTCCACCTGGATCTCGAACGGGGACTGGCTGGTGATCGGAATGACGTAGATGCTCTTCCCGCGCAACTTCGAGCCGTCCAGGGCCGGGCCCGGCGCCGTCCACGACGGGACGGCGCTGTCCGCCTCGACCGCGGCGGCGACCGCCGAGAGCTGCTGCGGGGACGCGCTCGATCCCGCCTGGGTGGAGGACGTCCCTCCGCCGGAGTCGGAACCGCACGCGGCGGCAGTGACGATCACTGCGAGCAGGGCACCTGCCCGGACAGCATTCTTCATGTGGAAACGCCTTTGTCTCGGTGCTGCGGTGGCAGACGCCGCCGCCGGGTCGTTCGGGGAACGCCGATCGGCGACGAGGTCTGTGGTGGACGGGCGGACCGACGGGCGATCCTGGTCTGCCGGACGGACCGGCGGCGCATCCGCGGTGCGGAGGTCGGCGCCGGGCCTCGTGTGTGGACTGACTTCGACACTGCTGCGGGTTCGGTCATCGGCGGCACGTCGGGCCGCCGAACCGGCACCTGTGGCGACCTCCACCTCTGCGTGGAAGGAAGCCCCGGTGACCGACATCCCAGACGCTACTGTGGGTGCCGAAATGCAGCCGAAATCACATGCCCGACCTGATGAGGCGGGTCCGACGAGGGCGGCCGGTCCGCCCGGACGACCGGCCGCGCACGCCGACGAAACGGGACGGCCCAAGTTCTCGGTCCCGCCGGTCAACAGGTGGGTGATCAGCCGGGCGCGGGTCCGTGACCGCCTCGCGGCGCTGTGCTCGACGCACCAGGTGACCTGGGTGCTGGGATCCGCCGGATCGGGGAAGACGACCGCCGTGGTGGATCTGGTCGCGGACCGCCTCCCCCTGACCAGCTGGCTGACCCTCGACGAGTCGGACCACGCGCCCGGGCGCCTGCTGACCCATCTCGAGATCGCGCTCCGCCGTGTCCATGCGGCGCTCGACGGCCTGGCCTCCCGCGCCCTGCAGGCCGAGGTGCCGCACATCGAGACGGCCGCGCTGCTCGCCGAGTCGTTGCACGACCGGGCGGGCACGATCGTGCTCGACGAGGTGGAGCATCTCGAGCACGCCCCGGAGGCCGCACTGACGCTGAGCAGGTTCCTGCGCTCGTTGCCGGACGAGGTCCGGGTCGTCCTCATCTCCCGCAGGGACTTCCCGCTCCGTCTCGGGGGACGTCTCGATGTCGGCGGCGTCGGTCGGTTGGAGGAGCGCGAGCTGGCCTTCGACGTCGCGGAGGCCGCCGAGCTGTACGGGGTCCTGGACCACGGCTCCGGCACGCCTGCTGAGGCGGTGGCCGCCGCCGGCGGCTGGATCTCCGGCATCCTGTTCCAGGCCTGGCGTCTCCCCGAGCACGCCTACGGCAGCGGCGGCGAGTCGGGAGCCCTGAACAGCTATCTCGCCGCCGAGATCATGAGTGACCTGTCCCCCGCCCTGCAGTGGTTCCTGGTGGCGACGTCGGTCTTCGACACGGTGACGGCCGACGACGCCGCCGCCGTCGGGGTTCCGGAGGCGACCAGCACGCTGGCGACCTTCCGCGGCCGCTTCCTCCCGCTCTGGACCTCGGAGGACGGCAGCGAGCTGCGCTGCCACCCCATGTTCCGCCAGTACCTTCGCCGACAGCTCGACGAATCCGGCGCCGCGGCCGGGGTGCACCGTCGCCACGCGCTGCGGCTGCTGCGTTCCGGCCGTGCCGCGGACGCGGTCAGGGCGGCGCAGGATGCCGGCGACGACGATGTCTTCAGGGAGGCGGTCGTCCGAGCGGTACCGGAGGCGCTTGCCCGTGGCGACGTGCGGGTGGTGGCCGGCTGGTTGGGCCGGATCAGCAGCGCGGCGATCGCGGCGACCACGACCCTGACCCGGGCCCAACTGGTGGTTGCGGTGGATGACGAGTCCTGGTCCGACGGCGCGCGGATCGCCGATCGACTGCTGGTGCTGCTGCACAGCTCCGCCCCCCGAGGGGAGCTCGAACCTGGGCTCGCCGGGACGATCGCGGCCTGCTACAGCCACGAAGGACGGCAACAGGACGCCATGACCGTTCTCGACCGGTCGAGGCCGGGGACGATCACCGCCGCGTGGCGGTCGGGGTTGGGCCTGGACGCCGCGGGGACGCTCGATCACTACCGGGACCGGTCGCCCGACTGCGGAGAGGTCGTCGACGGCATGCTCCACCGTTTCGACCTCATGCACGGCCGTCTCGGCGAGCTCGTGAACCGCAGGCCGGCACCGTGGAACGCCTCCCGGTCGAGTCGGGTGGCGGCGCTGCGCGCATCCGGGCGCCTGCACGATGCGGAGGAACTGATCTCGGAATGGACCGACCCGGGCAAGTCGCCCGCGCTGTCCCGGATGCGGGTGGAGTTGCTGCTGGACCTCGGGCGGGTCGACGAGGCGGTGGCGCTGCTGTCGGCGACCACGGATCGGGCGCGAAGTGCCAGTCGCTACTGCGAGCACCTGCACCTGCTGCTCGAAGCAGCCGTCTCGCTGCGCCACCTCGACGACATCCCCCGCGCACGACGCGCCCTGGGCCTCGTCGAGTCGGATCCGACCGCCCGGCAGCACCGCCGCGTCATGGAGCAGCTCCCGCTCTGGCTCGGGCTGGCCGATCTCAAGGAGGGGCGCCACGAATCGGCGCAGGCCCACCTGGCGACCGCGCTGGACTACATGCTCGCCTGGGACCGGCAGCTGCACGTCCCCAGCGCTGCAGTCTATCTCGCGGAGGCGGCCTGGCACACGGGCGACGAGGAGGTCATGGCCGCGGCCGCGGCCGCGGCCCTGCGGGCGGCCGAGATCCAGGGGTCCGACCACCTGCTGCTGCAGGCCCTCCGCGAGTTCCCTCTCGTGCTCTCCCGGCTCGTCGATGCCTCCCCGGAGGCCGACTCACCGTGGCACCGTCTCGGACACGGCCTCCGTCCCACCGAGACGGTCCCTGCGGTCGACCACGACGGGTCCGGGCCGACGGTCCGGGTCCACGAGATGGACGACGTGGTGGTCGAGGTCGACGGACGGCCGGTGAGCCTGCGCCTGCGGCGGAGCGTGGAGCTGCTGTGCTTCCTCGCGCTAGCAGCCCACCGGGCCGGCGTCGCGCGGAGCACCGTGCTCCGGGAACTCTTCGACGACCGCACCGACGACAGCGCTCAGGCCTACCTGCGCCGGGCCCTCGGCGAGATCCGGAGCACCATCGGAGACACCTGTCTCGAGGTCACCGCGTCGACCGTCCGCTGGCGCTGGGCGCCGATCCGGAGCGATTGGGAAGACCTCCGCCGCAGGTCGCGGGAGGCGTCCCTGGTCCGTGGGCCGAGCCGATATCCGGCGTTGTCGGATGCCCTCGCCACGGGCTCCGGCGTCTACCTCCCCGACTCCGCCGCGGGGTGGGCCACCGAGGTCCGGCGGGAGGCCGCCGACCTGCAGGAGGAACTGCTCCACCGGGTCGCCGAGACCGCCTACGAGACCGGTGATCTGATCAACGCGGAACGGCAGGTCAGAACGCTGCTGGACACCTCCCCCTACCGCGAGAGCGCCTGGCGGCTCGCCATGCGCATCGCCGGCGATCTGGGGGACGACGACCGGGTGATCGAGATCTTCCGGTCCTGCCGACACCGCCTCGCCGAGCTGTCCGTCGAGCCCGCGCGCAGCACGACGCAACTGCTCGAGCGGCTGCGCCGCTGACCGGTCGCCCCGGGCGAAGGCGCCGCAAGTGACGGGTGGGTGACGAAACCCGCACGGGTGCATACTGTTCACCATCCCACCGGTCGAACGAACCACCGGTGCTGCACACCTGCCGAGGAGCACACGTGCCCGACCCCAGCGACACCGACATCGAATCCGGCAGCGACACGGTGCTGATCCGCAGGGACGGCGCCGTGGCGATCCTGACGTTGAACCGCCCGGAGGTGCTGAACGCGCTGTCCGCGGAGCTGCGTCGCGCGCTGCACACGACGATCGAGCAGCTCGACGCCGACGGCACCGTCGGTGCGATCGTCCTCACCGGCGCAGGGGACCGGGCGTTCACCGCCGGCTTCGACCTGAAGGAGGCCGACGAGCGGGGCACCCAGCAGGATGTCGCCGAGGAGAACCCGGTGCTGGCGATCGAGAACTGCAGCATCCCGATCATCGTGGCGCTCCGCGGGTTCTGCATCACCGGCGGGATGGAGATCATGCTGGCGTGCGACGTCGTCTACGCCGACCGCACGACCAGGTTCGCCGACACCCACGTCAGGGTCGGCCTGCTCCCGGGATGGGGCCTGTCACAGCGGCTGGCCCGGCAGATCGGGATCCAACGGGCCAAGGAGATCTCGTTGTCCGGTAACTTCGTCGACGCCGACCGGGCATTCGAGATCGGCCTGGTGAACCGGGTTCTGGAGCCGGAGGATCTGATGCCGGCGGCGCTGGCGCTGGCCCACGACTTCGCCGACGGCAACCGCGAGATCGTCACGACCTACAAGCGTCTCATCGACGAGGGCGCCCGCACGACACTCGCCGAGGGCCTGGCCCACGAGGCGGCGACCTCGGCCGCCTATGCCCGGACGCTGGCCGTCGGCGACCTGGAGGCGGGCAAGGCGGACGCTGCTGCGAGAGCGCGCACCAGGTTGTCGTGATCTGGCGGCCGGCAGGTCCCGTCGACCAGCCGGCCGGGGACAGGCACCAGCGGACGGCGCTGCGATCAGCCCGCGGGAACGACGGAACCGGTGAGTGTCCGGCGGATCTCGTCGACGGCCTCCGGGTTCTCCGCGCCGGACAGGTCCCCGGGGTCGGTGCCGAGCGCGGCCGCCCGCACCGCCCGCCGAAGGATCTTCTGCGACCTGGTCTTGGGAAGACGGTCCACCCGGTGCACGGCACCGGGCGCGAAGGGCTTGCCCAGCGCCGCACCGACCATGGCCCGCAGCTCCGCGGAGACCTCCTCGTCGTGGGCCGGATCGGCGGCGACATCCGGCCGGGCGACCCAGAAGGCCCAGGGTGTCTCGCCCTTCTTGGCATCGGGCATCCCGACCACGGCCGACTCAGCCACCGCGGGGTGCGCGGCCAGCACGGCCTCGACCTCGGCCGGCGCCAGACGCTTGCCGGCCACGTTCATCACGTCGTCGGACCGGCCGCGGATGTACCACTGCCCGTCCTCCACCAGGGCGTAGTCGCCGTGCCGCCACAGACCGGGGAACGTCGACCAGTAGGACTCGAGGTAGCGCTCCTCGTCCTGCCAGACCCCCCTGGTCATCGCCGGCCAGGGCTGCCGGCACACGAGTTCGCCGATCTTCCCGCGCACCGGAGCGCCGGAGTCGTCGACCACATCGACATCCATGCCCAGCGAGGGTCCGCCGAGCGAGCAGCTGCGGATCGACTCCACCGGGTACGGTGCCAGGAACGACCCGCCGACCTCGGTGCCGCCGGAGAAGTTGATCACGGGCACCCGACCGCCGAAGACGTCCCGGGCCATCCATTCGTAGGACTCCGGGTCCCAGGGCTCGCCGGTCGACCCGATGGTGTGCACCGAGGACAGGTCGTAGGGCGGGGCTTCGCCGTCGGTCAGCCGAAGTGTTCGCATCAGGGTCGGTGACACCCCGAGCATGGTGATCCGGTGCCGCTGTACCAGGTCCCACAGCCGGTTCAGGTCCGGGACGTCCGGGGATCCTTCGTACAGCAGGAGCGTGGCGCCGTTGGCGTGCGTGCCGATCATCGAGAGCGGACCCATGATCCAGCCCAGATCGGTGATCCAGCAGAACACCCCGCCGGCCGACATGTCGAAGGAATAGGCGACCTCGCTGGCGGTCTTCACCAGGAACCCGGCGTGGGTGTGCACCGCCCCCTTCGGACGCCCGGTGGTCCCGGAGGTGTAGGCCAGCAGCAGGGTGTCCATCGCGCCGGTGGACACCCGCGCCACCGGCTCCGGGTTCGCCAGCAACTCCGCCCAGGCGATCTCCGTCGCCGCACCTGGGGCATCGACCGGCCGCGGGTCGGTCGGCACGGCAGCGGAGGCGTTCGACACCACCACCACCGTCCGCACCGTCGGGCAGTCCGCGAGGGCCTGATCCATCAGCGGCTTCATCGCGACCGGCTTGCGCCGTCGCACCGTCCCGTCCGCGACGATCACGGTCGTCACCGCCGCGTCCTGCAGCCGGGAGGCGATGGCCGCCGGGGCGAATCCCGAGAACAGCGGTACCAGCACCGCTCCCAGCCGGGCAACGGCGTAGACCGCGACCACCGCCTCCGGGATCATCGGCAGGAACAGCGCCACCGCGTCGCCGCTGCGCACCCCGGCCTGCTGCAGCCCGTGCGCCGCCGCCTCGACCTGCCGGTCGAGCTCGGCGTAGGTCATCGACCGGACGGTGCCGTCCTCGGCCTCGTGCACGACCGCCGGCCGGGCGGCGACAGCGGGATCCTCGCGCCACCGCGAGACGCAGGCGTCCGTGACGTTGACCCGGCCACCGACGAACCAGTCCGGGTGCTCGATCCCCCGACTCACGTCCAGGACCTGGGTCCAGGGCTGCTCGAAGGGCAGACCGAGATCCTCGACCACCGCACCCCAGTACCAGGAGACGTCGGCCACCGACCGGGCGCGGAGCTCGTCGATCGTCGACAGCCCGTACCGCCGCCCGAGTCTCGTCACATTGGCGTTCTCGATGTAGTCCTGCGACGGGTGCCACACGTAGTCCGACACGGTGCTCAGCCTCTCGGCAGGCCGAGCATGCGCTCGGCGACGATGTTGCGCTGGATGTAGGTCGAGCCGCCGGCGATCGCGGTCCCGCGGGCCTGGTAGGCCAGGCGCAGCCACTTGTCGGCGGGTTCGTCGGGGTCGTCCGGCAGGGACTGACCACCCATCGGGTCCAGCGACAGCCGGAAGTCGGCGAGATCCTCGACCAGCGGACAGAAGTAGAGCTTCCCGATCGAGGTGACCGGTCCCGGGGGGCCGTCCGCCGCGGCGTTCGCGATCACCCGCTGTCCGATGAGGTAGTGCACCAGCGCACGGCCGTAGAGGTCCGCCACCTTCTGCCGGATCGCCGGTACCGCACCCAGCGGCGATCCGTCCTCGGCGGTCATCCCGCGGACGTCGCTGATGATGTCGGACACCGCCTGCTGGGTGTTGACCCGGCCGGTGGCGATGGCGACCCGCTCGTAGGCCAGGGTGCCCATCGCGACCTTCCATCCGCCGTCCACCTCACCGACGCGCAGATCGTCCGGGATGAAGACGTTCTCCAGGAAGACCTCGTTGAACTCCGCCTCGCCCAGCATGTGCGCCAGCGGCCGCACCGAGATGCCAGGCGTGTCCATCGGTACCAGGAAGAAGGTGATGCCCTTGTGCCGCGGCCCGCCGCCGGTGCGGGCCAGCAGGATGGCGTGGGCAGCGAGGTGGGCCCGGCTGGTCCACACCTTCTGACCGTCGATGCGCCACCCGCCGTCGACCTTCGTCGCCCTGGTGCGCAGCGAGGCCAGGTCGGAACCGGCCTCCGGCTCGGAGAACAGCTGGCACCAGATGTCCTCGCCGGTCAGGATCCGGCGCAGGAATCGTTCCTTCTGCGCATCGGTCCCGAAGTCGATGATCGTCGGTCCGGCGAAGTCCTCGCCGATCGTGTTCAGCCGCTCCGGCGCGCCCGCCCGGTCGAGCTCCTCGGTGAAGATCGCCCGGCGCACCGGGTCCGCCCCCTGGCCGCCGTACTCCACCGGCCAGGACAGCCCGGCGTACCCGCCGTCGTAGAGCTTGCGCTGCCACTCCTGCCAGAACGGGAGCTTCGCCACCAGTTCGACCGGCTCGGGCCAGGGCAGGGTCGGCAGTGTGGCCGCCAACCAGGTGCGCACCTCGGCGCGGAACCGGGCTTCGTCAGGGGAATCGGCGAGCTCCATCGGCCACCCTCTCGTGCGTCGTCACGTCGCCGACCAGCCTCGTCGCCGACAATGGAAATGATACTATAGGTCGGACCGAAACGCAGTGCAGCGTCCCCGGACATTCCTGGTGGCGCGCAGTCCGGGAGGAGTCGGGATGACCGCACCAGGAGCCGACGGCCCGGACGGTCCGGTGGAGATCGACCGGGTCGAGTTCGAGGTCGAGCGCGGCAAGATCGGCGAGTTCGTCCGGGCCACCGCCGTGCAGGATCCGATCCATCGCGACAGCGCCGCGGCACGTTCCGCTGGCCTGGCCGACATCGCAGCGACCGCAACCCATGTCGTCGTAGCCGGGCACCACCGGGACCAACTCGCCTTCGTCCGCGCGCTCGGGCTCGATCTGCCCCGGGTGGTCGTGGGAGCGGTGCGCTGGGACTACGAGCGACCGCTGGTCGCCGGCGACAGCCTGCGCGGCATGCGTCACGTCGTCGCGGACGAACGGCGGGCGACCCGCACCGGCGGCTCGCTGCGGCGGATCACCCTGCGGACGGACTACCTGGATGCGGCCGACACCAGGGTCGTGCGGGTCACCGAGACCATCATCGAACGGAGCGCCTCATGAGTGCCGACCCGTCGACCGAGGACGCAGTGGTCGACAACTTTCCTGCAGCTCCGGTACCGCGCACCTTCGGCCCGGTCACCCAGACTGACATCGTCCGGTTCGCCGGTGCGGGCGGCGATTTCAACCCGTTGCACCACGATCCGGGATTCGCCGCCGAGGCGGGTCTCGGCGGCATTGTCGCGATGGGCCAGTTCCAGGCCGCCCTGCTCGCCGGTTGGGTCACCGACACCTTCGGCATCACCAGGCTCCGGTCCTTCGAGGTCCGGTTCACCGCACCTGTCCGGATCGGGGACGTCCTGGAGATCGGCGGTACCATCAGCGATGTCGATGACGATGCCGGGACCACCACCCTCGCACTGTCGGTGCAGGTCGGCGGGTCGCCGGTGGTCACCGGGACCGCGGTGCTGCGCAACGAGCCCGTCTGACCCACGCCGTACCCGGCCCGGGCGCGCGACCGACGAGCCCGGGCCGCTGCCCGTTCAGGCGTTCTGGGTGGAGAGCGTCTCGGCGATCATCGAGCGGAGCACGTGCTTCTGGATCTTCCCGGTCGCAGTCGTGGGCAACTCCTGCACGACCTCGACCCGCTCCGGGACCTTCTGGATCGCGAGACCGGCGCCCAGCAGGTACTCGCGGATCCCGGCGAGGTCGGGTGCCGTGCACCCGGCGGCGGGAACCAGGTAGCAGCAGACCTTCTCACCCAGCCGCGGGTCGGGCATCCCGACCACCGCGACCCGGGCAATGTCCGGGTGGGAGGACAACATGTCCTCGACCTGCCGGACGCTGATGTTCATGCCGCCGCGGATCACGATGTCCTTGGTGCGCCCGGTCACCCGCACGTAGCCGTCCGCGTCCATGGTGCCGAGGTCACCCGAGCGAGAGTGGCCGTCCGGGGTGAACAGGGCATCGGTCTCCGCGGCATTGCCGATGTACTCGAGCATGTGCATCGCGCCCTTGTAGGCGATGTCGCCCTCCTGGCCGCGGGGCACCTCGTCTCCGAACTCGTCGACGATCTTCACCGACTGGAGCGGCAACGGCCGGCCGTCCGAGGTCAGCGAGCGGACCGGCTCGTCCCGCACGGTACAGGTCGTGGTGGTGACGTTCTCCGTACGGCCGTACAGGCTCAGCACCTGCAGGCCCGGGACAGCGCTCCCCGCCCGTTCGATGATCGCCGCCGGGATCGGTGCTCCGGCCGCCACCCACAGCCGCATGCGGCCGAGGTCGTCGACGGCGGGATCGAAGGCGTCGAGCAGCATCTGCAGGAAGGTGGTCGCGTTCACGGTGACCGTGCAGCCCCGTTCCCGGATCTGCCGGATCCCGGCGACCGGCTCCCACGCCTCCATGATGTGCGACCCGGCACCGTGGATCATCGGCAGCACGATGCTGGTGACCAGCCCGGTCGTGTGCGTCACCGGGGACGGCCCGAACTGGACGTCGTCCGGCGTGTAGCCGAAAGCCTGTGCCAGCAGCCGGGACCCACAGGCAAGGGTGTTGAACGTGTGCAGGCAACCCTTGGGCCGGGAAGTGGTGCCGCTCGAGAAGACGATGGTGATCGGGTCGTCCGGACCGACCCCGGGACCGATCTCGGCCGCGGCGTCGGCGGCCGGCACGTCGACAACCAACCCGGCGAAGTCGTGGACCCCGTCCGCCGCGACTCTGCCCGGAGTTCCACGCAGCACCAGGATGTCAGTCAGCTCCGGGCACTCCGCCCGCAGATCGGTGTACATGCCGAGGTAGTCGAACTTCTTGAACGACTCCGGCACGATCGCCGCCCGGACGCCTGCGGTCCGCAGCACGTAGGAGACGTCGTCGCTGCGATAGATCGGCATGATCGGGACCATGATCGCGCCCAGCCGGGAGAGCGCGACCGCGATGACCCCGAACTCCGACCAGTTCGGCATCTGCACCGCCACCCGGTCGCCGGCACGGATGCCCAGCCGGTGCAGTCCGACCGCCAGGCCCAGCCCCCGGTCACGCAGCTCACGGAACGTCAGCGAGGTGGTGTCGTCGGTGAGGAACACCCGGTCGGGGCGGACCGCGACCTGTTGCTCGACCAGGTCCGTCAAGGTCTCGGGTTGCCACTGCCCGGTCGCGTAGAAGCCTTCGATCTCCTCGGCGGAGTACCGATCGGACACGGTGGCGAAACCCATGACAGCTCCTTCCACAACCCACTCTGGTTCGCTCCAACAATAGAATGGTCGGACCGAATGGGTCAAGGTGGGCGTGCAGGTCAGCGAAGGGTCCACTGCGGCGCCCGCTTCTCCCGGAACGCGGCCACCCCCTCCTTGATGTCGTCGGTGGTGAAGGCCAGCGCGAGCTGGGACTGCAACGCCTGCAACGCCTCCGGCAGCGCCATGTCCCTGGTGGCATCGATCGCGTCCTTGCCCAGCCGCATCAGCAGCGGGGACTTGTCCGCCAGCCGGCGCGCCCAGTCGCGCACCGTGGAGTCGAAGTCCGCCGCCGGCACCGCCCTGTTCGCGATGCCCAGGGACACCGCCTCCGCGGCGCCGATCCGCTCCCCCAGCAGCATCAGCTCGTTCGCACGCATCCGGCCGATGTTCCGGTAGATCAGCGCCGAGATCATGAACGGGAAGACCCCGACGTTGATCTCCGGGCAGCCGAAGGACACCGTGTCCTTGGCGATGACCAGATCGCAGGCCAGCGCCAACCCGAACGACCCGGCCAGCACGTCACCGCCGGCGGCACAGATCACCGGCTTGCCCAGCGCCCCGATCAGCCGGTAGAGCCGCGGGAACCGTTCCAATCCGGCGTACTTCGTGATCGTCGGGGTGTCGTCGGCGAAGGCCTTCAGATCCCCGCCCGCGGAGAAGATCCGTTCGTGCGAGGACGCCAGGACGACCACCCGCACCGCATCGTCGGAGCGGGCCCGCTCGAAGGCAGACAGCAGTTCGTCGAGCATCTCGTCGCCGAGTGCGTTCCGGCTGGCCGGATCGTCCAGCACGATCCAGGCGATGTCGCCCTGCTCGATCTCGTAACGCACCTTGGTGGTCGCGGACATGTTGCTCTCCTGATGGTGGGTGATGAGTGCGGACCGGAGCGGTGTCTCCCGTCGCCGGTGGCGGTCAGCCGATGTGCAGGACGACCTTTCCGAAACCGCTCCCGGTCTCGAGGTACTCGTGCGCCGTGACGATGTCGGCGATGTCGAACACTTTGCTGACCGGCGGCGGCGGCACCCGGTGCCGGTCGATCATGTCCAGCAGCCCGGCGAAGTCGGCCGGGCTGCCCATGGTGGTGCCGAGCAGGTCGTACTGCCCGAAGTAGTACGGCCGCAGCGACAGGGTCGCGGTCTCCGCCCGGGAGGCACCCAGGACGACCAGGCGACCCCCCGGCCGTAGCGCCGCCACGGAGTCCGCCCAGCTGCCGACGGCGTCGAGCACCAGGTCGTAGCCCCCGCCGTCCGGTGTCCGGGATCTGGCCGCCCGCACCCAGTCCGGGTCGGTGTACAGCACCCCGCCCTCCGCGCCCAGGGCCACCGCCTGGTCGATCTTCGCGGCGGACGACGAAGTCACTGTCACCGAGGCACCGGCCGCCGCCGCGAGCAGCACCGCCATGGTGGCGACGCCACCGCCCGCACCCAGCACCAGCAACCGTTCACCGGCGACGAGCCGTCCCCGGGTGAACAGCGCCCGGTAGGTGGTCAGGCCCACCAGCGGCAGCGCCGCCGCCTGGGTCCAGGTCCAGCCGGCAGGTTTCGGCGCCACGCAGTCCGCCGGCACCACCACCCGCTCCGCGTGGGTCCCCCACCGGCGGTCACCCAGGATCTCCCACCCCGGACCGGGTGCGGCCGTCCGCGGTCCCCAGTGCAACGACGGCAGCACCACCACCTCCTGCCCGGTGTCGACCCGGACGCCGGCCCCGTCCGAACCCGGGACGTGCGGCAACGGCGATCGGTACTGCCCCCGCCGCACCAGCACGTCGTGCCAGTTCAGCGCGCCGGCCCGCAGCTCCACCAGCACCTCACCGGGACCGGGCCGCGGATCGTCGGTCTCGCGGACGTCCAGCACGCCGGGTTCACCGTACGCGGTGAGAACTGCTGCTCTCATGGAACTCTCCTTGACGGGGCAGGCAGCCGGGTTCGGCCTGACGGATGTCCGGCGACCTTCATGTGCGTCCCCGCCCGATGGTCTCCCGCAGGTAGAGCGCGATCGCCTCGGCCCGGTTCTCCACCCGGAGCTTGCGCAGGATCTGCTTCACGTGGGACTTCACCGTGCCGCCGGCGATGACCAGCGCCTCCCCGATCCGGTCGTTCGAGGCGCCGGTGGCCATCAGCGACAGCACCTCGACCTCCCGTTTGGTGAGAATGGTGCCGAACCCGGAACCACCCTGCAGCGGGACGAGCCTCGAGCTCACGAGCATGGGACCCGGTGCCCGGGTGGACAGTTCGATTTCGCCGTGGGCCAGTTCTTCGAGTGCCGCGTCCACCGATTGCATGGCCGCCCGCACCCGGTCCCGTTGCTCGGCCAACCGCTGCAGCAGGACCGCGCGCTCGAAGATGTGGTCGAAGGAGCGGGCGAAGGCGGCCAGCACGTCGCGGTCCAGCGGGACCACGGCATCGTTCTCCCGGTCGGCATGCAAGAACCCGACCACCTTGTCCTCGGGGATCAGCGGCGCGACCACGTAGGAGGAGGTACCGGACAGCTCGACCAGGGCGGTGGAGATCCGCGGGTCGGAGTCGTCGACGATCGCCGGCCCGCGCCTGCGGACGATCTCCGACTCGACGGTCCGGTGGTCGAAGCGCATCTCGGGGATGCCGGCGATCCACTCGCGGAACCGCTCGTCGGCAGCACGTTCGGTCACCCCGAAGCTGCGGAACGGTCGCCAGACCGACCCGTCCACCCGGGACAGCATCACCCGGTCGAACCCGCAGCACTCGGCGACCGCCTGGCAGACCTGGGCGAGCAGCTCCTCCGGATCCTGGACGCGGCGCAGCTTCTCCAGCCCGCGCTCGAGTCTCGCCAGCCGCCGCAACCGTTCCGCGGACAGGAACTCGTGAATGCCGTAGCGGACCGTGTGCACCTCGCTGAGGGCATGGCTGGACCTGGCCAGTCGCTGCCAGTCGGCGCCCTCGGTGGCCGAGGCGAGCTGCTCCCGCAGCCGTCCGCCGAGGATCGCCAGCTGTCCGTCCAACCGGCGCAGACCGGTGGCCGAGCCCGGGTCGATCTCGGTGTCGTCGACCCCGAGGTCGCGAGTCATCTGCAGCAGCCCGGACCCCCGTGCACGCAGCAGGTCGGCCCGGCGCAGGCCGATCCGGTCGTCCCCCGACGCCCCCTGGCCCGGTGTCGACACGCGGGTGGTCACCGCCTCTTCCTCGAGTTCGATCGCTGGGTGGTCCGCAGGTCGCGGCGCCCTCACGATAACGTTCGTTCACAGCTGGTGCTACCGTGGGCGGATGCCCAGGGACCGGAGGATCCTCGACGCCGCCGCCGAGGTCTTCTTCGAGAAGGGGTTCGGCGGTGCCGGGGTGGACGAGATCGGCCGCCGGGCGGGCCTTTCCGGCCCGGCCATCTACCGGCACTTCACCGGTAAGGACGAAATCCTTGCCGCCCTGTTCGACGAGGCGATCGACGAGCTGGATCGCGCGACCGGCGCCACCGGCGAGGTGAACGACGGCCCACCCCAGGCCCCTCGACTTCGCCTGGAAACCCTGCTGCGCCACCACGTCGACTACGCCGTCCGCCGGCGGCAGCTGGTCAACATCTACCAGCGCGAGGACCGGAACCTGGTCGACCCCTGGCGGCAGACGTTCACCCGCCGACGCCGCGCCTACATCGGGCGGTGGGAGGCGGTGGTGGCAGCGGCGGCCCCGGGCCGCGACCCGCAGGAGATCGCCGTGCTCACCCAGGCAGTGCTGGGGACGGCGTTCTCGGTGGCCTTCTGGCCCGCTGCCGTGGTCCGACTCGGCGACCCGGCGGACCGGCTGGTCTCGTTCGTGTGGTCCGGGCTGGACGGTCCCGGCCTCACCGGCTGAAGTCGAACATCCGCGAGGCGATCCGGCGCAGCTGCAGCTCGTCGGTGCCCTCCGTGATCCGGTAGCGGCGGTGGTGCCGGTAGATGTGCTCGAACTGCTTGTGCCGGGTGTACCCGACCCCGCCGTGGATCTGGATCGCCCGGTCGGCCGCGTCGCAGGCCAACCGGTTGCTGCGGAAGTTCACCATCGCCACCTTGTCCGACACCTCGGTCCGGCCGAGACCGTCCATCATGGACGCTGTCCGGTGGATGGTGTTGCGCACCAGCTCCGCCTCGGTCTGCAGCTCGACGAGCTGCCACTGAATACCCTGGTGATCGCGCAGCGGCTTTCCGAAGACAACCCGTTCCTGGGCGTACTCGACGCTGCGGTCGATGCAGTACTGAGCAGCACCGAGAGACGAGGCCGCCTGCCGGATCCGGTTCTCGTGGACGAACAGCTGGGCGCAGTCGAGCCCGCGGCCGACCTCGCCGAGCACGGCCGAGGCCGGCACCCGGACGTCCTTGAGGTGCACCTCCGAGTGGTCGCTGGGCATGTTGAAGGTCCAGTGGTTGTACGGGACCGAGAAGCCCTCGGCGTCGGTCGGCACCAGGAAGGCGGTGATCCCGTCGGCCTTCCCGGTGGTGCCGCCGGTCCTGGCGAAGACCACGTCGACCGACGAGCAGTCGACCAGGCTGTTGAACCGCTTGGCGCCGTTGATGATCCAGTCCGACCCGTCGCGGACGGCGGTCGTCTCCAGGAAGGTGGCGTCGCTGCCGTGCCCGGGTTCGGTGAGCCCGAAGGCGATCTCGATCTCGCCCGAGATCAACGGCTCGAGCAGCGCCTCCTTCTGTTCGGCGGTGCCGTAGTGGTGCAGCACCAGCGCGAGCGGCAGGTTCGCCACCACCGAGTGTTCGTCGGCGTGCGGGAAGTGCAGGCCGGACCCCTTGGTCAACAGATGCTCCCGGATGACCGCCATGGCGAGGTTGGTGCCGCCGCGGCCTCCCAGTTCGGCCGGCAGCCCGTAGCGGAAGAAGCCGGCGCGGTCCGAGCGGCGGCGCATCTCCAGCAGCAGTTCGCGCCAGGCCTTGGCGGGGAACCCGTCACGCTCCCAGTCGGTCCGGCTGAATTCCCTGCGGTGGTCGAAGAACTCGGGATGCGCGGCCTCGAGCGGCGCGATCTCCCGTTCGATGAAGGCGTCGAGCTCCGCGAGGAACGCGGTGACGTCGGTCGGTATCGACCAGTCCACGGTGGTCTCCAGTTCGTCGGTGGGGGCGCCGGTGATGTCGTCGCCGCGACGTCCGGGCCGCGGCGGGTCCGACGGGCGCCGATGTCCGCGAACGCTAGGGCCGGTCCGCTGACGCCGGGGACCCGTCTACGCCGGCGGGTGTTGATTCCTCCACCGCCTTCTCTGACGCCGTGCGGCCGCCGGACAGGATCGTGATGGGATCGCGAGATGAGAATCGTGGACGGCGTCCAGGATCTGGAGGACCTGCTGGGCCAGGAACTGGGCACCAGCGGGTGGCACACGGTCGACCAGAGCCTCATCACGGCCTTCGCCCACGCCACCGACGACTTCGAGGCCATCCACCTGGATCCCGGTCGCGGGATCGAGGCAGGACTGGGTGGCACCATCGCGCACGGCCTCTACACCCTCGCCCTGGGACCGAAGTTCCTGTACGAGATCTTCGAGGTCCGCGGTCACCGGCTGGGACTCAACTACGGCTTCGACCGGGTGCGCTTCACCGCGCCGGTCACGGTCGGGTCGCGGGTGCGGATGTCGGCGACCCTGGTCCGCGCCGCGCCGCTCGACGGCGGCACCCGGTTCACCATCCGGCAGCGATTCGAGATCGAGGGCAGGGAGCGGCCGGCCTGCGTCGCCGACGCGCTCGTCGCATACTTTCGCTGAACATCCAGGCACATCCCGGCACCACCCCCGTCCGACCGAGCAAGGAGCACCCGCATCATGAGAGCCGTTCTGGTCGAGGAACTCACCGGCCCCGAGACCGTCCGGTTGACCGACCTCCCGGAACCGTTGGGTGCCCACCCGCGCGCGGTGGGTGAGCGGCTGCTGGTCGAGGTGCACGCGGTCGGCCTGTCGTTCATCGACCCGCTGCAGACCCGCGGTCTGTACCAGAACGGCGTCCCTGTACCGTATGTCGCCGGCAGCGAGGTTGCCGGGGTGGTGCTCGAGGCCCCGTCCGGTTCCCGGTTCGCGACCGGCGACCGGGTGGGCGGCATCGTCTGGCACGGCGGCCTCGCCGAGCGGACGCTCGCGCTGCCCGAGTACACGGTCAAGCTGCCCGACTCCCTGACGTTCGAGCAGGGCGCCTCGCTCTACATGAACTACTCGACGGCTTGGTACGCCTACCACCGGGCGGCCGCGCAGCCCGGCGAGATCGTGCTGGTCCAGGGAGCGGCCGGCGGGGTCGGCACCGCCGCGCTCGACCTGGCCGACGTCTTCGGCGTCACCGCGATCGCCGTGGTGTCCTCCGACGAGAAGGCCGCTGTTGCCAAGGCTTCGGGTGCGCACGAGGTCGTCAGGTCGGACGGGCCGTGGCTGCAGGACGTGAAGGACCTGACCGGGGGGCGCGGGGTCCATGTGGTGATCGACCCGGTCGGCGGGGACAGGTTCACCGACTCGCTGCGCTCGCTCCGGCAGGGTGGCCGGTTGGTCGTCGTGGGCTTCACCGGTGGCAGCATCCCGACCGTGAAGGTGAACCGGCTGCTGCACCGCAACCTGACCGTCACCGGCATCACCATGGACAACATGGAGACCGAGTACCCGGGCACCCTGCGCACCGTCTCGGACGCCGTCGAGGGACTGGCTGCAGCGGGCCGGATATCGCCACGGGTGGGCCGGGTCTTCCCGTTCGACGAAGCGGGCGCGGCGATGCGCTCACTGGAGGAACGCGCGGCCACCGGAAAGGTCGTCGTCCGCGTGCGGGACTGACCTCCCCGCAATCCGTTGCGCCGGATGCGGTCGTCCCTGTCAACCCATCGTGTGCGGCGCACCGACCGGTCCGAGCGGATCGACCGCACCGTCCAGGATCTCGAGACCCCGGCGGACCACGCCGGCCAACACCTCGTCCGCGACGACCAGCTTCGCCTCCGGCACCTCCCGCCGGCGGTTGCGTTTGACGAAAACGGCGATGGTGGAGGCCGTCTTGTAGTGACAATAGGCGAGAAACCACCGAAGGTCGGAGATCTCGGCCAAGGGATGCTCGGTCAGGTAGGCCGACAGTGTCTCGTCCGCCGCGGGCATACCGGTGCCTGCCCACCGATCGGCCGGCGGCCGGGTGCGGTGGAACCGGTGAGCCGGGTCGGAATGCATCAGCAACCACGCCAGGTCCGTCCGCGGGTCACCGATCGACCAGATCTCCCAGTCGATGACGGCGGTGAGGTCCGGACCGTTGAAGAGCATGTTCGCCAAGCGGTAGTCGCCGTGCAGCAGCGTCGACGGGATCGCGTCCGGCAGTCGACCGGCGAGCCGGTTCTGCAGGTCGTCCCGGCCGGGTGCGATGTCCGGCGGCACGGTGCCCAGGAGTGCCGACCACCGGGAGAGTTCGTCGGCGATCGACAGTGTGGGCTCCCCCGCCGGGCTCACCACGGCCGGGTCGGCCGCGTGCAGGCGTCCCAGTGCCCTGGCCGCCGCGAAGGCCCGCGCCCGGACCACCCCCGGCTCGGGTGGCGCCTGGGAGACATCGAGAAGCGGTTCGTAGGACTGGCCCTCGGCGAACTCCATGCCGAACATCGGTGGGTTGCCATCGTCGTGGAACAGCACGGCAGGCACCGGCAGCGCACCGGTCACGGCCAGCTGGTCGAGGACCCGCGCCTGCCGCAGCACGTCGCGGTTGCGCACCGGCGGAAAGCCGGGCGGCGCCATCTTCACCACGATGCTGCGGTCGATGCCGTCCACCGTGAGACGGGCGGCATAAGTCAGACTCGACACACCGCCCGGGAGCGGCCGGAGGTCGCCGACGATCGCTCCTGACCAACGGCGCGCCGCGGCCGCGGCCGCCCGCGCGGTCACCATGTCGAGATCGGCATCGCTCACCGTCCCACCGTCCGGGTCCGCGGGCCGACGGGCAAACCTGCCGGGCTGCGCCGGTGTGGCGACCCACACCGTGCCGGTGACACAGCCGCGGACCTGCGCCTCGGTGGTGGTACCGATGTCACATGGCAGATGTCGCGCAGGAGCCGATCACCGTCCCCGTACTGGAGCGGTTCTCCCTGGCGGGGAAGGTCGCGGTGATCACCGGCGCGTCCAGTGGTCTCGGTGTCGCGACCGCGATCGGACTCGCCCAGAGTGGTGCCGACATCGCGATCGGCGCGCGGCGACCCGATCTGTTGGAGCAGACCGCGGACCGGATCCGTGCGCTGGGGCGGCGGGTGGTGGCCGTGCCGACCGACGTGACGGTGATCGGCGACTGCGACCGCCTGGTCGAACGGGCGGTCTCCGATCTCGGCGGGGTCGACATCCTGGTCAACAACGCAGGAGTCGGCGGCGAATACCACCCGGCCACCGAGGACCCACCGGAACACTTCCGGTCCGTGGTCGACGTCAACCTCTTCGGGACCTACTGGATGGTGCAGGCCGCTGCCAGGGTCATGCCACCGGGCAGCGCGATCGTGAACATCTCGAGCGTGATGGCGGTGACGACGGCGAAGATGCCGGCCGCCGGCTACTCGGCGAGCAAGGCCGCGGTACTCGGACTGACCCGGGATCTGGCCGCCCAGTTCGGCGCCCGTGGGATCCGGGTCAACGCCATCCTGCCCGGCGTGTTCCTCACCGAGGCGACCGCGAACTACAGCGAGAACTACCGGCGGAAGATCATCGATGCCCGGATCCCCCTCGGCCGGATCGGCGACGTGTCCGACATCGCGGCGGTGGTCTGCTTCCTCGCCGGCGACGGCGCCGCCTACGTCACCGGCGTGAGTCTGCCGGTCGACGGTGGCGTCCTCCTGCTCTGACCCGGCATGCGGATCGCCGCGGGCGTGCTCAGCGGACGCCGACCACGACCTTGCCGACGGCCTCCCGGCGGTCCAACAGGGCCAGCGCCTCGGCTCCCGCGGACAAGGGCAGCTCGTGACCGACCAACGGTCGGATCTCGCCCCGCTCCGCCAGGTCCTCCAGGGCCATGATCATCTCCCCCGCCACGGCCGGGTAGCGCTCGAGGTACGGGGCCAGCGCCACGCCGACCACCGAGAGATCCCGCAGCAGCAGGCGATTCGCCCGCACCGTCGGGATCCCGCCACCGGCGAAACCGACGACGGCCAACCGGCCGCCGACCCCGAGGCACCGCAGCGAGTCGGTGAACCGATCACCGCCGACGGGATCCACCACGATGTCGGCCCCGACACCGCCGGTGAGTTCGCGGACGACCGAGTGCCAGCCGGGCTCCGGCCGGATCACCAGCTGAGCCCCGGCCGTCCGGACCGCCGCCTCCTTGCGGTCGTCGGACACCACGGCGATCGGCACCATCCCCAGCGCGCGGGCAACCTGAACGGTCGCCGTGCCCACACCGCCCGATGCGCCCTGCACCACCACAGTCTCGCCGGCGCGGGCGCCGACCCGGTACAGGGCGAACCACGCGGTGGAATAGTTCAGCACGAACGCCGCACCCTGCGCCCAGGAGAAATGGTCCGGGATCCGGGCGGCAAAATGCGGTATCACCACGGCTCTCTCGGCCAAACCGCCCCACACCGTCACGCCGGCCACCCGGTCCCCGGGCGAGAAGCGGCTGCCCTCCGCCGCCTCCAGCACCACGCCGGCGATCTCGCCACCGGCGACGTACGGCACGGGCATCCCGTGCTGGTACTCACCACGGCTCTGCAGCAGGTCCGGGAAGGACACGCCCGCAGCCCGGACGTCGACCAGGAGGCGTTCGCCACGGGCCCACGGGTGTGCACCGACCGGCTCCGGGACGTCCCTGACGGTTCCCCCGGCCGGGCCGGTGAGGTGCTCGACGACGAACGCTTTCATCCGACCTCCGCGTCAGGCCGTGTTCCGTACGGCATCGCCGGTCCGAACGGGCCGGCCGTCCTGCTCCCCGTGGTCGTCCCGGACCGTTCGCCCTGGCTGGTCGACGAACGAGAAGGCCGGGTGACCCTGGAGTCTGACGACCAGCAGCGCGGTCTGCACACCGAGCTGGTCGTTCGGATCTCCGGCGACGTCCATGCCGGTCAGCACATGGACCCTGTTGAGCCGGAGCCGGACGGTGTTCTCGTGGATCCCCAGTCGGGTGGCCGTCAGCCGGATGCTACGTCCCGCATCGAAGTACTGGGCGAGCGTGGCCAGCAGATCGACCGACGACCCGTCACCACTGAGCAGCGGTCCGAGGATGTCGTCGGCGTAGTCACGCACCGCACTGTCGCCGCCGTTCGCCAGGAACAGCCGCGCCGGGCCCAGGTCGCCGACCGAGAGCACCCGCTGCACCCCGGGGCGGCCGAACCGGTCGAGACACAGACCGACCTCACGTGCCTCGCGGTAGGCCCGTCGCAACCCGTCCGGCGGTGTCGCCCCGGACACCCCGGCCGTGACGTCGCTACCCGGCCACACCATCGACAACGCCTCGGTGACAGCGTTCTTCACCGCCGTGACGGCCGCAGCGGCGGCAGTTGCCGGATCGACCGCGCAGAGCAACAGGATGCCCTCGGATCCGCGGGTGATCAGCACCTCGGCATCCAACCCGCGCTCCATGACGTCCGCGAGTTCGTCACCGCTGTCGGCGAGTTCGCGGTCGCACCGCACGTACACACAGATGCGCTGGGCCGCGACGTCGACGCCCAGGTATTCACCGCTGGCCTTGAGCTCCCCGGGGTCGGAACTGCCGTGCACGAGCTGCCGGGTGAGCGCGGCCCTGGCATTCCAGGCGACCTTCGCGACCCGGCGCTGCGCGACGTACTCGGCCGCGAGGCGCTGCGAGATCCGCCGGGCCACGAAGTCGTCGAGGGCCCGGAGCGATGACCGGTGCTCGTCGACGACCAGCCACCCGAAGTGGTCGCCGAGCCCGGCCACCGGAGTGACAAGGGCGCGCCGCGGAGGGCCGTTGACCGGATCGGCCGGAATCACCACCGGGACGACGTCGGTGAGGGACACCGGGCCACCTGCACCCAGCAGGATGTCGAGCGCAGGAACAGGATGCCGCTCGGGCCCGGCTCCGCCGCCGGCGGCGGCCACCACCCGGTGACGGGAATCGAACAGCACAACAGGTTTCCCGGTGAGTTCTGCGCAGGCGGCAACCATGCCGGCCAGACCGGCACATTCGACGGTGAGTCGCTGCAGCCGGTCGTCCGCGGCGCACCGGGCCTCGAGGGCGCGCAGACGGGCCTGTGTCTGGTCCGGACCACTGCGATCGGTGATCGGTCGCTCCGCAGCGCGCGGTCGGGCGGGCGAGTCCTGGACTGCCGGGTGGAGGGGCCTCATCCGAGCTTCCGCGCGATGTCCTCGCGCAACAGGTGCTTCTGGATCTTGCCGGTGGCCGTCATCGGCAGCACATCCACCACCTCCAGCCGTTCCGGCAGCTTTGCGGTCGGCAGCTTCGCTGCGCGGAGGCCGTCGAGAATCGACTCCAGCGTGGGCGGCTCGGCGCCGGCGGCCGGCACGACGTAGAGGCAGACCTTCTCACCCAGCCGCTCGTCCGGCATCCCGACGACGGCCACGGTACCCACGGCCGGATGGGCGAGGACGAGGTCCTCGATCTCCCTGGCGCTGATGTTCATGCCACCGCGGATGACGATGTCCTTGAGCCGGCCGGTCACCCGCACGAAGCCGTCGGCGTCCATCCGACCGAGGTCGCCGGAGCGGGAAAATCCGTCCGGGGTGAAGAGCGCAACCGTCTCCACCGGATCCAGGTAGTAGCCGATCATGTGACTCGGTCCGCGGTAGGCGATGTCGCCCTCCTCCCCGCGTGGGACCTCCTCGCCCTCCGGGCCCACGACCCTGACTTCGGCGCCGTGCAACGCCGAGCCGTCGGACGACACCGAGCGGGACGGGGCATCGGTGGAGGTGCACATCGTGGTGAGGAAGTTCTCCGACCGACCATAGAGACTGAGAACCCTTCCGCCGGAGAGCATCTGGCCCGCCTTCTCGACCACCGACCCGGGGATCGGCGCACCGGCGCACACCCAGTACCGGACGCTGCTCAGGTCGTCCCGGGCAGGGTCGTAGGCGGCCATCATCATCTGCAGGAAGGCAGTCGCGGTCACGGACACCGTGCAGCCGTGTTCTTTGATCCGGCGCATGCCCTCGACCGGCTCCCACGCCTCCATCAGGTGCGAGGAGGCGCCGCTCAGCAGCGGCAGCAGCACGCTAGTCACCAGACCGGTGCTGTGGGTGATGGGCGACGGACCGAACTGGACGTCGTCCTCGGTGTAGTCGAGGCTCCGCGCGATGGCGGCCGCGCTCGACCGGATGGTGTTCAGCGTGTGGTGGCAACCCTTCGGCCGGGCGGTGGTGCCCGAGGTGTAGACCACCAGGAACGGCTCGTCGGGGTGCGTGTCGGGCCCGATCTCGGACTCCAGCTCGGCGATGTCGCCGGCGATCTCCAGGTCGGCCCAGGCGATCTCGCCCGCACCCGGCGCGGTCGCGCCGCGGGTGATGACGACCGTCTCCAGCCCCTCGCAGGCCGGTCGGATCTGCCGGAACATCTCCAGGTAGCCGAACCCCTTGAACTCCTCGGCGGTGACCGCCACCTTCGCCCCGGAGTGTGCGAGGACGTAGGCGACGTCCTTGTCCCGGTAGATCGGCATGATCGGCACGATGACCGCCCCGGCCCGGGCGATCGCGGCGGCGATGACCACGAACTCGGTCCAGTTGGGCAACTGGACCGCGACCCGGTCACCCGGGGCGACCCCCGCCCTGCGCAGCCCGGCCGCGACTCGGACGGCCGATTCCTGCAGCCCGGCGTAGGTGACCGCCGTGGTGCTGTCGAAGACGAACACCTTGTCGGGCCGGGACGCAGCGGAGGTGCGGATGAGCTCGTAGAGCGAATCCGTGCTCCAGTAGCCGGATTCGTAGAACGAGGCGATCTGGTCGTCGGAGTAGCGGTCGCGCAGGGTGGTGGCCGGTGCGGTGGACGTCATCGTCGCGCTCCATTGCTCGGTGATGGGCTCGTCGGACCAACCGTACAATGGTCGGACCGAACTGGCAACGAATCGGACACCTCGATCGCAGCAGCCGGCGCGCGTGCGGAGTGGTGGCCCCATTGGTCCACTCAGCGGACCGATCAGCGGGTCGGCTCGTCCGACCGCCAGGCCGCCGCGCGGTCCACGAGATGCTGCGGAAGGATCAGGTCCAGGCGATCCCCGGCGATCCGCAACTCCGGCAGGACGACCTCGCGAGGCGCAGTGGCAGCGGCCAAGGCGTCCGCCACCGCCCGGTGCTCCCGCAGTTCCAGGGCGATGGAGAGTTGGGGTGGCAGCACCTCGAGCGTGCCGGACGCCGCCCCGGCGAGCAGGTCGTCGCACCGGAACCACCGGAGACCGTCCGACTCGGTGGAGCCGTCCTCGGCCTCCTGCCCCGCGGGCAGTGCCGCGAGGAAGAAGGCATTCCGGTAGCGACGGGACTCGAACTCCGTCGTGATCCAGGTGCTCCACAGCCGAAGTCCGTCGGTGCGGATGCCCAGACTTCGTGCGGCGAGGAAATCGGCGAAGGTGAGCCGGTGCGCCTCCAGATCGCGCCGTGCGGCGGTCCATGTCCGCGCCACCATGGTTCCGCCCGGCGGGCGCGGCTCGGCGAGCAGGATGCCGGTCTCCTCGAACAGCTCCCGGACCGCGCCGGCCACGACCGCCCGAGCGAGATCCCGGTCCGTGCCGAGCGCTTCCGCCCACTCGGTGGGATCACCTGTGAGCCAACGTGTCTCGCCGTCGGCCGGGTCGATCAGCCCACCGGGGAACACCGGCACCCCGCCGGAGGTGGCCATCGCGTGACTGCGCATCAGCATGCACAGCTCGATGCCGTCCTCTCCGTCGCGAAGCAGCACCACGGCCGCGGAGTCCCGCGGTTCCACCGCAGGCAGTCCCGCATCCAGGTACTCGAACGCCCGGCGACGAGCCGCTTCACCCAGCGAACGTAGGTCCATCTCGATCTCCTTGTTGCGGCTGCCCACCCGCGTGGATCGCGTGCAGCTGCCGCCCGCGACCTCACGGCCGGATCATGCCCGACGGAAGTGGCTGAACCGTAGCGCCGCCCGACCACTTCCCGTGGCCGTCCGCGACGACCCGGGCACGGCCCCACCACCCGCTGAACCGGTTCACCATCTGTGGCAGATGTTCTCGTTGATCACCGCCTTGACACCGTCGCCGTCGCGCACCTACTGTCCATCTCAGGTCACGAGTTCCGACATCAAGGCCCCGGCTTGTCGGACGGCAACCCTCGCGCTGCGGTGGGGTGCCCCGGGTGAAGACCAGGTTCCGACGCACACCCGTCGGAGCAAGCGCAGCGTCTCCTCGATGGCGACGCGAGTTCGAACGCGAGGGAGCATCATGCGGCGGAGAGGCGACATGCCTGACGCTGTCCGGCTGACCTTGGCGCACCGGCCGAACACCGTGCGCCAGGGCCGCTGTCGCCGCGCGCACTGATCTCCCCTTTCTCACCGTTCCCGGCCGGGTGCCGTGGGTGCTGCCCTGCACCGACGGACCGTCTGACGTGCTGGCCGCGTCCTGCCCGAGCCGGGCTTCCAGAGACGAAAGCGCGCTTCCGCCATGTCTTCTCAACTTTCCTTGCACTGGTATCTGCCCACCGCCGGTGAATCGACCGCCTTCCTCGAGGGCGGCACGAACGTGCACGTCGACGCCGCGACCCGGCGCTCGGCCCCGTTCCGCCCGCCCAGCCTGTCCTACCTGACCCAGATCGCACTCTCGTTGGAGGAGACCGGGTTCCGCGGGGTGCTGGTACCTACCGGCTCGTACTGCGAGGACCCGTGGGTGGTGTCGTCGAGCCTGCTCGCGGCCACCCGCGACCTGCAGTTCCTGGTGGCGCTCCACCCCAGGACGGCGACCCCGTTCGCCACCGCGCACCGGGCGACCTCGCTGCAGGCGCTCTCCGGCGGACGGGTCAACCTGAACGTGGTCACCGGTGAACCGGGCGCCGAGGCGCTGCGGCACGGCGACCGGGGCGACAAGGCCGACCAGTACGCCCGCACGGACGAGTACCTGGACGTGCTGCACCGGCTGTTCGCCGGCGAGACCGTCACCGTCGCAGGTCACCACCACGACGTCGAGGGTGCGACCTTGCTGTCCGGCTACCGGAGGACCCTGCCACGCCGGCCGGAGGTCTGGTTCGGCGGGTCCTCCGACTTCGCCGTCGGGGTCGCCGGCCGGCACGTCGACGTCTACCTCTCCTGGCTGGAACCACCCGCTCAACTGGCCGGGAAGATCGACCGGCTCCGCGGGGCCGCAGCGGCCAACGGCCGGACATTGCGCTTCGGGATCCGCAGCTGGGTGCTCAGCCGGGAGACCGACGCCGCGGCCGAGCGGGACGCACTGGCCCATCTGGACGGTGTACGCCCGGACCACCTGGCCTCCGCCCGCACCCAGTTGCTGGGCCGGCAGTCGGTCGGCCAGCAGCGTGGCCAGGCGCTGCTCGCAGATGCCGACCCGCACCGCCCGGAGTCGCTGTGGATCGGCGAGAACCTCTGGGGCGGTTTCGGTCTGCTGGCCGGCGGCCCGGCCTTGGGGTTGGTCGGCAGTCATGCGGCCATCGCCGATCGGCTGCTCGAACTGGCCGATCTCGGCATCGACGAGGTCATCCTGTCCGGCTTCCCGAACCTCGAAGAGGCCCGCTGGGTCGGCGAGGGCGTCCTCCCCCAGCTCTCCCGACGCGGCGCGCTCGCCCGCGTCGCCTGATCCGTCCCGCGCCGACCCGACCGGTCATCACCACTGCCGCACGTCACGATCCCCAGAAACGGAAACCCATGCGCCACAGACATCTTCGACTCGTCCTGGCCGGCCTCGCCGTCACCCTGACGGCCGCCGCCTGCGGCGGGAACTCCGCCGCCTCCGACAGCACGCCCGGGACATCCGGGTCCACCGCCGCGGCCGGAACCCCGACGGACGGCGGTTCGCTGACCTGGGGCGTCAGCGTCGAACCGGTCTGCTACAACCCCCAGCGATCGGGCCAGCAGAACTCCTACCCGATCATCCGCAACTACGCGGAGTCGTTGGTGGGCAAGGCCTCCGACGGCAGCTACACGCCGTGGCTCGCGCAGTCCTGGGACATCTCCGGCGACGGGAAGACCTACACCTTCCATCTGCGGGACGGGGTGAAGTTCTCCGACGGCACCCCGCTGACCGCCGAGGCGGTCAAGGAGAACCTGGACTTCATCGTCGCGCCGGAGAGCACCCAGTCCAGCAAGCAGGCCCTGGTCAACTACGTCTCCTCGACCGCGGTGGACGACACGACGCTCGAGGTGGAACTCAAGCAGGCCGATGCCGCGACGCTGGACATCTTCGCGTCGATCGGCACCGCCGTGCTGCTGCCGGCGTCGCTGAAGAAGGACTCGGACCTCTGCACGCCGGATGCCGACCTGATCGGCACCGGCCCGTTCGTCCTGGACGGGTACCAGTCGGGACAGCAGATCTCGTTCAAGAAGAACCCCGACTACGACTGGGCTCCGGGCTACGCACAGCACACCGGGCCGGCCCACCTGGACACGGTCACCTACCGCTTCCTGCCGGAGGCCACCACCCGCACCGGCGCGCTCACCTCGGGTCAGGTCGACCTGATCGAGGGCGTGCAGGTCACCGACACCTCCCTGTTCTCCGGCCAGTCCGGCTACCAGTACCTGACCGGACCGTCCACCGGCACCGCGTTCTCGCTGAACATCAACACGCGGATCGCGCCGGCCGACGACGAGCGGGTGCGGCAGGCGCTGCGGGACGGCTTCGACCTGGACGCCCTGATCCAGAACCAGTACCTGGGCACGGTCAAGCGCGCCTGGTCCTCGATCGGCCCGGACAGCCCCTACTACGACAAGGATCTGGAGAACACCTGGGGCAACGACGTCGATGCGGCGAACAAGCTGCTCGACGAGGCCGGGTGGACCGGTCGGGACGCCGACGGCTACCGCACCAAGGGCGATCAGCAGCTGAAGATCGTCGTCGGCTACCCGCAGCCCTACGTGCGGGACCAGCGGGACGTGCTGCTGCAGGCGATCCAGGCACAGGTCAAGCAGAACATCGGACTCAACCTGGACGTGCAGATCATCACCGCGGCGGCGTTCACCGACGAGACCGCCAATGGAACCTGGTCCGTGTACCCGAACACGCTGCCGACCGCTGATCCGTCGCTGATGTTCCAGAGCCTCTTCAGCAGCAACGGTTTCCTTTACGTCGGTGCCGACAAGTCGCTGGTGCTCGACGATCTGGTGGCCGAGAGCCGGGCGGGCAGCGACCAGGCGAGCCGCAAGGCCGCCCTGGACCGGATCCAGCAGACCGTGGTGGACGACGCCCGATACATCCCGCTGTACACGCCGGTCTACACCGTCGCGGCCACGGACAAGATCCACGGCATCGCCTTCGAACCGCAGCTGAACTCGCCGGCCTCGTCGTACGACATCTGGAAGAGCTGACATGACCGACCAGCTGGAGCGTGCGGCGGCGACCGCGGGGACCACCCCGGTCGCCGCCGGGCGGCGGGGCATCTTCCCGTGGGGACGGATCCTGCGGCGGCTCGGCACCGGGATCCTGGTGCTCTGGGCGGCCGTCACGGCGGCCTTCTTCGTGCTGCGGGCGATCCCGGGATCGATCGCCGACATCCTCGCCGGCGACCAGAACTACCCCGGTCTGAAGGAGGCGATCAACGCCGAATGGGGGCTGGCCGATCCGGTCTGGCTGCAGTACCTGCAGTACCTGGGGCGGTTGGTCACCGGCGACCTGGGTACTTCGTACGTCCAGCGTCGCCCCGTCGGCGACATCATCGCCGGCGAAGTGTGGTCGACCGTCGAACTGGCCCTGGCGGCGTTGCTGCTGGGAGTCGTGCTGGCGGTCGCGCTGTCGGTGTTCTCGCTGCGCCGCGGCCGGGTCGCCCGGGCCCTCATCTCCACCGTCGAGCTGGTCTTCACCTCCGTGCCGGTGTTCTGGGTCGGCATCCTGCTGCTGACCGCCTTCTCGTTCACCCTGCAGTGGTTCCCGGTGTCCGGGGCCAACGGCTGGAACTCGCTGGTGCTCCCGACGATCACGCTGGCGCTGCCCACCGCGGGCGTGCTGGGTCAGGTCCTGCGCGAATCGATGGAGCGCACCCTGGGCGAGCCGTTCGTGCTCAGCGTGCGGGCGCGGGGGGTCGCCCCGGGTGTGGTGCTGGTGCGGCACGCGCTCAAGCACGCGCTGCTGCCGGCCATGACCCTGGCCGGATCGATCGTCGGTGGTCTGCTCGGCGGTGCCGTCATCACCGAGACCGTCTTCGGACGACCCGGTCTCGGCTCGATCACGCTGCGCGCCGTCACCAACAAGGACGTGCCCGTGGTGCTCGCGGTCGTGCTGTTCGCGGCCCTGATCTACGTCGTCGTCTCGACCCTGCTCGACATCCTCTACACCGTCGTCGATCCGCGTCTGCGAGGTACCCGATGACCACTCTGCTCCCCCGCACCCGGACGTCCGCCGCCGCGCCTTCCGACGCAGCGGAGCCGGTGCGCCGCAGGCCTTCCCGCGGTCGCCCACGGCCGTCGGTGCTGGTGGCCGGCGTCGTGGTGCTCGTCCTGGTGGTGATGGTCGCCTTCCCCGGACTGTTCAGTGCCGTCGACCCGCTCCGTACCGACCCGGCCCAGGGCCTGAAGCCGCCGGGCGGCAGCCACTGGTTCGGGACCGACCGGCTCGGTCGCGACATCTACTCGCGGGTCGTGCACGGCGCGCGCTACTCGATCCTCATCGGCCTGGCCGCCGCCGGTCTGGCCGTCGTCGGCGGGTCGCTGCTGGGGCTGCTGGCCGGCCTGGCCGGGCGGGTCGGTCGGCGCTGGGGCTCCGCGGTGGAGGAGACGCTGGCCCGGTTCTTCGACGTCATCTCCGCCTTCCCGGCGATCCTGCTGGCGATGGTGGTGGTGATCTTCACCGGTTCCGGCATGGCCAACATCGCGCTGGCGATCGGGATCGCCACCATCCCCGTGTACGGCCGCATCGTTCGCAGCCAGACCCTGCTGACCTCGCGCGCCGACTACGTCGTGCACGCCGCGGTGTACGGGCGGTCGCGGTTCATGGTGGTCCGGCAGCATCTGCTGCCGAACGTGCTGGCGGTGATCCCGGTGCTGGCCGCGATCGACGTCGGCGCCTCCATCCTCGCGGTCTCCGGGCTCTCCTTCCTCGGTCTCGGCCCGCAGCCGCCCACCCCCGAGTGGGGCGTCATGCTCGCCGAGTCGCGCGACGTGCTTCGGATCGCCTGGTGGGGCGGTCTTTTCCCGGGCCTGTTCATCACGGTGTCCGTCATCTCGATCACCGTGCTGGGCCGGGCCCTGCAGCGACACCTGGACGGGCGGAACCGATGAGCGCACTGATCACCGTGGAGGGCCTGTCGGTCGGTTTCCGGTCGGCGAACGGACGGGAGGTCACCGAGGTCGTGCACGACCTGTCCTTCGAGCTGCGGGCCGGCGAGTGCCTGGCGATCGTCGGCGAGTCCGGCTCCGGGAAGACCGTCACCGCCCGGGCGCTGGTCGGACTGAACGGGCCGCGCGCGGTCACCACCGCCACCCGGCTCGAGGTCGGCGGGCACGACCTGCGTTCGGCGACCGACCGCCAGTGGCGCCGGATCCGCGGCGGCACCGTCGGTCTGGTGCTGCAGGACGCCTTGGTCTCGCTGGATCCGCTGCGCACCGTCGGCGCCGAGATCGGCGAGGTGCTGCACACCCAGCACGTGGTGCCGCGGCGGCTCGCCCGCGGTCGGGCCGTCGAACTGCTCGGCGAGGTCGGCGTGCCGAGTCCGGAGTTCCGTGTCGACCAGTACGCGCACCAGCTCTCGGGCGGGCTGCGGCAGCGGGCGCTCATCGCCTCCGCGCTCGCCGCCGACCCGCCGGTCCTGCTGGCCGACGAGCCGACCACCGCTCTGGACGTCACCGTCCAGGCGCAGGTGCTCGACGTGCTGCGGTCGCGGCTGACCTCGGCACGCGGCATCGTGCTCATCTCGCACGACCTCGCGGTGGTGGCCGGCATCGCGGACCGGGTGCTGGTCATGCAGCACGGCCGGATCGTCGAGGCCGGGCCGACCGCGGCCGTGCTGCGGGAACCGCAGCACCCCTACACCCGGCAGCTGCTGGCGGCGGTGCCGTCGGCCGGCTCCCGCGGACGGTACCTGTCGGTCGGCACGTCGACCCCGGGTACCGCCGAGGACCGGGTCGACGCGGTGGTGCACCGCCCGGCGCTGCCGACCCGCACGGTGGACCGGCAGCGCACGGTGCTGTCCGCGCGCGGTCTGCGGAAGGTCTATCCCGGACGGCGTGGTGCGCCGGATCTGGTGGCGGTGGACGACGTGTCGTTCGAACTCGCGGCCGGCGAGGTGCTCGGCATCGTCGGCGAATCGGGCTCCGGGAAGAGCACCGTCGCCTCACTGGTGCTGGGCCTGCAGGAGGCCGACAGCGGCGTCGTCGAACTCGACGGGCAGGGCTGGTCGGCGGTGCCGGAGCGGGACCGGCGACCGCACCGGCGCCGGATCCAGTTCATCTCGCAGGACCCGCTGAGCTCGTTCGACCCGCGGTGGACGGTGGGCCGGGTGATCGCGGAATCCACTGCGGAACTCGGGTTGTCGGCGGCGGCGCAGCGATCCAGGGCGGTGACGCTGCTGGACCGGGTCGGGCTGGGCGAGGACGTGCTCGACCGGGCGCCGCGCACGCTGTCCGGCGGCCAGCGGCAGCGGGTCGCGATCGCCCGCGCGCTGGCACCCGAACCGGACGTGCTGATCTGCGACGAACCCACCTCCGCACTGGACGTCTCGGTCCAGGCGCAGGTGCTCGACCTGCTCGCCGAGCTGCAGGCGGAACGCGGCACCGCGGTGCTCTTCGTGTCGCACGACCTGGGCGTGGTGCACCACCTGGCCGACCGGGTGCTGGTCCTCAAGGACGGCCGCGCGGTCGAGACCGGCGACGTGGACCAGGTGTTCTTCGATCCGCAGCGGCCGTATACCCGCCAACTGGTCGCGTCGCTGCCGAGCCTGGTGGTCGCATGACCGCGCAGCTCGAGCGGCTCCCGGACGCCGTCCTGGCCTACCTGGAGGGCACCGCGGGTGACGGCGGGACCCTCCGCGCGAACGAGGACGCCTGGCAGCACTGGCGGTTCCGGCCACGGGTGCTGCGCGACCTGACCGGCCTGACCGCATCGGCCACCGTGCTCGGCATCCCCGTGCTGGCACCGATTTTCGTTGCTCCCTGGGCCGGTCACGGTCTGCTGCACCGGGATGCCGAGGTCGCCACCGCACACGGCGCGGTCGCCGGCGGCATCGGACTGTCGGTGTCCTCGGGGGCGCAGCGCCGGCTGCACGAGATCTCCGAGGTGTCCGGCCCGTTCCTGCAGCAGATCTACATCCCGCAGCGCCGGGACAACATCCGGCCGCTCGTCGACGCCGCGGTGCAGGCCGGCGCGGCGGCACTGCTGCTGACGGTGGACGCACCGGCCGTCGGCAACCAGCTCGGCTTCCGCGCCGGCCTGGCCGGACTGCCCTGGACGCCCCCGGTGAACCTGCCGGACGCGGAGCCCGGGACGCTGGGCACCGCGGTCGATCTCGGCCCGCACGACATCGAGTGGCTGGCCTCCGTCTCCGGCCTGCCGGTGCTGGCCAAGGGGATCGTCCGGGCCGACGACGCCCGCCGCGCGGTCGAAGCCGGCGCGGCCGGTGTGGTCGTGTCCAACCACAGCGGCCGGCAGCTCGGCGGCGGGCTCGCGACGGCCCGCGCCCTTCCGGAGGTGGTCGCCGAACTCGGCGGTCGCGCGGTCGTGCTGGTGGACGGCGGGATCCGCTCGGGCGAGGACGTGGTGCGGGCGCTGGCCCTCGGCGCCGACGCGGTGCTGGTCGGGCGGCCGTTCGTGCGCGCGCTGCGCGACGGCGGCACCGATGCGGTCGGGGCGCTGGCGGAGCTGCTGGTGCTGCAGACGCGCACCACGCTCGCCATGGTCGGCGCGGTCGGAGTGCACGACGTAGCGGAGGACCTGGTGCGATGGGACGGGGAGGTGGCGCGGTGAGCTCCGTGCTGGAGGAACTGCTGGCGGTGCTGCCATCACAGGTGGTGTCGGCCGACGACGATGTACGGGCGGCCAACGCCGCTGATGTCACCGGCCACCTGCCCGGGGGACCGCCGGCGGTGGTGGTGTTCCCGGAGACCGTCGAGCAGGTGCAGACCACGCTCCGGGTCGCGCACCGGCTGCGCGTCCCGGTCGCCGTCCGCGGCCGCGGCACCGGCCTCGCCGGCGGCGCAGCAGCCCCCGACGCGGGGATCGTGCTGTCCACGGTCCGGTTGAACCGGATCGTGTCGATCGACGCGGTCGACCAGCTCGCGGTGGTCGAGCCGGGAGTGGTGACCGCCGACCTGGACCGCGCGGCGGCGGAGCACGGGCTGCGCTACGCGCCCGACCCGGCCAGCTCGGAGTGGTCCAGCATCGGCGGCAACATCGCCACCAACGCCGGCGGACTGCACTGCGTCAAGTACGGGGTGACCCGCGAGTCCGTGCTCGAGCTCGAGGTGGTGCTGGCCGACGGCAGTCTGCTGCGCACCGGGCACCGCACGGTCAAGGGTGTCACCGGCCTCGATCTGGTCGGCCTGTTCGTCGGCAGCGAGGGCACGCTGGGTGTCGTGGTCGGCGCGGTGGTCAAGCTGCAGCCGGTGCCGGTCGCCACCGAGACCCTCATCGCGTGGGCGGATTCCACCGCGACCGCAGCCGCCGCCGTGGCCGCGATCATGAGCTCCGGCGGGCGGCCGAGCGTGCTGGAGCTGCTCGACCAGGCGACCCTGCAGAACATCGACGGCCACAGCGGCACCGCCCTCGCCGGCCAGGGCGACAGCCTGCTGCTGGTGCAGACCGACGGGTGGGCCGCCGACCGGGAGGCCGATGCACTGCTCGCGGTGCTGGCGGCGGCGGGCGCCGACGCGCGGAAGCTGTCCGCGGACGAAGCCGAGACGTACGTGGAGCTCAGGCGTTCCGGCCGGGGCCCCCGACCCGACCTGTGGACCATCGGCGAGGACGTCGCGGTCCCCCGGTCGCGGCTGGTGGAGATGATCCGCACGATCGAGGCGATCGGGCAGCGGCACGGCCTGCTGGTGGCATCGGTCGCCCACGCCGGTGACGGCAATCTGCACCCGGCGCTGTCGGTGGCGAAGAGGCCCGGGGAGACCGCACCCCCGGAGGTGCTGCGGATCGCGGCGGACGAACTGGTGCGCGCGGCGCTGGCGGTCGGCGGCACGATCAGCGGCGAGCACGGCATCGGTGCGCTGAAACGGGAGTGGCTGGCCGACGAGCTCGGTGAGCCGCAACTGGACCTGCAGCGCCGGATCAAGGCCGTCTTCGATCCGCTGGGCATCCTCTCCCCCGACTCGTTCCTCGCAGTCACCGAAGAAAGGCAACTCGTTCCATGACAGGCGTTCTCGACGTGAGCGGCCCGGTCGCCGCACGTCGCATCTCCGACTACGTGGCACCCTCGGCGTTTGGTGCCTCTCTCGGCCCGGCCCCGGCCGACGTCATCGCGTTGACCTCGGGATCACCGGCAGCCGAGGCATTCCCGGCAGCGAAGCTGGCCGAGGCGTTCACCGCGGTGCTGACGGACCCCGCCCGCGCACCGCGGGCGCTGGACTACTCCGCCCACCAGGGCCATGCCGGGCTGCGCGAGTTCATCGCCGGTCTCGAAGGTGTCGATGCGGGGCGGGTGGTCATCACCAACGGCGCACTGCACGCACTGGCGCTGCCCGTGCTGGCCGGCCTGGATCCCGGCGACCAGGTGGTCGTGGAGAACCCGCTCTACCCGTTGGCACTCAAGGTGCTCCAGCTGCCGGGGGCCGTCCCGGTGCCGATCGACATCGACGGCGACGGGCTGCGGGTGGACCTGCTGGCCGATCGGCTGCGGGCCGGGCTGCGACCCCGCGCGGTCTACGTGGTGCCGGACTTCCACAACCCGACCGGTGTCACCCTGAGCGCGCAGCGGCGCCTGGACCTGGTCGAGCTGGCCGAGCGGTACGGGTTCCTGGTGGTCTCCGACAACCCGTACCGGTGGCTGCGCGGGCATGGCGACCCGGTCCCGGATCTGGACCTGGCGAGTCGACAGGTGGTGCACAGCAACACCTTCTCCAAGGTCTTCGGGCCCGGATTGCGGGTCGGCTGGACCGTGCTGCCGGAGTCGCTGGTGCGACCCGCCCTGGAGGTGCGGTCGCGCCTGGACCAGCACGCGTCCTCGCTGACCCAGGAGGCGCTGGCCGAGTTGGTCGCCCGACGGGGGTTCTTCGATGCGGTGGCAGGCCGGGCCGCGGCGCTATACGCAGAGCGCGGCGAGATCTGGGTGGACGCACTGCGGTCCGCGCTGGGAGACCGGGTACGGATCGAGCAGCCCGCCGGCGGGTTGTTCAGCTGGCCGGCGTTCCCGGGGCTGGCCGACACCACCGAGTTCGCCACCCGGCTGCTGGCCGCAGGGGTGGCGACGGTGCCCGGCGCACAGTTCACCAGCACGGGCGGAACCGATGCGCCGCAGCATCTCCGGGCGTCCTTCGGGCAGAACACTCCCCCACGGCTGCTCCGGGCCGCGCAGATCTTCGCCGAGGTGTACAGCGCACTGGACAGTGAGGGTAGGGCATGACCGTGCAGTGGCCGGAAGGCTACCGGCTGGAAACGCTCGCCTGGACTTCGCCGGAGGCGTCCGGGCTGCGCGACGCGATGGACGCCGAGCTGCGGCCGCGCTACGCCGACCTGATCCGGGACGCAGCGGCAGCGCCGGCGCCGGTCGACCCGACGCAGATCCTCTTCACCCTGGTGGTTCTCGCGGGCGCCGAGCCGGTGGCGACCACCTCGCTGAAGTGGACCGACGGGTTCGCCGAGATCAAGCGGGTCTACGTGGCCGCCGACCACCGGCGGGCCGGGCTGGCCTGGCGGTTGCTCGCCGAGGCCGGTGACCGGGCCAGGGCCCTCGGGATCGCCGAACTGGTGCTGCAGACCGGCTTCCGGCAGCCCGAGGCGATGGCGCTCTACGAGCGGTCGGGCTGGCGGGCCGTCCCACCGTTCGGTCCGTACGAGGCGGACACCGTGGTGAGCCGTTGCTACGCCCTTCGACTCGATCCGCTGCTGATCGGGGTCGCGGTGCGGGCGGCGGGGACCGACACGGCCACGGCGTCCGCCGTCACCGGACTGGTGCAGGGATGGGACCGGGCCGGTCTGGACCTGGCGGTGCTGGACGACGACAGCGTCGCCGACATCGCCCGCCCGGCGCAGCTGGACGCCGGTCTGGTGGCGTCCTACCTCGCCCTGCGCACCCGGCGGGTGGCGATCCTGCCGGTGCTGGAGACGCTGCACACCGAGCCGTTCCACCTCGCCAAGGCCGTGCAGACGCTCGACATCGTCAGCGGCGGCCGGGCCGGCTGGCAGATCGGGGTGGCCACCTCTGCGGAGCAGGCGGCGCTGGTCGGCCGGCGGACCGCTCCGCAGCGTCCGGCCGCCGTGGCCGAGGCCGCCGACGTGGTGGAGGTCGCCCGCCGGCTCTGGGACAGCTGGGAGGACGACGCGGAGATCCGCGACGCCGCCACGTACCGGTTCGTCGATCGCGAGAAGCTGCACCACATCGATTTCTCCGGCGATCATTTCGCGGTCCGTGGGCCCTCGATCGTGCCGCGTTCGCCGCAGGGTCGGCCGCCGGTCCTCACCGACGACCCGGCGCTCGCCGCGACCGCGGACATCGTCCGGGTCCGGGACCTGGACACGCTGGCCACCGTGAGGAAGGTGGCGCCCTTGACCCGGGTGCTGTGGGATCTGCCGGCGGTCGGGGCGGACCGGCGGTCCGTGCCGGCCGGGGTGGACGGGATCGTGCTCACCGGCGCCGACGGTCGGGCGCTGCGCCCGGACGACCACCAGGGGATCGCCACGGTGGACCGACTGCTGGCGGACGCCGCCCGGCACCCGGTCGACGGGGCCTCGCTGCGCGATCGACTCGGGCTGGAGCGGCCGGCCAGTCGCTACGCCGCCCCCGACCGGCCGGCGGTGACCGCGTGACACCGATCCGCACCGTCCATCTCGGGGCCCACTTCCCGGGGGTCAACAACGCCACCATCTGGACCGACCCGCAGGCCGGCAGCCAGATCGACATCGAGTCCTTCCGGCACTTCGCGCGCACAGCGGAGGCCGGGCGGTTCGACTTCCTGTTCCTGGCCGAGGGTCTGCGGGTCCGCGAGCACAACGGCCGGATCCACGACCTGGACGTGGTCGGACGCCCGGACTCGCTCACCGTGCTGGCCGCACTCGCGGCAGTGACGGACCGGCTCGGCCTGGTCGCCACGCTCAACTCCACGTTCAACGAGCCGGTCGAACTGGCCCGGCAACTCGCGACCCTCGATGCGCTGTCCGGGGGCCGGGCCGGGTGGAACCTGGTCACCAGTTCGGATGCCTTCACCGGTGAGAACTTCCGCCGCGGCGGCTTTCTCGACAAGGCCGACCGCTACACCCGGGCCGACGAGTTCCTCGCGGTGTGCCGCGAGTTCTGGGGCGGCTGGGACGGGCCGCTACCCCGCAGGATCGAGCACCAGGGGCCGTTCTTCACCGTCCGCGGCCGCCCGACGGTACCGCCGGGCATGCAGGGTCGGCCGGTGGTGCTGCAGGCCGGCGACTCGTCCGAGGGTCGCGAGCTGGCGGCCTCGAGCGCGGACGGCATCTTCGCGATGCACGGCACGCTGCGCGCCGGGCAGGAGTTCTACGCGGACGTCAAGGGACGGCTGGCCAAGTACGGCCGGAACGAGGACGACCTGAAGATCCTGCCCGGCATCGGCTTCGCCCTCGGCGACACCGAGGACGAGGCGCAGGAGCGATACCGGTACCAGCGGTGGGCGCAGATCAGCCCGCCGACCGCGCTGCAGTACATCGAAGCCGTGTGGGGGCGCGACCTCTCGGACTTCGACCCGGACGGGCCGCTGCCGCCGGCCGACCTCGTGGTCCAGGACGCGCCGGAGCTGGCACTCGGCCGGGCGGGGACACACCGCGACAACCGCGGCACCGCCGAGCAATGGATCGAGCGATCGGAGGCCACCGGCTGGAGCATCCGCGAGCTGGTGGTCGAGCTGACCACCCGGCACGCTCTGGTCGGCACCCCGGCCACGGTGGCCGAGCAGATCCACACCTTCGTCCAGGAGCGTGGCGGTGACGGCTACATCCTGGTGCCGTCCGTGACCCCGGGCGGTCTGGACGAGTTCGTGGACACGGTGATCCCGCTGCTCGTCGAGCGCGGCAGCTACCCGGCCGAGTACGTCGGCACGACACTGCGGGATCACCTGGAACTCCCGATCCCGACCGTACCGATCCCCCCTGCCACGGACCCCGCACGGTCCGCCGCGGTGGACCGCGCCGCAGTCGTCCGCAGCCTCGGGTGACGGTCGGCAACCCACACCCGGCCCGATGTGGTCGACACCCCTTCGGTTCTCGGCGTCGGCCGCCGTCGATCGACGCCGAACAGCGGCGATCGGCGGCGGGTTCGATCACCCGGCCGACCCGGCCTCCTGACCCCGGTACTCACTCGGCGACACCCCGTGGAAGCGGGCGAAGGCGGCACTGAAGGTCGGCAGGTGGGCGTAGCCGACGCGGCGCGCGACGGCGCCGGGGGTCGCGCCGCCGGCGAGCAGGTCACGGGCGATGCGCATGCGGGCGGCGTAGCGCCAGCGGGCGAAGGTCATCCCGGTCTCCTCGCGGAAGGCGCGATGGGTCTCAGCGGGCAGGTCAAGGTCAGCGGATCGATCACCGGTGCCGATGGTGCGGAGGAAGTCGGTCGCGGCGGCGCGGGCCGTCGGGTCGGTCGGCATCGGCGCGGACAGCACACGCTGGGCGGCGAGCTGCTCGTGGAACAGCCCGACGATTTGCGCCGGGTCGTGGTCGTCGGGCTGCAGGATGGACCTGGAGCTGATGCCGTGGAACATCAGGAAGTCGTCCCAGGCGGGCGAGAACCGCACCCGCAGCGGCACTGTCAGCCGCAGGTCCCCCGGGCGGGCATCGCCCACCGGCAGCGAGATCGAACCCTGGCGGAGCCCGGTGACGTGCTCGACACCGGCCGGGATCCAGATCGCGTCGCCCCGTCGCCTTTCGTACCGCCGGCCGGCGACGTCGAGGTACCCGCTGCCGCGGTACACCCAGCTCAGCACGTGGGCGTCGTTGGCGTGCGCGGCGGTGTGGGCCTCGGGGAGCAGTGCGGGTGCCTCCGAGACCTGTTGCTCACGAACCAGTTTCACCAGGTCGTCGGACCGGCGCTCGGCCGTGGCCCGCCGGGAGGGGGCGGCAGCCTGGTGCACGGTGAGCCTGCGCCGGAAGTCGTGCGGGGTCGAGGCGAACCGCTGCTTGAAGGCACGGGTGAAACCATTGCGGCTGGCGAAGCCGACACGCGCGGCCACCTGGTCGACGTCGTACCCCGACCCGAGGAACTCCACGGCCGCGGACAACCGGCAGTCCAGCCGCCACTGCTCGAAGGTCACCCCGGTCCCCGAGAGGAAGTCGCGGCGCAGGGTGCGCGGGCTGGACAGCACCTTCGCCGCCCACTGCTCGACCGTGAGATCGACAGCGGGATCGCGACTCAAGGCCTCCGCCACCGCCCTCGCGCCACGGGTTCTCGGCATGGCCGGCGGATCAAGGGGCACGGCGGGCGTGGCGGTCTCCGGCCCGGCCACCGTCGGCGGGCGGGACGGACTGCGCCGGAGGAGGTCGCCGATCGCATCGGAAGGGATCCCGGCCCCGCGCAGCGGGGTGATCTGCAGGTTGAACTGCTGGATCAACCAGTCCTGCCAATCGTCCGGCACGTCGAACCGCGTCGGTTCCGCCACCGGCCGGGCGACGGGGCCGGGCCACAGCGGGAACGCGACGGTGCCCGGCTCGGTGACGACCGCGCGGTGGTGCCAGCCGTCCGCGGGGATCCAGACCCCCGTCCCGGCCGTCAGGTGCACGGCCACCGAGTGGTCGATGTGCACGTGCGCCTCCCCGGTGCGCACCCAGATCACCAGCGGCCGGCGGGACTGACCGGTCGAGTCGGATCGGGCGGCGGGCAACGGCGGCGGCCCCCCGGTGCCGGCGAGTGCCGGAAAGGTCCAGATCACATCCTCACGATACGGCAGTCTGCGCACACCATTGAAGGAAAGGTTTCCTAACCTCTGACACGTTCGAGCGCGGCCGATCCGACCTCGACCTCACGGAAAGGGCCGCTGCGCATGCCGAGGACCGCGCGTCGACTCACCGTGCGCCCGACGACCCTGCGTCAGGTCGAGGTGCTGCGGGTCGCCGACCTCTCCTCCGGTCTGCGGCGCATCACCCTGACCGGCGCCCAGCTCGGTGCGTTCATCTCGAGCAACGGCTTCCGGCAGCCCGCCTTCGAGTCGACCGGCTTCGACGACGACATCCGGTTGCTCTTCTGCCATCCCGGCGCCTCGGTCCCTGTCCTCCCGGTCCAGCTGGAGAACGGTCTCGACGTGCCGCGGCACCCCCGCCCGCTGTCGCGGGAGTACACCGTGCGGCGCTGGGATCCCGACGCCGGTGAGCTGGACGTCGAATTCGTCCGGCACGGCATCGGGGTCGGCACCACCTGGGCGGCCCGCGCCCGTCCCGGGGACGCCCTCCACCTCTACGGCCCCTCGACGTCCCGGGCGCTCCCGCAGCACACCGACTGGCTGCTGGTGGCGGGCGACGACACCGCCCTCCCCGCGATCGCCCGCCTGCTCGACCAGCTTCCGGAGGACACGAGGGCGCAGGTGTTCGTCGAGGTCGCCGAGGCCGCGCACCGGATCGAGCTGCGGCCGCTCCCCCGGGTGGAGGTCACCTGGCTGGTCCGCGACGGCGCCGAGGCCGGCACGACCACGCTGCTGGTGGACACCGTCCGCGGCAGCACGTGGTGGGACGGCCGCCCGTTCGCCTGGGTCGCCGGGGAACGCACCGCCGTACGTGACCTGCGCCGGCACCTGCTGGAGGACCGCAGGATGCCCAAGGGGGACGTCGAGTTCACCGGGTACTGGCGCCGCGGCGAGGTGATCGCCTCCGAGATCGACGACGCCGTACCGGATCCCGAGAAGTCGGTCACGCCGTTCGAGCGCTTGCACGAGCTGACCGAGCTGATCCGGCCGATCGCCATCCGGACCGCCGTGGAACTGGGTGTCCCCGACCTGATCTCCCGTGGGACCACCGGCGTCGCGGACCTCGCGGTCGCCACCGGGTCCGACGAACGCGCGCTGGGCAAGCTGCTGCGTTACCTGCAGTCCATCGGCCTGCTCACCACAACCGCGCCCGGACGTTACGGGCTCACGCCGGTGGGTGAGGTGCTGACCGTCGACTTCATGGCCGACTCGCTGCACCCGCGCGGGGTACGGGGGCGGGAGATGCTCGGCATCCTCGGTCTCGTCGGGTCGGTGCGGTCCGGCCGCTCCGCGTACGCCTCGGTCACCGGTCAGGCCTTCGCCGACGTGCGGGCCGAGCAGGACTACGAGGACCGCTACCTGGACCGCATCGCGGGCTTCCAGTCGGCTCCTGCCCTGGCCATCGCAGCGTCGGGCCTCCTGACCGATGTCCGGCACCTGGTCGTCCACTCCGCCGGCGCGGGGGTGCAGGCACAGGAGTTCGTGGCCGCGCACCCGGATCTGCGGGTGACGATCTGCGCACTGCCCGCGCAGGCCGACTGGCTGCGCCGGGACCTGGCCGACTCCGACCTCGACGCGCACCAGCGGGAGCGGGTGACCGTGCTCGAGCAGTCGATCTTCGAGGCCGGACCGGCCGCGGACGCGGTGCTGATCGCCCGCGCGCTGCAGCCACTTCCCGATCCGGACGCCACCCATGCCCTGCGCCGTGCCGCCGACGGTCTGCTTCCCGGCGGCCGCGTGCTGCTGATCGAGGAGACCTTCGACACCGGTGATCTCGACGAGCACGACGCCGAGGCCGACCTGCTCGCCTTGACCGTGCACGGGTCCGGCATGCGCACGGCGGCCGAACTCGACGCCGTCATCACCAGGGCCGGGCTGCTCCGCGGCGCGACCCACACCGTCGGCCACGGCACCACCGTCCACGACCTCCGGCCCACGGCACCGGTCACCCGGCCCACCGACCTCTGACCCGACCCACCGGCCTCTGACCCGACCCACCGATCAGCCCGAACAACAGGAAGCAGAACATCCATGATCACGACACGACGCCGACGCGGCGGCGCTGCCCTGACCACCGCCATCGCGGGTATCGCGTTGGTGCTCAGCGGTTGTGGCAGCGACCAGCCGGCCGCCGGATCCGGCGCCACCACCACCCCTGCCGCCACCACCGCGGCGAGCAGCTCGGCGGGCACCAGCAGCGACAGCCCGGCGACCTCCGGTACCACGAGCGCCGCGACCAGTGATGCGACCTCCACCAGCGAGAGCGCCGGCAGCGCGACGCGGACGGTGCAGGCCGGCAACGGCAGCATCGAGATCCCGGCCGACCCGCAGCGGGTCGTCACCATCGGCAACACCACCCTGCCGTTCATCGACATGGGCGGCGAGCCGGTCGGTGTCACCGAGGAGAGCGCCTCCGACATCGGCCTCATCCCCGAGGCGCAGCAGGCCGCCTACGCGGCCGCCACCAACCTGGGTACCAGCGGTGACCAGGTCGACATGGAGCAGCTCGCCGGCCTGGAGCCGGACCTCATCCTGGTCCAGCTGCCCGACAGCGAGTTCGAGCAGATCGAGAAGCAGCTGACTTCCATTGCCCCGACCGTCTTCTGGGGTCTCGACGTGGAGTGGAAGGAACTCGCCGACGGGCTGGCGGAGGCCGGTGACGTCACCGACGGTCTCGACGAGCAGAAGGACGCGTTCGCCACGAAGCTGGCCTCGATCGAGGAGACCTATCCGGAGATCATCGCCGACACCTCGTTCGTCAACGTGGACCGCTGGTCGAACTCGGACCCGGGCACGTTCGCCGTCTCGGACATCGGCTGCGTCGAGATCGCCCAGGGTGACATCGGCATGAACTTCCCGCAGGCCGCCGAGGGTGCGGATCCGCTGGCCTGGGCGTCGTTGTCGTTCGAGCAGATCGCCGAGCTGGCCGACTACGACGTGATCACCTACCCGGTCGACGCGGAGGGCAAGCCGAAGGAGGCGTTCCAGGCGGTGGTCGACAGCAACACCTGGAAGGCGCTGCCGGCCGTGGCCTCCGGTCGTGCGCTCGGGCTCTTCTGCCCCGGCAACAACTCCTACGGACCCGTCCTGCAGTACCTGGACTCGCTCGACGCCGCGCTGGCGTCGCTCCCCGCGCAGGGGTGACAGCTTTCGCCGTGCGGCACGACGGCCCGGGCACCCGCCGCCGGCGGGGGCCCGGGCCGCGTCGGCGTCTGATCGGACTGCTCGTCGCACTGGTGACCCTGCTGGTGCTGGTGGTGCTGAGCGTGATGATCGGGTCGACGACGATCGCGCCGTCGGTGGTGTGGGATGCGCTGTTCCGCGCGTCGGCCGACATCGACCAGTACGCGATCCGCGACTACCGTTTGCCCCGCACCGTTGTCGGTCTGGTGGTCGGCGCCGCCCTCGGCCTGGCCGGCGCCCTCATCCAGGCGCTGACCCGCAACCCGCTGGCCGACCCGGGCATCCTGGGCGTGCAGGCGGGCGCCTCCTTCGCGGTGACGGTCGCGGTGGGCCTGCTCGGCGTCACCGCGATCGGCGACTACCGGTGGTTCGCCTTCGCCGGTGCGCTGGTCGTCACGCTGCTGGTGCTCGCCCTCGGGTCGACCCGGCAGGGCCGCTCGCCGGTGGTGATGGTCCTGGCCGGCGTCTGCGTCGGCGCGGTGCTCGGCGGCGCCCGGGAGGCGTTGCAGCAGACCAACCCGGACGCGTTCGACGCGCTGCGGTCCTGGGACGCCGGATCGATCCTGGGCCGCCCGCTGGACCTGGTGTGGCCGATCCTGCCGTTCTTCGCGGTGGCGCTCGTCCTGGCCTTCGTGGTGGCCGGCCCGCTCAACGCCATGGCCCTGGGCGACGAGCTCGCCGTCGCCCAGGGTGTCCTGCTGACCCGGACCCGCATCCTGGCGGTGGTCGCGCTCACCCTGCTCGCCGGCGGCGCCACCGCGATCGCCGGTCCGATCGGGTTCGTCGGCTTGATGGTGCCGCACGTCGCCCGCTGGATCGTCGGCCCGGACCACCGCTGGATCTTCGCCTACAGCGTGCTGCTGGCCTCGGTCCTGCTGCTGGCCTCCGACATCCTCGGCCGCATCGTGATGCATCCCGGCGAGATCCCCGTCGGGATCGTCACCGCGTTCGTCGGCGCCCCGGTGCTGATCGTCATGGTGCGGCGGCGGAAGGCGAGCGGGCTGTGAGCGCGGAGGTGTCGGCAGCGCGCCGTCGCCAGGCGGACGGAACCGCCCGGCGGACCGTCGATGTCGGTCGGCGGGTGGTGGTGCTGCGGCGGTGGGGCATCGCGCTGCGGCTCGGCCGGCGCCCGCTCGTGGTCTGCTCGGTGCTCACCCTGACCCTCGCCGTGGCGGTCGTGGTGTCCCTGATGATCGGTTCGTACCCGCTGAACCCCGGCCAGGTGTTCTCCGCGCTGACCGGTGGCCAGACCGGGCTGGTGCACGACATCGTCGTCGAGTGGCGGGGGCCACGGGTGGCCGCCGCGGTGGTGTTCGGCGCCGCTCTCGGTGTATCGGGCGCGGTGTTCCAGTCGATGCTGCGCAACCCGCTCGCCGACCCGGGCGTCATCGGCTTCTCCCACGGCTCCTACACCGGCGCACTGATCGTCATCCTGGTCATCGACGGCAGTTACTGGCAGCTGGTCGGCGGGGCCCTGATCGGTGGCCTGGCCACGGCTCTCGCCGTGTACCTGCTGGCCTACCGGCGGGGTGTGCAGGGATTCCGGCTGATCGTCGTCGGCATCGCCGTCTCCGCGATCCTCATGTCGCTCAACACCTGGTTGATGCTCAAGGCGAAGCTCGAGCAGGCGCTGGCCGCCGCCGCCTGGGGCACCGGATCCCTCAACGGCGTGTCCTGGGCCCAGGTGGCCGTCGGCGGTGCCTGCATCGCCGCGTTCCTGCTGCTCGCCGCCGCGCTCGGCCGGCCGATGCGGCAGCTGGAGCTCGGCGACGACGTCGCCGCCTCGCAAGGTGTGCCGGTGGCATCCGCACGTCTCGGGCTGGTCCTGGTCGGGGTCGCGCTGACCGCGATCGTGACGGCGGCTTCCGGCCCGATCGCGTTCATCTCCCTGGTCGCCCCGCAGATCGCCCGCCGGCTCGCCCGCACCGCGGGCATCACCCTCGCGCCGGCCGCGTTGATCGGCGCGCTGCTGTGCCTGATCGCGGACCAGATCGCCCAGCACATCGGGCCCACCCCGCTGCCGGTCGGGATCATCACGGTGATGCTCGGCGGCAGCTACCTCTGCTACCTGCTGTTCATCGAAGCGGGGAGACGGCTGTGAAGGCCCGCACCGACACCACCGCCGCAGCAGAGGTTCTGCGCCCCGGCCCGACCCGGACCGGGCACGGCCGGCTGCATCTGGACCACGCGACGATCAGCTACGACCGGCGGATCATCAGCCAGGACCTGTGTGTGTCGATCCCGGACGGGTCGTTCACGGTGATCGTCGGACCGAACGCGTGTGGCAAGTCCACCCTGCTCCGCGGTCTGTCCCGACTGCTCCGGCCGTCGGACGGTCAGGTGGTCCTGGACGGCGCCGACATCCGGACCTACAGCACCAAGGAGGTGGCGCGCCGGATCGGGCTGCTGCCGCAGACGGCGATCGCACCGGACGGCATCACCGTCGCCGACCTGGTGGCGCGCGGCCGGTACCCGCACCAGGGTGTGCTCCGGCAGTGGACGGAGACCGACGAACAGGCCGTCGCGGTGGCGATGGACGACACCGGGATCACCGACCTGGCCGGCCGGCTGGTGGACGAGCTGTCCGGCGGTCAGCGGCAGCGGGTCTGGGTGGCCATGGTGCTGGCCCAGCACACCGACATCCTGCTGCTCGACGAGCCGACGACGTTCCTCGACATCACCCATCAGATCGAGCTCCTGGAGCTGTTCACCGATCTGCACCTGGCCGGCCGCACCCTGGTGGCCGTCCTGCACGACCTCAACCAGGCCGCCCGGTACGGCACGCACCTGATCGCGATGAAGGACGGACGCGTGCTGGCCGAGGGACCACCGGAACGGATCGTGACTGCCGAGCGCGTCGAGGAGGTATTCGGGCTGCGGTGCCTGGTGGTGCCCGATCCGGTGGCCGGGACACCGCAGGTGGTGCCGCTCGGCCGCGGTCGCACCGCCGGCCCGGAGCGGGGCACGGCGTGAGCACCGCAATGGCGAGAGACCCTGCCGTGCCTGTACACCCGTTGCTCGAGGAGGTGGCGGCGGGCCGCCGGGGCCACGAGGAGTTCCGGCAGCACCTGCGGGACACCGGCGCGCCGATGGTGGAGCGCACCACCGCCGGCGAGGTGGCAGTCACCTTCGTCGACGAGCCGGGAAGCGCAGCGGTGAGCCGGTTGTCGGTGGCGATCGGGCCGGTCGTCGGCCGCAACACCGTCGATGTGCCGTTCACTCCCGTGGCCGGGACACCGTTCCGCGCGCTGACCCTGCGGATGCGGTCCGACCTCCGGTTCTCCTACGTCTTCACCCGCAGCGGGCCGGACGGCACGGACACGCACGTCCCGGACCCGTTCAACCCGCCGCCGCCGTTCTCCGACTACCCGGAAGCCCGGTTCTCCGGGTCGTCGGTGGCGACGCTGCCGGACGCGGCGGCGCTCCCCTGGCTCGCGGAGGCCGAGACACTCACTGCGCCAACGGTCGCCAGCGCCGTGCTGCGCAGTGCGATCCTGGGCAATGAGCGGCGTATCTGGGTCTCGATGCCGCCCGGCGGGTCGCCGGAGGGGACACCGCTGCCGTTCGTGGTCCAGCTGGACGGCACCCCCGACCACAGCGCGCCCGCGGTGCGGGACGCCCTGGTCCGGGCGGGCCGGATCCGGCCGTGTGCGGTGGTGCTGGTCGACCAGCTCGGGCCGCTGCGCTACCAGGAGCTGCGCTGCGACCCGCAGTTCTCCCGGATGCTGGTCGAGGAGCTGCTGCCGTGGCTCCGCGACCGTCATCCGCTGTCGCATGACCCGGCCGATGTGGCGCTGGCCGGCGAGAGTTTCGGCGGGCTCTGCGCGGCCTGGACGGCGTTGCACCATCCGGCGGCCTTCGGGAACGCCGTCCTGCAGTCCCCCTCGTGCGCCTACCATCCCGACACCGTGTACGGCACCGGGGCGGGAGATCTGCTGCGCCGCAACCCTGTTCCGACACTGATCGCCGATGTCCTGGCAGCGGCACCGGCCCCGGTCCGGATCTTCCACGACGCCGGGGAGCTGGAGGGGTCGGTGACGCACAGCCGCTGGCTGCACCAGGTGCTCACCGACCGGGGCTACGACACCGTCCACCGGGAGTTCGCGGGCGGGCACGACTACGCCTGGTGGCGCGGCCTTTTCGCCGATGCACTGCAGTGGTGCTTCCCGCCGGAGCGGCCATGAGGGGCGCGGATGCCGATCCGGCCGGGCTGGGTCGCGGTCGGCTGACCCGGTGGCTGCCGGTGGTGATGCCGGCCCCTGCGGAGCCGGTGGACGCCGCACCGTTCGCGATCGGCCCGGGTACGACGGCGGGCCGGTTCCTGCTGCGGGTCGTGCTGTCGGTCAAGCGGGTCACCGTCCCGGCGATGCTGCTGGCGATCGTCTGGCAGGTGGGCGAGTCAGCGGTGCCGGTGGTGATGGGGGTGGCGATCGACCGGGCGCTCGCCACCGGCGACCCGGCGCAGCTGTTGCTGTGGATCGGCGTCCTGGTGGCCTTGTACGTCGTGCTGACCCTGGGGGCGAGGTTCGCCAACCGGCTCACCGCCTACGCGGTGCAACTGCTCCAGCACCGGCTGCGCAGCACTCTCTCCACCCGGGTGCTGCACCCGGTCGGCGGCGGGGCGCCGCCCCCGGACGGCAGCCTGGTCTCGGTGATGACCAGTGATGTGGCGCGGGTGGCCAACGCCGGCATCCTTGCCATCGTGCCGGTCTCCCGGATCGCGGCCATCGGCTTCATCGCGGTGTCGCTGTTCACGGTGCACTGGCTGCTCGGTGCCGTCGTGCTGGTGGGGGCGCCGCTGACGGTGTGGTTGATGGGTGTGTCCAGCGAGCGACTGTCCCGCGACACCCGCGCGTACCAGGGTCTGCTCGCCACCACCGTCGGCCGGGCGACGGACCTGGTCACCGGGTACCGCGTCATCAAAGGGATCCGCGCCGAGGCCGAGGCCACCCGTCGGTACCGGGAGGCGAGCCAGGAGGCGCTCGCCGGCGCGACGCGCAATGCGCGTGTCCTGGGGAGTTTCCTCCTGGGCTCCGGGGTGATCGGCGGCGTGTTCGTCGCGGGTGTGACGGCCCTGGCCGGTTGGCTGGCGGTGAGCGGTCGGATCGGCATCGGCGAGTTGATCGCCACCGTCGGCCTCACCCAGGCCGTGCTGCCGCAGATCGAGTCGATCGCAACGCTGTCGGTGCCCAATCTCGCCGGGGCCCGCGCCTCGTCCGCGCGGCTGCTCGACGTGCTCGGCCACCACCCCGGTGTCGGCCGGGTACCGGGTGATGCACCGCTGCCCGCGCCGCTGCCGGTGCTGGAGGTGGCGCTGCCACAGGACGTGGTGCTCCGGGTGGGGGCCGGCGAGATGGTCGGGGTCCGCGCCGACGATCTCACCGCCGCAGGCATCGTCGAGGCTCTGCTGGATCCGTGGGCCGGGTCTCCGTTCCACGCGCGGCTCGACGGCATCGCCGCCCGGGAACTCGGCCCCGGGACGTACCGCTCCAGGATCACCGTCGCGCCGCATCGGGCCACCTTGTTCACCGGGACCATCCGGGACAACCTCACCACCGGCGCGCACCGGTCCGCACGACCGGAACAGGCCGTTTGGGCGGCCGCGTGCGAGGACTTCGCGACGGACCTGGACAGCCATGTCGGCGAGGACGGCGGGCGGCTGTCCGGCGGGCAGCGCCAGCGGGTCGCGCTCGCCCGCGCCCTGGCCGCTGCGCCGCCGGTGCTGGTCCTGCACGACCCGACGTCCGCGGTGGACCCGGTCACCGAACATGCGATCGCGATGCGGCTCCACGAGGTCCGCGCGGGGCTGTCCACCCTCGTGGTCACCTCGTCCCCGGCACTGCTCGCCGGCTGCGACCGGGTGGTCGACCTGCTCGCGGACGTCCCCGCGCGCTCGGGAGCGCCGTCGTGACAGCTTCCGGATCGAGAGCTGCGGCCGACCCGGCCGGGACCGGGCTACCGATCGCCGGTGGCCGCGAGACCGCCCGTGAGCTCTGGCGTCTCAGCCGTGGCCACCGGCTCCGGCTGGCAGCCGTCGCGTTGCTCGGGATCGCCGGCACCGGCATCGATCTGATCCCGCCGGTGGCGATCGGCGTCCTGGTCGACCGGGTGCGGGCCGGCACCGCAGGTTCCGGCACCGTGCTGCTGGTCGGCGCCCTCATGGCCGTCTCCGCGGTGCTGGGCACCGCCTGCATCGCAGCGACCGTCGTGCTGGCCGCCCGTGCGTACCACACCGTGCTCGCCGCGCTGCGGGAGCAACTGGTGGACCGGGCCATGACACTCCCCCGGCACCTCGTCGAGCGCGCCGGCACCGGCGACCTCATCTCCCGGTCCAGCGACGACGTCACCGCGGTCGCGGATGCCGCGCCGACGGTGATCCCCGCGCTGAGCGTCTCCACGTTCAGCATCGTCGTGTCGCTGGTCGGCCTGGCCGCGCTCGAGTGGCCGTACGCGGTGGCCCTCGCGGTGGTCTTGCCCGTGTACGCGTTCGTCATGCGGTGGTACCTGCGCACCGGCCCGCGGGTCTACCGCGCCGAGCGCACTGCGATGAGCGCCCGCGCGCAGCAGATCCTTGAGTCCCAACGGGGGTATGCCACCGTGCTCGGTTTCGGGCTCGGCACGACCCGCCACCGCGCGGTGATGGCGTTCTCCTGGGCGGTCGCCGTGCGGTCCCTCCGGGCCCGCACCGTGCAGAGCATGCTGAACGCGCGCCTCAACCTCGGCGAATGTCTCAGCCTCGCCGCAGTTCTCGTCGTCGGGTTCGTGCTGATCGATCGGGACATGTCCACCGTGGGCGCCGCCACCACCGCCGTGCTGATGGTGCTGCGCCTGCTGGGACCGGTCAACCAACTGCTGTTCGTCGTCGACACCCTCCAGTCCGCACTCGCGTCGCTCAGCCGGATGATCGGGGTGGTCACCGTCCCGGTGACGGATCCCGGGACCGTTTCGACCCGACCGGGTGTGCCGGCAGCCGTCCGACTGCGCGGGGTCGAGTTCCGTTACGGCGGAGGCCCACCCGTGCTCGCCGACATCGACCTGGACATTCCGGCCGGCGGTCAACTCGCGGTCGTCGGCCGGTCCGGCGCCGGCAAGACCACACTCGCCGCCGTCATCGCCGGCACGCTCCGGCCCGACTCGGGGACGGTGCACCGTCCCCTCCGCACGGCGGTCATCACGCAGGAGGTGCACGTGTTCGCCGGCACCCTCCGCGACAACCTCACCCTCGCCGCCCCCGACGCCACCGACCGCGACATCCGGGTGGCGCTCGAGACCACCGGCGCAGCAGCCCTGCTCGCCCTGCCGGACGGCCTCGACACCGTGGTCGGCGCCGGCGGGCACTCCCTCACCGATGCCCAGGCCCAGCTGCTCGCCCTCGCCCGGCTGCAGCTCGCCGACTCCGACCTGGCCATCCTGGACGAGGCGACCGCCGAGGCCGGCTCCGCCCACGCCGACCAGCTCGACCGTTCCGCCGCAGCGGTTCTCGCCGGCCGGACCGGCATCGTCATCGCCCACCGCCTCTCCCAGGCCGCCGCCTGCGACCGCATCCTGGTACTGGACCGCGGGCGCGTCGTCGAGCAGGGGTCACACGCGGAGCTGGTCGGCGCCGGTGGTGTCTATGCCGGCCTCTGGCAGGCGTGGGTGGCCGGGCAGCAGGTGGCCGCTGAAGGTGCACCGACCAGCTGATCCGCGGCTCAACGCAGCTCTCGACGCGACCGATCGAGGATGCGCCGAGCACGCTCCACCACCGGACGGTCGACCATGCGGCCGTCGACCTGGACGGCGGCGTCCCCGGCGGAGACCACCGACATCGCCCACCTCGTCTCCTCCGCGGAGGGTTCGTAGGACTCCCGGACCACACCGACCTGTGCGGGGTGAATGCAGAGCGCGCCGCCGAAACCCCAGGCGCGACCGCGACACGCCGCCCGGCGCACGGCATCGAGATCGTTGATGTCGGGTGACGGACTGTCCCACGGCGGTGTCAGACCGGCGGCCGCGGAAGCGAACACCACCGCAGCACGGGCGTGGTCCAGCGCCGGCGAATCGGACTCGACGCCCAGCTCGGCAGCCAGGTCCAGCAACCCGAGGGCGATCCGGCGCACCCCGGGGACGGCTGCCACCTCTCGCGCCGCCATCACTCCGGCCGCCGTCTCGATCAAGGGAACGACCGGCACGCCGACCGCTGCCAATTGGGCGGAGATGGCGCTGACCGCCGACGCATCGTCCGCCTTGGGGATCATGACGCCCTGCAGGTTCGGTCCGGCCCGGGCGGCCAGCTCCCGCAGCTGGTGCTCCGCACACGAGTCGGTCGGTGCGACCATGCGGACCACCGCACGCATCCCGCCGGTTCCGAGGGCATCCAGCACATGCAGCAGGGCTGCGTCCTTCTCGTCGTCCGGTACCGCGTCCTCGAGGTCGAGGACCACGACATCACCGGCCGCACCGGCCTTCGCGAATCGATCGGGGCGGTTGCCCGGCACGAACAGCGCTGCCACACCGCCGAGATCGTTCACCGGACCGCCCCGGGGCGCCCTGTCGATACCACCTCCGCCTCCACCCGGGCCTTCCTCAAGCCACCACGGCGGCGAGGGTCCAGTCCAGGACCCGGCCGCCGTCCGAGCCGTCGTCGCGGCGGGCATCCACCTCGACATGCAGATCGACGATCCCGCCGCCCATGTCGAGCGCGCGCCGGCCCACCACCTCGATGGAGGCACCGAGCAGGTCCCCCTCGTACACCGGCCCGGTGTGGTCGCACCCCTCCCACCTCAGCACCGTGACGAGAGTCGGTACAGCCAGGCACATCTGATGGAGGGCGAGACCGATGGTGTGACCGCCGTACACCAGCCGACGTCCGCCGGCCGCCCGTGCATCGTGGTGGATCGTCGCGATGTTGCCGGTGAGCCGAGCCAGTTCCGGCGCGCTGCTGACCAGATCGGGCATCTTGACCTGCCACCGGCGACCCACGGTCATCGCCGCGAAGTGCTCGCCGGGCACGGCCGCCCGGAATGCCGCGAGATCCCAAGCTCGAAGGTCACCCTCGATCCCGAAGTCGATCACGTCCACGGAAGAGGACAGGTCGTCCCGGCGCCCTGTCCCGACCTGCAGACCGGACTGCAGCAACATGGCGCAGCGAAGGTAGTCGAGGACAACAGAGCCTGTCTGGTCCTTGGTGACGATGTGCAGGACCGCCAACCCGGTCGGCGGGCGGCCCTCGCGCACCGAGTTCTCGCGCAGCGCTTCGACTGTCGTCGTCGTGTGCAGTGTGTCGCCGACCGTCGGGAAGCGCCCGAACCCCAGGTGACGGTAGAACAGGTTCGCCCGCACGTGTTGCGTCACGGCGGTGGACTGCCCGATCGAGATGTCCCACACCAGCGACGGCTGCACGAAGGGAGCTCCGGTCACCCTCCTTGCCAGTCCGTCGTCGAGGGCGAGGGGCAACCGGTTCCCGACGATCGACCGGTGGACCGCACGCATGCCCTCGGTGATCGTCACCGACGGCGAGTCGGCGAACACCTGGCCGATCTCCAGTTCATCGAAGAACGGCCCGCGCACTGTTCCCGGAATCTCCGTCACGTGGGTCCTTCCGTTCAGATCGCCGGGTAGGTATCCCCAGCGGCCGCGGGGCCGGCGTCCGCCCGGCAGCGTCGTTGCCGAAACGGCCGGGCGGACGTCGACCTGCGTCAGGGTGCGGTGATGAGCAAGCCGGATTCCGGGTCGTATTCCAAGGTGCTCATCGCATTGCTGAAGCCGTTCGGTCCATTCGCCCAGGAGATCGTGGAACCTTCCTTGCCGGCCACACCTGCGTACGGCGGCAGCGCGACCAGGGCTGCCTTCAGCTTGTCACCATCGGTGTCACCACCTGTCACGTCGAGCGCCTTCTTGAGCAACATGAAGGCGTCGTAGGTGGCTCCGGCCGGTTCCGCCAGACCGCCTGCAGCCTCCTCCGCGGTCCCGCCGTACTCGGCCGCGTACTTCTTGGCGAACTCGGCGTAGGCGGGCTTGTCGGGCTGCTTGTTCTGGATGCTGTAGATCTTGATCTGCTTGTAGGCGTCACCGCCGATACGGACGGCGTCGGGCGCGACCGGCGACGACAGTCCGAGCACCGGCACGTCCAGGCCCTGCTCCGCCATCGTCTTGATGTCGAGACCGGCATCCGCCGCCGACGAACCGATGAGGACGATCCCGTCCGGGTCCTGCGCCTTGACCGCGGCGATCGCCGAGGACACGTCGGTGGCGTTGAGCGCGTAGCCGACCTCGGTACCAGCGGTGACGCCGGCCTCGGTCAGCGCGGTGTTGGTGGCCTCCCACAGTGTCGAACCTGACGGTGAGTCATCGTGCAGCACAACGACCTTCTTCATGCCCAGGTTCTTCGCGGCGGCAGCGAACAACGCCGGGTAGTCGGTCTGCACATGCGTCGTCCGGAAGACGAACTGCGAGCCGTCGGTCAGTTGCGGCGAGATGGTCGACGGAGACATGAACACGATCTTGCGCGGGTCGGTCAGCTGGCGGATCGCCAGCCCTTCGATGGTCGTGTAGGCGCCGATGAAGACCTGTGCACCGTCGACGGTGATCGCCCGTTGCGTCACCTTCGCCGTCTCGTCGGCCGTCAGCTGGTCGTCGTAGGACTTGATCTCCAACTGTTTGCCGCCGGCGCCGCCCGCCGCGTTGATCTCCTTCACTGCCAGCTCCCCGGCGTTCAGGATCTGCTGCGCGGTGGTGGCGTTGCCACTGGTCAGCGGAAGAGGCATCGCCACCACGATGGTGCCGGCACCCTGTGCGGTGCTGCTCCCCCCGGTGTCGGAGCCGGAACCGCACCCGGCGAGCACGAGCGTTGCACTGGTCAGGATCGCGCCGATCGCGATCTTCGGAATCCTCATCGATTCACTCCTGGTCGGTGGTGGGGGAACGGATGTCCTGCAGGCGGGTGCCGGCGTGGTACGGGCGGCCGGGAAATCCCGGCGGCCCCGGGGGCAGCAATGGTGTTCACAATGGTTTGTGTGGTTAACCATTGGCCGCGACTGACGATCGCTTCGGAGAAGAAAGGTCGGCGTCCGGTGGAGCAAATCCACGGGAATGCTACCGTGCGCCCCGTCACATCGCCACCCTCCGCCGTCACATTGCCGAATGTTTTCATCCGCGACGGAGCTGGTCGAACGGCAATGACCGCCCGTCCTCCCGGTCGGCGGGGAGTTGCAGGATCCGCTCGGCGATGATGTTCCGCTGGATCTCGTCGGTGCCACCGGCGATCCTCAGGTACGGCGAAGTGAGCAGGTTGGCCTGCCACGCTCCTGCGCCCACACCGTCCGATCCGGAAAGGAGCGCATCCGGACCCAGGATGCGCATGGCGATGTCGTTCCCGACCCGCTGCACATCGGCGTACTCGAGCTTGAAGATGGAGGCCTCCGGACCGGGCTGGGCACCGGCTGCTGCGCGCTGCTCGGTGCGCCGGGTCAGTGCGGCGAGAGCACGGTTGCGCACGTGGACCGCGACGATGGCGTCCACCAGGACCGGATCGGGCAGGGATGCCGAGCCGCGATGCCTCGCCACCGAGTTGCCGAGACCGATCAGTTGCTCCGCCTCGATGCCGGGATCGCCACCGATCGCCGACCGTTCGTTGCCCAACGTGGTACGCACCACCTGCCACCCGTTCCCGACGCCGCCCAGCACGCTGTCCGCCGGCAGCACCACATCGTCGAGGAACACCTCGGCGAAATGGGAACCACCGTTCATCTGGCGCAGTGGTCGCACCGTGACCCCGGGTTCGTGCATGCCGGCGACGAAGTAGGTCAGTCCCCGATGCTTCGGCACCGAGAAGTCGGTTCTGGCAACGAGAATCGCGAGATCCGCGTCGTGTCCGCCGGAGGTCCAGACCTTCTGTCCGGTGACGTGCCAGCCGTCGTCCCGGAGTTCGGCCCGGGTTGCGAGCGAGGCGAGGTCGCTGCCTGCGCCGGGCTCGCTGAAGAGCTGGCACCAGAGGTCCGCCCCGGACAGGATGCGGGGAAGATATCGCGACCTCTGTTCGTCCGTCCCGTGCGCGAGGATCGTCGGTCCGACGAGATCCATGGCCACCTTGAACGACTCGAGCTCGAGATCGTAGTCCGACGACAGTTTCAGGAACAGGCGTTCTTCGGTCTCACCGAGTCCTGCGCCGCCGAATTCGACCGGCCACGAGATCCCCGCGAGCCCCGCGGCGGAGAGCGCCGCCTGCCTCCGGCGGGCACGCCCGATCTCACCGGGTCTCGGGTCCCGCACGCTGGCCACCGGGGGCAGCTCTCCCGCGGCACGGCGGGGAACGTTCGCCTCGAGCCAGTCGCGCGCACGGACGCCGAAGTCGGCGGATGTCGCCCTGCTCATGCCCGCCACCCCCGCTGCAGCGCGATGGCAGACCTCAGCTCGGCGGCGGCGCCGAATGTCACCTCGGACGACTTCGCCCGACGGAAGAACAGATGTGCGTCGTGCTCCCAGGTGAACCCGATACCGCCGTGCAGCTGGATCATCTCGGAGGCGACGAAGGTGAACGCGTCGGCGGCGTAGGCCGCGGCGGCGAGCACCGTCTCACGGGCATCGTTCCCCGACTCCGACACCGCGTCGACCGCCTCCGCGGCCAGTGCACTCATCAGCTCGACCCTGGCCAGCATATCGGCGCAGCGATGCTTCACCGCCTGGAACGACCCGATCGGACGACCGAACTGGTGCCGGACCTTGACGTACTCGACCGTCAACTCCAGGGCGTGCCGGGCCGCGCCGGCGGATTCAGCGGCGAGCAGGGCCGCTCCGGTCAGGACAGCCCTGACCACGGCATCGGAGCAGTCACCGGCGCCGACAACTTCTCCTTCCACGTCCGTCAGCTCGACCCCGGCCGCCGGCCTCGTCGGATCGAGGTGGTCGGCCGGGAGGAACCGGAGCCCGACGGCATCCGCCGCGACGGACACGACTCCGAGCGCACCGGAGGGATCACGACCGACCACGAACAGGCGGTCGACCCGGTCACCGTCGATCACGTGGTGCAGGCGCCCGTTCACGGTGGCCGTCGATCCCTCGATGTCGATCCGGACGGGTGTCGACCGCGGATCCCAGTCCCCGGCCGGGCCCACCCAGCCGACGGTGGCAATACTGCTGCCCGAGATCACCGGCGCGAGCGCCGCCACGGCATCGTCCGTCCCCAGGGCCGTGAGCAGTGGTACGGCCAACCCGAGGGTGCCGAAGGACGGCACCGGGACCAGGTTCCGCCCTAGTTCCTCGAAGACAACGCCGGCCAGGCCCGGGGCGAGCCCGTCACCGCCGAGGACTGTGGGCACGGCCAGGCCGACGAGCCCCAGCTCGCCCACCATCCGTCGCCACAGGACGGAGGGATCGTCACCGGTACCGTCCAGGTAGCGACGTGTGACGGCGAGTGGCGCGACATCGGCCAGGAAGGCCCGCAACGTGCTCCTGATCTCGGCCTCCAGCGCCAGTGCCTCGGCCGGGTCCTCGACCGCCGGTGATGCGCTAGGCATGGGCGGCGGTGGGGTCCGGGAACGGCGCGAGCGCCGGCGAGCGGTCGCGGAACAGCTCTGCTGCCGCCGGAATGAGTTCGGCCACTGTCCATCTGGAGTCCCGGTCGAGGTGGGCGACCTCCTGCCACGGTTCCAGCAAGGACACCGTGCCACCGTGGACGACGAAGGTCCGACCGGTGATCTCGGACGACGCATCGGAGCACAGGTAGCCCACAAAGGGGGCGATGTTGTCCGGATCCCATCGGTCGAACCCCTCGCCGGCGTCGAACAGTCCGAGGTGCTCGGTCATCGGGGTGCGGCTCCGTGGACAGATGGCGTTGACCGAGATGCCGTAGCGCTCCAGCTCCCTCGCCGCCACCATCGCCAGTCCGACGATCCCGGCCTTGGCGGCGGAGTAGTTGGCCTGCCCGACGTTCCCGTAGAGCCCTGCCTCCGAGCTCGTCATCACGACGTGTGCCCCTGCAGGGCGACCGGTCTCCTTCGCCAGCTGCCGCCAGTGGGCGGACGCGGCCCGCAACGGTGCGAAGTGGCCCTTCAGGTGGACGGCCATCACCGCATCCCACTCGTCCTCGACCATGTTGACCAGCATCCGGTCGCGGATGATCCCGGCGTTCAGTACCAGTCCGTCCAACGCACCGAACGACGAGAGCGCCTTCTCCACCAGGCTTTCGCCACCGGACCAGGTCGAGATGTCGCTGTCGTCGGCGACCGCCGTTCCTCCCGATGCCCGGATCGCCCCGGCCGCCGCAGCGGCGGCACTCCGACCGTCCGGTGTGGTCCCGAGATCGTTGACGACGACGCGGGCACCTTCGGACGCGAGCAGCTGTGCATGGCTCAGCCCGATGCCACGCCCGGCACCGGTCACCGCGATGACCTTGCCGTCGAGTTCACCCATGGGACCCGTCCTCCCCCGCCACCGGCTGGTCCGAGGTGTCCGGTCGCCAGAACGGCAGGCCGATCTCCCCGTAGACGACGGGGTAGCCCCGCACACGCATGCCGATGCGGACCTGCTCGGGCTCGCAGTCGGTGATCGTGCCCATGATCTTGATCCCGCCGGCCAGTGCGATCATGGCGACCGGGTACGGCGCCTCCGAACGGAACGGCTCGGTGCCCATCTGTCGGATGATCGTGTAGGTCCACACCACCCCGGCCGGTTCCTGCTCCTCGAAGACCGGTGTCGCACCGCACTTCTCGCAGAGCGCACGAGGATAGTGCTGCCAGTGACCGCACTCCGGGCAGTGCTGGACGACCAGCCTTCCGGCGGCCCACTCCCCGAAGTACGTGCGGGTGTACTCGTCGCCCAGCCGCGGGAGCGGGCGCGACACCGTCGGGTTGATCCTCATGCCGCACGCTCCGATCCCAGCAGCACGGCACCGATCGCCGAGGCCCAGCCGCCGGATCCACCGGCCATCACGACATCGCAGTTGGGCACCTGCACCTCGCCGGCCTCACCTCGCACCTGGCGCACTCCCTCGATCAGGAGGTGCATGCCACGCATGCCTGGATGGCATGACGACAGCCCGCCGCCGTCGGTGTTGGTGGGGAGACGGCCCCCGGGTCGGAGATTGCCTTCGGCGACGAAGGGACCGCCCTCCCCCTGTTTGCAGAACCCGAAACCCTCGATCAGCAGCAGGACCGTGATGGTGAAGCTGTCGTAGGTCATCAGTGCCTTCACGTCGTCCACCGACAGGCCCGTTCCGGCAAAGGCGTCAGCCGCCGCGCGGGGAGCGCCGGTGGTGTCGAACGTCGGTGACTGGTGGATGCTCCAGTGGGTCTGGGCGACACCGCTGCCGAGCACGTGGACTGCCGGCCGTGCGAGGTCCTTCGCCCGCTCCGCGGTGGTCATGATGATGGCACCTCCGCCGTCCGACACGACACAGGAGTCGAGCAGCTTCAGCGGGTCCGCGACGTAGCGGGAGTTCATCACGTCGTCGACGGTGATGGGTTTGCGGTACATCGCATGCGGGTTGTGCGCGGCGTAGGCGCGGGTGGACACCGCGACCTCGGCGAGTTGCTCCTCGGTGGTGCCGAACTCGTGCATGTGCCGCTGCGCGAAGAGGGCGTAGGAGCCGACCACGGAGTTCCCGTACGGGGATTCGTACTGGCGCATGCCGAACGGCCGCAGGTCGCCGCCGCCGGTGCCCAGCGTCCGGCCGACCGCGGAGTACAGGTCGCTGCCGTAGGTGATCACCGCGACCTCGACCAGGCCGGCCCGGATCGCCAACGCGGCGTGTTGCACCAGGTGCTCGAACGAGGAGCCTCCGGTGTAGGTGCTGTCGGCATAGCGGTACTCGATGCCGAGGTACTCCGCGATCTCCGGCACGGAATAGGTGTCCATCCCCGGGATCACCGCGTCGGCGGTGAAAAGACCGTCGATGGAGGACTTCTCGATACCACTGTCGGCCAGCGCACGCTGCAGTGCCTGTGCATGGTGGCCCAGCACGTCCAGGTGCGGTGCCCTGGGGTAATCGGAGACGCCGACCCCCACGATCACCGGTCTGCGGTCAGACATCCTTCGCCTCTTTCTGTTCGGCATTGACAGGCGGCAGCGCCGCGTCGTTCTCCCCCGCATCGATCAGGACGTTCTTGCGGACCTTGCCGCTGGCGGTCCGGGGGAGACCCTCCGCCAGCACCCGCCAGGTCACGGGGAACTTCTGTTTCGCGAATCCGAGCGCGTCGAGATGGTCGAGCAGCGGCTGCGGCCCGTTCCAGACCACACCGTCGGACAACCGCAGGAAGGCCGCGACCCTCTCTCCGAATCTCTCGTCCGGCAGGCCCGCGACCGCCACCTCCAGGACGTCCGGGTGCTGCACGAGGGCGAGCTCGATCTCCTGGGCGGAGAACTTCTCCCCACCCCGGTTGATGATGTCCTTCAGCCTGCCGGTCATCTTCAGCCAACCGTCGTCCGTCACGTAGCCGACATCACCGGTGTAGAACCAGCCCTCGTCGTCGAGCTGGCGGGCGGATGCAGCCGGGTCGGTGTATCGCTCCATCACCTGGGGCCCCCGGACCCGCAGCTCGCCCTCCTCGAACGGCGGCAGTACCCGGCGCAGTTCGTCGACGGCCTCAACGGTCATCGACGGGAAGATGCGGCCGTCGAGCTCGGCACGGCGTTCCAGCGGGTCGCCAGGCCCGAAGCCCGACAGGGTGCCGGCCTCCGTCATGCCGTAACAACTGCCGGCCGTCACGCCGAAGTCCGCCGCGCGCCGGATCAGCGCCGGCGGGGTGACCGACCCCGCGCTCGCGTAGAGCCTGATCGGCCGGTCGGAGAATCGGCCCGAGGCGTAGATGTCGACCATCTCGGACAGGAAGAGCGCAGCTCCGAGCATCACCGTCGCGGCCTCCTGCTCGGCGATCTCCGCGGCCTCGATCGCACGCCAGTGGGGCAGCACCACGACCCGGGCGCCAGTGAACAACGGCAGGAGGATGGCCGCGTTGAACCCGCCCAGATGGGACAGCGGGGTCCCGACCAGATACACGTCGTCGGACCTCACCTGGAACGTCGAGACCCAGTTCCGGGCGTGCGCGAGGCACTCCCGAGCGGTGAGCACCGCGCCTTTGGACTTCGCGGTCGTACCCGAGGTGTAGAGGATCAGCGCAGGCTCGTCCGGCCTCCCGGGCTCGGGAAGGTCGACGTCGTCGACACTCTCGGGGAGGTCGCGGAACGGCACCCAGCCGTCGGCGTCACCGCCGATGACGTAGCGCACGCGCGGCGCCCAGTCCGTGCTGGACAGGATCGTGTCGATCTCGGTCGGTGGTGTCCGCGAGCTGACCGTGGCCGCCACCGCCACCGCGGCGGGGCGCGCGTCGTCGAGGATGTGCCGCAGCTCGTGCTCCCGGTAGATCGGGATGACAGGGACGTCGACCGCGCCGATCCGGAAGGCCGCCAGCTGGAGCACCAGCGCCTCCAGCCGGTTGGGCACCTGGATCAGGATCCGGTCGCCCCGGCCGATGCCGCGACCCACGAGATCCGCCGCGACGGCGTCGACCCAGCCGGAGAAGCGTCGGTAGGTCCACCTCTCACCGCCGAAACTCACGTACTCGTCGTCCGGGCGGCGGACAGCCTGCCGGATCAGCAACGACCCCAGCCGGTCGGGCTCGTCCTCCCACCCGACTGCACCATCGGCACCAGGTACGGCGGGGTGGATGAGCCCGGGCGTCGTCATGATGCGTCTCCCATGTCGGTGGCCGTTCGGTGATGAGGAGGAAGTTCGAACTCGGCGGTCGCGGACACGGCGACTCCCCCGCCCTGCCGGGCGCACACCAGTTCCACGGTGATGTTCCTGGTCTCCCCTGCGCCGGAAGCGATCTCACCGACCACCCGAGCGGACAGATGCAGGACGTCCCCGGGCCAGACCTGCTCGCGGAATCTGGCGCGGAACCTGCGGATGGTCTGCGCTCCCCAGATCGACGTCGCATATCCGGCGAGCAGGCCGGCCGGGAGCATCCCGACGGCGAAGGCCTCCGGGTACCCGGCGGCTCGTGCGAACCCGTCGTCGTGGTGGATGGGATTGAAGTCGCCGGAGGCTCCCTGGTAGCGGACGATGTCGGTGCGGGACACCGGGCCCACGGTCCGCGGCAGCGGATCGGCGGAGGTGACGGTGGTGGTCACGAGGCGTCCACGGCCGCAGCGGTCTCGATCGCCGTCATCTCGGCGGTGGCAACCAGGGCGCCGTCCTCGGATCGGAACTCGGTCGACCGCACCGCGAATCTCATGACTCCTCCTCGCCGGCCGCTCTTCTCGTAGCGCCGGGTCACCGCCGAGGTCGCCCACAGCGTGGTCCCGGCAACGGGCGGGGGGCCGTGGAAGACGAATTCCTGTTCGCCGTGCAACGTCCGGCCGAGCTCGAAACCGAGATCCTCGGCCACCTGGACCGGATCCTCGACGAATTGCAGGACGGTCAGGAACGTGGCCGGGATGCTCATGGCACCCGAGTCGTCCTGGAGTTCCGACAGGTCGATCCGGACGGCCCGGGCGAACTCACGCACCTTGCCCGGCTCGACCACCAGCGGAACGGCCGCCGGCCCAGCATCCGACATCTGCGGACCTCCATGTCCGGTCGTCACTACTGTAAGCCTTACAGTAACGCCATGCAGAACGGTATGACATCATCTGCGGGACCGCAAGCCCGGAAGGGGGTACGACTGTGGCCGGACGACCGACGAGCACCCGCCGCGAACGCGGCTCGCTGAGTACCGAGGACATCCTCGATGCGGCGTTCGCCGTGGCCGGAACCACTGGGGTCGACGGAATGTCGGTCCCGGAGGTGGCCAAGCACATGGGTGTCGGGGTCACCAGCATCTACTGGCACTTCCGCAAGAAGGACGACCTGGTGCGGAGCATGAGTGATCGTGCGGTCCGGACGGTCGTCGCAGCCCTTCCGGTACCGACCACGGGGCAGGACGTCCGTGAGTTCCTGGAGAACTACTTCAGACAGCTGCGGGACGTCCATCGGCGGAACGACGTACTCACCGATCTGACCTGGACGAGGATCCGCTCGTACAGCCTCGACTCGACACATGTGCTGTACCACCACATCGAGGTGATCCTGGAGTTCATGATCGGGGCCGGCTTCGTCCCGCTCACGGCCTGGAACTCGTTCAGCACCGGCTACACGTTCACTCGTGGGGTCGTGGTGGGAGAGCGCATCCAACACCTCAACCACTCCCCGATCCTGCGCGACACCGTCTCGAAGCTTCTTGATCACGACACCATGCCGATCCTGTCCGAGTTGCTCAGCAACGACGGGATCATGCTGGCCATGGTGTCCGACACGGAGTTCGACCACGGGCTGCGTCTGATCCTGGACGGCATCGTCGCAAGCGGGGACGCCCGGCTGCGGTCCGGACGCGGGTGACGATCACACCCCTGGGGTCCGCGCTGCGGCGAGGTGCGCGTACGACTGGTCGGACGGAGTCCGGTCCGCACCGCTGCCGATCGTCAGACCTGCCACCGTCTCCTCCCAGAAGAAGTCCCGGCGGTACCGCCGGTGGTCGATCGCCCACCTCCCGTTCCTCCGGGACAGCGCGTCGAGGTAGCGCCCGTGGACGCGGCGGACCACATGATGACCCACTCCCTGCGGAGCCGGCATGACGAGCGTTGCCGTCACGTAGGTCTCGGACGCTGCCGCGTCCCCGGACACCTCGATCGTCGCGTTCGACATCTGGTGATGGCTGGCGAGCAGGGTGCGGTTGTAGTCGTTCAGCCAACGGATCAGGTCGGGACCGCTGCCGGAGAAGATGTCGGCTCCGTAGTCGCCGGTCCCGTCCTCGTGGAAGATCGAGCAGCCGAGTTCGTCGTCGATCCGGTCCATCGCACGGAAGTACCGCAGCAGCACCTCGTGGATCTCTGCCTTGGCAACGACGTCGCGCAGTTCACCGCCGGCGACGCCCGTCCCAGCATCGGTCATGTCAGAGCACCACCTTCAGCTCGACGGGCGCACGGAACTTCACTCCCACCTCCACCGGATCGAACCCCGGCGCGAGATCCATGTCGGGGAACCTGTCGAGCAGCGCGTTCACCCCGATCTCCAGCTCGTTCTTCGCGAGCATGGCCCCTACACAGGCGTGGATCCCGAACCCGAAGGCAAAGTGCTCACCCGAGCCGGAGAACGCCTTCTCGTGATTGAAGTCCTTCCGGTGCAGGTCGAAGGTCTCGGAATCGGAGAACCGGCGCTCGTCACGGTTCGCCGAAGCCATCACGAGATGCACCAGCGACCCCTCGGGCAGTTCCACCCCCGCGACCTCGACGTCCTGGGAGAGCACGCGGGCGTTCATCTGCGACGGCGGGGTCACCCTCAGGGTCTCGCTGATGGCCGGCAGCACCAGTGAACGATCATCCCGTACCTGCTCGAACAGTTCCCGGTCACGGAGGAGATGACGGAAGACACTGCCGAAGGTCTTGTCGGTGGTCTCCGAGCCGGCATTGAGCAGCTGGGTGGTGTGCGTGGCGACTTCTTCGTCCGACAGGCTCTCCCCCTCGATCTCGGCGGTGGCGAGGGTCGAGATCAGGTCGCTTCCAGGATGTCTGCGCCGCTCCTGGACGATCGGGGTCAGGTACTCCCACAGCTCCGCCCGCGCGGCGATGCCCGAGGCGTGCACCTCCGGATCCTGCGCGAGGTTCGCCAGGAACGCGATCATCCGGTTGTACCAGCCGAGGAACATCTCCTCGTCCTCGGTGGGCAGCTCCAGCATGGCGGTGATCACCGAGACCGGCAGCTTGTGGGCGAACACCTCGAGCAGATCGACCTCGTCTCCGGGCGCCAGCGGCTCGAGCAGTCCTTCCACGGTCCGGGCGATGCCGCCGTCGAGGATGCGCGTGACGTTCCGACGGATCACCGGGGTCCAGGAGTCGAGTCCGTGTCCGCGGAAGTTGGGGCTGACCAGGGCACGTTTGCGAGCGTGCTCACGCCCCTCCAGCTGCAGCAGGCTCCTGCCGAACACCGGCTCGAGCTGCCATTCGTAGTTCTTGGAGGTGAATGCCTTGTTGCGGTAACCGGCCAACACATCGGCGTGACGGGTGATCAGGTGCGACTTTGTGCTCGGGTCGTGATGCACCGGGTCCTCTGCGCGAAGGACCCGGTACACCGCATAGGGATCGGCTGATCCCGCCTCCGACAGCAGCGGCGGGACGGCGACGGTACCGGTCATGCCAGGGTCCTCCGATCAGAACGCGGGGAGCAGGCGGATGTCGGTGCCCTCGCTGACGAACCAGCGGGTGACCAGGCGCTTCGCAATCCGCCAGACACCGTCGCCGCGACGCTCGTAGCGGTCGTCGTACGTGGCCGACACCAGGCTGATCTTCCCGTCGTGGTGCTCGCAGATCGCGAAGCAGTCGCTCTTGCCGGTCGCGAGATCCGGTCCGTCGAAGGTGATCACGTGGTTGGTGGTCCAGTGCTTCGTGCTCTTCCACGCCTTGCCGATCACCACCTGGGACTGCCGGATCCCCTCGATGCCGATGAAGTCCCCACGACCACCGGGGATCAGGTACTCCGCGTCGTCGTGCCACAGCGACAGGAACAGGTCCAGCTCGCCGTGGTCGACCCCGCGGCAGTACCCGGCGACCAACTCCGCCAGGGCCGTGCGGCTGGTGAGCTCCTCGACCCGGTCCTCCAGGGAACGGATCTGCGTCGATGCCGTCATCTCGTGTCTCCTCGTCGTCGTCGGAAGTCGGAAAGCGGGCGTCTCAGCGCAGGCGCGCCGGGTAATCGGCGGGGAGGTCCTCGGCCGCCAGCGGCTCGATGGACTTGTCGAGGACGTACCGGTCCTCGCCCAGTGCCATCTCGTTCTCGTCGAAGTGCCAGAACACCACCGTGATCCCGGAGAGCATGTAGTGATCGGCGCGGTCGTCGTCCTGCGCGACGTAGCCCATCTCCTTGGCCACCTTGGCCGGCAGGATCTGTCGATAGCGTCCATCGGTGACGATCTGCTCGTCGTCGATCATCAGCCGGTCCTTGATGGACTCGATGACGTAGGAACCGCACTCGACCATCTGCTCGTAGTTCTCCACCACGGCCTTCCAGCCCTTCGGCCCGGTGTCGCCGGGCACATCGGCGAACACCCCGAATTCGTGGTACTGCGGGTCGGGTGCGAGGGAGGCCAACACGGGCTCGAGGTCGGCCTGCACCTCACCCTTGGCGTGCGCGACGACCTTGGCCAATTGGCGGCGCTGGCGATCGGTGGTGGCCTTGTGCATGTGCGGTTCGTAACTCGTCCAGGTCAGAGTGGCATCGAACTTCATGGTTCTCGTCCTTTCGGGAACGGCGGATGGGTGGATGGACGGAATGCGGCTGCTATCCGTTCAGAGCCCTTCCCGGGAAGCGTGCAGGGCGGCTTCCCGGCCGGACTCCCGGAGATCGCGGAGGAAGTTGGTCTCCCCCGGCTGGAAGTGGATGTTGCTGAGCGATGCTGCGACGACAGCTGTCGCGGCGAAGGAGAAGTCGACACCCATCTTGGCCAGAGAGGCGAAGACCGCGTACTTCTCCGAGACGATACCGTCACGCATGATCGAGGCGCACATCTCCGCATAGGAATCGACCGCGGCCGCCGCCGTGTCGACCGACTCGACCTTGTCGACCAGGCCGTACTCGAGTGCCTGCGCGGCGGTCCAGGACCGCCCGAGGTAGAACAGGTCCTTGGCCCGTTTCAACCCGACCTCCGCGATCAGCAGGGACATGTCGCCATCGACCCCGACGTTGTGCCAGCGCGGGCACCCGAACCTGGCATCGTCCGAAGCCACCACGATGTCCGAGCACAAGGTGAGGTAAAGGCCCGTCTCGAAACAGCGACCCCCGGCGTGCAGCACGGTCACCTTCCGACATTTCAGCAGGCGTGAGTAGAGCCCGCGCGGACCCCACCAGTTGTCCGCCTGCGCGATGAGGCGCGCCCGTTGACTCGGGTGCTTCTTGATCGCGCCGCCTGGAGCGTCCGTGTACACGTCCCAGATCTCGTCGACGTCCCAGCCCGCCGACAGGTCGTCACCGCGGAAATCGATCACCAGGACCTTGAGATCGTCGTCGTCGTCGACCAGATCGACGGCCCGGACGATCTCCGCGGCCATGGCCCGATCGATCGCGTTGTCGCGGTCGGGACGGTCCAGGGTCAACCGGGCGATGTGCTTGCCCCGATCGGCCTGGAAGTGCACTCGCGGGTCAGACATCGTTACCTCCGGGGCAGGCCGTCGCTGCTGCGTGGGCGTAGAAGCCGGCCAGGTCGAACTCGCGGCCGACGCCCGAGGCGTCCAGGACCGGTTGCTGGAGCATCTTCGACATCACGACGCCGTCGAGCGGCATCCGCGCGATCCGGGCCGCCGCCGACGCGACCCCGTCGCTGAGCTCCGACCTGGGGATCACCTCGTTCACCAGCCCGTAGGACCTTGCGGTCTCCGCGTCGAGCACACTGTCCCGTAGCATCCATGCCTTCGCCCGATCGAGGCGGACGGTCAACGCCGCGAGCACGAAGTTCGCCTCGGGGTGGCCCCGGAACGGCGAGGCGAACCGCGCGTCCTCGGCCGCCACCGTGATGTCCGTGGCCAGGACGAGCATGGTGCCGGCCCCCGAGCAGTTTCCCGACACCTCGGTGACGGTGACCTTCTTCGAGAACGTCAGTGCCTGATGGACGGCCGAGGCACCGGCGAACTCCTGCTGCCAGGTGGTGAAGACGGCTTCGGCGGCCGGGAGCCGGGTGGACCGGTCGGTCGCGAAGTCACCGGTCGAACGCAGCACCACCACCTTCACCTCGTCGTCGTCGGAAAGGTCGACGACGGCGTCCCGGAGCGCGCCGGCGAACCCCGCATCGCCCGCGCCCAGCGGGGCGAAGTCGTTCACCTCGATGACGGCGACCCAGTCCTGCACCGACGTGCGGATCATGTCCGCCCCCCGACGCGGTCGCGCGGGTCGACGGCGCCGTCCCGCTGTTTGTCCCGGTCCAGGGCCCCGCCCACGCCGACCTCCCTGGCGGTCTTCCAGAAGTTCATCTCGTCCGGCGCCGACTGCAGGAAGTGCGAGACCAACAGGCCCGTGATCGACGGGACGCTGGTGTCCATCACCGCCTCGGCCGCCTTGATCCGTGCCTTGAGGTAGAGCAACTCGGCGGCCGGTCGTCCGGAGATCTCCCTGGCGATCCGCTCGGCGGTGCCTGCGAGCTCGTCGACCGGGGCGGTCTCGTGCACCAGCCCGAGCAGGTGGGCTTCGGTGCCGGACATCGGCATCGCGGTGAAGCCGGTGCGGCGGACGGCCTTCGTGCCGATGATCCTGTTGATGTGCACGCTGGCCACTGCGCCGGCCGGACCCAGGAACCGTGCTTCGAGCGCGCCGATCCGCGCATCCTCGGCTGCCACCACCACATCCACCTTGCAGGCGATCATGAAGTAGGCGGCAGCTGCGCAGTACCCGTGGATCTGGGCGATCGTCACCTTCGCGGACCGGGAGATGGACTGGCTGAAGCCCAGTCTGCCCCAGGCCATGTCGGCCCCGTACCGATAGCCGACGTTGAGCGTCCGCCGCCGTTCGTGCGGGCGTCGCTGACCCCATTCCTCGTTGATCTCGTTGCCGCTGCAGAACGAACGGCCGTTGCCGCGGAACAGGACGACACGGACGCGATCGTCCGCATCTGCCTCCGCCATGAGATCGGAGATCCGATCCCGCATCGGCACGCTCATGGCGTTGTGCTTCTCCGGGCGGTTCAGGGTCAGCGTCGCGACGCCGGAGTCCGGGTCCACCTCGTAGAGCACCTGGTGCTCGGCCGCGGCGATGCTGTCGGGCGTTCCGTACCTGGTCATGCCACCGGCTCCGGGACGGCAGCGGACGACCCGACGAGCGGTTCCGGCGGGGCGCCGATCTCGACGATCCCGAGTTCGGCGAGCGTGGCGAGGTCGTCGTCCGCGAGGCCGGCCTGCGACAGCACCTCCGCACTGTGCTCGCCGAGTTCCGGGGTGAACGTCCCGACACGGAGCGGCGTGTGCTGCAGGTGGAACGCGGGTCCCACCAGCCGGATCGGGCCCGCCTGACGATCGTCCTGCTCCACGATGTAGCCGTTCGCCCGCACGTCGGGGTCGTCCGGCAGGTCGAGGAAGGAGTTGACGGGAGCGGCCGGCACCCGGTGCGCCTGCAGCACCCCGATCCATTCGTCACGATCCCGGGTGAGGAACGCCTGCTCGATGATCGGCTCCAGTTGGTCGCGGTTGGCCTCCCGGATCCGGCTCCGGCTGAACCGCTCGTCGTCCGAGAGCTGCCGCAGGCCCAACGCTTCCGCCAGACCGAACCACAGCTTCTGGTCGGTGGCACCGATGACGAGCCACTTGCCGTCCCGGGCCCGGAACGCGCCCGACGTCGAGGTGACCCGGGTGCCACCCAGCCGGAAGACGTGGTCGGCCTCGAGGGCGATGGTGACCTCCGCGGGATGCAGGGCGATGGACGCACCGACCAGGGAGGCGTCGACCCGCTGGCCGACACCTGTCCGTTCACGGGCGACCAGCGCGGACAGGACGCCCATGGCGAGGAACATGCCACCGGCGACGTCGGCCAGTCCTCTGGTGGCCAGGCGCGGCGTGCCGTCGGGTGCACGGTTGAAGTCCGAGACGCCCGACATCGCCTGCGCCACCATGTCGTACATGGGGTCGGCAGCGTTCGGACCGTTCGGCCCGTGCCCCGACCCGGCCGCGAACACGACCCGCGGGTTGACCGCCCGGATGTCGTCGTAACCCAGTCCGAGGCGGTCCATCACGCCGGCCCGGAAGTTCTCCACGACGACGTCGCAGTCCCGCGCCACCTCGAGCACCAGTTCCCGGCCCCGTGGCGTGGTGATGTCGATGGCCAACGAGCGCTTGCCCCTGTTGAGGACGTGGAAGAACCCGGCGAAGCCGCGTGGCGAGACCCGCAGGCGGCGATCCCACTCGCCGCCGGGACGCTCGACCTTGATGACGTCGGCGCCCAGATCGGCCAGGATCCTGGTGGCGTAGGGGCCTTGCATGAATCGGGTGAAGTCCAGTACCCGGATGCCCGTCAGCGCACCGGTTCCCGGCGCGGGGTCGGGCACGACAGGGTTGGTGCTCGTCACGGTCACCGCTCCTCCGTCACGATCAGCACGTCCAGCGCCTCGGGTCCGGCAGCACCGACCCGCAACGGGTTCACCTCGAAGGCGACCAGATCCGGGCCCAGCGACACCGCGGCCGCGGCGATGTCGTTGATCGCATCGATCACCGCATCCAGATCCGCGGCAGCGGCACCGCGGCCGCCGGTCAGCATGGTGATGCCCTTGAGCTCGAAGAGCATGTCGCGGATCTCCGGCCGTGAGACCGGCAGCACCCGGAGGCTGCTGTCCTTCAGGGTCTCCACCCAGATGCCACCGAAGGCGACCGTCAGCACCGGACCGAAGGTCGGGTCGACCGTCACGCCGACCAGCAGCTCGGGCGCAGCGGGTCGCATCGGTGACACCAACACCCCCCGCACCGATGCCCCGGGCACCCGGACGGCTGCATTCGCCGTGACCCGCCGGTATCCGTCCGCGACCTCCGCCGCTCCGGACAACCCGAGGGCGACCCCGCCGACATCGGATTTGTGCGGGATGTCGGCGGAGCAGACCTTCAACACCACGGTGTCGCCCAGTTCCGCTGCCGCCGCGACAGCATCTTCGGCCGTGGTCACCAGACGGGCCGGGACCACCGGGATCCTGCCGTGCTGCAGCAGCTGACGGCCCTCCCACTCGTCCCAGGTGCCGGCCGGACCGACGACGCCGGGCGGATCGATTCGCTCAGAGATGGGCCCACGGTCCAGGATGCTCGTCCGCCGGTCGCACCAGGTCAGCATGTAGCCGATCGATCGGAGAGCCAGGTCGACCCCCGGAAGCAGGTGGAGGTCGTTGTCGTGCAGGAGCTTCCGCGCGTAGTCGGTGACATCGAGATTCGTGTTCGACGCCAGGAACACCGGCACCGGCGATGCCTTCACGATGTCCCCGATGATCGCCATACGACTCTCGATGAAAGCCGGGTCCGCCGGCCGTTCGGAGGGCAACGGCGTCATCATGGTGAACATGAAGTCGATACCAGGTTCCCGGACAGCGATCTCCATCAGGTCATCCTCGGCCTTGGTAGGCCGCGGACGCGCCCTGGCGTGACCGAAGCCGGTGGTGTCCAGCGGGTTCAGCGTGTGCGCGAAGGGTGGGAGGTGCACCTGCAGGTCGGCCACGATCGGCTCGCTCCAGGGAGGTAGCGACAGGCCCTCACGGTGCGCGAGGTCCGCGATCACGTTGCACCCGCCGCCCGACGAGGTGACCACCCCCATCCGGCGTCCGACCGGACGCCGGCGGGTGTGGCCCAGCAGTCCCGCAGTCGCGACCAGCTCCTCCAGGCTCTCCACCCGGACGATTCCTGCCTGCCGGAAGGCGCTGTCGACGACGGCATCGTTCGTGGCCATCGCACCGGTGTGCGCCATGGCCGCACGCATGCCCTCCTCGGACCTGCCGGCCTTGTAGACCACGACCGGCTTGTCGGCGGCGAGTGCCCGGTGCGCCAGCGGGATGAACCGCTCCGGATCCCTGACGGTCTCGAGGAACAGGGCGATCGACCGGGTCGACGGCTCGTCGATCAGGTACTCGAGGACGTCCAGTGTGTTCATCACCGCTGAGTTGCCGAGCGAGACCCAATGGCTGATGCCGATCGCGTGCGCCTGGGTGTACTCGTAGGCCGCACGGCACATCGACCCGCTCTCGAACACCGCGCTGACCGCTCCTGGTATCGGAGCGCGGTGCGAGGCGACCGCCCAGGGTGCGATGCCCAGGGTGGCGTTGATGAAGCCGATGGTGTTGGGGCCCATCAGGGTGATGTCCAGGTCCTCCGCCTGCCGGCGCAGTGCGTCCTGCAGCTCACGACCCTCCTCCCCGGCCTCGGTGTACCCCGCTGCCAGGGTCACCGCGTTACGGATGCCGGCCGCGGCCGCATCTTCCAGGATCTGTCCGACCCGGTTCGGACCGACCATGACGAACGCGAGGTCGACGGGCTTGTCCAGTTCTCGCAGGGTCGGGACGGTCCTGCGGCCGAACAGCTCGGGGTACTTGGGGTGGACGAACTCCAGTTGCGGGGCTCCCCCGCCGAGCTCCAGACTACGCATCAGATTGATGCCCCAGCTGGACGTCTCGGAAGCACCCACGATCGCCACGCTGCGCGGCGAGAAGAAGTCCCGGATCCTCCCGGGCGAGACCAGGGATCTCGTGGGCATCACGTCGGTGTCGGTCAAGGCAGGATCCTCCTGAGCAATTTCAAGCGATGGTACTTCATGTGGTGAACTTTTTCTCGATAACCGACTTCGCCGTGACCCTGGCGCATGTGGTGGCGGATCAACCGAAGTAGGCGCTGGTGAGCGCAGCACCTACCAGCTCGGCGGGAGAGCCGGTGGCAGTGATCCGGCCGTCGCGGAGCACCACCATCCGGGTGCAGATGTCGGCCACCCGGGTGCTGTTCTGCTCCACCACGAGCAGCGACACCCCACGCTCGCGGAAGGCCGAGAGGGAGGAGTAGATGCGATCGACCACGAGAGGTGCCAGACCCAGCGAAGGTTCGTCCAGCAGCAGCAGTTTCGGATCCTCGATGATCGCCCTGGCCATCGACAGCATCTGCTGTTCACCGCCGGAGAGCAGCCCTGCGAGCTGCGTGCGGCGCTGGTGCAGCACGGGGAAGAGTTCGTCGATGAGCTCGCGCGAGGCGGCGAGGCGCCGCCGTACGGCACTGCCGCGCAGCGACATGGTGGCGATCTGCAGGTTCTCCTCGACGGTCAATGGACGGATGACGCGGTGACCCTCGGCGAGGATGCTCATGCCGCGGCGCACCAACTCCGGGGTGCCCAGACCTGAGACATCCTGCCCGTCGTAGGAGATCGTGCCCTCCCGGAGCTTCACCCCGCCACAGATCGCCTTCAGCAGCGTCGATTTGCCGGCCCCGTTCATCCCGACGAGGCCGACCACCTCGCCCCCGCCGACCGCCAGGTCGATGGCGTGCAGCACCGGGTGGTGTCGGCCGTACCCGACGGTCACGCCGCGCAGGGTCAGCAGGTCGGTCATCGCGCCGCTCCCAGGTAGGCCGAGATCACGTTCTCCTGGGCGAACACCTCGGCCGGCGGCCCGGCCGCGATCACGCGACCCGCCTCCAGCACGTAGATGCGGTCGCATGCAGCAGTGATCAGCGGCAGGTTGTGGTCGACGAGCAACACTCCCAGGCCCCGGCCGGACAACCCCCGGACGATCTGGGCGACCTCTTCGCGTTCCAACTCCGTCAGGCCCGCGCCGGGCTCGTCGAACAGCAGGAAGGCGGGGTCGAGCATCAGGTTCCTGGCGATCTCGATCATTCGCAGCACGCCGTAGGTCTGGGCGCCGGCCGGCCGGTCCGCCAGGTGCCCGATCGACAGGTCGGACAGCAGTTCCATGGCCTTCTCGCGGGACCTGCGATCGTCGCCCCGCGCCCTGGGCAGGAACAACGTCTGACGCACGGTGCCGGCCGTCGCCCTGCCGTCCCCACCGAGCATCACGTTCTCCACGACGGAGAGATCCGGGATGACCTTGGGGCTCTGGAAGGTCCGGCCGATGCCGAGGTTCACGACCTCGTACTGCCGGAGGGCACCGAGCACGACGTCGTCGAAGCGGACCTGACCGGATGCCATGGGGGTGTCCCCCGTCGCCGTGTTGAGCAGGGTGGTCTTGCCCGCTCCGTTCGGCCCGATCAGGCCGACCACCTCCCCGGTGGACACCGTCGCCGATGCACCGTCGACGGCCGTGTTCCCTCCGAACCGGACCGTCACGGCGTCGAAGCCGAGGGTGTGGGACGTGGTCCGCCGGCGGACCAGCTCGACGGCGGACCCGGCATGTTCCGCCGCTGCTTCGAGATCCACCGGTTCATCGGCGGAGGTTCGTGTCGGATCGTCCGCCGACGCGACCGCGGGGCCCGCATCGTCCGCTGCTGTCGCCGCGGCAGCGGGGTGACCCGATCGACGGGCCCGCCCGCCCTTGATGAGGGAGAGCAGCGCCTGCACGCCGCCGGCGATCCCGCCGCGGGTCCCGATCACCAGGACCAGGATGCCGAGACCGTAGATGAGGTCGTGCGCGGCGCTGGTGGCCAGTGACAACTCGTCCATCACCAGCAGGGCGACAACACCGAAGAGCGGTCCCCAGAAGTAGCCGGCCCCACCGAGGATGACGGCCAGCAACAACGCGATGAGTCGCCCGAAGCTGAAGGTGTCGAGGTCGATGACAAGCTGGAAGTGGGCGAAGAGTGCACCGGCGAGACCGGCGAGACCACCGGCGATCGCGAACGCGACGAGACGGGTGCCGGATGCGGAGAGTCCCACCGCGGCGAGGATCCGCGGGGACTCACGCAAAGCGGTGAACTTGCGACGCATGGCCGACCGGTGGATGCGGGTCATCAGCTCGAACACCAGCCAGGCGAACACCGCCACGAGCCAGAAGTAGGAGGCTTCGCCACCGAACAGCGTGGTGCCGAAGAACGTCGGCGACGGGATGAAGTAGAGACCGGTCGTACCTCCACTGAAATCCTGCCAGTTGACGAGGATCTCGGAGACCGCCAGACCGAACGCGAGGGTCTGGATCGCCAGGAAGATCTCACCCAACCGCCGGGAAGGGATCGCCACCAGCACGGAGAGCGCCGCAGTGCCCACGACGGCAATCGCCAGACTGGCCCAGAAGCCCAGGGAGGTATGCGTTTCGAGATACACGCTGGTGAACGCACCGAGACCGTACGTGATCACGTGGGCCATGTTGAACCCGCCGGCGTAGCCGTAGATCACATTGAACGAGGCCGCCAGGATGTATGCGATCAACCCTTCCGTGGCGATCTGCACGAGGTAGGCGTTCCCGGAGACGAAGAGCCCGAGCAGCACCAGGAGGATCGGGGCTCCCGCCCGCACGAGCGCGAACTCGCCGAGCCTGCGTCGTACGGTGGCGGCATTCCCGGCCCGCGTGTCGGTGGCGGTCGTCGTCGACGTCGAAGTCATGCCCTCACACCCGTTCCGAAGCGCCCCGGAAGGCGAAAAGTCCGTGCGGTCGCACCAGGAGCACGATGCTCAGTACGACGAACAGTGCCGTCAGTTGGTAGCCGGGCGCGACGAACTGGTCCGTCGCCGAGACGGCGAGGCCGGCCACCAGCGCGCCGCCGACCGCGGTGAAGATGTTGTCGAGACCGCCGATCACTGCTCCGACCAGGGACAGCACCAACAGCGTCGGTGCTACTTCCACCGAGACGCTCGCCAACGTCGCCTGGAAGAGGCCGCCGATGACCAGGCAGACTCCCGAACTGGTCCAGGCGATCAGCTCGAACCGGTTGGCCCTGACCCCGTACATGGCCGCCAGTTCCCGGTCGTGCGCAACGGCGGTCAACGTCCGGCCCATCAAGGTGCGGTCGAAGACGAACCAGAGCAGTACCAGCAGCACGACCGCCAGGCCGATGACGAGCAACCGCTGTGCGGCCGTCTGGTAGCTGCCGATGGTCACGGCGCCGGAGAGCCATGGCTGCACGACAGTGGGGTCGCCACCGAAGATCTGTCGGGTGGCGAAGTTCAGCAGCAGCCCCACACCCAGTGAGGCCAGGGTGAGCCCGATGGCCGATACCCCGCGCCGTTGAGCGGGCACGATGGCCACCACATAGGTGACTGCACCGATCAGGGCGCCGGACACGAGCGTGGCGACCACCCCGACCGCGCCGCCCAGATCGGCGGACCAGGAGGCGCAGGCGGCCGATGCGAAGACGGCGACGTACCCGGCACCGAAATTGACCACACCGCTGACGCGGAACACCAGGCTGACCGATGCGACCAGAGGGACCAGGACCGCTGCCATGGACAGAGCGGCGATGACAAAGCCGATCATCCGTACTCACTTCCTTGTCAGTACACGTCGAGCTGCCGTCGATGTCCCGGTCGGGGCGGCTACCCCGGAGCTCACACGCTCTTCGGCGGCGGTGGTGGGCCTGGACTGTGACCGGCAGTACAGTTAACCTAGTATACGAACGGCCCCGGAGCCAGATGCAAGCACCAATTCCCGAGGAGATCCGTGAGCGACAACGACGGCCCACTGTCGGACCTGCACATCCTGGACCTGTCCAGCTTCGTCGCCGGCCCGTCCTGCACGCTCACCCTCGGGCAACTCGGCGCCGACGTGCTCCGCATCGATCCGGTGGGCGGCGCGCCGGACGCCGGACGCCACCCTCTCGGCGGGGATGGTTCCAGTCTGTACTGGGCCGGCCTGAATAAGCAGAAGCGCTGCACCACACTTGATCTCGCCTCCGAGGATGGTCGCGACACGGTCCGGCGGCTGTTGGGCGCACCGGGTCCGGGCCATGGCATCGTGGTGACCAATGCGGTGGGACGCGGATGGCTGTCGTACGAGTCGCTCCGGTCGGTCCGTGACGACCTGATCATGGTGCGGCTCGAGGGCCGGTCGGACGGCACGACCGCGGTGGACTACACGGTGAACTGCGAGACAGGTCTGCCGGAGCTGACCGGACCATCCGCCTGGCAGGGACCGGTGAACAGCGTGCTGCCGTCGTGGGACCTGCTGGCCGGATTACAGGCTGCGACATCGTTGCTGGCCGCGGTCCGCCGCCGCGAGCGGTCGGGCGGGGGTGCGCTGTTGCAGCTGAGCCTGACCGATGTCGCGGCCTCCACGATGGCCCACCTCGGGTACGTCGCCGACGCGGCGGCGAACGGCACCCGGCGCCAGCGGGACGGCAACTCCATCTACGGCAGTTACGGCCAGGACTTCCCACTCGGCGATGGAAGCCGCATCATGCTGGTGGCACTGACCAGCAGGCACTGGCGGAACCTGTTGGCGGTGACCGGCTGCGAGCAGACAGCCGCCCGGCTGGAAGCGGCCGCGGGCGCCTCGTTGGCCGACGAAGGAGTGCGATACCGGCTCCGCTCCGACGTGACACGCATGCTCTCCCCGTGGTTCTCGACCCGTGGCCTGGACGAGGTGGCCGGCAAGCTCGATGCCGCAGGGCTGCCGTGGGGCGTCTACCGCACTGCGAATGACATGGCGACCTCACCGCACGGATTGGTCGCGCGGAGCGAGATCTTCACCGAGGTGGAACATCCCGGCGTCGGACGGTACCCGGTCCCGGGCGCCGCGGTCCGGGCACCGTGGAGGGTGCCGCTCCGGCCCCGACCAGAACCTGCGCACGCCGCCGTGGTGGCGGAGGAATGGGTTGCACGAGGCGCGGCCCCAGCGGAACAGGGAGTGGCCTGATGTTGGCAGTGACGACCACAGCGACACCCGGCGGGGAACTGCACGTGACGCAGACCGCCGATCCGGTACCGGCGCCGGGCGAGGTCCTCGTCCGGTTCGAGGCCTCCTCGGTGAATCCCGCAGACCGGAAGATCCACAGCGGGCTCATCCGGCCGCGGATCGGCGAGGGGCCCTGGGTGCTCGGCTGGGACCTGGTGGGTCGTGTCGTCGACGGTGACGGCTTCGCGGTGGGTCAACGTGTTGCCGGGATGTCCGCGATGGCGAGCACCGGCCGCGGGACCTGGGCGGAACTGGTTGCGTTGCCTGCTCGTTCGTTGACCCCGGTCCCCGATGCCCCGCCAGCGGCGTTCGCCCATCTCCCGTTGATCGGCCTGACCGCCCGCCAGGCCGTCCTCGACCTGGCCGGCAGGCCCGGTGAACGGGTGGCCGTGACCGGCGCGGGCGGCGGGGTCGGGTCGCTCGTCGTGCAGATGCTGTTGATTCGGGGCATCAGCCCGCTGGCCGTGGTCCGCGATCCGGCGTCGCCGCCCGGGATCGTCTCGCAGCTGGGGCTCGGGGTGGCCGGTATCGAAGCGCTGCAGCCGGGATCCGTCGATGCCGTCGTCGACGCCGCCGGAGTCGACGTCGGGGCGGCGGTCCGGAACCACGGCCGGTACATCTCGGTGGTGCCGGGCGCTCCCCGTACCGGCCTCGCCGAAGAGGTGTTCACCACGACGGTCCGGGTGGCGGAGGACGGCGGGCACCTGGCCGAGGTCGTGGATCTGGTGGCCACCGGATCATTGTCCCTGCCGCCGGCCGTCGACGTCCCGCTGCGCGAGGCGGGCCGCGCCCTGCGCTCGTCGACACCCGGTACCCGAACCACACTCTCACTTGCCGCAGACCGCTGACCCGGGCCAGCACCGGACCTTCTCCGGGGCGCGATCCTGCACCACCGCCGTCGAAAGGAACCGAGGTTGAATGCACCGACAGCGCAGCCACCCGACAGCCTCGTCTGGGGCATCAAACGCAGTTTCGTCCGCTATGTCAACGTGCTCGACGACGGAGTGTTCGCCGCCGACGGGGGCGCGGAGTGGATGTCGGACCAGTCGGTCCGGTTCCCCTTGGTGTCGGCCGCCGGCTACGACCCGGTCACCCGCACCGGAGTCGTCCGTTACGGTGGCGTCGCCCGGGTCGAAGGTCACTTCGGAGCCATGTCGGTGGTCCTCGACGAACCATGGCTGGAGTTCGGGGAGACCTCGGTGGCCCTGACAGTCGCCGACCCGGACCGGGATCCCGGTCACCGGATCCCCGTTGTGGAACTGGATCTCGTCGAGCGCCCGACGGAGACCGCATCACCGGCATCCCGGACCGCGCCTGCGACCCTCAGCCACCAGGGCACCACCCTCTTCAACAGCCAGTACTTCCCTGGAGAATCGATGGACCCGGTCATGTTTTCCTTCCCCGTCACCGACGCACCACCGGCGGATCGGACCGCTCCGGCCACCGCCCGGTCCACTCCGGACCCGGCGATCGTCCTGCGCCTGGTGGTGCAGGAGAGGGTGCAGGAGTCCGAGGGCGTGGTGTCCCTGTCGTTCCGCACGCCCGACGGCACACCGTTGCCGGGATGGTCGCCGGGATCGCACATCGACGTGCATGTCGGCGACGATCTGGTGCGGCAGTACTCCCTGTCGTCGATCACCCCGGACCGGGAGACCTGGCGCATCACCGTCCTGCGCGAAGGCGCCGTGTCCGGCCGCCTCCACGAGATCGAGATCGGCACCACGGTGGAGGTGTCGCTGCCCCGCAACAACTTCCCGCTCGTCGACTCCCCCCGGTACCTCTTCGTCGCCGGCGGTATCGGGATCACCCCGCTCGTCCCGATGATCGAGGCGGCCGAGCGGAGCGGCGCCGAGTGGTCACTCGTCTACTCCGGGAGGAACCGATCGCACATGGCGTTCCTGGACCACCTTGCGGGCTACGGCTGTCGGGCCAGCGTCATCGCGACGGCCGACTCGCCGCGGGTCGATCTGATCGAATTCTTCCGGGCCCCCCGGCCCGACACCGTTGTGTACGCCTGCGGTCCGGAATCCATGTTGGTGGCCCTGGAAGGTGCCACGGCCCACTGGCCGGCCGGCACACTGCACACCGAACGCTTCGTCCCACGGGAGTTCGACGACTCGGGAGACGTGGAGTTCGAGGTCGAGTTCGTCGACAGCGCTGTCACTGCAACTGTTCCGGTCGGTCGCACGATCCTGGAGATCGCCGAGGAGCACGACATCCCGGTGATCAGTTCCTGCGCCGAAGGCACGTGTGGCACCTGTGAAACGCCGGTGCTGGAGGGCACACCCGATCACCGGGACTCCATTCTCACGGACGAGGAGCGCGTGCAGGGGAACACCATGTTCATCTGCGTGTCCCGCTCGGTCGGTGGCTGCCGGCTCAGGCTCGACATCTGAGGACCAGATCCGCCGTGCCAGCGGGCGTTTCGGGAACATCACCAGGTAAACTGTCGCGAACTGCACTCATCCAGGAAAGCGACATGGCGAAATCCCGAAAAGCTCCCGAGGACGAATCCACCTCCGGTCTCACCCAGTCCGACCTGGTCCGGCTGCGGATGGTCCTGGGTCGGTTGGGACGCATGCTGCGCCAGCAGAACGACGAGGATCTACCCTACGCGCTGATCGCGCTCATCTTCGCCATCCATCGGAACGAGCCCGTCACGGCCAAGCAGCTGGCGGAGGCAGAGGGCATCACACCTCCTGCGGTCACCAGGTCCCTGGCCCGCCTCGAGGAACTCGGCATGATCATCAGGACCGCAGTCCCGACCGATCGACGGGTGCAGGAGATCGAGCTGTCGACCAAGGGCGAGCGGACGCGGGTCAGCCTGTTGCACAAGCGCGAGATCTGGTTGACGAAGCACCTGGAGAAGCTGGACGCCGACGACATCGGACTGCTGCTGAGCGCACTTCCGGCCCTCGAGCGGTTGACCGGCTTCGACTCCTGATTCCCGGGGCGCCCTGCCGGACGGAACCGGGGCGTGTGACGGGAGCCGGTCCCGATCGTCAGGCGTCCTGTGCGGGCCGTAGTCGCAGGAGCATCGACCCTGGTGTCCGCAGGGAACGGCCTCCCCAGATCATGGACTGGTCCGGGTCCAGCGAGACCCCGGGGAACCGCTCCGCCATCTGGCGGAACAACGTGACCGCTTCCATCCTCGCCAGTCCTGCCCCCAGACAGGAATGCGGCCCCATGCCGAATCCCACGTGCAGACGGCTCTCCCGACGTCGGATGTCGAGGACGTCCGGGGCGTTGAACACACCCGGATCACGGTTGGCCGCTGCGAGCACACCGATCACCGAGTCACCGGCACAGATCTGCACACCGCCCAACATGCGGTCCTGTGCAGCGACATACGGGAGGAAGTGCGCTGGGGTGACGAACCGTGTCAGTTCCTCGACCGCGGCAGCGGCGAGATCGGGCTCCGCGACCAGTGTCTCCCACTGATCCCGCTGCCGCAGCAGACTGAGCATCCCGATGCTGAGCAGATTGCTGGTGGTCTCGTGACCGGCGAAGATCATCAGTGCGACCATGGCGCGACTGCCGGCCCGATCGATGGTGCCGGCGGCCTCCGCCCCGAGCAGGGCCTCGATGATGCCCGTGCGGCGGTCGCCCTGCTCCTGCGCGATCAGCAGTTCGTCGATGTATCCGAGCAGGCCGTCGTAGGCCCGCTCGGCCTCGACCGCGGCATCCTCGCTGTCGGCGTTGAACTTGTTCTCCGCGATGCGTTTGGCCCACGAGTGGATCTGGTCGAGATCCGTGAACGGGATACCGAGCAGGTCGCCGAGCACGATCAACGGCAAGGAGAATGCGAACCGCTTGAAGTCGACGGAGCCGGCTGCGGCATCGAGCTCATCGAGCCCCTCGGTCACCCGCTGCCGCACTCTGCTCTCCATCTCCGTCTTCAGGGTCCGGACCGCGAAGGGTGGCTGGACGATCTTCTTCAGCCGGGGGTGCTCCGGCGGGTCCAGCCGGACCAGCTGCAGGAACTCCTGGTCGAGCACCGAGTCGAAGGCCTCCCGGCCGCGCGCGCTGAAGTCCTGCCGTGCGCGCTCGTAGCGATCGGAGTGTTTCGTCGCTGCGCGGCTGTAGAGCACATTGTTGTCCCCCAACAGCTCCTTCACGTCGGCGTGCGTGCTGAGGACGACGGTGTCGTCGAGTCGCAGCACCGGATGTTCCCGACGCAGCTCGTTCCATGTCGGGAAGGGATCCGCCAGGATGTCGGCGTCACCCTGGAACAGCTTGCGTACCCGGTCGGCCAGCGGCAGTTCGGCAACGTTCACGGCTGCTCCTGGCGGGCCGGCAGGTCGAACGGCGAGACGTACTCGATGCCACGCTCCTCCGCGGCGATCCTGATCCAGTCACCGATCTCGGCCGCGATCTCGTGGGAGACGAGCTCGATCCACATCCCGGGCGAGAGCTCGCTGTAGTGGAAGCTGGCCCGTGCCACCCCACCGTCGTCGGCGACGCCGGACAGCTCCATCCGGAAGCCCTGCTCGGAGAGGTGTGCCGCAGCGCCGGGCAGATCGTCCGTGAAGTAGCCGAGGTGGTGCACATGCCGGCCGCCGGTCACGTTCAGGTACGGCGAGGGGTCGATCTGCTCCAGCAGCTCGATGTGGTGCGGGCCCTGCAGCGAGTAGGTGAACCGGACCTCCCGCCCGACCACCCCGTCCGGGCAGAGCAGCGGCACCGTGGAGGAGAGCGGCGGAGCCCAGTCCAGCCCGAGAGTCCGCCCCCAGGACTCCATGGCATCGTCGAGGCTGTCGACGATGATCCCGGTGTGGTACAGCTTCAGAAACGGTGGCACGCTCACGTCCGCACTCCTCGTTGAGGTTTCGCTACACCGCAGATGCTATACGTTGTTAACTACCAGCACCAGGCTCCCCGACGTCGAGGCGGTCAATGTGGAAACTTCTGTCCTGGTCGTCGGCGCGAGTGGGTTGGTGGGGACGGCCGTGGTCCGCGAGTACTTGACGACCGGAGCGGCCGTGACGGCGGTGTCCCGTCGCCCACCTGGGGTACCGCTCCAGGATCGGCTGCGGCATCTGCCACTCGATCTGCTGGACGCGACCGCCACCGCCGATGCTCTGCGCGCAACCGGTCCGTTTGATGCCGTCGTCTACGCCGCTGCATTCGAAAAGCCTGGTCTGGTTCCCGGTTGGTCCGACCCGGATCAGATGCAGACCAATCTGGACATGCTCCGGAACACCCTCGAGGGACTGGTCGATCGGCCGCCACGGCACATCACCACCATGCAGGGCACCAAGGCCTACGGCGTCCACCTTCACCGCATCCCGTTGCCCGCCCGGGAGCGGGCTCCACGGGATCCGCACCCGAACTTCTACTGGCTGCAAGAGGACCTCCTCCGGGAATACTGCGCCCGTCACGGATCGGAATGGACGATCTTCCGACCGGTCCAGGTTGTCGGCCCGGCCTTCGGCGTCGCCTACTGCACGCCTCCGGTGATCGGCGCATTCGCGGCTCTCGCGCGGGAGTCCGGTGAGGATTTCTCCTTTCCGGGTGGACGTTTCGCCCCGGTGCATACAGTTGACGTCGGCCTGGTCGCACGCGCTGTCGTCTGGGCACGTGCCGAGCAGCGTGCCTTCGGCGAGCACTTCAACCTGACGAACGGGGAGGTGTTTTCCTGGCCGGAGATCTGGCCTTCCTTCGCCGAGGTCTTCGGCATCACCGCCGCCGAGCCGAAGCGGCAACGGCTGACCGACTTCTTCGCCCGGCACGCCGACACCTGGGACCGCGTGGTCCACCGACACGGTCTACGCCCCTTGCCCCTCGACGCAGTGCTCGGCACCAGCCATCAGTACGCGGACTACACCTTCGGCGCCGACCTGGTCGGACACGCGGACCCGGCCCTGGTCAGCACCGTGAAGGTGAAGCAGGCCGGTTTCACCGAGGTCCGCGACACCGAGGCGGTGTTCCGGGAGGCCCTGACCGGCCTGATGGAGCTGAGGGTCCTCCCGCACTGACCGGGACTCCGGCGGGATCACACAGCCGTCGGCGGGTTGGCCGGAGGTGTGGACCGCCGGCTGACCAGGATGCCGGCCAGGATCACCGCACCACCCAGTGGCTGGTTCCAGGACAGGGACTCATCAAGAAGTACGGCCCCGGCGACCACACCCACCAACGGCATCAGATAGGTCACCGTCGAGGTACGGGAGGCTCCCCAGTCCCGGATGAGCCTGGCATTCCAGATGTACGCGATGCCCGTACCCAAGGCGCCGAGTATCACCACGGCCACCACCGCCTGGGCATTGAATCGGACCGGCGCGCCGAGGGTCGCCAACCCGGGGCCGAGGAGGACCCCCGCGCACAGCACCATCTGCATCGTCGCGACAGTCATCGGTTCGTGGCCGGTCCCGGCCACGAACCGGCGCATGTAGACCAGACCGAAGGCGTAGACGGTCGCCGAGAGCAGCATGGCGAGCTCGGCGGCGAGGTGCAGGTCGGCGCCACCTCCCGCCAGGTTCCACGGCGCCAGCAGCACCACCACTCCGGCCACCCCGACGAGCAACCCGAGAACCTGGGTCGAGGAGAAGCGCTCGTTGCGCAACAGCAGCGGGGTGAACGCAACTGTCAGCATCGGTGCCGCAGCATTGTCGATGCTCGCCAGCCCACTCGGCAGGTATTGCACGACCCATGCCGTCAGCGCGAACGGGATCGAGCACTGCGCCGATGCAACCACGAACATGTGCCACCAGATGCTGCGCCCACGCGGCAATCTGCGACCGGTCGCGAACAGGACCGCCAACAGTGTGACCGCACCGAGCAGGGCCCGGACAGCGGCCAGTTGCAGCGGCGGGAACATCCCGATACCGATCCGGATCAACAGGAAACTCGAGCCCCAGGTGAAGACCAGAGCGATGAACAGCACGACGTTGAGGCGTGCGCGATCCCGCTCGCGACCGTCTGCAGCGACCACGTGGTCTCCTGGGAACAGCATCGGGCAGCATCCGACGGAGGCGCAGTTCGCACCTGTTGTCCGACAACCGTTCCGCCGTCATATCATCCTTGATAGTTAACATGGTACATTACCTGGGTTCCACCGACCGGCCGCAGGAGCAGCGATGTTTCCTTCCCTGACCACCACCGCGCTCCCTGCCGTGGATCCGATCCGCATGGAATTCCCCGGACCGTCACGACGGCACTCCTGGGCGTACCTGATCGTCGATGCGATCGGTCGGGCACATCTGATCGACTGCGGTCATGACACCCCGGCGAATAGGGAGGCGCTGATCGGCGCCCTGGGAGAACACGGCCTCGCTCTGACCGACATCGCGACCATCACCGGGACGCACGCCCACCCGGATCACATCGGGATGGCCGCCCACCTCCGCCGGGTGTCGGGCGCGCGGCTCGCCCTGCACCACCTGGAGGCGGACACGATCCGTCGTCGCAGCACGTTCGGCGGACCGGACCTCCATGCGACGCTCCGCCGGTGGGGTGTCCCCGTCCGGGTACAGACCGAACTGCTGCGGACCGCATCCCGGGAGGTGATGGACGGCATCGACCCCGGCATCGACCGACTCCTCGAGGACGACGACCGCCTCGAGATCCCCGGGCGGGACCTGGTTGTCCTGTCCACTCCCGGCCACACCAGGGGCCACATCTCGGTCGTCGACATGACCGGCGGCGTCGCGTTCGTCGGGGATCATGTGTTGCCCGCGCAGAACCCAGGGGTCGGCCTGGGCGGCCCGGGACTGACCAATGCGGTCGAGGACCATGTGCTGTCCCTGGACCGACTTGCATCCTTCGACCTACGCATGCTCTACCCGGGCCACGGTCGGCCGATCGAGAATCCGGCCGAACGCATCAGGCAGATCCGTTCGCACATCTGCCGGCGGCACGGTGAAGTTCGCGGCGTCGCCCTGGACGAGCAGACCGTCTGGGGCATCGCCTCGAAGGTCAGTTGGTCAGGCGGTTGGGAGACACTCACGGGCATCCGCCTGTTCTCCGCCCTGCAGCAGGTGGAACTGCACACCCAGGTCAGGTCTCTGGGAGCCCGCGCATGACGGCACCGCCGACCGACTCCGAGGGGACCCTCAACGAGCTGCCGATCGTTCTGGGCGGCAACACGTTCGGCTGGACGTCCGACCGGGCCGCGTCGTTCGCGGTGCTGGATGCCTTCGCAGCTGCGGGCGGACGGTTGATCGACACCGCCGACATCTACTCCGCCTGGGTACCAGGGCATGTCGGTGGGGAGTCGGAGCGCATCCTCGGTGAGTGGCTCACCCGACGCCGGGACACGGGACTGCCGACCCCGCGAGTGGCGACGAAGGTCGGCAGGCATCCCGACTTCACCGGGCTGGCACCCGAGGTCGTACTCGCGGCAGCAGCGGCATCGTCGGAACGACTGCAGATCGACGTGATCGATGTCTATCTCGCCCACTACGACGATCCGACGGTGCCGATCGAGCAGACCGCGGCGGCCTTCCGCCAGTTGCAGATCGAAGGCACGATCATCGATGTCGGCCTGTCAAACTACAGCGCGGCCCGGATTCGCGAGTGGATCGCCGTGGCCGACCGGGAAGGCTGGGCACGGCCCCGTTACCTACAACCGCACTACAACCTCGTACACCGACGGCCCTTCGAGTCGGAACTTCGATCGGTCGCTGTCGATCTCGACCTCAGAGTCATGCCCTACTTCGGGTTGGCCAGCGGCTTCCTCACCGGCAAGTACCGGACAGCGGCCGACCTGGCCGGCGCCAGCCGACAGCAGTTCGCGGGTCCGTACTTCTCGAAGGAGGGCCTGGCGGTCGTGGACGAGCTGGACGAAATCGCCCGGAGCCGCGGCGTCGAGATCGCCACGGTGGCACTGGCCTGGCTCCGCCAACAACCCGGCGTCCACGCCCCCGTGGTCAGTGCCCGGACCGTCGAGCAGTTGCCCGCCCTGCTCGCAGCCGCATCCCTGGTGTTGAATCCCGCCGAACTCGACCGGCTCGATCGTCTCTCCTCCCTGGTGGGATGACCTGTTGGGTCGACGTGCGTGAAGCTGCGGTCAGTCGTTGGGCCTTGTCACCATGCGGCCCAATACTTTTCCCGAGCGGAGGCGGTCATAGGCGGACACGAGTTCATCGAAGGGCACCGCCTCAACGGCGGGTGTGATCTGACCTGCCGCGATGAGGTCGAGCACCTTCCGCAGCACCTGGCCCTTCGGCGAACCCAGCGAGCCGATTAGCGACTTCCGTCCGAGCACCAGGGAGAGGGGCGACACGGTCATCTGGGAGGCGCCGAGTCCGACGAGCACCACGCGACCTGCGACACCGACCGCATCCACGGCCGCTGATGTCGTCCGGCCGCCCACGAAGTCGATCACCAGCGACAGCCCCTCGTCCGTCAGTTCGGTGACGTCGCCGACGCATGAACGGGCGCCGGCCGCTTCCGCCGCGGCGAAGCGCGAGGGGTCGATGTCGACGCCGAACACCGTGGCTCCGCTGAGCCCGGCGATCCGGACCGCGCTCAGCCCCAGACCGCCCAGCCCGATCACAGCGACCCGGTCGGCCGCGGAGATCGCACCCGCCTGGTGAACGGCGGAGTACGCAGTGGAGATGGAATCCGGCGCCACCGCAGCGATCTCGATGGGGACTCCATCGGGCACGGTCACCAGGCTGGTGACCGGGACGGCGCAGAACTGCGCCAACCCGCCGTCGATGTGCATGCCGGGCGTGACGTGCCTCTGCTCGCCGCTGCCGATCGCTACCCGACGCCCCAGCCACTCGTCGTCAGCCGGATCGCCGACCTCGACCACCGTCCCGGCGACCTCGTGACCGAGGATGCGTGGCCGGGTGACCGTGTAGTCCACGGTGTTCTTCGCCGAGAACTGCATGCCCTCCATCACGTGCAGGTCGGTGTGGCACAGGCCGGCGGCGCCGACCTCGAGCACCGCCCAGCCGGTTGCCGGCCGGGGCTCGGGGACATCGACGATCCGGACGGCCGATGCTTCGGGGTACAGAACGGCTGCACGCATGGAAGGTCTCCTGTGGACATGGCCGACAGCGCTCGGTTCCAGCCGCACCACACGGAAGGGGGTCTCGGCTCCGGCAGCTGCGGATCAGTGGCCCCAGTCTGCCTTTCGGAGCGGTCAGTGGGCAAGCCCCGACCACGTCACAGCAAAGTGGCAGGTCCCTCGGAACGCGCCTGTCCGTCCACTCCGAGGTCGGGTTCACGGAAGGTGGATTGTCGCGACCCGGCCTACGTCCACGTGCGCGAGTCGGGCCCGCCGAGAACTAGAAGGTGACACCCGCAGCCAACCGCGGCTTCGTGTCCATGAGCATCACCGAGTCGAAGTCGTCGAACGGCGGCCAACCCGGATCGCCGGTCTTCGCGAACCTGGCGAACCCCTCGTGCATCAACCTGGCCACGGACCGGGGTGGATTCGGCCCGGTGAACTCGGCGACGTAGGGCGCGTCGAGAGTGTTGAAGAAGAACGGTATGTCGAGCGAGTGCGCGGACAGGATGTAGCGCTCGGCCGCCGACTTCCATTGGAACTCGTAGCGGAAGGTCGGTGCGCCGCCTTGCCCGACCCGGTCGCGGGCCAGTTCGTCGGTCGGTCGTCGGAATCTGCGGTCGGTGACCTCCTGCCCCCGTCGGAAGCCCTCGTCCGTGTAATGGCCCTTGCGCAGCGAGCCCCAGGTGCTCTCGTTCTCCGTTGTTCCCAGCAGCATCGGTACCGCAGATGTCATCCCCGTCCGCACGGCCTGGGTCAGGGATCGGGGGATGAGGTCCCCGTCGATGACCGGCGTCCAGGAGAACGACGACGTCGGTGCACCACCACGCACGCTCTTGGAGATCAGCTGGAAGTGCTCCCGGGCGAGGGTGTCGGGTGGCACGCGGAGCATCGATTCACGGTGAGGTGCGGCTCCGGTGATCCTGGCGAGCTCCTCCGTCAACTCCCCAGACTCTGCCAGGGTTCTGGTGCGGGATGCGTCGAGGACGCCACTGGCGATGATCGCCCGCCGGAAGAGCCCTGCCGCGCGTGGCGCGGACAGCAGGGCGCCCACGGCGATCCCGCCGGCCGACTGGCCCATGACCGTCACGTCTGCCGGGTTGCCACCGAAGGCGGCGATGTTCTCACGCACCCAGTTCAGTGCGGCCAGCCAGTCGAGGAGGCCCCGGTTGGTGTCGGCCCCCTCGCACTCGAGGAAGCCTTCCGCACCGAGGCGATAGTTGATGCTGACGAAGACCAGACCCTGTCCGGCAAAGGATGCACCGTCGTACCAGGGGTTCGCGCTGCAGCCGGCGTAGAAGCCACCGCCGTGGATCCAGACGAGCACCGGGCGAGGCTCGCTCGGGTCGAGCTCGGCCGTCCAGATGTTGAGGTTGAGGATGTCCTTGCCCGGGATGATGGGCTCGGGCACATCTGGCAGTCCTCCCGCGGCCGCGTGGGTCACCTGCGGAGACGTCGCACCGAAGGTGAAGGCCTCGAACGGGTCGGTCCACGGCGCTGGTGGCCGGGGTGCCCGGAAGCGGTTCTCTCCGAAAGGTGCTGCCGCGTAGGGGATGCCACGGAAGACCGAGAGGCCGTCCTCGATCGTGCCGATCACCGGCCCTGCACACGTCGGTACGCGGCGCGTGGTCTCGGTCATGCGGGAGCTTCCTCCTCGATAGGCGCCGATCATGGGCTCTTCGACGCGATGGCTGTTTCGACGAGCGGGATCTCGCCGGCTCGCACGCAGGCGATGCTGCGGCCGTCCGCCTGCATCGTCAGCGGTGGGGTCTCGTCGATGCACCGCGACTGGGCGTACGGACATCGTGGCGCGAAAGGACAGCCGATACCGCCCCGGGGGGCGAAGGCCGTCCTGGTGCTGGTCAGTGCGCGTGCTTCCCGCCTGGCCTTCTGCTCGTGCACATCCGGCACCGGGACGGAGGCGAGAAGCGCTCTGGTGTAGGGGTGCGCCGGTCGATCGCACACCTCGGACACGGTCCCCGTCTCCATCACCCGTCCGCGGTAGAGAACGATGACCCGGTCCGAGATGTGGCGCACCACTCCGATGTTGTGCGAGATGAAGAGGTAGCTGGTGCCGGTCTCGCGCTGCAGGTCCTCCAGGAGGTTCAGCACCTGGGCCTGCACCGAGACATCAAGGGCGCTCACCGCTTCGTCGCACACGACCAGGTCCGGATCGAGGATCAGCGCTCTGGCGATCGCGATCCGCTGCCGCTGGCCGCCGGAGAACTCGCCGGGATACCTGTGCGCCGATGTACGTCTGATGCCCACCCGCTCGAGCATGTCGAGAATGCGAGCATCGGTGTCCCGTCGGGTCGACCGGACACCCGCCACCGTCAGCGGTTCGCGCACCGAATCCATGATCGGCGCCGACGGGTCGAGTGAACTGAACGGGTCCTGAAAAACGGCCTGCAACTTGGTGCTGAGCAGCCTCCGGTCCTTGGGACGACGATGCGTGATGTCCTGCCCGTCGAAGACGATGGATCCGCTCGACGGGCGCTGCAACCCGAGGAGCGCCGATCCGATGGTGGTCTTCCCGGAGCCGGATTCGCCGACGACGGACAATGTTTCCCGGCGCGCGATCGTCAGGGACACGTCGTCGACGGCCCGGAACGACCCTCGCCCGAATCCCCGCGAGTAGTCGACGCTCAGGCCGGTGATCTGCACCAGGCTGTCGGGTCTCACCGGAGCTGCCCTTCCAGTTGTGCGGCGATGTCGTGCTGGCGAATGCAGCGGACGTGGTGGTCCTCCGCCTCCATGACCTGGGTCAGTCCTACTGCTTCCGAGACGCAGGAATCAGTGGTGTAGGAACACCTGTCGGCGAAATGGCACCCTGACGGCCAGGCCCCGGGAGCGGGGACGGTGCCCGGGATGGCCGGCAGCCGCTCCCCGCGTGGCGCCAACATGGGGTTCGCCCCCAGCAGCGCACGCGTGTACGGATGCCGGGGACGCGCGAACAACTCCTGCACCTCGGCGAACTCCACGATCTCGCCGGCATACATGACCGCCACCGATTGACAGAGGTCTGCCACCACGCCCAGATCATGGGTGATGAGGACGATCGCCATCCCCGTCTGTTCCTGCAACCGCCGCAACAGACCGAGGATCTCGCCCTGGATGGTGACGTCGAGTGCAGTGGTCGGCTCGTCGGCGACCAGTACCCGGGGTCGGCCGGCCAGTGCACAGGCGATCGCGACCCGTTGCGCCATTCCACCGGAGAGCTGGTGCGGGTAGCGGCGGGCCGTGTCCTCCGGATCCGGCAGTCCGACCTGTCCGAGGAGCTCGAGCACCCGTTGCCGCCGCTGTGCCCCACGAATCCGGTCGTGTCGTCCCACGAGTTCCCCGAGCTGGCCGGCCACGGTGAAACACGGATCGAGAGCGACCATCGGATCCTGGGAGATGTAGGCGATCCCGGTGCCCCGGACTGCCGCCCGTACCCGGTCAGGAGCGTGGTTGAGATCCACACCGTCGAACTGCACGTGCCCGGTCACCGTTGCCGACCGTCCGAGGCTCCCCAGCACGGCGGACGCGGTGACGGACTTGCCGCACCCGGACTCCCCGACGATCGCCAGGGCTCCTCCGCCGGCCAGATCGAAGTTGACGTCCTTGACAACCTGCAGTTCGCCGAAGGTGACGGCCAACCCGCGCACCGAGAGGACTGCTGTCTCCGACACCGGGAGTGCCGGCCCGGAAGGCTCGTCCGGGCGCCGGGCGGCCGTGGTCGTCGGCCGGGACCTGTTGCCGGACGACGTGTCCCGCAGCGCGTCGGCGACCAGCAGGAAGGCCATGATCACCAGCGTGAGCAGCAGACCGCTCGGCAGGATCAGCCACGGCTCCTGGGCGAGCACCTGCTGGGCATCGCTGACCATTCCGCCCCAGCTCGGGTCCGGCGGGGTGATGCCGAGGCCGATGTAGTTGAGTCCGCCCTGAACACCGAGGATCACAGCGGCGAGCACTGCGGCGTTGACGATGATCGGACCCCAGATGTTCGGCAGGATGTGCTTGATCATGATCTTCGTGCGCCCCATGCCGATCACCTCGGATGCGGCGACGAAGACCTCGCCGCGTACGGACCGCGCGGCACTCCGGGTGACCCGCACGATGGTCGGCGCCGAGTTGATCCCCACGGTCACCATGCCGGCGGCGGCGTTGTTGTCGGTCAGCGCATAGACCATGAGCATCGCGATGATGCCCGGTACCGCCATGATGACCTCGGTCGCCCTTGAGATCACGTTGTCCACCACGCGGCCGAGGTAGCCGGCGCACAGACCCAGCACCACTCCCAGGACGAGGGCCACGCCGAGGGCCTGCGCGAGCCCCAGCAGCGAATGCTGCCCGCCGACCAGGAGTCTGCTCAGCACATCCCTGCCCAGGCGGTCCGTTCCCAACCAGTGATCGGCGGAGGGGGTGGACAACGCCGCGCCCAGGTCCTGCTCGTTCGGCGGGTACGGCACGATCACCTGGGCGAGGCTCACGGCAGCGACGACGAGCAGCAGGAATACTCCTGCGGCCACCCCCAGTGGCTTGCGCAGGTATTCGCGGACGGAGCGGAATCTGCTCCGGGTCGGGTCGGGCTCGTCGACCAGGGAAGCCTCTACGGTCACGGCGGTCATGCGGTACGCACCTTCGGATTCAGCACCATGGTGACGACGTCGATGATGAGGTTGACGATCACGATGATGATCGTGAAGTAGACCGCGATCCCCTGGATGACCGGGAGATCGGACTGCAGGGCGGAGTCCAGGGCCTGCGAACCGAGACCGGGCATGACGAAGATGTTCTCGATGATGACCGAACCACTGAGGGTGCCCACGAAGATCGTGCCCAGGACGGTCACGACGGGGCCTGCGGAATTGCGCAGGGCGTGCTTGTACACCAGGGAGAACCGCGAGATCCCGTTGGCTCGCAAGGTGCGGGTGTAGGGGCTCTCCAGAGCGACCATCATCTGGTCCCGGGTCTGCTTGGCCACGGCGGTGATCCCGCCGAAGGCCAGCGCGATCACCGGGAGCAGCAACGACAGGAACCACATCTCCGGATCGTCGCCGAGAGACACGTACCCGCTGGCCGGCACGAGGAGGAGCTCCACGGAGAAGACCGACACCAGGATGGTGGCGAGCCAGAAGTTGGGCACCGCCAGCCCGAGCGTGGAGACCGCATCGAGAATGCGGCCGATCGCCGTTCCCCCGGTGGTGGACAGGACTCCCAGGACGACTCCGACAACGGCGTAGACCAGCAGCGCACCGATGATCAGCGACAGGCTGACGCCGATGCGGGGAGCGAGGATCTCCTGGACGGATTGGCTGGTCTGGTAGGAGTTCCCGAGATCGCCGTGCAGTGCCTTGCCCAGCCACCGCATGTACTGCGCGACCAGGGGTTGGTCCAGGCCCAGCTTCTGGTTGAAGGCCGCGACCTGCTCAGGTGATGCATCGATGCCGAGAACTCCACGTGCCACGTCGGTCGGGGTGATGCCCTGGATGAAGAAGGTCAGGGTCGGCACCACGATGAGCAGTGCCAGTGACGTCGCCAGCCGGAGAACGAGGGTCTTGACCATGCCGGGCCCCTCAGGACGTCCGGTGTCGACCGGCCGGCACCGGCCGGTCGACACCAGGGTTGGTCGGAGACATCAGGTGGCCGGGGTCCAACTGGTCGGGTCCGGCCACGGGTAGGTGCCCACGGTTCCCACGTCCACACCCTTCGCCGAGAACAGCAGTGCATCGCTGCTCACCACCGGGATGGCGAAGGCATTCTCGACCATGAACGTGTTCGACGCCTCGGCGGCCTTCTTCCCGTCCGCTGATTCGACGTCGTACTTGAGCTGCGTGGTCGCCAGTTCCACCGCTTCGTCGTTGGTGAACTCCAGCCAGTTGTAGCCGGACGGCTTGAGCGCCATCTGGCGCATCACGGTGAGCTGCGCGGAGTACTGGAACGTGAAGGTGGTCGCCGGGTACTTCTTGCTGCGGATCAGATCCTGGTAGGCGGGGAAGGACGCCGCGGTCTTGATGGTCACGTCGACACCGATCTCCTTCCAGGCCGCCACCAGCGCCTGGGTCAGCAGGTCCCCGTTGTCGACGGCCGGCTGCTCGACGATGCTGAAGCTGAACCCGTCCGGATAGCCCGCTTCGGCCAGCAGCTGCTTGGCCTTCGCAGGATCGTAGGGGTAGTGGTCCTGCAGCGCGGGGACGTACCCGGCAATGGATTCCGGCACGAACTGATCGGTCGGCCGTCCGTACTCGCCGTAGAGCGAGGAGACGATGCTCGCCCGGTCGATGGCGTAGTTCAGCGCCTGCCGCACCTTGACCTCGCCCAGCGCCGGGACGAGCACGCCGTCCTGGTCGGCGATGTACGCCCCGAGCAGACCGGACGGTGCCGACGAGACGGTGAGACCGGCCGACTTCGCCGCGTCCGCGTTGGCGGCCACCCCCTGGGCGACCTGGACCTGGCCCGACCGCACCGCGGACAGCAGCGAGTTCCCGTCCGTGAACACCTTGATGACGATCTTCTTGTAGTGCTGCCTGCTCTTGTCGTAATAGTAAGGATTCTGGATGTAGGTGTACTGCGAGTTCGCGATCGTCTGGGCGGGATCGATCATGTACGGCCCGGCACCGTTGGTGCTCGATCCGAGCGAGTCGGGATCCGCCAGACCTTTCGGGCCGATGATCGCGCCGGCGAGGCCGCCCTGGTCGAAGGCATAGGTCAGCATGGGATCCGGCGTCTTCAGCGCGACCGTCACCTGCATCGGTCCGGTCGCGGACACCGTGGACACCCGGCTGAACCAGCTGACCAACGTGCCGCTCTCCTGGTAGCGCTGCAGCGATTTGACCACTGCCTCGGCCGTGAGATCGCTTCCGTCGCTGAACTTCACGCCGGACCGCAGGTTCAGCACGAACGACATCCGATCGGCGGAGTAGGCCCAGTCCGTGGCCAGTCCAGGCTTCGTCGTGCCGTCCGGAGCACGCTCGATCAGAGCGTCGTAGGCCGGGACGATGTACCAGACCCCGGGAACCCCGTTGGCAGCGATCGTCGGGTCGAGGCTCCTCGGCGCGGCACTCGCGCCGATGGTCAGGGTGGACGAGTCATCCGCATCGGCGGACGACCCGGAACTGCAGGCGGTCAGCCCGAGGGCGGCGACCGCGATCAGTGCTGCCAAGCCGCCTCGGAGGAGGCGCCGACACCGCAGTCGATAGGTGGCAGACATTGCGAGATCCTTTCTGGTTGCTACCGGTGACCGGCGCTGGTGGAATGTAAAGCAGTTTCTTTCCGGTGGAAGACATGGGGCGCGAAGTCGGGGACACGGCGATCTCCCGCGGCGCGCAGTCCCTCGGCGAATGCCGCGGAACCGAAATCGTCTGCCTGCGCTGCACCTTCGCGCGCGAAGGCCTGCTCGAGGGTCTCCGGGGCGCCGGACCGCAGATGTGCGGCCAGCGCGCCGAGCACCGCGGGCGACGACTCCGCGATCCCGTCGGCAATCTGCAGGGCACGGTCGAGCACGGACTGCGCCGGGACCGACTCGAGCGCCAACCCCATCCGGGCCGCGTCCTGTCCGCTGAAGTAGGAGCCGGAGAAGAGCAGGTACGCGGCGTGCTGCACTCCCACCAACCGGGGCAGGAACCACGATCCGCCCATGCCGGGGTGAAGTCCGAGACGGGAGAAGTTCAGCCGCAGCCGGGCGTCCTCGGCGACGATCCGGATGTCGCAACCGAGGGCCAGGCACAGTCCCGCTCCGACAGCGGCGCCGGCGACCGCCGCGATGGTCGGCACCGGCAGCTCCCGGAACGACAGACACTGCCGGTAGAAGCGGTGCATGTCGGCGGAGACGTCGACCCCGCCGGCCGCGCGCTGCTGCAGGGCGGTGAGCATGGCGAGATCACCGCCCGAGCTGAACGCCGGTGGCGCTCCTGTCACCACCAGACACCGCAGACCGGGATCGTCGCGCAGCTCGCCGACGGCCCGCTCGATCGCCACCGCCATGTCGGACCCAAGTGCATTGCGCCGTGTGTGGTCGACCAGAGTCAGTACTGCGACGCCGTTCTCGCGCCGGTCCAACGTCACCATCCGGTTCCGGTCAGACACGGGCGGTCCATCGCCGGTGGGCCGACACGTAGGCGTCGTAGTCCAGCGCCTTGTTGCAGTCGTCGTAGCTCGCCAGCCCGTCCCATCCGTCGAGCGACCCGTCGGTCAGCAGCCGGGTCATCGAGTCCTCCACGGCCTTCATCACGGCACACATCGACTGCACCGGGTAGACGGACAGGTGCACGCCGAGTTCGGGCAGTTCGGCGGCCGGAGGGTATCCCGCGAGCATCCCGTCCCCAGCGGCCTGCAGCATCGGCACCCCCGGGAATGCCGCGTGCAGGTCGGCCAGGTCCTTGCGGATCTGGGCCGCGTCCGGCCCCATGTACGGGATCGGGAAGAGCCCGTCGGCACCGGCCTCCAGGTAGACCGTGCACCGCTGCACCAGATCATCGAAGCCGTTGACCTTGCGGGCGTCGCACCGGGCCAGGATCAGGAGGTTGGGGTCCTGCCGTGCATCCACGGCAGCACGGATCTTGTCGGCCATGTGCTCTGCCGGGATGAGACCGTACGGCAGCTCGTCGGACTTGAAGTACGGGGCGCGTTTCGGCGAGATCTGGTCCTCGATGTGCAGTCCCGCGATGCCTGCCCGCTCGAGCTCACGGACGGCCCGGTAGACGTGCACCGGCTCTCCGTAGCCGTCGTCGGCATCGACGACGACCGGTACATCGACCGCCTCGGCCATGTTGTGTGCCGCATCGGCGACATCCTGCATCCGCATGATGCCGACATCGGTCACGCCGAGGAAAGATGCGGCGACCCCGGCGCCGGTCATGAAGATGGCCTCGGCACCCGCGTGGGCGGCGATCTTGGCCGTGAAGGCGTCGTGCATGCCGGGCAGGATCGTCGTCCGGCTGTCCTCGACGTTGCGTACCACCAGGTCGTGCAGACGTTGCCGCTTCTCGGCGGCGGTCACGGAGCTGAACATCGATGTCCTTTCGGTGCTGCAGGAGGGCTGCTCTGCGCTGCCCCGAGGGGATGGGACTCAGGAGGTCGCGGGGACCGTTCGGACGGCGCCTGCCCGGGACCACACCTGCTCGACCGTCGCCGAATCCGTGACGTGGCACCAGGAACGCAGGAAACCCAGGCTCCTGTCATGGTTCTCCTGCGCATAGGCGCCGCAGGCGTCCTCGACGACGATCGCGTGGTAACCCTCCGCGGTCGCGTGCCGGACGGTGAACTCCACCCCGATGTCGGTGGCGAAACCGCATACTGCGACCGATCGGACGCCACGGACCTTCAGCATGCTGTCGAGCGGGGTGTCGAAGAACAGCGACGGCTGCGACTTCCGCAGGACGTGGTGGTGCGGGGCCGGCCGCAGATCGGCGAGGAACTCGACGTCGTGACTCCCCTGCTGCAGCATCGGCCGCAACTGCCGCACATCGGTGACGGACTGCTTGCGCATCATCCACAGCAGCCACGGTGCCGGCGTCGCGTCGAGAGGCGGGAAGACGTGCTGGCTCCAGAACACCGGCACGCCCGCCGCATCGGCCGCAGTCACCAGGCGGTTGCCGGCACTCACGATCCCGGCGACGTTCGGCGCCTTCCCTGCGAGCCCGTTCTGCAGATCCCACATGATCAGCGCGGTGCTGTCGGGATCCAGTGCCGCTTCGGCGGTCACGGGGATGCTCATCGGGCGATCACCTCCGACATGCCCTGCAGCTCGGGGATCTTCAGCGCCTTGACATCGGCCAGCAACACGTCGAGATCGTCGTCCGGGATCGGCAGGAGTGGTGCTCTGAGCGAACCTCCCGGCAGGCCGAGCGCATTCATCAACGGCTTGAGCCCCCGGCCGACGCTGCCGCCGAACCTGTCGATGGCAGCCCACAGCCCGAGGATCTGATCGAAAGAGGTGCGCAGGGACTGCTGGTCGCCGGCCACGAAATGGCGGACGACGTCGGCGAAAAGTCGGGGCGCCACATTCCCTTCGGCGCCCATGAGGCCGGTTCCACCGAGGCTGAGGACGTTGACGGCGTTCCACACACCGGCACAATGGATCTCCAGCCGGTAACCCAGTTCCCGGATCGCGGACGCCAGGTACTTCGGGTCCATCACCGAGATGTTCATGCCGACGAAGTTCTGGTGCCTTTCGGCAAGCCCGACGAGCAACTCGATCGGCAGGGTGTAACCGATGAAGAAGTGACTGGAGAGGTAGACCGGCAGCGACGTCGCAGAGATCGCCGCGTCGTAGTAGGCGGCCATCTCGGCGAGCGAGGGTTTCGCGCCGTGACCGATGTCGAGCGAGTACACCTGCACCGCATCGACTCCCAGCTCCTCCGACCGGCGGACGAACCTGATCATCTCGTCCGGTGTCCGGGGCTCGCGGCCCATCGCCCGCACCGGGACCTGCCCGCGCAGCTCCTCGACCCCGATGGCGAGCACCCGGTCACGCTCGGCATCGGACAGGGTGAAGGCCTCGCCGATACCGGGGCCGACGAGGTTCACCGCCACCCCGGCGTCCCGGAGGCGGCCCAGTTGATGGCGGAAGGCGACCTCGTCGACTGCGCCGTCCGCACCGTACGGGGTGGCTGCCACCACGATCGCGTAGCGCTCAGGAAGTTTCGGCATGCGTTCTCCTGTCAGAGTTCTCGGTGTTGTACACAGGGACGGTGGAGCCCTCGCGGGCGACACCGGGGATGTCATCGAGCCAGGCAGCGACGGACGGCTCGTCGCCGGGTCGGTGGTAGCGCGGGGCGGAAACGTGCGGCCCGAAACGGTCGCCGTCGACCACGATCGGCAGGTCGACGACCGGGATCGACGAGTAGTCCGGATCTCCCACGGCGCGGGTGAGCAGACCTTGCTCGGCCACAGCGGGATCGAGCAGGGCCGACGCGAGATCGTTGACCTTCGAACACGGTACGGATGCCGCGGTGAGCCGCTCCACCAGTTCGTCCGCGAGCAGGGCGGCGGTCCGGCCTCCGATCAACCCGGCCAGCGGATCCCGGTGTTGGACCCGGCTCGCAGGACTCGCAAACCTGCTGTCCTGCAGCGCTTCCGGGAGATCCAGGACCTGACACAACCGCTGGAAATGTCGATCATTGCCCGCGGCGATCATGACATGTCCGTCCAGAACCGGGAACGCCTGGTAGGGCGCTGTGAGCGGGGAACCCGACCCCAGTGGCGCGGGGCTCCCCCCGACCAGGGCATGCCAGGACACCTGGTGGGTCATCATCATCATGATCGAATCCAGCAGGCTCACGCCGACGGTGCACCCCGCCCCCGATGCGTCCCGCTCCCGCAGCGCAGCGAGAACACCCAGGGCAACCCACATACCGGTGCTGAGATCGGTCAACGAGGCCGGGACCCGTACGGGTTCGCCACCTTCCGATCCCGTCATGGCCATCAGCCCGGAGAACGCCTGGACGATCGGGTCATAGCCGGACATGTGCCGGAACCGACCTTGCTCACCGAAGGCACTCACGGATGCGTGGACGAGGCCGGGGTTGACCGCCCGCAGCTCCTCGGCGCCGAGCCCGAGCTGCTCGAGGACACCTGGACGGAAGCTCTGCACCAGCACATCTGCACCCGTGGCGAGTTCCCGGGCAACCTGGCGGTCGGCCGAGTCCTTCAGATCCAGCGTGATCGACCGCTTGTTCCTGTTCAAGGCATAGAAGCAGGTGCTCAGTCCCTTCCACTTCGGCGCGAACCCCCGGGCGTCATCGCCGCCACCCGGCCGCTCGATCTTGAGGACATCGGCACCCAGATCGCCGAGGATCATCGACGCGAAGGGGCCGGCCAGATTGACCGAGAAGTCGAGAACCCTGACACCGCGCAGCGTGTTCCGCAGCGGATTCATGCGCTTGTCCTTCCACGCCGCACGGACAGGTCCGGCGACCGAGATGCAGTCGACCTTGAGTGCTTCTATTGGCCGTACAATACACGACAAGAGCACTGCGTCAACTGATCCGGTGGGCGTAGACGGTAGGGTGATCGAACCTCTCAGAGCCCGTCGGACCGGCGGGTGGACGACGCAAGGAAGGCGGGGCGGATGTGACTCCCGCTGAACCGTCGTATCGGAGCCTGGCGAACGATCTGCGCGCGCGGATCGCCCGGCAGGATTTCGGGCAGGAGGGTCGGCTGCCGACCGAGTCGGCGTTGAGCGAGCAGTACGGGCTCAGCAGGCAGACCGTGCGGCGCGCCTACCAGGAACTGGCCGCCGAGGGCCTGGTCCGGCGCTACCGCCGCTGGGGAACCTTCGCGTCTCCGCCGGGGCAGTACATCCGGACCTTCGGCGCACTCGACGATGTCATCGCGATGTCACCCGACGCCGAGGTCCGTGTCATCCGCGCCCTCGGCCCACAGGACCAGCCCGACTCCGACGCCGTCCTCGCACTCGACACGACCGAGATCTGCGAGATCCAGGTGCTGAGGTTGAACAACGACGTCGCCTTCGGAGTCGCGCGCATCTACCTGCCGGCCGAGCTGGGCGAGCGGCTCGCCGAGAGCGGCGCCGTACCCGGCAGCGGTGAACCCGTTGGCGGCATGATCATCTCACGGGTCGAGCAGGTCTGGCCGCGACCGGTCGCCCTCGTCCGGCAGGAGCTCACCGTCGCACCGGTCGGTGACGAACTTGCCCCACTGATCGGTTGCTCCCCCGGCCAGTCCGTGCTGCGGATCAACCGCGTCTTTCTCGACAACGAGGACGTCCCCGTCCAGTACACGGTCAACTACTTCAACTCCGACCGCTACCGCTATCGCGTCGAACTCCACCGCAATCACAGATCCGAGGACGGTGGCGTGTTCCGCAACGGCCGGTGAGGGCTACGTCCATCGAGGCAGCATGCGTTTCGCAACTGAAACATTCGGCGGGACGCTCACGTTCTCCCCAGTGACCCCGCCCTTCCTTCGTTGTCGCGCGCCCTGTCAACCGGGCGGGCTCAGGCAACCGGCCAGGATCGTGTCCATCTGCCCACGCCGAAGTTCGGCACCGGCATCGAGCAGTCCGCCGAGAATCCGGGCGGCGTAGCGTTCTGAGCAGAAGGCGTCTGCACCGGGATGTGAACCACGATGGAGGTGCACACTTGCAGTGGCAACGACGCGCTTGGCAGGCAGGTGGGTGGAGCTTCGATCCCGAGCGGCCGCGAACCCCGCCACCGACCGATCCGAAAGGGCACCTCATGACCGGTTCGATCACCGCACCGCCTCCGCCACGGGTGCTCGGATCCTCGGGACCTGCGGTGCTGCTCCTGCCCGGAGGTGCCGAACAGGTCGAAGGCTTCTTCCCGGGCCTGGCCGAGGGACTCCTCGAGGAGCCCGGCTGCCGGGTGATCCTGTGGGACCGGCCGGGGGTCAGCGGCACCCCTGGCGACGTGCTGCTGGCCGACGCCGCCGATCACGTCCACGAGATGCTGAGTGCTCATGGACTCGGCCCCGTGGTTGCCATCGGGCAGAGCCTGGGCGGCGCTGTCGCACTGTTGACGGCCGTGCAGCACCCCGATGACATCGCCGGCCTGGTGCTGCTCGACCCGACACCGATCAACGATCCCCGCATCTGTCGGCAACTCGGACGGTCTCTCCGACTCCTGGCCGGCATCCGCCCACGATCCCTGCGTAAGGTGCTCGCGGGCCGGCTCGTCAACTCCGCGGGCAAGAAGTTGCTCCGGCGCCCCGACCTGCGCCCCGAGGCGCGCCCTGCGATCCAACGCACGATGCAGCTCGACCTGGACCTCCTGGCCAGGTCGGTGGTCGGGATCAATGACGTCGCAGTTCGTTTCGATCCAGCGCGCCTGCGGCACGTCCCGGCCGCCGTGGTGACCGCCGACCGTAAGGAGTCGTCGCCGATCCGGAAGGCTCACGTGCGGCTGGCACAAGCGCTCGGCACGACCGTGCTCGCCTGGCCTACCGCCGAGCACTCGGTGCACCTGACACACCCGGACGAAGTTCTCGACGCGGCCCGACATGTCGTCCGTCGGGTCACCTGACCGCTGTTGACACCAGCAGGCTCCGCCGCGTGTCCACGATGCGCTCATTGCGGGCCGAGGTCCGATCAGTTGGAAGCCCGCTGCACTGCTGATCGATGGCCTGCGCTCCTGACTCCTACCCCTGGACCGAGGACATGATCAGCCGCCGGGCCGGGCTCTCACCGCCACTGCACCTGACTTGAACATCCGCCGGTCCACCACCTCGAGCTGGATCCGCTCGCGCAGCCCGGCCAGCAGCGTCGGGCCGTGGCCGGCGAGGACCGGGTGAACGAGGAACTCGTACTCGTCGATCAATCCCAGATCCGCCAGTGCCAGCGGAAGCGTGACCCCGCCGACCCACAACGCACCGCCGGACTCTGCCTTGAGCCGCCGCACCGACTCTCCCAGATCGCTTGTCACCAACTCGGCATTCCAGTCGACCTCGCCCAGGGTGCTCGACACGACGTACTTCCGGGCACCGTCGATCGCCTCGGCGAAGCGGATCTCCCGCTCCCCCATCCAGTCCGGCCACACGCCGGTGGATGGCCGTCGCCACGCGGACTGCATCATCTCGAAGGTCACCCGGCCGAAGAGCAGTCCGTCGGCCTGTTCCATCTGCTCGGCCCAGAAGGCCATCGACTCGTCGTCCGGAGCTAGCCCGGCCTCGTGATGGCAGCAGCCGTCCAGCGTGACGTTGATCGAGTAGCGCAGTGGTCTCATCCTGGCCGCCTTCTCCTGCCGGGGTTTCGCGTCATCCGGACCCTACAGAGACCCCCGCCAGGACCACTTCTCATCGGCACTGTGCGAATCGCCCGGACAAGGCGCGCCGGGCCCGCCGACCGGAACTCAGTGCAGCGCCGACCTGAGCCAGCTGATCACCGTCGGCAGCAGTTCGTCGAGCTTGTTCATGGCGCAATGCGTGCCACCAGGGATCACGCGGACATCGGCCTGCGCAAAGCCCCGCCACAGGTCCAGATCCGCGGACGGGACGTGCGGATCGTCGTCGCCGTTGATCACCAACGTCCGACACGCCCTGCCGGCCGCGACCAGATCGTCCAGAGCCAGTGTGCCGGCATGGGAGAGGAACTGGGCGTCCGTCGGTGGGCCGGCGAAACCGAAGGCGTTGCCGACGATGCCACCCATGCTCTGCGCCAGTTCGTGGAAATGTCCCGGACCGAAGGACGCTGTGGTCACCGGTCCGCCGATGACCACCGCCGCGTCCACGGCCTCGGTCAGGGAGGAGTGGGCGGCGAACCAACCGCCGAAACTGAACCCCAGATGCCCGACTTTCCCGGTGGTCAACGTACGTGCATACGCAACAAAACCATCGACGACCGCAGCGGAGTCGCGGGTCAGGGGCACGTGGGTCAGTTCGCCGGTACCCGGATGGTCGAATGCGAGGACCCTGACCCCGGCACCGAGCACGTAGGCGATCCACATCTGGTGAAGATCCATCTTCCACGTGTCGACGCCACCGCTGACGAGCAGCACCGGGGTGGCCGCGGTGGCATCCCGCCCGGCCAGCAGGTGGACCGGAACCTCCACCACCTCGCCGCTCACGACGGTGGTGACCGTGCGTCGCTCGAACGTCACCGGGAACTCCTCGGACGCCCGGACGTACTGCTCGATCTGGTGCTGCATCGCGATCGCCTTGGGCCTGTCGGCCAAGCAGGGATAGCGTGCACCGCCGTAGGCCAGCGAGGCGAGCCAAGGCTGTCCCGATTCGGCATACCTGTCAGCGATCCTGCTCCATTCGAAACACCAGCCACCCGGGCCGTCAGCCCACATGTCGGTGATCGTTGCCATCAGGAACTCGAGGTCGGTACGCGGCACGCCGAGACCCACGAACTGCGGGGCTCTCTCGGCGAACACGTCGCGGGGATCACTGGGGAAGGTCTAGCTCATCATCGCCTCCGGTGCTCGGGAGTCAGGTCGGACCTCGTCACCGTCCCAGTCGCCGTCGTCAGCGGGAACTGCGAAGTTGCCAGACCGGCTATGTTCTACGGACATGGCGCTCGAACTCTCCCAGTGGCGGGCGTTCCTAACCGTCGCGGAGTGCGGCAGCCTCATCAAGGCGGCACAGGTGTTGCACACCGACCAGCCGGCGCTCAGCCGGGCCCTGCGCCGGACGGAACGGGCTGTCGGCGCGCCGTTGTTCGTCCGCAGCAACAGGGGCGTCATGCTCACGGATCTCGGACGCCGCCTCCTGGATCCGGCCAGGAAACTCGTGGAGCACTCTGCCGCCGTCGACACCGAAGTACAGGCCGAGGTACGACGTGCCTCCGGCGTGCTGCGCGTCGGTGCCGTCGACATCTACCCGATCAATGCGGCGATCGCCGAGGCAGTCTCCGGGCTCGTGGTGTCGGGCCGGCCGCTCGGCACCGAGGTCGTCGGTCTGCCCTGGCTGTCCCACCCTCGCGCACTGCTCGCCCGAACCATCGACATCGGCTTCGATCTCACCGTCGATGGTCAGCTCCTCGAGCCGGGACTGCTGCGCCGCCGGCCGATCTGGACGGAGACGGAGGCATTCGCGGTGATCTCCGATCGCCACCCGCTGGCCGGCGCGGAGGTCCTGGACCCCCGCGACCTGGCCGAGGTGCCGCTGCACCTGCCGGACAAGGCCCTGAGTCCCGCGATCCACGACCTGATCCTCGGCAACCTGGCCGGGGCCGGCGTGCCGGCGCCACGCCGCGCGGAGCCGCTCGGGACCATGGCCGACGTCATCGCCCAGATCACCGCCGGTCACGGTTGGCTCTACAGCGCAGGCACTCTCGGCCGTCACGTTCCTCCAGGTACCGTCGCGAGGCCGCTCCGGGTCGCGCTCCGGCGGCCCGTACGCTTCGAGCTCGTCTGGCACGTCAACACCGATCCCGAGGCCACCGAGGCTTTCAGTTCCCGGTTCATGACGGTTCTCGACGGACGGTGAATCAGCCCTGTCCACCGATGGTCACAAACTGATCAGCGGCGACGGGCGCTCGGAGGGGCTGCACGGCACAATGCCGAGGAAGCGGGACATCAGTGTTCCCCACGACACCGGGCGGTGGGTAGGTGGATCTGGCGATGCTGCTCCGCTCGGCCACGGAGCTGCTCCCTGCCGATGTCCTGCACTACCTGCAGGCCACCGCAGGCCCGGATTCCGACGCCGACGAGAAGGCATGGCAGTCGGTCGCTCTGGTCCCCCGGGTGCTGCAGGGCGTCGATCCCGTCGACACCCGGACGAGCCTTGCGGGCCGCTCCTGGGCGACCCCGATCCATGTGAGCGCCACGGCCGCGCACGGGCTGTACCACCCGGAGGCGGAGGTCGCGACAGCCAGGGCGGCGCGGAAGGCGGGCGCCCTGTTCTGCTACTCCAGCTCGGCCACCCTCGAGGTCACCGCCTTCGCGGCCGCGGCCGGCGGGCCGTTCTGGGCGCAGGTCTACGTGATGACCGACCGGGGTCGCACCCGGGACTACCTGGCCCGCTGTGTTGCCGGCGGGGCCGAGGCGCTGGTGCTCACCGTCGACAATCCCGGCCGCATCGGCGATCCGCCGTTCCGGACGGTCACCTCCGGGTTCGACGTCCGGCCGGGCAACTACCCGGGCTGGGACTGGCCGACCATGTCGGCGCACATCACGGCTGCCCTGACCCCTGCCTCGATCGGCGAGCTGGCCACGGAGTCCGGCCTGCCGGTCTGGGTGAAGGGAGTCCTGGACCCGCGGGATGCAGCTGCAGCGGTGGACGCCGGTGCCACCGGGATCATCGTCTCCAACCACGGGCGGCGGCAGCTCGCGGGCGTGGTCACCGTGGCGGTGGTTCTTCCCGGCATCGTCGACGCGGTGGGCGGGGAGGTGCCCGTCCTGGTGGACGGTGGCATCCGCTCCGGGACCGATGTCCTGCGCGCGCTGACCCTGGGCGCGACCGGGGTCGGCATCGGCCGTCCGGCACTGTGGGCGCTCGCCGTCGGCGGCCCGACGGGGGTGACCACTCTGCTCGACGACCTCACCGCCGACCTCCGGCGCGGGATGGCCGGGCTCGGCGCCGGCACGATCGACGGCATCCGGGACCACCGGTCCCCCTGACCGGAAGCGCGACCAGGCAGTTCCGTCAGTGAGTTCACGCCCCGTCACCACTGCAGGACCCTCGGTGCCCAACCGGACGCGCTCCTCGGAGTGATCGAACCGTCACAAGAACGCAGGAACCGGGCAACGGCGTGTCGGTCAACAACCCTTTGGAGTTGCCCTATCGCTCGTTCGGCCTAGATGCCCACTACTGACGGTAGCCTATGGTGGGCTGCACAAAGGCGCCATTACCCGGGGAGGGAGCATGCGGCAGCGGGATCGACGACACCGGACGACCCTGCCCTGCCGCCGGCCATTGCTACCGGAGTCCGCATGCTGCAACCGATCTCACCGCGATGCGAAGTTGCGGCGGGAACAGCCGCTCCGGAAGGAGAGTCCGGCATGCCGTCACCGTTGAAAGGCGGTCCGACGCGCGCGATCGACCACGCCGTGGTGCTCGGAGGTGCCGGGTTCATCGGGTCGAACCTGTGCGAGCAGCTCCTTCGCCGGGGTGTGCGGGTGACCTGCGTCGACGACTTCAGCACCGGCTCCCCGTCGAACATCGCCGGGTTCCGGGCGCTCGGCGACTTCAGGTTCGTGCACCACGACATCTGCGACGGACCGATCCCGCTCGACGACCGGGATCCGGTCGGCGCGGTGTTCCACCTCGCGTCGCCCGCCTCCCCCGTCAAGTACCTGGAGCTGCAACTCGAGACGCTGCAGGTGGCGTCGATCGGCACGTTCCACGCACTCGACCTCGCGGCCCGGACCGGCGCCCGGTTCGTCTACACCTCCACCTCCGAGGTCTACGGGGACCCGGAGGTCAGCCCGCAGCCGGAGACCTACGTCGGCCGTCTCAGCAGCATCGCCGAGCGGGCCGTGTACACCGAGGGCAAGCGGTTCGGGGAGACGCTGGTCTCGACGTACCGCCGGACCCGCGGCGTCGACACCGGGATCGTCCGGCTGTTCAACTCCTACGGCCCGCGGATGTCGCCCGACGACGGCCGCCTGGTACCGACTTTCGTCGGACAGGCCGCCGCCGGCCTCCCGCTGACCGTCGCCGGGAACGGGGCGCAGTCGCGATCGCTCTGCCACGTGGACGACATCGTCGACGGACTGCTGGCGATGATGACCTCCGACACCCCCGGTCCGGTCAACCTGGGTAACGACGACGAGCGGACGGTGCTGGACCTGGCGCTGCTCATCCGCGAGCTGTGCGGATCGTCCTCGCCGATCGAGTTCGTGCAGCGGCTCGCGGACGACCCGTCGCGCCGGTGCCCGGACATCCGTCTCGCGGCAGAAGTTCTCGGCTGGGCGCCGCAGGTGACGGTGACCGACGGCCTGCGCCGGACCGTCGACTGGTACCGCTCCATGACCGCGGCCGTCGCGTGAGTCGACCGCGCTGGGCGGTGGTGGTCGTGAACTTCCGCAGCAGCGCCCTGCTGTCGGAGAACTTCGGATTCACCGCCGACCTGCCCGCGGACGCCGTCACCGTGGTGGTCGACAACTCCGCCGACGAGGCCGAGCTCCGCACCCTGCACCGGGTTGCCGATCGCCGGGGCTGGACGATTGTCACCTCGGCCGGCAACCCGGGATTCGGTGCAGCGGTGAATCTCGGTGCTGCCACTGCCTTCTCCCTCGGCTGCGAAGCCCTGCTCCTGGTCAACCCGGACGTGCGACTCGACGCCGGGACGGCGCAGGCGCTGGTCGGGACCTGTCTGGACGACGTCGGCGCCATGGCCGCGCCACTCATCCGGGACAGCACCGGAGCCGTCACCTTCCGCGGGTCGGAGGTGAGCATGCGGGACGGCCGGATCCGCGGCCTGGGCCCGGTCGTGATCACCGCCGACGGGCCCGCACCGGGAGTGGCCCGCCTGCCCGCGGGATCCGAGAGATGGCTGACGGGAGCCTGCCTCGCCGTGCACCGCGACCTGTTCACCCGCATCGGCGGGTTCGACCCCGGCTATTTCATGTACTGGGAGGACGTCGACTTCAGCGTCCGGGCCGCGCGGGCCGGGGCCACCCTGGCGCTACGGCTGGACCTGGAGGTCGTCCACGACGAGGGTGGCACCCAGCGGCGTCCCCGCGCCGGTCGGGGGAAGTCCGGTCTGTACTACTTCTACAACGCCCGGAACCGGCTGCGTTTCGCCGCCCGGTTGGTGCCACGGGGTCAGCGACGCGATTGGGTGCTCGGCACCCCGGCGGTGAGCTGGGAGATCTACCGGCGCGGCGGACGCAGACAGCTGCTGCAGGCACCGATGTCGCTGGTGCACCTGGTCCGGGGTGCCGCGACCGGCCTCCTCGCCCTGGCCCCGCGTCGGGTGGGCAGGCGGTCGGCATGACCGTCCTCGAGGAGCTCGCCGACCCGCGCCCGTCACCCGGCCCCGCCGCTGTCCGGGTCCGGATCGCCATGCTGACCTTCCACCGCCCGCAGGACCTGGCCGAGGTGCTCCCGCTGCTGACGGCCCAGGCCGACGAGGCCGCCCGACACCGATGGCCGGCCGGCCGTTCGCTGGACGTCGGCATCGTGATCGTCGACAACGACCCCGCGGGCAGCGGACGTCCCGCCGTCCGTGCCTCCGGGGTCTCGGTGCACTACGTCGTGGAGCCGACGCCCGGCATCGCTGCCGCCCGCAATCGCGCGCTGGACGAGACCACCGGCGCCGACATCGTGGTGTTCATCGACGACGACGAGCGCCCGCACCCGCGCTGGCTGGTCGGGCTGCTGGAGACGCACTTCGCCACCGGGGCGGCCGCGGTGGCCGGGCCGGTGATCTCGCAGTTCGTCGGCGACCTCGACCCGTGGGTCGCCGCCGGTGCGTTCTTCCACCGGCGGCGCCTGCCGACCGGCACCCGGATCGAGGTGGCCGCCACCAACAACCTGCTGCTCGACCGTCGACAGGTGGACGCGCTGCGGCTCCGGTTCGACCGCCGGTTCGGGCTCAGCGGTGCGGATGACACCTACTTCTCCAGCTCCCTGCACCGGAGCGGCGCCGAGATGGTGTGGTGCGACTCGGCGATCGTGACCGATGTCGTGCCCGCGGAGCGGATGACCCGGTCCTGGGTCGTCCGCCGGGCGTTCAGCAGCGGCAACTCCTCAGCCCTGGTGGCGGTGGAACTGCGGGAGCGGGTGCTCGGTCGCACCGCCACCCGGTTGCGACAGATCGGCCGCGGACTGATCAGGTGCGCGGCGGGCGGCACCCGGTTCGCCGCCGGTCTCGTCCTCACGGCACCGTCCCACCAGACCCGAGGCCTGCGCACCCTGGCTCGCGGCGCCGGGATGCTGGTCGGCAGCGCGAGCCTGATCTACCAGGAGTACGGGGCGGCCTCCAAGCGGAAGCGGCGTCTCCGGCGACTCGGCCCGGTGAACTGACATCGACCGCAGCGAAACGGTTCCCGCACCGCCGGCCGTGGTGGTGGCCGTCCTCAGCTACTGCCGGCCGGACTTCCTCCGACGGCTGCTCCCGCTGCTCCGTGACCAGTTGGTAGAACTGAAGCGCGGCACGGAGCACCACCGGGCCGAGATCCTGGTCGTGGACAACGATCCCGACGCAGGAGTGCGCACACTCGCCCGCGACTGGGCGGTCCACGGGGTGCGCTACGTCCACGAACCGCATCCGGGGATCGCCGCGGCCCGGAACCGGGCCCTCGACACCACCCGCGACGGTCTGCTGGTGTTCATCGACGACGACGAGATACCCGAGAACGGTTGGCTTCTCGCGCTGGTCGCGGCCTGGCGTCGTTGGGACTGCGCCGCGGTCACCGGTCCGGCCCGCGTCGAGTTCCCGCACGGTACCGACCCGTGGGTGCTCGCCTGCGGGGCGCTCGACCAGCCGGTGCGGCCGAACGGAACGGTCGTCGCGAGTGCAGCGACGAACAACCTGCTGCTCGACGTCGCCCGCATCCACGGCCTCGACCTGCGGTTCGACGAGCACTTCGGCCTGCTCGGCGGCGAGGACACCGTCTTCGGGCACACGCTGACCCGCCGGGGCGCCACCATCCGCTGGTGCACCGAGGCGGTGGTCATCGATCCGATCCGTACGGAACGGGCGACCCGGGGCTGGATGCTGCGGCGTTCCTACCGGGCCGGCACCACCTGGAGCCAGTTGCAACTGCGGGTGGACGCCCACGGACTGCCGCGCACCGGACGGACCTGGCACACCCGCCTGGAGTTGCTGGTCCGCGGCCTGGTCCGGATGGCCCGCGGTTCCGGACGCGCCCTGCACGGGGTACTGGTGCGACAGGTCGGCGCCACCGCCACCGGTGGGATCGCGATCGCCAGCGGCGCCGGCATGGTGCTCGGCGCAGTCGGTGTCACCGTGCGGGAGTACGGACGCTGATGGGCACTCACTGGTCGCACCCAGGTACCCGGTCGGCGGAGGTCATCGGTGTGTGGGAACGAGAACCGGTAGGTACAGGTGAGTCAGGGCGCGGCCACCGTGCCGGCCCGCGCTGTGGACCACCGGGAACGACTCCGGGCCCGACCTGTGCAGGTCGGGCCCGGAGCCGTCGGGGTTCTGGAACTGTCAGGCAGCGCCGATGGTGGCGGTGTCGATGACGAACCGATAGCGGACGTCGCTGGAGAGCACACGCTCGTAGGCGTCGTTGATCTGCTCCGCGCCGATCAGCTCGACCTCGGGAGCGATGCCGTGCTCGGCGCAGAAGTCGAGCATCTCCTGGGTCTCGGCGATCGACCCGATGCTCGAGCCGGCGAAGGTGAGCCGGTTGCGGAACAGCGAGAACACCTGCACCGGCAGCGGCTCCGGCGGGGCACCGACGTTGACCAGGGCGCCGTCCAGCCGCAGCAGACCGAGGTAGCGCTGCACGTCGATCGGCGCGGAGACGGTGTTGACGATGATGTCGAAGTGGTTGGCCAGCTTCTCGAAAGTCTCGGGATCACTGGTGGCGGCGTAGTTGTCGGCGCCGAACCGGAATCCGTCGTCCTGCTTGGACAGCGACTGCGACAGCACGGTGACCTCGGCACCCATCGCGTGGGCGATCTTGACCGCCATGTGTCCCAGGCCGCCCATGCCGACCACCGCGACCCGCTTGCCGGGCGCGGCCTTCCAGTGCGCCAGCGGCGAGTAGGTGGTGATGCCGGCGCAGAGCAGCGGCGCCGCGGCCTCGTAGCTGATGGACTCCGGCACCCGGAGCACGAAGTCCTGGTCGACCACGACATGGGTGGAGTACCCGCCCTGGGTGATCGTGCCGTCCCGGTCGACCGCGTTGTAGGTCTGTGTGTTGCCCTTCAGGCAGTAGTTCTCCATCCCGGCGCGGCAGTTGTCGCACTCCCGGCAGGAGTTGACCATGCAGCCGACACCGACGCGGTCGCCCACGGCGTACTTGGTCACGTCGGGGCCGACTTCGACGACCTCGCCGACGATCTCGTGACCGACGACCTGCGGATAGGTGACCGGCCCCCAGTCGCCGCGCACGGTGTGGATGTCGGAGTGGCAGATGCCGGCGTACCGGATGGCGATCAGCACATCGGTCGCGCCGACGGCGCGCCGCTCGATGGTGACCGGCACGAGCGGTTCGGTCGCGGACGGGGCCGCCCAGGCATGCACGGTGGACATGGTGTTTCTCCTTCGGATGGCGGCGACCGGTCGTGACCGGTCGCCGGTGGCGAGGCGTGGACCGACAGAGTGCCGGCGCGAGACGGTCGGCGGGGTGGCAGATCTGGATGGACGGCGCGCGTGGCGAGGTGGGCGCTCCCGCGTCCTCAGCCCCCGGAGCTCGGATCAGGGCGGGTCCTGGTTGCCGGCCCGTCGGGGCGGAACCGGGCCATCCCGTCTGTGCTGTGGTCCACGGTGTCCATCCTAGGGTCGACCGCAGGAGTGCAAGGCCTCCCAGGGGTGCCCTGTCGGTACACCCCTTCCCGGGGAACGCACGCCCGCGGTTCCGGCAACGTGCACCCGTGGGGCCGCGGAAGGAGTCGGTGGCGGCGGGCGTCCCCGGCTCAGCCCTTGGCGACGAAGTCGGGCCAGTTCTGGTCGATGTAGTCGACGAAGACCGGCGAAAGGAACTCGCCGCGCAGGTGGTCCGCCGCCACCGGCGGCGAGAGCGGGACGAAGTCGTTGTCCTGCAGTACCTTTCGGGCGAAGTCGTGATGCAGCACCCCACCGAAGCCGACTCCGACGAAGTCGACGGAGCGGTCCAGGCACCAGTCGACGTCCGCCCGGGAGAGGACCTTCCCGGCCACCCCGAGCCGGGTGCCGTGCCGGGGCAGGTCGACGAAGTGATCGATGAGCAGCCCGTGGTCCCCGAACCGGGATCCGGCGAACACGTCCCACAACGAGACGTCCAGGTAGTCGAGCAGCCCGGACGCCAGCATCAGCCGGGCGAGCTCCCGTCCCTCGTCCAGCGTGACTCCGTATCCCTCCGGCGAGATCCGAAGTCCCACCTGGAATTCCGGGACGGTAACCCGCCGGATCTCCTCCAGCACCTCGACGTACACGCGCATCCTGTTCTCGAAGGAACCGCCGTAGCCGTCGTCGCGGTGGTTGCGCCGGGCATCCAGGAACTGTCCGAGCAGGTAGCCGTGTGCGCCGTGCACCTCCACGCCGTCGAACCCGGCCTGCTCGGCCAGCCGGGCCGCGGAGGCAAAGTCGGCCACTGCCCGGGTGATGTCGTCGGTGCTCATCGCCGTCATCGCCGACCCGGGCTTCACCCACGGCCCGACCAGCGGCAGACCGGTCAGCGCCGGGTCGGCCCGGATGCCACCGTGGTGCAACTGCACGACGGACCGCGCTCCCGCTGCGGACAGGCCGTCGGCGAGCCTGCGCAGGCCCGGGAGGTGCCGGTCGCCGGCGACCCCGAGCTGGCCGGCCCAGGCCTGCCCCGACGGCGAGATGAAGGCCGCGCAGGTCCGGGCCATCCCGAACCCGCCCCGCGCCCTGGCCACCAGCCACTCGTACTCGTCGTCGGAGAGGCTCCCGTCCGGATGGCTCTGGGTGTTCGTCAGCGGCGCCAGCGCAAGACGGTTGTCCCACGACGGCCCGCGCGGGAAGGTCAAGGCTTCGGCCGGCGATGTCACAGTGCTCCTCGCGATGTCACGGTGCCCCCTCGTCGATGCGCGTGGGCACCGGATCAGTCGCCCGACCCCGATTCTGCCCGGACTCCGTCGCAGCACGGCCCGGCGGGGTCGGCCCCGTGGGGGAATCCGACAACGGCGGAGCCGGCCCGGTCGACGTGTCCGGGCCGGCGCTCTCCACCGCGGGACAGCGGGATCAGCCCCGTTGCGCTGCGGCCGCGGCCGGGTTCGAGGCACCGGCCGTCAGTGCCTGGGTGGCCTTGTAGCCGGCGAAGACCAGCGCGGCCGGGACGACCCAGTTGAGCAGCAGTCCTGCAGGCCCGGTGGCGTTGATGGTACCGCCGGCGACGGAACCGGCCGGATCGAGGTAGCCGGCGAGGAGGTGACTGCCGGCCATGGCGAGCATGACGACACCCCAGACAGCGCTGATCTTCCGGTTCACCGCGCGGAACACGGGCGAGTGCCAGTACTCCTGCGGCACCGACTCACGGGCGTACTGCTCGGAGAAGGGCAGGACAGCGGCGGATGCCAGCATCACCACACCCAGCAGCGCGGCGGCGCTGCCCCGACCGTAGTCGGCGACCCAGGTGGCGGCGTCGGTGCCGCCGGCGAAGGCGACGACGGCGAACCCGCCGAAGACGAGCACACCGGTCACATCGATGATCTTGATGCCGCGCAGGCCGTCCTTGACCATCAACGCCAGCGCGGTGACGACGGCGGCGACCGCCGCCAGGCCGGCCACGGTCGCGCCGGCCCGGTGGACGATCAGGCTGAAGACGATCCAGGGCAGCAGGCCGAGCAGCAGACTCTTGGGGTTCATGACTCTTTCCTTGTCGGATGTGGTGTGTCGGGTGTGGGATCGGAAGTGGAGTGTCGGTTCTGGCGGGGAATGACGGTGGAGATGCTGTGGTGGAACGGTTCTCGGCGGTGCCGGCCGTTCAGTGGGCCAGCTGCTCGTCCAGCCAGTCGAAGATCCGCTGTTCGGTGAGCTCCCGGGCCATCGGCTGGCAGTGGAACCGGGCGCCCTCCTCTGCGGTGAAGGTGCAGAGCCCGGCGCCGGCCACCAGCCCCACCAGCTCCTCCGACTGTCCGGGGAAGAACTGCTCGTCCGGGCAGTCGGTGACGAGCAGCGGGGTGGCGATCGTTCCGGCGACCGCGGTCAGGTCGAACCGCCGTACCTGATCGAGAGTGGCTGCGAAACCGGAGGTCCCGTACGGGCGGGCCCGGAAGTTCCAGGTCCGTAGCCCGGCGGCGCCTCCCGCCGCGGCGAGCCCTGCCGCCATCTGCCGCTCGAAGGTCGCGATGTCGCCGGCCAGGTACATGTCCACCAGTGGTGCGGGGATGTTCGCCAGCCAGGTCCGCCCGACGTCCACCACCCCGCCGTCGACCACCGCCGCGACGAACCGGTGCTCGGTGGCCAACGCCTGCGGCAGCCAGTAGCCGCCTTGGCTGATCGCGGAGGCGCACAATCGATCCGGATCGACATCCGTTCGCTCCACGAGGACGTCGATCACCGACGTCAGGACCGGGCCCCAGTCCGGGTCGAACGGGATGCCCCGCTCGAACAGCATGGACTGCTGGCCGGGACCGTCGAAGAGCAGCACGTTGTACCCGCGCTCGAGCGCTCCCTCCGCACCCTCGGCCCACAGCCCGCTCAGTGATCCGTCGCTGCCGTTCACCATGACCAGTGTCCGGCGGCGCTCCCTGGTCGCGTCCGGGCGGAAGAACCAACCGGGCATGGTCGTTGTCCCGTAGGGGATGTCGATCCGCTCGACCGGCCACCGGGTGGTCGCGACGAACCCGTCCCAGGCGGCGCGGTGCTCCCGGAAGGTCGGCAGCAGCAGGGAGTCGTCACCGCCGAGCCCGTCGATCGCGGACACGGCCGTCGCGAAGTAGGTGGCGGCGCGCAGGTTCGCCCTGGCCGCGGACACCCGGTGCCCGCCGGCCTCGCTCGTCAGTGCGACCTCGCGGATGCGACGACCCAGAGCCACCCAGGCGTCGAACCAGGCGCGGTGGTCGTCCTCCGTTACCGCGGCAATGGTGGCGAGCACCTCGCCGGCGTCGGCGCAGCCGCGGGAAGCCTTGCCGAGCAGCGAGCGGACGGTGTAGTCGCGGTCGTCGGCGAAGAAGCCGGTGTCGTAGACGCGGTGGGCATCGCTGCAGGACGGTGCGATGGTGGGCATGACTCACTCTCTTGTCGTGACAGGGCATCCGGAGGCACGTCGCCGGCCGGGACCGACGGCCTGCCCGATCAACCGGGCCACCGGGCCGCCGTGGTGTCACCACCGTAGGAACCGGCACCATGGGCAACATCCGCCAACTGACGTAGATCCGTCCACCGACCCACACCGGGCCGCCGTTGCCGCCCGGCGGACGGAATCTACGTACTTCGGCGGATGTTGTGGCGCGCGGTCGCCGGCAGAGTTCTCCCTGTCAGCAACCCCCACTCCCCGAAGGAAGCTCCTCCCATGACCACCACCGTCGCCCCGATCCAGTCCGGCCCGAAGTCGAAGGTCCACGCCCTGATCGGTGGCCTGCTGCCCTTCATCGGGCTCATCCTGTTCGTCGGTGCCACCGTCAAGCAGCTGGCCGGCGGCCTGGGCCAGGGATGGCAGCAGGAGATGCTGGGCAACGGCGTCACCTACCTGATCGGCACCGCGATGCTCGGCGCCGGCATCGCCCACCTGCTGTTCGGCAAGCACATCTCGAAGACGATCGGGTTCAAGTCCGACCGGTACGAGTTCGAGGTCGGCGCCGCCGATTTCGCGATGGGTCTGGTCGCGTTGTTGGTCGCGGGTTCCGCGCCGGAGATGTGGTGGCCGGTCATCCTGATCAGCTCGATCTTCCGCGTCCTGTGCGGCGTCGGTCACATCCGGTCCATGATCCAGGACCGCAACTTCGCCCCGAACAACACCCTCATCCTGTTCGTCAACTTCGCGGTGCCGGTCTTCCTGGTCGCTGCGTACCTCGCCTGGTTCTGATCAACGGCCTGCGAGCGCTCCCCCTCACACACCGGCGACGGGCCGCCTCCGCGGCCCGTCGTCGTGTCGTCACCCGGCCCGGATCTGCCCGCGCGGGCGCGTCAAGCGGAAAAAGACCCGCGCCCCGTCCTCGTGCTACGGGGTCAAGGCAGCCGATCGTTCGCGGCCAGGTCCACATCCCTGGTCTCCGGTCCGAGGGCGGCACCGACCAGCACCAGGATCCCGGCGAGCGCGACCAGGACGGGCGGCGCGAACCCGTCCGGGAGCACCCGGCCGAGCCCGGAGAGGTAGAAGGCGTAGAACGCCGGTATCACCAGCGCCAGGCTGTATCCGACGCCGAACCCGGTCGCCCGCAGCTGCGACGGGAACCGCTCGGTCAGGTACGCCGCGATCGGACCCAGCGTGCCCAGCGTGAGCACCCCGAGGACGGCGACCAGCACGAGCGCGCCGGCAGGACCGGGGCGTGCAGTCATCAGCAACAGGTACAGACCGCTGCCGAGCACGGCCATGACGACGCCGTACCCCAGGTAGAACGGCCGCCGCCCCCACCGCTGGGAGAGCGCTCCCCACAACGGGAGTGACAGGGCGAGCGCGATCGCCTCGACCGCCATCGTCAGCGAGACCTGCGGCCCCGTCAGGCCCAACCGGCTCCCGAGCAGCCCGGGCAGGACGGCACTCACCATGTTGTTGGCCAACCACACCCCGGACATCAGCACCAGCACCTGCAGCAGGGCACGCCGGTGCGGGCCGGTCAGCAGTTGGGCCAGCGGACTCCGCTCACGGGCCGAGCTGCGCCGGGTCTCCGGCTCCCGGACGCGCCGGCCGTAGTGCACGACGAGGGCGAACGCGAGGAGGCCGACCACCACGAACGGGATCCGCCACCCCCATCGGGCATAGGCCGAGTCCGACCCGTCCGACGGGATCAGCTGCTGCAGCAGCAGGGTCACCAGGGCGAGGGTGGCGTAGGCCGTCGGTGCGGCGGCAAGGACGAGCCCGGCGACCACACCCCGGCGCCGCGGCGCCGACCACTCCATCGCCAGCGGCACCGCCGCCGTGTACGCACCACCGAGGAACACGCCGTTGACCGCCCGTAGCGCGATCAGCGCGCCGATCGAGAAGTACCCCGCCGTACCGGCTCCCGGTAGCGCGGCGATCAGCAGCGTGACCACACCGAACCCCGCCGTGGCGATCTGCGTGGTCCGGACCCGGCCCCGGATGTCGGCGCGGTGCCCGAAGACCATGGCCCCGAGCGGGCGGGTGACCAGGGTGGCGGCGAACACCAACGCGGTCAGCACCGCGCTTGTCGACGCGCTGACATCAGCCGGCACGAAGTAGCCGCCGATCGAGGCGAGAACCAGCACCGGGAGATAGATGTCGAGCTGGTCGACGAAGAAGGCAAGGATCCCGGCCCGGAGCGCAGCGGTACGGCTCCGGCGGTCGGTGCGGTCGGGTCCGGCGCCCACGGTCCCGGCGGGGAGAGGGTCAGTCAAGGCCGGCGTCCGCCCGGCGGGCGAAGAGCGCTGCCAACTCGACCCGGGACCGCAGGTCCAGCTTGCGCAGGATGTTCGAGACGTGGGTCTGCACGGTGCGCGGCGACACGTAGAGCTGATCGGCGATCTGCGGGCTGGTCAGGCCCTGCGACACGCGCTGCGCCACGAGCGATTCCGTCGGCGTCAGGCTCGCCAGGCCGGTCGCCGGTCTGCCCCGGGCACCGGTCGCCCCCAACCGGACCCCGTGGTCGCGCAACCGGGACGCGAGCCGCCGGTCCACCGTCACCGCACCGAGTGCGGAGCTGTGGTGGCGGCACCGGTCGGCATACGTCCGAGCGGCATCCCGGTCCCCGGCCGCGGCGGCCGCGACCGCGGCTTCCTCCCAACCCTGCATCTCACCGATCGCCGAACCGGAGGCACCCAGTGCCCCCGCCGCGATGCGTGCGGCCTCCGGATCCGCCTCGGAGATGGCGGTCACCAGACCGGGAACCGCTGCGAGCACCGGAACCTCGTCGAGCGGGACGCTGCCGATCTCCCGGCGGATCCGTTGCAGCAGGCCGTCGTCACCACTGCGCAGGGCGAGCCTGGCCAGATCCGGCCCCGCCAGCAGGGCCCACAGCAGCCGGCCGGAGTCGAGTGGCCCGGACCAGACCCGCGGCGTCAGCCGCCGGACCTCCGCCAGGTCACCGCGGGCCTCGGCGAGCAGCACCTCCGCCAGCGGCACCCAGGGCAATCCGAACTGATCGGGGTGCCCGGTGGAATACCAGTGCCGTACCCCTGCCGCCACCTCGTCGAGCGCGCCGCGGAACACCTGGATCTGCAACTGCAGTCCGAGACCGCGGCTGCGCCAACCGGATCCGGACTCGGTGGCGATGTCCCACTGCGCCTGCAGCACCGTCAGCGCGTCGTCCCACCGGCCGGCGAAATGGTCGATGGTCCCGGCCACCAGCAGGTGCTGCGGGAACAGCCAGCCACGGCCGGTGCGCTGAGCGTTCCGCCGGGCCTGCACCGACAGCTGCCCGGCAGCCTCCGGTCCTTCCGCGTAGAGCGCGTACCAGGCCGGCCAGGTCGGTGCCGTCGCCCCGTCGCTCCAGCCGTGGGTGCCCGCGGTCTCCCGGGCCTTCTGCGCCCGCCGCACGGTCTCCAGCGCGGACCGACACCGGGCCTGCAGGAAGAGCTCCATCGAGCTGGGCACCAGCGCCGCACCGCTGGTGCCGTCGCCAGAAGTACGGCCGCCGGACAGTTCCCCGCGGCCGGCCAGCACGAGCGACCACCGGCGCAGGTGGACCAGCGGGTGCCGGTCCTGCTCCCCGACCAGGTGCGCGAGCTCCTCGTCGATGATCACCAGCGTCTCGTCCGTTCGTGCCGCATCGACCATGCTGTGCAACAGGAGTCGGGTCAGCAACGTGTGCGCTCCCGCGTCGCGGGTCACCGCGAGCGCGGCCCGGACGACCGTGATCACCTCGGCCATCCGGCCTGCCGCGGCCAGCGCACCGGCCCGCGCGATCGCGACCTCGTCCGCCTCCGGACTGCCGCTGCGGGTGTGCACCTGGGCGAGCAGGTCCGCGGCCTGCAGCGGTGCGTGCTGGAGATCGGTCCGGGCAGTCCGCAACGCCTCCGCGATCAACACCCCGTCGGCCAGCGAATCACCGACGTGTTGGACGATCTCGGTGGCGATGCCGCCGCTCGAGCGCAGCTCGGCCGCGCAGGCGGCGTGCAGCATCCGGCGCAGCCCGGGCAACAGGTCGGCATAGAGCACGTCCCGGTAGAGGTCGTGGGTGAAGGTCAGTTCCTCGTCGGGCGTGACCTGGAGGATCTCCAGATCGATCGCGGGGCGGACGAGCGCACGCAGCTCCTGCGCGCCGAGATCGGACAGCGTGCCCAGCACGGCGAGCGGCGCCGGCCGCCCCCAGACCGCGAGGATCTCCAGCAGCGAACGGGTCTCGGCCGACAGCTCCACGAGCTGGGCCCGCACGCTCTCCTGCACGGAGGGCAACGCGGCAGTGGTGGGCCCGGACACGATCAGGTCCGCGCGCCCGCCGCGCGCCTCGATCCGGTCGTGCCGCATCAGGTCGGACAGCAGGGATTGCAAGTGGAACGGGTTGCCGCCGGCCGCACGCAGTGCGTGCAGCAGTTCCGGTGACGGCTCGGCGTCGCAGCGTTCCCGGACGGCAGCAGCCACGCCTGCAGCATCCAGTCCGGTCACCTCGACGGTGATCACCTCCGGGTCGGCGGCCAGGGCGTCCAGGCCCTCCCGGACCGGGAAGTGCCGCCGGGTGAGCAGCAGCACCAGCGGGAGGTCCCGCGCACTGCCGACCAGCTGACCGAGCACCCGCAGCGAGTCGGCGTCGGCCTGGTGCACATCGTCGGCACACAGGGCGACCGGGCCTGCAGCGCAGAGGTTCTCGATCGTCTCCAGGATACGGTCGGCCGCACCCGGGCGGGGCGGGTACTCGGCCTTCAGCCCGACCAGCGACGAGATGACCCCGAACGGCTGGCGCCGACTGGTCTCGTCCGCCGACACCCTGGAGACGAACGCCATCTCGGTCGCCAGGTCGCGGACCAGCCGGTCCATCGTGGTCGACTTCCCGATCCCCGGCGCCCCACCGATCAGTACGACCGCGCCGCGCCGGCCGCGAATCCGCTCCCTGACCGCCGGCAGCACCTCACCCACGTCGCCGGATCGGACATGAGGAATCGTAACGGTCATACGATGATCGTATGGGCAGGTCGGAGCACCGTGCCGAGCAGGTCGACGCGATGACCGGCCGCGTCCGTGGTCGGCGGCCCGATCAGCGGAAGTCGGTACTCCGCGTCACCGCTTCCCAGGCCGCGGTTTCCGCCCGGAGCGCGTCGGCGCTCGCCGCGAACGCATCTGCGGCGTCGTTGCCCAGCAGCAGCAGCGAGGGCAGACCACCCTTGTCCACCGCATCGGCGATCACCGCGGCCGCGCGGCGGGGATCCCCGGCCTGGGTGCCGTCGGAGGTGTCGTTGACCTTCCGCCGCTTCCCCGCCGTGCCGTCGTAGTCGGCGATCCGGATCGGCGACTCCACCAGCGACCGGCCCGCGAAGTCGGTGCGGAAGGCACCGGGTTCGATCACCATCGCCTCGATCCCCAGCGGTGCGACCTCCTTGCGGAGTGACGAGGTCAGCGCCTCCAGTGCCGCCTTCACCGCGGAGTAGTAGCCGGAACCCTCCAGGCAGATCCGCGCCCCGATGGACGACAGGTTCACGATGGTGCCGCTGCGGCGTTCCCGCATCCCCGGCAACACGGCCTTGATCGTCCGGACCGCGCCGAACACATGGGTCTCGAACAGGTCCGCGACCTGCGTCTCGTCGCCCTCCTCCAGCGCCGCCCGGTACCCGTAGCCGGCGTTGTTCACCAGCACGTCGACGCCGCCGAACTCCTCCTCGGCCTGCCGCACTCCCGCGGTCACCTGGTCCGGGTCGGTGACGTCCATCCGGACCGGCAGCACCCGGCCCGGGCCGTTCCCCGCGAGGTCGGCCAGGAGATCCGGATTCCGGGCTGCGGCGACGACGTCGTGGCCGCGGCGCAGCACCTCGGCGGCCAGCGCCCGGCCCAGGCCGGACGAACTCCCGGTGATCAACCACGTCGCCATCGACACGTCCTTCTGCAGGGGATCCGGCCGCCAGGCTACGACCGGGCTGCCCCGAGCCGGCCGGGGGCACCTCTCGACGGGGATCCCCGTCCGGTCCTGTGCGGATCTGTGGGATCGTCGCCCGCGCTGCCGGCGAAAGCCCGGGAATTGTGGGCCGCGTCATGCCCGGGCGCGTGGACGTGACCGAATCTGCGTTCGTACGATGCCCGTTCGCCGTTTCCCCGGGATCCCCGGTGCCGGCGCAGAGCATGCCCGACGAAGAGCAGTGCCCGATGAGAGTGTGAGGACACCGATGTCCGTGTCGAAGAGGATCGGCGTACCGGTCGAGGGCCGGGTCGGCGAGACGCTGGTCGCCGCGACCCCACGCACCGTGAAGCAGCTGCTCGAGCTGGGCTACCAGGTGGTGGTCGAGGCCGGCGCCGGCGAGGGTGCCCAGTTCTCGGACGAGGCCTACCAGGCCGCCGGCGCCACGATCGGCACACGGCCGCAGGCGTGGGCCGCCGACCTGGTGCTTCGGGTGAACGAGCCCACCGCCGAGGAGATCGGGCTGCTGTCCGACGGGGCCGTGCTGGTCACCCGGATGGATCCGCGACCGGACCTGATCGAAGCGCTGCAGGCGCGGCGGACCACCGCGTTCTGTCTGGAGGCGATCCCGCGCATCTCCCGCGCGCAGGCGATGGACGTGCTGTCCACCATGTCCAACATCTCCGGCTACCGCGGGGTGATCGAGGGCGCCGAGGCCTACGGCGGGATGTTCGGCGGCCAGGTGACGGCGGCCGGCAAGACCGCCCCGGCGACGGTGTTCGTCATCGGCGCGGGAGTGGCCGGGCTGGCCGCGATCGGTACGGCCGGATCGCTGGGCGCGCAGGTGCGCGCCTATGACGTGCGCCCGGAGGCGCGCGAGCAGGTGCACTCGATGGGCGCCATCTTCGTGACCGGTGAGGAGACTCCCGCAGCCGCAGCCGCGGGTGCCGGTGACGGGTACGCGAAGGAGCTCAGCGACGACGAGGCGGCGCGCACCGCCCGGATCTACGCCGCCGAGTGCGCGAAGGCCGACGTCGTGCTCACCACCGCGCTGGTCCGTGGCAAGGCACCCCGCACCATCACCAAGGAGATGGTCGCCGGGATGCGGCCGGGCAGTGTCATCGTCGATCTCGCGGCTGTCGGCGGCGGGAACTGCGAGCTCACCGTGCCCGACCAGACCATCGTCACCGACAACGGCGTCACGATCGTCGGTTCCACCGACCAGCCGAGCCGGATGCCGGCGCACACCTCGCAGCTCTACGGCACCAACATCGTCAACCTGCTCAAGCTGATGACGCCCGCCAAGGACGGCGTGCTCGTGCTGGACCACGACGACGTCATCCAGCGGGCGGTGACGGTGACGCACGAGGGCACCGTGTTCTGGCCACCGCCACCGGTGCAGGTGTCGGCCGCACCCGCCGCGGCGCCCTCCGCAGCTGCGAAGACGCCGGTCCCGGCCCGCACCCCGGAGGAGACCGCCGCGGCGGAGGCGCTGCGACAGCGCCGCCGCTACGCACTCTTCGGGCTGGGAGCGGTCGCGGTCGGCGCGGCGGTGACCTTCTCGCCGGCCAGCTTCCTCGGTGCCTTCACCGTGTTCGTGCTGGCCGTCTTCGTCGGCTTCTACGTCATCACCAACGTGACGGCGTCCCTGCACACCCCGCTGATGGCGCAGACCAACGCGATCTCCGGGATCATCCTGGTCGGCGCGATGCTGCAGCTCGGCTCGGACAACGTGGCGGTGGTGGTGCTGGCGTTCCTCGCGGCGACCGTCGCGGCCGTCAACATCTTCGGCGGGTTCGGCGTGGCCGGACGCATGATCGCCATGTTCCGGAAGGACGGCTGAGGTGGACGAGCAGACCCTCGATTCCCTCGTGCAGGCGGGCTATCTCATCGCCGGTGTGCTCTTCGTGCTGTCCCTGGCCGGGCTCTCGCACCAGCGGTCGGCACGCGCCGGCAACCTGGCCGGCAAGATCGGCATGGCGCTCGCGTTGGTCGCCACCATCGCCCTGTCCCTGCGCTACTCGCAGATCGACCCGCTGATCACCGCCGGGCTGATCGTGGCGGTGCTGCTGATCGGCGCGATCGTCGGCACCGTGCTGTCCCGGCGGGTCGAGATGACCCAGATGCCCGAGATGATCGCCATCCTGCACAGTTTCGTCGGGCTGGCCGCCGTACTGGTCGGGTTCAACTCCTACCTGACCGTGCACGATGCCGACGCCGTGCACCTGGTCGAGGTCTTCCTCGGGGTGTTCATCGGCGCGGTCACCTTCACCGGTTCGATCATCGCCTACCTCAAGCTGTCGGCGAAGATGCCCTCCGCGCCGCTGACCGTTCCCGGCCGCAACACGGTGAACCTGGTGCTGGTGCTCGCGTGCCTGGTGCTGCTCGGCTGGTTCCTGGCCGCACCCTCGCTGCTGCCGCTGCTGCTGATGACGGTCCTGGCCCTGGCCCTCGGGCTGCACCTCATCGCCGCGATCGGCGGCGGTGACATGCCGGTGGTCGTCTCGATGCTCAACTCCTACTCCGGATGGGCCGCTGCCGCAGCAGGTTTCATGCTCGGCAACAACCTGCTGATCATCACCGGCGCCCTCGTCGGGTCCTCCGGCGCGATCCTCTCGTACATCATGTGCACCGCGATGAACCGATCGTTCGTGTCGGTCATCCTGGGTGGTTTCGGTGCCGAGGCGCCGTCCGGGACGAGCGCGGCCGCAGCGGATCTCGGCGAGCACCGGGAGATCACCGCGACCGGACTGGCCGAGCTGCTGGCCGACGCGCAGGACATCGTGATCGCACCGGGCTACGGCATGGCCGTCGCCAAGGCCCAGGGCCAGGTCGCCGAGCTCACCGCGGCACTGCGCGCCCAGGGCAAGACCGTCCGGTTCGCCGTGCACCCGGTCGCCGGCCGGCTGCCCGGGCACATGAACGTGCTGCTCGCCGAAGCGAAGGTGCCCTACGACATCGTGCTGGAGATGGACGAGATCCAGGACGAGCTGCCGGATGCCGACGTCGTGCTGGTCATCGGCGCCAACGACACCGTCAACCCCTCGGCCGACGACGACCCCACCTCCCCCATCGCCGGTATGCCGGTGCTGCAGGTCTGGAAGGCGGAGAACGTCGTGGTGTTCAAGCGGTCCATGGCCAGCGGGTACGCCGGCGTGCCGAACCCGCTCTTCCACCGTCCCAACACCGCCATGCTCTTCGGCGACGCCAAGGACCAGGTGGAGAAGGTCGCGGCTGCGGTCAAGGCGGCCGCCCCCGCCCGTACCTGACGGGATCGGTCCACCGGACCCCGGTCTACGCTCCGAGCATGGACTACCGTCAGCTGGGCCGGTCGGGCCTGCGCATCTCCACCGTCACGCTGGGCACCATGGGTTTCGGCGGCACCGGCTGGGCCACCCCGGTCGGTCAGATCGACGTGGCCGGCGCCCGCCGCCAGATCGACCTGGCCCGGGACGCCGGGGTCAACCTCATCGACACCGCCGACGTCTACTCGGCGGGCCTGTCCGAGGAGATCATCGGCGAGGCGCTGGGCGGGGACCGGGACGAGGTCCTGCTGGCCACCAAGGCCCGCATGCCGATGGGCGACGGCCCGAACGACGCCGGGCTGTCCCGGCACCACCTGCTCCGCGCCGCCGAGGCGAGCCTGCGCCGGTTGCGCACCGATCACATCGACCTCTACCAGGTCCACGAGTGGGACGGGCAGACCCCGCTCGAGGAGACGCTGTCCGCCCTGGACACCCTGGTGCAGTCCGGCAAGGTGCGCTACATCGGCGCGTCGAACTACGCCGCCTGGCAGCTGATGAAGGCGCTGGGCGTGTCCGAGCGGCTCGGCCTGCAGCGCTTCGTCAGTCAGCAGATCTACTACTCGCTGCAGGCCCGGGAGGCCGAGAACGAGCTGGTGCCGGTGTCTCTCGACCAGGGCCTCGGCATCCTGGTCTGGAGCCCGATCGCCGGCGGCCTGCTGTCCGGCAAGTACCGGCGCGGGCAGCAGGCCCCCGAGGGGAGCCGTCATCTGAGCGAGTGGAGCGAGCCTCCGGTGCACGACCAGGACAAGCTCTACGACACGATCGAGACCCTGGTCGGCATCGCCGACGGACACGGTGTGTCGGCCGCGCAGGTGGCGCTCGCGTACACTATGGCCAAGCCCGGGGTGACGTCGGTCATCGTCGGCGCCCGCACCGAGGAGCAGCTCACCGACAACCTCGCCGCCGCCGACCTGGCGCTCACCGCCGAGGAGATCGACGCTCTGGACCAGGTCAGCGCGCAGCCGCTGCCCTACCCCTACTGGCACCAGGCCAACACCTCGTCGGACCGGCTCTCACCCGCCGATCTCAGCCTGCTGGCCCGGCACCTGCGCTGAGCGGCGCCGCCCCCGCAGTACGACATCGCTCAGCGGGGCGGCGGTCCGGCCGGTGCGGCTCAGCGGGCACCGAGGAACTGCGGCATGTTGGAGCGGTGCCCCACGGCCTCCGGCAGGTCGTCGAGCTCGGCCAGGTCGTCGGCGGAGAGCACCAGGTCGGCGGCCGCCAGGTTCTCCTCCAGGTACTTCAGTCGTTTGGTACCCGGGATCGGGATCACCTGGGCGCCCTGGGCCAGCGTCCAGGCGATGGCCACCTGGGCCGGCGAGGCACCGAGCCGCTCCGCGACCGTCCTGATCCGGGCCACGATCAGGTCGTTGGCGTCCCGCGCCTCCGGCTGGAAACGCGGGTGCCGGGAGCGCATGTCGCGGGCATCGAACGTGGTCGCCACGGTGCCGGTGAGGAAGCCGCGGCCGAGCGGGGAGAACGGCACGAAGGCGGCGTCGTTCGCCTCGCACCACGGCAGCACCCCGGCCAGCGCATCCCTGGTCCACAGCGACATCTCGGACTGCACCGCGACGATCGGGTGCACCGCGACGGCCTGCTCGAGCTGCTGCACCGAGTACTCGCTGACACCAATGTGCCGGACCTTGCCGGCCTGCACCAGTTCCGCCATCGCGCCGACGGACTCGGCGATCGGCACGGTCGGGTCCGGCCGGTGCAGGTAGTAGAGGTCGATGACGTCCACCCCGAGCCGGTACAGGGACGCGTCCACCGCCAGCTTGATGTGCATCGGACGGCAGTCGACGTGGTTCAGGCCCAGTTCGGGATCCACCGAGACCAGTCCGGTCTTGGTCGCGATGGTCACCTCGTCACGGCGACCGGCGATCGCCTTGCCGACCAGCTTCTCGTTGACCCAGGGCCCGTAGAGCTCGGCGGTGTCGATCATGGTGACGCCGAGGTCCATCGCCCGGCGGATCACCTCGATCGAGGCCGCCTCGTCCCAGTCGGCGGGCGATCCGTAGGCACCGGTCATGCCCATGCAGCCCAGACCCAGTTCCCCGACCATGATGTCGCTCGCACCGAGTCGGCGTTGTTCCAGCACTTGTGTTCTCCTTCGGTGGTCCGGCTCAGTGGTGGTCCGGATCAGTGGTGGTCCGGATCAGACCCGGGCTGCCGCTGCGGCGGCGATCTCGTGGGGGTTGGGGATGGCGTCGAGCAGGGCCTTGGTGTAAGGCTCGCGCGGATGGGCGACCAAGTCCACCGCGTTGTCCAGCTCGACCAGGCGCCCCTTCTCCAGAACGGCGATGCGGTCGCAGATCTCGCTGGCCAGCAGCAGGTCGTGGGTGACGAAGACCAGGCTGATCCCGGTGGCGGCCAGGCCCTGCAGCACCTTCACCACCCCGGCCTGGGTGGTGACGTCCAGCGCCGACGTGGCCTCGTCGGCGATGATCAGCGCGGGCCGGTTGACCACGGCCAGGGCGATGGCGACCCGCTGGTTCATCCCGCCGGAGAGCTGGTGCGGATAGCTGCGCATGACGCGCTGCACGTCGGCGAAACCCATGTCCGCCAACGTCGTCCGGACCAACTCGTCGGCGGCCCGCTTCTTCAGCGCCGGCTGGACCACCCGGACGACCTCCAGCAGCTGCGTGCCGATCCGCATGAGCGGGTCGAGCGAGCCGGTGGCGTTCTGGAACACCATGCCGATGGACCGGCCGCGCAGCCCGTGCGTGTGGTTCTCGTCGGCGTTCCGGATGGTCGTGCCGTTCAGCCCGATGGACCCGCCGCTGACCGAGACGTTCTTGTCCAGCAGTCCGATGATGCTCCGCGCGATCGTGGTCTTCCCGCTGCCGGACTCGCCGATCAGGCCGACGATCTCGCCGGGGGCGACGGACAGGGTGAAGCCCTCGACCAGGGTGGTCGTGCCGCTGCCGGTGGCCGCGGTGATCTCCAGGTCCTGGATCTGCAACGTCGGGACGGCCGCCGGGCCGACTGCGGCCGGCGCGGTGGCGGACAGGGTCTTCATGCTCAGTACCTCCGGCTGCGGGGGTCGAAGCGGCGGCGCAGCGCGTCGCCGAGCAGATTGGTCAGCAGCACCACGATCGAGATCGCGACGCCCGGGAACACCGCGACCCACCAGGCCTTGGTGAGCTCGTCCCGCCCCTCGGCGAGCATGGCGCCCCAACTGATCTGGGGGGAGACGACGCCGATGCCCAGGAAGCTCAGTCCGCTCTCGATGAGCACCGAGCCACCGGTCTGCAGGGCGCCGATCACCAGCACCGTCGAGGCGACGTTCGGCAGCATGTGGCTGACCATCAGGCGCCAGGTCGGCACGCCGGCGGTGCGGAGGGCGGCGATGAACGGCCGGTGCTTCAGTGCGATCGCATCGGCCCGCACCACCCGCGCGTACAGCGGCCAGGTGAGCAGCCCGAGCACCCCGACCAACACCGCCAGGCTGCGGCCGGTGCCGATCAGGATGACGATCGCGAAGAGCAGTCCGGGGATGGCCATCCAGGCCTCGACGAACCTGGACACCACGGCATCCAGCCAGCCGCCGCGGTAGCCGGCGACCATGCCCAGCAGCACGCCCGGGATCAAGCCGGCCAGCGTGCCGCACACCGCCAGCAGCAGCACGATGCGGCCGCCCTCGACCAACCGCGACAGCAGGTCCCGGCCGAGCTTGTCGGTGCCGAGCACGTGTCCCCAGTCACCGGTGATCCACACCGGTTCCAGCAGGGAGTCGCTCAGCCGCTGGCGGTTCGGGTCGGGCAGGCCGAGCCACGGGGCCAGCAGGAACACGACCGCCATCAGCAGCAGCGGGGTGGCGATGGCCCAGACCGCGATCCGGTCGCGGTTGCGGCTGCGGCCGGCGTGCGGTGCCGGTACCTCGCCGACCTCCTCGGGAACGATCGTCGTCATGCCTTGCCCCTCCGCAGTCGCGGGTCCAGCGCCGGGTAGGACAGGTCCACCAACAGGTTCACCACCACGAACACCAGGGCGCCGACGATGACCACCGCCTGCACCAGCGGGAAGTCGTTCTGCTGCACGGCATCGGTGACCAGCCGGCCCAGGCCCGGCCAGGAGAACACCACCTCCGCGGTCACCGTGCCGGACAGCAGCAGACCGGTCTGCAGACCGATCACCGTCAGCACCGGCAGTGCGGTGTGCCGCAACGCATGTCGCCAGATCAGCCGGGGACGGGACAGGCCACGGGCCAGGCCGGCGGAGAAGAAGTCCTGCTGCAGGGCCTCGATCATGCTGGACCGGGTGAGCCGGGTGATCGCCGCCAGCGGCACGAAGGCCACCGCGACCGCGGGCAGGATGTAGGCGCTGAACGAGGCGTTGCCACCGGCCGGCAGCAGACCCCAGGTCACCGCGAACACGGTGATGCCCATCAGGCCGATCCAGTAGGTCGGCACGGACTGGCCGACCAGCGACAGCACCGAGACCACCCGGTCGACCACGCTGCCCTCCCGGGCGGCGGCCAGCACCCCCAGCGGGACGCCGATCACCACCGCGATGACCATCGCCGAGATCGCCAGGGTCAGCGAGGCGGGCAACCTGCTGGCGATCAGGCTCACGTTGCTGACGTGGTAGCTGAAGGAGTCGCCGAGGTCGCCCCGCACCAGTTCGCCGAGGAACCGTACGTACTGCGCAAGCAGCGAATCCGCCAGTCCCAGTTGTTCGCGGATCCGTTGCAGGGTGGCCGGTGTCGCGAACTCACCGGCCAGCCGCGCTGCCGGGTCACCGGCGATGCGGGCCAGGAAGAAGGCGATGGTGACCGCGATCCACAGGGTGATGACGGCCTTGGCGAGGGCCCGCAGGACGCTGCTCATCCCGTCCCTCCGGCCTTCGCGGGCACCGGGCGCTCCGGCGACGGCGGGTCCACCACCGCGGCCCGGCTGCTGCCGGGCACGGCGGCGACCAGTCGCCGCGTGTACTCGTGCTCGGGTGAGTGGAACACGGCGGCCGTGACCCCTTCCTCGACGATCTCCCCCTGGAACATCACGTGCACCCGGTCGCAGAGCTCGGTGACCACACCGAAGTCGTGGCTGACGAACAGGATCGCCAGCCCCTCGTCCCGCAGACCCTTCAGCAGGTCCATCACCTGGGCCTGCACCCGCACGTCCAGCGCGGACGTCGGCTCGTCCGCGATGAGCAACCGCGGCCGCAGCAGCAGTGCCCTGGCGACCATGACCCGCTGGGCCTGCCCGCCGGAGATCTGGTGCGGGAACCGGTTCAGGATGTCCGGGACCAGTCCGACCCGCGCCATCAGGTCCTCGTCGGTGATCCAGGACGTCCGGTCCGGGTGCACCTTGCGCAGTTCCTTCAGGCCCTTGCCGATCCGCTGCCGGGGGTCGAGCGCGGCGACCGCGTCCTGGAAGATCACCTGCACCTCGGCCCGCTGGTCGCGGGTCCACTTCCCGGACAGCTCCCGGCCGAGCACCTTCACCCCGCCGCCGGTCCGCGGGACCAGGCCCGCGATGGTCATGCCGAGAGTGGTCTTGCCCGAACCGGACTCGCCGACCACCCCGACGATCTCACCAGCCCCCACCGTCAGCGACACGTCCTTGACCGCGTGGACGGCGCCGACCTGCCGTGACGAGTACGTCACGGACAGGTCGGCGACCTCCAGCACGGACGTGTCCTGCTCCGGGGCGCGCCGGACCGGCGCACCCGTCCCGGCTCCACCGGCCACGTCCGTCATGGTCACGTCAGCTCATCGCGAGGGTGTCGTAGACCGGCCAGCCGGCGGTGGTCACCGTGACGCCGGTCAGCGACGGGGACGCGAGCCAGGTGGTGTTGTACTCGTAGAGCGGCAGCGCACATGCGTCGTCCTGCACGTACATCTGCTCGAGCGCCTGGTAGGCCAGCGCGGTGTCCTCGGGATCGGTGCTCTCCAGCACGGTCTCGTAGGACGCGTCGAGCTCGGGGCTCGGGCAGACCGGCCAGCCGCCGAAGCTGAGCACCCGGGCGTTGACCATCGAGTACGGCGTCGGGGTCTGCTGGTTGCTGCCGATCAGGAAGATCGCGGTGGCGTCGTCGGTGATCAGGTCGAGCACCTCGGTGAAGGGCAGGGGGTTCCGCTTGACCGTGAACCCGACCTCCTCGAACATGCCGGAGATGGCCTCACCGACCTGGTCGTCGTTCGGGGTGCGCCCCACCGGGAAGGTGAACTCGATGTTCGTGTCCGCCCCGGTCGAGGCGAGCAGGGCCCGGGCCGCCTCCGGGTCGTAGGTCACGGTGTCGTCGAACATCGGGATGTCGGAACCGATGTCGGAGAACAGGTAGTGGTCCACGGCGGCACCCTCGCCGAACAGGGCGCCCGCCAGACCCTCGCGGTCGATGGCCATCTGCGCGGCCTTGCGGACATCGGGGTTGTCGAACGGCGCGTTGTCGGTGATGAAGACGTTCATCTGGGCACCGGCCGGCTCCGAGTAGACCGCGACGGAGGCGTTGCCGGCGAACTCCTGCGCCGCGGACGGCAGCAGATCGGTGGCCAGGTCGGCCTGGCCGCTCTGCACCAGCGCCGCACGGCTCGAGGTCTCCGGGCTGAAGGAGAACTCCAGCGTGGCGGCCGCGGCCTTCGTGCCCCAGTAGTCGTCGTTGCGGTTGTAGACGATGGACTGGCCCGGCGAGTAGCTGCCCAGGGTCCAGGCGCCGGTACCGATCGGCGCCTGCGCGAAGCCCTCGTCGCCGACCTCGGCGTAGTAGGCCGGCGGCAGGGCGGGGATCTGCGAGAGCATCGTCGGCAGCGCCGGGAAGGGCTGACTGGTCACGATTCTCACCTGGTCGCCCTCCGGGGTGACGGTCTCGATGCTGGAGACCACGCCGCTGCGGCTGGGCGAGACCGTCGACTGCTCCAGCGCGAATGCGACGGCGTCGGCGTCGAACGGCTCGCCGTTGGTGAAGCTGACGTCCGGTCGCACGTCGAAGAGCCAGGTGGTGAGATCCACACGCTCCCAACCGGTCAGCAGTCCGTCCTCGGTGACCTGTCCGTCCGGGCTGATCTCGGTCAGGAAGTCGTAGAGCACCCCGTAGGCCTTGGTGTCGCTGGCCGGGCTGAGCATGGGGTTGAGGCTGACCGGTTCGGTCGGGATGACCACGCGGACCGTGCTGTCGCCGGTCACCGGCGCGGCCGCGGACCCGGTGTCGGTGCCGGACGACGACGGGGCCGCGGACGACCCGGCGGTACCGGTGGACGTGCCGGCGGAGGTCGGCGGCGTCGAGGTCGTCGACCCCGCATCGCTGCTGCTGGAACAGGCGTTCAGCACGAGAACGGCAGCAGTGGCGATCGCCACTGCTGCAGACACTCTCGTGCGTCGCTGACGACTGGCACGGCTCATCGGTTCAGGACCTCTCTGGCAGGCGGGGGTGCAGAAGGGGTACGCGTGGAGCGGCAGGACGAGGGACCGGCGGACATGACCGGGCGGGGCGACCGGTCACGCCGGAACGGCCGCGGTCGAAGTAATGCGATTAATGTACTGCCGCCTGATCGGGTGTCGGCAAGCCCCGGCAGCGACGGTAACGAGGTGTTTACCTTTGCCGTGACCCGCGGCACGCCCTGCACCGCAGCGACACTCGGACCTGGTCGGTGACACCCGCCCGCTTCCGTGTACGAAACTTTCATCAAAGCGGACGATCTGCGGCGATGCCGAAAGTCCGGTCCGGGCCCCGGCCCGGCGTCACCGGCGCCTGTTCCACCCGCCGAAACCTGCAGTTCATCGGCGTTGATCTGATCGAAAGCCGGACTGCTCCGATCGGTTCCGTCAAGCGCACAACCCGGCCGGCCACACTTCCCGCCGTGCCTGGGTTGTGCCAGAGTGAGGACACCGCACCGGCGCGCGTTGCGCTCGCCGCCGACCGATCAGGTCCCCGCGACGGGACGATTCTCTCTGCCCTGCACCATCTTCCGCGGCGACTTCGAGCACGGCCCGCTCCGACCGGGCGGCCGGTGCACCGCAGTCGACGCCATGCGAAACACCACTTCGTCGAACCGGGGGAACGGATGACCGGAGCGCGCAGCTCCCGGGTGAAGGCGGCCGACGTGGCCGCCATGGCCAACGTGTCGGTGGCGACGGTCTCCCTGGTCACGAACGGCAAGGCCCACGGCCGCGTCTCCGAGTCCACGCGGGTGCGGGTGGAGACCGTCATCCGCGATCTCGGCTACGTCGTCAATCCGGCGGCCCGGTCCCTGGTGACCGGTCGGCACGGCCGGATCGCGCTGCTGGCGCACGATCTCACGAATCCGTTCATCGCAGCACTGGCATCCGGGGTGTCCGAGGCGCTCGGTCACGACCTGCAGCTGATCCTCGCCGTGGGCGGGGCGGGCGACCGCGCCCCCGACGTCGCGATGGTCTCCTCGTTCGGTGTCGACGGCCTGCTGATCAGCCTCGACGACACGGAGTACGAACCGGTCCCGGACGATCTGCCCGTGGTGTACGTCGACGAACCCGACGCGCACACCCGCTCGTCCCGGGTCTTCTTCGACCTCGCCGGGGGCGCCGGCGCCCTGGCCGCCCACCTGGTCGAGGAGCTGGGCCACCGCACGATCGTCTACCTGGACGCGATCCGGCCCCGACTCACCTTCAGCGCGCGCCGTCGGCACTTCCAGGAACACCTCCGGCGCATTGAGCCCGCCACCCGGCTCATCCGGTCGAGGAGCGAGATCGACCTGGAGGCAGCAGGAATCGCCGCCGGCAAGGCCCTGCCGGGGTGGCTCGGGTCCGGCGTCACCGCCGTGGTGACGGCCACCGACGTCCAGGCCTACGGGGTGCTGACCGCCGCCGCCGACGCCGGGATCCCGGTACCGGGCGTGTTGTCCGTCGCCTCGTTCGACAACAACGCGATGTCCGCGGTCACCTGGCCGCCGCTCACCGCCGTCGACCTGTCGGCACGCGACATCGGCCGCGAGGCAGGTGGTCTGCTGCTGCAGGAGATCATGACCGGGACGCTGCCGGGCCGGGAGATCCGCCTGCCCACCCGGCTGGTGGTGCGGTCCTCCACCGCGCCGGCCCGCGACGGCCCCTGACCGTACGGACCCGGACGTCGACGGCCGGAGAGCCTTGTCAGACCGCCGACCTGGTCCTACACTCGAGTTATGCGGATAACCTGCTGATCTGCAGGCAGTCCCGGCATCCACGACCCCGTGCGGCTCCCCGGCACGAGCAGGTCCGCACCATTCGCAGTGCACGAAGGCGACATCCCGGCACCACCCGCAGACCGTCATGACGACGAGGAAAGTGAGCACCCAGATGACATCCGGAGAACTCGAGCCCGACGGCGTGATCGTCGCGACACCGCTGATCCCGGTGATCGACGTCAGCACCTTCCTCGACGGCACCGACCTGCAGACGGCGCCGGAGCAGGTGAACCTGGCGGCCACGACGTCCGGCTTCTTCCAGATCGTCGGCCACGGGATCCCGCTGCCGCTGATCGACCGGGTGTACGCGATGGCCGAGGCGCTGTCGCAGATGGATCCGGGCTACCTGAAGACGATCGTGTCGCCGGTGGGTCATCCGTACCGCGGCCTGACCACCAACTACGACAAGGAGGGTCAGGTCCGCTCGCTGCGCATGCACGCGAGCAGCTTCGACTCCCCCGAGGCGGCCGAGGCCGGCGGCGTGCCGAGCGAGTACTCGGACTTCTTCTCCCCCAACGTCTGGCCCTGGGAGGTGGAGGGGTTCCGCGACGCGGTGACCGATCTCTTCTCCGCCACACAGGATCTCGGCGCCAGCCTGATGAGCCTGTTCGCGGTCGCGCTGAACCTGCCGCTGGACTACTTCGACACCCTGGTCGAGCCCAACGCCTCCTCCTGCTCGATCAACTACTACCCGCCGCGCAACGCGCCGCTGGTGGAGCACCCGACGGTGATCTTCGACGAGCACTCCGACGGCGGCACGCTGACGATCCTGCACCAGCGGGGCACCTACGACGGCCTGCAGATCCGCGACAGCGACAACAACTGGTTCAACGTCCCGGTCATCGACGAGGCCCTGGTGATCAACATGGGCGAGCTGATGACCCGCTGGACCAACGGGATGTGGCCGGCCACCCGGCACCGCGTGGTGGCCGACGAGAACCCGCTGGGCCACCGCACCACGCTGACCACGTTCCACCTGCCCGCGGTGGACGCGGTCATCGAACCGCTCAAGACCACGTTCGGCTCCGAGGGCCCGCAGTTCGACCCGGTGATGGTCTACGACTGGGACCGCGTGCGGTACCAGCTACGGCAGAAGGAGAAGGAGCGGCTGAACAAGGTCAGCCACATGCGTCCGAGTGCCGAGGCCCAGGCCTACATCGAGAAGCACTTCGGGGCGTAGCGGCGGCTCCGGCCCTTCGGCCGGCAGTGGGCGTTGTCCCGTGGATGGTGCGCACCGGGTGGTGATGACTTTCCGGAGCACCTACCGTCACACCTGTCATGGATGCCACCGCTGACGACCTGCGCCCCCTCGACGAGCAGGCGTTCGACGCCCGGGTCGAACTGCACCGCCGGGAACTGCACCTGCACTGCTACCGGATGCTCGGCTCCTTCGAGGAGGCCGAGGACCTGGTGCAGGAGGCGTTCCTGCGGGCCTGGCGCGGCCGGGACACCTACGCCGGCCGGTCGACCGTGCGGGCCTGGCTGTACCGGATCGCCACCAACGCCTGCCTCGACGCCCTGGACAAGCGTCCGCGCCGGCCCGGGCCGGACGGCGAGATCACCTGGCTGCAGCCCTATCCCGACGAACTGCTGGAGCAACTGCCGGACCGGCGCGAAGGTCCGGAGGACGTGGCGCTGGCACGGGAGACCGTCGAGCTGGCGTTCATCGCGGCGATCCAGCACCTGCCGCCGCTGCCCCGCGCCGTCCTGGTGCTGCGGGATGTCCTGGACTGCTCGGTCAGGGAGACGGCCCGGCTGCTGGAGACGACCGAGGCGTCGGTGAACTCCGCCCTCCAACGTGCCCGGGCCGGCCTGCGGACGGCCCTGCCCGTGGACCGGCGGGAGTGGCAGGCCGGTGCTCTGACGGCCGCGGAGCAGGAGCTGCTCGCGAGGTACGTCGAGTGCAACGAGCGGGTGGACGCCGCCGGCGTGGCCGCCCTGCTGCACGAGGACGTGCGGTTCTCCATGCCTCCGCACCCCGGAGTCTGGTCCGGCCGGGACACCGTGGTGCGGGCCTGGGCGGAGGGCGGCTTCGGCGTCGACGCCTTCGGCAGCATGCGGTGCGTCCTGACCCGGGCAAACAGGCAGCCTGCCGTGGCCGCCTACGTGCGCCGGCCGGGCGAGGACTCCTTCGCCGCGCTGGCCGTCGACGTGCTGGACGTGCGGGACTGCCTGATCACCGAGATCGTCACCTTCGACGCCGAGCTGTTCGGGTTGTTCGGCCTGCCTGCGCGGCTGGACGACCGGGCGGTGACCCGGTGAGCATCACCGTCACCCCGGTGCTCGTCGCCGACCTCGGTGTCGAGGGTGAGCGGATGCCGGTGTACGTGCACGTGGTGGAGCACCCGCACGGGCGGATCCTGGTCGACACCGGGATCAAGGAGCTGCACCCGGCAGCGGCGGACCTCGATCCGCGGCTGCACCCATGGGCCGAGGACGTCCTCGCCGCCGGCGTCGACCTGGTGGTCAACACACATCTGCACTTCGACCACTGCGGCGGCAACCACCTGTTCGCCGGCACGCCGATCCACGTCCAACGGCAGGAGCTGGACGACGTGCGCAGCGGCGCCGTGCAGACCATCCCGGAGTGGGTCGACCCGCCGGGTGTGCTCTACGTCCCGGTCGACGGCGAGCTCGAGCTGCTGCCCGGCGTCCGCCTCGTCCCGGCCCCCGGCCACACACCGGGATCGCAGATCGTGGTGATCGACACCGCCGACCCGCCGGTCGTCATCGCCGGCGACACCGCCGTCTGGTCCGGCGAACTCGACGAACCGGCGACCGAGGGCCAGCGGTTGATCGTCGCGATGCGCCCCGAGCGGGTGTGGCTGTCGCACACGCACGAGCCATGGCAACCGTAGGCACCCCACCGCGGGGCGACCGCAGTCAGCCGGTCGCCCCGCGGTTCGCCAGTTCGTCCAACCGGACCATCAGCCGGATCTGGGCCGGGTTGTAGAGATCGACCAGCGCCTGCCCGATCACCCGCGCGCTGCTCCCTGCCGACCCTACGAGATCATCGTTCCACGAGGGCAACTCGCGAGCGCTGATGACCCCGGGCAGCAATCGGTGGGCCAGCTCGTCGATCGTCTCCTCGTCGGCGTCGGCCGGCAACGCCTCGAAGTCGTCGTCCGCGGAGGTCCGGTCCAGCATCGCCCGGCGGACCACCTCGGTGGCGCCGGCATCGAACACGTGCGACCAGATCGTCACCAGTGCCTTCTCGTTCGCCGTCAGCCGGTCCGCGACCGGGGCGAAATCCGGCGGGACGTCCAGCGCCGCACCGTGTCCGGACATCGCCGCCAGCTCCAGCCGGATCCGCTGCAGCCGGTCGATCGTCGCGGCCAGCTCGGCGTCGATCATCCGGATCGCCTCGTCCGGATCCTCCGCCGAGGCCCCCATCGCCGGCACCCGGGACAGCGGCACGCCGAGTGCCTGCAGTCGGCGGATCCGCAGCAGCTGGACGAGATGTGCGGTGGTGTACTGCTTGTAGCCGTTGGACCGGCGTTCCGGTTCGTCGAGCAGGCCGATCGCATGGTAGTGCCGGATCGCCTTGACCGTCGTCCCGGCGATGTCGGCCAGTTCGCGGGTGCTCCAGCTCATCGCACTCCCCTTCCCGATCCCGTCAGGTGCTGCGGCGCCACCTCCCCGACCGCCGCCGCCCGCTGCGGGCGCAGGCGCTCGCCCTCGACGTCGATCCTGGGCAGCAGCCGGTCCAGCCATCGTGGCATCCACCAGGCGCGGTCGCCCAGCATCGCCATCACCGCCGGGACCACGATCATCCGGATCACGAAGGCGTCGAAGACGATGGCCGCGGCCATCGAGAAGCCCATCAGCTTCAGGAAGGTCTCGGTGGACAGGGTGAAGCCGGCGAACACCGAGATCATGATGACGGCAGCCGCGGTGACCACCCGGGCACCCGCCCGGTACCCGGTCCGGATCGCGTCCTTCGGTGACGCGCCGTGGTGGTACTCCTCCCGCATCCGGCTGGTGAGGAACACCTGGTAGTCCATCGCGAGGCCGAAGACGATGCCGATGAGGAAGATCGGCATGAACACCATGATCGGTCCGCGGTCGTCCGGCTCGATCCACCCGAGCCAGCCGTCCTGGAAAAACCCGACGGTGGCCCCGAAGGTCGCCGCGATCGACAGCAGGAACCCCAGCGAGGCGACCAACGGCACGATCACCGACCGGAAGACGATCATCAGCAGCAGGAAGGCCAGGCCGACCACCACGACGAGGTAGAGCGGGAGCTTGCCGGTGAGCGTGTCGGAGAAGTCGGCCTGGATGGCCGCCACCCCACCGACGCCCACGAAAGTGCCGGTGGCTGCGCCGATGTCATCGGCGACTTGGCGGACCTGCTCCAGCAGGGCGGTGGTCTCCGGGGTCGACGGACCGTTCGCCGGGATCACCAGGAACTGTGCGGCGGTGCCGTCCGGGTTCGGCACCGGGCCGATCACCCCGTTCGACGCGATGTGCGGGAGACCTGCTGCGGCGGAGGTGAACTGCTCCGACGCGGCCGCCGTCCCCGCGACGTCCGCGGCGTCGACGACGACCACCAGCGGCGAGGACTTGCCCTCGCCGAAGGCCTCGTGCTCGATCGCCAGGGCCGCCTTGTCCGACTGCGCCGCGACGTCCAGGCCAAGCTGCAGCTTGCCGATCGGCAGCGCGGCCAGCACCAGCACGGCCACACCCACCAGCACGAACGGCAGCGGCCGCGCGGTCAGTGCCGCGCCCACCCGGGTGCCGACGGTGGATCGCCGGTTCTTCTCCGGGGTCCAGAGCAGCGGGATGCGCGGCTTGAACACCCAGGACTTGAACATGCCGAGCAGCGCCGGCAGCACGGTGAGCGCGACCAGGACGGCGAGGATCACGGTCACCGCGGCGCCGGAGCCCATCTGCGCCAGGAACGACATGCCGGTGACATTGAGCGCGACGAGCGCGATGACCACCGTCGCACCGGCGAACACCACCGCCGAGCCGGCGGTGCCGACCGCGACGCCGGCGGCGTGCGCCCGGTCCTTCGTCAGCGCCAGCTCGGACCGGTACCGGGAGATCACGAACAGCGAGTAGTCGATGCCGACGGCCAACCCGATCATGGTGGCCAGCCCGGTGGTGGAGGTGCCGAGGGTGAGGAACGCGGTCCCGACGGAGATGAGCGAGGTGGACACCGCGATGCCGATGATCGCCGCCCCCAGCGGCATCGCTGCCGCCAGCAGCGCGGCGAAGGTGATCACCATGACCACGATCGCCACCGCGATGCCGATCAGCTCGGCCGGCGGCTCCACCACCACTTCATTGGCAGTACCCGCACTCTCGACCACCAGACCGGCGGCACGGCCGATGTCCTTGGCCTGCGAGACCACCGCGATGGTCTCGTCGGTGACCCCGGTGTCGGCGCCGTCCCGCTGCGCGTCGAAGGTCAGCTCGATCATCGCGACAGTGCCGTCGGCGCTGAGGTTCCCACCCGCCGCCGGGGCCTGCGTGGGATCGGACACGGCCGCCCGCTGCTCGGCCGTGAACTGCGGGATCTCCTGGAGCTTCGCCACCACCTGCTCGACGGCCGCATGATTGGCCCCCTCGGCCAGCGGCCGTCCGTCGCCGGACTGCAGGAGGATCGTCGCGGTCGGCGCATCGGCGTCACCGGCCGACGGGAACTCCCGCAGGATCACCTCCTGCGCCTGGACGGCCCGGCTGCCGGGCAGGTCGAAGTCGTCCTCGAAGGGCTTCGACACCACCGACGCCAGGCTGCCGAGCCCGATGGTGGCGATGATCCACAGCAGCAGGACCAACCACCACCGGCGGTAGGAGAACCGTCCGATCCGGTACAGGAACGAGGCCATCGTCTACTCCCGTGAACGTCGTGAGGTGCGCGGCACACCCCGTGACGTCGGACCGGGGCCGTCCGGACGGGTGCCCGGTACCGCTCGACGACAGTGGAAACCGTGCCCTTGGGGCACGGTCAAGCCCTCGTTCCCTCGTACCCTCCTTCGATCGGTGTCGGGGTTCCGTGACCCGGTCAGCGGCAGGTGTAGCCGCCGTCGACGGGCAGGGTGACGCCGGAGATCATCGCGGACGCGTCGGAGAGCAGGAAGGCGATGGGCCCGGCGATGTCCTGCTCGGTGGCCCACCGGCCGAGCGGCATCGCTGCCAGGAAGGGCTTCTCGATCTCCGGACGGCCCCAGTAGGAGGCGGACATCGGCGTCATCACCACGGTCGGGGCGACGCTGTTGACCCGGATCCCGTGTTCACCCAGCTCCAGCGCGGTGACCCGGGTGATGCCGTCCAGCGCCGCCTTCGAGGCGGCGTAGGAGACGTGGCCCTGCAGCGCGACCAGAGACGCCTGGCTCGAGACGTTGACGATCGAACCGCCGTTGCCGAGCCGGATCAGGCTGCGCGCAGCATATTTCGTGACCAGCAGGGCGCCGCGGGTGTTGATCGCGATCACCCGGTCGAACATGTCCATGCCGGCGTCGACGGCCGGCGCGACCAGTCCGCCGAACCCGGCGCAGTTGACCAGCCCCCACAGGTCGAGGCCGTCCACGGCGCGGGCGACGTCCGCCTCGTCGGTCAGGTCGAAGGCCAGCGGCCGGGCCCCGGTCTCCGCCACGATCCGTTCCAGCGACTCCGCGCTCCGGTCGGCGGCGATCACGTCGGCGCCGCGCGCGGCCAGGGTGCGGACGGTGGCCCCGCCGATGCCGCCGGCGGCGCCGGTGACCAGGACGGTGCGGCCGTGGAACTCGTTCATGGGGAGGTGCCTTCCGGGGGATGCGCTGCTGACACAGGTGTGGCGGCGGAGCCACGTGGGCTCCGCCGCCACCGGGGAACGCTACTGCTTGCGGGACCCGCTCGGACCCGGGGCTACTTGTACTCGTCCCCGACCTTCTGCGCTGCCTCCTGCGCCGCGGCGAGTGCGTCCTCGACGGTGCCGCTGCCGGCCAGGACCTGCGACAGCGAGGCCGTCACCTCGTCACCGAGGCTGGTGAACTCCGGGATGCCGACGAACTGGATCCCGATGGTCGGCCGCGGCTGCACGCCCGGGTTCGCCGGGTCGACGCTCTGCAGCGCGGTCAGCGTGGGCTCGGAGAAGGCTCCGGCCTCGGCGATGTAGTCCGGGTTGCTGTAGGTCGACGCCCGCTTGCCGGACGGCACCCGCGGCCAGCCCAGCTCCTCGCCGACCAGCTCCTCGTACTGCTGCGAGGACGCCCACGAGACGAACTGCCACGCCGCATCCTTCTCCTTCGCCGCCTCCTGGATGGCCCAGGCCCAGGTGTACAGCCAGCCCGAGGCCTTGGTCTCCTTGACCGGGGCCTGCACGTAGCCGACCTTGCCCTTGACCGGCGAATCGGCCGACTCCACCGATCCTGCAGCGGATGTCGCGTCGTACCACATGGCGACCTTGCCCTGGACGAAGTTGTTCAGGCACTCGGTGAAGCCGGCCTGCGAGGGGCTGACCTCGCCGTGCTCCTTCACCAGGTCGGTGTAGAACTGCACGGCCTCGACCGTCTTCGGGTCGTCCAGCAGCGCGTTCCAGTCCGCGTCGAACCAGGCGCCGCCGAAGGTGTTGATGACGGTGGTCAGCGGTCCGCCCAGCTGGCCCCAGCCCGGCAGTCCGCGCAGGCAGATGCCCTTCATCCCCGGCTCGACCCCGTCGACCTTCTCCGCCGCGGCGGCGACCTCGTCCCAGGTCGGGTTGTCCGGCAGTGTGACGCCGGCCTTCTCGAAGACGTCGGTGCGGTACATCAGGAACGAGGACTCACCGTAGAACGGCTCGCCGTAGATCTTGCCGTCCGTCGACAGGGACTGGGTGAACGCCGGGAAGATGTCCGCCTGGTTGAAAGACGTGTCGGCGGCGGAGTACTCGGTCAGATCGGCCAGCCAGCCGTTCTGCGACCAGATCGGGATCTCGAAGTTCGACAGGGTGGCCACGTCGTACTGGCCGGCCTGGTTCTTGAACTCGATGTCGGCCTTGGCGCGCATGTCGTTCTCCGGCAGGACCGTGTAGTTCACGGTGATGCCGGTCTCGGCGGTGAAGTGCTCAGCGGTCAGGCTCTGCAGATCCGTCATCTGCGGGTTCGCCACCATCAGCACGTTGATCGTCTTGCCGTCGGTCTCCGGGTTGCGGGTGAGGCCGCCGCCGGCCGGCGCCGTGGCGGACGAACTGCCGGCCGACCCGCTGGAGGACGGGCTCGTGGTGACGTCGAAACCGCCTCCGGCGGAGGTGGTCCCGGCGCCGGCCGCGGCCGAGCTGCTGGTCGAGGAGTCCTCTGCGGAGCTGCCGCAGGCCGACAGCCCGAGCAGCACCACGGCGGCGGCGGCTCCGGCCGCCAGCGATCTGTGCGACAAACGCTTCACTGCGTTCCTTTCGTCGTTCCGACCGGAAGATGGTCCGCTCGGAGGTGGCGCACCCGGGCCGTTGCCGGGCGTCGGATCAATGGCCTGGCAGCACATCCCGAGGTGTGAGCTCGCCGGAACCACGGGCGATCATCTTCAGCGGCAGCGCGAGGTCGACCGCGGGGCGGGCACGGTCGGCCATCCGGGCGAAAAGTGTTGACATCGCGGCCTCTCCGAGTTCGTGCGGGCTGTGGTCGACCACGGTGACCGCCGGCACCAGTGATCCGGCCAGTTCGAAGTCGCCGAAGCTGACCAGCGCCACGTCGGTCCGGCCGAGGGCGTGCAGGGCCGAGACGGCGCCCATGGCCGCACGCGGACTGGACGCGAAGATCGCCGTCGGCGGCCGGCGGCCGGCCAGCATCCGGCGTACCTCGACGTCCGCAGCCCCGACGTCGGGACACCGTTCGTTGACCCACCCCGTGTCGAATCTGATCCCGTTGTCCTGCAGCGCCTGTCGGTAGCCGGAGCGGCGGGCGGCCACCGTCTCGACCTCGATCGACTCGCCGAGGAAGGCGATCCTGCGATGGCCGTGCTCGACCAGGTGCGCGGTGGCGGCACGGGCCGCTTCGTGGTCCTGCACCCGCACCGTGTCGTAGCCCGGCAGTTCCCAGCCGCGGTCGATCAGCACCACTGGCACCCCCGCCGCGACCTGCTCGACGTAGGAGTGGTCGCCGGCCGAGGACGCGATGATCAGGCCGCTCACGTTCTGCTGGACCAGCCGCTCGATCTGCGCGCGCTCCCGCTCCGGCGAGCGCCCGGTCGAGCCGATGGACACCGCGACACCCGTTGCGATGGCGCGTTCCTCGACGGTCAGCACCAGCGAGGAGAAGAAGTGGTCGGCGATGGAGTCGATGACCACACCGATGGTAGGACCGGATCCGGAGGCCAGCGCCCGGGCCGCGGGATTGCGCACGTACGACAGGTGCTCCATGGCGTCCTGCACCTTGCGGCGGGTGCTCGGGCTGACCTGCGACTCGCCGTTCGCGACCCGGGACACCGTCTTGATCGACACACCGGCCAGTGCGGCCACGTCGTAGACGGTGGCCCTACCGGCGGCACGGGGCCGCCCGCCGTCGCTGTCGACCTCCACGTCGCCTCCTGGCCCGGCCCGATCTCCGTCGATCCGCCGTTCGGCGCGATCCTGACCCATTCCCGACAGCGCTGTCAAGAATGGCGGACGATCGTGGCGGAACGGCCGGCACACCGCCGGGTGATCTGTCCGTTTTGTGCAAGATGAACGGCACCAGGCAAAGACACCTTGAACTCCGGGGGCCGCCGCCCGCGGGACCCTGCTCCCCGACCCGACGGTCCGACCCGCCCGGGCGGACGCGAGAACATTGCCCCGCAGGGACTTCTCGACCGGAGTGGTCGGTCGCTGCGGTCAGATCGTTGCTGTCCGGTCGTTGCCGCCGGGCACCTCGGGGCGGTGGCCGGTCGGGGTCCGTGACGATCCCACGCACGGTGGGCAGATCGATGCCGGACCGGGCCGGACCTCGTCGATCAGGAGCGGCCGAACAACGCCCGGATCACGTCACCCAGCGGTTCCACCAGATCGGCAGGCGTCGCCGACGCCGACGGTTCCACCTTCGCCGAGGTCCGCAGCATGACCAGCCCGAGCATCGTGGCGATGGCGATCTGTGCCCGCTGCAGCAGCCCGTCGTCGCCGTTGTCCGGATCCCAACCCGCGGCCCGCGCCAGCTGGCGGGTGAAGTACTCGAGTGTGTCCCGACGGATGCGATCGGCGACCTCGTCGCCGGACGAGCGCAGCAGCAGCAGGAACTGCAGGGGTTCGTCGGGATCCGGTGATCCGGCCACCCGCGCCGCCATCCGGGAGATCAGACCGTCGATCCCGCCGGCGACGATCTCCTGCGGGTCGATCTCCTCGTAGGACCGGCGCATGCAGGCCTCGAAAAGTCCGTCCTTCGAACCGAAGTAGCGGTTGATCAGGGCGACGTTCACGCCGGCATCGGCGGCGATCCGCCGGACCGTGGTGGCGCGGTAGCCGTCGGTCGCGAACCTGCGGCGGGCCGCCCGGACCAGTGCCCGCTTCGTCGCCAATGCGTCCCGCCCGGCCCGGACCTCGCCGCCGGCCGCACACCCTTCGTCGACCGCCGCGAGCCGGTCGGGTCGCGGGCCCGTGTCCTGCAGCGGTGCCGTACCGGTCATCGTCGACCGACCTCCTGATGTTGTGCTCTGTGGTCGTCCCGGGCACGCACTGTTGCCATCGCCACACCGCAAACAGTTGTTGACGTCAACCAACCGTGGTTACAGTCGCTAAGTCATCACTTGTTTACATCACGAGGAGTCACGTGTCCACCATCGCGGAACCCGCACCGGGATCGTCTCCGGAACCTGTGGTCCACGGGTCCCGGAGCTCGGCGATCATCCTGTATCTGTCGTTGGGCGGCCTGTCCTTCGCCGTCCTGCAGTCGCTGGTGGCACCGGCCCTCGGCACCATCGGCCAGGACCTCGGCGTCTCCACCGGCAGCGCCAGCTGGGTGCTGACCGCCTACCTGCTGTCCGCCGCCGTGCTCACCCCGATCCTCGGCCGGCTGGGCGACATGATCGGCAAGCGCAAGGTGATGATCGTCGTCCTCGCACTGCTCCTGGCCGGCGCCGTGATCGCCGCGCTGGCACCGAATCTCACCGTGCTGATCATCGGCCGGGTGCTGCAGGGCGCCGCCGGCGCGGTGCTGCCGCTGTCCATCGGCATCGTCCGTGACGAGCTGCCGAAGGAGAAGGTCAGCGTCACCATCGGTCTGCTGTCGGCGATCTTCGGCATCGGTGCCGGCGTCGGCATCGTCGCCGCCGGACCGATCGTGCAGGGACTGTCCTGGCACTGGCTGTTCTGGCTGCCGGCGATCCTGGTGCTGGTGGCGCTGCTCGGCACGATCTTCGGCATGCCGGAGTCGCCGGTGCGCACCCCCGGATCCCTCGACCTCGTCGGCACCGGCGTGCTGTCGGTCGGCCTGGTCGCCACCCTGCTCGCGGTCAGCGAGGGCAGCACCTGGGGTTGGGGTGACTTCCGGACGATCGGACTGCTGGCTCTGGGCATCGTGGCGTTGGTAGCGTTCGTGTTCGTCGAACTGCAGGTCGACTCGCCGCTGGTGGATGTCCGACTGTTCCGCAACCCGGGCGTCTGGACCTCCCACGTGGTCGCGCTGGCCTTCGGTTTCGCGATGTTCGGCACCTTCATCCTGGTCCCGACCCTGCTCCAGCTGCCGCCGGCGCTCGGCTACGGGTTCGGCAAGTCGGTGAGCCAGTCCGGTCTGTTCCTGCTGCCCACCGTCATCGCGATGGTGATCACCGGCGTGGTGGCGGGCGCGCTGATCCGCAAGATCGGCCCGAAGGTCCCGATGATCATCGGCTCGGTGGCGGTGATCCTGGCCTTCCTGGTGCCCGCGATCAGCCACGCCCAGCTCTGGCAGATCGTGGTCTCCGGCATCCTCACCGGCATCGCGATCGGCATGGCGCTGGCCTCCACCTCGAACGCCATCGTCGAGAGCGTCCCGGCGGCCCAGACCGGCGAGGCGATCAGCGCCAACACCGTGGTCCGCACCGTCGGCAGCAGCATCGGCACCGCCGTGATCGCCGCGTTGATCTCGTCGAACACCACCGCTCAGGGGGCGCCGACCGATCACGCCTTCACCCTTGGCTTCTGGGCGTGCGCGGTGGTCGGCGGGCTCGCCCTGCTGGTGGCGCTCGCCGCACCCTCCTACCGCAAGCGCCGGCAGAACGCCGAGGCCGCCCACATCGACGACTTCGCCGAAGGTCAGCCGGTGCACTGAGACACCAGCACCGGCGGCGGGGTCCGCCATCACCCACACCCTCGGGGGTGGTCGCCACGGGCGACCACCCCCGAGGTCTGTCCGGACCGGCCGCAACTCCACTTGTTTTTTACAACCGAAACCCTTGACTTCGGCTCTTGCTATTTGCAAGTGTGAACAGGTCCACGAAGGACCCCACCACCGAAGGAGCAGCTCATGTCCCCGATGTTCGTCAACCTGCCGGTCACCGATCTCGAGCGGGCGAAGGGCTTCTACACCTCGCTCGGATTCAGCATCAACCCGATGTTCTCCGACCACAACGCTGCCTGCGTGGTGGTCGAGGAGGACCACAACTACTTCATGATCCTGGTGCGCGAGTACTTCCAGACCTTCACCGATCTGCCGATCGGCGACCCGGCGGTGAACCCGTCGGTGTCGGTCGCGATCTTCCGGGACAGCAAGGAGGCGGTCGACAAGGCGGTCGCCGACGGGATCGCCGGCGGCGGTACCGAGGCCCGGCCGGTCGCCGACTACGGCTTCATGTACCAGCGCCAGCTCAGCGATCCGGACGGGAACATCATCGAATTCGGTTGGATGGACCCGGTCGCCGCCCAGAACGGCCCGGATGCCGTTGCGGGCCAGCAGGTCTGAGCGGATCGACCGATGGTCGCCCGCGACTACGGGCAGTACGACGGCATCACCCGGGGGCTCGAGCTGGTCGGCGAACGATGGGCGCTGCTCATCGTCCGCGACCTGCTCGTCGGGCCGAGACGCTACGGCGAGCTCGCCGCGGGACTCCCCCGCATCCCGAGCAACATCCTGGCGACCCGGCTCAAGGAACTGCAGGAGGCCGGCGTCATCCGCAGGCTGCCGCGGTCCCGGGTGATCGTCTACGAGCTCACCGAGTACGGCCGCGAGCTCGAGCCGGTCGTACTGGCCCTCGGCGCCTGGGGGTTCAAGGCGATGGCGGACCCCCGCGAGGAGCAGATCGTCACCCCCGACGCGATGACCATCTCGCTGCGGACGGCCTTCCGTCCGCTGGTGGCGGCCGACCTGCCGCCGACCGTCTACGCCGCCCGCGTGGGGCTGGCGGAGTTGCTCATCCGGGTCGACGCCGCCGGCCTGGACGTCCAGCGGGACCCCGGTCCGGACAGCGGCACGGAGAGCGGCGTCGCGGATCTGGCCTTCGTCGCCGGTCCGGACATCCACCGCATCATCTCCGGAGCACTCGCCCCCGATCGCGCGATCGCGTCCGGTGCCGTCGAGGTGCTGCACGGGCCGGCCGATCTGCTCGAGAGATTCGCCCGCACCTTCCATCTCGCCGCGTGACACCGGCGCGGCCAGCCCGCACCAGGTGAAGCACCGCCTTGACACGTTCGACCACGGCGCCTACCGTCGCTGGAATTGAACAACGTTAAGGAGCTGCGATGACCTCGCCGGCACACGCATCCGGCATCCCGGTGCACCGGCTGATCGGGTTCAGCGACGCGGTCGTGGCCATCGCGATCACCCTGCTGGTGTTGCCGTTGATCGAGGTGATCCCGGAGGACGGCGGCGAGGACGGCGCCTTGGCCGTGGTTGTGGACCACCTGCCGACGATCGGCTGCTTCCTGCTGAGCTTCGCCGTGATCTGGCGGATCTGGACCGTGCACCACCAGGTGTTCGCCCGGGTCGAGAGGGTGAGCGGGTTCGTCGCTGCGGTCAACACGGCCTGGCTGGCCTGCATCGTCTTCCTGCCCGTCCCTGTTGCGCTGGTCGGCAGCTACGGCGCCGACCCGTTCGTGCTCGCCCTCTACGTCGGGGTGCTCTGCTTCTCCGGCGCAGCCCTGACGGTGATGGCGGTGACGCTGAGACGGGCGGCCCGGCAACGTGACTCGGGGCCGGACCGGTCCGACATCGAGCGGATCGCCGGCAACGCCGTCGGTCTGCTGCTCGCTCTGGTCGTGGTGCTCGCCGTGCCCGACGCCGGGTTCTGGCCGCTGCTCCTGCTGCTGCTGGACGGGCCGGTGCTCGCGCTGCTGCACCGTTACCGCCGGCGTCGGGCAGACCCTCACTGAACGACGTCAGGGGTGCGTCCTCGCATCCCCGAGGTCGTTCATGACCCCAGTCGCCGGGCCATCTCGCTGGTGACGGACCGCAGGACGTCGACGGCAGCGGGCAGGCCCTCGTGGCCGGAGCGGGCCTTGAGCATGGTGATGCCGACGGCCCACTGTGCACCGCGAGCGGCAGGGACGGCCATCCCGACACAGAGCAGCCCGGGGGTGGTCTCCTCGTCATCGACACCGAACCCGTTGTCCCGCACGATCTTCAGGTGGCGACGCAGCTCGTCCGGTGCGGTGATGGAGTTCTCGGTGACGGCGGGCAGGCGGTCGACGGCGCCGAGCCGGGCGTCGAGCTCGGACTCCGACAGTTGGGCCAGCAGCGACTTCCCGGTGGCGGAGCAGGAGGCGGGCAGCGACCGGCCGATCGGCGAGACCACCGGCATCGTGCTGCCGTCCCGGCGGGCCAGGTAGGTGATGTCCAGCGGGCCGGCGAACGAGGCCAGGTGGATGGTGTCGGCGGGATCGGGGACCAGCGCCCGGCAGACCGAGTAGAACTCGTGCACCTCGTCCAGGCTCTGTAGGTAGGAACTGGACAGCTCCACGACCCGGTGCCCGAGGCTGTATCCGCCCTCGGTGCGGCGCACCAGCCGGGCGTCGACCAGCGAGTTGCAGATCGACAGCAGCGACGACTTGGGCACCCCGAGGCGGGCGGCCAGCGCCGCGAGCGACAGCGGGTGCCGGGCGGATGCGCCCTCCAACTGCTCGAGCACGGCCATCGCCCGGAGCACCGCGGGCGCTCGCACCGGTCCGGACATGACGGAATTCTCGCTCACCTTCACACCCCTGTCAGCAGACCGCCGTCGACCGGCAGCGTCGCTCCGCTGACGTACGACGATTCCGGCCCCAGCAGCCAGGCCACCGCGGCGGCGAACTCACCCGGTTCGCCGTACCGACCGAGCGGTATCGCTTGGTGCGAATCGGCGGCCACCTCCTCGGCGGTGCGCCCGCTGCGCTCGGCCCGCACCCGGTCCAGGGTCAGCACCCGGTCGGTCTCGATCCGGCCGGGCACCACGTGGTTCACCCGCACCTGCGGCGCCCACTCCCGGGACAGCACCTTGGCCAGCGTGGCGACCGCCGAACGCAGGCAGGCCGAGATCACCAGATCCGGCGACAGCGCCGGTTCCCGCACCACGGTCGAGGTCGAGAACACCACGGAGGCAGCGGGTTCCAACAACGGTCGACTCTCCCGCGCGAGGGTCACGGCAGGGGTCAGCACCGCGGCGATGCCGTCCGCCCAGTCCTGTGCCGTGCACGCGTCGAACGGCCGCGGCGCCGGGCCGCCGGTGTTGACCAGCACCCCGGACAGCGGGCCGTCGAGCAGACCGGCCGCCCGGGCCGGCCAGCCGGCGGCCGCGTCCGGATCGGTCAGATCGACCACCTCGCCGACCGCTCGCCCACCGCCGGGGATCTCGCCCAGCAGCGCCAGAGCCCCGGCCAGCTTGTAGGCGGACCGGCCGCAGATCGCCACCTCGTCACCGCGGGTCACCAGGGCGCGGGCGACGGCGAGGCCCAGACCGGCGGTGGAGGCACCGAGCAGGTACCGCCGCGGGCTCACGGGCGGACCCCGGCGGGGAGCGCCGGTCGCACCAGGAACTGTCCGCGCCCCTGCGTCAGCCGGTGCCCACCGTCGTCGACGATCACCTCTCCGGCCGACACCACGGTGCGCACCGCACCTTTCATCGCGGTGCCTTCGTAGGCGCTGTGGTCCATGGCGTCGTGCAATCCGTCGGCCGACACCACCCAGCTCGCGGACGGGTCCCAGACCGCCAGGTCCGCATCGGCACCGACCCCCAGGTGCCCCTTGCGCGGCCAGAGCCCCATCGCCTGCGCCGGCGCCGCGCAACACAACCGCACCACGTCGGGCAGCGAGACCCGGCCGCCGCTGAGCGCCTCCGAGACCATCAGCGGCAGCCGGAGTTCCACCCCGGCGATGCCGTTCGCGCACTCCGGGAAGGTGGTGTCGCTGCCCCGCGGCAGCTTCGCGTCCATCCGGTACGGGGCGTGGTCGGAGGCGATCAGATCGATGTCGCCGGCCTGCACCGCCGCCCACAGCGTCGCCCGGTCGGCGGCCCCGCGCAGCGGCGGGCTGCACATCGACCGGACTGCCTCCACCAGGCCGGCGTCCAGCCGGGTCTCGTCCAGGAACAGGTAGTGCGGACAGGTCTCCGCGGTGATCGCCACCCCCCGGTCCCGGGCCTGTCGCAGCGCCCGCAGACCCTCCGGCGACGACAGGTGCACGATGTAGATCGGCATGTCCAGGTATTCGGCGATGGCGGCGATCTCGGCCACGGCGGCGCCTTCGGCGTTCCGGCTGTGCGCCAGCAGGTGGCCGGCCGGAGCGGTGACCCCGTCCGCCACCAGGGTGCCGGTCCGGTATCCGATCATCCCGTGGTGCTCGGCGTGCACCATCACCCGCACCCCGAGATCGCGGGCAGCGGCCAACGCACGCAGCAGGGCGGCATCCGCCAACCGCAACTTCTCGTAGGTCATGAAGACCTTCATCGAAGTGACACCGGCGGTGGCCGCCTCGGCGAGATCGCCTGCGGCATCCGGACGGTCGATGTCGGTGACGATGAGGTGCAGTCCCACGTCGACGGTCGACCGGGACGCCGCAGCCAGCCCGCGGGCCAGCACATCGGCGATCCGCTCACCACGGGCCTGCGCGGCGAACGCCATCACCGTGGTCGTCCCGCCGTGCGCCGCCGACACCGAACCGCTGAGGAAGTCGTCGGCCGTACGGGCCCCCTTCGCCGACACCTGGTCCAGGTGGGTGTGCACGTCCACCCCGCCCGGCAGCACATACGTTCCGGTGGCGTCGATCTCGGTGGCAGCGGCGGGCAGCCCCTCGCCCAGGGCGACGACCGTGCCCCCGCGGATCCCGACGTCCAGACGCTGCTCGCGGTCGGCGTCCACCACCGTCCCGCCGCGCACGACCAGGTCCAGCGGCCCGGTCACGCGGCGCCCACCGGCACCGGTGCGGCTGTCAGCCGTTCCAGCAGCACGTCGAGGTCCTGCTGGTCGGCCGCGGACAGCGGGCGGAGCGGATACCGGCAGGTCGCGCTCGCCAGCGCACCCCGGCGGCGCAGGATCTCCTTGCGCACGGCAAGACCGCCGGCCCACTCGTGCAGGTTCAGCGGCAGGTGCCGGTCGAACAGATCACGCGCCCGGTCCCGTTCGCCGGTCCGCCACCGTTCGTCGACGGTCACCAGCGCGTCCGGGTAGGAGAACCCGGTCATCGCGCCGTCGGCACCGCGGTCCAGCTCCTGCAGCAGGGCCAGCCCGTTGTTGCCGCCGAGGACGGTGACCCGACGCAAACCCTCGGCCTCCGCCTGCCGGACCGCGGTGAGCGCCGCCAGTGAGGGTTCCGGCTCGTGCTTGAGCATCTGCACGGACGGGCAGCTCTCGACAATCCCGCGCCAGGCGGCGAGCGACAGACCGACGCCGCTGGAGCGCGGGAAGTCCTGGACGCAGACCGGGATGCCCGGGCCGAGCGCCTCGCAGACCGCCCGGAAGTAGCCGACGACCGCCGCGTCCCCGCGCAGCCCGGCCAGCGGTTGGACCAGCACCCCGGCAGCGCCCAGGCCGGACGCCGCGCGGGCCAGCGCGACCAGCCGCTGCAGCGAGGCGTCGGAGACCCCGACGATCGCCGGCACCCGGCCGTCCAGCGCCTCCAGGGCAGCCCGGGTCACGGTGACCGACTCGTCGTCGGTCATCCGGTTCGCCTCGCCCATCACGCCGAGCAGGGTGACACCGCTGACACCGCAGCGCAGGTAGAACTCCATCAGCTCACCGATGCCGGGCACGTCGACGGCCCCATCGCGGTCCAGCGGCGTCACCGCCACCACCGTGAGCCCGGCCGTGGGCAGCGCCGTCACTGTTCGTTCCGATCGGCCAGCGACGCCAGGGCCGAGGCCACCGCGGCCCGGCACGGGTCGATCACCGGCACCGACCAGCGGCGCTGCAGCCGGGTGCGCAGGTGACTGAGTCCGGCGCAACCCAGCACGATGACGTCCGCCTCGTGCTCGGACACCAACCGGTCGCCGACCTGTTCCACGTCGAGTGCGGCGGCTTCGTCGGACAGATCGAGCACTCCTCTGCCGACCGCGATGTCGGCGACGATCCGGCGATCCAGGCCGATCCGGCCGAAGTAGCGGCTGTGCCGGCCCACCGACGCCTCCACGCTCGAGATGACACCGACCCGGCGGCCACGAGCGAGGGCGGTCAGCACCGCACTCTCGGCGATGCCGAACACCGGCACCCCGGAGGCGGACCGCAGGGTGTCGATACCCGGGTCGGAGAAGCAGGCGATGACGTACGCGTCGGCCGGATGGGCCAGGGCGGTGGCCAGCAGTGCCGGGACGCAGCCGATCGAGTCCTCGTCGGACTCGATCGCCGCCGGTCCGTCGGGCGAGGTGACCACCTCCACCCGGGTGCCCTTCGGCACTGCGAGATCACTGCTGCCCGCCCGGATCTGGTCGGTGATGGCCGGGGTGCTGTTCGGGTTGATCACCACGATCCGGGTGCCGGGCGCGGCGGTCGTGAGCGCGCCGGCGCCACGCGAGACCTGACCGACGGTGGCGCGCAGCGACATGCCCGTCACGAGGTGGTCCCGGCGAGCACCGGACCGATGGCGGACAGCGTGCCGATCGAATCGGCCAGCCACTCCTGCGAGTGCGGGTCCAGCGCCAGCACGCAGAGTCGGTCGAAGCCCGCTGCGGCAAGACCCTCGACCTTGGCCAGTACGTCGTCCGGGCCGTCGCCGAGGGCCATCGGGTCGTCGGCCGCGACCGGCCGGCCCAGCGTCAGCGTGACCCTTGCGGAGAACGCCAGCTCCCGGCCGTGCGCCGCGGCGACGGTGCGCGCGGTGTCCATGTACTTCTCGATCGTCGCACTGTCCAGCGGTGATCCGGGGTCGTCGAAGATCGGTCCCGGGGGCAGGATCTCGAGCCGGTCGGCGAGCGCCGCGGACCTGCGCAGCAGACCGGGCCGGGCCACCCCGACCACGATCGGGACGGGGTGCGGCGTGGGCTTCCACGGGATGGTGACCTTCGCCAGGTAGTGCTCGCCCTCGAAGTCCACCACGCCGCCGTCGTCGAGCATCCGCCGGCAGATGGTCAGTCCCTCGATGAACCGGTCGACCCGCTCCTTGCCGGTGCCGAGCCGGATCCCGACGGCCTCGTGCTCGGGTTCGTACCATCCGGTCCCGTAGCCGAGCTCCGCGCGGCCGGCGGACAGCCGGTCCAGCGACGAGATCGCCTGCGCCACCTCGACCGGGTGCCGACGGCTGACGTCCAGCACGGTCTGGGTGAGGATCACCCGCTCGGTGACCGCCGCAGCCACACCGAGGGCGACGAAGGGGTGGTCGAAGGTGTTGTCCGGTCCGCCGTCGATCGAGCAGTAGAGGTGGTCGAGCACCCGGACGCCGGCGAACCCGGTGGCCTCGGCCCGCCGGGCGTCTCCGGCGGCGTCGTCGCCCAGGGCTGGCCCGAAGATCTGCATGTGCGAAGTTCCTTTCGAGTGCCGGCACGGCGGCCGCCGGTCCGCACCGTCGAGGCGACGGCACGGACCGGACAGTGGCCGTCGCCGGGGAGTGCAGGCAGTGCCGGAAGTACCGGAGGTCAGTCGATCTGCGAGTCGTGCCAGCGCAGGAAGCGCTTCTCGCTCCAGGTGGCGATCGCGAAGGTGGCCACGCCGAGCAGGGCCGATCCGATGATCGCCACGAACAGGGCCCCGGTGCGCAGGCTGGCCTGCGAGGTCATGATCACGTAGCCGAGACCCCTGGTGGACGAGACGAACTCGCCGACCATCGCGCCGATCACCGCCGCCGGGGCGGCGATCTTCAGCGAACCGAGGAAATGCGGCAGTGCGAACGGGATCCGGGCGCGGAAGAAGACGAACCGGCCCGGCGCGGCAATCACCTTGAGCATGTCCAGCGCGTCCCGGTCGGTGGACCGCAGGCCGATGGCGGTGCTGACGATGATCGGAAAGAACGAGGACAGGAACGCCACCACGACCTTCGGCGTGAACCCGAAGCCGAACCAGATCGACATCAGCGGCGCGATCGCGATGGTCGGAGTCACCTGCAGCAGCACCAGGTACGGCATGGCGATCCGGTCCAGGATCCGGGAGGCGGAGACGGCCAGCGCCACCGCCACCCCGAACACCACGGCGGCGATCAGCCCGAGCACCGCCTCCAACCCGGTCCACAGCGTCGCGTCGATGTAGTACCCCGGGCGGACCAGGAACGTCTCGACGATGTCGCTCGGTGCCGGCGCCACATAGATCGGGATGCCGAAGAGCTGCACCGAGGCCTCCCAGAGGCCGATGATCACGATCAGCACGCCGACCGAGATCGCGCCCTGGACCAGCGCCGGGTTGCGCCGGCGGGCGGAGCCCGACGCCGGGGTGAAGACGGTGGTGGTCGGGTCCGGCAGCACGTCGGTGGTGGTCATGACGCCACCGCCACCGGGTGCTCGTCGTGTGCCTCGCCGCCGTGGTAGAGCAACCGCCGCACCTCGTTCTCCAGCGCCAGGAACTGCTGCGTGCCACGGAGTTCCGGCCGCCGCGGGCGGTCCAGGTCGACCTCGACGATCCCGGTGATCCGGGCCGGCCGGGCCGACATCACCACCACCCGGTCGGCGAGGTAGACCGCCTCCTCCAGGGAGTGGGTCACGAAGAGCACCGCGCTGCCGCTGCTGGACCAGATGTCCAGCAGTTGCGCGTTGAGGTGCTCGCGGGTGATCTCGTCGACGGCGGCGAACGGTTCGTCCATCAGCACCACGTCCGGGGTGAGCATCAGCGACCGGGCCAGGGCCGCACGCTGTTGCATGCCGCCGGAACACTGCCGGGGCAGCGCCCGCTCGAAGCCCTGGAGGCCGACCCGGGCCAACATCTCGTCCGGGGTGACCGCCGGCTCCCGCACCCCGGCGACGGTCAGCGGCAGCTGGACGTTGTCGCGGAGCGAGAGCCAGGGCAGCAGCGCGGGTTTCTGGAACATGAAGGCGACCTGCCGGGCCAGTCTGGCCTTCTCCGGCGAGGTGCCGGCGACGGTCAGATCGCCGGTGGTGTCCTCGGACCGGTGCAGATCGGCGACCGCGCGCAGGAAGGTCGACTTCCCGCACCCGGACGGCCCGATGATCGCGACGAACTCCCCGCGGCGGACGGTCAGGTCCATCCGGTCCACCGCCGGCAGCACGCCCTCCCGGGTGCGGTAGCAGGCGCCGAACCCGTTGGCGCGCACCGCCGATCCGGCCGCAGCGGGGTGCTGCGCCGCGGTCACGGCATGACCGCCGTCGACGGCAGGTACTGGTTCGTGTAGATCTTCGACATCTCCGGGGCGACGTCCATCTGGCCGCTGGCCAGCAAGAGGTCGACGCTGGGCTGCCAGGACGAGTCGTCCATGTAGAGCAGGCCGTTCGTGTCCTGCAGCGTCGAGTGCCAGAAGGCGGTGAGCGCCGGGATCTCCGACTCGGCGGTCTTGCGCTCGTACTCCGGGTAGGTCTCCAGCAGCAGATCCGCGGCCTCGTCCGGGTTCTGGATCGCCCACTGCATGCCCTTGGCGTAGGCGTCGACGAAGCCGGACACCGCCTCCGGGTTCGCCGCGGCGAACTCGGTGTTGGCCATCAGCACCTGGCCGATGGAGTTCACGTCGGCGTTGACCTCGTAGGCCACCGGCTCCTCGCCGTAGTGCTCGGCGACCACCGCGGGCAGCTGGGTGAGGAAGGCCGGGAAGCAGTCCACCTGGCCGGTGTAGAGCGGGGTGATGTCGTCGCCGATGGTGATCTCTTCGATCTCGCCGTCCAGTCCGTACTTGTCCTTCCAGGTGTCCCACACCGCGACGTCCACCACGTTCATCGCGGTCACGCCGATGGGATGACCCTTCAGTGTGGTCGGGTCGTTCGGGTCCAGCCCCTTGCCCGGGGCGCACAGCAGACCTGAGACGTTGCCCGGCTGCACCACGCCGATCGAGACGATGGGCAGGTCCTGCGAGACGCTCTGGATGAGGTCGACGCCCGGGCCGACGGTGATGTCGTGCTGCCCGATGCCGACGTCCTGCAGCTGGTTGACCTCGCCACCGGCGGTGATGTCGACGGAGATGCCGGCCTCGGTGAACCAGCCCTCCTTCTGCGCGGCCAGGATCGGCAGGTCGGCGGCGGTCGGGAAGTAGTCGAAGATCCAGCGGACCTCGGTCAGCTCGGCCGGGGCGGTCGAGCTGTCGGCGGCGGAACTGCTCGCCGCGGAGCCGGCCGTGGAGCTACCGGCCGCGGACGTGGCGGCGGTCGAGGTCGTCGCGGCGGGCTCCTCGCTGCCGCAGGCGGTCAGCAGCAGGCCGGCGGCGAGCACCGGGACCAGGCCGCGGTACGGGCGCAGGGATCTGCGCCGGCCGAAGGCCTTCGGGGTGGTCGGGACGGTCGTCATGGGCGCGTCTCCTCGGCGGAGTAGATCGGGAGACCGACGGCGCGGGGCGCGTGGTCGAGGACGGAGTGCAACGAGCGCAGTGCTTCCCGGGCCGGGCCCTCGATGTCGGGGTACCGGACCAGCGGGAGGTCGAGGAAGGCATTCGGCGGGTAGATGCGGCGACCCGCGTAGGTCGGTGCGACGGTCTCCATCCGCAGCCGGAGCAGCGGGTTGGCCATGCTGATGTCGGCCCGCAGGTCACGCACGGCCTGCACGTCGATCGGGGCGGAGACGTAGCCGGTCTCGTGTGTGTCGAGCAGGTCGACGGTGTTCCCTCGCGGGTCGACGATCCGGCTGCCGCTGCCCACCGGCGCACCGCTCGGCCGGTCGTCGACCGCACCGGCGGACATCGAGGCGGCGGCGTTCACCGACACGATGTACATGCCGTTGGCGGCGGCACCGGCGATCTTGGACGCGTCCTGCGGGGCCGAGCGGACCTCCCAGGTCGGGTGCAGCAGCACCTCGGTGCCGCGCAGCGCCATGGTGCGCAGCACCTCCGGCACCGCGATCTCACCGCACGGGATCATGCCGATGCGGCCCAGTTCGGTGTCGACCACCGGCCACAGCGACTCCCAGCCGCCGTAGCGGGAGAGGTAGTCGTCGTAGATGTCGTGCGGGGAGCACCACATCGCGGTGTGCACGCGCCGGTAGCGCAGGATGATCGAGCCGTCCGGGGCGATCAGGTACGAGGTGTTGAAGAAGCGCTCCGGCCACTCCGGGTCCACCTCGAACTGGTTACCGCCCAGGTAGATCCGGTGCCTGCGGGCGGCTTCCTGCAGCGGCGTGGTGAACCGGCCGGGCACCGGCTCGCAGGCGGCCTCGATCCACTCCGCGACGGTGCCCCCGTTGGGCTGTCCGGTGAACGCGTACTCCGGCAGCAGGATCAGCCGGGTCGACGGGTCGTCCGCCATCGCCCGGTCGATCATCTCCAGGGCGCAGGCCATGTTGGCCGACTTGCGGGCCTCCAGGTCGGCGGCGTCACCGGCATGTGCGGCCGGCCAGAGGATCTCGGTCGGCATCTGCACGCCGACGGCGCGCCAGAGGGCGATACCGGCGGCCGGGGTGCTGGGGGGCAGAGCGCTGGGGGGCAGAGCGCTGGGGGGCGGGGTCAACGGGCACCTCTCAGGTCGGGGGTCTCGCCGATCGCGAGGCTGTTGCGGATCAGCGGCACCAGGTGGTGCAGAGGCCGCCGCGGGGTCGGGGGTTCGTGGCCGCCGTCGAGCAGGTCCAGGGTCATCCGGACGCGGAGCTCGTCGAGCAGGTCCATGGCGACGGTCAGGCGTTCGTGGGCGATCTCGCAGCCGAGCAGTTCCGGGTAGCCCACCCGGAACTGCCAGGTCCCGGTGTGGTCGGCGAACGGTTCCACGGTGAACAGCAGCGGGACGGCGAGATACTCTGCGGCCTCGGTCATCTGCGGCCTGCTCCTTTCTGCCCGGCGCCGGCCGGGACCTGCCCGTCCCGGTACCGCTCGGCCAGCCCGTCACGGAAGTCGGCCGTCCTGTCGTGCTCGAAGAACACCGACGGCACGTCGAACCCGAGACCGGCGGTGCCCACCGTCGGCAGCCCGGCGGCGTGGTCACGGGCCATCCCGAGCAGTGCGGCCCGGACGGCGATCACCGCGTCGTCGGTGCCGACGAGGTTCTCCCTGGTCCGGTCGTAGGCCGTGCCCATGGACGAGGTGATGGCGTCGTCCTGCTCCTGGTTGCCGACCACCCCGGACCACGGTGCACCGAGCGCCTGCCCGGCCCGGTCGATGAGGAAGTCGTTACCGGGATGGCGGCGGGCGCGATAGCTGCCGTCCGGCAGCAGTTCCGGGAAGATCCCGGTGCGGCCCTGCATCATCGCGGCCCGCTCCCCCGCCGTCAGGTCCCGGGTGGGGTGCCACATGAGACCGAAGATCAGGCTGTGGTGGTCGTCCACCGGGACCCAGGCGTGCAGCCCGATGAGGCCGGCCGGGTTGCTGGCCGGGACGACCGTGTACCAGGGCGCCAGCCAGTGGTTGATCCGGACGTACTCGGCGTCCGCACCGGACGGGCGCAGCGCCGCCAGCATCAGCCCGTACTCCGTGGTGTCGGCGACCAACTCCGGGTCGGTCTGCTCCAGCATGATGCCGGTGAGCCGGTCGGCGGCACCGGCGAGCAGGTCCTCCCGGTGCAGGTACGCCACGTGCGCGGAGTCGGTGTCCGCCTCCAGCGCCTGCAGCCAGTGGCACGGTTGCACCCGCTTGGCCGCGTACCGCGCCCCGTCCGGGACGCAGAGGAATCCGAGATCCGGTGGCGGCGGGGCGTTGTCCGGATCACCGAGGAAGACCATCACCAGGCCGCCGGCCTCGTGCACCGCACACGCCCGCTGCCGCAGCGATTCGGTCCCGGCCAGCGCGGGGCAGGTGGGAGCCTGGACGCACCGGCCGTCGACGTCGAAGGTCCACCCGTGGTACACGCACTGCACGACGCCGTCCGCGACCCGGCCCAGGTACAGCGATGCGCCCCGGTGGTTGCAGTGCTCCGCGAGCACACCGACCCGGCCGGAACTGTCACGGAAGGCGACGAAGTCCTCGCCCAGCAGCCTCACCCGGACCGGCGGGGCGTCCGGCCCCGGGATCTCCTCGCTCAGCAGGGCCGGGACCCAGTAGTTCCGCAGCGCCTCGCCCAGCGGTGTGCCGGGACCGACGGCTGCCAGCACCTCGTGCTGTTGCACCGAGAACCGCCGTACACCAGGTGCTCCCGGCACCGGTGCGGGCAGCAGCGGGTCCGTCGACCCGGCGGTGACCGCCGGGTCGATGACCGCTGTCACGGACTCGCCACCGGATCGGCGACCCCGGCCTGCTCACGACTCACCTGGACCTGGACCTCGCGGGAGATCTCCAGCCAGGGCTTCTCGCGGGGGAAGACGGTGTTCGGGATCGCGGTGACGGTGGGGAACGTCGACTGCTGCGGTGGCGCCTCGCCGGTCTCGGCCAGGGCGCGAGCGGTGCGCAGCAGCACCCGGCGGACCATCGCCACCGGCGCGTCGCTGGAGACGAGGCGCTCCTCGCTGCGGTCCAGGATGGATCCCATGCCCTCGGTGCACGCCCGGTCCTGCGCCCAGACACCGACGATGCCGGCGAAGTAGTCGTGGTCGGGATCGGCGTGGTCCAGCCCGTACTCGTTGCTGCGGTTGAGCTTCGGGTACCAGCGGGACTGCGGCTCCTCGGTCCGCTCCAGGTACCCGTCGGGGGCGACGTGGGCGTCCTCGCCGGACAGCAGGTTGGCCATCGTCTGCTCGTCGATCGGCCGGTCCGGGAAGAACCCGACCCGCCAGACGATCGAGGTGTGGTCGTCCATCGGCACCCAGATGTTGCACTGGGCCGGCCGTTCGCAGTCACCGGGCGGACCGGCATAGAACGGCAGGATGAACTGGTTGAAGCGGTAGTACCAGGTGGTCGGCCCGGCCTCGCGGCGCGCCCCGGAGAACATGCCGTACTCGGTGGGCAGCACGGTGATCGTCGGGCGCGGCTCCCGCCGCCAGTAGAAGCGCTCCAGTTCGGAGGTGAGCACACCGTCGACCGCGTCCGGGGCCGGCGGCGGGGACTCGCCCGGCTCGCGGCCGATGAACTCCTTGTACGCGGTCACCGTGCCGTGCAGGAACGAGATGTGCGAAGGGTCGAAATCGCCCTCCAGCACCTGCGTCCAGTTGGCCTCGATCTTCTGCTTGGTGATCAGCCGGTTCTCCGGCGGCAGGCCGACCCAGTCCAGGGGCGGCAGTTCCTCGGGCATGGTGTCGATCGGCCCCATGTAGGTCCACACGATGCCGTTGAACTCCTTGGCGGGGTAGGACTTCGCCTTCACCCGGGACGCGAAGTCCGCCTCCGGTGGCACGTTCGGCATCGCCAGGCACTGGCCGTCGGTGTCGAACTTCCAGCCGTGGTAGATGCAGGTGAGGCCGTCGTCCTCGTTGCGCGCGTAGTAGAGCGGCGCACGGCGGTGCGGACACAGCGCCTCGAGGATGCCGACGACCCCGGAGGTGTTCCGGAAGGCGACGAGATCCTCGCCCAGCAAACGGATCCGGACCGGGCGACCGTCCGGCTCCGGCAGTTCCTCGGACAGCAGCGCGGGGATCCAGTACCTCCGCAGCAGCTCGCCCATGGGTGTCCCCTGGCCCACCCGGGTCAGCATCTCGTTGCGTTCCTTGCTCAACACCGGCGCATCACCTCCACGATCACGGATCTCATGACTGACTCAGATCTCGGTGCTGTCACTGCTCACTCCCGGAGCTGGAACCACCCTGCTGCGAACACTTCTCGCGCAGGGGCGCGCCGGAACGACCACGTCCACGGCATTCCCGGACAGACACGTGCGACGTCGCAGAACCACGTGCGAAGAGTGGCGAACTCTCCGGCGGCGGTTCGGAGAAACAACCCTCGTCGTTCAGCAGGCTGAACGACGTTCTACTGGCTGCACAACAAGTATGTGGACGCCATCCGGCGACTGACAAGGGTGCGCGCTGTTACTGATCGGTTAATCCGAGTGGAACGCGACAGACAGGGCGACTCCGCCGGCCGGGGTCGCAACCGGATGGCTCCACGACCACCCCGAGCAGGGTCCTTCCCGTCGTCACCGATCTCGGTCGTCAGGCGTCTCCGTCGGCGATCACGCCGCCCAGCCGCGCGGTGACGCGATCCGCCGCCGCACGCACCCGTGCGCCGTACGCGGCCCACACCTCCTGCGGCATCCTGGAGGAAGGGGCGGAGATCGACAGCGCAGCGATCGGTTGGCCCGCCGCGTTCCGGATGGCGGCACCGATCGCGGTGACCTCGGCGTGGCGAGTGCCCGCGCCGACGGCGTAGCCGAGTTGCTCCGCTTGGCGGGCGCTCTCGAGTACGGCAGCGAGTTCGGTCGGCGTCTCGGGAGTGACCCCTACGAACGGGCCGTCACCGAGGATGGAACGGACCGCTTCCGGGGGCGTGGCGGACAGGATCGCCAGGCCCGCGGAGGTCGCGTGGATCGGGTAGCGCGTGCCGACGGCGCTGTAGGTCCGCACCGGATTGCCGGACTCCACCTTCTCGACCAGCACCACCCACGGCCCCTCCGCGACCGACAGATGAATGGTCTCGCCGACCGCGTCGCGCAACTCGGCCATGATCGGCGGCGCGATCACCCTGACGTCGGCGCCGGCGGAGAACCGCGCCCCGAGCTCGAGCACCTTGGACGTCAATCGCCACGACGAGGACGAGTCCTGCTCGATCCAGCCGAGCCGGCCCAACTGCAGCAGGGCGCGCTGCACCGTCGACTTGGTGCTGCCCAGTTCCCGGGCCAGGGCACTGACGCCGATCGGCTGGTGGACACCCACGCCCTCCAGAACGGTGAACGCAACCTCGACAGCACTCACGGTCTTGACATCCCCTTCCGCCGTTGGCAAGGTGACTGGCGCCACTTCGTGCCAACATAGCACACATTGTGCCGTATTTCGGCACACGATGACGAGGGAGTCAACATGGAGGTGGATCAACAAGCCAGGGCCCTGTCCGGCATCAGGGTCCTCGACCTGACCCAGGTGATGGCGGGCGCGTACTGCTCCGCGCTGCTGGCGGACATGGGTGCCGATGTCGTGAAGATCGAGCGGCCGGGCGCGGGCGACGACACCCGACGCATGGGCGGGGTCACCGATCCGGAGGCCGCACCCGGATTCATCGCTCTGAACCGCAACAAGCGAGGCCTGGCAGTGGATCTCAAGACGCCGGCCGGGGTGGAGCTGGTACGCAGGCTGGCTGCGGACGCCGACGTCCTGGTGGAGAACTACCGGCCGGGTGCTCTGCAGCGCCTCGGCCTCGGGTTCGACGACCTGGCCTCCATCAACCCGCGGCTCGTGTACTGCTCGATCTCCGGGTTCGGCACGACCGGGCCGTACTCCGACCGTGGCGGGTTCGACCTGGTCGCCCAGGGGATGAGCGGGCTGATGAGCATGACCGGGGAGCCGGACGGCGCTCCGGTCAAGGCCGGCGTTCCGGTGTGCGACCTGAACGCCGGGATCTTCGGTGCCGTCGGTGTTCTCAACGCGCTCATGTACCGGGAGCGGTTCGGGCGTGGCCAGCACGTCGACGTCTCACTGCTCGAGGCGGGTATCGCCACCACGGTCTGGGAGACCGCGAACTGGTTCGCCGCCGGCGACGTCGCGACACCGCTGGGCTCGGCGCACCGGATGTCTGCGCCGTACCAGGCTTTTCCGACAGCTGACGGCTGGCTCACCATCGGTGCCGCGAACCAGCGGACCTGGGAGAAGCTCTGCTCCGCCATCGGCCGGACCGACCTGACCGAAGATCCGCGGTTCGTCGACAACCCCACCCGGTTGCGGAACCGGGAGGCTCTGGCCAAGGAGATCGCCACGACCCTGGCCACGGACACCCGGGCCGGTTGGTCGCAGAAGCTGCACGCCGCGGGCGTGCCCTGCGGACCGATCAACTCCATCGACGAGGTCTACCGCGACGAGCATGTCCTGAGCAGGGAGATGGCGGTCCGGGTCGACCACCCCGGTCTCGGCCCGGTCACCCACATCGGGCAGCCCTACAAGCTGTCCCACTCCCCCTCCCGCATCACCCGCACCGCACCGCTGCTCGGCGAGCACTCGACCGAGGTGCTGGCCGAAAGCGGTTGGAGCGACGAGGAGATCGAGCACCTCCTGGACGCAGGAGTCATCACCGTGCCCCATCGAGCCCCGGAAGGCAGCGCAGCGACATGAGTCATCTCGTCCTGGACCGGATCGTCAAGAAGTACGGTGCGGTGACCGTCGTCGACGGCATCGACCTGTCCGTTCCCGAGGGCGAGTCCCTCGTCCTGCTCGGCCCCAGCGGGTGTGGCAAGACCACCTGCCTGCGGATGATCGCCGGCTTCGAGCGCCCGGACGCCGGGTCGATCACCCTCGGCGACCGGACCCTGGTGTCCGACCGGACCTACGTCCCGGCCGAGAAACGCGGTATGGCCGTGGTGTTCCAGAACTACGCGCTGTGGCCGCACATGACTGTCTTCGACAACGTGGCCTACGGCCCGCGGACGGCCAAGGCCGACAAGAAGGATGTCCGGCGGCGGGTCGGCCAGGCGCTGGACCTGGTCCAGCTCGGCGCCCTGTCCGACCGCTACATCCACCAGCTCTCCGGCGGCCAGCAGCAGCGCATCGCGTTGGCCCGGGCGATGGTCAACGACCCGGCGTTGTTGCTGCTCGACGAGCCGCTGTCCAACCTGGACACCCGGCTCCGCGAGGAGATGCGAATCGAGATCAAGCGCATCCAGCGCAGTCTCGGCGTGACGATGGTCTACGTCACGCACGACCAGGCCGAGGCGCTCTCGCTCGCCGACCGGCTCGTGGTGATGAACGCGGGCACCGTCGGCCAGACCGGCAGCCCGGAGGACATCTACCGGCATCCGCGGACCAGCTACGTCGCCCGGGCGCTCGGCACCACGAACATCGTCCGCGCCGTGCTCGGCGACACCAGGGACACCGGGATCGCGGACGTCGTGCTGGAGGGTGGCGGGACGTACGCCGCCGCAGTACCCACCGGCGCTCCGAACACCGGTAGCCCTGTGGCACTCTCACTGCGGCCCAATGATGTCCGCCTGTCCGTTGCGACCCACGAGCAGGCCGGGAAGGCCGAGGGCAAGGTCGTCGAGGCCATGTTCTTCGGCGACAGCATCATCTACCTGGTCGACCTACCCGGCCAGGAAGAGCTGATCAAAGCCACCACCGCACCAACCGTCCGGTTCGGCATCGGCGACACCGTCGCCCTCGACATCGCACCGTCATCGATCACCGTGCTGGTCGACGAGCAGCTCTGAGCACACCACGCGGGCCCGGCGACAGCTGCCGGACCGCACCACTTCCGATCGTACCGCCATTGACTCAAGGGAGATTCGATGCGACGCAACATGATCCACCAGTCCCTGTTGGGAACCGCCCTCACCGTGGGTGCTCTGATGCTGACCGCCTGTGGTGGCGGATCAGCGGCGCAGACCCCGGCGGCCGACCTGGCACCCATCGCCGGGATCTCCGACGAACTGGTCACCGCCGCCCGCCAGGAAGGGTCCGTGACCATCTACGCCGGCGGCCACAGCCGTGACCAGATCGAGCTTTTGAAGTCGATGTTCGAGGCCCGCTACGGCATCACCGTCACCTACCGCCGCGACGACACCTCCGCCACGGTCAACGCCATCGAGGCGGAGAAGGCGAGCGGGACCATCAACGCCGACGTCGTCAGTCTGGCCGATCCGATCCGGATGCAGCAGTGGGCGGACGAGAAGCTGATCACCGCTGCCGATCCGATCAACCAGGACCGGCTGATCGACGGGATCCACCAGGACGGCACCCCGCAGGTACCGTTCGTCCAGGTCCCGCTGGGCATCATGTACAACACGGCGAACACCCAGGAGTCGGAGCTCCCGGCCACCTGGGCCGACGTCACCGCCCTGGCCCCGAAGTCGGTGATCACCGCCGATCCGAACGCCTCCGGCACCGCGTTGTCCTTCTACGTCACCGTCAGTGCGGCGCTCGGCAGCGACTGGATCGGGCAGCTGCAGTCCGCACAGCCGATCGTCACCGAGAGCACCCTGGGCCTGTCGCAGATGGTGCTCACCGGCGAGACCACCTTCGGCATTCCCGCCAACGAGACCACCGTCCTCGCAGCTGCGAAGGGCGGGGAGCCGCTGGCCATCCACTACCCCTCCGACGGGGTGCCGATCGCGTTCTGGGAGGTGGCTTCGATCGCGGATGCTCCGCACCCGAATGCCGGACGACTCCTGGTGGACTACCAGCTCAGCGACGAGTTCCAGCAGGCCCTCGTCGATGCCAGCAACCGCAGTGTCCTGCAGGGCATGCCCGCACCGGAGGGTGCTCCCGACCTCTCCGGCGTCGAGCAACTGCCTGTCTCCGTCGAGGATCTCGCCGCCGATGGTGCCGACGTCCGCGCCGAGTTCGCCGCGAAGATCGGGGCCTGACGATGTCGACCGGCACGGTGACCGGACCGGGCGCGCCACCCGACCGGAACCTGGCGCACAGTGGTCTGCGGCGGCGGAACCATGTCAGCAGGTTCGAGCGGACGATCCGCCTCGTGTGGATCGCGGTCGTGCTGCTGCTCGTGGGCTACCCGCTGTACCAGATCGTGGCGCGCAGTCTCGTCGAGCCGGGCGGCTCGGTGGGTCTCGGCAACTACGGCCTGCTGGGTTCGGAGCCGCAACTCCTGCAGGCGACCCTCAACTCCCTGTGGATCGCCGGCGGTACCGCGGCCGGTGCCCTGCTGATCGCCCTGCCGATGGCGTGGATCCTGTCCCGCACCGACATGCCGCTCCGCGGGATGTTCAGAGGAGCAGCGGTGCTGACGTTCTCGGCGCCGAGCTTCATCGCCGCCCTCGGCTGGGTGCTGCTGTTGGGGCCCAACAACGGCGCACTGAACAACCTGCTGATGTCGGTGTTCGGCCTGGAGACGGCACCGTTCGACATCTTCAGCCCCTGGGGCATCATCTTCGTCCTGTCGCTGTTCACCTACCCGCTCATCCTGTTGCCGGTGACCGCCGCGCTGGACGGCATCGAGCCCTCGCTCGAGCAGGCCGCCGCCGGCTTGGGGGCTTCCCGCTTCCGGGTGCTGCGCACCGTGACGTTCCCGGTGATCGCGCCGTCGGTCATCGCCGGCACCATCCTGGTGTTCGTCACTTCGGTCGTGATCTTCGGCCCCGCCGCCATCCTCGGTGCGCCGACCAATTTTCAGACCATCCCCACGGTGCTGTTCTCACTGTTGAAGTTCCCGCCGCGGATCGAAGCCGCCGCCGTGGTGGCCGTCCCGATCATGGTGATGATCGCCGCACTGCTCTACGTCCGGTCGAAGTTCCTGCGCGGCCGCCGGTTCACCGTGATCGGCGGCAAACCCGGCCGCCGCGGCCAGATCCGGCTCGGATGGTTCCGCCCTGTCGCCCTGCTGTTCTGCACCGGGGTACTGCTGCTCTCGCTCGTGCTCCCGTTCGGGATGCTCGCCCTGACCTCCTTCCGCAAGTCCATCGGCCGGCCGATCGGCGGCGACAACTGGGTGCTGTGGGACAACTACGACAAGGTCCTGGCCCAACCGCAGTTCCTCTCCGCCATGGGGAACAGCTTCCTGCTCGCCGCCACTGCGACGATCGCCGCGCTGGCCATCGCGGTCATGGCCTCCTGGCTCCGGCAACGCACGACCTCCAAGGCCAACTCGATCATCCCGGCGTTCATGTCGGCGCCGCTCGCACTGCCCGGGGCCATCCTCGGCATCGGCATGATCATCAGCTTCGCCGGGCAGCCGTTCGGCCTCGGCGGGACCGTCTTCATCCTGTTCATCGCCTACACCGCGCACGCACTGCCCACCTGCTTCCAGTACGTCAACGCCGGAATGGGACAAGTGGGCGGCGAGGTCGAGGAAGCCTCCCGGAGTCTCGGCGGATCCTGGCTCCGCACCTGGCGGCGCATCACCATCCCGCTGCTCACCCCGTCGCTGATCGCGGCCGGCATGCTCAACTTCGTCATCCTGCTCCGCGAACTCGAGATGTCGGTCTTCCTCTACACCGGTGCAAATCCGACGCTGGCCACCGTCCTGTTCGACCTGGCCAACGACTCGCTCTACCAGCAGGTCGGCGCCCTGTCCGTCCTCGTCCTGCTCGTCAACGTCGTCGTCACCCTGGCCATGCTCCGGCTGAGCCGCCCGAAAGCCACCGGCTGATCCTCCGACACCTACTCCTCCACATTCGAATTCACCGACCGAAAGGGATCAACTGCATGTCCATCGACACCGCTGCGACCACCGACGAACTCGACACCGGCCGGGTGGTCACCCTGCGCCGCGAGGAGCCGGGGATCGCCGTCATCACCATCGACGCGCCGCCCGCCAACGTCCTGACCATCCAGGCACGTCGCGAGATCGGCGAGATCTTCGACCTGCTCGACGCTGACGACTCCGTGCGGGCGGTGCTGATCACCAGCGCCATCAAGGTCTTCACCGCCGGCGGTGACCTCCGCGAGGACCAGAACCTCGATGCCGCCGACGCGCGCGCCTACATCGACGGCTGGTTGGGCCTCTGCGAGCGCATCGCCGAGTACCGGGCACCGGTGATCGCTGCGATCAACGGAGGTGCCCTCGGCGGCGGCCTCGAGTTCGTCCTCTCCTGCGACATCCGGATCGCCTCCACCGACGCCTTTTTCGTCGCGGCCGGGGTGAACGTCGGTCTCATCGTGAACTTCTGGCGGCTGCCCCGCCTGATCGGGCTCGGGCCCGCCAAGGAGATCCTGCTGACCGGATCGAGGATCAGCGCCGAGCAGGCCTACAACTGGGGGCTGGTCACCGAACTGCACGCGCCGGAGGACCTGTACGAGGCCGGTCTGGCCAAGGCTCGCCGCATCGCCACCCGGGCACCGCTGTCGGTCGAGGCGACCAAGTACTCCGCCAACCGCACCATGGACCTGTCCGCCGAGCAGAGTGACGAGTTCCAGCGGCAGCAGTTCGTCAAGATGTTCCTCACCGAGGACCACCAGGAGGCACTGCGCGCCTTCTTCGGCAAGCGGGACGGTGACTACCACCGCCGCTGAGATCCGAACAGCCCTCGTCTCGACCGGACGCCCGCCACGACCGCCGTAGGGGGCGTCCGTCGTCCCCACCCCCACCATGGCCGTCCTGCCGAGTTGTCGGTAACGTGTTACCTACAACCGGCCGTGGCGACACAGCGCGGCCCTCGCGACCGCCCGGAGGACTGCACAGTGAAGATCACCGCCGTCGATTGCTTCGGATACCGACTCGGCTACGCCCACGGCGAGTACGTGATGTCCGGCGGGCGGGCCGCGGTGGAGCAGACCGGCACCATCGTGCGGCTACGGACCGACGAGGGCCTGGAGGGCTGGGGCGAGGTGACACCGCTCGGCGCCACCTACCTGCCGGCCTTCACCGACGGGATCCGGGCGGCGATCGGCCTGCTGGCCCCGCACCTGATCGGCGCCGACCCGACCAACATCTCCGGCATCAATCGGATGATGGACGCGGTGCTGCTCGGCCAGGGCTTCGCCAAGAGCCCGATCGACATCGCCTGCTGGGACCTGCTCGGCCGGTCCGTCGGCCGCCCGGTCGCAGATCTGCTGGGAGGCGTGCTGCAGCCGGACTTCCCGCTGTACGAGGCGGTCCCGCTCGGCACCCCGGACTCCATGGCCGACTTCGTTGCCAGGCGACAAGCGGCCGGCATCAACAGGTTCCAGCTGAAGGTCGGCAACGACCCGCTGGAGGACGCCGCCCGCACCCGGGCCGCCGTCGAAGCAGCCGATCCACGGACGATCGTCATCGCCGACTCCAACGGCGGCTGGAACCTGCTGGACGCCCGCCGGGCCTACCGGGCGATGGCCGACCTGCCGGTGTACGTCGAGCAGCCGTGCCGGACGACCGAGGACTGCGCGCTCGCAGCCGCCGGGTCGTCCCTGCCCCTGGTGCTGGACGAGTCGGTCTGCGTCCCGGAGGACATCTTCCGCGCCAAGCAGGCCGGTGCGTCGTCCGTCAACCTGAAGATCAGCCGGGTCGGCGGGTTGACCGCCGCGGCCCGGGCCCGCGACCTCATGCAGTCGCTGAACTTGATGGTCTCGATCGAGGACACCTGGGGCGGCGACATCGTCTCGGCGGCGGTCAGTCACATCGCCGCCAGCACCCGGCCGGAGAGCCTGCTCATGACCTCCTTCTTCAACGACTGGACCGACGGGCACGTCGCCGGGTACCTGCCGCGGTCCGTGGACGGCCGCGGATCGGCGCCGACCGGTCCCGGGTTGGGCATCGACGTCGACACCACCGCTTTCCCGCCGGCCCTGTTCACGATCGCCTGATCCGTCACCCGCCCGCGACACAGGAGACCACCGTGGACCCGCAGCCCGGCCATCTCCGGACGATCGGCCTGCGCGAGCAGGCGATCGCCCGGCTCCGGCACGACCTCGTCACCGGCCGGCTCGAGCCGGACCGCATCTACTCGGCCTCGGCGATCGCCGTCGAGATGGGCGTGTCGAACAGCCCCGTGCGGGAGGCGCTGCTGGCACTGGTCAGCGAGGGCCTGCTGGAGCCGGTCCGCAACCGCGGTTACCGCATCGCACCGCAGACACAGAAGGACCAGCACGACATCTACGAGCTGCGACTGGATCTCGAGGTCCCAGCCATGCACCGGGTGGCGGTCGGCGGGCTGATCGCCGGCCGGGAGCAGGAGTTCCGGGCGCTGGCCGCCGACATCGTCGCCTTCGAGGCGCAGGGCGACCTGGTGACCTACCTGGAGGTGGACCGCCGGTTCCACCTCGGGCTGCTCGAGCTGCTCGGCAACAAACACCTGGTCAACCTGGTGGCGAACCTGCGGGACCGCACCCGGCAGTACGGGATCCGGTCGCTGTCCGCCCGCGGCATGCTCAGCGCTTCCGCGGCCGAGCACCTCCCGCTCTGCGAGGCCGTCGTCGCGGGCGACGGTCCGCTCGCCGAACTCCTGATGCACCAGCACCTGCAGCACATCATCGGGGACTGGCACGGGACCTGAGCCGCCCACCCCTTCACAGCCGGGCACGACGTTCCCGCGGAGTGTACGGTCGTACACATGACGCAGGACTTCTTCGCCGGCGACACCAGGACCAACCGCGAGCGGATGCTGGCCGGGGACCTCTACCTCGGCGGGGAGGATCCGGAGAGCGCCCGTCTCGCGCAGCGGGCGGTGCAGCTCGCCGACGCCTACCACCGGGCGGCCGTGGCCGACGAGGCCGTGGCCAGACCGCTGCTCGAAGCCCTGGTCGGCACGCTCGGCGCCGGCGCGTTCGTCAAGCCACCGCTGTTCGTGGACTACGGCGAGAACATCCACATCGGCCCCGGCACGTTCATCAACTACAACCTCACCGCCCTGGACGTCGCCACCATCACCATCGGCGCCCACTGCCAGATCGGGCCGTCGGTGCAGCTGCTGACCCCGACGCACCCGATCGACCCGGCACCGCGGCGCGCCCACCTGGAAGCAGCCCTGCCGATCGTGATCGGCGACAACGTCTGGCTGGGCGGCGGTGTCATCGTCTGCCCGGGCGTCACCATCGGCGACAACAGCGTCATCGGGGCCGGATCGGTCGTCACCCGGGACATCCCCGCCGACGTGGTGGCGATGGGCAGCCCGGCGCGGGTCATCCGGTCCGTCAACGGATGACTGCCCAGCCGGCCACCGGTGCGCGGCGCGTCGACCCGGACCGTCGGGACCGCATCGTGCAGGCCTGCCTGGAAGTGATCGCAGCGGACGGCGTGGCCGGGACCTCGCACCGCAAGGTCGCGGCGCTGGCCGGGGTACCGCTGGGATCGATGACCTATCACTTCTTCGGCATGGAAGACCTGCTGCGCCAGGCGTTCTCCCGGTTCGCCGACGAGCAGGCGGACCGCTTCGAGCAGCGGATGACCGGTGCCGGCACCCGGGCGGAAGCCGCCACGGCGGTGATCGGGATGTTGAACGACCCGGTCGGATCCGACGAACTGGTACTCACCCAGGAGCTGTACACCCTTGCGGCGCGACAACCGGTGTTCCGCGCGATCACCCACGCCTGGATGGGCCGGAGCCGCGCGGCGCTGGAGAGACATGTCGATGCGCGGACGGCCAGGCTGCTCGACGCACTGATCGAGGGCCTGACCCTGCACCGGGCGCTCGACACCGAGCCCGCCGATCCGACCGTCGCCGCCGACGCCGTACGGCGCATCATCTCCGGGGAACAGGAGGGTCGGTGATGGCCTCGAACTGGACCGCCGATCAACTGACCCGCATCGCCGACGACGACGAGCTGCGGATCCGACCGCTCCGCGCCGATGGCACCCCGGGACGGCAGGTGATCATCTGGGCGGTGGTCGCCGGTGGCGAGGTGTACGTCCGGACCTGGCAGCGACGCGACACCGGTTGGTACGGCCGGGTCGTCGCATCCGGACGTGCGACGGTCGACCTGCCTGACGGTGAGATCGACGTGACTGTCGAGGATGTCGGCGGGGCCGGGCGCGGGCTGGTGGACGACGCCTACCGCAGCAAGTACCACCGCTACGGGACCGGCACTGTCGATCGGATGGTCGGCGACGACGCCGCGGACTCCACCCTGCGACTCCTACCGACGCCGCCACGGGAGGCAGGTGCTTGAGAACGGCGGTACGGTCCGTCCATGCTGATCATCGCCGGGCACTAACGGGTCGAGCCGTCCGCACGCGACGCCTACGTCGCCGCCTTCCAGGACCTGGTCCGTCGCGCAAGGGCCGCGCCAGGCTGCCTGGATGTTGCCATCACGGCCGACCCGCTGGACCCCGCCAGGGTCAACAACTACGAGCGCTGGGAAGGCGAGGACTCGCTGGCGGCGTTCCGGGCCGTGGCCGATCCGCCGGAGACCGGGGTCGAGATGCAGGACCTGCAGATGTCGAAGTTCCACATCGACCGGGAGTCCGACCCCTTCGACTGATATGTGAGCAACTTTGTCAACTGGGCGCGGTGAAGCGGGGCCCTTCCTGGCCGGGGAG